>NZ_JBIBDS010000005.1:226074-629197 GCF_042954805.1 Streptomyces sp. NPDC012637
GTTCGGCGGCGTCGGCGCGCCGCTTGTCGGCGGCCTTGCGGGCCTCGTCGAGGACCTGCTCGCCGTCGGCGCGGGCGGCGGCCCGCAGCGCGTCGGCCTCGGCCTCGCCGTCGGCCTTGACCTGCTCGGCCTCGGCCTTGAGCTGCTCCGCCTCCGCGGTGAGCCGCTCGGCCTCGGCCGTGGCTTCGCCGATGAGGGTGTCGGCCTGTTCGGCGGCGTCGGCGCGCCGCTTGTCGGCGGCCTTGCGGGCCTCGTCGAGGACCTGCTCGCCGTCGGCGCGGGCGGCGGCCCGCAGCGCGTCGGCCTCCGCCTCGCCGTCGGCCTTGACCTGCTCGGCCTCCGTCAGGAGCCGCTCGGCCTCCTCGGCGATCCGCTCGGCCTCCGCCGCCGCCTCGCCGAGGACCTTCTCGCCCTGCGCCGCCGCCTCCGAACGGATCCGGTTGGCGTCGTCGCGGGCGTCCGCACGCGTGCGGGCGGCGTCCTGCTCGGCCGAGGCCAGCGCGTCCGACGCCTCGGTCCGTACCCGCTGGGCGTACTCGGCGGTGTCCGCCTTCAGCTTCTCGGCCTCGGCGAGGGCGTCCGTGACCGTCCGCTCGGCCAGGGCCTTCGCCGCGTCGGACTCCTCCTGGGCGCGCTCGCGGATGCGGTTGGCGTCCTCGGTGGCCCGCTCCCGCTCCTCGTACGCGTCGGCGCGGACCCGGTCCGCCTCCTCCTGCGCCTCGGTCCTCGTGCGCTCGGCCGCGTGCTCGGCCGCGCTGCGCAGCCCGGCGATCTCCTCCTCGGCCGTCTCGCGCAGGCCCGCGACCGAGTCCCGTACCTCCTGCGCGGTGGTCTCGGCGGCCGACACCATCTCGGTCGCGCGGGTGTCCGCCTCCTCGACCAGGCGGTGCGCCTCGGCCTGCGCCTCCTCGACGCGCTTGCGGGCGGAGGCGAGCAGCTCCTCGCTCTGCTCGCGGGCCAGTTCGCGCTCGCGGCCGGCCTCGGCGCGGGCCGAGTCCAGCGTCTCCTCGGCCTCGCGGCGGCGCCGGTTGGCCTCCTCCTGGGCGGCGGCCAGCGCCTCCGCGGCCTCGGCGGCGACCCGCTCGGCGGCGGCGGCGGCCTCGGAGCGCACCCGGTCGGCGGTCTCCTGGGCCTCCGACTTCAGCCGCTCGGCCTCGGCGTCGGCCTCCTCGCGCAGCGCGGTCGCGGCGGACTCCGCCTCGGAACGGGCGGTGGACGCGTCCGCCGCCGCCTCCGAGCGAAGCCGCTCGGCCTCCCGCTCGGCCTGGGCCTGGAGGTTCCGGATCCGCTCGGCGGACTCGGTGCGCAGCCGCTCGGTCTCCTCCGCGGCCTCGCGCCGGATCCGCTCGCCCTCGGCGCGCGCGGCCACCAGTTCCTCGCCGGCCGACGCCAGCTTCGTCTCGGCCTCGGTGCGCAGCCGGGCCAGCTCGTCGGCGGCCTCCGCCTGCCGGGCAGCGGCGGCCCGCTCGGCCTCCTCGCGCAGCGCCACGGCGGCGGCCTCGGCGGCCTCCTTGACCGACTCGGCCTGCTCCTCGGCCTCGGCGCGCATCCGCTCGGCCTCGGCCCGGGTGCGCTCCAGGGTCTCCTCGGCCTGGGTGCGCAGGGTCTGCGCCCGCTCCATGGCCTCGCCGCGGACCCGGTCGCTCTCGGCGCCCGCGCTCGTACGCAGTTCGTCGGCGTCCTTACGGGCCTTGGTGAGCAGCTCCTCGGCGGTCTTCGCCGCCTCCTCGATCTGCCCCACGGCCTCGCGCCGGGCCTCGCCGCGGATCCGCTCGCCCTCGGCGATCGCCTCGGCGCGCAGCTGCTCGGCCTCGCCGCGCAGCCGGCGCGCCTCCTCCTGCAGCTCGACCGTCTTGGCGCGGTACTCCTTGGTGTCGTCCTTGGCCGAGCCGAGCAGCTCGTCGGCCTGCTCCTCGGCCTGCGAACGCAGCCGGTCGGCCTCGGTCTCGGCCTCGCGGCGGATCCGCTCGGCCTCCTCGGCGGCCTTCCGGGTGGTCTCCTGGGCGTCCTCGGAGGCCTTGGTCAGGATCTCCTCGGCGTTGCGGGCGGCCTTGGCGAGCGCCGCCGCGGAGTCCTCGGCGGCGACCGTACGGGCCTTCTCGGAGGCCTCCGAGACCAGCTTCTCGGCCGCGGCGGTGGCCTCGCGGAGCTTCTCCTCGGCCTGCTCCTTGAGGGTTTCGGCCTCCTTGGTGGCCTCGCCGACGAGGCGCGCGATCTCCGCCTTGGCGGTGCGGGTGCGCTGCTCGTTGACGGACTCGGCGCTGCTCAGCTGCTTGGCCGCGGCCTCCTTGGCCTCGGCGAGGGTGCGCTCGGCCTCCACCCGGGCCTCGCGCAGCCGGAGCTCGGCCTCCTGGACGCGCACCTCGGCCGTACGGGACAGCTCGGCGGCCTCGCGGCGGGCCTGGTCGGTCTCGGCGGTGGTGGAGGAGCGCAGCCGTTCGGCGTGACTGGTGGCCTCCTCCGCCTGGCTGGAGGCGGCGGAGAGCAGGCGCTCGGCGTCCTTGCGGGCGCGCAGCAGAATCGCTTCGGCCTCGGCCCGGGCCGCCTCCGCCTCGGTACCGACCCGGCGGCGGGTCTCCTCGGCGATCCGGGCGGCCTCGGCGCGGGCGGCGGCCAGCGACTGCTCGGCCTCGGCGCGGGACTCCTCCAGCAGGCGGCGGGCCTGGGACTCGGTGCGGGCGCGGAGCTGTTCGGCCCACGCCACGTTCTCGTTGACGTGCGACTCGACGGTCTGCCGGCGCTCGTTCAGCTCCTGGTCGAGCTGCTGGCGGCGCTGCACGGCCTCGGTGTGCAGCTCGGCCTGCAGGCGGGCCTGCTGCTCGGCGTGCTCCTGGAGGATGCGCTGGGTCTGGGCCCGGGCCTCGCGCAGCTCGCGCTCGGCGTCCTGGCGCAGCTGCTCGGCCTGCATCTGCGCGTTGCGCAGCATCTGTTCGGCCTGGTAGCCGATGTCCGCACTGTCGTAGGCGGGCCGGGACGCGATGGTGCGGCGCGCCTCGTGGAGCTTGGCGCGCAACACCTCGACCTGGTACCCGAGGTCCTCGGCGTGCTGGACGGCCTTCTCTCGCTCCTTCTTCAGCCGGTCCATCTCGGCTTCGAACCGCGAGAGATGGTCGTCTTCAGCTCGGTGGCTCTCCTGGCGTTCGTAGCCCCGCACTGCGCGGTCCATCCGTCCCCTGGTCGCAACACTCCAACGAGCACCGTTCACCCGGACAGAACGGCCCCCCGGGGAATCGTGGCAGATCGGACGACCCCGACATCCCGACTTCGGTGCCGCACGTACTCGGCCCCGACCGGCCCCGGCCCGGAGTGGCCCACTCTACCGGGCCGGGAATCCGGAGGTCAGTGCTCCGCTGAGGAGTGGTCAGCCGAGGGCTCTGCCGAGGTGACCAGTTCCGTCAGGACGCCGTGGCAGTCCTTGGGGTGGAGGAAGGTGATGCGGGAGCCCATGGAGCCGATCCGCGGCTCGTCGTAGAGGACCCGGACGCCCTTGCCGCGGATGGCCTCGGCGTCGCCGTCCACGTCCGCGGTGCCGAAGGCGATGTGGTGGACGCCCTCGCCGTTCTTGGCGAGCCACTTGCCCACGGCCGAGTCCTCGCGCGTGGGCTCCAGGAGCTGGAGGTAGGAGGCCCCGCCGTCGGAGGTCCCGTTGATCTTGAGCATGGCCTCGCGGACGCCCTGCTCCTCGTTGACCTCGGAGTGGAACACCTCGAAGCCGTACGTCGCCCGGTAGAACTCGACGGTCTTGTCGAGGTCGAAGCAGGCGATCCCGATGTGGTCGATACGCGTCAGCATGCGTCCAGTGCAGCGCCCGAGCGGTGGTTACGCAACGTGCGCGCGATCACACCGGCGGGCCGGTGACCCGGCGACGCACCGCTCAGTACATTGAACGTAAACCCTCGTTCACTCCTCATCCCTAGGGGCTGTGCCTCATGTCTGGAACGACCGGTACCACCTCAGTGATCGTCGCGGGCGCCCGCACGCCCATGGGTCGCCTGCTCGGCTCGCTCAAGTCCTTCTCGGGCGCCGACCTGGGCGGATTCGCGATCAAGGCCGCCCTGGACCGCGCCGGCATCGGCGGCGACCAGGTGCAGTACGTGATCATGGGCCAGGTGCTCCAGGCGGGCGCCGGGCAGATCCCCGCCCGCCAGGCCGCCGTCAAGGCCGGCATCCCGATGAACGTCCCCGCGCTCACCGTCAACAAGGTGTGTCTGTCAGGTCTGGACGCCATCGCGCTCGCCGACCAGCTGATCCGCGCGGGCGAGTTCGACGTGATCGTGGCCGGCGGCCAGGAGTCCATGACGAACGCCCCGCACCTGCTGCCGAAGTCCCGCGAGGGCTTCAAGTACGGCGCCATCGAGATGCTCGACGCCATGGCGTACGACGGCCTCACCGACGCCTTCGAGGGCATCGCCATGGGCGAGTCCACGGAGAAGCACAACACCCGTCTGGGCATTCCGCGCGAGGTCCAGGACGAGATCGCCGCCCTGTCGCACCAGCGCGCCGCCGCCGCCCAGAAGAACGGCGTGTTCGAGGCCGAGATCACCCCGGTCGAGATCCCGCAGCGCAAGGGCGAGCCGGTCGTCTTCTCCCAGGACGAGGGCATCCGCGCCGAGACCACGGTCGAGTCCCTCGGCAAGCTCCGCCCGGCCTTCGCCAAGGACGGCACGATCACCGCCGGCACCTCGTCGCAGATCTCCGACGGCGCCGCCGCCGTGGTCGTGATGAGCAAGGCCAAGGCCGAGGAGCTCGGTCTGGAGTGGATCGCCGAGATCGGCGCCCACGGCAACGTGGCGGGCCCGGACAACTCGCTGCAGTCGCAGCCGTCCAACGCGATCCTCCACGCCCTCAAGAAGGAGGGCCTGGAGGTCTCCGACCTCGACCTCATCGAGATCAACGAGGCCTTCGCCGCCGTCGCCCACCAGTCGATGAAGGACCTCGGCGTCACCCCCGAAAAGGTGAACGTCAACGGTGGTGCCATCGCGCTCGGCCACCCCATCGGCATGTCCGGCGCCCGCGTGGTGCTGCACCTCGCCCTGGAGCTCAAGCGGCGCGGCGGCGGCGTCGGCGCGGCGGCCCTGTGCGGCGGCGGCGGCCAGGGCGACGCCCTGATCGTGCGCGTGCCCGGCAAGTAAGCATCCGGCCAAGCACCCGGCTCAACCAGCAAGGAGCAGCTGCACATGGTGGACGTCCCCGCTCTGGTCGACCAGGCACGGGAGGGCAGGCCGCGGGCCGTGGCCCGGCTGATCTCGCTCGTGGAGGGGGCGTCCCCGCAGCTGCGCGAGGTCATGGCGGCGCTGGCCCCGCTGACCGGGAACGCCTACGTGGTGGGCCTCACCGGTTCGCCCGGCGTCGGCAAGTCGACGTCGACCTCGGCACTGGTCTCGGCGTACCGCCGGGCCGGCAAGCGGGTCGGCGTGCTCGCCGTCGACCCGTCCTCGCCGTTCAGCGGCGGCGCGCTCCTGGGCGACCGGGTGCGGATGTCGGACCACGCGTCCGACCCGGGCGTCTACATCCGCTCCATGGCCACCCGCGGCCACCTCGGCGGTCTCGCCTGGTCCGCCCCGCAGGCCATCCGCGTCCTGGACGCGGCCGGCTGCGACGTGATCCTGGTGGAGACCGTCGGCGTCGGCCAGTCCGAGGTGGAGATCGCCTCCCAGGCCGACACCTCGGTGGTGCTGCTCGCGCCGGGCATGGGCGACGGGATCCAGGCGGCGAAGGCGGGCATCCTGGAGATCGGCGACGTGTACGTGGTCAACAAGGCCGACCGGGACGGCGCCGACGCCACCGCCCGCGAGCTCAACCACATGCTGGGCCTCGGCGAGGCGCGCGGCCCCGGCGACTGGCGCCCGCCGATCGTGAAGACGGTCGCGGCGCGCGGCGAGGGCGTCGATGAGGTCGTGGAGGCCCTGGAGAAGCACCGCGCCTGGATGGAGGAGCACGGCGTCCTGGCGGAACGCCGCCGGGCCCGCGCCGCCCGTGAGGTCGAGACGATCGCGGTGACGGCGCTGCGCGAGCGGATCGGGGACCTGCACGGCGACCGGCGGCTCGACGCGCTCGCGGAGCGCATCACGGCCGGTGAGCTCGACCCGTACGCGGCCTCCGACGAGCTGATCGCGAGCCTGACGGGCCACTGAGTCCCGCGGACGGAGGAAGGGCCCGGCACCTGGAAGCAGGTGCCGGGCCCTTCCCGTGCGTCCGCGCCGTCCCGCGCCGCCGCTACGGCTTGCCGCGGCGGCCGCGCAGCTCCTCGGCGATCGGCTTCAGCGACTCGTGGAGGTCGCCGAGCGCCTCCGGGCTGAGCTGGTCGATGAAGTGCTTGCGCACCGACTCGACGTGGTGCGGGGCGACCTTGTGCATGGTCGTCATGCCCTCGTCGGTCAGCACCGCGTACAGCCCGCGCCGGTCGGACTCGCAGTTCTCCCGGCGGACGAGCCCGGCGTTCTCCATCCGGGTGATCTGGTGGGAGAGCCGGCTCTTGGACTGCAGGGTGGCGGCCGCCAGGTCGCTCATCCGCAGACGCCGGTCGGCGGACTCCGAGAGGTTCACCAGGATCTCGTAGTCGTTGATCGTCAGGCCGAAGGGCTGGAGGTCCTTCTCCAGCTGGTACATCAGCATTCTGTTGACGTCCAGGTAGGTGCGCCAGGCGCACTGCTCGGCGTCGGTGAGCCAGGGGGTGGCCGTCTCGGTCTCCATGTGTGGATTCTACCTAAAGAAGTTGAATACTGGACGAGTTCTGGGAGTGTGTTCGACGCGTCACGCTCCGCAGACTACCGCTCACAAACCGAAGCGACGCTGCAGGTCGCCGAGCTGTCCGGGAAGGCGCGGTACCGAACCGAGCGGTCCCTGGCCGGATCCGTGCGCTCCCGCCCCACCGTGACCGCCCGGCACGCCGGGCTGCGCACCCGGCTCGCCGATCGCCCGTTCCGGCATCAGCAGCTCCGTCGACTGGAGCAGTACGGTACCCGCTCCGACGAACTCGAACTGGTGCTCCTCGCCCGAGCTGCCGCCGATGCCCGTCAGCGCCCGCACGCCACCCATCACGCCGGTCAGGTAGCCGTGGTCGTAGTGGTGGCAGGGCGACGGGCAGTCGGCCCAGCCCACCAGCGCCTGCGGGTCCACCCGGAGCGGCGGCTCCATGAAGACCACCGGGCCGTTCGAGGCGGCGACGAACTTGCCGGTGCCGATGAGCGTGACGAAGCCCGGCACGATCGACTGCTTCAGCGCCAGCGACGGCTGGTACGCGAGCAGGTTGCCCGAACGGATCGTCAGGTTGCCCTCGTCCAGGTCGAACGAGTTCACGTCGAAGGCCCGGTCGGCCAGCAGCATCTTGCCGCTGCCCTCGGCCACCACCCAGTCGCTCGCGTGCAGCGGCGAGTGGAAGGAGGTGCGCACGAGCCGGTCGAGCTGGCCGTGGCCGATGCCGTTGAACTCGATCTGCCCGTAGTAGGCGATCATCTTGCCCTTCTGCAGGAACCACTGGGAGCCCTTGAGCTCCACGCAGAAGGTGTACGGGTTGACGTTGTCGTCGCTCGGCAGGGAATGCGGGTCGAGCACCGCGGGGCCCCCGGCCATAAAGGTGTTCACAGCTTCTCCTCCGACGCCTGCACGTACACCGAACCGCTCCCGCTCAGCTCCAGCTGGAACGCCTCGCCCGAGCCGCGGCCCACCATGTCCCGCCAGCCCAGCGCGGTGGACAGCTTGTTGCGCACGTCGCCGTGGTGGGCCACGTACGCCTGCGGGTCGACGTGCACCGGGCGGCCGGGCGTGATCGGCAGCTCGATGACCCCTCCGTGCGCCATCACGGCCACCGAGCCGTGGCCCTTGAGCGTGGTGGTGAACAGGCCCTGGCCGGTCACCTGGCCGCGGACCATGCCCATGACGCCGCCCTGCGAGCCCATGAACATGGTGCCCTGCTCCAGGGTGCCGTCGAAGGCGAGCAGCCGGTCGGCCTCCACGTAGAGGGTGTCGCCGGTCAGCGCGATCACCTGGATGTGGTGACCGCCGTGCCCGAACATCACCGTGCCGCTGCCCTCGACGGTCATCAGCGGGGTCGCCTCGCCGGCCACCCGGCGGCCGATCATCGACATCAGGCCGCCCTGGCCGCCGGCGATGTTCGGCGTGAAAGTGACGTCGCCGCGGTAGGCCAGCATCGCGCCCCGCTGGCTGAACAGCCGCTGCCCCGGGATCACCGTGGCCTCGACCATCTTGGAGTTGATCTCCCGGAACGGCATCAGACGTCGCCCCCGATCGTGTTCCGCTCGCTGGGCTGGACGTACACGAGTCCGTCGCCCTCGAAGCGGATCTGGAAGGCCTCGCCGCCGCCCTCGCCCATGAAGGTGCGGAAGGTCACACCCGACTGGAAGTGCTGCTGGAGGTTGCCCTGGTGGGCGATGTACGCGCCGGGGTCCACGGACAGCGGGTACTGCGGGGTCACCCGCAGCACGACCGCGGGTCCGTCGGACATGATCGCGGCCTGGCCGGTGCCCTCGACGGTCGTCGTGAACAGGCCGTTGCCGGTCGCGCCGCCGCGCAGTCCGGTGAAGGTCGTGCCGGTGCGCAGGCCTGCGTCGGTGCAGAGCAGATTGCTCGCCTCGACGAACAGCTTGTCGCCGTGGAGCTGGACGAGGTTGATCTCGGAGGCCCGGTCGGCGAACCAGCACGTGCCCTGGCCGCGGACCTCCATCACCTCCATCTGCTCACCGGTCAGCCTGCGGGTGACCATGCCGCGCAGGCCCTCACCGCCGCCGGACATCTTCTTGAAGGCCATCTGGCCGTCGTAGGCGACCATCGAGCCGTTCTTCGCCTTCACGGCGTCGCCGGTCATGGTCACGGCGAGCACTTTGCTGCCTTGGAGTCGGAACGTTGCCACGGAGGGAAGGTACTTGCCCCCCGGATAAAGGGACAGCAAAGTCGCCGTGCACAGTGACTCCGCCCGCCGCTGAGGCGGCGGGCTTCCTGCATGGAGGCTATGCCTCCGCGCAGAGGACCAGCCCGGCCCCGCTGAGCACGTTCAGCGCGCCGACGTGGTCGGCGTTCGCGAGGAAGCCGCACGCCGTGCACTCGAACTTCGCTTGGGTGAGGCGGTTCTCCCTGGCGACGTGCCCACACCGGGGGCAGGTGCGGGAGGTGTTGCGGGCGTCCACGGCGACCACGCGGCGAGCGGCACTTTCAGCCTTCTGCGCCAGGATCGTCAGGAACTTCCCCCAACCCGCGTCGAGGATTCTGCGGTTCAAGCCCGCCTTCGCGGCGGCTCCGTTCGGCAAGAACGCGCCGGGCTGATCGGGATCAGGCCTGGGCTTGGGGGCACGGGTCATTCCCGCGATGTTCAGGCGCTCGTGTGCGATCGTGCCGTGGCCGCGGATCAACTCCTTCGCGGCCTTGTGATGGTAATCACGGCGCTGACGCCGGATTCTGCCGTGCAGCTGGGCGACCTTGCGGACAGCGGCCCGGTGCTTCTTCGACCTCAGCCGAGTGCGTTTGGGGAACGTCGAGAGGTGCTGCTGTGCGACGGCCAACGCATCGGCGGATGCGTCGAGGTAGCGCGGATTCTCGAAGTGCTCACCATTCGACGTGGTGAGGAAGTGCGTCACGCCCATGTCGATGCCGATGATCGATCCGTTGGCGGGAAGCGGCTCGCGCGGCACCTGATCGCAGGCGAGGACTACGTACCAGTGTTTGCCCTCACGCTTCACGCTGATCGTCTTGACCCGCCCGCGTACCGGCCGGTGCTGGTGCACCCGCACGTGCCCGACGCCCTGCAAGCGCACCCGCGTCCGCCGGTCACGCGGCGTGGAATCCCAACGGCAGCCGTCCCCGTCTCTCGGGAACAGGACGGTGTCGAAGTGCCCCACACCCTTGAATCTGGGATAGCCCGGGGTGAGCCCCGCCTTCGCCCGACGGAAGAACGCCGCGAATGCCTTGTCCAGGCGGCGCAGCGTTGCCTGCTGCGAGCTGAACGACCACCGGCCCTGACGATCCGGGTCGAACGCCCGGATCTCCTTGAGCTGGGCGGACTGGTCGGCGTACTTGATGTTCGTCTTCGAGGCGTGCCGGTAGGCCTCCCGGCGCTCCTGCAGCGCGCCGTTGTAGAGCGAGCAGTGGTCCCGCAGCATGTCGCCCAGGGCCTGGGCCTGCCTGACGGTAGGGCGAAGGCGGAACGTGAAGACGGTGTACAGGTGAACCCCACCCCCTCCGGCGCTGATCGTTTTCTGGCTAGGTCATGATGGACGGGCCCTTGTGTATCCGTTCACAAGATCGAACGAAGGTGACCCCTCCCGTGGACATCAAGACCGCTTCCTCCCTGCACCGGCTCCGGCTCGTCTCCGCGCCGGAGGCCGTGTCGTTCCTGCTGCTCCTGGTCTGCTCGGTGCTCAAGCGGACCACGGACTTCAACGCGGTGCCGGTGATGGGCGCGATCCACGGCGTCCTCTTCATCCTGTACGTGCTCTTCTGGCTGGACGCCTGGAACCGCACCAAGTGGTCCTTCAAGACGGCGGCGGTCTACTTCGTCCTCTCCGTGCTGCCCTTCGGCGGATTCTTCGCGGAGCGCAAGCTCAAGCGCGAGGCCGAGGCGGCGGTCATCGCCTCCCGCGCCCGCCGCGAAGGCGTGGTGAACGCATGATCGTCGCCTTCTCGGTGACCCCGCTGGGCGTGGGGGAGGAGGTCGGCGAGTACGTCGCCGACGCGGTCCGGGTCGTGCGCGAGTCGGGTCTGCCGAACCGCACGGACGCCATGTTCACCTCGGTCGAGGGCGAGTGGGACGAGGTCATGGACGTCGTCAAGCGTGCCGTCGCCGCCGTGGAGGCCCGGGCGCCGCGCGTCTCGGTCGTCCTCAAGGCCGACATCCGGCCCGGCGTCACGGACGGGCTGACCGCGAAGGTCGACACCGTGGAGCGCCACCTGGCCGGCTGAACCGGCCCCCTTGTGCATCCGTGGAGCCCCGGACCTCAGCCGGTCCGGGGCTCCGTCGCGTCCAGGTGGGCGGCGACGCGCCGGAGCAGTCCGACGAGCGTCCCGTACTCCTCGGGCGACAGGCTCTCCGTCACCCGGGCCCGCAGGACGCCGACCTGTTCCGCGATCCGCCCGTGCGCCCGGCGGCCCTCCTCGGTCAGTGCCACGGTGCCGTCCTCGGAGCGGCTCGCCCAGCCGCGCCCCGCGAGGTCGTCGACGTACGGGCGCACGGTCGGCTCGCCGTCGGACAGGAACGGCGCCACGGCCGTGTCGAGCTCGGCGAGCGTGGCCGGCCCGTACGCGAGCGTGTGCAGCACCTGCCAGTGCCGGCGGGCGAGGCCGTCGGCGGCGAACAGCCGGCTCATCGCCGCCTCGATCGCGCCGTCGACGTGCTTCAGCCAGTAGCCGAACGGGCGCTGGGTCCGGACGTCTTCCCCGGGCATGCGGCATCCCCCAATGCATGTAGTTTTACAACAGTTGTAAACTAACATGCATGCCAGAGGAGCGCATGCAGGAAGAGGAACAACGGGAAGCCCTGGTCGCCGTCGAGCGGGCCATGGTCGCCATCCGCCGCAGCCAGACCCGCCGCTCGCTCGGACGTCTCGCGCCGGCGGACGGCGGCCGGGCGGTCGACCCCACGCTGTTCGGGGTCCTCGACGCGGTCGAGGGCCGGGACGGGAGCTGCTCGGTCACCGACGTCGCCACCGCGCTCGGCGTGGACCAGCCCCGGGCGAGCCGGCTTGTCCTGCGCGCCGTCGAGGAGGGCTGGGTCAGCCGTCGGCCCGACCCCTCCGACGCCCGGCGGGCGCTGCTCGCGCTCACCGCCGACGGCCGGGAGCAGGTCGACCGTACCCACCGCTTCCGGCAGCGGGTCTTCGCCCGGGTGATGGCGGACTGGCCGGACGCCGACCGGCTCGCGTTCGCCCGGCTGCTCACCGCCTTCGTGGACGGCTTCGGGCGCGAGACCGACTCCGGCCGGGAGCGGGCGGACTGAGGGTCCGTAGGGCCGGCCGGCGGTGGCGGGCCGAGGGCCCGTTGGGCCGGCCGGCGGACGCCGGGCGTCACCCGTTACGCCCAGAAGCCCGCCTTTCGTGAAATACCCTCACTCGGACGCTTCCCAGTCGACACGCCGATGAATGTCCCCTTTCGTGGGGCTATCGACAGGTTCGACGACAGCTGGAGGCACCGTGCGGCCGCGAGGCTACGACTACGACACCTACAGCCGACTCGCCGGTCCCCTCACGGAACCGGACCGGGCGGGGGACACCTACCAGGTGCAGTACCGGAGTCTGCTCTCGAAGGAACCGCACCGAATACGAGCCGTCCTCCTCATGGGTCTCGCACCGCTGCTCTCGGCGCTGCTCCTGGTCTACCTCGTCTGGCCGAGCCACTGGACCGTCCGCGAGGGCGACGACACCTGGCGGGTGCCGTACGACACCGTGATGCTCGTGTCGATCGGGCTGATCTGCTTCTTCATGCTGGTGAACGTCACCTCGATCGCGCACGCCACCCTCGTCGCCCGCGACCCCATACCCGTGCGCCCCGAGCCGGGCACCCGGGTCGCCTTCCTCACCACCTACGTGCCCGGCAAGGAACCGCTCTCCATGGTCCGGGCCACCCTCGAAGGCGCCGTGCGGCTGCGCCACGACGGGCGGCTCGACGTGTGGCTGCTCGACGAGGGCGACGACCCCGGCGCGAAGGCGCTGTGCGAGCAGCTCGGCGTCCGGCACTTCACCCGCGCCGGCGTCCCCGAGTGGAACCGCAGGAAGGGCGCCCACAAGGCCCGCACCAAGCACGGCAACTACAACGCCTGGCTCGCGATGCACGGCGACGCCTACGACTTCTTCGCCTCCGTGGACACCGACCACGTGCCGCTCCCGAACTTCCTGGAGCGGATGCTCGGCTACTTCCGCGACCCCGACATCGCCTTCGTCGTCGGTCCGCAGGTCTACGGCAACTACACCTCGGCCGTCACCAAGGCCGCCGAGTCGCAGCAGTTCCTCTTCCACGCGCTCATCCAGCGGGCCGGCAACCGCTACCGCGCCCCCATGTTCGTCGGCACCAACAACGTCGTCCGCGTCACCGCCCTCAAGCAGGTCGGCGGCCTGTACGACTCCATCACCGAGGACATGGCCACCGGCTTCGAACTGCACCGGCGGAGGAACCCGCTCACCGGCCGCTTCTGGCGCTCCGTCTACACCCCCGACGTCCTCGCGGTGGGTGAGGGACCCGCCTCCTGGACGGACTTCTTCACCCAGCAGCTGCGCTGGTCACGCGGCACCTACGAGACGCTGCTCAAGCAGTACTGGAAGGCACCCTTCCGCACCCCGCCCGGGCGGCTCCTCAACTACACGCTGATGCTCGTCTACTACCCGATGACGGCCGTCAACTGGTTCCTGGGCATCCTCTCCTGCGTCCTCTTCCTGTGGCTCGGCGCGTCCGGCACCCAGGTCTCCTCCTCGGTCTGGCTGATGATCTACAGCGACGCCGTCGCCCTCCAGATCGGCCTCTACCTGTGGAACCGCCGCCACAACGTCTCGCCCCACGAACCCGAGGGCTCCGGCGGCCTCGCCGGCATGGCGATGTCCGCGCTGTCCGCGCCGATCTACCTCAAGTCCCTCGGCTCCGCGCTGCTGCGCACCCGCGGCCGCTTCGTCGTCACCCCCAAGGGCGGCGAGGCCAGCCCCGACCGGGTCCTCACCTTCCGCATCCACCTCTACTGGGCCGCGGTCCTCGTCGCCTCCCTCGTCGCCTCCGTCCGCCTCGGCCACACCCACGCGGCCATGCGCACCTGGGCGGTGCTCGCCCTGCTCATCGCGCTCGCGCCGCTCGCCGTGTGGGCCTTCACCGTGCTGCGCGACCGGCGCCGGCTGCGGATCCGCACGGCCGCCAGGGCACGGGCCCGCGCCCGCGGGCGGGCCGACGCCGCCGGAGGCGTCACCGTCATCGCCACCCCCGCCAAGACCGGGCCGACGCCCACCACCGCGACCGCGCCCACGACGACCGGAGGGAACTGAGCCATGGCCTACCGGCCGTCCAAGCAGTTCAAGAAGACCCTGCTCGGCAGCGGCGCCGTCCTCGTGCTCGCGGCCCTGAACGCCCCGGCCGCCGTGTCCTTCGCGACGGAGAAGTACCACGCGTACAAGATCGCCCAGCCCGAGTACCAGCGGAAGTACGGCTCCTGGGGCGTGGTCGACGTGCCCGAGCAGTACCGCATCAACGCCATCCACGCCGCCCTGCTGCACACCGGCAAGGTGCTGCTCATCGCCGGCTCCGGCAACGACCAGAAGAAGTTCGACGCGGGCACCTTCGAGACCGTCCTCTGGGACCCGGTGAAGAACACCTTCAAGTCGATCCCCACGCCGGAGGACTTCTTCTGCTCCGGCCACACCCAGCTGCCGGACGGCCGTCTCCTCGTGGCCGGCGGCACCGCCCGTTACGAGATCCTCGACGGCGAGGTCAAGCGGGCCGGCGGCGGCATGCGGGTCAAGAACGAGAGCCCCGACAAGGCGGTCACCCTCAGGAAGGGCACCGTCTTCCGCTCGCCGTCCGGCGTCGAGTACGTCTCGAAGTTCGACGTGACCGTGCCCAAGGCCAAGCGCGAGTTCGAGATCTCGTACTTCAAGAGCGGCCAGATGAAGCCGTGGAAGACCAAGGTCACCGCCGCCGAGGCCCGGGTCTTCGTCGAGGCCCGGAAGGAGGGCCCGCAGGCGCTCACCACCGAGGCCGCGCAGTACGAGGTCGTCGGCCTCAAGGGCGACGACGCCGACAACGTCTACGGGCTCGCACAGAAGCTCACCACCGAGAAGCAGGACTTCCAGGGCATCAAGGCCGCGTACGAGTTCGACCCGAAGGCCGAGCGCTACATCCCGGTCGCGCCCATGAAGGACGCCCGCTGGTACCCGACGCTCGTCACCCTCGACGACGGCAAGGTGCTCGCCGTGTCCGGGCTCAACGACGTCGGCGACGTCGTCCCCGGGGACAACGAGATCTACGACCCGAAGACGAAGAAGTGGTCCAAGGGCCCCTTCCGGTACTTCCCCACCTACCCGGCGCTCTTCCTCACCAAGGGCGGCAAGCTCCTCTACACCGGCTCCAACGCCGGCTACGGACCCGCCGAGAAGGGCCGTGAGCCCGGCCTGTGGGACCTGAAGAAGAACTCCTTCACCAAGCTGGGCGGACTCACCGACCCCGACCAGCTGGAGACCTCTGCCTCCCTGATGCTGCCGCCCGCGCAGCACCAGAAGGTCATGGTCCTCGGCGGCGGCGGGGTCGGCGAGTCGCCCGCCTCCACCGCCCGCACCTCGATCATCGACCTGTCCAAGGACAGTCCCGTCTTCAGCGACGGGCCGGCCCTGCCGCAGGGCACCCGCTACCTCAGCAGCGTGCTCATGCCCGACGACACCGTCTTCACCAGCGGCGGTTCGGGCGACTACCGGGGCCGCGGCGGCAGCAACATCCTCAAGGCGCAGTTCTACGACCCGAGGTCCAACGCCTTCAACGAGGCCGCCGAGCCCACCGTCGGCCGCAACTACCACTCCGAGGCGCTGCTGCTGCCCGACGGACGGGTCGCCACCTTCGGCTCCGACCCGCTCTTCGACGACGCCGACAACACCAAGCTCGGCACCTTCGAGCAGCGCATCGAGGTCTTCACCCCGCCCAGCCTGCACCGCGCCGGCGGGAACCGGCCGGTGCTCGGCGAGGGTCCGCAGGAGCTCGACCAGAACGGCCGGGCCACCTTCAAGACCAAGGACGCGGCCCGGATCGCCAAGGCCCGGCTGATGCGGCCCAGCGCCGTCACCCACACCACCGACGTCGAACAGCGCTCGGTGGAACTGGCCCTGACGAAGGAGCCTGACGGCGTGACCGTCACCGTCGAGGTCCCCGAGGACAAGACGCTGGTGCCGCCCGGCTGGTACATGCTGTTCGTGACCGACCAGGACGGGATCCCGTCCGAGGCCAAGTGGATCCAGGTGTCCTGACGACCGTCAGACCGCAGTGGCCCCCAGGACGCCCTGGCCGTAGTCCTAGTCCAAGTCCTAGCCCCAGCCCTGGCACTAGCCCTTGGCCCGGCGGGCCAGGCCGAGGGCGTAGTCGGGCCACCAGGTGCCGGCGGCCGGGCCGCCCCGGCAGGGGCCGTCCGAGTCGCCGGGCCGCTTGATCCACAGGTAGGCGTCGACCAGTTCGTCACCGGTCCGGTCGGTCGGCGGTACGCCGAGCGCGCGGCCCGGGGGATTGCACCAGGCCTCCGCCCGGTCGCCCGGGAGGGGGCCGTCGCCGTTGCGGCTGGTGTCCACGGTGAAGTGGCTGCCGCCGAGCAGCCGGGACAGGCCGGCGCCGAAGTCCCGTACGACGTCGTTGGTCTGGAAGTTGGAGACGTTGAGCGCGAAGCCGTCGGCGCGGGCGACGCCCGCCCGGCGCAGCGGCTCCACCAGCTTGTTCGGGTCGTCGATCCAGGCCGGGTTGCCCGCGTCGAGGTAGACCCGGGTGCGCGGCTGCCGCTTGAACCGGTCGACGGCCCCGGAGAGCAGCTCCAGCCGCTCGTCGTGGTACTCGCCCGGGGTGCAGCCGTCCACGACGTGCGGCACCGCGTCCGGCTCCAGGACCACGACCGCGGGCGCGTCACCGATCGCGGAGGCGAAGGAGTCCACCCAGTGCCGGTAGGCCCGTGCGTCGTGCGCCCCGCCCGCGGAGTACATGCCGCAGTCGCGGTGCGGGATGTTGTACGCGACGAGGACGACCGTCCGCCGGCCTGCCGCCGCGCCCTTCACCGCCCGGGTCACGTCCGGCACGGGGTCGTCGCCGGCCGGCCAGTCGGCCACCGGCCGCTCCGAGATCCGCCGCAGGATCCTGGCGTCCTCGGTACGGCCCTGGGCCTCGTACTCCCTGACCTGCCGGGCCGCGTCGCTCTCCGGGTCCACCCAGAACGGCGAGCCGCCGGTGGGCGGGGCGGACCCGCCGCGCGCGGAGGGCGGTCCGACGGGGGAGGCGGGCGCGTCGTCGTCCGTGCCGCACCCGGTGAGCAGCAGCGCGGCGGCGAGGGCGGCGGTGGCGAGGGAACGACGGCGACGGGACATCCGGCCCCCAGGGTCGGCTTCGGGCTACGGCGAGGGGTCAGGCGATACGGCACAGACCGGGCCATCGTGACATAACGGTCACTCGTCCTCCGGCTGCGACACCGCGAGCGCGATGCCCAGCGGCGTCCGCTCGTACAGCACCTGGTGCCCGTACCGGCGGGAGGCCAGCAGTCCGGCCGCGCGCAGCACCGACAGGTGCGCCGACACCGACGACAGCGCGAGGCCGAGCCGGTGCGCGAGGGCGGAGGTGCCGGCCGGCTCGTCCAGCGCGCACAGCACGTCCGCCCTGGCCCGGCCGAGCAGCCGGGCGAGCGCGTCCGGCGTCCGCTCCCGGGGCTCCGTCCACAGTCCGCCGATCCCGCGCGCCGGATACGCCACCGTCGGCTGCCACGGAGGGTCGAAGCCGCTCACCACCTCCGGCCAGATGAACACGGACGGCAGCAGCACCAGGCCCTGGCCCTCCAGTGCGCGCACGTGCTCGCCGCGGTAGTCGACGGTCAGGGTCGCCGTCTCCTCCGACCAGGCAAAGGCCGGGTGCAGCTCGCCGAGCAGCCGCTCCAGGCCGCCCTCGGCGAGCCGCCGCGAGTGGTAGGCGACGTCCGCCTCCAGGAGCGCCCGCAGCCGCGGCCACTCCGGCTCCACCAGCGTCTCCCACGCCCGCTCCAGCAGATCCGCGAGCCGGGCCAGCGAGCCCGCCGGATCGGCCATGATCCGCCGCCCCTCCGCGCTCTTCGCGGCGCCCGGGGTGTCCGCGAGCGCCCGCGCGAAGTCCGCGGCCGCGATCTCGGGGGCCGTGGCCCGCACCGCCGCGATCTCCTCCGCGAAGGTCCCGGCCGGGGTGAGCGGCGGCGGATAGAGGCAGTCCGGACTGTGCCCGCGCTGCGGCATGAGCAGGTGCAGCGGCGCGAGGTCGAGGCCCCGCGCGGCCTGGGCGATCCGCCGCAGCCACGGCTGGTGGTACCGCTGCTGCCGCGGCCGGGCGAGCACCCGCACCGCGGACTGCGTCTCCCAGAGCGGCGAGATCGCGAACCGGATGCGCAGGGGATCGGCCTCGCCGAAGTGGAGGTGGTACGGCACGGGGCCTCCTTCCGGCAGGGCGACCCACGGCGGACTTTCGGCTGGAGCCGAAAGTCTAGGGCGAGGCACCGGCGCACCCGCACGCTGCGGTCATGCCCATGAACGCCACCCGCGCGCGTGCCTCCACCGCGCCGCCGCCCGGCTACCGCGCCGTCTTCGCCGTCCGCGAGTTCCGCTACGTGTTCGCCGCGCACCTCTGCTCGCTGCTCGGCATCGTCGTCAGCGAGCTCGCGCTCACCGTGCTCGTGTACGAGCTGACCCGCTCGCCGCTGCTCTCCTCGCTGACCTTCGCGCTCGGCTTCCTGCCGTACCTCCTCGGCGGCACGCTGCTCGCCGGGCTCGCCGACCGGTTGCCGGCGCGGCGGGTGCTCGTCGGGTGCGATCTCGTCTGCGCGGGCTGTGTCGCGGCCATGGCCCTGCCCGTCACGCCCGTCGCCGGGCTCCTGGCGCTGCGCTTCGCCGTCGCCCTCGTCTCGCCCGTGTTCCAGGGGACCCGGATGGCGACCCTCGCCGACGTCCTCGGCGAGGGCGACCTCTTCGTCCTCGGGCGGTCACTGCTGCGGATCGTCTCGCAGAGCGCGCTGCTCACCGGCTTCGCCGTCGGCGGCGTCCTGCTCACCGTCGTGCCGCCGCGCGGCGCGCTGGTCGTCACCACCGCCACCTTCCTGGTCTCCGCGCTGCTGCTCCGCCTCGGCACCGCCCGCAGGCCCGCCCGTGCCGCCGAGGGGAAGCGCGAAGGGATCCGCGCCACCTGGGGCGTGCTGCGCGACCGCCGGGTCCGCGCGCTCATGCTGATGTTCTGGGTGCCGCCGCTGTTCGCCGTCGTGCCCGAGGCCCTCGCCGCGCCCTACGCCGACGAGGTCGGCGTCTCCACCGCCGCCCTCGGCCTGCTCATGTGCGCGCTGCCGGTCGGCACGATCGTGGGCGAACTGCTCGCCGGGTCCGCCCTTGGTCCCGCCGTCCGCTCGCGCCTCGTGTTCCCGCTCGCCGTCGCCGGCACCCTGCCCTTCCTCCTGTACGCCCTCGCGCCCGGCGCCGGCCTCGCCGCCGTCGCGCTCTTCCTGGCCGGTGCCACCGCCGCGTACACCCTCGGCCTCGACGCCTGGTTCGTCGCCGCCGTCCCCGAGGAACGGCGGGGCCGGGCGATGACGCTGATGAGCGCGGGGATGATGACCGCCCAGGGCGTCGGCATGGCCGCGGCCGGGCTCGCCGCCGAGTTCGCCGCCGTGCACACCGTCGTCGCCGGCACCGGGGTCCTCGGTACGCTCGGCGTGATCCTTCTGGTCCTTGAGGTCCGGGCGACCGAAAGGCGAGACGCGGCTGACCGCCATATGACCAGTGGGTAAGGTCGAGGCGTGCCGAAGCCGCTGAGTCTCCCCTTCGACCCCATCGCCCGCGCCGACGAACTCTGGCAGAAGCGCTGGGGCCCGGTCCCCTCGATGGCCGCGATCACCTCGATCATGCGGGCCCACCAGATCCTGCTGGCGGAGGTCGACGCGGTGGTCAAGCCGTACGGGCTGACCTTCGCCCGCTACGAGGCACTGGTCCTGCTCACCTTCTCCAAGGCCGGCGAGCTGCCGATGTCCAAGATCGGTGAGCGGCTCATGGTCCACCCCACCTCGGTGACCAACACCGTCGACCGCCTGGTGAAGTCCGGTCTCGTCGACAAGCGGCCCAACCCCAACGACGGCCGCGGGACGCTCGCCTCGATCACGGAGAAGGGGCGCGAGGTCGTCGAGGCGGCCACCCGCGACCTGATGGAGATGGACTTCGGGCTGGGCGCGTACGACGCCGAGGAATGCGCCGAGATCTTCGCGATGCTCCGGCCGCTGCGGGTCGCCGCGCACGACTTCGACGAGTCCTGACCCGCGCGAAGATCGCCCGGAACGTGCGGTTACGCTCGACGGCATGAAATCCAGCGTGCTGACCCGCTACCGCGTCATGGCGTACGTGACCGCCGTCATGCTGCTCGTGCTCTGCACGTGCATGGTCTTCAAGTACGGCTTCGACACGGGCGAGGACGTGACCTTCGCGGTCTCCCAGGCCCACGGGGTCCTCTACATCATCTACCTGATCTTCGCCTTCGACCTGGGCTCCAAGGCGAAGTGGCCGTTCGGCAGGCTCCTGTGGGTGCTGCTGTCCGGGACCATTCCCTTCGCCGCGTTCTTCGTCGAGCGCAAGGTCGTCCGCGACACGCTTCCGCTGGTCAGCGGCGCGCAGCCGGCTCCCGCCAAGGCCTGAGCCGAGGCTCCGGGCGTACCCCCGCACGGATGTGCGGGGGTTTGCCATCGACATTTACTAGGACGTCCTAGTAAATTCGAAGCATGGACGCTGACGCCATCGAGGAAGGCCGCCGTCGCTGGCAGGCCCGTTACGACAAGGCCCGCAAGCGCGACGCCGACTTCACCACGCTCTCCGGGGACCAGGTCGACCCGGTCTACGGGCCCCGGCCGGGCGACACGTACGAAGGGTTCGAGCGCATCGGCTGGCCCGGTGAGTACCCCTTCACCCGCGGCCTGCACCCGACCGGCTACCGCGGCCGCACCTGGACCATCCGCCAGTTCGCCGGCTTCGGCAACGCCGAGCAGACCAACGAGCGCTACAAGATGATCCTGGCCGCCGGCGGCGGCGGGCTCTCGGTCGCCTTCGACATGCCCACCCTCATGGGCCGCGACTCCGACGACCCGCGCTCCCTCGGCGAGGTCGGCCACTGCGGCGTCGCCATCGACTCCGCCGCCGACATGGAGGTCCTGTTCAAGGACATCCCGCTCGGCGACGTGACCACCTCCATGACCATCTCCGGGCCCGCCGTGCCCGTCTTCTGCATGTACCTGGTCGCCGCCGAGCGCCAGGGCGTCGACCCGGCCGTACTCAACGGCACGCTGCAGACCGACATCTTCAAGGAGTACATCGCGCAGAAGGAGTGGCTCTTCCCGCCCGAGCCGCACCTGCGCCTGATCGGCGACCTGATGGAGCACTGCGCGGCCGGCATCCCCGCGTACAAGCCGCTCTCGGTCTCCGGCTACCACATCCGCGAGGCCGGGGCCACGGCCGCGCAGGAGCTCGCCTACACCCTCGCCGACGGCTTCGGCTACGTCGAACTCGGCCTCTCCCGCGGCCTCGACGTGGACGTCTTCGCCCCCGGCCTCTCCTTCTTCTTCGACGCGCACCTCGACTTCTTCGAGGAGATCGCCAAGTTCCGTGCCGCCCGCCGGATCTGGGCCCGCTGGATGAAGGAGGTCTACGGCGCCAAGACCGACAAGGCGCAGTGGCTCCGCTTCCACACCCAGACCGCCGGTGTCTCGCTCACCGCCCAGCAGCCGTACAACAACGTCGTGCGCACGGCGGTCGAGGCGCTCGCGGCCGTGCTCGGCGGCACCAACTCCCTCCACACCAACGCCCTCGACGAGACCCTCGCGCTCCCCAGCGAGCAGGCCGCCGAGATCGCCCTGCGCACGCAGCAGGTGCTGATGGAGGAGACCGGCGTGGCCAACGTGGCCGACCCGCTGGGCGGTTCGTGGTACATCGAGCAGCTGACCGACCGGATCGAGGCGGACGCCGAGAAGATCTTCGACCAGATCAAGGAGCGCGGGCTGCGGGCGCACCCCGACGGCAAGCACCCGATCGGTCCGATCACCTCCGGCATCCTGCGCGGCATCGAGGACGGCTGGTTCACCGGCGAGATCGCCGAGTCCGCCTTCCGCTACCAGCAGTCCCTGGAGAAGGGCGAGAAGCGGGTCGTCGGCGTCAACGTGCACCACGGCTCGGTCACCGGCGACCTGGAGATCCTGCGGGTCAGCCACGAGGTCGAGTGGGAGCAGGTCCGGGTGCTCGGCGAGCGCAAGGGCCGCCGCGACGAGGCGAAGGTCCGCGCGTCCCTGGACGCGATGCTGGCCGCGGCCCGGGACGGCTCCAACATGATCCCGCCGATGCTCGACGCCGTACGGGCGGAGGCCACCCTCGGCGAGATCTGCGACGTGCTCCGCGACGAGTGGGGCGTCTACGTCGAGCCGGCCGGCTTCTAGCCGCACGTTCCGGCCGGAGCGCCCCCGCACGACCTGCCCGGTCGTGCGGGGGCGTCGGCGTTGGTGCCCCGGCTCCGCGCCCGCCCCTGCGGACCTACAGTTCCGCCGCCGCCGTGAGGCCGCCGAGCAGCAGGGCCGTGAGCCGCCGCACCCACGCCTCGTCCACCGGCTCGGCGCTCACCAGGGCGCGGTGCACCACCGCGCCCGCGACGACGTCGAAGATGAGGTCGTCGACGGCCGCCACGGTGGCCGGATCGCGCTTCTCCGGGAGCTCGCCCCGCTCCTGGGCGCGCTGGCGGCCCTCCAGGACCAGGCGCTTCTGGCGGTCCACGATCGAGGCGCGGATGCGCTCGCGCAGCGGCTCGTCGCGGGTGGACTCGGCGACCACCGCCATGAGGGCCGTCTTGGTCTCCGGGCGTTCGAGGAGCGCGCCGAACTGCAGCACGACGTTTTCGATGTCGGCCTGGAGGGAACCCAGATCGGGCAGTTCGAGTTCATCGAAGAGGACGGCGACGGCGTCCACCACGAGTTCGTTCTTGTTGGCCCAGCGCCGGTAGAGCGTGGTCTTGGCGACACCGGCCCTGGTCGCCACGTCGCCCATGGTCAGCTTGGACCAGCCCAGCTCCACGAGAACCGCCCGGGTCGCCTCCAGGATGGCCGTGCCGGCCTCCGCGGAGCGCGGTCGTCCGGTTCGGTTTCGGGAACGGGTGCGGCTACACATGGACGTCGACCATACCCGCCGGTAGGTATTGCGCCAGAGGCCGGAGATGTGAGGCAGTTCACGGCCCGACCCTCCCCGCGGGACCGGGCTCGCCATTACGCTACGACCCGTAGCGAAAGGCTTGAGCGGCCCTCGCGACAACCACTGCGCCAGGTGGGGACCCGGCGCACACGAACAGTGCAACACACAGGGGGAACCGTGTTGTCCGGCCACCGGGCGGCACGGTTCGGCCATGGCTTACCGGTTACGCGCGCGGAGGGGGGAGGATGTAGGCATGCAGCCCCGAAACATGTCCATGAGCGGCGTCGTCGACCTCGCCGCGGTGAAGGCGGCCGGCGAGGCCAAGGCGAAGGCCGAGGCGGCGCGCGCCGAGGCCGCCCGGCACGGCGGTACGCCGGCCGTCGCCCCTTCCGCCCTGGTGATCGACGTCGACGAGGCGGGCTTCGAGCGCGACGTGCTCCAGCGCTCCGCCGAGGTCCCGGTCGTGATCGACTTCTGGGCCGAGTGGTGCGAGCCGTGCAAGCAGCTCAGCCCGCTCCTCGAGCGCCTGGCCGTCGAGTACAACGGCCGGTTCCTGCTCGCCAAGGTCGACGTCGACGCCAACCAGATGCTGATGCAGCAGTTCGGCATCCAGGGAATTCCGGCCGTTTTCGCGGTGGTCGCCGGTCAGGCGCTGCCGCTCTTCCAGGGCGCGGCCCCCGAGGCGCAGATCCGCCAGACCCTCGACCAGCTCGTCCAGGTCGCCGAGGAGCGCTTCGGCCTCACCGGCATCCAGGTCGACCCGGACGCCGGGGGCGCGCCGAGCGCCGGCGTCCCGGCCGGTCCGTACGACGCCCTGCTGGAGGCGGCCATGTCCGCACTCGACGCGGGCGACCTGGCCGGCGCCGTCCAGGCGTACAAGAACGTGCTCGTCGACGACCCGGAGCACCCGGAGGCCAAGCTGGGGCTCGCCCAGGCGGAACTGCTGTCCCGGGTGCAGGGCGTGGACGCGCAGGCGGTGCGGAAGAACGCGGCCGACAACCCGGCGGACGTCGCCGCGCAGATCGCCGCCGCCGACCTCGACCTGGTGGGCGGTCACGTCCAGGACGCGTTCGGGCGGCTCGTGGACGCGGTGCGCCGCACGGCCGGCGAGGACCGGGACGCGGCGCGGCTCCGGCTGCTCGAGCTCTTCGAGGTGATCGGTCCCGAGGACCCGCGCGTGACGGCCGCCCGACAGGCCCTGGCGAGCGCCCTCTTCTGAGCCGCGCGCCGCTTCCCGTCAGGGCTCCGGAGGGGCCCGCGGAACGGGACGATTTGGCGACACGGTGACATTCGGCGGCCGCGCTTTACCAAAACTTGGTAATCGCGGCCGCTGTTACTTGCAGTAAATCGAACCCGGAAATCTGTCCGGATTTCTCCGTCCTCATCATCCTTTGTCGCGCCACGTGGCGGCACCCTGCGTTGCCGGACGGTACCGGCCCGTCGTGCCGTGGTTATCAGGCCGTTACTAGCCAGTAACGAACCCCCTTGTGCGGGCGCCGGGAATGGACCACGATCGGCGACGCTCGGTCCGACACCGCACCAGCCCGGCGAACCCGCCGACTGCGCGCGGCGGAGGGTCCCCACCGAGCGGGCCGGCGACGACGTCGCCGGTCGTGGACAGGGGGGTTCCTGCTCTGATCGGCAGGGCCTGTCCAATCCGGCCGCGCGGACCGCGCGGCCAGTGGTTGTCGCTCGGGGGTGATCGCCGGTGATTCGGACGCGCGTCGTGCCGCCTGAGCCCTCGGCGCTCTCCTTCCCGAGGACGTAGCACTTCTCCCATCCCAGGACGGGCCCTGGGCCCATCCGGAGATGTACGTCCGAGAAGGAGGAATTCTCATGAAGTCCCAGGTTCGTGGCGGGACCAGATGGAAGCGGTTCGCCGTCGTCATGGTGCCGAGCGTGGCCGCGACGGCCGCGATCGGTGTCGGCCTGGCCCAGGGCGCGCTCGCCGCGTCCTTCAGCATCTCCGGCCAGGAGTTCAAGGTGAAGGCCGACAGCCTCGTCGGCAACGACTTCGTGCAGTACGGAAGCGTTGACGCGGGCAAGGACCTGGAGGGCAAGGACTTCGCCGCTCCGGTCGCCGTGTCCGGCTTCTCCGAGGCCTGGATCACCAAGATGTGCCAGTCCGTCGTGACGCCGAACGTCCCGTTCGTCGGTGACGTGACGCTGCAGCTGACGGCGGGCACGGGCGAGGAGAAGGTCTACGCGAAGAACATCTACCTGGATGTCTCCTCGCTGAAGACCGACGCCGAGTTCGGCAACATCGACATCGGCGTGGCCGCCGGCAACCTGGCGAAGGCCCCGGGCAAGCCGGGCATCCAGCCGGGTACCCGGGCCAACCCGTACGGCTTCGGCCAGCGCGCCGAGACCGCGAAGCTCTCCAACGTCGAGCAGAAGGCGTGGGCGACCACCGCCGGCACCTTCAAGCTGCCCGACCTCAACCTGTCCCTGCACCGGGGCAAGTCGGCCGAGTGCTTCTAAGGCAGACGTCCCTCCAGGACTGACGCCCCCAGGGTGAGGGGCCGTCGTGTGCGGCCCCCACCCGCTCCGGCTGTATGCCCTTTTCACCACTTTTCTCAGCAACACCGCTTTCAGGGAGCTGTTTCCATGAGCGCCGAGACCACTGCTTCCAGCGGAGTCCCCCACGAGAACCGGTTCCGGGTCTGGCGGCAGTCCCGGCCCTTCTGGGCGGGCCTGTTCACCATCATCGGCGGCATCCCGATCGCCTACCTCCCGTACGGGGACATGCGGCTCGGCAACGTCACGCTCGCCATGAAGACCACCGCCGGAGCCGGTGCGCTGATCATCGGTGTCCTGCTCATCACGCTCGGCCTCACGATGTGGTTCCAGCCCATCGTCAGGGTCTTCGCGGGCGTCGCGGCGATCGTGCTCGGGCTCATCTCCATCCCCGTGTCGAACTTCGGCGGTCTGGTCGTCGGTTTCCTCTTCGCGCTCGTCGGCGGCGGCATGTCCGCCTCGTGGGCACCGGCCGATCCGGCCGCGGCCGAGGAGAACACCGCGGCGACCGTGCCGGAGCAGGCCGGGGCGGCGGAACCCGCGGAGGGTGCCGGGCAGCCGGGAACCGACCCGGGCGAGCACATGCACGACGGCACGACCGGCACGACGCAGCCCCTGATCCCCCAGCAGGGCTTCGAGGCACCGGTGGCCGGGAAGACGATCGAAGCCAACGGCGGGAGGAACAGTGCGGGGTGACGAGACACAGTCGGCGGCGCAGACGCCGAGAGGACCGCGCCACGCGGCCCCGCGCAAGTCGCTGCTGACCAAGATGGGCGTGCCCGCCGGCAAGGCCATGGCCCTCGCGGCCATGCCCACCGCCGTGCTCATGGGCATGGGCCTGGCACCCCGGCTCGCCCTCGCCGACGACTCCACGGACATCCCGTTCGCCCCCGGCCCGTGCGTGACCCGCTCGGACGAGCCGACGGCCGAGGAGACCACCAAGCCCGCGGAGACGGAGAGCCCGAAGCCGACGGCGAGCGCGAGCGCGACCGAGAAGCCCGAGCCGGAGACCTCGGCCACCGCCGAGCCCGAGCCGACGGCGACCTCCGGCGCGACCACGCTGCCGCAGGCCCCCGCGCCCCACGTGACCACCACGGCGAGCCCGACCCCGACGGCGACCAAGTCGGCCGACCCGCTCGACCCGCTGGGCGTCGGCGACGCGCTCAAGGACCTCTTCGACGGACCGGACAAGACGACGGCGGCGCCCACGCCCACCGCGACGACGTCCGCGCCCGAGCCCACCGCGACGGCGACGACCGGCACCCCGGACGCCCCGAAGGAGACGGCGGCCCCGAAGAAGGACACGGTCACCGACAAGACCAAGGAGGCCATCAAGGCCGCCGCGGACAAGGCCGGTGCCGCCACCGAGGAGCTGTCCGAGGACGCCAGGGGACTCGACGCCAAGAAGGACGAGGAGATCCCCGACGGCGCCAAGCCCCGCTTCCCGTGCCCCGAGGCCGACCCGGAGGCGCTCGCCGCCGCCGAGCTGGAGAGCGGCATGCCGCTCCTCCCGGACGAGCCGTGGATCCTGCAGACCACCCGGCTGGAGCTGCGCGGTCTCAAGTACCACGGCATCGTCGAGGTGAAGACCGGCAGCGGCAAGATCAAGAAGGCCCTCAAGTTCACCGCGGACGAGGTGGACATCAAGGACCTGCACCAGCTGACGGTCCACTCCGACGGTCTGACCGGCCACGTCCGCTCGAACCCGGGCTCGACGTCGACCATGCGCGGCGGCACGGTGACCATGTACACGGAGGAGCTGAAGGGCAACCTCTTCGGCCTCATCCCGGTCACCTTCAGCCCCGAGACCCCGCCGCCGCTCGACGTGCCGTGGGCCGTGTTCACCAACGCCCGCATCGAGCAGGCCGGCCAGTTCGGCGGCACGCTCAAGGTCCCGGGACTGCGCAACACCATCGAGCCGAGCTGACCGCCGGCCCGCCAGGACCCTTCCGGGAGCCGCACATGACGAGGGCCCCCGTCCGATCCGGACGGGGGCCCTCGTCATGTCTCACTTCTTCTCGTCGCCACCGAGGTGGTGCACCCGCACCATGTTGGTGCTGCCGGGGACGCCGGGCGGGGAACCGGCGGTGATGACCATCGTGTCGCCGGCGTTGTAGCGCTGGAGCTTGAGCAGCTCCGCGTCGACCAGGTCGACCATCGCGTCGGTGTTGCTCACGAACGGGACGAGGAAGGACTCGACGCCCCAGCTCAGCGTGAGCTGGTTACGGGTGCTCTCGTCCGTCGTGAAGGCCAGGATCGGCTGGGACGCGCGGTAGCGCGAGAGCCGGCGGGCCGTGTCGCCGGACTGGGTGAAGGCGATCAGCGCCTTGCCGCCCAGGAAGTCGGCGATCTCGCAGGCCGCGCGGGCGACCGAACCGCCCTGCGTGCGCGGCTTCTTGCCGGGGACCAGCGGCTGCAGGCCCTTGGAGAGCAGCTCCTCCTCGGCCGCGGCGACGATCTTCGACATCGTCTTCACGGTCTCGATCGGGTAGGCGCCGACCGAGGACTCGGCGGAGAGCATGACCGCGTCCGCGCCGTCCAGGATCGCGTTGGCGACGTCGCTCGCCTCGGCGCGGGTCGGCCGCGAGTTGGTGATCATCGACTCCATCATCTGGGTGGCGACGATGACCGGCTTGGCGTTGCGGCGGCACATCTCGACGAGGCGCTTCTGCACCATCGGGACGCGCTCCAGCGGGTACTCCACGGCGAGGTCGCCGCGGGCCACCATGACGGCGTCGAACGCGGCGACGACGGCCGCCATGTTCTCGACGGCCTGCGGCTTCTCGACCTTGGCGATGACCGGGACCCGGCGGCCCTCCTCGTCCATCACCTTGTGGACGTCCTTGACGTCGTCGGCGTCGCGGACGAAGGACAGGGCGACCATGTCGCAGCCCATGCGGAGCGCGAAGCGGAGGTCCTCGACGTCCTTCTCGGACAGGGCCGGGACGTTGACCGCGGCGCCGGGCAGGTTGATGCCCTTGTGGTCGGAGATGACACCGCCCTCGACGACGATGGTCTTGACCCGCGGGCCCTCGACCTCGACGACGCGCAGCTCGACGTTTCCGTCGTTGATCAGGACCTGGTCGCCCTTGGAGACGTCGCCGGGCAGGCCCTTGTACGTGGTGCCGCAGACGGACTTGTCGCCGGGGACGTCCTCGGTGGTGATGGTGAACTCGTCACCGCGCACCAGCTCGACCGGTCCCTCCGCGAAGGTCTCCAGACGGATCTTGGGGCCCTGGAGGTCGGCGAGCACACCGACGGCGCGGCCGGTGTCCGCCACCGCCCTGCGGAGACGGTCGTACCGCTCCTGGTGCTCTGCCTGGGTCCCGTGGCTCATGTTGAATCGGGCCACGTTCATGCCGGCCTCGATGAGAGCCTTCAGCTGCTCATAGGAGTCGACGGCGGGGCCCAGCGTGCAGACGATTTTGGAACGGCGCATGAGGCGGATCCTATCGGTTTGTTTCACGGCGGAATATTCCGTCTGGTGGAAAGTACAAATGGGCGGGGTGCCGCTCAGGCGTTCACTCCTCCGGGCGACGGTTCGCTCACGTGTCGCTCACGAGCGCGTAGCTCTGCCGGGCGATCTCCAGCTCCTCGTCGGTCGGTACGACGGCCACCGCGACCCGTGCGTACTCCGGCGAGATGATCCGCGCCCCGTCCGCCCGCTCGGCGTTGAGGCCGGCGTCCACCGCGAGGCCCAGCTCCTCCAGCCCGGCGATGGCGGCCTCGCGTACGGGTGCCGCGTTCTCGCCGACACCGGCCGTGAACGCCACCGCGTCCACCCGGCCGAGCACCGCGTAGTAGGCGCCGATGTACTTCTTCAGCCGGTGGACGTAGATGTCGAACGCGAGCGCCGCGCGCGCGTCGCCCTCGTCGATCCGCCGCCGGATCTCCCGCATGTCGTTGTCGCCGCAGAGTCCGACGAGCCCGGACCTCTTGTTCAGCAGTACGTCGACCTCCTCCGCCGACATGTCCGCGTTCCGCATGAGGTGGAAGGTGACCGCCGGGTCGACGTCGCCCGAGCGGGTGCCCATGACCAGGCCCTCCAGCGGGGTCAGTCCCATCGAGGTGTCCACGCAGCGGCCGCCCGCCACCGCCGACGCGGAGGCCCCGTTGCCCAGGTGCAGCACGATCACGTTCACCTCCTCCGGCGCCTTGCCGAGCAGTCTCGCGGTCTCCCGGGAGACGTACGCGTGGGAGGTGCCGTGGAAGCCGTAGCGGCGGATCCGGTGCGCGTCCGCGGTCTCCACGTCGATCGCGTAGCGGGCCGCCGACTCCGGCATCGTGGTGTGGAAGGCGGTGTCGAAGACCGCGACCTGCGGCAGGTCGGGGCGCAGCGACATCGCCGTGCGGATGCCGGTGAGGTTCGCCGGGTTGTGCAGCGGGGCCACCGGCACGAGCCGCTCGATCTCGGCGAGGACCTCCTCGTCGATCACCGTCGGCGCGGTGAAGCGGAGCCCGCCGTGCACCACCCGGTGGCCGATCGCGGCCAGCTCGGGGGAGTCCAGGCCGAGTCCGTCCGCCGCCAGCTCCTCGGCGACCGCCTTCAGGGCCGCCGCGTGGTCGGCGATCGGGCCGCTCTTCTCCCGCTTCTCGCCACCGCCGCCGAGCAGCGGGGTGTGCACCAGGCGCGAGGTCGCCTCGCCGATCCGCTCGACCAGACCGACCGCGAGACGGTCGCCGTCCCTCATGTCGAGGAGCTGGTACTTGACCGACGAGGAGCCGGAGTTGAGGACGAGGACGCGCGTGGGGGCCTGGGGGCCGGCGGTCGGGCTGGGGTTGGTCATGCGGTGGCCTCCTGACCCTCGGCGGGGACCTGGGACTGGATCGCCGTGATGGCGACGGTGTTGACGATGTCGCTGACGAGCGCGCCGCGCGAGAGGTCGTTCACGGGCTTGCGCAGGCCCTGCAGGACCGGGCCGACGGCGACCGCGCCGGCCGAGCGCTGTACGGCCTTGTAGGTGTTGTTGCCGGTGTTGAGGTCCGGGAAGATCAGCACGCTGGCCTGGCCGGCCACCTCCGAGCCGGGCAGCTTGGTCGCCGCGACGGAGGGCTCGACGGCGGCGTCGTACTGGATCGGGCCCTCGATCTTCAGCTCGGGGCGGCCCTCGCGGACCAGCTTCGTCGCCTCGCGCACCTTGTCGACGTCGGCGCCGGAGCCGGACGTGCCGGTCGAGTACGAGAGCATCGCGATCCGCGGCTCGACGCCGAAGCGGGCGGCGGTGGCCGCCGACTGCACGGCGATGTCGGCGAGCTGCTCGGCGTTCGGGTCCGGGTTGACCGCGCAGTCGCCGTACACCAGGACCTTGTCGGCCAGGCACATGAAGAAGACCGAGGAGACGATCGACGCGTCCGGCTTGGTCTTGATGATCTCGAAGGCGGGGCGGATCGTCGCGGCCGTGGAGTGCACCGAGCCGGAGACCATGCCGTCGGCCAGGCCCTCCTCGACCATCAGGGTGCCGAAGTAGTTCACGTCCGACACCACGTCGTACGCGAGCTCGACGGTGACGCCCTTGTGGGCGCGCAGGCGCGCGTACTTCTCGGCGAAGGCGTCGCGCAGCTCCGAGGTCTGCGGGTCGATCAGCTGGGTGCCGCCGAGGTCCACGCTCAGGTCCGCGGCCTTCTTGCGGATCACCTCGACGTCGCCGAGCAGCGTCAGGTCGCACACGTCGCGGCGGATCAGCACGTCGGCGGCGCGCAGCACCCGCTCCTCGGTGCCCTCGGGCAGCACCACCCGACGCCGGTCGGTCCGGGCCTGCTCCAGGAGCTCGTGCTCGAACATCATCGGGGTGACCCGGCCGCTGCGGGCCACCGAGAGCCGCTTGAGGAGGTCAGCGGTGTCGACGTGGCGCTCGAAGAGACCGAGCGCGGTCTCCGCCTTGCGCGGCGTGGCCGCGTTCAACTTGCCCTCCAGCGCGAAGAGTTCGGCGGCGGTGGGGAAGCTGTTGCCCGGTACGGAGATGACCGGGGTGCCGGGTGCGAGGCGGGCGGCCAGGGTGAGGATCTCGTCGCTCGGCCGCTCGTTGAGGGTCAGCAGCACACCGGCGATCGGCGGCGTGCCGGCCGAGTGCGCGGCGAGCGCGCCGACGACCAGGTCGGCGCGGTCCCCGGGCGTGACCACGAGACAGCCGGGCGTCAGCGCGTTGAGGAAGTTCGGCAGCATGGCGCCGCCGAAGACGAAGTCGAGGGCGTCGCGGGCGAGCCCGGCGTCGTCGCCGAGGACGACGGAGGCGCCGAGCGCGTGGGTGATCTGGGAGACGGTCGGCGCGGCGAGCGCCGGCTCGTCGGGCAGCACGTAGCAGGGGACCGGCAGCCGGGCGGACAGCCGCTCGGCGATCGCCGCCCGGTCGTCGCCCGTGACCCGGTTGACGACCATCGCGAGCACGTCGCAGCCGAGCCCGTCGTAGGCGCGGAAGGCGTTGCGGGCCTCGGCCCGTACGGACTCGGCGGGCTGGCCCTTGCCGCCGACCACCGGGATCACGGAGGCGCCGAACTCGTTGGCGAGCCGCGCGTTGAGCGCGAGCTCGTCGGGCAGCTGGGTGGCGGCGAAGTCGGTGCCGAGGACCAGGACGACCTCGTAGTCCCGGGCCACCGCGTGGAAGCGGTCCACCAGCCGGGAGACCAGCTCGTCGGTGCCCTGCTCGGCCTGGAGGGCGGAGGCCTCGTGGTAGTCCATGCCGTACACGCTGGCCGCGTCCTGGGTCAGCCGGTAGCGGCTGCGGAGCAGGTCGAACAGGCGGTCGGGTCCGTCGTGGACCAGCGGGCGGAACACTCCCACCCGGTCCACCTGGCGGGTGAGGAGCTCCATGACTCCCAGCTCGACGACCTGCCGGCCGTCCCCGCGGTCGATCCCGGTCACGTACACGCTGCGCGTCACGCCGTGCTCTCCTGTTCGCATCGCTGCGGGTTGCCCGTCAAGCGAGTGTGTTCAAAAACCATCGATAGGGTGGCAATGCCCTCTTGACAATACCCCTGCGGCTGGATAGGACGCCCGCTGGGCGAAGGGCCCGAAGGAGTGGGACCAAAGGCCCCCGAAGGCCCTTCCGCGCCGGACGCGCGGAGCAGCAGCGAGCGCGCCCGCACCGCCGACCGTGTGAGAATCGACGCGGCTCACACGTACCACTACCGAGCAGGAGACAAGGCACGATGCGCATCGGAGTTCTGACAGCGGGCGGCGACTGTCCCGGCCTGAACGCAGTGATCCGGTCGATCGTCCACCGGGCCGTGACGCACTACGGAGACGAGGTCATCGGCTTCGAGGACGGCTACGCGGGCCTGCTCGACGGGCGCTACCGCCCCCTCGACCTGAACGCCGTCAGCGGCATCCTCGCCCGCGGCGGCACCATCCTCGGCTCCTCCCGCCTGGAGCGCGCCCGCTTCGCCGCCGCCTGCGACAACGCCAAGGAACTCATCGAGAAGAGCGGCTTCGACGCGCTGATCCCGATCGGCGGCGAGGGCACGCTCACCGCCGCCCGGATGCTGGCGGACGCCGGCGTGCCCGTCGTCGGCGTCCCGAAGACCATCGACAACGACATCTCCTCCACCGACCGCACCTTCGGCTTCGACACCGCGGTCGGCGTCGCCACCGAAGCCATGGACCGGCTCAAGACCACCGCCGAGTCCCACCAGCGCGTCATGGTCGTCGAGGTGATGGGCCGGCACGCCGGCTGGATCGCCCTGGAGTCCGGCATGGCCGGCGGCGCCCACGGCATCTGCCTGCCCGAGCGCCCCTTCGACCCGGCCGACCTGGTCAAGATGGTCGAGGAGCGCTTCGACCGCGGCAAGAAGTTCGCCGTCATCTGCGTCGCCGAGGGCGCCCACCCCGCCGACGGCACCATGGACTACGGCAAGGGCGCGATCGACCAGTTCGGCCACGAGCGCTTCCAGGGCATCGGCACCGCCCTCGCCTACGAGCTGGAGAAGCGCCTGGGCAAGGAGGCCCGGCCCGTCATCCTCGGCCACGTGCAGCGCGGCGGCACCCCGACCGCGTACGACCGGGTGCTCGCCACCCGCTTCGGCTGGTACGCCGTCGAGGCCGTGCACCGCGGCGAGTTCGGCAACATGACCGCGCTGCGCGGCACGGACATCCAGATGGTCCCGCTCGCCGAGGCCGTCACCCAGCTGAAGACCGTCCCGGCGGACCGGATGCGCGAGGCCGAGTCCGTCTTCTGACGCCACGACGCCCCGACCTCCCGACCAGGACTCCCCGACGGACGGGACGGCGGGGCGCGCGAGCGGGACGGCCTTCCGGCCCGCGGTACGGGACCTCCGTCCCGCATGCGTCCCGCCCCGTCGTCCCGGACAGCCCGGCACGGCACAGCCCGGCCCACGGCCCCGATCGTCCCCCCGTGGACGATCGGGGCCGAATCCATGCTTGAGCCCCGCGCCGCGATCAACAAGGCTTGGGCCTGTCCCGGACATGTCCCAACCGGTCCGGGCCCGGCCGGACGAGGGGAGCGGCGCGCATGACCACGGGGGAGACGGCTCCCGACCCGAGGGGGGCACGGACCCCGGCCGAGTTCATCGCGCGGCTGCGGCAGCTGAAGAACCGGTCCGGGCTCACCTACCGCGAGCTGTCCGCCCGCTCCGCCGCACTCGGCGACGTGCTGCCCCGCTCGACCGTCGCGAACATGCTCGCCCGCACCACCCTCCCGCGCGAGGAGCTCCTCGCCGCCTTCGTGCGCGCCTGCGGCGTGGACCCCGGCGGAGAGGCGGACTGGGAGGCGGTGCGCAAGGAGCTCGCGACCCGCGGGACGTACGGGACGGAGGCGGGCGAGGCGCCTGCGGGGTCGCCGGAGGGGGAGGTGCCCGAGGCGGAGGGGCCCGAGGGGGAGCTGCCCGAGGCGGATGTGCCCGAGGCGGACGTGTCCCAGGGTGACGCGGGACCGCTCGTGTGGCCCGGCTCCGAGGCCGTGCCGGCGGCGGAGCCGCCGCCCGAGGGCGCCGGATCCGCCCCGGACCCGCGGTCCCGGCTGCGTCTCGCCCTCGTCGGGGCGGTCGGCGTGGCCGCCCTCGTCCTCGCCGCCGTCAGCGTCATCGCCCTCGTACGCGAGGACACCCCGAGGCGCGGCCGGGCGAACGGCCAGGCCCCGGCCCCGGAGCTCACCGCTCCCGCCGAGGGCCCGGTCCACATCCGGGTGATCGGCTCCGGGCTCTGCCTGGGCGAGCGGCGCGGCAGCCGCAGCGGCCAGATCCACCAGCGCGACTGCGCGGGCGCCGACGTGCCGCTCTACTCGCTGAAACGTCTCCCCGGAGACGAGTGGCGGATCGTCTCGGACCACCCCGACTACGGCCCCGGCTGCTCCGGCATACCCTCCGGCGGCCGGATACCCGACGCCGCGCTCGAGGACTCCGAGTGCGGCGACCCCAGCCGCGTCGAAGGCTTCACCCTGGAGCCGTACGGCAGCCCGGTCACCGGCTACCGCATCGTGCCGGCCGGTTCCGCGACCTCCGGCAGCTGCGTCACGGTCACCGGCGACCGCACGGCCGCGTGGTCCCGCCTGGCCCAGGCGCCCTGTGCTCCGGACGCCGCGGGCCAGCTGTTCTCCTTCGACCGCCGCATCTAGACCGTCTCTTCCGGATCGGCGCCGGTCCGGAGAAGGGAGCCCGCCGGGCGGCCGGCGCGGCCGTGCGAGGCGGGGATCAGGGGCCGACGGCGGCCCAGAAGTGTTCGGTGATCTCGTCGAGGTACGCCCGGCCCGCGTCGCCCGTCGCACCCGAGGCGCCCCAGCTGCTCGTGGCGGCCATCCTGGCGTGGTAGTCGGTGTGCAGTCGCTGCAGCGCGTTCTCGACGGCCTGCTTGGACAGCGGCAGCAGCTTCACGACGGGTTTCACGTAAGCCTGCCAGCGGGTGGTGGCGGCGTCGCGCAGCAGCTCGGCGAGCTTCCCGTCGCCGCCTGTCGCGGTGAGCAGGGCGCGCGGGTCCAGGCCGAGCGTCGCGGCGAGGGCGGCGGTCTGCCGTTCGTTGCCGCGCCAGGTGCCCGACTCCTCCATGCGGAGGTACGCGGCGGGGTCCAGGCCCACGCGGCGGGCCAGGTCCTCGGGGGCGAGGCCGCGGGCGATCCGGTGCTCGCGCAGGGTGGTCGCGGCGACGAGGAGCTCGACGGGCGAACACCACAGGACCCCGGCGAGGGCGCCGAGCTCCTGCGGGCCGGGCGCGGCGCGCCCGCGCTCCCAGGCGACGACGGTCTCGGGGGTGACGTACATGCCGTACTGGGCGCGGAGCCCGTAGGCGACGTGCTCGGGGGCCATGCCGAGCCCTTCGCGCAGACGGCGCGCGGCGAGGGCGTTGAAGGGAGGGGAGGGTTGGTGCACCCGGCCACGGTAGAGCCGGAGGTGACGCCTGGCTACGGTGCGTTCACCCAACGCTTCCGGTCGTAGGAACGTGGGAACCGTTCGGTAACCGTGGACGCCCTCACGCCCGGGGCGGGCGACCTGACGCGTCGAGCCAGCGGTACTGGAGCTCGGGGCGGCCGATCTGCCCGTACTGCGGGGCCCGGGCCGCCCGGCCCGCCGTGACCAGGTGCTCCAGGTAGCGGCGGGCGGTGATGCGCGAGATGCCGACGGCCGCGCCCGCCTCCGCCGCCGTGAGCCCCTCGGGCGCGGCACGCAGCGACCGGGTCACCGCCTCCAGGGTGGGCCCGCTCAGTCCCTTCGGCAGCGCCGCCGGCTGCGGCGCGCGCAGCGTCGCGAGCGCCCGGTCCACCTCGTCCTGGCCCGAGGCCTCACCGGCCGCCGCGCGGAACTCCGCGTACCGGACGAGCCGGTCGCGCAGGGTCGCGAAGGCGAAGGGCTTGAGGACGTACTGGACCACGCCGAGCGACACGCCCTCCCGCACGATCGCGAGGTCCCGCGCCGAGGTCACCGCGATGACGTCCGCCGCGTGCCCGGCGGCCCGCAGCGACCGCAGCAGCTGGAGGCCGTGCCCGTCCGGCAGGTAGAGGTCGAGCAGCAGCAGGTCCACCGGCGTCCGGTCGAGCATCCGCACCGCCTCCGCGCGCGAGTGCGCCACCCCGACCACGGTGAAGCCGGGCACCCGCCCCGCGTACAGGGCGTGCGCGTCGGCGGCGACGGGGTCGTCCTCGACCACGAGCACCCGGATGTCCCGGCCCGCCGTCCTCACGCGACCACCTCCGCGCGCGCCGGGGCCAGGGGCACCCGTACGGTGAACTCCGCGCCGCCCAGCGGAGACCGGGCGAGCGTGAGGGTGCCGGAGGCGCGGGTGACGGCCTGCTGGACCAGGGCGAGGCCGAGGCCCCGGCCCGGGCCGCGCGTCGACCAGCCCCGGTCGAGCACGGCGGCCCGGTCCTCGGGACGGACCCCGGGCCCGCTGTCGCCGACCTGGAGCAGCAGTTCCCCGCCCTCGGCCAGCGCGGTCACCGTGACGCGAGCGCCCCGCGCCGCGACCTCGGAGCGCGGCTCGGCGAGCGACCCGGGCGTCCGGCCCCCGGCCGGCGCCGCGAGCGCCGGCGCCACGAGGGCCGGCTCGCCGAGGACAGGCGCCGCGAGGGCCGGCTCGCCGTGGGCGGGCTCCCCGTGGACGGGCGTGCCGAGGGACGGCGCGCCGCCCGCCGCCTCGACCGCGTTGTCGACGAGATTGCCGAGGATCGTCACCAGGTCGCGGGCCGGCAGGGACACCGGCAGGACGCCGTCGTCTATGCGGCTGTCCTCGGTCAGGACCAGCTCCACGCCCCGTTCGTTGGCCTGCGCCGCCTTGCCGAGGAGGAGGGCGGCGAGGACCGGCTCGCCGACCGCGGTCACCACGCGGTCGGTGAGGGCCTGCGCCAGTTCCAGTTCGGCCGTGGCGAAGCCGACCGCCTCGTCCACGCGGCCCAGTTCGATCAGCGAGACCACGGTGTGCAGCCGGTTCGCCGCCTCGTGGGCCTGTGAGCGCAGCGCCTCCGTGAAGCCGCGCTCGGAGTCCAACTCACCCGAGAGTGCCTGGAGTTCGGTGCGGTCCCGCAGGGTGACCACCGTGCCGCGGCGCTCGCCGCCGACCACCGGGCGGGTGCTGAGGACCAGGACCCGCTCGTCCGCCAGGTGCAGCTCGTCCACCCGCGGCTCGGAGGACAGCAGCGCCCCCGTCAGCGGCGCCGGAAGCCCGAGCTCCGCCGCCGAGCGGCCCACCACGTCCTCCCCGGCCAGGCCGAGCAGCTCCCGCGCCCCGTCGTTGATCAGTGCGATCCGCCGCTGCCCGTCCAGCATCACCAGGCCCTCGCGCACCGCGTGCAGCGCCGCCTCGTGGTAGTCGTGCATCCGGCTCAGCTCGGTCGCGTTCATGCCCTTGGTGTGCCGGCGCAGCCGCGCGTTGATCACGTACGTGCCCGCCCCGCCGAGCGCCAGCGCCGCGCCCGCCATGCCGAGCAGCGCCGTGACCTGCTCGCGTACCTGCTGGCTGATCCGCTCGATGGTGATGCCGGAGCTGACCAGGGCGATCACCCGGCCGCCGTCCCGGTCGTCGAAGACCGGCGCGACCGTGCGCACCGAAGGGCCGAGCACGCCCATGTGGGTCTCGGAAAAGGTCTCGCCCCGCACCGCCCGGTCGATGTGACCGAGGTACGTCCGGCCGATCTGCGCCGGCTCCGGGTGCGTCCAGCGGGTGCCGTCCGGCGCCATGATCACCACGTAGCTGACGCCCGCGTCTCGCCGCAGCGCCTCCGCGTACGGCTGGAGCGAGGCCGTCGGGTCCGTCGTCCCCGCCGCGCGCGCCGCCGCCACCACCGCCGGCGAGGCGGCGACGGCCGTCGCGGTCGCCGTGGACTGCCGGCGCGCGGTCTCCTCCGCCTGGCCGCGGTCCGTCACGTACGCGAAGACGGCGCACCCGGCGACGACGGCGGCCACGAGCACGACCTGCATCGCGAACAGCTGGCCCGCGAGGCTGCGGGGACGGGGGAGGGGGAGACGCATGCGAGCAAGTGTGCCTGGGGCGATGTGCGCGCTCGTACGGCGTGCCCGAATCGTTCCGCTACCGAGACGAACGCCCGCCGAGGGCCGGACGGGGCGCCCGCCGAGGGCCGGACGGGGCGCCCGCCGAGGGCCGGACGGGGCGCCCGCCGAGGGCCGGACGGGCCGCCCGCCGGTCCGCCGCCCGTGACGAAACGATCCGCCGCCCGTGAACGAAACGTACGCAACCGTGACCCCGGTCACAGGGGTGATGGATAGTCGCGGGGATCCACCGGGACGTGGACACCCCGAGTACGAGGAGGACCCCGTGGCCGCAAGACGGGACCGCACCCACTATCTGTATCTGGCCGTGATCGGCGCCGTCCTGCTCGGCATCGTCGTCGGCTTCGTGGCTCCCGGCGTCGCCGTCGAGCTCAAGCCGCTCGGCACCGGCTTCGTCAACCTGATCAAGATGATGATCTCGCCGATCATCTTCTGCACGATCGTCCTCGGCGTCGGTTCGGTGCGCAAGGCGGCCAAGGTCGGCGCGGTCGGCGGCCTCGCCCTCGGCTACTTCCTGGTCATGTCGACCGTCGCCCTCGCCATCGGCCTGGTCGTCGGCAACATCCTGGAGCCCGGCTCCGGCCTCCACCTCACCAAGGACATCGCCGAGGCCGGCGCCAAGCAGGCGGAGGGCGCGAGCGAGGGCACCGCCGACTTCCTCCTCGGCATCATCCCGAAGACGCTCGTCTCCGCCTTCACCGAGGGCGAGGTGCTGCAGACCCTGCTCGTCGCGCTCCTCGCGGGCTTCGCGCTCCAGGCGATGGGTTCGGCGGGCGAGCCGGTGCTGCGCGGCATCGGACACATCCAGCGACTGGTCTTCCGCATCCTCGCGATGATCATGTGGGTCGCCCCGGTCGGCGCGTTCGGCGCGATCGCGGCCGTCGTCGGCGCGACCGGCGCCGCCGCCCTGAAGTCGCTCGCCGTCATCATGATCGGCTTCTACGTGACCTGCGCGCTGTTCGTCTTCGTGGTGCTCGGCACGCTGCTGCGGCTGGTCGCGGGCGTCAACATCCTGTCGCTCCTGAAGTACCTGGGACGCGAGTTCCTCCTCATCCTCTCCACCTCCTCGTCCGAGTCGGCGCTGCCGCGCCTGATCGCGAAGATGGAGCACCTGGGCGTCTCCAAGCCGGTGGTCGGCATCACCGTCCCGACCGGCTACTCCTTCAACCTCGACGGCACCGCCATCTATCTGACGATGGCCTCGCTCTTCGTCGCCGAGGCGATGGGCGACCCGCTGTCGATCGGCGAGCAGATCTCCCTCCTCGTCTTCATGATCATCGCCTCGAAGGGCGCGGCGGGCGTGACCGGCGCCGGGCTCGCGACCCTCGCGGGCGGCCTCCAGTCGCACCGTCCCGAACTGGTCGACGGCGTCGGCCTGATCGTCGGCATCGACCGCTTCATGAGCGAGGCCCGCGCCCTCACCAACTTCGCGGGCAACGCCGTCGCCACCGTCCTCGTCGGCACCTGGACCAAGGAGATCGACAAGGCGCGGGTCTCCGAGGTCCTGGCCGGCCGCGTCCCCTTCGACGAGACGACGCTGGTCGACGACGGCCACGGCGACCCGTCCGCCGTCCCGGACCAGCGGGCCGACGAGGGCGAGGAGAAGGCCCGCGCCGGCGTCTGACAGACCCCGGGTCCCGGGTCTTGAGCCGGATCCGGGCCCCGGCCACGGAACGCCCCCGAGCGCGCGAGAGCGCCGGGGGCGTTTCGTCTGGTCGGCTTCGCCTTCCGCGGCGGAGCGGTCGGCCCGTGGGCCGCGGGGGTCCGGGGCCTCCGCGGGGGACCGGACCTCCCGCTGGTCGGCTTCGCCCTCCGCGGCGGAGCCGGTCGGCCCGTGGGCCGCCGGGGTCCGGGGCCTCCGCGGGGACCGGGACCGCCCCGCTGCCGTCGGCGTCAGAGCTCTCCGGCGTCCAGCTCCCCCAGCTCCTCGGGCGTGAGGACGAGGTCGGCGGCCCGCGCCGAGTCGCGGGCGGTCTCCGGGCGGCTCGCGCCCGGGATCGGCAGGACGTGGCCGCCCGGGCGGTCCAGCAGCCAGGCGAGGGCCACGCGCTGCGGGGAGACCCCGCGCGCCCGTGCCACCCGGTGGAAGGCGCCGAAGCGCGGGTCCGCCTCCTGTGCCGAGCTCCCGTCGAGGGAGCTGCGGGAGATGCCGCCGAGCGGGCTCCAGGGCAGGAAGGCGAGCCCCAGTTCGGCGCAGAGGCGCAGCTCGGGCTCGCTGTCGCGGACCGCCGGCGAGTACCGGTTCTGCACGGACACCAGGCGTTCGCCCAGGATCTCCCGGGCCAGCAGGATCTGGGCGCGGTCCACGTTGGAGACGCCCGCCAGCCTGACCGTGCCCGCGTCCAGCAACTCCCTTAGCGCGCCCAGGGATTCGGCGTACGGGACGGCCGGGTCCGGCTTGTGCAGCTGGTAGAGGCCGATCGCGTCGCCGCCGAGCCGCCGGGCCGAGTCCTCGGCCGCGCGCCGCAGGTGCCCGGGCCTGCCGTCGACGGTCCAGCCGCCGTCGGCGCTCCGCCCGCGCCCGCCCTTGGTGGCGACGAGCACGGCGTCGCGGTCGCCGCCGTACGTGGCGAGGGCGCGGGCGACGAGCCGTTCGTTGGCACCGGTCCGGCCGCCCGGCGGGTGGTACGAGTCGGCGGTGTCCAGCAGGGTCACGCCGGAGTCCAGGGCGGCGTGGACGGTGGCGAGGGCCCGGGCCTCGTCGGGATGGCCCTCGATGGACAGCGGCATGGCGCCGAGCCCGACCGCGCCGACGGTCGTCCCCCCGAGCGTGCGCTGCCGCATCACGCCTCCGCCTCCACGTCCGCCGCGGCCCCGGAACCCGTTCCGGAGCAGGCCCCGGAGACGGTCTCGGAAATCGCCCGCCGCAGCCATTCCGAGGAATGCGAGAAGCGGTATCCCAGGCCCTCCGCCCGGGAATTGTCCATCGCGTACGAGCGGGCGAAGGAGAAGGGGGAGACCTCGCCCACCTCCACCTCCTGGAAGACGGTACGGCCGCCCACCAGTTCCTCGATCTCCGCGCAGATGTCCGCCGTCGTCAGCGGGCCGTGGGAATGCGCGTTCACCGGCCCGGTGAATTCCTCCTCCGCCGCCCACGCCAGGAACGCGGCGATCTCCTCCGCGTACACGTAGGTCGCCGCCCGGTTCGCCGCCGGCACCGCGATCGGCTCGCCCGCCGCGATCCGTCGCGCGTAGTGCTCGACCCGGCCGGTGAAGTCGTCCGCGCCGCCGAGGACGTGCGCCACCCGCACCGAGGCCCACGGGAACTCCCCGCCGGCCGCGAACACCGCCTCCGCCTGCCGCTTTCCCTCCCCGTAGTGCGCGTCGAGGAACTCCGGGTCCTCCCACGGCAGTCCGAGGTCCACGGGGACGGTCGCCGGATCCACGGCGCCCTCGGCGACCGGGGCGGCGGAGTCCTCGTACTCGTACACCTCCACCGTCGAGGTCATCACATAACGCCGGGTCCGCCCCGCGAAGACCCGCCGCGCGATGTCCGCCTGGCGCGGGGTGTAGCAGACCTGGTCGATCACGACGTCGAAATCCCGCCCCGCGAGGACCTTTTCGAGCGCCGATTCGTCATTGCGGTCGGCAATCAGCGGAACCGTCCCCTCCGGAGCGGGTGAGGAACCGCGGTTGAGAACCGTCACGCGATGTCCCGCGGCGAGCAGCCGCGTGATCAGACGCTTTCCGAAATAGCGGGTCCCGCCGATGATCAGAATCTCCATGCCTCAAGTGTTACGTTGTGGGCTCGCCGGCTGAAGGGGGAAACATGGGAGTCCAGGCGGCCACACCGAAGGAACCACGGTCCGCGCGCCCGGCCACCGTCGAAACGACGGCGGGCGCCTTCGACCCCATCGACCGGCAGATCCTGGACCTGCTCCAGAGCGACGGCCGCATCAAGCTCAGCGAACTCGGCCGCCGCGTCCGGCTCAGCCCCGCGGCCGTCACCGAACGGGTCCGCCGTCTGGAGGCCTGCGGCGCGATCACCGGATACGGCGCGCAGATCGCCCCCGCCCGCCTCGGCTACGGCATCCAGGCCTTCATCCGCGTCAACCCGCACGGCGGCTACAACCTCAGGCACCCGCGCACCCTCGAACTGATCGCCCGCCCCGAGGTGCGCGAGGTGCACCACGTGGTGGGCGAGGACTGCTGGATCCTCAAGGTCGCGGTGACCGACACCGTCCACCTGGAGGAGGTCCTGGAGCAGACCTCCGCCCTCGGCCGGACCACGACGTCGATCGTGCTGTCCTCGCCGGTCGAACGGAAACCGCTGCTCCCGCCCGGGTCCTGACAACGCCGGTCGTCCCGCTTGCCTTGACGCGGACGTCAAGGCCTACGGTCGGGGACATGCGAATCGGCGAGCTTGCCGAGCGGGCGGGCACGACCACGCGGACTCTGCGCTACTACGAGTCCCGGGGCCTGCTCACCGCCCGGCGAACGGAGAACGGCTACCGCACCTACGACGAGGACGACCTGCGGCTGCTCCGGCAGATCAGGACCCTGCAGGACTTCGGGTTCGAGCTGGAGGAGACACGGCCGTTCGTCGACTGTCTGCGGGCCGGCCACCCGTCGGGCGACGCGTGCCCCGCGTCCCTCGCCGTCTACCGGCGCAAGCTCGCCGAACTCGACGGGCTCATCGACCAGCTGCAGAGCGTGCGCGCCCAGGTCGGGGCGCAACTGCTGCGCGCCGAGGCGGAGCTGGCCGGAGGCCCCGAGCCGCGGTGCGAACTCGAAGCGGGACATGACGAGCGGATCCACACGGGAGGGCGGGAAAGATGATCGCAGCGAAGGGCGTGGCCGAGGTCACCGACGCCGACTTCGAGACGGAGGTGCTCGGCGCGGACCTGCCGGTCCTCGTGGAGTTCACGGCGGACTGGTGCGGCCCGTGCCGTCAGCTGGCACCGGTGCTGAGCGCGGTCGCGGAGGAGGAGGCCGGCCGGCTGAAGGTCGTCCAGATCGACGCGGACACCAACCCGGAGACCGTCACCCGGTACGGCGTCCTCTCGATGCCGACCCTGATGGTGTTCCGGGCCGGCGAGCCCGTGCGGTCGATGGTCGGCGCCCGTCCGAAGCGCCGGCTCCTGGAGGAACTGTCGGACCTGCGATGACCCGATAACCCAGGTGAGCCGGCCCGGCCGTTCTGCCAGAATCGATCCGGTGTACGAGACGCATGTGACGGTCCGGTGCCGGACCGAGGCGGAGCGGGACGGGCTCGCCGCCTGGGCCGCGGCCCGGGGCCTGAAGCTCACCACCATCGTCCTGGCCCGCGGGCGGACGCCCGTCCAGCCGATGCTGACGCTGCCCGACCGCACCGGTCACCCGGAGGTCGTGGCGGGGCTGCGGGCAGCCGGGTTCGATCCGGTGCGGGTCAAGGTCGAGACGGTGCCGTGGAGCACGGAGCCCGCGGGGCCGGGCGGCGGCTACTACGAGCACCACCTCAAGCTGGCGCTGCCCGCCGCCTACGACCGGGACGCGCTCGAAGCGCTCGTCGTGCCGCACGGTGCGCACGTCTCGTGGAACGCCCGCCGGGTCCTCCCGGGCCCGGGAGGACGGCACGAGCGTTTCGTGACCCAGCGCCACCCGGGACCGGCGGCCGCGGCGGGCCTGGCCTGCGACGGACTGGTCGCGGCGCTGGTCGCGGCCGGGCACGAGGTGGTCGCGGAGGAACGGGAGTTCGTCCTCTCCGACAGCGACGTGTCGCTCGACGAGGGCTGGCTGGACGACAACGTACGGGAGGAAACCCAGTGACCGAGACGACCGGGCAGCCGTCGCCCGACGCCGACTACCTGCGCTACCGGGACCAGGTGCCCCGCACCCTGACCGCCGGGATCGGCGCCGCGGCGGCCCGCCACGGCGCCTTCGACCCGGCCCTCAAGCAGTTCGACCGGGCCTTCGCCCCCAGCGACACCGTGGTCGGGGACCCGGAGCTGCGCGCCCGCTGGCAGACCGCGCGCCGCTCGGCCCTCGGCCTGGTCCTCGCGGCGGTCGCCGGCTCGCCGTGGGCGGACTCCCTGGTGCTGCGCGGCAGCATGCTGATGTCGGCGTGGTTCGGCGAGGCCGCCCGCTCGCCCAAGGACATCGACTTCGTCGTGGTCCCCGACACCTGGCGCATCGAGGAGCCGCGCACCCGCGCCATGCTCGACGGCATCGCCGGGGCGGCCGAGCGGCACGCGCGCGCGGTGGGGGCGGAGGTCGAGCTCTCCGCGGCCGGGGCGGTGACGGAGCGGATCTGGACGTACGAGCGGGTGCCCGGCCACCGCCTGGTGATCCCGTGGACGGCGCCCGGCCTGCCCGGCGGCCAGGTCCAGCTGGACTTCGTCTTCGACGAGCCGCTTCCGCTGCCCGCCGAGCCGGCCCAGGTCGCGGGCGTGGGCGTCATGGCCGCGAGCCGCGGACTCTCCCTCGCCTGGAAGCTCATGTGGCTGCTCAGCGACATGTACCCGCAGGGCAAGGACCTGTACGACGCGGTGCTCCTCGCCGAGAGCTGCCCGCCGCCCCTCGCGCTCGTGGAGCGGCTGCTGCGAGAGGCGGACGAGTGGCCGGGGTACTACGACGAGCCGCTGAGCCTGCGGATGTTCGAGGCCGTGCTCGGCGAGGTCGACTGGGACGGCTTCGACGACCCGCACGCGGCCACCGCGGAGGCGCGACGCGAGCTCGGCCGCCGCCTCCTCACGGTTCTGGCCCCGCTCTTCGAGGCACCCTAACCGGCCCACAGCGCGGTGGAGTGGCCCTCCACCAACCCCCGCACCCGGTCGAGGAGTTCCCCGGCAGGCATCGGGTCGAGCCGCCGCCCGTCCCGCAGCCGTACGGACACCCGGTCGTCGGCAGCCTCCTTCGCGCCGACGACGGCCTGGTACGGGACCAGCCGGGCCGCGCGGACGCGGGCGCCGAGGCTGCCCTGCTCGTGGCCCACGACCTCGGCGCGCAGGCCGAGTTCCGCGGCGCGGGCCGCGAGGCGGACGGCGGCGGGGTGTTCGTCGTCGGAGACGGGCAGCACGGCGATCTGGACCGGGGCGAGCCAGGCGGGGAAGGCCCCGGCGTGCCGCTCGACGAGGTGGGCGACGGCGCGCTCCACGCTGCCGATCACGGATCGGTGGATCATCACGGGGCGGTGCCTGGCGCCGTCGGGGCCGATGTACCGGAGGTCGAACCGCTCGGGCTGGTGGAAGTCGACCTGCACGGTGGAGAGGGTCGACTCGCGGCCGGCCGGGTCGGCGACCTGCACGTCGATCTTGGGCCCGTAGAACGCGGCCTCGCCCTCGGCCTCCTCGTAGTCGAGCCCGGAGGCGTCGAGCACCTCCCGCAGCAGGGCGATCGACCGCTCCCACTTCTCGGGCGCGGCGACGTACTTGCCGCCGGGTCCGGGCAGCGAGAGCCGGTACCCGACCGGGACGATCCCCATGGCGGCGTGCGCCTCACGGATCAGCCCCAGGGCTCCGGCGGCCTCCTCGGCGACCTGGCCGAGGGTGCAGAAGATGTGGGCGTCGTTCAGCTGGATGGCCCGCACCCGGGTGAGCCCGCCGAGGACGCCGGACAGCTCCGACCGGAACATCCCGCCCAACTCGGCCATCCTCAATGGGAGTTCCCGATAGCTTCGCGCGCGGGAGCGGAAGATGACGGCATGGTGCGGGCAGAGGCTCGGCCGCATGACGAACTGCTCCCCGCCGACGTCCATCGGCGGGAACATGTCGTCGCTGTAGTGCTCCCAGTGCCCGGAGGCCTCGTACAGCTCCCGTTTCCCGAGCACGGGCGAGTACACGTGCCGGTACCCGGCCCGCCGTTCGGCCTCCCGTACGTACTCCTCGAGCGCGTGCCGTACGGCGGCCCCGTCGGGCAGCCAGTACGGCAGTCCGGCCCCGATCAGCGGATCGGTGTCGAACAGTTCCAGTTCACGGCCCAGCCTGCGGTGATCGACGGCGTTCCGGGACTCGCTCATGGTCGTTCCTCGTTTCGGTGGGGGAGCGGGTCCCCGGCCGGCACGACGAAGCCCCGGGGCACTCGCCCCGGGGCTTCGGACAAAGACAGCTGTCAGCGCGCCGGGACACTCTCCGGCGTCGTCGTGAGATCGGCAGCGCGCTTCATGCCCCGGACGCTAGCAGGGCCCCGGGCGCCCGCGCAGCCGGTTATTCGCCGGCGCGGGCCGCGGCCGAGGGAGACGTGCCATTCGTCGTCGGGACGCAAAAACACCCCGGACTAGAATTGACAGCCGGGGTGATGGTCCACGTATATTGGTGAATTCCGTGTCTGGGCACACCAGTAATACGGAGCACTTCACTAAACGCACTGTATCGCGCCGGGAGTCGAATTGTCAACCGAAGAATTTCGGAACGAGCAGAAATTCATCACCGAGCTTTACGCGCGACTCGACGACCTGAGGGACCAGGCCGAGGCCGGTGTCGCGGCGGCGCTCGGCACGCCCGGTGCGGGCAACGCCCAGGCGCGGCTCGAGCGCGACGTGCTCGTCGCCGAGCAGTCCGGGCTGCTCGCCGCCCTGAACGCGGGCGAGAGCGGCCTCTGCTTCGGGCGGCTCGTCTTCCAGGACGGGCGCGACCACCACATCGGGCGGATCGGCATCCGCGAGGACGACGCCCACCGCACGCCCCTCGTCGTCGACTGGCGCGCCGACGTCGCCCGGCCCTTCTACCTCGCCACCGGGTACGAGCCCATGGGGCTCCGCCGCCGCCGGCACATCACCACCAAGGGCCGCGACGTCGTCTCGCTCCACGACGAGGTGCTCGACCTCCACGACTCCACCCGCACCGGCCACGAGAACCGCGACGCCGACGAGGTGCTGCTCGCCGCGCTCGACGCCGCCCGCACCGGCCGCATGCACGACATCGTGCAGACCATCCAGGCCGAGCAGGACGCCATCATCCGCTCCCCGCACCGCGGTGTCCTCGTGGTCGAGGGCGGGCCCGGCACCGGCAAGACCGCCGTCGCCCTGCACCGCGCCGCCTATCTCCTCTACGCGCACCGCGAGCAGCTCGCCAAGCGCGCCGTGCTCATCGTCGGCCCCAACCCCGCCTTCCTCGGCTACATCGGCAACGTCCTGCCCTCCCTCGGCGAGACCGGCGTCCTGCTCGCCACTCCCGGCGAGCTCTTCCCCGGTGTCCGCGCCACCGCCACGGACTCGCCCCGCGCCGCCGCCGTCAAGGGCTCGCTGAGGATGGCCGGGGCCCTGGCCGCCGCCGTACGCGACCGGCAGCAGGTGCCCGAGCGCGGCGAGCCGCTGATCGTCCCGCACGAGGACGGCGACCTGGTCATCGACTGGGACATGGCCCTGGAGGCCCGCCACAAGGCCCGCGAGACCTTCCTGCCGCACAACCTGGCCCGCCCCTACTTCGTCTTCGCGATCCTCGACGCGCTCGCCGAGCAGCTCGCCGACCGCATCGGCGCCGACCCCTACGGCGGCCCCAACTTCCTCGGCCCCGACGACCGCGCCCTCCTCGCCAAGGGCGTCGCCGCCAACCCCGAGGTGCACGCCGCCCTCGACACCCTCTGGCCGCCGCTCACCCCGCAGGACTTCCTCGCCGACTACCTCGCCGAGCCCACCCACCTCGACGACGAGGAGGACCTGGCGGCCATCCGGCGGCCCGTGGGCGGGGCCTGGACGGCCGGCGACGTGCCGCTGCTCGACGAGGCCGCCGAGCTGCTCGGCGAGGACGACTCCGCCGCCCGCGCCGCCGAGGAGGCCGAGCGGCAGAAGCAGATCCAGTACGCGCAGGGCGTCCTCGACGTGTCGTACGCCTCCCGCACCTACGAGTTCGAGGACAAGGAGGAGCTCGACAAGGACGCCTCCGAGGTGCTGTCCGCGCACGACATCATCGACGCCGAGCGCTTCGCCGAACGGCACGAGGAGGCCGACCACCGCAGCGCCGCCGAACGCGCCGCCGCCGACCGCACCTGGGCCTTCGGCCACATCATCGTCGACGAGGCCCAGGAACTCTCCGCGATGCTGTGGCGGCTCCTCATGCGCCGCAGCCCCACCCGCTCCATGACCCTGGTCGGCGACCCGGCGCAGACCGGTGACCCGGCCGGCGTCGGCGCGTGGGACGCGATCCTCGCGCCGTACGTCGCGGACCGCTGGGAGCTGGTCAGGCTCGGCGTCAACTACCGCACCCCGGCCGAGATCATGGCCGTCGCCGCGGAGGTGCGCCGCGAGGCCGACCCGGAGTTCGAGCCGCCGAGCTCCGTCCGCTCCACCGGCGTGGCGCCCTGGGACCGGACGGTCGAGGACCCGGTGAAGGAGGCAGCCGACGCGGTGGCGGCGGAGCTGCGGCCCGAGGGCCGGCTCGCCGTCATCGCGCCGGAGCCCCTGCACCCGGAGCTGATCGCCGCACTGCCCGACGCCTCCCACGGGCCGAAGCCCGACCTGACCCGGCCGCTCGTCCTGCTCGACCCGCGCCAGGCCAAGGGTCTCGAGTTCGACACGGTCCTCGTCGTCGACCCGGACGGCATCCGGGCCGGCGCCACGCACGGCACCAACGACCTGTACGTGGCGCTGACCCGGGCCACCCAGCGCCTGGGCGTGATCAGGCGGGCCTGAGCCACACCGTCGCCAGCGGCGGCAGCGTCATCCGCACGCTCGCCGCCCGGCCGTGCCACGGCACCGACTCGGTCTTCACCGGGTCGGTGCCCACCACGCCACCGCCGCCGTACCGCACCGCGTCCGTGTTCAGCACCTCCGACCAGGCCGCGAAGGTGTCCGGCACCCCGAGCCGGTAGTCGTGCCGCACCACCGGCGAGAAGTTGCACACCGCGAGCAGCGGCGAACCGATCGCGTCGAAGCGCAGGAACGCGAAGACGTTGTCCTCCGCCGCGTCGCCCGCGATCCACTGGAAGCCCTCCGGCGAGGTGTCCCGCTCCCACAGCGACGGCGTCGCCGTGTAGACCGTGTTCAGGTCGCGCACCAGGTCGCGCACGCCCCGGTGGTCACCGGCCGAGTGGTACGTCTCGTCCATCAGCCACCACTCGGGGCCGTGGTCCGCCGACCACTCGGCGCCCTGGGCGAACTCCTGTCCCATGAACAGCAGTTGCTTGCCCGGGTGGGCCCACATGAAGCCCAGGTAGGCGCGGTGGTTGGCGCGCCGCTGCCACCAGTCGCCCGGCATCTTCGACACCAGGGCCTGCTTGCCGTGGACGACCTCGTCGTGGGAGATCGGCAGGATGTAGTTCTCGCTGTACGCGTACACCATCGAGAAGGTCATCTCGTGGTGGTGGTACTTGCGGTGCACCGGGTCCTTGGCGACGTAGCCGAGGGAGTCGTGCATCCAGCCCATGTTCCACTTCATGCCGAAGCCGAGCCCGCCGAAGCCGCCCGGGCCCACCTGGTCGGTCGGCCGGGTCACCCCGTCCCAGGCGGTCGACTCCTCGGCGAAGGTGATCACGCCGGGGCAGCGCTTGTACACGGTGGCGTTCATCTCCTGGAGGAAGGCCACCGCGTCCAGGTTCTCCCGGCCGCCGAACTCGTTCGGCAGCCACTCGCCGCCCTCGCGCGAGTAGTCCAGGTAGAGCATCGACGCGACCGCGTCCACCCGCAGGCCGTCGAGGTGGAACTGCTCGCACCAGTACACGGCGTTGGCGACGAGGAAGTTCCGCACCTCCTTGCGGCCGTAGTCGAACTCGAGCGTGCCCCAGTCCGGGTGGGCCGAGCGGCGCGGGTCCTCGTGCTCGTACAGCGGGCGCCCGTCGAACTCGGCGAGCGCCCAGTCGTCGCGCGGGAAGTGCGCCGGCACCCAGTCCATCAGGACGCCGATCCCGGCCCGGTGCAGAGCGTCCACCAGGAAGCGGAAGTCGTCCGGCGTGCCCAGGCGGGCCGTCGGCGCGTAGAAGCCGGTGACCTGGTAGCCCCACGAGCCGTGGAAGGGGTGCTCGGCGACGGCCATGAACTCCACGTGCGTGAAGCCGAGATCGCTCACGTACGCCGGCAGCTGCTCGGCGAGCTGGCGGTACGTCAGGCCCGGCCGCCAGGACGGCAGGTGGACCTCGTACACGGACAGCGGCGCCTCGTGGTGCGGGCGCGCGCCGCGCCGGGCCATCCACTCCGCGTCCTGCCACACGTGGTGGTCGGCGGTGACGACGGAGGCGGTGTTCGGCGGGCACTCGGTGCGCCGGGCCATCGGGTCGGCGCGCAGCGTGTGCGAGCCGTCCGGGCGGGCGATGTCGAACTTGTAGACCGCGCCCTCGCCGATGCCCGGCACGAACAGCTCCCACACGCCGGTCGAGCCGAGCGAGCGCATCGGCAGCGCGCTGCCGTCCCAGTACGTCCAGTCGCCGGTGACGCGGACGCCGCGGGCGTTCGGCGCCCACACGGTGAACCGGGTGCCGGCCACTCCCTGGTGGGTCATGACCCGGGCCCCGAGCGCCGTCCACAGCTCCTCGTGGCGGCCCTCGCCGATCAGGTGCAGGTCGAGCTCGCCGAGGGCGGGCAGGAAGCGGTACGGGTCGTCGACGGCCAGCTCGTCACCGTCGTAGCGGACGCGGAGCTCGTACGCGGGAACCTTGCGCAGCAGCGGGACGAGGGCGGAGAAGATGCCGTCGCCCTCGTCGTGGAGCTCGACGCGCCGCCCCCTGGGGAGCAGCACGGCGACCTCCTTCGCCCACGGGCGCAGCACCCGTACGGCGATCCCGCCCTTCACCGGGTGCGCGCCGAGCAGCCCGTGCGGGTCGTGGTGCTCGCCGGCGAGCAGCCGGGCCCGGTCGCCCGGGTCGAGCGGGGGCGCCTGGCGCACGGCGGCCCGGTCCGGCGTGGCCTCCGCCCGGGGAGCGGGCGTCTTCGGCTTGCGGGCTGTCCTGCCTGCGGATCGGGCGGTCACGGGGATGCCTCCTGGAGGGGGAGAGGGTGATGTGCAGGGGGGTGCGGGGAATCCACCGGAGCGCGCCCGGCGGTTTCCACGCAAGCGCAACGGCGCCGGGAGCGCACCGGACACTCGGCCGAACGGGCTCCGTCCTGTGCCCCGCAGGCGGGACGGGCACCCCGCCCGGCCGGGCGTTGGTCCGAACGGGGCCCGCCCGCCGGACGGGGCACCGTCCGGCGGCCCGGCGGGGTCCGGGGACCCCGCCGGACGGACGCGACGGTCATGCGCCGGTCGCCAGGCGTTCGATGGCCGCCATCGGGACCGGCAGCCAGTCCGGGCGATGCCGGGCCTCGTACACGACCTCGTAGACCGCCTTGTCGGTCTCGTAGGCGTGCAGCAGGGCCGGGTGGTCGCGCGGGTCCGTGCCCGCGGCCTCGGCGTAGCCGGCGCAGTAGGCGGCGCGGCAGCGGGCCGCCCACTCGGCGTTCCAGGGCCGGTGGGTGCGGGCCGCGTAGTCGAAGGAGCGGAGCATGCCCGCGATGTCGCGGACCGGCGGCTGCGGGCTGCGCCGCTCGTCCAGCGGCTTCGCCGGCTCGCCCTCGAAGTCGATCACCGCCCAGGCCCCGTCGGAGCCGCGCAGCGTCTGCCCGAGGTGCAGGTCGCCGTGGATCCGCTGGAGCGGGCCCGCGCCCGCCGCGTCGCCGGCCGCGGCGAACACCGCCCGCAGCCCCGGCACGTACGGCAGGAGCGCGGGCACCGCCTGGGCGGCGGCGTGCAGCCGGGCGTCCATCGCGGCGGCCAGGTGCACGGCCCGGTCGCGCCGGAGCCGTTCGGTGGGCAGGGCGGTGGCCAGGGCGAGATGGACCTCGGCGGTGGCCCGGCCGAGCGCACGGGCCTCGGTGGTGAACTCCCTTCCGTCGGCGAGCGCGTCGAGGGCGAGCCGCCAGCCGTCGCGCGAGCCGCGCAGGTACGGCTGCAGGACGCCCAGCGTGGCCGCGCCCGTCTCGAGCCAGGCAACCGGTGCCGGGACCCGTTCGCAGCCGGCACCGGCGAGGGCGAGCGGCAGTTCCAGGTCCGGGTTGGCGCCCGGGCTGACCCGTCGGAAGATCTTGAGGATGAACGAATCTCCATAGACGAGCGAGGAGTTGGACTGTTCGGCGTCCAGCATCCGGGGCGCGAGCGCCGGTGGCAGCGGGGCCGTGGCGTGGAAGCGCAGCGGTCCGACCCGGCCGGGGCTGCGCAGCCGTTCGTAGAGCAGACCGGCGAGGCGCGGGTCGCGCAGCCCCTCGTAGACGGCCCGCCCGGCGAGCGGGCCCTGGCGGATCCGCCCGATCAGGGCGGGGGCCAGGCGCGGCGGCAGCTGGGGCCGCACGCCGAGGAGCAACTGGTAGCAGTCGGCGGGTGTTCCGGCCGGGCGGCCCGGCTGTTCGACCCGTACGAGCAGGTGGAGGAGACCGGGTCCGGTGCCGTCCAGCGGCAGCAGCTCGGTGGCCGCGTCCAGGGTGAACCCGGTGACCCGGCGGCCCTTGCCGGCGAACCAGCGCTGCCGGGGCAGCCAGGTGTGCAGCAAGGGCGTGAGCGAGGCGAGGAGGGCGTCCGGGGCCCGGGTTGTGGATGCGGTCTCCGGCATGGCATCGCGTCCTTTCCCCGGGGTGCGCAAGGGGTGTTCGTAAGCGTTCAAATGCGCAGAGTGTCCCGGATGGCGGCTTCGGCTGTCCGGCTGTGCGGGACGTGTCGAAAGGGGAAGATCCGTATGGGCCCGACAAGAAGGCCCGTATGGACCTGAGGTGACCTGAATCGTGTGTGGGACACAGTTCCCGGTGTGGGGCGGCGGAAACCGCCCCACACGGGACAGAACTGAACTGACGGTACTTCAGGATCGCTTGAGGCGGAACCAGTAGAACCCGTGCCCGGCCAGCGTGAGCAGATACGGCCACTGGCCGATCGCCGGGAACTTCACCCCGCCGATCAGTTCCACCGGTTTGACGCCGTCGAAGCGGCGCAGGTCGAGTTCGGTCGGCTGCGCGAACCGCGAGAAGTTGTTCACGCAGAGGACCTGGTCGTCGCCGTCCTCGCGGAGGAAGGCGAGCACCGCCGGGTTGGACGAGGGCAGTTCGGTGTACGAGCCGGTCCCGAAGGCGCGGTTCTGCTTGCGGATCTCGATCATCCGCTTCGTCCAGTGCAGCAGCGAGGACGGCGAGGCCATCCCCGCCTCCACGTTGGTCACCTGGTAGCCGTGGACCGGGTCCATGATGGCCGGCAGGTAGAGCCGCCCCGGATCGCAGGAGGAGAAGCCGGCGTTGCGGTCCGGCGTCCACTGCATCGGGGTCCGCACCCCGTCCCGGTCGCCCAGCCAGATGTTGTCGCCCATGCCGATCTCGTCGCCGTAGTACAGCACCGGCGAACCGGGCAGGGCGAAGAGCAGCGCGGTGAACAGCTCCATCTGCTTGCGGTCGTTGTCGAGGAGCGGGGCGAGCCGCCGCCGGATGCCGATGTTGGCCCGCATCCGGGGGTCCTTGGCGTACTCGGCGTACATGTAGTCGCGCTCTTCGTCCGTGACCATCTCGAGGGTGAGCTCGTCGTGGTTGCGCAGGAAGATGCCCCACTGGCAGCCCGCCGGGATCTCCGGGGTCTTCGCCAGGATCTCCGAGACCGGATAGCGGGACTCGCGCCGCACGGCCATGAAGATGCGCGGCATCACCGGGAAGTGGAAGGCCATGTGGCACTCGTCGCCGCCCGAGCGGAAGTCGCCGAAGTAGTCGACCACGTCCTCGGGCCACTGGTTGGCCTCGGCGAGCAGCACCCGGTCCGGGTAGTGCTCGTCGATCTCCCTGCGGACCCGCTTGAGGAAGGCGTGGGTCGCGGGCAGGTTCTCGCAGTTGGTGCCCTCCTCCTGGTAGAGGTACGGCACCGCGTCGAGCCGGAAGCCGTCGATGCCCAGGTCCAGCCAGAAGCGCAGCGCGGACAGGATCTCCTCCTGGACCGCCGGGTTCTCGTAGTTGAGGTCCGGCTGGTGGGAGAAGAAGCGGTGCCAGTAGTACTGCTTGCGGACCGGGTCGAAGGTCCAGTTGGAGGTCTCGGTGTCGACGAAGATGATCCGGGCGTCCGGGAACTGCTTGTCGTCGTCGGCCCAGACGTAGTAGTCGCCGTAGGGACCTTCGGGATCGCTGCGGGACTCCTGGAACCACGGGTGCGCGTCGCTCGTGTGGTTCATGACGAAGTCGATGATCACGCGCATGCCCCGCGCGTGGGCCGCGTCCACGAACTCCACGAAGTCGGCGAGGTCGCCGAACTCCGGGAGCACCGAGGTGTAGTCGGCGACGTCGTAGCCGCCGTCCCGCAGCGGGGACTTGAAGAACGGCGGCAGCCAGAGGCAGTCCACGCCCAGCCACTGCAGGTAGTCCAGGCGGGACGTGATGCCCTTCAGGTCGCCGACTCCGTCGCCGTTGCTGTCCTGGAAGGAGCGGACCAGGACCTCGTAGAAGACCGCCCGCTTGAACCACTCGGGGTCGCGGTCCTTGGCGGGGGTGTCCTCGAAGGTGTCGGGGACGGGTTCGTTGACTGTCATGATGTGGGTGACCCTCCGGTCTGCGGGGACGGTCGCAGGACGAGTACGTGTGCGGGTGTGACACCCGGCTCGAGGCGCACGTAGTTGGCCCTGCCCCAGTGATAGGTCTCGCCGGTGAGCTCGTCGCGCACCGGCACGGTCTCGTGCCACGCGAGGCCGAGTTCCGGCATGTTCAACGAGACCGTGGCCTCCTGGGTGTGGTGGGGGTCGAGGTTGGCGACCACCAGGACGGTGTTCGGACCCGAGCGCTTGGAGTACGCGATGACGGCGTCGTTGTCGGTCGCGTGGAAGGTCAGGTTCCGCAGCCGGCGCAGGGCCGGGTTGCGGCGCCTGACCCGGTTCAGGGTGGTGATCAGCGGGGCGATGGAGGCACCCGAGCGTTCCGCCGACTCCCAGTCGCGGGGACGCAGTTGGTACTTCTCCGAGTCCAGGTACTCCTCGCTGCCGTCCCGCAGCGGGGTGTTCTCGCACAGCTCGTAACCGGCGTAGAGGCCCCAGGTCGGCGAGAGGGTCGCGGCGAGCACCGCGCGCACCTCGAAGGCCGGCCGGCCGCCGTGCTGGAGGTAGGCGTGCAGGATGTCCGGGGTGTTCACGAACAGGTTGGGCCGCATGTGCGCGGCGGCGTCCCCGGAGAGCTCCGTGAGGTACTCGGTCAGCTCCGCCTTCGTGTTGCGCCAGGTGAAGTAGGTGTACGACTGCTGGAAGCCGATCGCGCCGAGGGTGTGCATCATCGCGGGCCGGGTGAACGCCTCGGCCAGGAACACCACGTCCGGGTCGCTGCCGTTGATCTGCCTGATCACCCGCTCCCAGAACACCACCGGCTTGGTGTGCGGGTTGTCCACCCGGAAGATCCGCACGCCGTGGTCCATCCAGTGCCGCAGCACCCGCACGGTCTCCGCGACGATCCCGTCCATGTCGTTGTCGAACGCGAGGGGATAGATGTCCTGGTACTTCTTCGGCGGGTTCTCGGCGTACGCGATCGAGCCGTCCGGGCGGCGGGTGAACCACTCCGGGTGCTTCTCCACCCACGGGTGGTCGGGCGAACACTGCAGCGCGAAGTCGAGCGCGATCTCCAGGCGCAGCTCGCCCGCCCGGGCCACGAACGCGTCGAAGTCCTCGATCGTGCCCAGGTCCGGGTGGACCGCGTCGTGCCCGCCCTCCGGCGAGCCGATGGCCCACGGCACGCCCACGTCCTCCGGGCTCGCCGACAACGAGTTGTTCGGGCCCTTGCGGTGGGTGACGCCGATCGGGTGGATCGGCGGCAGGTAGACGACGTCGAAGCCCATCGCGGCGATCGCCGGCAGCCGCTCGGCCGCCGTGCGGAACGTGCCGGGCACGGTCCGCCCGCGTACCTTCCGTACGCCCTCGGAGCGCGGGAAGAACTCGTACCAGGAACCGAAGAGCGCCCGCTCGCGTTCCACCCGCAGCGGCAACGCCGGGGACTTCGACACCAGTTCGCGCAGCGGATGGCGGTCCAGGATCTCCAGCACCCGGGGCGCGAGCGCCGCGGCGAGCCGGACGGCGGCCGGCCGGGAATCGTCGCGCAGCGTGTCCGCGACGGCGAGCACCGCCTCCCGGCCGCCGCCCTTCTTCGGCACGCCCTTGGCGGCCCGCTCGTGCAGCTCCGCGCCCTCGGCGAGGACCAGTTCGGAGTCGATCCCGGCCGGGATCTTGATCTTCGCGGTGTGCCGCCAGGTCGAGAGAGGGTCGCTCCACGCCTCGACCGTGTACGTCCACGAGCCTTCGGCGTCCGGGGTGACCTCGGCGCCCCAGCGGTCGGTCCCGGGCGCCAGTTCGCGCATCGGGGTCCACGGGCCCGGCCGGCCCGACGGGCCGCGCAGCACGACATTGGCGGCTACGGCGTCATGGCCCTCACGGAAGACGGTGGCGGTGACCTCGAAGGTCTCGCCCACCACCGCCTTGGCGGGGCGGCGGCCACAGTCGACCAGCGGGCGGACGTCCAAGACGGGAATACGTCCCATGAGCGGATTCACGGCATCACCTGACGGTTCGCGAGGGTGCGGGTGGTGTGCGCTCTTTCTAGCTCCGTCGGCGGCCTGTCAGTTGCGCGCATGGCCGCTCCTGTGCGCGTTCACTCGAATGGCGGGTCTAGAGGGAGTACGAAGGGGTACGGAAAGGAGCCTTCCCCCGGTTTTCGGGTGGGCAATCCGGCGCTTTGTTAACTACTAGGGCGTAGCCGGACCGGCAAGAACTCCTCCCGGACAAGAAACCGGCCCCGTCCTTGTGGGACGGGGCCGGTGGTGCCCCCGGGTCCGGGCCGTGGCTCCGGACCCAGGAGGTGTGCGGCGCCGCGCGGCCGGCGCGCGGCGCCGCGGTCGCGCCCAGGGGAGAACGTCCGTCGGACGGTCGAGCGGACGGCCGGTCTGACGGGAGGGCCGGTCTGACGGCCGGTCTGACGGGACGGCCGGTCTGACGGCCGGTCGGGCGGCGGGCGGCGCCGGACGGGCGGTCAGGCGGGCGGGTGGTCAGGCGCGCGGGCGGCGGCCGGGTGGCCGGACGGGCGGGCGGCGCCGGACGGGCGGTCAGGCGGGCTGGTCCTCCGTGTCGCTCGACCACACCTGCCACGGCTGACGGGTCACCCACTCCTCCACCGGGGCCGGCGTCACGCCCAGGGCCTCCGCCGACACCCCGTCGTCGCCCGCCATCAGAAGCGGGTCGCCGCCCGTCGCCATGTAGTGGTAGATGCCCGCAACCCCGGCTGCCGTCTCCGGGCCGAGCAGCTGTGCGAGGCCCCGTTCGAAGTGCTCGGGCCGCAGCGGCACGTAGCGCACCGAGCGCCCCAGGCCCCGCCCGAACGCCGCCGCCAGGTCGGCGCCGGTCAGCGAGAGCGCGCCGCCGATGTCGAAGACCCTGTCCTCCAGGCCCTCCCGGGTCAGCGCCCCGTACGCCGCCTCCGCCAGGTCCCGGTGCGAGATCCACGCGGTCGGCGCCGCCGACGGCAGCGGATAGGCCAGCACGCCCTCGTTCACCAGGCCCGGCCCGTTCCACGGCGAGAACAGGTTGTCCAGGTACACCGGCGGCCGGACCACCACCAGCGGCAGCCCACGGCCGCGGAACACCTCCTCCGCGACCCGGCGGGTCTCGAACGCCGCCACCGTCGTCGGAGCCTGCGGCACCCGGGTGTTCGTGTTGAAGACCAGCCGCTCGACGCCCGCGTCGAGCGCCGCGTCCGCGATGTGCGTCGCGTACGCACGGACCCGCTCGGCCTCGTACACCAGGGGCAGCGTGACGAAGGCGTGCGTCACGCCCTCGAACAGCCGGTGCACCGCCCGCGCGTCGGCGAGCTCGCCCGCCACGAACTCCGCCCCCGGCAGCGGCGGACGGTCGCCCTCCGGACGGCGCGTCAGCGTACGGACCCGGTGATGCCGCTGAGTCAGCAGCCGCGCCACCGCACCGCCCTGGAAACCGGTCGCCCCCACGACCGCCACCCGCATCGGATTCTGACTGGACATGTGTCGATGAGGCCCTTCGATAGGCTGTGACCGCTGCCGGTTCCGGTTCCTTTCCAGGCTGGTCGCGGCGTTTCATCCGTTCAATTAACAAACAGGGGCGGAAGTTGAGGGATCGTCCATGGCCACCGTGGGAACCCAGGGCACTGACACCGACCGTCAGGCCGACCGCGCCAGCTGGTCCGAGCGCAGCGAGGCCGAGCACGAGGACCTCCTGAGCGAACTCCTCAAACCGCTCCGCCTCACCGGAGTCTTCGACAGCCGCTGGCACGTCAGCGCGCCCTGGGCCATCGAGGGCGACGCCGAGCAGAGCTGTGCCGTGCTCCACTACATCGTCGAGGGCGGCTGCTGGATCACCGGCGACGGCCACGCCCCCATCGAACTGCGCGCCGGAGACCTGATCGTCTTCCCCACCGGCGTCGCCCACCGGCTCTCCGACCGCCCCGACCGCCAGGGCATCCCGCTCAAGGCCGTGCTGCCCGAGCGCAAGGCCGGCACCTCCGGCGAGATCCGCATCGAGGGCACCGGCGACGAGAGCCGGCTGCTCTGCGCCGGACTCCACTACGACGCCAGCGCCGCCACCGGCCTCTACCACGCGCTGCCCTGGGCCCTCGTCCTCGACCGTGCCCAGGTCGACCGAGAGCCGCTGCTCCGCGACACCCTGCGGCTGCTGGCCTCCGCCGACCGGCCCGTCGAACCCGGCGACCGGCTCATCACCCTGCGCGCCTTCGAGATGGCCCTGGTCCTCGCGCTGCGCCCGCTGCTCCGCGAACTCGCCGGGAACCCCGCCTCGCTGCCCGTGCTGCGGCACCCCGGCATCAGCCGGGCCCTGGTGATGATCGCGACCCGGTTCGCCGAACCCTGGACCATCGACTCGCTCGCCCGCGAGGTCGGCATGTCCCGCTCCGCGTTCACCGCCGCCTTCCGCGAACTCGTCGGGGAGTCACCCGCCCGGCACCTCACCGCCCGCCGCATGCAGGAGGCCGCCCGGCTGCTCACCGAGACCTCGCTCCCGCAGTCGGCGGTCCCGGCCCGGGTCGGCTACCAGAGCGCCGTCGGATTCCACCTCGCCTTCCGCAAGTGGTACGGCGTGACACCGGGCGAGTACCGGTCGGGGGTCGCCAGCGCGGCCTGACCGACGCGGGCGTGCAGCGGCTTCCGCCCGAACCGGCCGATTCCTCCCCTCGGCGTGGCCGGTTCTTAAGGAGCCCTGGACGGACGCTCATTGCCCTCGGGGGCACGCGCCGGGAGGCTCGGGACGGCACAGCCGCACCACCACCCCCGTGCACCCCGAGGAGAGGCGACCACCGGTGACCAGGTCCGGGCAGGAGTATCTGGAGGCCCTGCGCGACGGGCGGGAGGTGTGGCTGGACGGCGAACGCGTCAAGGACGTCACCGTCCACCCCGCGTTCCGCTCCGCGGCGGCCTCCTTCGCCCGGCTCCACGACCTCGCCGCCGACCCGGCCCACCGCTCCGTCCTGCGCGCGGGCGGCGTGCACCGGGCCTACGCCGTCCCCCGCTCGTACGAGGACCTGGTCGCCCGGCGGCGCGCGTACAAACTGTGGGCGGAGGCCAGCTACGGCTTCCTCGGCCGCACGCCCGACTACATGGCCTCCGGCGCCGCCGGGTTCGCGGCCGTCCCCGGCGCCTTCACCGGCGACGGCTTCGACGGCGCGGAGCACGCCCTGGCCTTCCACCGCCGGCTCGCCGAGTCCGACCTCTTCTGCGCCTTCACCATCACCAACCCGGCCTCCGGCACCGGAGAGGACGACCTGCTCGTCCGGGTGGTCGAGGAGCGCGACGACGGGATCGTGGTCCGCGGCGCGAAGACCGTCGGCACCGGCGCCGTCTTCGCCGACGAGATCCTCGTCGGCACGATCGAACCGCTCGCGCCCGACGACACCGAGCACGCCCTCAGCTTCTCCGTGCCCGTCGACAGCCCCGGCCTCCGGCTGGTCTCCCGCACCTCCTACGAGCAGCGCGCCCGCTCCGTCTTCGACCAGCCGCTGTCCGCCCGCTACGACGAGAACGACGCGCTGCTCGTGTGCGACGACGTGTTCGTGCCGTGGGAGCGGGTGCTGACCTACCGGGACCCGGCCGCCACCGCCGGCATGTGGTGGCGCACGCCCGCCTACCTCAACTTCACCCACCAGTCCGCGACCCGCTTCTGGACCAAGCTGGAGTTCCTCACCGGCCTCGCCATCCTGATCGTCCGGTCCAACGGCACCGACGGGCTGCCCGCCGTCACCCAGGCCGTCGGCCGGCTCCTCGGCATGGTCGCCCAGGCCAAGGCCTTCGTGCTCGGCGCCGAGGCCTCCTGGGAGGAGGTCGACGGCGGGCGCGGCGGGGTGCGGCCCGGGCAGGAGATCTCCTTCGCCCAGCGGATCATGGCGGGCGAGATCCACCCCCGGGCCGTGGAGGACATCCGGCTGCTCGCGGGCGGCGCGCTGATCCAGCTCCCGGCGAGCGGCCGCGACCTGCTCCACCCCGAACTCGGTCCCGTGCTGCGGAAGTACGTCCGCACGCCCGGCGGGACCGCCGAGGACCGGATCAAGCTCCTCAAGCTGGCGTGGGACGCGCTGGGCTCCGAGTTCGCCGGACGGCACGGGCACTACGAGCGCTTCTACCAGGGCGCCCCGCACGTCTACCTCACCATGCAGACCTGGGCGGGCGGCGCCGACGACTGCGAGGCGCTGGCCCGCGCCTGTCTCGACGGCTACGACCTGGGGACCGTCCGGTGAGGGCCGCCGCCGCGCCCCGGGGCGCCCTGGGCGTGCTCGCCGCCACCCAGCTGCTGCTGATCATGGACACCGCGATCGTCAACGTCGCGCTGCCGTCGGTCGGCGCCGACCTGGGCCCGGGCGCCGCGGGCCTGTCCTGGGTCGCCAACGCCTACCTCATCACCTTCGGCGGGCTGCTGCTCCTCGGCGGGCGCGCCGCCGACCTGCTGGGCCACCGCCGGCTCTTCCTCGCCGGGCTCGCCCTCCTCGCCACCGCCTCCGCGGCCGGCGGGCTCGCCCCGAACCCGGCCGTCCTGGTCGCCGCCCGGGCCGCGCAGGGCGTCGGTGCCGCATTCGCCGCGGCCGCCGCCTTCGCCCTGCTGCTCGTCCTCTTCCCCGACGGGCCCGCCCGCCACCGGGCGCTCGGCGTCTTCGCGGCGATGGGCGGCCTGGGCGGCGTCCTCGGCACGGCCCTCGGCGGCGCCCTCACCGCCCTCCTCGGCTGGCGCTCCACCTTCTGGCTGAACGTCCTCGCGGCGGCGGCGCTGGCGGCCCTGGCCCCGGCGCTGCGAGGAGCACCGGGCGACGCCGGACCGCCGCCGGCCACGGGACGCGGTGCTGCGCGCTTCGACCTCGCCGGGGCCCTCACCGCCACCGCCGGCCTCGGACTCCTCGCGTACGCGCTCGTCGGGGGCGGCGAGCACGGGTGGCTCGCGCCCGTGACCCTCGCCACCGCCGCCGGCGGACTCGTCCTGCTCGGCGTGTTCGGCCTCGTCGAGCGCCGCGCCGCCGCACCGCTTGTGCCGCCCGACGTGCTGCGCAGGCCCGTCCTGCGACGGGCCAACCTGCTGGCAGCGCTGGCCCAGACGGCGCTCTTCCCGATGTTCTTCCTGGTCAGCCTGTACATGCAGCACGTGCTCCACCACTCGCCGCTCGGCGGCGGGCTCGCGCTGCTCCCGCTGTCCCTGGTCGTCGTCGCCGTCGCCCCGCAGACCGGGCGGATCGTCTTCCGGCTCGGGCTCGCCCGCACCATGACCCTCGGCTTCGTGCTGCTCGCCGCCGGCACGGCCTGGCTCGGGCTCGCGCTCGCCGCCGACGGCGGCTTCGCCGGCACCGTGCTCGCGCCCAGTCTGGTCCTGGGCCTCGCCCTGCCGCTCGTCGTCGTCACCACGAACGTCGCCGCCACCGCCGACGCGGCGCCCGAGGAGACCGGGCTCGCGTCCGGACTCGTCAACACCAGCCAGCAGTTCGGCGCGGTCCTCGGACTCGCCGTCCTCGTCGCCGTCGCCACCGCCGTCACCGGCACCACCGGAACCCCCACGCCCGCCGCCGAGACCGGCGGCTTCCGCGCCGCGCTGCTCTGCGGCGCGGCCCTCGCAGCCGGCGCCGCACTCCTCGCCGTACGGCTGCGCCCGCCCGCCCCCGTCACGGCGCCACCGCGCCGGGACCGGGTGGGCGAGCCGCGCTGACCGCCGCCCCAGCGGTCACCGCCCACCCCGACACCTCACCTACCTCTCCCGAGGGGGCTTCCGTGACGCTGTACGAACTCGTCGTGCCCGGACTCGACGAACGAACCGACCCGCGCTACCGGGTCGCCGACATACGCGCCGCCGACCCGCTCGGCGCGGACGCCGTCCTGGCCGCCGTGCCCGCGATGAACGCCGACGCCGACACCGCCGCGCTGGCCGTCGCCCTGCGCGCCCTCGTCCCCGACCCGGACCTCGCCGCCGGCTGGAGCGTGGTCGACGCGCTCGCCGCGATGCGCGACCTGGGCCTGCTCCTCGGCTCGCTGAAGCGGCACGGCATCCAGCCCGTCAGCGCCGTCCCCGAGGTCCTGCCGGTCCTGGAACTCCTCGGCCGCCGCACCGACATGGTGCCCCGCGACACCGTCCACCACTACACGACCTGGAACCCGCCGGGACCACGCCGCCGCACGTACACCGGGCACCCGATGGAGGCCCACCTCCAGGAAGCCGTACGGATGTCCTTCCCGGCCCTCGTCGCCGCCCTCGACGCCTGCGCCAGGACCGCCCGGCTCGAACCGTACGACCCCGGCTTCGCGCTCGCTCTCGACCGCACCGCCCAGCACGTCCAGTCCCTGGTCGACGCCATCGACCTCACCGTCGCCCAGGTCACGCCCGAGTACTTCGCCCGCACCCTGCGCCCCTACTTCGAGGAGATCGACGTGGCCGGGCGCGCCTACCTCGGGCCCGCCGCCGCCCAGGTCCCGCTCTGGCTGATCGACCTGACCCTCTGGCAGTGCGACCGCTCCGACCCGGCCTACGACGCCTTCCTCGCCGAGTCGATCCCGTACGCCCTGCCGTCCTGGCGCGAGTTCCACGCCCGGCACCACGGCGGCGTCTCCGCCGTCAGCAAGCTCTCCGCCGCCCTCAGCTGGGAGAGCGGCGACCGCATCCCGCCACAGCTGGCCGCCTCCGCCGACTCGCTCGCGCGCGTCCTGCGCATCCTCAAGTCCTTCCGCGCCCGCCACTTCACGCTGGCCCGCAAGGCCTACCGCGACGACCTGCGCCTGTACGAGGAGGGCAGCGGCGGCGCCCCCGTCGCCCTGCTCCGCACGCTCCTCGACCTCACCCGCGCCAACGAGACGCTCGTGCGCCAGACCCTCTGACCTCCGGAGAACCCCATGGCCCCCCACACCCCGCACGTCGTGATCGCCGGCGGCGGCATCGCCGGGCTCACCGCCGCGCTCGCCCTGCACGCCGTCGGATTCCCCCGGATCAGCGTCGTCGAGGCCGCCCGCGCGCCCCGGCCGGCCGGCGCCGGGCTCAACCTCATGCCGGGCGCCGTCCGCGAACTCGACGCGCTCGACCTGCTGCCCGCCCTGGAGGCGGGCGCCGCCCTGCGCACCCGCGAGCTGCGTTACTACCACCGCTCCGGCGGCCTGATATCCCGCGAACCGCGCGGCCTGGGCGCCGGATACCGCTGGCCCCAGCTCTCCGTCCACCGCGCCCACCTGCAGCGCGTGCTCGGCGACGCCGTACGCGAGCGGCTCGGCCCCGCGGCCGTCCTCACGGGCGTCCGCGTGACCGGCGTGGACGTCCGCCCCTGCGGGCAGCCCCTGTTGCGCCTGGAGCACCGCGACCGCGGCGGCCGGCGCGGCCGTGCCTCGCTCGAACCCGACGTGCTGATCGGCGCCGACGGCATCCGCTCGGCCGTCCGGGCCGCGCTGAACCCCGGCGAGGGCCGCCCGCCGTGGAACGGCATGCTGGTCTGGCGCGGCGTCTCCCCGATGCCCGCCCGGACGGCCCCGCCCTTCATGCTCATCGCCGGCGACGACCGCCGGAAGGCCGTCGTCTACCCGATGAGCCGTCCCGCCGACGGCCGTGTCCTCGTCAACTGGGCGCTCGCCGGGCCCGCCGCCACCGTGCCCGACCCGGACGACCTCGGCGACTGGAGCCGCGCCGTCGGCGTGGAGACCTTCCTGCACCACTACGAGGGCTGGGAGTTCGACGGCGTCCGCGTCACCGACGTGCTGCGCGCCGCCGAGACCGCCCACGCGTACCCCATGGTCGACCGCGACCCGCTCGACCGCTGGAGCCACGGCCGCACCACGCTCATCGGCGACGCCGCCCACGCCATGTACCCGATCGGCTCCAACGGCGCCAGCCAGTCGATCGTCGACGCCCGCGCCCTCGCCCACGCGCTCGCCGCCCACCGCGACCCCGCCGAGGCCCTGCGCGCCTACGAGGCGGACCGGCGGCCGGTGACCACCGCGCTCCAGGAGGCCAACCGGCGACAGGGACCCGAGGTCGTCATCGACCTCGCCCACCGGCGCGCCCCGCACGGCTTCACCGACGTCCACCAGGTCATCCCCGCCGAGGAACTGGCCGACATCGCCCGCCGCTACGCCACGACCGGCGCCTTCGACCCGGCCACCGTCAACCAGGGCTCCCCCTACGGGCCGCCGTACCTCCCCTCGCGCGCCGTGGTGGGACCGGCGGGCGTCGCCTAGGCTCCCGGAACGGAACCGCGGAGGCACAGCGTGGTGCTTCCGCTCCGCCCCGTCACGGCCTGCGAAGGTGGAACACGTGAAGGCAATCCGTCGATTCACCGTGCGTCCCGTCCTCCCCGACACCCTTCGACCCCTCGCCGACCTGGCGCAGAACCTGCGCTGGTCCTGGCACGACCCCACCCGCGAACTCTTCGAGAGCGTGGACCCGGAAGGGGTCCGCGCCGCCGACGGCGACCCCGTCCGCGCGCTCGGCGCCATCGACAGCGGACGGCTCGCCGCGCTCGCCGCCGACCAGGACTTCCTGGCCCGGCTGCGCGCCGCGGCCGAGGACCTCGACCGCTATCTGACCGAACCCCGCTGGTACCAGGGGCAACAGGGCGAGCCGCCCGCCTCGGTCGCGTACTTCTCGCCCGAGTTCGGCATCACCGCCGCCCTGCCCCAGTACTCCGGCGGCCTCGGCATCCTGGCCGGCGACCACCTCAAGGCCGCCAGTGACCTGGGCGTCCCGCTGATCGGCGTCGGACTGCTCTACCGGCACGGCTACTTCCGGCAGTCGCTCTCCCGGGACGGCTGGCAGCAGGAGCACTACCCGGTGCTCGACCCGGGCGAGCTGCCGCTCACCCTGCTCCGCGAGCCCGACGGCGCTCCCGCCCGGGTCGCCCTCGCCCTGCCCGGCGGGCGCAGTCTGCACGCCCACGTCTGGATCGCCCAGGTCGGCCGGGTCCCGCTGCTGCTGCTCGACTCGGACGTCGAGGAGAACGCGCCCGGCGAACGGGAGGTCACCGACCGCCTGTACGGCGGCGGCAGCGAGCACCGGCTGCTCCAGGAGATGCTGCTCGGCATCGGAGGCGTCCGCGCGGTGCGGACGTACTGCCGGCTCACCGGCACCCCGCAGCCGGAGGTGTTCCACACCAACGAGGGCCACGCCGGCTTCCTCGGGCTCGAACGCATCCGCGAACTCGGCGAGCGGCCGGCTCCCGGGGGGCTCGGGCAGGGGCTCGACTTCGACGCCGCCCTGGAGGCCGTACGCGCCGGGACGGTGTTCACCACCCACACGCCCGTCGCGGCCGGCATCGACCGATTCGACCGGGCGCTCGTCGCCCGCCACTTCGGCGAGGACGGCGTGCTGCCCGGCGTCGACACCGGCCGGATCCTCGCGCTCGGCGACGAGACGCCGCTCCGCGGCGAGCCCGGGGTGTTCAACATGGCCGCCATGGGGCTGCGGCTCGCCCGCCGCGCCAACGGCGTCTCCACCCTGCACGGATGCGTCAGCCGCGCCATGTTCGCCGGTCTCTGGCCCGGCTTCGACGCCGAGGAGATCCCGCTCACCTCGGTCACCAACGGGGTCCACGCCCCGACCTGGACCGCCCCGGAGGTCGCCCGGCTCGGCCGCGACGCGAGCGACCACGAGCTGTGGGAGCTGCGCCGCACCCTGCGCGAACGGCTCGTCCTCGACGTACGGCGGCGGCTGCGGGCCTCCTGGCGGCAGCGCGGCGCGGCCGCCGCCGAACTCGGCTGGACCGACGGCGTCCTCGACCCCGACGTCCTCACCATCGGCTTCGCCCGCCGGGTCCCGTCGTACAAGCGGCTCACCCTGATGCTGCGCGACAAGGACCGGCTGCGGTCGCTGCTGCTCCACCCCGAGCGGCCGGTGCAGCTGGTCGTCGCGGGCAAGGCGCACCCGGCCGACGACGGCGGCAAGAAGCTGGTCCAGGAACTGGTGCGGTTCGCCGACGACCCGCGGGTGCGGCACCGGATCGTCTTCCTGCCGGACTACGGCATGGGCATGGCCCGCGGCCTCTACCCGGGCTGCGACGTGTGGCTCAACAACCCGCTGCGGCCCCTCGAGGCCTGCGGCACCAGCGGGATGAAGGCCGCGCTCAACGGCTGCCTGAACCTGTCGGTCCTGGACGGCTGGTGGGACGAGTGGTTCGAGCCCGACTTCGGCTGGGCGATCCCGACCGCCGACGGTGCCGCCGCGCTCGACGAGGAGCGCCGCGACGACCTGGAGGCGGCCGCGCTCTACGAGCTGATCGAGCGTCGCGTCGCACCCCGCTTCTACGACCGCGGCCCGGACGGCGTGCCGGCCGGCTGGACCGCGATGGTCCGGCGCACCCTCACCGACCTCGGCCCCAAGGTGCTCGCGGACCGGATGGTGAAGGAGTACGTGGAGCGGCTCTACGCCCCGGCCGCCGCGGCCCACCGGGCGCTCGGCCCGGACGCGGCCCGCTCGCTCGCCGCCTGGAAGGCCCGGGTGCGCGGGGCCTGGCCGAAGGTGTCGGTCGACCACGTGGAGGTGGGCGACGACCTCCAGGACGCGGAGCTCGGCGCGACGCCGGCCGTCCGGGTCCGGGTGTCGCTGGGCGAGCTGCGCCCCGAGGACGTCGAGGTGCAGGCGGTGACCGGGCGGGTGGACGCGGACGACCGGCTGCTCGACCCGCGGACCGTGGTCCTCAAGCCGGCGGGCGGGCCCGACCTGGAGGGCCGGCTGCCGTACGCGGGCGCGCTGTCCCTGGACCGCACCGGCCCCTTCGGCTGCACGGTCCGGGTGCTGCCCTCGCACCCGCTGCTCGACCACCCGGCGGAGCCGGGCCTGGTGGCGCTGCCCGCGGAGACGACGGGGGAGGGGGCGGGAGTGCTGATGCGCTGAACTCACGCGCTGACGTGACGCGCTGCACTGTGCGCGCGGGCGTGCCTCCGGTGGGGGCGCCGCGTATGCAGACCCACGCCGAGAACCCGCACTGAGTCCGTCGCCGGGCCCTTCGCCGGGCCGTTCGCCGGGCCCTTCGCCGAGTCCCTCGGCGGGCGCTCACGGCACCGCGGTCCTGTCCGCCAGACGCCCGTCCACGTAGCACAGCCGGTACACCGGGATCGCCGCCAGCATGGTCGAGCGGTAGTACAGGCACTCGTCCATGCCGGGCGGCTCGGCCGGAGCGCGCTGCGGGCGTCCGTCGAGATGGCGGTCCGGTAGGTGCTCGGCGACCTCAGCGCGCGTCTGGCCGACGCGGATCAGGGCGTAGTCCTCCGGCTCCAGATACGTCTGGTGCTGGGTGTACAGGGCGACGCCCGCCATCAGCAGACCGAGCCCGGCGAGCAGGGCCAGTGGGATCCAGATCGCCCGCGCGAGCCCCCGCCGCACCTGCCGCCGCGCCAGGTCCAGCTCCCGCGCCGACCGCGGCGCGGCGGGCCGGGGCGCGGGCTGCCGCAGCGGCAGTACGGCGGACAGCTCGAACCCGCCCCCGTCGGTGACCCGGTGCCGCAGCGAACCGCCGGCGAGCCGCACCCGCTCGTCGAGCCCGACGAGCCCCGTACCGCCGGACACCGGCCGCGCGCCCTCCGCCGGGCCCGGACCCTCGCCGGACGGCCCCGCCGGCCCGCTGGTGACCCTCACCCGCACCGTGGCCGCCGCGTCGCGCGTCACCACGACCGCCACCGGCGCTCCCGGTGCGTGCTTGGCCGCGTTGGTCAGGCCCTCCTGCACCACACGGTGCAGTGCGCGGGCGGCCATCTCCGACGGCGGCTCCGCCGCGTCCTCCAGGGTGACCGTCATGCCGGAGGCCCGGGCCCGGGCCACCAGCTCGGCCACCGACTCGTCCGGCGGGGCGACCGGAGCCTCCTCGCCGTCCTCGCGCAGTACGCCGATGATGTCCCGCAGCCGGCCCGTGGCGTCCGCCGCCGCCCGCCGCAGCTCGCCCGCCGCGCGCTGCTGGTCGGGGCCGAGGGCCGGGTCGAGTTCGAGCGCTCCCGCGCGCAGCGCGAGCAGCGCCAGGTCGTGGCCGAGCGAGTCGTGCATGTCGCCCGCGATCCGGGACCGCTCGCGCAGCCGCTCCCGGTCGGCGACCGCCTCCTGCTCGCGCTCCATCCGGTCGGCCAGCTCCCAGCCGCTGCGCACCAGCCGGTCGTACTGCCGCACGTACCGCCCGATCAGCCACGGCGCGACGACGGCCAGGGCCATCGAGAGCAGCAGCGCGAACCAGTACACCAGGGCCTCGCCGGTCGCCAGGACCAGGACGAGCCCCGCCACCGGCACCGCCGCGAACAGCCACAGGGCCGTGCGGGTCCGCGCCTCCCGCCGCCCGGCGAGATAGCCGAAGGCGACCAGCGGCAGCACGGACGAGGGAGTGAAGAGCTCGGGCGCCAGGGCGAGCGAGACCGTGATCGTCAGGGCGAGCGGCACCACCGGCCACCGCCGGCCCAGCGCCACGCACACCGCGAGCACCACCACGCCCACGGCCACCGCGGACCACGAACCACCGTCGTTGGGATCGGACTTCAGCAGCACCGGCACGGACAGCAGCAGCCACAGCAGGACGTCGAAGGTCCGCTCGAAGCCCCGTCCGGAGCCTCGGCGGCCGGGCCCGCCGGCGCCCGGCCCGGCGGCCGGCTCACGCATCGGGGACCAGACCCGCCTCGTACGCGAGGACCGCCAGCCGCACCCGGTTGCGCAGCCCGGTCCGGCCCAGGACCGCGCTCACATGGGCCTTGACCGTGGCCTCCACCACGTGCAGCCGCGCGGCGATCTCCTGGTTGGACAGACCCGCGCCGACCAGGCCGACGACCTCCCGCTCCCGGCCGGTCAGCGAGGCGAGCCGGTCGCGCGCCTCGGCGGCCCGGCTGAACCGCGCGCCGCCCAGCGTGTCGATGACCCGTCGCGCGACGGCCGGCGAGAGGAACGCGGCGCCCTCGGCGACCGCCCGAACCCCGGCGATCAGCTCGCGCGGATCCCCGGACTTCAGCAGGAAGCCGCTCACGCCGCTGCCGAGGGCCCGCTCGATGTACGCGTCCTCGGAGAAGGTGGTGAGCACCACCACCGCCGCGCCGGGCGCCGCCCGCCGCAGTTCCTCGGCGGCGCCGAGCCCGTCGAGCCGGGGCATCCGGATGTCGAGCAGGACGACGTCGGGCCGGTGGACGAGGGCGAGTTCGACTGCCTCGTGGCCGTCCCCGGCCTCGGCGACCACCTCGATCCCGGGATCGGTGGCGAGGATCGCCTTCACTCCGGCCCGGATCATCGCCTCGTCGTCCGCGAGCAGCACCCTGATCATCCGCCCAGCCTACGGGCGGCCCGGCGACGGCACCGGCGCCGCGGGATCCCCGGCATCAGAGGTAGTCGACGTGCACGTGCGGCGCGCAGCGTGCGACGGCCTCCCTGACCTCCTTGCGCAGGGTGGTGGTGGCGGTCCCCATGGGCCGGGGCACGGTGACGGTCACCCAGTCCGGCGACCGGGGTTCGACGCCCTGCCGGGGCAGCGGGAGCGGCGCGCCCCAGCGCAGCTTCAGGAGCAGCTTCACGCCCGGGCCGGAGTTCACGGGCGGGCGGCTGACGGCGATGACGTCCGCCCAGGGGATGGTGACGACCGGGTCGTCCTTGTGCGTGCCCCGTCTGCTGCGGACGGTGAGTCCGGCCGCTCCGACGGTGACGGTGTGCGGGCGGGCGAGGGCGAGGCCGATCCGCAGCGCGAACGCGGCGAGCACCAGCGGCGCCCAGAGCCGCAGGCTCGCGCCGGCGTCGTTCTCCGCGTACTGGGTCTGCCAGGACCCGAGGGTGACGAACCCCGCCGACAGCGCGCCGATCAGGCTGCCGACGACGCCCGTCAGCTTCCTCCCCGGGGTCGCCTCGAAGGCCACGGGCCCGGGCGCGGCCACGGCCGTGGGCGCCGGGGCGGCCGGTGTGGCCGCCGGGCCCGCGGGTGCGGCGGCCGGTGCCCGCACCGGTTCCGCGTCCGGCGGTGCCGGCGCGTCGGCCCGCCGGGGCCCCGCGACGGGTACGGGCGCGTGGACGCGGAGTTCGGCGAGCAGCCCGGCGGCGGTGGGCCGGTCCGCCGGGTCCTTCGCGAGGCAGGCCGCGACCGCACCGCGCAGCGCGTCCGGTACCGCCGTCAGGTCGGGCTCTCCGTGCACGGCCCGGTAGAGCAGGCTCATCGGCGGCCCCTCGCCGAAGGCGTGGCCGCCCGCCGCGTGCACCAGGACCGCGCCGAGGGCGAAGACGTCGCAGGCGGGTCCGACGGTGCCCTGCTCGATCTGCTCGGGCGCGAGGAAGCCGGCCGTGCCGATCACGGTCCCGGTGTGGGTGAGCCGGGTGTCGTACAGGGCGTGCGCGATCCCGAAGTCGAGGACCCGTGGCCCGTCGTCGGACATGATGACGTTGCCCGGCTTCAGGTCCCGGTGGATCACACCGCAGCCGTGGATGGCGGTCAGCGCCTCCGCGAGGGACGCGCCCAGGGCGTAGAGGGCGGGTGCGTCGAGCGGGCCGTCCTCGGCGACGGTCCGGCCGAGGTCGCGACCGGGGACGAAGGCGGTGACCATCCAGGGCGGGTCGGCGTCCGGGTCGGCGTCGACGACCTGCGCGGTGTGGAAGCCGCCGACCTGGCGGGCGGCGGCGATCTCGCTGCGGAAGCGGGCGCGGAAGCCCTCGTCGGCGGAGAGTTCGGCACGGGCCACCTTCACGGCGACCGGCCGGCCGCCGGGCGAACGGCCCCGGTAGACCCGGCCCATGCCGCCCTCGCCGAGCCTGCCGGTGATCGTGTAGTCCCCGACCGTGCGCGGATCGTCCGGCCCGAGGTCCCGGCCCGCGCCCGTGTCCCGCTCCTGTCCCTGCTCGCTCACGCGCACCCCCGAATGCAGATGACGGTCCCCGGGGTGAACCCACCCCGGGGACCGCCATTCTGACGCAGTGTCAGTCAACCTGACCCGGCTTCACCGGACTTACGGGAAGGTCAGCTTGAAGCTGTTGATGTAGCCGGTGTCGATCGCGGCCTTGTCCTGGACGCGGAGCTTCCAGACGCCGTTGGCGACCTCGGAGGAGGCGTTCACGGTGTAGCTCTGGTTGATGTTGTCGGCGCTGCCGCCGGACCGGTTGTGCAGGTTGTAGACCGAGCCGTCGGGGGCGATGAGGTCGACGACGAGGTCACCGATGTAGGTGTGGACGATGTTCACACCGACGGAGAGGTTGCTCGGCGCGTTGCCGCTGATGCCGGAGACCGTCAGGGACGAGGTCACCGCGGTGCTGTTGTCCGGGATCGAGACGTCGGCGTCGTTGGTGAACACCGTGCCGCCGCCGGGGCCGCCGGGGCGGGAGCCGACGTTGATGGCGGCCCACGCGTTCTCGACGGCCGTGACCTCGGCGCTGCCCGCCCCGTACAGCTCGGTCGCCACCGCGACGGTGCCCGTGCGGGCGCCGGCGTAGTTGGTGTTGGAGCTGAACTTGGTGGTGAGCGCCTTGAACCAGATCAGCGAGGCCTTGTCACGGCCGATGCCGGTGACGGGCAGGCCGTCGGAGGTCGGCGAGTCGTAGTTCACGCCGTTGATGGTCTTGGCGCCGCTGCCCTCGGAGAGCAGGTAGTACCAGTGGTTCGCCGGGCCCGAGGAGTAGTGGACGTCGATCGAGCCGATGCCCGAGTACCAGGCGTCCTTGGACGAGCCGTCCTTGCTCGGCTTGTCCATGTAGCGCAGCGGGGTGCCGTTGCCGCGGATGTCGATCTTCTCGCCGACGAGGTAGTCGCCCTTGTCGTTGGCGTTGTTGGCGTGGAACTCGACCGCCGCCGCGAAGATGTCCGAGGTGGCCTCGTTGAGGCCGCCGGACTCGCCGCTGTAGACCAGACCGGCGGTGTTGGAGGTGACGCCGTGCGTCATCTCGTGCGCGGCCACGTCGATGGAGGTCAGCGGCTTGGAGTTGTTCGCGCCGTCGCCGTAGGTCATGCAGAAGCAGGAGTCGGACCAGAAGGCGTTGACGTACGCGTTGCCGTAGTGGACCCGGGAGTACGCGCCGACGCCGTCACCCCGGATGCCGGAGCGGCCGTGCACGTTCTTGTAGTAGTCCCAGGTGAGCGCGGCGCCGTAGTGCGCGTCGGCACCGGCGGTCTCCAGATTGGACGGCAGACCGTTGCCCCAGACGTCGGTGCTGTTGGTGAACAGCGTGCCGGTGCCGGAGGTGCCTCGGTTGAGGTTGTACGTCTTGTGGTTGCCGCGGCCCGTGTCCGTCAGGGTGTACGACGGGGCGGTGCCCAGCGTGACCTGGCCGCTGTACATGGTGTTTCCGGTGCCGGTGTGGACACCCTCCCACTCGTACAGCTTGGCGCCGGTCTTGGCGTCGGTGACGACGTGCAGCTCGCTCGGCGTGCCGTCGTGCTGGATCCCGCCGACGACCGTCTCGTAGGCGAGGACGGGCGTGCCGTTCGCGGCCCAGACGACCTTGCGCGGGGCGCGCTCGGCCTTGGTCTCCTTGGAGCCCTCGGCCTTCGCGAGGCCGACCGCCTGCTTCTCGGCGGCGGCCGGGGCGACGGTCGCCGCGGCGGTGTCCACCTTCGTGATGTCGGCGCGGGTGGCCTTGGCGACGGAGGCGGTGGCGCCGGCCTTGGTCTCGGCGACGATCAGGTCACCGCCGAGGACGGGCAGACCGTTGAGCGTGCGCTCGTATCGCGTGTGGGTCGTGCCGTCGCGGTCCTGGACGACGTCGCGGACGACCAGCTTCTCCTGGGCGCCGAGGCCGAGCTGCTTGGCCGTCGCGGCGGTGTCCGCCTGCGCGGCCTTGATGAGCGCGGCGCGCTGGGCCGGGGAGAGGTCGGCCGGCAGCTTGCCCGGGTTGGCCTTGCCCGCGGCCTGCGCCTTGGGCGCGGCGCCGAACTGGTCGGCGGTGGCGGTGCCGGTCTGGACGCCTACGGCGATCATGGCGGCGGCAGCGATCAGAGCGCCGGTCGCGGTGGCGCGACGGCTGGGCGTGGATCTCACGCAGACTCCTTTTGCGAGGGGGGTACCGGGTGGCTGGGTGAGGCCGCCCGGGCAGAGCAAGCAGAGCTGTGGAGCACGTACGGGTGAACTGGCGAACGTGATTGCGAAGAGCCGGGGGAGAGAGAGTGGCAGGTGTGGACGGCGCCTGTCAGGAGCGCGTCAACAAGTTGACCGGAAATCGTCCGTTGCCCGAAAGGGCGTGTTCGTTAAGCGGACGCTTCACCGATCATGACCGCGATGCCGTCCAGTGTTCTCCGCAGGCCGAATTCGAAGAGCGACTCCAAATCCATCCTGAAGTCCCCTTCCTCGGCCAGGGAATTGAGCAGGGGATAGGAACCGGCCGACTGGATCGCGTCGAACCGTGGCTCGTTCTTTTCCATCCACTCGTCGCCGGAGAGACCGGTCTCCTGGCGCGCCTGCTCCTCGAAGTCGTCCGCCAGTCCCACCCCTTGGACATAGGCGAAGATCGCCAGATGGGTGTGCAGCTTCTGCTCCGGGGTCATCGGGGTCGGCCGCAGCACCGTGAGCACCCACTCCGTGTACGCCATCGCGTGCGGCGCGGCGACCGGCCGCATGAAGCCGGCCATGGCGTGCGCCATCCACCGGTGCCGCGTGTACACCCCGCGCAGCCAGCGCGCCGCCAGCTCCAGGCCCGCCCGCCAGCCGGCCGGCACCGCGCCCAGCGGCACCTCCGCGCAGACCGCGTCCGTCATCAGCCGCACCAGCTCGCCCTTGCCCGGCACATGGCGGTACAGCGCCGTCGTCGACACCGACAGGACGGTCGCGAGCCGCCGCATGGTCAGCGCACCGAGGCCCTCCGCGTCGGCCAGGTCGACCGCCGCCCGCACGACCCGCTCCCGCGTCAGGCCGGCCGCGACGCGGTCCGCCGCCCGCGCCGCCACCACCGTCCCGACGCCCGGCTCCGGGCGTACCAGGCCCTCCTGGCGCAGCGCCGCGAGCGCTTTGGTCGCCGTCGCCATCGCCACGCCCCACTCGCGCGTGATCGCCCGCGTCGACGGCACCCGGTCGCCCGGGGCGAGTTCGCCGGAGCGGATCCGGCGGCCGATCTCGGCCGCGATGACGAGGTAGGGCGGTCGGGCGGTCATGACCGCGCACTGTACTAGTGCGCCCGGCACGCCGTACACCCCTCTGAGCAGGCAGTTTCCGAGGCGCCAGTCGGTGCACTAGGGCGAGTGCGGCACCGCGGCCCACCCCTGCGCTTCCCTCCTCGCATGACGCTCACCACGCCACCGCGCACCGACGGACCCGAAGAGCCCGCCGGTGGTGACACCGACCGCGCCGCCGACTCCGCCGCACTCGCCGCCGAGCCCGCCGCACGCGCCGCCGGGCCCGCCGCACTCGCCGCCGACTCCGCCGGCCGTCGCGAATGGACCGCCCTCGCCGTCCTGATGCTGCCCCTGCTCCTGGTCTCCATGGACGTCTCCGTCCTCTACTTCGCGATCCCGGCCATCGCCGCCGAACTCCGCCCCGGCGCCACCGCGCAGCTGTGGATCCTCGACATGTACGGCTTCGTGCTCGCCGGACTGCTCATCACCATGGGCGCCCTCGGCGACCGGATCGGCCGGCGCCGGGTCCTGCTCGGCGGCGCCGCCCTCTTCGGCGTCGCGTCCGGCGCCGCCGCGCTCGCCGGCAGCCCCGGCGCCCTCATCGCCGCCCGCGCCCTCCTCGGCGTCGGTGGGGCCTGCCTCATGCCCTCCACGCTCGCCATGATCCGCACACTGTTCCGGGACGCGGCCCAGCGGGCCAAGGCCGTCACGCTGTGGACCGCCGTCATGGCCGGCGGCATCTCCCTCGGCCCCGTGCTCAGCGGCGCCCTGCTCGAACACTTCTGGTGGGGCTCCGTCTTCCTCGTCAACCTGCCCGCCATGGCCCTGCTGCTGCTCCTCGGCCCCGTGCTGCTGCCCCCCTCCCGGGGCGCCGCCGCCCCCGGCCGCTTCGACTGGTGGAGCGCGCTGCTGTCCCTCGGCGCGATGCTGCCGACCGTGTACGGCGTCAAGGAGTCCGCCCAGGACGGCTGGTCGGCGGGGGCCGCGCTCGCCGTCGCCGGGGGACTCGGCCTCGGCGCGCTCTTCCTCCGCCGCCAGGCCCGCACCCCGCACCCCATGGTCGACCTGGCCCTGTTGCGCCGGCCCGCCTACGGCGGCTCCGTCCTGGTCAACCTGCTCGCCATGGCCGCGACCGTCGGCTTCGCGGTCTTCCTCACCCAGTACCTCCAGTCCGTCCTCGGCCAGAGCCCGTTCGAGGCCGCCCTGTGGAGCCTCGTCCCTACCGTCGGCGTCATGGCCGCCGCCCCCGCGGCGGCCGCAGTCGCCCGGCGGACCGACCCGGCGCACGTGATGGCGGGCGGCCTGCTCGTCGCCGTGGCCGGCTTCGGCCGGCTGGCCTTCGTCGACCCGCGCACCCCGCTGTGGGTCGTGCTCGTCGCCTGTGCCTGCTACGCGGCCGGTCTCGTCTCCGCCATGACCCTGGGCAACGAACGCGCCCTCGGCGCCGCCCCGCCCGAGCGGGCCGGCGCGGCCGCCGCCGTGCTGGAATCCGGCCAGGAACTCGGCGGCGCCCTCGGCATGGCCGTCCTCGGCTCCGTCGGCGCCGCCGTCTACATCGCGGCCATGCCCGACTGGGCCCCGCCCGCGGCCCGCGAGACCCTCGGCGGCGCCCTGACCGCCCCGGCCCCGGTGCTGACGGCGGCCCGCGCCGCCTTCACCGAGGCGTTGGCCGGGGCGGCGACCGGTGCCGCACTGCTCGTGCTGCCGGCCGCGGGCCTCGCGTACGGGCTGCTGCGGAACCGCAAGTCCGCCGTCCGAGGAGGCTGTCAGCGTCCCCGGCCGGGGGAGCCTGGTGACTGAGCACCCTGCGGCTGCTTGAGGTACGGGCCGTCAACGCCGATCTTGTCGGGGCCGCCTGGGCACGTACAGGCGCAGGTTGCCCTTGCCGGGCGCGGCGACGGTCAGGCACGGCTGGAAGCTAGCGCCGGTTGATCGAGCCGCGAAGGGAGTGCACGAAAACGTGCGTATGCCGGCCCCGGGGGGCCCGGCATACGCACGTCAGTCGGCCGGTGAGGTGAGGGCGTACGGGAGTGGTCAGCCCACCAGGCTGTCCCGCCAGGCCCGGTGCAGGCCCGCGTAACGGCCCTCGCCGCCCACCAGCTCGGCGGGCGGGCCGTCCTCGACCACCCGGCCCGCCTCCATCACCAGGACCCGGTCGGCGACCTCCACCGTGGACAGCCGGTGCGCGATGACCACCGCCGTACGGCCGGCGAGCACCGTGTCCATCGCGCGCTGCACCGCCCGCTCGCCCGGCACGTCCAGCGAACTGGTCGCCTCGTCGAGGATCAGGACGGCCGGATCGGCCAGCAACGCCCGGGCGAAGGCGACCAGTTGCCGCTGACCGGCCGAGATCCGGCCGCCGCGCTTGCGGACGTCCGTGTCGTAGCCGTCCGGCAGACCCGCGATGAAGTCGTGCGCACCGATCGCCTTCGCCGCCTGCTCGATCTCCGCACGGCTCGCGTCCGGGCGGCCGATCGCGATGTTCTCCGCGACCGTGCCCGAGAACAGGAACGCCTCCTGCGTCACCATCACCACGCCCCGCCGCAGCTCGGGCGTCGACAGGTCCCGCAGATCGACGCCGTCGAGCAGCACCCGGCCCTGGGTCGGGTCGTAGAACCGGGCGAGCAGCTTCGCCAGCGTCGACTTGCCCGCGCCCGTCGCGCCGACCACCGCGACCGTCTGGCCCGCCGGGATCGTCAGGTCGAAGCGCGGCAGCACCTCGCCGCCCGTCCGGTACGCGAACCGGACCCCCTCGAACACGACCTCGCGCCCCGGCGCGTCCCCGCTCCGCTCCGGCAGCGCCCGCGGCGCCGCCGTCTCCGGGACACCCGGCTCCTGCGCGAGCAGTCCCGCGATCTTGGCGAGCGAGGCCGCCGCCGACTCGTACGAGTTGAGGAACATGCCGAGCCGGTCGATCGGGTCGTAGAGCCGCCGCACGTAGAGCACGGCCGCCGCGAGCACACCCAGCTCCAGGCTCCCGTCCGCCACGCGCCACGCGCCCCACAGGCACATTCCGGCCACCGCCGTGTTGGCGACGAGACGCGAGCCCACCACGTAGCGGGCCATCTCCAGCATCGCGTCGCCGTTGCTGCGCGCGTGCCGGTCGTTCAGGGCGGCGAACTCCGCGTCGTTGGCCCGCTCCCGGCGGAACGCCCGCACCGGCCGGATGCCGTTCATCGTCTCCGCGAACTTCACGATCACCCCGGCGATCGCCGTCGAACGCTCCGCGAAGACCACGGCCGAGCGGCGCCGGTAGAGCCGTACGAGCAGGTACAGCGGACCGAAGGAGGCCACGGCGACCGCCCCGATGCCCAGGTCGAGCCAGAGCAGCATCAGCGAGATCGACACGAACGACAGGACGACGCCGATGAGTTCCTGCAGGCCCTCGGCGAGCAGCTCGCGCAGCGACTCGACGTCGGTGGTGGACCGGGAGATCAGCCGGCCCGAGGTGTAGCGCTCGTGGAAGTCCACGCTGAGCACCTGCGCGTGCCGGAAGATCCGGCCGCGCAGGTCGAGGAGCACGTCCTGGTTGATCCGGGCCGCGGCCCGCACGAAGACGTACTGCAGCAGCGCGCCGCCCGCCGCGCTCAGCAGATAGCCGAGGGCCACGACGACCAGCGGCACGTGGTCGCCGTTCCGGAAGGCCGGCACGCCCCGGTCGATCGCGTACGCCACCAGCAGCGGGCCCGCCTGGAGCGCGGCCTGCTGCACGAGCAGGACCAGCGCGGCGACCGTGACCCGCGCCTTGTGCGCGGCGAGCAGCGAGCGCAGCAGGCGGCCGGTGGCGCCGGGAGCCACGGGCAGGTCGTCCTGGTCGAAGGGGTCCTGGGCGGCGGGGGCCGGATTGACGGTGCCGGGTTCCGGGGCCCGGTCGGTGGAGGCGTCGTCCGGGGCCCGGTCGGTGGTGCCGGGTTCCGGTGCCCGGTCGGTGGAGGCGTCGTCCGGGGCCCCTCCCGCCGTCGGCGTCCGCCGCCCGGTCGCCTCGCGCTCGGACGCGGTGTCGGTGCCGTCCTTCATCGTGCCCCCTCGTGCTCGTCCGTCCCGCCCGACATCAGCCAGGCGTATTCGGCGCTGGTGCGCAGCAGTTCGTGGTGGGTGCCCACCGCCGTGATGCGGCCGGCGGACAGGAGCGCCACCCGGTCGGCCAGCAGCACCGTCGACGGCCGGTGGGCCACCACCAGGGCCGTCGTGTCGCGGAGCACCTCCCGGAGGGCCGCCTCGACGCGGGCCTCGGTGTGGACGTCCAGGGCCGACAGCGGGTCGTCCAGGACCAGGAAGCGCGGGCTGCCGACGACCGCGCGGGCCAGGGCGAGCCGCTGGCGCTGCCCGCCCGACAGGCTCAGGCCCTGCTCGCCCACCTCGGTGTCGGTGCCGTCGGGAAGCCGGTCCACGAAGCCGTCCGCCTGGGCGACGGCGAGCGCGCGCCGCAGCTCCGGCTCGGCGGCGTCGGCCCCGGCGCCCATCAGCACGTTCGAGCCGACGCTCGCCGAGAACAGGGTCGGCTCCTCGAAGGCCACCGAGACGAGGGACCGCAGCCGGTCCCGCGCCATCAGCGTGATGTCCTCGCCGTCGAGCAGGATGCGCCCGCCGGTCGCCTCGTGCAGCCGCGGTACGAGCGCGGTGAGCGTGGTCTTGCCGGAACCCGTCCCGCCCACCAGGGCCATGGTCTCGCCGGGCCGGATGTGCAGGTCGACGCCGTCGAGCACGGGCGGCGCGTCCGCCGGCGCGTCCGGGTAGCGGAAGGTGACGTTCTCGAACCGCACCCCGTCCGCGGTGCCGGACGTCGGCCTCGTGTCCGGCGCCGCCGGCCCGGCCGTCTCCGACTCCTCGGCGGCGTCCATCACCTCGAAGTAGCGTTCCGTCGCCGTCGCCGCCTCCTGGCTCATCGCCAGCAGGAAGCCGATCGACTCCACCGGCCAGCGCAGCGCGAGCGCCGTCGACAGGAACGCCACCAGCGTGCCCGCCGAGAGCTCGCCCTCGGCGACCTGCACCGTGCCGAGCACCAGCGCCGCCCCCACCGCCAGCTCCGGCAGGAACGTGATGAACGCCCAGATGCCCGCGAGCAGCCGGGCCTTGACCAGCTCCGTGCCGCGCAGCCGCTCAGCCAGGGTCCGGAACGCCTCCGCCTGGCTGCGGTGGCGGCCGAAGCCCTTGACGATGCGGATGCCCAGCACGCTCTCCTCGACGACCGTCGTCAGATCGCCCACCTGGTCCTGCGCCCGCCGTGCCACGACCGAGTACCGCTGCTCGAAGACCGAGGACAGGATCACCATCGGCACGACCGGGGTCAGCAGCACCAGGCCGAGCGTCCAGTCCTGGGCGAACAGCACCCCGTAACCGGCCAGGATCGTCACGCCGTTCACGAGCAGGAAGGTCAGCGGGAAGGCCAGGAACATCCGGACCATCATCAGATCCGTCGTGGCCCGCGAGAGCAGCTGTCCCGAGGCCCACCGGTCGTGGAAGGCGATCGGCAGCCGCTGGAGCCGCCGGTAGAGCGCGGCCCGCATGTCGGCCTCGACCCCGGCCAGCGGACGGGCCACCAGCCAGCGCCGGAAGCCGAAGAGCACGGCCTCGGCGATCCCGAGGAGCAGCAGGTACAGCGCGCCGAGCCACACCCCGGTCCCGTCGCGGTCCGTGACCGGCCCGTCCACCAGCCACTTCAGGACGAGCGGGATGACGAGCGAGAGGCAGGACGCGACTATCGCGACGAACGCGGCGGTGAAGAGACGGGCGCGCACGGGCCGTACGTACGGCCACAGGCGCAGCAGCGAGCGCACGGCGGAGTGCTCGGGGGAGGCCTTCGCCGGCCGCTTTTCCTTGGTGGGTGCATGTTTTTCGGGCATCAGGTCCGAGCCTAGGGTTCACCCCTGACATCCCTCATGTGGTTTTCCGGCCGCCGTCACCGCCGCGCCGGTGCCGACTACGCGCCCGCGCTCGAGCGCATGCTCGCGGAGGGCCTCCTCTGTCGAGGGCGACTACACCTGCTACGTGGAGACGTCCGGCCGGGTCTGACCGTCCGCCACCCGCAGCAGCAGCACCGACCGCCCCGCCACCGTGACCGTCTCCCCGCCCCGGTGCACCGTGCCCGGCGCGCCGGACTGCTCCTCCAGGGAGGTGTCCACGACCCGTTCGTACGACTCCGCCCACGGCGGACCCGGCAGCCGGTACTCCACCGGGCGGGGGCCCGCGTGCAGCACCGCGAGGAAGCTGTCGTCGGTGACCTGCTCGCCGCGGGCGTCGCGGCCCGGTATGTCGCGGCCCGAGAGGTACAGGCCGAGCGTGGCGGCGGGCGCGTACCAGTCGGCCTCCGTCATCTCGGTGCCCGCGGCGGTGAACCATGCCAGGTCCCGCAGCCCGTCCGCGCCCTGCGGCCGGCCCGAGAAGAAGGCGCGGCGGCGCAGCACCGGGTGGCGGTGGCGCAGGTCGAGCAGCCGGCGGGTGAGGGCGAGGAGCTGGGCGCGCCCCGGGTCGTCGGGCAGGCTCCAGTCGAGCCACCCGATCTCGTTGTCCTGGCAGTAGGCGTTGTTGTTGCCGCCCTGGGTGCGGCCCATCTCGTCGCCCGCGACGAGCATCGGCACGCCGGTGGACAGCAGCAGGGTGGTCATCAGGTTGCGCAGCTGGCGGCGGCGCAGGGCGTTGACGGCGGGGTCGTCGGTCTCGCCCTCGGCGCCGCAGTTCCAGGAGCGGTTGTCGTGGGTGCCGTCCCGGTTGCCCTCGCCGTTGGCCTCGTTGTGCTTGCGCTCGTACGACACCAGGTCCCGCAGCGTGAAGCCGTCGTGGGCGGTGACGAAGTTGACGGAGGCGTACGGGCGGCGCCCGCCCCAGGCGTACAGGTCGCTGGAGCCGGACAGCCGGTAGCCGAGGTCGCGGACGTCGGGCAGCGCGCCGCGCCAGAAGTCCCGTACGGCGTCGCGGTAGCGGTCGTTCCACTCGGTCCACAGCGGCGGGAAGGCGCCCACCTGGTAGCCGCCGTTGCCGACGTCCCACGGCTCGGCGATCAGTTTCACGCGGCGCAGGACCGGGTCCTGGGCGATGACGGCGAGGAACGGGGACAGCATGTCGACGTCGTGGAAGGAGCGGGCGAGGGCCGCCGCCAGGTCGAAGCGGAAGCCGTCCACGCCCATCTCGGTCACCCAGTAGCGCAGGCTGTCCGTGATGAGCCGGAGCACCTGCGGCTGCACCACGTGCAGCGTGTTCCCGCAGCCGGTGTAGTCGGCGTACCGGCGGGCGTCGGACTGCAGGCGGTAGTAGCCGCGGTTGTCGATGCCCTTCAGCGACAGGGTCGGGCCCAGCTCGCCCGCCTCCGCCGTGTGGTTGTAGACGACGTCGAGGATGACCTCGATGCCGGCCGCGTGCAGCGCCCGCACCATCCGCTTGAACTCGCCGACCTGCTGCCCGGCCGTGCCGCTCGACGAGTACCCGGCGTGCGGGGCGAAGTAGCCGATCGAGTTGTAGCCCCAGTAGTTGGTCAGGCCGCGCCGCAGCAGGTGGTCCTCGTGTGCGAACTGGTGCACCGGCAGCAGTTCGACGGCCGTCACCCCGAGCCGTACCAGGTGCTCGACCGCGGCGGGGTGCGCGAGCCCCGCGTACGTGCCGCGCAGGTGCTCGGGGATGCCCGGGTGCCGCGCGGTGAAGCCCTTGACGTGCAGCTCGTAGATGACCGAGTCGGGCCAGGGCGTCTTGGGCCTGCGGTCGTCGGACCAGTCGTCGTCGTCCTGGACGACGACGCCCTTCGGGACGTACGGGGCGGAGTCCCGCTCGTCGCGGACGGTGTCGGCGACGTGCTGCTGCGGCCAGTCCCGCACGTGCCCGTACACCTCGGGCGGCAGCCCGAGGCGGGCGAAGTCCCCGTCGACCGCCCGCGCGTACGGGTCGAGGAGCAGCTTCGCCGGGTTCCAGCGGGCCCCGGTCCACGGGTCCCAGCGGCCGTGCACCCGGTAGCCGTAGCGCTGCCCCGGCCCGACGCCCGGCACGAAGCCGTGCCAGATCTCGTGGGTGAGCTCGGTCAGCTCCAGCCGGGTCTCGCGGCCGGCGGCGTCGAACAGGCACAGCTCCACCGCCTCCGCTCCGCCCGCCCACAGCGCGAAGTTGGTGCCCGCGACCCCGTCGGGCCCGACCCGGCAGCGGGCGCCCAGCGGCGTCGGCGCACCCGGCCACACCACCGGCCGGTCGGGCCGCGCCGGCGGCGCTTCCGGCCCCACCACCACCGGCGGCGCGTCCGGGCGTCCCGCCGGGCCCGGTGCCTTCCGGGCCCGGGCACGCTCGTGTACCGCCTCCTGCTCGGCTGCGCTCGACACCGTCCGGCCTCCCGCGGCTCTCCCCGCTCGGACCCGCGGCGTCCCGGCCGCGGCCCCGCACGTGGTCCTCCCACCTGTTCTGCCCGCGCGGCCGTGCTCCCAACATGCCCCGCACGCACGTTTCCCCTGGAGGGGGGCCGTCGTTGGGCCGGGCGTGAGACATGTACTGAAGCGGGCCGGGTACGCGCTCGCGGTGGCGGGCCTCCTCGCGGGCCTCGCGGGCTGCACCGGAGCGGACGGCGGCGGGGGCGTCGACCTCACCCTGCCGGGGAAGGCACGGGCCCCCGGCGACGTGATCCGGGTCAGCCCGGAGGACGGCGTCCGCGGGGTGCCGGCCGACGGGCCCCTGGAAGTGAAGGTCGACAGCGGACGCCTGGAACGGGTGACGGTCGTCCAGGTGGAGGACGCGCAGCGGACCGAGGTGGCGGGCGAGATCTCCGCGGACGGACTGCGCTGGCGGCCTCGCCCGGACACCCGGCTCGCGCTCGCCGCCAAGTACAGCGTGGACGCGGTCGCGCTGGACGGGCACGGCCGCCGCTCGGCCCGGCACACCACCTTCACCACCGTGGTCCCCGAGCACCGGTTCATCGGCTACTTCAAGCCGGAGAACCGGTCCATGGTGGGCACCGGGATGATCGTCTCCTTCTCCTTCAACCGGGAGATCGAGAACCGCGCGGAGGTGGAGCGGGCCGTCCGGATCACCTCCGACCCGCCCGTGGAGGTCGTCGGCCACTGGTTCGGCAAGGACCGGCTGGACTTCCGGCCGAAGGAGTACTGGGCCGCGGGCACGAAGGTGACCGTCGAGCTGGCGCTGCGCGACGTCGAGGGCGCACCCGGCGTCTACGGCATCCAGCGCAAGACGGTCGGCTTCACGGTCGGCCGCTCGCAGGTCTCCCTGGTCGACGCCGAGAAGCACACCATGGAGATCCACCGGAACGGCGAGCTGCTCACCACCCTGCCCATCACGGCCGGGGCGCCGAAGACCACCACGTACAACGGGAAGATGGTGGTCACGGAGCTGTTCGACGTGACGCGGATGGACGGGCGGACGGTCGGCTTCGGCGGGGAGTACGACATCAAGGACGTGCCGCACGCGATGCGCCTCACCGACTCGGGGACCTTCCTGCACGGCAACTACTGGGCGTCCGCCTCGACGTTCGGCTCGGCCAACGTGAGCCACGGCTGCGTGGGCCTGCGGGACGTGAAGGGCGGCGGCTCGGACACCCCGGCCGGCTGGTTCTTCGACCGGACGCTCGTCGGCGACGTGGTCGAGGTGGTCAACTCGCGCGACAAGCAGGTGGCTCCCGACAACGGCCTCGGCGGCTGGAACATGGAGTGGAGCCGCTGGAAGGCCGGCTCGGCGCTGAACTGAGCCGGGCCGCGCCCTCGTGCGGCGGGGGCGTGCGGAGGGCCCCGGAGACCCTTCTCGGGGGCCCTCGGGGGCCGCGCGCCCGCCGTATCACGCCAACTGGGACTGAACGGTGACATTCGCGAGGAACTTTCGTGTCCTGCGGTGTGATTAATTAACGCCGTGTGCGCGGGAGGATGCGCATGGGGGTGGGGCCCAGGCAGTGCCGGGTCGTGCGAGGGGAGAACACCATAGTGAACGGCCAGCCGATATCCGGAACGACCACCGGACGACGGCGTCGTGGCACCCGCCTGGGAGCCCTGGCGACGGGAGCGCTGCTCCTCGTCCTGACGGCGTGCGGCGGCGGCGACGCCGACGGCGGCGCCAAGGGCGGCAAGGACGGCGCGGGCAGCAGCGGCGGCAAGCAGGAGATCGCGGCCTCCCAGGCCGTCGTGACCATCGCTCCGAAGGACGGCGCCGACGCGGTCGCCACCAGCGGCGCGCTGAAGGTGACGGCCCAGCAGGGCAAGCTCACCACGGTGACGGTCTCCGACAACGAGGGCAACAAGGTCGAGGGCAAGCTCGCCGCCGACGGCAGCAGCTGGGAGCCGGTCGGGCACCTGTCCGCGAGCACCCAGTACAAGGTGCACGCGATCGCCCAGGACTCCGAGGGCCGTGAGTCGGCGAAGGACACCACCTTCTCGACGCTCACGCCGAAGAACACCTTCATCGGCCACTACACGCCGGAGAACGGCCAGACCGTCGGCGTCGGCATGCCGGTCTCGATCAACTTCACCCGCGGCATCACCGACCCGGAGGCCGTCGAGCGCGCCATCAAGGTCACGGCCGTCCCCGCGGTGGAGATCGAGGGCCACTGGTTCGGCAACGACCGTCTCGACTTCCGGCCGGAGGAGTACTGGGCCGCGGGCACCAAGGTGACCGTGCAGCTCAACCTGGACGGCGTCGAGGGCCGCCCGGGCGTCTACGGCACGCAGAAGAAGACCTTCTCCTTCACCATCGGGCGCCGCCAGGTCTCCACGGTGGACGCCAGCGCCAAGACGATGAAGATCGAGCGCGACGGCAAGATCATCAAGACCCTGCCGATCACCGCGGGCGCACCGTCCACGACGACGTACAACGGCCAGATGGTCATCAGCGAGAAGTTCAAGGTGACCCGGATGAACGGCGCCACCGTGGGCTTCGGCGGCGAGTACGACATCAAGGACGTGCCGCACGCGATGCGCCTGTCCACCTCGGGCACCTTCGTCCACGGCAACTACTGGGCGTCCGCCTCGACGTTCGGCTCGGCCAACGTCAGCCACGGCTGCGTCGGTCTGCGGGACGCGCGCGGCGCCGGCGACAGCTCGACGCCGGCCGCCTGGTTCTACGACCGCTCGCTGATCGGTGACGTGGTCATCGTGAAGAACTCGAAGGACAAGCAGATCCAGCCGGACAACGGCCTCAACGGCTGGAACATGTCCTGGTCGGAGTGGAAGGCGTAAGCGGCCTCCCGCCCCTGTGACGGGACCCGGTGCTGTGAGCAACGGCACCGGGTCCGTTGTCGTTAACGACGGCTAACCTTCGGACCATGACTGTGAACCTCGAAGTCGCCGAAGGCGTCGGCACGATCCGCCTCGACCGCCCCCCGATGAACGCCCTCGACGTCGCCACGCAGGACCGGCTGCGCGAGCTGGCCCAGGAGGCGACCGACCGCGACGACGTACGGGCGGTGATCCTGTACGGCGGCGAGAAGGTGTTCGCGGCCGGCGCGGACATCAAGGAGATGCAGGTCATGGACCACGCGGCCATGGTCAAGCGGTCCCGCGCGCTCCAGGACTCCTTCACCGCGATCGCCCGCATCCCCAAGCCGGTCGTCGCGGCCGTCACCGGCTACGCCCTGGGCGGCGGCTGCGAGCTGGCGCTGTGCGCGGACTACCGGATCGCCGCGGACAACGCGAAGCTGGGCCAGCCGGAGATCCTGCTCGGCCTCATCCCGGGCGCCGGCGGCACCCAGCGGCTCTCCCGTCTCATCGGCCCCTCCAAGGCCAAGGACCTCATCTTCACCGGCCGCATGGTGAAGGCCGACGAGGCCCTCCAGCTGGGCCTGGTGGACCGCGTGGTCCCCGCCGCCGAGGTCTACGAGCAGGCGCACGCCTGGGCCGCGAAGCTCGCCCAGGGCCCGGCGATCGCGCTGCGCGCCGCCAAGGAGGCCGTCGACCAGGGTCTGGAGGCGGACATCGACACCGGTCTCGCCATCGAGCGCACCTGGTTCGCGGGCCTGTTCGCCACCGAGGACCGCGAGCGCGGCATGCGCAGCTTCGTGGAGGAGGGCCCGGGCAAGGCCAAGTTCGTCTGAGTGGCCGGATCCGTTCGACCGTGATCGCGTTCCGACTGACTTTGGCATATGCCAGAGTCAGTCACGCGAAATTGTCCGATCCGAGGGGGCGAATCCCCCGGAACGGCCCCGCGCCAGGCCGCGCACGGCCATGATGGGGGCATGGCGGGCCTGGAGGGTATGGAACAACCGCGGCAGCGTGGCGGTGCGACCGCCGCACGGTGGGTACCGGCCGCCGAGGACGAACAGGCCGCGGAGGCACTGCGGTTGTACGGGAACCCGGCCGAGGAGGACGCCCGGCTGCCGTCCCGCCCCGAGTCCGCCGCGGTCGCCCGCCGGCTCACCCAGTGGGTGGTTCTGCGCCACTGGGCGCTCACGCCGCAGATCGCCGAGCACGCGGTGCTGCTCGTCTCGGAGTTGGTCGGCAACGCCGTCCGGCACACCGGCGCCCGGGTCTTCGCGCTGCGGATGCTGCGGCGCCGTGGCTGGATCCGCGTCGAGGTCCGCGACCCCTCGCGCGGCCTGCCCTGTCTGATGCCGGTGCACGAGCTCGACACGAGCGGGCGCGGCCTCTTCCTCGTCGACAAGCTCTCCGACCGCTGGGGCGTCGACCTCGCGCCGCGCGGCAAGACCACCTGGTTCGAGATGCGGGTGAGCGACCGCTGAGCGACCGCCGGGCGACTGCTGAGCGGCCGCCGGGCGACCGGGTGGCGGATGCACGAAAGCCCCCGTCCGCCGGGATGGGGCGCGTGGGGGCTTTCGTGTGGTGCGCCGCGGAATGGGGGGGGTGTATCCGCGGCAGCTACGGCGACCTGGCCCGGGTCAATGGGGGTCGTGTCATCGACTATGGCAGACGGGGGGCCTCGGTGCCAAAAGTCCCTACCGGGCCAGAACTGGACAAACCTGGACAGTTCACCGATGAATCGTTGGTGACCTACAGCACCCACCTTGTAAAGCATGAATAAATATGGGGTTCATCGCGTGTTTCCTCGACCTGTCCGCATAGTGGACGACTGAGCGCGACCCGCAAACGTCCTGAATCGTCCCAATCGTTATCTTTCGGGCATACCGGCCCTTAAATGGTGCCGTGATGCCGACCGACCGCCGCGGTGCCCTCCGGGCGGGCGCGGCCACCGCCCTCGCGGGAGCCCTCGCCACCGCCTGCGACACGGGGCCGCGCCCCGCACCCCGGCGACAGCAGCCCGCGCCCGCCGCACCCGTCGCCGCGCCCGTGCCCCGCCGCTGGCCCGGCCGTCCCGCCGAGATCACCAACGGCCCACGCGACCGCCCCCGGGTCGCCCTCACCTTCCACGGCCAGGGCGACCCCGCCACCGCCCGCGCGATCCTCGACCACGCCGAGCGGGCCGGCGCCCACGTCACCGTCCTCGCCGTCGGCGAGTGGCTCGACCGCCACCCCGACCTGGCCCGCCGGATCCTCGACGGCGGCCACGACCTCGGCAACCACACCCAGCGCCACCTCGACATCACCGCCATGACCGAGGCCGAGGCGCACGCCGAGATCGAGGGCTGCGCCCGTCGGCTGCGCCGCCTCACCGGCTCCATCGGCACCTGGTTCCGGCCCTCCCGGACGCGGCACGCCACCGAGACCGTCCGCCGGGCCGCCCGCCGCGCCGGATACCCGCACGTGCTCTCGTACGACGTCGACGCCCTCGACTTCACCTCGCCGGGACCCGGGACCGTCGTCGCCAACGTCACCGGACGGATCCGCGAAGGCTCGGTCGTGAGCCTCCACTTCGGCTACCCGGACACCGTCGCCGCGCTGCCCCTCCTCCTCGCCGACCTCGACCGCCGCGGCCTCTCCGCGGTCACCACCACGGAGCTGCTGACCTGATGCCGACCCCCGCCGCCCGTACGGACTCCCGCCGTACGAACCCCGCCCGCCCGCACGCCTCCCGTACGGACTCCCGCCGCACCAAGTCCCTGGCCGCCGCCGGCCTCCTCCTCGCGCTCGGCCTCGCCGCCTGCGGCAGCCCCCGCCCGGCCGCCCCCGACACCGGCGGCGGCGCCAAGAAGGCCGCCGCCGTGCCCGCCGTACCGAAGCCGGCCGCCGCGCCGGCCGGGCTGCCCGGCATGCCGCCCCTGCTCGAACCCGACGACGTCTACGCCGCCGACCGCCCCAACCGGCTCTCCCCGGTGGTCAAGGGCTTCCCGTCCCGGGTCTACGTCCCCAACACCAACTCCAACACGGTCTCCGTCATCGACCCCGCCACCTACAAGGTCGTCGAGACCATCCCGGTCGGCGTCCAGCCGCAGCACGTCGTCCCCTCCTGGGACCTGAAGACCCTCTGGGTCAACAACAACCGCGGCCACACGCTCACCCCGATCGACCCGGCCACCGGCGTCGCCGGCAAGCCCGTCGAGGTCCACGACCCGTACAACCTGTACTTCACCCCGAACGGCAGGTACGCCGTCGTCATGGCCTCGCTCGACCGCGAGCTGGTCTTCCGCGACCCGCACACCATGGACCGGAAGAAGACCGTCCCCGTCTCCTGCTACGGCGTCAACCACGCCGACTTCTCCGCCGACGGGCGCTACTTCGTCGTCTCCTGCGAGTTCTCCGGCGAGCTGCTCAAGGTCGACACCGAGAGGATGGAGGTCGTCGGACAGCAGAAACTGCCCTTCCAGGGCGCCATGCCGCAGGACGTGAAGATCTCGCCGGACGGCAAGACCTTCTACATCGCCGACATGATGGCCCACGGCATGTGGGTCCTCGACGGCGAGAAGTTCACCACCCCGCGGCTGCTCCCCACCGGCAAGGGCTGCCACGGCCTCTACGTCTCCCGCGACTCCAAGGAGATGTACGTGTCCAACCGGGGCGAGGGCACGATCTCCGTCTTCGACTTCACCAGGAACGAGCTCACCAAGAAGTGGCCGCTCCCCGACGGCGGATCCCCCGACATGGGCGGGGTCTCCGCCGACGGCAAGGTGCTGTGGCTCTCCGGCCGCTACGACTCCGAGGTCTACGCGATCGACACCACGACCGGGAAGCAGCTGGCCCGCATCCCGGTCGGCAGCGGCCCGCACGGCCTCGCGGTCTACCCGCAGCCGGGCCGCTACTCGCTGGGCCACACGGGCATCTTCCGCTGAGGCCCGTCCGGCTCAGCCCGCGACGAGCAGCACCTCCGCACCCACCGGGCGGTATCCCGCCGCCTGGAAGGTGCGGACGCTGCGGGCGTTGCCCGGGGTGTTCTGGGCCCACACCACGGGGTCCGGGGTCAGGTGCCGGGCCGCCGTCGCGAGCGCCCGCCCCAGCCCCCGGTGCCGTACGTCCTCGTCCACCTCGACCGCGACCTCCATGCGGCCCGCCACGCCCCGGCCCATGATCAGCACGCCGCCGTCCGCCGCCCACACCCGGACGTCGTCGCGGTACTTCAGCGCCCGCGCCACCCGCGGATGCCCCTGGTCCTCGATCTCCCGCAGCTCGATGCCCGGCTCGCCCGGCAGCGAGTCGGCGACCGTCATCAGGTCGACCGTGTTCACGTGCCGGCCCGTGCGCGCCATCAGCGCCGCGTGGAAGCGCGGGGTCATGCTCGCCACCAGAGGATCCGTCGACGCCGTCGCCAGCTCCGCCCGGATCCACTCCGGGTCCTCGTCCAGGAACACCACCGAGTGCGCCGTGAACGACAGCACTCCCGCGTCCCGGCCGTTGGGCTGCGGCACGATCGTCGTCGATCCGTCCGGCGGGGGGAACTCCCCGCGGGCCGCCGCCGCGAGTATCTCCGCCACGTCGCTCTTCATGCCCCCATCATCCGGCACCGGGGCGCCCGCTAATCTGGCCCCCGACATCAAGCACCATGAAGGGGCGGAATCAGTGGCGGACATCGAGTCGGCACGTACGGCATTCAACAAGTTCGACGTGGACGGGGACGGCTTCATCACGGCCGCCGAGTACAAGCACGTCATGGCCGAGATGGGCGACTTCCACGTGACCGAGACGGTCGCCGAGGCCCTCATCAAGCAGCGCGACAACAACGGCGACGGCGTCCTCTCCTGGGACGAGTTCTGGGCCCACCTCAGCAAGGCCTGACCCCGGAACCCACCGTCCGGGGCGCGGACGGGCGGCGCCGTACGACCAAGCGTACGTACGTGAGTTGCCGCCCGTCCGGCACCCGGTGACGATCATGAGGTGACGCTCCCAGGCCCCTTCGGCACCCCGACCCGCCGCCTGACGGCAGCCGTTCTCGCCGCAGTCGCCGTCCTCACCGTCGCCCTCCTCGGCGCCTCACTCGCGCAGACCGGCACCGGCGAACTGCAGATCCCCGCCGCCGGCACCACCACCCTGCTGCGGCTCCTCGTCCTCGCCGCGCTCGCCGTCCAGATCGGCGAGATCGCCGGCGTCCGGATCGCCGGAGCGGGCCCCCTGCCCCGCCGCTGGTCCGTCCCGGCCGCCGCCGTCGGCTGCGCCGCCTCCGCGGGCCTCCTCGTGCTCCTCGCCGTGATCAGCGGACTGAAGCTCAGCACCGTCTACGGGCTGCGCGAAGGCCGCCTCTTCCTCGTCACCGCCAACGCCCTCGCGCTCGCCGCCGTCTGCGCGGCCACCAGACGTCCCGCCCTCGCCCTCGGACCGCTCGCCGCCGCAGTCGTCGCCGAGGCGCTGCGGGCCCACCCGGAGGCGTACACGCCGGCGATCGGCGTCACCCTCACGGTCGTCCACCTGACGGCCGCTTCGCTCTGGTTCGGCACGCTCCTGTACGTGCTGCGCACCATGCGGCTGCGCGGCGGCGGCCGGGACGTCCTGATGCGCTACGCGAAGATGGCCGCCTGGGTCTTCGCCGCCCTCGCCGTCACCGGCACCTGCTCCACCCTGCGCCGCCTCCCGCTCGACGGCGTGCTCACCACCGCGTACGGCAGGGTCCTCCTGGTGAAGCTCGCCCTCTTCGGCCTGACCGCCCTCCTCGCCCTCACCGCCCGCCGCCGCATGCTCCGCGACGAGGACGCCCAGCCGCCGGCCCGGGTCGAGCTGTCCGTTCTGGCGGCGGTGATGGTCGTCTCGGCTCTCCTCACGGTCGTCCCGGACCCGCACTGGCTGCTGCCGTGAGCCGCGGGTCCCCGACGAGCGAAGATCCGCAGGCCGGAGGAGAATAGAAGGCGACCCCCCCACCTCTCACCCTCATGTTCACTGCCCTGCGACTGGCGCGTCGAATGCTGACGGCGGTGCTTCTGAGCGCGGCGATCAGCGTGGGGCCGGTCGCTTTCACGTCACCGGCGGAGGCCGCACCGCTGAACGCGGGGGTCTACCTGACCCCGGATTCGGGTCCGGCCGGGACGGACGTGACGGTGGGCGGCCAGGGCTTCGAGGCGTGCGGCGAGGTGACGATCACCTTCGACGGCGGGCATGGCGAGCCGGGTACGGTGAACGTGCCCGAGATCTCCGGCTCCATCACGGTGCCGGAGGGCACCCCGGCCGGGCAGCACTCGATCGAGGCCACGTGCGACGAGGATCCCGACACCGGCGACTACTACTACGGCTCGGCGTCCTTCACGGTGACAGGGGACGGCGGCGGCAACACCCCCGACGAGCCCCTCGCACTCGCGCTCACTCCCGATCACGGATCGATCGGAGACCCGATCGACGTCCGGGGCACGGGCTTCGACGTGTGCGCCGCCGGCACCGTCTACCTCCACGTGCTCGACGGAGGGCCCGAGATCGCGTCCGGCATCCCCGTGACGGAGACCGGAGCCTTCTCGTACACGGAGGTCATTCCGGCCGGCACCGTCGCCAAGACGTACACCTTCCGGGCCGAGTGCACCAATGAGGCGTCCCTCTACGCGGACGACGACCTCGTCGTGGAAGCCCCGGCGGACCCGCAGCTCACTCTCGCCGAGGAGGAGGGCGCGAAGGGGAACACCGTCCGCGCCGAGGGCACCGGGTTCCGGTGCTCGAACGTCGACCTCGTCTGGGACGGCGCCGAGGCGCCCCTGACCACGGCCGCCGTCACCGAACAGGCCACCTTCTCCACCGAGGTCCCCGTGCCGGGCGACGCCCAGCCGGGCCCGCACACCGTACGGGCGGTCTGCGTGGACTATCCGGAGCAGTACGCCGATGCCCCGTTCACCGTCACGCCTACGGGTGGCGGCACGGACAACGGCGGCACGGACAACGGTGGGACCGACAACGGTGGCACGGACAACGGTGGCACGGACAACGGTGGGACCGACAACGGTGGCACGGACAACGGTGGCACGGACAACGGTGGGACCGACAACGGCGGCACGGACAACGGTGGGACCGACAACGGCGGCACGGACAACGGTGGCACCGACAGCGGCGGTGGATCCGGTGGATCCGGCGGCGGGTCCGCCACCCCCGTCGGCCTGGTCGTCGGCGGCAGCTCCGGTGCCGCGCTCGCTCTCGCCGCCGCCGCGCTCGTCTACTTCGGACGGCTGCACCGCGGCCCGCGCTGGGTGCACAAGCACGTGCGTGCCGCCCTGCGGCCCGCCACCGGCGCCACGGCGCTGACCGAGACCCGGCAGCCCGGCGATCCGCCGACCCACACCACCCGGCTCGACCCGCACACGGACCCCGGGCGCCAGCGCCTGGAAGGCGACGGCTCCGAAGAGGAGGAGCGATGACCACGACCGTGATCCCGCCCGTGGCGGCCCCCACCTCCGTCCGCTCGTTCCTGCTCGACGCCGGCCAGGGCATCGAGGGGCCGCTGCGCGCCCACGGCACGGCAGGCCCGCTGCTCGCACCCGTACGCGGCAGGACGCCCGCCGCCGACCGGGCCGTCGAGCACGAGCTGGCGACGGTCGTCGACGACTTCCTCGGGCTCGACGTGCTCGACCTGGCGGCCGGCGGCTGGCGCGGCCACGAGGGTCTGCGGTCCGCCGCCCGGCGCACCCGGGACCTGCCCGGCAGCGAGGAGGTCGTGGCCCTGGCCCGCCACAAGATCACCTCCACGCACCGGCCGTACGTCGACCTCTACGTGGACGGCGCGAAGATCGGCACCCTCGAGGTGGAGCTGGACCTCGTCCTCTGGGTCTCCGGCCTGGTCTGCGTGGTCCGCGACGCCTGTCTGACCGGGATCAGGGCGGGAGACTGCTCGGTCGACGTGAGCCTCGCGGTCCAGAACACCCCGATAGCCGAACGGCGGGGCGGTCGCCTCGACCTCCCCGCCGCCTTCGCCCTGCGCCGCCCGGTGCCCCTGCTGCGGGACGAACCGCCGAGGCCCCCGGAGGCCCCGACGGTCCCGGGCGTCAGCACGATGTGATCAGCCCGTGGTGGGCCGCGTCAGCACTCGATGATGTTCACGGCGAGACCGCCCCGCGCCGTCTCCTTGTACTTCACGCTCATGTCCGCGCCCGTCTCCTTCATGGTCTTGATGACCTTGTCGAGCGAGACCAGGTGGCTGCCGTCGCCGCGCATCGACATCTTCGCCGCCGTGACGGCCTTGACCGCCGCCATGCCGTTGCGCTCGATGCACGGGATCTGGACCAGGCCGCCGACCGGGTCGCAGGTCAGGCCCAGGTTGTGTTCCATGCCGATCTCGGCGGCGTTCTCGACCTGCTCGGGGGAGCCGCCGAGGACCTCGGCGAGGGCGCCGGCAGCCATGGAGCAGGCGGAGCCGACCTCGCCCTGGCAGCCGACCTCGGCGCCGGAGATGGAGGCGTTCTCCTTGAAGAGCATGCCGATGGCGCCCGCGGCGAGGAGGAAGCGGACCACGCCGTCCTCGTCGGCACCCGGCACGAAGTTCATGTAGTAGTGCAGGACCGCCGGGATGATGCCCGCCGCGCCGTTCGTCGGGGCGGTGACCACGCGGCCGCCCGCCGCGTTCTCCTCGTTGACGGCCATCGCGTAGAGAGTGATCCACTCCATCGCGTGCGCGGCCGGGTCGCCCTCGGAGCGCAGCTTGCGGGCCGAGGTCGCGGCGCGGCGGCGGACCTTCAGACCGCCGGGCAGGATGCCCTCGCGGGCCATGCCGCGCGAGACGCAGGCCTGCATGACGCGCCAGATCTCCAGCAGGCCCTCGCGGATCTCCGTCTCCGTGCGCCAGGCCTTCTCGTTCTCCAGCATCAGGGAGGAGATGGAGAGGCCCGTCTCCTTGGTGAGGCGGAGGAGCTCGTCGCCGGTGCGGAAGGGGTACTTCAGGACCGTGTCGTCCGGGATGATCGGGCTCTCGCCCGCGACCGCGTCCTCGTCGACGACGAAGCCGCCGCCGACCGAGTAGTAGGTCTTCTCCAGGATCAGCGCGCCCTCGGCGTCGTATGCGAAGACCGTCATGCCGTTGGCGTGGTACGGCAGCGCCTTGCGGCGGTGCAGGACCAGGTCGTCGTCGAAGGAGAACGGGATCTCGTGGGCGCCGACCAGGTTGATCCGGCCGCTCTCCTTGATCCGCTCGAACTCGTCGTCGGCGGTCTCCACGTCCACGGTGCGCGGCGAGTGGCCCTCCAGGCCGAGCAGGACCGCCTTCGGAGTGCCGTGGCCGTGGCCGGTGGCGCCCAGCGAGCCGTACAGCTCCGCCCGTATCGCCGCCGTGTGGGCGAGCAGCCCCTCGTTCTTCAGCCGACGGGCGAACATCCGGGCCGCGCGCATGGGGCCCACCGTGTGGGAGCTCGACGGACCGATGCCGATCGAGAACAGGTCGAAGACCGAGATGGCCACGGGGACTCCTTGTGGGGCTGGACGCCGTTGTCTGCCGGGGTGGTGCAGAACAAGCAGGAAGAGCGGGAAGCGGGTGTTGCGAGGGGGGCAAAGCGGTGGGGCACCACACTCACTGTCCAGTGTGCGTGGTGCCCCGGAGCTTTCGTACGAACGGAACCTGGAACTAAAGCGTACGAAATTACTTCAGGCCGGGGTACAGCGGGTGCTTCTCGGCCAGAGCGGTCACGCGGGCCTTCAGGGCCTCGGCGTCGAAGCCGGGCTTCAGCGTCTCGGCGATGATGTCGGCGACCTCGCGGAAGTCCTCGGCCTGGAAGCCGCGGGTGGCGAGGGCCGGCGTGCCGATGCGCAGGCCGGAGGTGACCATCGGCGGGCGCGGGTCGTTCGGAACGGCGTTCCGGTTGACCGTGATGCCCACCTCGTGGAGGCGGTCCTCGGCCTGCTGGCCGTCCAGCTCGCTGTCGCGCAGGTCGACCAGGAGCAGGTGGACGTCGGTGCCGCCGGACAGGACGGAGACGCCGTGCTGCGTGACGTCGTCCTGGACCAGGCGCTCGGCGATGATCCGGGCGCCGTCCAGCGTGCGCTGCTGGCGCTCCTTGAACTCCTCCGAGGCGGCGACCTTGAAGGACACGGCCTTGGCCGCGATCACGTGCTCCAGCGGGCCGCCCTGGAAGCCGGGGAAGACCGAGGAGTTCAGCTTCTTCGCGAACTCCTTCTTCGCCAGGATGATGCCGCCGCGCGGGCCGCCGAGCGTCTTGTGCGTGGTGGAGGTCACCACGTCCGCGTACTCGACCGGGTTCGGGTGCAGACCGGCGGCGACCAGGCCGGCGAAGTGGGCCATGTCGACCCACAGGTACGCCTCGACCTCGTCGGCGATCCGGCGGAACTCGGCGAAGTCCAGCTGACGCGGGTACGCCGACCAGCCGGCGATGATCACCTTCGGGCGGTGCTCCTTGGCGAGGCGCTCGACCTCGGCCATGTCCACCAGACCGGCCTCGTCCACGTGGTACGCGACCACGTTGAACTGCTTGCCGGAGAAGTTCAGGCGCATGCCGTGGGTGAGGTGGCCGCCGTGCGCCAGGTCGAGGCCGAGGATCGTGTCGCCGGGCTGGGCGATCGCGAACAGCGCGGCCTGGTTGGCGGAGGCGCCGGAGTGCGGCTGCACGTTGGCGTACTCGGCGCCGAACAGGTCCTTGATCCGGTCGATCGCGATCTGCTCGGCCACGTCGACGTGCTCGCAGCCGCCGTAGTAGCGGCGGCCCGGGTAGCCCTCGGCGTACTTGTTGGTGAGGACCGAGCCCTGGGCCTCCATGACCGCGACCGGAGCGAAGTTCTCCGAGGCGATCATCTCGAGGGTGGACTGCTGGCGGCGGAGCTCGGCGTCGACGGCGGCGGCGACGTCCGGGTCCAGCTCGTGGAGAGGGGTGTTCAGAAGCGACATGAATCGATCCCTAGGGGGTCTCGGTTAGCCGGCGGTGAAGGCGGTGTACTCGTCGGCGGAGAGCAGGTCGCCCGGCTCGTCCGTGATGCGCACCTTGAACAGCCAGCCGCCCTCGAACGGGGCGGAGTTCACCAGCGCCGGGTCGTCGACGACGTCCTGGTTGGCCGCGACGACCTCACCGGTCACGGGGGAGTACAGCTCGCTGACGGACTTGGTCGACTCCAGCTCGCCACAGTCCTCGCCCGCGGTGACGGTGGCACCGACCTCCGGGAGCTGGACGTACACGATGTCGCCGAGCGCGTTCGCCGCGTGCTCGGTGATGCCGACCGTGGCGACGCCGTCCTCGACGGCCGACAGCCACTCGTGCTCCTTGCTGTAGCGCAGCTGCTGGGGGTTGCTCATGACCTGATTCTCCTGGATCGGGGGAGTACTGATGAACGTGGGTCTTACGGGGTGAGACGCGGACTGAGACGGACGCGTCACGTCCGGCTCGCGTCCGGGCGCCGACGGGGCCTCGGCCCCATGGTCACTTCTGGCGCTTGTAGAACGGCAGCGCCACGACCGTGTACGGCTCGTGCGCGCCGCGGATGTCGACGCCGACGCCCTCCGTGCCGGGCTCGGCGAAGGCCGCGTCCACGTACGCCATGGCGATCGGCTTGCCCAGGGTCGGGGACGGGGCGCCGGAGGTGATCTCGCCGACGACCTCGCCGTTCGCGACCACGGACATCCCGGCGCGGGGCACCCGGCGGCCCTCGGCGACCAGGCCGACCAGCTTGCGCGGCGGGGCGGTCTCGGCGCGCTCGGCCGCCTTCTCCAGGGCCTCGCGGCCGACGAAGCGGCCCTCGTTCGTGGTCTTCTCGAACTTCACGACCCGGCCGAGGCCCGCGTCGAAGGGCGTGAGCGCGGTGGTCAGCTCGTGGCCGTACAGCGGCATGCCCGCCTCGAGGCGCAGCGTGTCGCGGCAGGACAGGCCGCAGGGGATCAGGCCGACGTCCTGGCCCGCCTCGGTGAGCGCCTGCCACACGCCCTCCGCGTGCTCCGGCTTCAGGAACAGCTCGAAGCCGTCCTCGCCCGTGTAGCCGGTGCGCGCGATGAGGGCGGGGACACCGGCGACGGTGCCCGGGAGGCCCGCGTAGTACTTCAGGCCGTCCAGGTCGGCGTCGGTGAGCTGCTTCAGGATGCCGGGGGACTCCGGGCCCTGGACGGCGATCAGCGCGTACGCGTCGCGGTCGTCGCGCACCTCGGCGTCGAATCCCCCGGAGCGGGCCACCAGCGCGTCCAGGACGACCTGGGCGTTGGAGGCGTTGGCGACGACCATGTACTGAGAAGACGCGGCCTCCGTCTCGCCGAGGCGGTAGACGATCAGGTCGTCGAGGATGCCGCCGTCCTCCTGGCAGATCATCGTGTAGCGCGCACGGCCGACGCCGATCGTGGAGATGTTCCCCACCAGGGCGAAGTCGAGCAGTTCCGCCGCCTGCGGCCCGGTGACGGTGATCTCGCCCATGTGGGAGAGGTCGAAGAGGCCGGCCTTGGTGCGGACGGCGGTGTGCTCGTCGCGCTCGCTGCCGTACCGCAGCGGCATGTCCCAGCCCGCGAAGTCGGTCATGGTCGCGCCCAGCGAACGGTGCAGCGCGTCGAGGGCGGTCAGACGGGGGGCAGTGCTCATCGGGTGGCTCCCGGGTCCCAGGGCGTGCAGGGCACGACATGACAAGACGGTGAGGACGTTCCTCCCCATCTGTCATGGAACCTGAGAGGTTCACCGAGGGCATCCTCGGCTTGCACCTTGGGTGGGGACGCGACAGGGCGTCCCGCTTTTCAGATCTGCCTCATCCACGCGGTACGGGGCCTGAGAGATTCAAGGGAGGTACTTGCTCCTTCGGCGCCCGGGCGACGCGGCGCGACTGCGCCGGCGACCGGAACTCTCCCGCGCGGATTCGAGCGGCCGGTATGAGGTTGTGCGCGCTCGGGCGAGCGCGTGGCGCGCCCATCATTGCACGGCGGATCCGCGCGGCAAATCGCTTGTGCCGCATTACCGCCTCTTTACACTGCGTGGGCAAGGGTCTTCGCAGACCCGACAGGGGGAGAAGCGATGACGATCCAGCGCACCGGTGTCGCGGCCGCGGCCACGAACACCGGGATACCGCCGCAGCGGGCGGTCGCCCGGGCCCGCACACGCGAGCGCGCCCGCACCAGGCGCCGCGCGCGGCTGCTGCGCGACCTTCGCGAGCGCGAGGGCCGCAGCCCCCGCGTGCTCACCTACGCCACCGGTGACGTCGTGGTCGTCTCCGGGCTCCCCGGCGCCGGGAAGTCCACGCTGATGAGCCGGGCCGCCGAGGGCCGCGCCGTCGACTCCCAGCACACCCGGGAGCGCTGGGAGGGCCGGCTGCCCCGCTTCCTGCCGTACGCCGTCTACCGCCCGCTCGCCCGGATCGCCCACTACGCGGGCCTGCGCCGCGCCCTGCGCACCGGCGCCGGGGTGATCGTCCACGACTGCGGCACCCAGTCCTGGGTGCGCGGCTGGCTCGCCCGCGAGGCCCGCAGGCGCGGCGCCGCCCTGCACCTGATCCTGCTCGACGTCGACCCGGACACCGCCCGGGCCGGCCAGCGGGACCGCGGCCGCGGCGTCTCCTCGTACGCCTTCGCCCGGCACCGCCGCGCCGTGGGCCGTCTGGTGCGCACCGCCGAGGCGGGCGCGCTGCCGCCCGGCTGCGCCTCGGTGACCCTGCTCGACCGCGCTGCCGCCGACGCCCTGCGGAAGATCGGATTCCGCGACGTGGCGTGAACCACTCCGGCCCCTTCGGGCGTCCTTTCCGGTCACAGGGGTGCCGGAGCGCCATTAAGGTGCATACGGCCTGTCCGGCGGATCCGCGCCGGGTGCCGGGGAAGTGCCGGGAAAGGGGACGACGAGGACCGTGGACGTGACGTGGCCGGGCAATGAGCTCGAGGAAGTACTGGCCGCCTCCCTCGGCAGCCCCTCCGCCGGAGGGCGCCTCGTCGAGGTCCTCGGCCGCAGCCCCGTCTGGGTGCCGCTGCCCAACGGCGGCGGACCCGACAGCACCGACCTCGACCTGCCCACCATGGAGATCGAGGGCGGCGCCTACGTGCCCGTCTTCAGCTCCGAGCAGCAGTTCCTCGCCTGCGTCGGCGCGCACATGTCGTACACCGTCGCCCCGGCCCGCGACTTCGCCCGCGGGCTGCCGCCGCAGCTCGGCATCGCCGTGAACCCCGGCGGCACCGTCGGCGTCCCGCTGCCGCCGCCCGCCGTCGCCGAACTCTGCCGCGCCGGCCGCACCGCCCTCGACGGGCCCGCCACCGGCGGCCGGGTCCGCCTCTTCGAGCCCGACTGGCAGGACGACCCGGTCGACTTCCTCGCCGCCGCCTCCGCCGAGTTCGCGGCCACCGGCGTCGTCCACTCCGCACGGCGGGCCCTCGCCAGCGTCGAGGGCACCGAACCCGCCCTCTTCGTCGGCGTCCAGCTCACCGGCCCCGAGGCCGACCGGAACGCCCCGCTCGACGCCCTCGGCCGGGCCCTCGGCCGCGTCGAGGTCGCCTGGCCGGTCAACCTGATCCTCCTCGACGTGGCCCAGGACCCGGTCGGCGACTGGATGCTGGACAAGGTGCGCCCCTTCTTCCAGCGCGCCGCCGTGTGACAGACCCCCCGTCTAAGCTGAACTGCCAGTCGAACCCCGAGCCGGACCTCCGGCCGGACACCAAGCTGAACCGATCCACGAGCCGAGCCGTACGAAAGAGGGGCGGGACCCACGGTGAGCGCGTCAGGCACCGCTGCGACCGGACAGGTCGAGCACATGCTGCGCCAGGTGGCACCCGGGCGTCATGACGCCTACGAGCAGCTGCTGCACGCCCTCGCCGGCTCCGAGGTGTGGATGCTGCTCTGGCAGGGCGCACCCGGCTCGCCCGACGCCCAGTACGGCAACATGGAGGTCGACGGCTACGGCTACGCGCCGTGCGTCACCTCCGCCCAGGAGCTGGCCGCCTCCGGCTGGAACCGCGCCCACGAGCTCGTCACCGGCCTCGAGATCGCCCGCGCCCTCTACCCCGACCGCTGGGGCATCTGGCTCAACCCGCACGCGCCCGGCGGCGGCGTCGGCATCCCGTGGGCCGACCTGCGCCGCATCGCCACCGGCCTCGACCGGATGCCCGCGGGACCGCTGCGGCTGTCCGAACCCGCCGTCGAGATCCCCCAGTTCTACGCCCTGCTCACGCAGAACGCCCACCGCACCCCGGCCGTCCGCTCGCTGCGCCGCGCCTGGGTGCAGCCCGCGCTGGGCTCCCCGTACCTCGCCATCGGCCTCGACCTGTACGACTCCTCGCCGGCCTCCGTGGAGGCGGTCCGGGCGATGATGCACCAGACGGTCTCCGCCGTCCCCGACGGGCTGCCCGTCTCCACGGTGGCCATGTCCGACACGTACGACCCGGTCGCGATGTGGCTGTACGCCCACGCCCGCCCCTTCTACGACCGTGACGCGCATGCCGCGGGACCGGGCGCCGCGTCTCACCAGTCGGGCTACGGCTACCCGCCCGCGCACCACCGCTGAACCGTCGCCGACACATCGCGGAAACCCTGCCGAAATGCCTTGCCGAGCTGAGGTTTTGGCTCCGCTTTCGGACGGCGACGCTGCGATGTCCCGCATCCGCCCGATTTGCCAACTGTCCGGGTCTCAGCTTGATATCACCGCTATGCGGACTGTTCTCTGCCGCGTCACTCGCCAGTAGCGTTCGGCCGGTCAGACCGACCACACATGGCGACCCAGGGGTGGACCCATGCGAATATTCACGTCCCGGTCAGCCCGGGCTTTGACGGCGGCCCTCGCGGTCGGCCTCATCGCCACCGGCTGCGCGAGCGAGCGGGGCAAGGACGGGGACAAGGACGGAGCGAAGGACACCTTCGTCTTCGGCGCTCCCGGCGACCCGGCCTCTCTCGACCCGTCCCTCGCCGCGGACGGCGAGACCTTCCGCGTCACCCGGCAGGCCTTCGAGGCGCTGCTCGAGCACGAGTCCGGCGGCAGCAAGCTGGTCGGCGGTCTCGCCGAGAAGTGGTCCAGCAACCCTGAGGGCACGGTCTGGACGTTCAACCTGCGCAAGGGCGTCAAGTTCCACGACGGCGAGGCGTTCAACGCCGCCGCGGTCTGCGCGAACTACGACCACTGGTTCAACTGGAAGGGCACCTACCAGTCCTCCGCGATCTCCACCTACTGGCAGGACATCATGGGTGGCTTCGCGAAGAACGAGGACAAGGAAGCCCCCGCGCCGAACTACAAGTCCTGCACCGCGAAGGACGAGAACACGGCGGTCATCGAGGTCCTCAAGCCCTCGGCCAACCTGCCCGGCGGCTTCTCGCTCCAGGCCCTCGCGATCCACTCGCCGAAGGCGATCAAGGAGTACGAGAAGCAGGAGGCGAGCGCCAAGGGCGACGCCATCACGTACCCCAAGTACAGCCAGGAGGCCGGCACGGTCGCCGGCACCGGCCCGTACAAGATCACGAAGTGGAACAAGGGCAACAAGGAGGTCGCCCTCACCCGCTTCGACGACTACTGGGGCGACAAGGCCAAGGTGAAGAACCTGGTCATCCGCACGATCGACACCGAGGACGGCCGCCGTCAGGCGCTGCAGGCCGGTGACATCGACGGCTACGACCTGGTCGCGCCCGCCGACATCAAGACGCTGGAGAGCGCCGGCTTCAAGGTGCCGACCCGTGACGTCTTCAACCTGCTCTACCTCGGTATGACGCAGACGAAGAACCCGGCGCTGCAGAAGCCCGAGGTCCGCCAGGCCATCGCGCACGCCGTGGACCGCGAGAACATCGTCAAGACCCAGCTGCCCGCGGGCGGCAAGGTCGCGACCCAGTTCATGCCCGACACGGTCGCCGGCTGGTCCGAGAACGTGAAGAAGTACCCCTTCGACACGGCCAAGGCCAAGCAGCTCCTCGCCTCCGCCGGCGCGAGCAACCTCTCGATCGAGATGTGCTACCCGACCGAGGTCACCCGCCCGTACATGCCCGCTCCGCAGGACATCTTCGAGCTGATCAAGGCCGACCTCGAGAAGGCCGGCATCAAGGTCACCCCGAAGCCGCTGAAGTGGAACCCGGACTACCTGGACGCGGTCGAGGCCGGCTCCTGCGCCCTGCACATGCTGGGCTGGACCGGTGACTTCAACGACGGCTACAACTTCATCGGCACCTGGTTCGCCGAGCCCGACAAGCAGTGGGGCTTCAAGGACGACAAGGTCTTCACCGCGGTGAAGGCGGGCTCGCTCCAGGGCGACCCGACCAAGCGCACGGACCTGTACAAGGCCGCCAACGAGGCGATCATGGACTACCTGCCGGGTCTCCCGCTGACGTCCTCGCCGCCGGCCATCGCGTTCGGCAAGAACGTCAACCCGCCGAACGTCTCCCCGCTCACGCAGGAGAGCTTCGCCGAGGTCTCCTTCAAGTAACACCCCGTAAGCGGTCCGCCCGGTCACGCGTTCCTCCGTGACCGGGCGTCCGCGCATCCGACTCCCGAACCACGCAAGAAAGGGGCACGCGGGGTGTTGCGACTCGTCGTACGACGACTTCTCCAGCTCATACCCACCCTGCTCGGCCTGTCGGTCCTGCTGTTCCTCTGGCTGAACCGACTGCCCGGCGGACCCGCCTCAGCGATCCTGGGCGAGCGGGCGACCGAAGCCGACGTGGCACGTATCAACCGCACGCTGGGACTCGACCAGCCGGTCTACATCCAGTACGGACGCTTCCTGAAGCGGCTGTTCAACCTCGACCTCGGCACCTCCGTGCAGACCGGACAGCCGGTCTGGGACGAGTTCGTGCTGCGCTTCCCCGCCACGGTGGAACTCGGCATCGCCGCCATGATCATCGCCACCGTCGTCGGCATCCCGCTCGGCTATCTGGCGGCCCGCAAGCGCGGCGGCTGGATCGACGTGGCCTCCGTCTCCGGCTCGCTGGTCGGCATCTGCATCCCGGTCTTCTTCCTCGCCCTGCTCCTCAAGGGCGTCTTCGCCGTCCAGCTCGGCGTCTTCCCCAGCTTCGGCCGTCAGTCCACCGGACTCGACGCTACGAACGTGACCGGCTTCGCCGTCCTCGACGGCCTGCTCACCGGCGAGTTCGACGCCAGCTGGGACGCGATCTCGCACCTGGTGCTGCCCGCGATCGCCCTCTCCTCCATCCCGCTCGCGGTCATCGTGCGCATGACCCGCGCCAGCGTCCTGGAGGTCCTCGGCGAGGACTACGTCCGCACCGCCGAGTCCAAGGGCCTGGAGCGCCGCGTCGTGCGCGGCCGGCACATCCTGCGCAACGCGATGCTGCCCGTCGTCACCGCCGTCGGCCTGCTCACCGGAAGCCTGCTGTCCGGCGCCGTCCTCACCGAGTCCGTCTTCTCGTTCGGCGGCATCGGCCAGTTCATCCGTACCGCCATCGACGCCCGTGACTACCCGGTGCTCGTCGGCTTCATCATGTTCATCGCGATGGTGTACGTCCTGATCAACCTGCTGGTCGATCTCCTGTACAGCGTCATCGATCCGAGGGTGCGGGTGCACTGATGAGCCTGATATCCACCAACACGTCGAAGATCGACCGGCTCGCCGAACTCACGGCGAAGACCGAGCACTCGACTGGGGCCAGCCTCTGGCGCGAGGCACTGCGCCGGCTGCGCGCCAGCAAGATGGCCGTCATCGGCGCCGTCGTGATCGCCCTCTTCGTGGTCGTCGCGGTCGTCGGCCCCTGGGTCGCCCCGTACGGGCCGGTCGAGCAGACCTGGCGCGGCGAGGTCTTCCCCAACCAGGGCAAGTTCGTCGGCGCGCGCGCCGACAACTGGTTCGGTCTCGACCACCTGGGCCGCGACCTGTTCTCCCGCTTCCTCGTGGGCGCCCGGCAGACGCTGCTCGTCGGCGTCGTCTCCATGCTCATCGGCCTGGTCGCGGGCGCGGTCATCGGCGCGGTCTCCGGCGCGGCAGCCACCCTCGGCGGGCGCGCCGGCCAGCGCATCGACTCCTTCATCATGCGCGTCACCGACATCATGCTGGCGCTGCCCTCGCTGCTCCTCGCCGTGTCCATCGCCGCCGTGATGGGCCAGTCCCTGACCACCGTGATGATCGCCGTCGGCGTGGTGCAGGTGCCGATCTTCGCCCGCCTGCTGCGCGGCTCGATGCTCGCCCAGGGCCGCAGCGACTACGTGCTCGCGGCCCGCTCCCTCGGCATCCGCAAGCGGCGCATCGTGCTCACCCAGATCATGCCGAACTCGCTGAGCCCGGTGATCGTCCAGGCCACGCTCAGCCTCGCCACCGCCATCATCGAGGCGGCCGCGCTGTCCTACCTCGGCCTCGGCAACCCCGACCCCGCGGTCCCGGAGTGGGGCGTGATGCTCTCCTCGGCGCAGCGGTTCTTCGACAACGCGCCGATGATGTCCGTGTACCCGGCGGTCGGCATCATCATCACGGCCCTCGGCTTCACCCTGCTCGGCGAGGCCATGCGCGAAGCGCTCGACCCGAAGCTGCGAGGTTAGTCATGCCACTGCTCACCGTGGACGAACTCACCGTCACCTTCGGCGGCCGCGGCCGCAAGGACGTCCGGGCGGTCAACGGCGTCTCCTTCAGCGTCGACCAGGGCCAGGTCGTCGGCCTCGTCGGCGAGTCGGGCTGCGGCAAGTCCGTGACCTCGCTCGCCCTCATGGGCCTCCTCCCGGCCAAGGGCGTCACGCTCGGCGGGCGCGCCGACTTCGACGGCACGGACCTGCTCACGCTCAGCCCCGGCAAGATGCGCGACATGCGCGGCCGTGACCTGGCGATGATCTTCCAGGACCCGCTGTCCTCGCTGAACCCGGTCGTCCCCATCGGCGTCCAGGTCACCGAGATCCTCCAGCGCCACCGGGGCCTGAAGGGCGAGGCAGCCCGCAAGGAGGCCGCCCACCTGCTCGACCGGGTCGGCATCCCCGACCCGAACCGGCGGCTCAAGGAGTTCCCGCACCAGCTGTCCGGCGGCATGCGGCAGCGCGCGCTCATCGCCATGGCGGTGGCCTGCGCCCCGCGCCTGCTCATCGCCGACGAGCCGACGACCGCGCTCGACGTCACCATCCAGGCCCAGATCCTCGAACTCCTCAAGGAACTGGTCGACCAGGAGGGCACCGCGCTGCTGATGATCACCCACGACCTGGGTGTCGTCGCCGGCCTGTGCGACCAGGTGAACGTGCTCTACGCGGGCAAGGTCGTCGAATCCGCCGCCCGCCGCGAGCTGTTCGCCCACCCGACGCACCCGTACACCCACGGGCTGCTCGGCTCCATCCCCCGGCTCGACGCCCCGCGCGGCGAGCCGCTGCACCCCATCCGCGGGTCCATCAACGACCAGATCGCCTGGGCCGAGGGCTGCGCCTTCGCGCCGCGGTGCGACCGGTACGAGATGGACTGCCTCACCGGCACGCCCGCACTGACCGAACCGCGTGAGGCCGGACACCGCGCCCGCTGCGTCAACCCGGTCCTGGCCACCACGGAGGTCCCGGCATGAGCCTGCTGGAACTCGACGGAGTGAAGGTCCACTTCCCCGTCAGGAAGGGCATCCTCTTCGACCGCACGGTGGGGCACGTCTACGCCGTCGACGGCGTCTCGCTGTCGGTCGAGGCGGGCCAGACCTACGGCCTGGTCGGCGAGTCGGGCTGCGGCAAGACGACCCTCGGGCGCGCGGTGCTGCGCCTGGTCGACGTCACCGACGGCTCGGTGGTGCTCGACGGCACCGACGTGGCCAAGCTCTCCGAGAAGGAGCTGCGCTCCTTCCGCCGCCGGCTCCAGATGGTCTTCCAGGACCCGCTGGGCAGCCTCAACCCGCGGCAGAACATCGAGTCGATCCTGAGCGAGGGCATGGCCGCCCACGGGATCGGCGCGAACCAGGACGAGCGCCGGGAGAAGATCAAGGAGATCCTGGCGAAGGTGGGCCTGCCCGCCAACGCCCTCTCCCGCTACCCGCACGAGTTCTCCGGCGGCCAGCGCCAGCGCATCGGCATCGCGCGGGCCCTGGTGCTCGAACCGGACGTCATCATCTGCGACGAGCCGGTGTCGGCGCTCGACGTCTCCATCCAGGCCCAGGTCATCAACCTCCTGGAGGAGCTCCAGGAGTCGATGGGCCTGACCTACCTGGTCATCGCCCACGACCTCGCCGTGGTGCGGCACATCTCGGACGTCATCGGCGTGATGTACCTCGGCTCGCTGGTCGAGGAGGCGCCGAGCGACGCGCTGTACGCGGAGCCCATGCACCCGTACACCAAGGCCCTGATGTCCGCGGTGCCGGTCCCGGACCCCGAGGTCGAGGAACGCCGCGAGCGCATCCTGCTCCACGGCGACCTCCCGTCCCCGGCCAACCCGCCGGCCGGCTGCCGCTTCCACACCCGCTGCCCGTGGGCCCAGGCCACGCGCTGCGCGACGGAGCGTCCGGAGCTGACGGACCTCGGCGACGGCCACAAGGTGGCCTGCCACTTCGCCCGCGAGATCGCCGAGGGCACGATCACCCGCGGGGGCGAGGAGTCCTCCGCTCCCGCCTCCGCCGAGGAGACGCCCGCCGACGCCCCGGCAGAGATCCCGGCGCAGGCGACGGGGGAGCGGGCGGACGCCGAACCGGTGGAGGACACCGAGCCGACGGACGCCGCGGAGCCCGCCGACGCGGTGGCGGACCCCGAGCCCGCCGACGCGGTCGAGGGCTCCGAGCCCGCCGACGCGGTGGCGGACCCCGAGCCCGCCGACGTGGTGGCGGACTCCGAGCCCGCCGACGTGGTGGCGGACTCCGAGCCCGCCGACGCGAAGGTGGACGACGCGCCCAAGGCGTGACGCGTGAGTGAGGCCCCGCTGCCGTCCGGCAGCGGGGCCTCACCCGTGCCGGCGCCGTGCCCGCCACGGGGGGCGCGAGCCGGGGGCTCCGAACCGGGACAATGGTTCGGTGCTCCACGATCTGTTCAATCCGTCCGTCCAGCACGCCCTGGACCTGGTCGGCATCTTCGTCTTCGCCATCTCCGGCGCCCTGCTCGCCGTCCGCAAGAACTTCGACGTCTTCGGCATCGCCGTCCTCGCCGAGGTCACGGCGCTCGGCGGCGGGCTCTTGCGCGACCTGATCATCGGGGCCGTGCCCCCGGCCGCGTTCACCGATCTCGGCTACTTCCTCATGCCGCTGGTCGCGACCGTGCTCGTCTTCTTCCTCCACCCGCAGGTCGAACGCACCCAGACCGCGGTCAACGTCTTCGACGCCGCCGGCCTCGGACTGTTCTGCGTCACCGGCACGACCAAGGCGTACGACTACGGCCTCGGCCTCACCTCCTCCGCCGCGCTCGGCCTCGCCACGGCCGTCGGCGGCGGTGTACTGCGCGACGTGCTCGCCAACGAGGTGCCGTCGCTGCTGCGCTGGGACCGGGACCTGTACGCCGTGCCGGCGATCGTGGGCGCGACGATGGTCGTGCTGTGCATCCGCTTCGACGTGCTCAACGCGTACACCAGTGCGACGGCCGTGCTCGCCGCCTTCCTGCTGCGGCTGCTCGCGATGCGCTACCACTGGCGCGCGCCGCGTGCCTGGAACCGGCGCTCGTCCGCCCGTGAGGAACCCGAAAAAGCTACCGCTCAGTAGCTGAATCCTGTACCGTCGCTGATATGAGCACGAGCAGCATCGAGACGTCGAGCGCCGCCGCCACGAGCGAGTTCGACCGCGACACCGCCGTCACCCTCCGCGAGCCCGGCGTCTACGACGCCGAACTCTCCGCCGGCTGGACGATCATCCACGCCGTCAACGGCGGCTACCTCCTCGCTCTCCTCGGCCGCGCGCTCGGCGACCACCTGCCGCACCCGGACCCGTTCACGATCTCGGCGCACTACCTCACGCCGTCCGTGCCCGGCCCGGCGGTGATCCGCACCGAGACCGTCCGCACCGGCCGCACGCTCTCCACCGGCACGGCCTCCCTCTTCCAGTACGCCGAGGACGGCACCGAGGTCGAGCGGATCCGCGTCCTGGCCTCGTACGGCGACCTCGACGCCCTCACGGACGACGTCCGCACCACCGCGACCCCGCCCGCGTTCGCCCCCGTCGAGCAGTGCTTCAGCGCCGCCGACAACCCGGCCCCGCGGATCCCCGGCTCCTCCGCCATCGCCGACCGGCTCGACCTCCGCATCGACCCCGCCTGCGTCGGCTGGGCCGTCGGGGCGCCCTCCGGCAAGGGCGAGATGCGCGCCTGGTTCGGCCTCGCCGACGGCCGCCAGCCCGACCCGTTCTCCCTGCTCCTCGCCGTCGACGCGCTCCCGCCGACCTCCTTCGAGCTGGGCCTCAAGGGCTGGACCCCCACCGTCGAGCTCACCACCCACGTCCGCTGCCGCCCGGCCCCCGGCCCGCTGCGCGTCTCCATCACCACCCGCAACCTCGCGGGCGGCTTCCTGGAGGAGGACGCCGAGGTCTGGGACAGCGCCGGCCGACTGGTCGCCCAGTCCCGCCAGCTGGCCCGCGCCCCGCGCGACTGATCCGCGGACGGGCCCCGGCCCCCGCACGGCCGCTAGCGTGGCGCGGTGAAGTCCGACCGGCTGCTGTCACCGCCCAGGGCCGAGGCCGAATGGACCACCGTCGAACTCGCCGTCGCCGAGCTCGGCGCACTCCGTCCGCTGCTCGCCATGGGCGCCGGCCTCGAGGTCCTCGCCATGGCCGCCGCCAGGGGCTACCTCGCCGCGGTGGCCGCGGAGACCGTCGCGCTCCACGGGCGGGGGTGACGCAAACCGGCCGCCTGCCCGACCGGCCGGGGCCGGCGCGTGAACCGCCTCGTAGAATCGTCCCCACCATGGCTTACCTCGACCACGCCGCGACCACGCCCATGCTTCCCGAGGCGATCGAGGCGATGACCGCCCAGCTCGCCGTCACGGGCAACGCCTCCTCGCTGCACGCGGCCGGCCGCCGCGCGCGGCGGACCGTCGAGGAGGCCCGCGAGACCCTCGCCGGGGCGCTCGGCGCCCGCCCCAGCGAGGTCGTCCTCACCTCCGGCGGCACGGAGGCCGACAACCTCGCAGTGAAGGGCCTGTACTGGTCACGGCTCGCCGCCGACCCGCGCCGCACCCGGGTCCTCGCCAGCCCCGTCGAGCACCACGCCGTCCTCGACGCCGTCGACTGGCTCGCCACGCACGAGGGCGCCACCGTCGAATACCTGCCGGTCGACACGTACGGCCGGGTCCACCCCGAGGCCCTGCGCGAGGCCATCGCCCGCGATCCCGGCTCCGTCGCCCTCGCCACCGTCATGTGGGCCAACAACGAGATCGGCACGATCATGCCGGTCCGCGAACTCGCCGATGTCGCAGCCGAGTTCGACGTGCCCCTGCACGCCGACGCGGTGCAGGCCTTCGGTCAGGTTCCGGTCGACTTCGCCGCCTCGGGGCTGGCCGCCATGACCGTCTCCGGCCACAAGATCGGCGGCCCGTACGGCATCGGCGCCCTGCTCCTCGGCCGCGAGCACACCCCCGTACCCGTCCTGCACGGCGGCGGCCAGGAGCGGCACGTACGCTCCGGCACCCTCGACGTGCCCGCCGTCGCCGCGTTCGCCGTGGCCGGGCGGCTCGCCGCCGAGGGCCGCGAGGAGTTCGCGACCGGCGTCGGCGCCCTGCGCGACGAGCTCGTCGCCGCCGTCCGCGCCGCCGTCCCCGACGCGATCCTCGGCGGCGACCCGGTCGACCGGCTGCCCGCCAACGCCCACTTCACCTTCCCCGGCTGCGAGGGCGACTCCCTGCTGCTGCTCCTGGACGCCGCCGGCATCGAGTGCTCCACCGGCTCGGCCTGCACCGCCGGCATCGCCCAGCCCAGCCACGTCCTGCTCGCCACCGGCGCCGACCCGGACCTGGCCCGCGGCACCCTCCGCTTCAGCCTCGGCCACACCTCCACCAAGGAGGACGTCGCGGCGGTCGCCGAGGCCATCGGCCCGGCCGTGGAGCGGGCCCGCAGCGCGGGCCTCAGCTGACGGCCGGCGCACCCGCCCTGACGGCCGGCGCACCCGCCCTGACGGCCGGCGCGCCCGCCCTGACGGCCGGCGTGCCCGCCCTGACGGCTGCCGTGCCCGCCCTGACGGCTGCCGTGAGGTGAGGCCCGGCCGTCCGCCCGACCGCCACCGGCCCCCGCGGGTGGGCGTGGGGCTCGCCGGCCCCAGCGGGTGAGCGTGGGACCACCGGCCTCAGCCGGTGGGCGTCGGGCGCAACCGCCCCGCGGGTGGGCGTCGGGCGCACCGGCCCACGCGGGTGGGCGTCGGGCGGGGCCGGTGGCCGCAGGTCTCACCCGCCGGACGGGAGCTTCGCGCGCTCCTTCCGTACGAGCGCCATGTAGCGGTCCCAGTCCCAGTGCGGGCCCGGGTCCGTGTGGTCCGTGCCCGGGACCTCCACGTGGCCGATGATGTGCTCCCGGTCCACGGGGATGCCGTACCGGGCGCAGATGTCGGCCGTGAGCCGGGCCGAGCCCTCGTACATCGCCCGCGTGAAGTCCTGCGGGCGGTCGACGAAGCCCTCGTGCTCGATGCCGATGCTGCGCTCGTTCATGTCCCGGTTCCCGGCGTGGAAGGCCACGTCGAGCTCCCTGATCATCTGCGCGACGTGCCCGTCCTTGCGGACCACGTAGTGCGCGGCGGCCCCGTGCGCGGGGTCCTTGAAGACCTTCACGGCGGACCGGTAGCTGCCCTGCACGACATGGATGACGACCCGGTCGACGGCGTAGTCGTCCGGGCGGTCGGCCCGCCGCAGGTTCGCCCGCGAGGCCGCCGTCCACTCCGCGCCCTTGTGGTCGAGCTCGCCCTCGACCCGCTTCTTCTCCATGCCGGGCAGACGCCACCAGAAGCGCGCCAGCTCGTCCCGCGCGAAGACGGCCGCACCGGCGACGGCGACGGTGCCGCCGAGCAGGACGGCGCGTCGCGAGGGCCCTTTGTCCCCGGCGCCCTTGCCCGCACCCTTCCCGGCAGCCTTCCCCGAGCCCTTCTTACGGGCCGTCTTCTTCCCAGCCCCGCCGCTCCCCATGTTCCCCATGTGATCGAGAACGCTTACCCGGGCGACCACGGTTCCCCGGCCCCGTACCCTGGTAGGGCTATGACTCAGACCCCGCCGCAGACTCCGTCGCAGAGCACCCCCACCCGCCCGCTCCGGGTCCTCGCCGCCATGTCCGGCGGAGTGGACTCGGCCGTCGCCGCCGCCCGTGCCGTCGAGGCCGGCCACGACGTCACCGGTGTGCACCTGGCCCTCTCCGCGAACCCGCAGTCCTTCCGCACCGGCGCGCGGGGCTGCTGCACCATCGAGGACTCGCGCGACGCCCGGCGGGCCGCCGACGTCATCGGCATCCCGTTCTACGTGTGGGACCTCGCCGAGCGCTTCCGCGAGGACGTGGTCGCGGACTTCGTCGCGGAGTACGAGGCGGGCCGCACGCCCAACCCGTGCCTGCGCTGCAACGAGAAGATCAAGTTCGCGGCGCTCCTCGACAAGGCGCTCGCCCTCGGCTTCGACGCCGTGTGCACCGGCCACTACGCGACCGTCGTCCTCAACAAGGACGGCAGCCGCGAGCTGCACCGCGCGTCCGACATGGCCAAGGACCAGTCGTACGTGCTCGGCGTCCTCGACGAGAAGCAGCTCGCCCACGCGATGTTCCCGCTCGGCGACACCCTCACCACCAAGGACGAGATCCGCGCGGAGGCGGAGCGACGCGGCCTCGCGGTCGCGAAGAAGCCCGACAGCCACGACATCTGCTTCATCGCCGACGGCGACACGCAGGGCTTCCTCGCCTCCCACCTGGGCACGGCGGAGGGCGACATCGTCGACGAGTCCGGGGCGAAGGTGGGCACCCACCAGGGTGCGTACGGCTTCACCATCGGCCAGCGCAAGGGCCTGCGGATCGGGCACCCGGCCCCGGACGGCAAGCCGCGCTACGTGCTCGACATCTCGCCCGTGAACAACACCGTCACCGTCGGCCCCGCCGAGGCCCTGGACGTCACCGGCCTCACCGCGATCAAGCCCCGCTGGTGCGGCACCGCTCCCGAGGGCCCCGGCCGCTACACCGCCCAGCTGCGCGCCCACGGCGGCGAGACGCCGGTGAGCGCGGCGCTGGAGGACGGCGAGCTGACCGTCACCTTCGACGAGCCGGTCCGGGGCGTGGCCCCGGGCCAGGCGATCGTGCTCTACGACGGCACCCGCGTGGTCGGCTCCGCGACGATCGCGACGACGGCCCGGCGCCCGGCGGAGGAACAGCAGCCGGCCTGAGCCGACCGGAGTGGGCGCCTGTGCCGGGGGAGCCGGCCTGGGATGGCTGGAGTGGGCTTGAGTCGGTCCTGAACCGACCCCGAAGTCGGCCTGGGCCTGTCCTGAGTCGACCCCGGAGTCGGTCTGGGCCGGCCGGAGGCATGGGTCTGCCTGAGCCGTCCGGGCCGACTGCCCCGACCGGAGCCGACTGAGCAGGCCGGGGTCCCGGCGGCGCCTCAGGTGCCCGTCGCCGCCGCCTCGTCCGCCAGGCAGTCCTCCAGGAAGTCCTCGATGACCGGCGCCAGGACGTGCGGCGCCACCTGGTGGGTCTGGCCGGTCAGCGTGCGGTGCCGGCCGCGCGGGACCGCCGCCGCGACCGTACGGGCCACCCGACGCGTCCACGAGGGGCTCGCCCCGCCGTCGACCACCAGCACGCGCGCGTGGACCCGGCCCAGACGGGCGGCGGGCACGGAGCCGTCGCCCACGACCGCGTCGTCGTACGCGAGGGTGTGCGTCAACGCCTCCAGGACGGGCCGGGGTTGCGCGGGCACACCGGCGCCTTCGCCGAGCAGCAGGTCGAGCGCCTCGCCCCGCCGGCCCCGGTCGAGCAGCGCCCGCACCCGGCCGCGCCGTTCCGCCGCCTCGGAGCCGTACGGCGGCTCGTACACCGACACCGGCCCGACCGGCACCCCGGCCGCCGCGGCGGCGAGCGCCAGCGCACCGCCGCAGGCGGTGCCGTGCACCGCGGCCGTGCCCGCAGTGCCGCCCACGGCGTCGACGAGCGCCGCCAGATCGGCGATCTCCCGCTCCACCGCGTACGGCCCGTTGTCCCCGCTCGCGCCGCGGCCGCGCCGGTCGTACGCCACGACCGGGAACCGCCGCGCGAGCAGCCCGGCGAGCACCCGCTCGCTCCCGGCAGTGCCCAGCGCCCCGCTCACCAGGATCACCGGAGTCCCGTCCCCGTCCCCGTACCGCTCGTAGGCGATCCGCGTCCCGTCCGGCGACCTGACCAGGCCGCGGGCCGCGCACACCGTCGTCTTCTCCTCGTCCATGGAAGGGCAGACCGGAGCCGGGCGCGGAACTCATCGCTCCCGGAGGGAACTTCGGGGAAAGTTCCGGGCGTCGGTGGTCGACCGGCGGGCGACACCCGGCCAGGCCCTACCGTGGAGCCCATGAACATCTGCGTCTTCCTCTCCGCCGCCGACCTCGACGAGCGCTACACGGCCCCCGCCCGCGACTTCGCCGCCCGCCTCGGCAAGGCCGGCCACACCCTGGTCTGGGGCGGCTCCGACGTCGGCCTGATGAAGGTCGTCGCGGACGGCGTCGAGGAGGCGGGCGGACGCCTCGTCGGCGTCTCGGTGGACTTCCTCGCGGCCAAGACCCGCCCGGTCGCGGACGAAATGGTCGTCACCAAGGACCTCGCCGAGCGCAAGGCCGTCCTCCTCGCCAAGTCCGACGCGGTCGTGATCATGGTCGGCGGCACCGGCACGCTCGACGAGGCCACCGAGATCCTGGAGCTGAAGAAGCACGGCCACCACACCAAGCCCGTCGTCCTGCTCAACACGGCCGGCTTCTACGACGGCTTGAAGACCCAGTTCCGCCGCATGGAAGAGGAGGGCTTCCTGCCCGTCCCGCTCTCGGACCTCGTCTTCTTCGCGGAGGACGGCGCGGAGGCGCTCGCCTTCCTGGAGTCCTACGCGGTTTGAGTCAGCGAACGGTCCGGGGGCCGCGTGAGCTGAGCAGGGCAGCCCTTGTGCCCTGCTCAGCGCGGGTGCTATGGCGTTGGGACCTTTCCTGCTCGAGGATCCCCTTCGCGGTTGCGTTCGGGTGATCCTGTTTCGCTAATCTCTCCGGGCGGCGGACGTCGCGGACGAGGGGGAACGGGGGACCATGTCGTATTCACAGCGCTGGCAGGAGGTTTTCGGCCCGCTCGAAGGCGACGCCCGGATGACCCTCGCCTCCACGGCTCCCGAACCCGGTGCCTCCGGCCCGGGGAACCTCAAGCACACCGGCGGCCCCTGGACCAGCGCGGCCGGCACGGCGGGCGATCTGCGCACCGGTTCGGAGACGAGCCGGACCGCCCTCGGCCCCGGCCACGAGGGGGTGACGACGGGCGGCGCGGGACTGACCGCCGTCGCCGCGCTCGCGGCCGTACGCACGTCCTGGGAGGAGCGTCTCGCGGCCGTACGCGACGAGTGCGACGCGCTCCAGGGCGCCCTGCAGAAGGTCGCCAAGGAGATGGGCGAGACCGACATCGGGGTCCGGAACGAGTTCGCCAAGGTCCACGGGAAGCCGGAGACCAAGCGATGACGGCGGGCACCCTCACCTGGCAGCAGCTCCGCGACCTGAAGCTCTCCGAGTTCGAGCAGGCGGGCGACGCCTGGCACCAGGTCTCCGGCCGCTCGGACTCCGACCGGACACGGGTCGACCGGGCGATGTCCGCGAAGCTCCGCGAGACCCAGGAGAGCGAGTCCGCGGCGGCGGCCGTCGGCCGGCTCCAGCGGCTCAGCCGGAACTTCCAGTACCTGCACAGCGAGTGCGGGCTCGTCCGTACGACGCTCAACGGCCTGGCCGGCGACCTGGCCGAGCCGCAGACCCAGTTGAAGCAGGCCCTCGCGGACGCCGCCGCCCTGAACCTCACCGTCCACGCCGACGGATCGGTGAGCTATCCGGCGGCCGAGGTCGAGGACCTGGCCGGCGCGAAGAAGGAGGCGCCGGGTGGCACGGTGCAGGGCAGCGCCCGCCTGCCGCTGGAACCGCCGGGCTTCGGCCCCAAGGGCCAGTCGCCGCTGTACCCGGGCTACTCGGGCTTCAAGCCGCTCAACCCGAACGCGGCGAAGGCACAGGACGTGGCCGACCGAGTGGCCAGGGCCCTGCGGTCCGCGTCCGAGATCGACGTCCGTTACGCGAAGACCCTGAACGGCCTCAAGGCGGAGAAGGGCCTCGACGTCACCGCGGCCACGCTGAAGGACGTCGCCGGGGACACGGCGGCCGTACGGTCGGCCGCCGGCAAGCACCTCTACGAGGCCATGCCGCAGGACAAGAGCCCGGCCGAGTACAAGGCCTGGTGGGACGGCCTGAGCGAGGAACAGCGCCGCGAGTACCTCGACATCGCGCCGGACCTGATCGGCGGCGTGGACGGCATCCCGGCGGTCGCACGGGACGAGGCGAACCGGCGGTACCTGCCGCTGCTGATCGACGACCTGGCGCACAAGGGCGGCGACGACGCGGAGACGAAGCTCGACGCCCTCCGCATGATCCAGGACAAGCTGAACAAGCCGAGCGATCCACCGATGTTCCTGCTGGGCGTCGGGGACGAAGGCAACGGGCGCGCGATCGTGGCGTACGGGAACCCGGACACGTCGAAGAACGTGTCCGCGTACGTACCGGGTCTGGGGACCAAGCTCGACGACGAGTTCGTCGAGGACACGATGATTCGCGCTCAGGACACGGCGCTCGGGGCGCGGCAAGTGGATCCGTCCAGTGCGGCGATCGTCTGGCTGGGATACGACGCCCCGAACCTCGTCACGGTCATGTCCACTGCCAATGCGGATAAGGGAGCCCCCGCGTACAACCAGTTCATGGCGGGGCTCGCGGCGACCAACACGAACGGCGACCCCCACTTGACGGCCATCGGCCACTCCTACGGTTCGCTCACCGTGGGCACGGCAGCCAAGCAGTCCGGTGGAATTCCGGGCGTCGACGACGTCATCCTGCTCGGCAGCCCGGGCGTCGGTGTCGACAAGGCGCAGGACCTGGGGGTCGGCAAGAACCATGTCTTCGTGGGTTCCGCGGAGAACGACCCCGTCACCCACCTGCCCACGAAGGACGAGGTGGCACTCGCCGGACCGATCGGCTCGTTGGTCTACGGGGACGTCTTCGACTGGGGCGACGACGACATCTACTTCGGCAAGGATCCGGCGAGCGAGGCGTTCGGAGCCCAGCGCTTCAAGGTCGACGACGGACCCCACCCGGTCCTGGAACTGGGAGGCACCAAGGCCCACTCCCAGTACTTCACGCCGACCAAGGACCAGGAGTCCGCCGACAACATCGCCTTCATCGTGGGCGGGAAGCCCGAGAAGATCAGCACGGAGGAGTACCGGTGAACCGGCGAGGACGGCGGATGCGGTTTGCCCTACCCATGCTCCTGGCGAGCGTGGTGCTGGCGGGATGCGGAATGCAGGACGGCGGAGGGGGCACGGCAGACATGAACATGCAGGAAGCGGCGGACCGGGCGGACGCGATGCTCGACGCGACCATGAAGTCGGTCGCTCCCGAGATCGTCTGGGTCCATGACACGACGACGGCCAGGAGCTGCGACCTGTCCCGGCGGCGCACCGTGATGACGCTCATCTCCGAACAGCGGCGAGGTAACTTCCTCGGCGTGGTCCAACGGCACTGGGAAGAGAGCGACTACAGGATCAAGAGCGTCAGGCCGGACAAGGAGATGCCGGCCATCTACGCCGTCTCATCCGACGGCTTCCAGATCCGTGTCCTCATCGGACACAAGGGGCAGGCGTTCTTCGAGGTCGTCACCCCGTGCGTCGAGAAGTCCGAAGTCGCCGAGCCGACCAGCAAGCCCAACGGCCCCACCTACCCCCTCGGCCAGATCCCCACCCCCAACGTCCGCTCCGACTTCTGGTCCGCCACCGCGCCCCTGCCCTCGCCCACCCCCTCCTCCTGACCCGGCGGTGAGACCATGGTCCCCATGGCTACTCATGTGATCACCGGAGCCGGCTCCGGCATCGGCGCGGCCGTCGCGCGGCGGCTGCACGCCCGCGGGGACGAGCTCGTGCTGCACGCGCGCGATGCCGGCCGGGCCAAGGAGCTGGCGGCGGAGTTTCCCGGCGCCCGGACGCTCGTCGGGGACCTGGCGGACCCGGACCGGCTGTCCTGGGCCTTCTCGCACCAGTCGCTGCCCGAGCGGGTCGACACGCTCCTGCACGTCGCGGGCGTCGTCGACCTCGGCCCGGTCGGCGAGCTGACGCCGAAGACCTGGCACCACCAGCTCAACGTCAACCTGATCGCCCCCGCCGAACTGACCCGGCACTTCCTGCCCCAACTCCGGGTCTCCAAGGGCCACGTGCTCTTCGTCAACTCGGGCGCCGGGCTCAACGCGCACGCCGAGTGGAGCGCGTACGCCGCCTCCAAGCACGGGCTCAAGGCACTCGCCGACTCGCTGCGCCACGAGGAGCACGGCAACGGCGTGCGGGTCACGTCCGTCTACCCGGGGCGGACCGCCAGCCCCATGCAGGCGAAGGTGCACCAGCAGGAGGGCAAGGAGTACGACCCCGAGAAGTGGATCGACCCCGAGTCGGTGGCGACGGCCATCGTCATGGCGATCGACCTGCCGCGCGACGCCGAGGTCAACGACCTGACTGTGCGGCCGGGGCGCTGACGGCGCGATGACGGCGCAATGACTGCGCGATGACGGGGGTCGGGGCGGCGACTTCCCGCGCTCTCGGCCCCGTCGCCCCGTCGCCCCGTCGTCCAGATGCCCAGTCGTCCCGTCGCCCCGCGCCCCGTCGTTCTGACGCCCCGCGCCCCGTCGCCCCGCGCCCCGTCGTCCGGTAGCCCCGTCGCCCCCCTCACGCCGTCACCGCCGCCACCCGCGCCGTCCTCGAGCGCCCGGCACGTACCCTGCGGGAGTGAGCGAGAAGAACGACTTTCCCTGGGGCCCCGCCACCGGCGTCGGGTCCATGCCCGGCGGCGACGCCCGGGAGGCCGCCAAGACCGTGACCGGGTCCTTCGAGGACTTCCCGTACCTCGCGGAGCTGCCCGCCCGCGGGCCCGGCGCGGACATGATCGGGCGGACCGCCGGGATGCTCGTCGAGCTGTACGCGCACGTGGAGCCGAGCGGCTGGCGGATCAGCGAACGGCCCGGACGGGACACCCGGCGGGCCCGGTCGTGGCTCGGGGAGGACCTGGACGCCCTGGAGGAGTTCACCCAGGGGTACGAGGGCGCGCTGAAGGTGCAGGCCGTGGGGCCGTGGACACTGGCCGCGGCGCTGGAGCTGCGCGGCGGCGAGGCGGCGCTCAGTGACCCGGGGGCCTGCCGCGACCTGGCCGGTTCGCTCGCCGAGGGGCTGCGGCAGCACCTCGCCGAGCTCGGCAAGCGCGTGCCCGGCGCCCGGATCGTGCTCCAGCTGGACGAGCCCTCGCTGACCGCGGTCCTGCTCGGCCAGGTCCGCACGGCCAGCGGCTACCGCACTCACCGGGCCGTGGACCGGCAGGTCGTGGAGAGCGCGCTGCGGGACGTGATCGCGGTCCACGACGGGCCCGTGGTCGTGCACTCGTGCGCGCCGGGCGTGCCCTTCGGGCTGCTGCGGCGGGCCGGGGCCGCGGGTGTGTCGTTCGACTTCTCCCTGCTCACCGAGCGTGACGAGGAGCCGATCGGGGAGGCCGTGGAGGCCGGGACGAAGCTCTTCGCCGGTGTGGTGCCGTCCACGGACCCGGCCTCGGGGGCATTGTCGGACCCGGGAGGTAGCGTCATGGGTGTCAGGACGCTGTGGCGCAGGCTGGGGCTGAATCCGGGGACTCTCGCCGAGTCCGTCGTGGTCACTCCCACCTGTGGTCTCGCGGGTGCCTCGCCGGCGTACGCCCGCAAGGCGCTCGCGCACTGCGCCCGGGCGGCGAGATCGCTCGCGGACAACCCAGAGTGACCGGGTTTCAGGACACGGGAGGACGAGGAACGGTGGCAGTCGAACAGGGGGCCCCCGCCGAGGCGCGGGAGAAGCACGCCGAGCTGGCGGAGCAGGTCGAGGAGCACCGCTTCCGGTACTACGTGAAGGACCAGCCGGTCATCAGCGACGCGGAGTTCGACAGGCTCCTGCGGTCGCTGGAGTCCCTGGAGGAGGAGTATCCGGAGCTGCGGACGCCGGATTCGCCGACCCAGAAGGTCGCGGGTTCGTACGAGACGGACTTCACCTCCGTGGAGCACCGGGAGCGGATGCTCTCGCTGGACAACGCGTTCGACGACGCGGAGCTGTCGGCCTGGGCCGAGCGGGTCGCCAAGGACGTCGGCACCTCCGACCACCACTTCCTGTGCGAGCTCAAGGTCGACGGCCTCGCGGTGAACCTCACGTACGAGCACGGCCGGCTGACCCGGGCGGCGACCCGTGGCGACGGCCGTACGGGCGAGGACATCACGTCGAACGTGCGGACGATCGCCGACATCCCGGAGCGGCTGCGCGGCGACCGGATCCCGGCGCTCGTGGAGATCCGCGGCGAGGTCTACTTCCCGATGGAGGCCTTCGAGGGGCTGAACGCGCGCCTGGTGGAGGCCGGCGACAAGCCTTTCGCCAATCCGCGCAACGCGGCGGCCGGTTCGCTGCGCCAGAAGGACCCGAAGGTGACGGCGACCCGCCCCCTGCACATGGTGGTGCACGGGATCGGCGCCCGCGAGGGCTTCGACATCTCGCGGCTCTCGGAGACGTACGAGCTGCTGCACGAGTGGGGTCTGCCCACCGCCCGGCACAACAGGGTCGTGGACTCCCTGGACGGCGTGCGGGAGTTCATCACGTACTTCGGCGAGAACCGGCACTCGGTGGAGCACGAGATCGACGGCGTCGTCGTCAAGCTCGACGAGATCGCGCTCCAGGGCCGGCTCGGCTCCACGGCGCGCGCGCCGCGCTGGGCCATCGCGTGGAAGTACGCGCCGGAGGAGGTCAACACCAAGCTGGTCGACATCAAGGTCGGCGTCGGCCGGACGGGCCGCGTCACGCCGTACGCGCAGGTGGAGCCGGTGACGGTGGCCGGTTCCGAGGTCGAGTTCGCCACCCTGCACAACCAGGACGTGGTGAAGGCCAAGGGCGTGCTGATCGGTGACACGGTCGTGCTGCGCAAGGCCGGTGACGTGATTCCGGAGATCCTGGGCCCGGTGGCGGACCTGCGGGACGGCACCGAGCGCGAGTTCGTGATGCCGGCCGAGTGCCCGGAGTGCGGGACGCCGCTGAAGCCGATGAAGGAGGGGGACATCGACCTGCGCTGCCCCAACGCGCAGTCGTGTCCGGCCCAGCTGCGGGAGCGGCTGTTCTTCCTGGCGGGCCGCCAGTGCCTGGACATCGAGAACTTTGGCATGGTCGCGGCGGCGGCGCTGACCCGCCCCCTGGAGCCGGCGGAGCCGCCGCTCCTCGATGAGGGCGACCTCTTCGACCTGACGATCGAGCAGCTGCTGCCGATCCGGGCGTACGTCCTGGACCCCGACAGCGGTCTGCCCAGGCGGGACCCGAAGACCGGCGAGGAGAAGATCGTCTCCGTCTTCGCCAACCAGAAGGGCGAGCCGAAGAAGAACGCGCTCGCGATGCTGGAGAACATCGCGGCGGCGAAGACGCGTCCGCTGGCCCGGTTCCTCAACGGACTGTCGATCCGTCACGTCGGCCCGGTTGCCGCCGAGGCGCTGGCCCGCGAGTTCCGCTCCCTGGAGCGGATCGAGCAGGCGACGGAGGAGGAGCTGGCGGCGGTCGACGGCGTCGGCGGGATCATCGCCGCCGCCGTGAAGCAGTGGTTCGCCGAGGAGTGGCACCGGGAGATCGTGCGCAAGTGGCGTGCGGCCGGGGTGAGTTTCGAGGACGAGGGCGCCGGCGAGGAGCAGGGTCCGCGTCCGCTGGAGGGCCTCACCGTGGTGGTGACGGGCACCCTGCAGAACTACACGCGGGATGGCGCAAAAGAGTCGCTGCAATCCCGAGGAGCCAAGGTCGCCGGTTCCGTTTCGAAGAAGACCGCCTTCGTCGTGGTCGGTGACAACCCGGGCTCCAAGTACGACAAGGCGATGCAGCTGAAGGTTCCGGTTCTCGACGAGGACGGCTTCGTGATCCTGCTCGAACAAGGTCCCGAAGCCGCTCAGGAGGCCGCTCTGCCGGTCCCTGAGTAGCCGTCGGCCCGCCGCCCCGGGGGGCCGGCGGCGGGCGCGGAAGGGGCGCGCGGGGGGCGCGAAAAGGCCGCGAAGGTTCACCCGTTCGGCGCATACCAGATCGTTACGGGTGGCCGGGTCGCATTCGGGCAAGAGATGGAGAGCGCTGCCCGTAGCAGCCCTCCGCGGCCTAGTGTGGTGACCGTGCGTCCGTCGCGCACGGCCGTGTGAGGGCCCCTGCCGACGCGCAGGAGCAGGACACGCGGTACGACACGCGACGGCACGACGAACCAGTGGCATGACACCAGTGGCATGACAGTGGCATCACGACGGCCCCCGCGTTGCGACGGCACCGCCGGCTGTGAGAGGGACGGGAATGAAACCGACCGAGAGTGCCGCCCCGGTCGCACGGCCCCAGGGCCGTGCGGCGTTCGTGGGCATCACGTCCGGGCTGCCCGGAGTGCTCGTGGGCATCGCCGCCGTCGTGCTCACCGCCGGTCTCTACCGGACGCTGAGCACCGGTCAGGGCCTCTTCCCCGGCGGTGCCGCCGGCTGGTCCCTCGCCGTCCTCACCGGCCTCATCGTCGGCCACCTGGTCGCGCTCGGCCGCGACCGCTGGTGGGGCGGCACCGGCTCCGGCGCCGCCCTCACCCTCGCCGTCCTGCTCCTGTACGGCTGGGTGCCGGCCTGCCTGGTCTCCCTCACCGTCGTCGTCCTCGTCGCCGCCGCCCGTCGGCACCGCTGGCGCCAGGGCCTGCTGCACGGCGCCGTGGACGTCATCGGCGCGGGCGCCGCCGCCCTCGTGCTCGCCACCTTCGGCGACGTCCCCACCGTCGCGGAACCCTGGCAGCCCCTCGACTGGGGGATCGCCGACGTACCGGAAGTGATGCTCGCCGCCGTCGCCTACCTCGTGGCGACCCGGCTCCTGCTGTGGTACGCCCTCGCCCCGCACGGCGGCGGACTGCCCACCGCCGCCCGCACCGCCCTGCTCCGCCAGGGCCTGGTCGCCGTCGCGCTGCTCGGCATCGCCCCGCTCATCTGCGTCGTCGCCGCCTCCCGGCCGCCGCTCCTGCCGCTCTTCGCCGTCCCGCTCATCGCCCTCGACTCCACCCTGTGGATCGCCCGGGCCCGCGCCGAGGAGCAGCTGCGCGACCCGCTCACCGGGCTGCCCAACCGCCAGTGGCTCCTGGAGCGCACCTGGACCGCCCTGGAGGAGGCCGAGGGCGAGGGCGTCCGCTCCGCGCTCGTCCTGATCGACCTCGACCGCTTCCGCTCCGTCAACGACACCCTCGGGCACCTCGCCGGCGACCGGCTGCTCCTCCAGATCGCCGAGCGGCTCCGGCTCGCCCTGCCGCGCGGCGCCGAGGCCGCCCGGCTCGGCGGCGACGAGTTCGCCGTCCTGCTGCCCACCGCCGACTCCACCACCAGCGCCCAGCGCGTCGCCCGCCACCTCGTCGCCGAGCTGTCCTCCCCGCTCGACCTCGACGGGCTCACCCTCGTCCTGGAGGCCAGCGCCGGCGTCGCCGTCTTCCCCGACCACGCCCTGGACGCCGAGGGCCTGCTGCGCCGCGCCGACGTGGCGATGTACCAGGCCAAGCGGGACCGCACCGGCGTCGAGGTGTACGAGTCCAAGCGCGACTCGAACACGCCCGACCGCCTCGGCCTGCTCGGCGACCTGCGCCGCGCCCTCGACGCCGGCGAGGTGGAGCTGCACTACCAGCCCAAGGTCCGCTTCGACGGCCAGGTCGCCGGCCTGGAGGCCCTGGTCCGCTGGGTCCATCCCGAGCGAGGGAAGGTTCCGCCGGACGAGTTCATCGCCATCGCCGAGTCCTCCGGCCTCATGCCGCACCTCACCGAGTACGTCCTGGAGACGGCCCTCGCCCAGGTGGCCCGCTGGCGTGCCCAGGGCCTCGACGTGCCCGTCGCCGTCAACGTCTCCCCGCGCGACGTCCACACGCCCGGCTTCGCCGGTGCCGTCGCCGCCCGCCTCGCCCGGCACGGCGTCCCGGCCGGCGCGCTCCAGCTGGAGATAACGGAGCACGTGCTCCTGGAGGACCCGCAGCGGGCCGCCGACACCATGGCGGGCCTCACCGGCCACGGCGTCAAGATGTCCCTCGACGACTTCGGCACCGGCTACTCCTCCCTCGTACACCTGCGCCGCCTCCCGGTGAGCGAGCTGAAGATCGACCGGTCCTTCGTCGCCCGGCTCGCCGTCGACACCGAGGACGCCGAGATCGTCCGCTGCACCGTCGACCTCGCCCACTCGCTCGGCCTGCTCGTGGTCGCCGAGGGCGTCGAGGACGACGAGACCTGGGAACGCCTGCGTGACCTGGGCTGCGACGCCGTCCAGGGCTGGCTGGTCGCCGCCGCCATGCCGCCCGCCGAGACCACGGCCTGGCTCCGCGCCCGCGGCGAGCACGGCTGGCGCCGACCGTCGGAGATCGCCGCGAGCGCCGCGATCGCCGAGGTGGACCACCCCTCCGGCCACGTGGTGCAGTAACCGTTTCACGGGTAGCGGTGCAGGCCCCATAGGATTGGGCCAACACCATCAAACTCACCCCGTGAGGATCCGCATGCCTGGCATCACGCGCGAGGAGGTCGCACACCTCGCACGGCTGGCGCGTCTGGAGCTGAAGAGCGAAGAACTCGACCACTTCGCCGGTCAGCTCGACGACATCATCGGCGCGGTCGCCCGCGTCTCCGAGGTCGCCGACCAAGACGTACCGCCGACCTCCCACCCGCTGCCGCTGACCAATGTCATGCGCGCGGACGAGGTCCGTCCGTCGCTCACCCCCGAGCAGGCGCTCTCCGGCGCCCCGGCCCAGGAGCAGCAGCGTTTCAAGGTGCCGCAGATCCTGGGGGAGGACTAGAACGTCATGACGGACAACAGCACCATCATCAAGCTCACCGCCGCCGACATCGCGGCGAAGATCGCCTCCGGCGAGCTCACCGCCGTGCAGGTGACCGAGGCCCACCTCGCCCGCATCGAGGCCGTCGACGAGAAGGTCCACGCCTTCCTGCACGTCGACCGCGAGGGCGCCCTCGCCCAGGCCCGTGCCGTGGACGAGAAGCGCGCCCGCGGCGAGAAGCTGGGCCCGCTGGCCGGTGTGCCGCTCGCGCTCAAGGACATCTTCACGACCATGGGCGTGCCCACGACGGTCGGCTCGAAGATGCTCGAGGGCTGGATCCCGCCGTACGACGCCACCCTGGTCAAGAAGCTCAAGGCCGCCGACGTGGTCATCCTGGGCAAGACCAACATGGACGAGTTCGCGATGGGCTCCTCCACCGAGAACAGCGCCTACGGCCCGACCGGCAACCCGTGGGACCTCACCCGCATCCCGGGCGGCTCCGGCGGTGGCTCCTCGGCCGCCCTCGCCGCGTACGAGGCCCCGCTCGCCATCGGCACGGACACCGGCGGCTCGATCCGCCAGCCCGCCGCCGTCACCGGCACCGTCGGCGTCAAGCCGACCTACGGCGCGGTCTCCCGCTACGGCATGGTGGCCTTCTCCTCCTCGCTCGACCAGGGCGGCCCCTGTGCCCGTACGGTCCTCGACGCGGCCCTGCTGCACGAGGCCATCGCCGGGCACGACCCGCTCGACTCGACCTCCATCGACGCGCCGGTCCCGCCGGTCGTCGAGGCCGCCCGCAACGGCTCCGTGGCCGGGATGCGCGTCGGCATCGTGAAGCAGTTCCGCGGCGAGGGCTACCAGGCCGGCGTCGTGCAGCGCTTCGACGAGTCCGTGGAGCTGCTCAAGTCGCTCGGGGCCGAGATCGTCGAGCTGGACTGCCCGTCCTTCGACCTCGCGCTCTCCGCGTACTACATCGTCGCGCCGTCCGAGTGCTCCTCGAACCTGGCCCGCTTCGACGGCCTGCGCTACGGCCTGCGCAGCGGCGACGACGGCACCCGGTCCGCCGAGGACGTCACCGCGCTCACCCGCGAGGCCGGCTTCGGCCCCGAGGTCAAGCGCCGCATCATCCTCGGCACCTACGCCCTGAGCTCCGGCTACTACGACGCCTGGTTCGGCTCGGCGCAGAAGGTCCGCACCCTCATCACCCGCGAGTTCGAGAAGGCCTTCGAGCAGGTCGACGTCATCGTGTCGCCGACCACGCCCACCACCGCCTTCCCGATCGGCGAGCGCGCCGACGACCCGATGGCGATGTACCTCGCGGACCTGTGCACCATCCCGACCAACCTGGCGGGCAACTCCGCCATGTCGCTGCCCTGCGGCCTCGCGCCGGAGGACGGTCTGCCCGTCGGTCTGCAGATCATCGCCCCCGCCCTGAAGGACGACCGCCTCTACAAGGTCGGTGCCGCCGTCGAGGCAGCCTTCGTGGAAAAGTGGGGCCACCCGCTGCTCGAGGAGGCTCCGTCGCTGTGAGTACCAGTGCACTGCAGAAGGCCAAGGGCTTCAAGAAGTCCAAGACCGGTACGTACCTGTCCATGGGCACCACCGCATTCGGCGCCATCACCGTGGCCAAGCAGATCAAGAAGGCGCGCGCCGAGCACGACACGCTGAAGCTCGTCGACGCCGTCGTGTCCGCCGCCGCCATCGTCACCGGCCTCGCGATCCTGTACCGCGAGCTGAAGCGCCTCGGCGACGACGACGTCCTGCTGGGCTGAGAGGGAAGTTCCACCGTGACTGTCACTGAACTGCTGTCGTACGAGGCGGCGCTCGCCGAGTACGACCCCGTCATGGGCCTGGAGGTCCATGTCGAGCTCGGCACGAAGACCAAGATGTTCTGCGCCTGCTCCACCGAGCTCGGCCAGGACGCCAACGCGCAGACCTGCCCGACCTGCCTCGGCCTGCCCGGCGCACTGCCGGTCGTCAACGCCGTCGGCGTCGAGTCGGCCATCAAGATCGGCCTCGCGCTGAACTGCGAGATCGCCGAGTGGTGCCGCTTCGCCCGGAAGAACTACTTCTATCCGGACATGCCGAAGAACTTCCAGACCTCCCAGTACGACGAGCCGATCGCCTTCAACGGCTACCTGGACGTCCAGCTGGAGGACGGCGAGGTCTTCCGCGTGGAGATCGAGCGCGCCCACATGGAGGAGGACACCGGCAAGTCCACCCACATCGGTGGCGCGACCGGCCGCATCCACGGCGCCTCGCACTCGCTGCTCGACTACAACCGGGCCGGCATCCCGCTCATCGAGATCGTCACCAAGCCGATCGTCGGTGCCGGCGAGCGTGCCCCGGAGGTCGCCAAGGCGTACGTGGCCGAGCTGCGCGAGCTGATCCGCGCCCTGGGCGTCTCCGAGGCGCGCATGGACAAGGGCCAGATGCGCTGCGACGTCAACCTGTCGCTGATGCGGAAGGGCGCGACGGAGTTCGGCACGCGCTCGGAGACGAAGAACGTGAACTCGCTCCGCTCGGTCGAGCGTGCGGCGCGCTTCGAGATCCAGCGCCACGCGGCGATCCTGGAGGCCGGCGGTTCGGTCGTCCAGGAGACCCGGCACTTCCACGAGGACGACGGCACCACCACCGCCGGCCGCATCAAGGACAACGCCGAGGACTACCGCTACTTCCCCGAGCCGGACCTGGTGCCGGTGGCCCCCGCCCGCGAGTGGGTCGAGGAACTGCGCAAGGGCCTCCCGGAGCTGCCGCGCGTGCGCCGCAACCGGCTGCGCGAGGAGTGGGGCGTGTCCGAGCTGGACATGCAGGCCATCCTCAACGCGGGTGCGGTCGACGCCATCGTCGCCACGACCGAGGCGGGCGCGGACGCCGCCTCCGCCCGCAAGTGGTGGATGGGCGAGCTGGCCCGTAACGCCAACGAGCAGGGCGTCTCCCTGGAGGAGCTCCCGATCACCCCGGCGGACGTCGCCCGCGTGTCGGCCCTGGTCGCCTCCGGCGACCTGAACGACAAGCTGGCCCGTCAGGTCATCGAGGGCGTCCTCGCGGGCGAGGGCACCCCGGACGAGGTCGTCGAGAAGCGCGGTCTGAAGGTCGTCTCCGACGACAGCGCGCTCGGTGCGGCCGTCGACGAGGCCATCGCCGGCAACGCGGCCATCGCCGACAAGATCCGCGGCGGCAAGGTCGCGGCGGTCGGCGCCCTGGTCGGCGCGGTCATGAAGGCCACGCGTGGCCAGGCCGACGCGGCGAAGGTCAAGGACCTGATCCTGGAGAAGCTGGGCGTCAGCGAGGGCTGATCCTCTGCTCGTACAGCTCAAGAGGGCGGCCCCGCACCGGAGTTCCGGTGCGGGGCCGCCTTCGTGCGGGTGCGTGCGGGGCGGGCGCGCGCGGCCTGGTGTCCAGCCGACGCCACCGCAACGCGACGCTCCATTCGGTCACCGACCTGGGACTCGCCCTCCTGGAGGGTCGCCGTTAATTCGGATGCACGGCCCGGGCCGCCCGTGTAGCGTCCTCCATGACGTCTCCCGATGCGCCGTGCCCCGGTTACTTCTGACAAAAACTCACACCGTGGCACACCTCTGATCCCGGGAGACGTCCCTTCGGTCGTCGTGTCTGCCGGTTCTCCGACTTCTGCCCTCTCCTTTCTCTTCTCTCTTCATCTTTGACTTCTGTTTCCCAATCAGGGGGATTCTCTGCATGACCCGGTTCAACCGTCAGCGGGCCAAGGTCGAAGCGCGACACGAGATCGAGACCGAGGTTCCGGGGTTGACCAGGCGGGGCGTGACGCTGCCGCTGTCCACGCACGGGGAGTGGACGACGACCTCCCCCGGGAGCGTGCGGAAGCTGACCGTCTTCCCGTCTTCCGTGCTCCGCAACCACGAGAGCGGTGCCGGGTTCGCCCGGACGCCGAAGCAGGAGCTGTTCCTGCTCGCCGTCAGCCACATGGCCGGGCAGGAGAGCTTCTACGAGGGAGCCGCGCTGCGGGACCTCCGCTACGAGCGGCTGGTGCGGCAGCTCGCGGTCAGTGACCCGGTCTGGACGCTGGGGCTGCTGCGCTGGCTGCGGACCGAGGCACACATGCGGACCGCCTCCGTCATCGGTGCCGCCGAGTTCGTCCGGGCGCGTACCGAGGCGCGGGCCGTCGGGTTCTCCCGGCAGGCCGTCGACGCCGTACTGCAACGGCCGGACGAGCCGGGCGAGTTGCTCGCCTACTGGACCGCCCGCTACGGGCGGCGGCTGCCGCAGCCGCTGCGGCGCGGGGTCGCCGACGCCGTGCGCCGCCTCTACACCGGCCGCGCCCTGCTCAAGTACGACACCGGCAGTCGCGCCTTCCGCTTCGGCGACGTCCTCGAACTGACCCATCCCGCGCCCGCGCACCCGTGGCAGGGCGAGCTGTTCCGCTACGCGCTCGACCGCCGGCACCGCCCCGACCGTGCCGCGCCGCCTGCCGGTGACGCGCTCCTCGGCGCCCACCACGCCCTGCTCGCCGTGCCGGTCGCCGAGCGGCACGCCCTGGTGACCGGGGCCGGCGGCGCCGAGCGGCTGCGGGAGGCCGGGATGACCTGGGAGTCGGTCGCCGGCTGGCTCCAGGGACCCCTGGACGCCGCCGTCTGGGAGGCGCTGATCCCCTCGATGGGCGCCATGGCCCTCGTACGGAACCTGCGCAACTTCGATCTCGCCGGGGTCGGCGACCGCGCCGCCGCCGACGTCGCCCGCCGGATCTCCGACGCGGGCGAGGTGCGCCGCTCCCGCCAGTTCCCCTTCCGCTACCTCGCCGCGCACCGCAACGCGCCCTCCGCGCGCTGGCACGAGGCCCTGGAGGCGGCCCTGCAGCACTCCCTGTCGCAGGTGCCCGAGCTCCCCGGCCGTACGCTCGTCCTCGTCGACCGGTCCGGCTCGATGTTCGACGAGCCGAGCGCGCGGAGCCGGCTCAACCGGGCCGACTCCGCCGCCATCTTCGGCACCGCCCTCGCCCTGCGCGCCGAGCACGCCGACCTGGTCGAGTTCGGCACCTCCAGCCAGGCCGTGCCCCTCGCCCCCGGTGAGTCCGTGCTGCGCGCCCTCGACCGGTTCCACGACCTCGGTGGCACCAACACCGCCGGGGCCGTCCAGCGGCACTACGACGGGCACGACCGCGTCGTCGTCGTCACCGACGAACAGGCCTTCTGGACGCCCCGCGTCGACCCGCTCGGCGTGGTCCCCGAGCACGTCCCCGTCTACACCTGGAACCTCGCCGGCTACTCCCTCGGCCACACCGGCGCCGGCCCCCACCGCCACACCTTCGGCGGGCTCGGCGACGCCGCCTTCCGCCTCGTACCGCTCATCGAGTCCGGTGCCGCGGCGGCCTGGCCGTGGGAGGCCGGCGGCGCCGGCCGCGGGGCGTGACTGCCGTTCACCGTTCCGCCCTCACCGGGTCGTCTCGCGGTCATCCGGCCTGATTAGCGTCCCCGCCGTACCGATCCCATGGCTCGAGGGCGAGCCGTGGGCCGTCGACTGGAGGGTCGGGGCCGTGGCACCGGAGATTTCGCGCAGAAGGCTGCTCGCACTCGGCGGAGGCGCGTTCGGCGTCGCCGCCACCGGATCGCTGCTGCCGCCGTCGCTGCAGGAGGCGATGGCCGCCGAGCCGCCGGCCGGCGGGATGGCGGCGGTGAAGCACGTCGTGATCCTGATGCAGGAGAACCGTTCCTTCGACCACTACTTCGGCACCCTGCGCGGAGTCCGCGGCTTCGGCGACCGCAACGCCATCGAGCTGCCCTCCGGCACGTCCGTCTTCGAGCAGCCCGCCGCCCCCGGCCGGACCGTGCTCCCGTTCCCGATCCGCGGAGCCGCCGAGACGCAGCAGAAGGACCTCCAGTACATCGGCGACCTCGACCACTCCTGGAGCGGCGGCGCCAAGGCCTGGCGCGAGGGCTGGATGGACGGCTGGGTTTCCGCGAAGACCGCCGCCACCATGGCCTACTACGACCGGCGCGACATCCCGCTGCACTACGAACTCGCCGACACCTTCACCATCTGCGACGCCTACCACTCCTCCACCCACACCTCCACCAGTCCCAACCGCAACCACCTGTGGTCCGGCTGGACGGGCTACGAGGCCGACGGCAGCCGCGCCGTCACCAACGCCGCCTACGCCGAGGCCACCCATCCCGGCTACGGCTGGTCCACCTACGCCGAGCGGCTCGAGGCCGCCGGGCGGAGCTGGAAGACGTACACGGAGTGGGAGAACTTCACGGACAACAACATCGAGTTCTTCACCAGCTTCAAGAAGATCGCCCGCAAGGCGCTCGCGAGGACCGGAGGGGCCGGGACGGCGCACACCTTCATGGAGTCCTTCTACGCGGCCGTCCGGGACACCTCCGACACCGCCGAGCGGACCCGGCTCCTCGGACTCCTCGAAGAGGGCGTCGCGACCCTCGCCCCGGCCGAGCGCTCCCTCTTCGAGCGGGGCCTGCGCCGGGTCGAGACCGGCACGCTCGCCGAGGCCTTCCGTGCCGACGTGGCCGCCGGGGCGCTGCCCGAGGTCTCCTACCTCGTCCCCTCGGCGGTCGACTCCGAGCACCCCGGCTCCTCCTCGCCGGTCGCCTCCGCCACGCTCGTCTACCAGGTGCTCGACGCCCTCGGCTCGCACCCGGACGTCTGGCGCCACACCGTCGTGCTGATCAACTACGACGAGAACGACGGGTTCTTCGACCACGTGCCGCCGCCGGTCCCGCCGGCCGGCACCACGGAGGAGCGCTGGAAGGGCCTGCCCACCGGCCTCGGCATCCGGGTCCCGCTGCTCGTGATCTCGCCCTGGTCGGTCGGCGGCTACGTCTGCTCCGAGACCTTCGACCACACCTCCGTGATCCGCTTCCTGGAGGAGCTGACCGGCGTCGAGGAGCCCAACATCACCGCCTGGCGCCGGGCCGTCACCGGCGACCTGACCTCCGCCTTCGACTTCCGCCGGACCCGGCGGCAGCCGCCCGTCGAGCAGCCCGGCCCGATCCCGCCCTTCACCGGCCGCTGGCGGCCGCAGCCCCCGGCGGTCCAGTCGATGCCCGAGCAGGAGCCCGGCACCCGCCCCGCCCGGCCGCTGCCGTACCAGCCGGACGCCGTGGCCACCGTCGGCGACGGGACGCTCACCGTGGACCTCAGGAACACCGGCAAGGCGAGCGCGCACTTCGCGCTCTACCCCTACGCGGGGGAGTTCGCCGTCCCGCAGCACCAGGACGTCAGGGGCACGGGACGGTGGACGGTCCCCCTTACGCGTGATCGTTACCGCTTCACGATCACCGGCCCCAACGGCTTCCGCCGCGAGTTCGAGGGCCCGGCGGCCGGCGGCGCCGAGCTGGCCTCGCGCGTCGACCACCACGACCGTGACCTGCACCTCACCGTACGCAACGACTCCACGGCCCCGGCCGTCTTCACCGTCAGGCCGCTCGGCTACGTCGACCCCGAGGACCTCGGCGAGCACGGCCGGTGGACCCGCACCCTGACCGTGAAGCCCGGGAAGAGCCGTACCGTCGTCCACTCCGCCGCCGACGCGCACGGCTGGTACGACGTCGAGGTGACCGGTCCCGACGGCTTCCGCCGCCGCCTCATGGGCCACATCGAGAACGGGCGCCCCAGCGTCTCCGGATAGGTCCACCGTCCGCGGGAGGCCGGGACTCCGGTCCCGACCTCCCGGGCATCTCTGTGAGGATCGCCACGAAACGGGCAAACGATCACGTTTGGCTGCGACAGTGGGCGGAGCGCCGGGCCACTCCAGTGGGCGGAGCACCGAACCACCCAGGGAGCACGTCCTTTGGCAGCCATCGCCCGGTGGTGCGTCAAGCACCGCCTCGTAGCCGTCCTTCTCTGGCTCCTCGCCCTCGGCGGGGTCGTCACCGGAGCGGCCCTCGCGGGAAGCGCGTATTCCAACGACTACGAGGTCCCCGGCACCGAGTCGGGCCGCGCCACGGCGCTCCTCGACAAGGGCTTCCACGGCGCCGGCGGCGACACCGACACCATCGTCTGGCACACCGATCGCGGCAGCGTGCGCGCCGCCGACGTCGAGCAGCGGATGTCCGCCGTGCTCAAGAAGGTCGAGGCGCTGCCCGGCATCGCCTCCGTCACCTCCCCCTACGGCTCCGCCCCGGGCCAGATCAGCGAGGACGGCCGCACCGCCTACGCCGCCGTCACCTTCGACGCCCAGGCCGACGACATCCCGGAGACCCAGGCCCAGGCCCTCGTCGACACCGCCAAGGCCGCCGCCACGGACCGGCTCCAGGTGGAGCTCGGCGGCGGCGCCGTCGCCCTCACCGAGGCACCCGGCGGGCACATCGCCGAGGCCGTCGGCGTGGCCGTCGCCGCCGTCGTCCTCTTCCTCGCCTTCGGCTCGCTCGCCGCCTCCCTGCTTCCCATCGCGACCGCCCTGGTCAGCGTGGGCATCGCCTACTCCGGGATCGTGCTCCTCGGCCACGTCATGACCGTCGCCGACTTCGCGCCCATGCTGGGCATGCTCATCGGCCTCGGCGTCGGCATCGACTACGCGCTGTTCATCGTCACCAGACACCGCAAGGGCCTCAAACGCGGCCTGCCGGTCGCCGAGGCCGCCCGGATCGCCGTCGCCACCACCGGACGCGCCGTGGTCTTCGCCGGCGCCACCGTCTGCATCGCGCTGCTCGGCATGCTGATCCTGCGGCTCAGCTTCCTCAACGGCGTCGCCATCGCCGCCTCCCTGACCGTCGTCCTCACCGTCGCCGCCTCCGTCACCCTGCTGCCCGCGCTGCTCTCCCTCATCGGGATGCGGGCCCTCAGCCGCCGCGAGCGGCGCCGGCTCGCCGAGCACGGGCCGCAGCCCGAGCTGCCCACCGGCTTCGCCGCCCGCTGGTCCGCCTTCGTCGAGCGGCACCCCAAGCTGCTCGGCGCGGTCGCCGCCGTCGTCATGGCCGTCCTCGCCCTGCCGACCTTCGCCCTCCACCTCGGCACCTCCGACCAGGGCAACAACCCGGCCACCGCGACCACCCGCCAGGCGTACGACCTGATCGCCGACGGCTTCGGGCCCGGCGTCAACGGGCCGCTCACCCTCGTCGCCCAGCTCGACGGCGCCGACGACCGGGTCGCCCTCGACGCGCTCCCGGCCGAGCTCGCGCACACCAAGGGCGTCGAGTCCGTCTCGCCGGTCACGTACAACAGCGGCGGCGACACCGCCGTCCTCACCGTCGTCCCCGACTCCTCGCCCCAGTCGAAGGCCACCAGCGAGCTCGTCGACCGGCTCCGCGACGACGTCCTGCCGACGGCCGCGGACGGCACCTCGCTCCAGGTCCACGTCGGCGGCGTCACCGCCTCCTACGACGACTTCGCCGAGATCATCATCGGCAAGCTGCCGCTCTTCGTCGGCGTCGTGATCGCCCTCGGCTGCGTGCTGCTGCTCCTCGCCTTCCGCTCGATCGGCATCCCGCTCAAGGCCGCGCTGATGAACGTCGCCGCCGTCGCCTCCGCCTTCGGCGTCGTCGTCGCGATCTTCCAGTGGGGCTGGGGCAGCGAGCTGCTCGGCCTCGGCAGCGCCGGGCCCATCGAACCCTTCCTGCCCGTGATCATGGTCTCGGTGCTCTTCGGGCTCTCCATGGACTACCAGGTCTTCCTGGTCAGCCGGATGTACGAGGAGTGGCTGGAGACCGGCGACAACCGACGGGCGGTCCGGGTCGGCCTCGCCGAGACCAGCCGGGTGATCAACTCGGCGGCGGTCATCATGATCTCCGTCTTCCTCGCCTTCGTCCTCTCCGGCGACCGGGTCATCGCGATGTTCGGCATCGCCCTGGCCGCCGCCGTCGCCCTGGACGCCTTCGTCCTGCGCACCCTCCTCGTCCCCGCCCTCATGCACATGCTCGGCGGCGCCAACTGGTGGCTGCCCCGCTGGCTCGACCGGCGACTGCCCCGGATCAGCATCGAGCCGCCCGAGTCCCGGGTCGCCGCCGACGCCCGTGCGAAGATCGCCGCGAAGATACCCGTGCAGCGAGTGGTCATCGGACAGGCAGAGGAGAACGAGGATGTTCGCGATATCGCTGGGTGACGACGGAGCCGAGCTGACGCCGCTGGCGCCCTGGCAGGCCGGGGAGTTCCTCGCCCACATCGACCGCGGCCGCGAGTTCATCGGCGCCCACGTCGGACTGCCCGACATCGTCACCGACCTCGACACGGCCCGCGCCCACCTCGTCCGCTACGCCGACAAGGCCGCACGGGACGCCGGTTACCTCTACGGCATCCGCGTCGGCGGACTGCTCGTCGGCGGCGTCCTCTTCGTCCACTTCGACACCACGAGCGGGGTCGCCGAGGCCGGCTGCTGGATCGAGCCCGGATACGCGGGGCGGGGCCTGGTCACCCGGGCCTGCCGGGCCATCGTCGACTGGGCCGTCGAGCGCCGCGGCATCCACCGCGTCGAATGGCACGTCGCCCCCGAGAACACGCCCAGCATCGCCGTCGCCCGCCGCCTCGGCATGACCAGGGAGGGCGTGCTCCGCGAGAACTACCCGTACCGCGGCAAGCGCGCCGACACGGAGATCTGGTCCGTCCTGGCCCCCGAGTGGCGGGCCGCGAAGGACGTCCCCGGGACCGCCGCGACCCCGTCCTGAGCCACCGTCGACGCCGCCCAGGCCCTGTCCGGACAGGGCCTAAGGACCTCACGGAGACGCCTAAGGCCCTCCGTACGCCGAACATGAGGCAGTCTCCCCATGTGCCCCACCCCTCTGGGAGACGAAGGTAGAGGCATCGCAAGGAGCGATACCGAAACCCCAGAGGGAGCACGACATGTTCGAGTACGAGCTGCACCAGGCCCGCCACGCCGAGCTGGTCCGCGAGGCCGCCACCGACCGCCTCTCCCGCGAGGCGGGCCGGATCGCCAAGATCCGCCGGGCGAGCCGTCGCCAGGATCCGGAAGGGCGGGTGAGCGCCGCGAAGCACCGCTTCGTCCGGGCCGCGTGAACCCGCATGCGGGACCCCCGTACGAGCGGCAGGGCGGATGCCTGTGCGATGCTCGGCGCCGTGGAGACCAGGTCAGTCAGCCCCGTCTTCGTCGGCCGGGCCGGCGAACTCACCGCCCTCACCGAGGCGCTCTCCCGCGCGGGCGCGGGAGAGCCCCAGGCCCTTCTCGTCGGCGGCGAGGCCGGAGTCGGCAAGACCCGCCTCGTCGAGGAGTTCACCGCCCGCGCCCGCGCGGCGGGCACCGTGGTCGCCCTCGGCGGCTGCGTCGAGATCGGCGCCGACGGACTGCCCTTCGCGCCCTTCTCCGCCGCCCTGCGCGCCCTGCGCCGTGAACTCCCCGAGGAGTTCACCGCCGCCGTCGACGGACAGGAAGGCGAACTCTCCCGCCTCCTGCCCGAACTCGGCGACCCCCTCGGCCACGAACCCGCCGCCGAGGACGCCACCGCCCGGCTCTTCGAGCTGACCGTGCGGCTCCTGGAGCGCGTCGCCGCCGACCGCCCCGTCGCCCTCGTCCTGGAGGACCTGCACTGGGCCGACGCCTCCACCCGGCACCTCCTCGCCTACCTCTTCCGCACCCTGCGCGACGGCCGCGTCACCGTCGTCGCCACCTACCGCGCCGACGACATCCACCGCCGTCACCCGCTGCGCCCGCTGCTCGCCGAACTCGACCGGCTGCGCTCCGTCCGCCGCATCGAACTCGCCCGCTTCACCCGCGGCGAGGTGCACCGACAGCTCACCGGCATCCTCGCCGCCGAACCCGACCCCGGCCTCCTCGAGGAGGTCTTCGAACGCTCCGACGGCAACGCCTTCTTCGTCGAGGAACTCGTCGCCTCCCACGAGTCCGGCTGCGCCGCCGCCCACCTCAGCGACTCCCTCCGCGACCTCCTCCTGGTCCGCGTCGAGACCCTCCCCGAAGCGGCCCAGCGGGTCGTCAGGACCGTCGCCGAGGGCGGCTCCACCGTCGAGTTCGACCTGCTCGCCGCCGTCGCCCGGCTCTCCGAGGACGAACTCATCGAGGCCCTGCGCGCCGCGGTCGGCGCCAACATCCTGCTCGCCGCACCCGACGGCGACGGCTACCGCTTCCGCCACTCCCTGGTCCGCGAGGCCGTCAGCGACGACCTGCTCCCCGGCGAACGCTCCCGCCTCAACCGGCGCTACGCCGAAGCCCTGGAGGCGGACCCCGGCCTCGTCCGGCCCGACGAGCGCGCCAACCGGCTCGCCACGTACTGGTACCACGCCCACGACGCCGCCCGCGCCCTGCCCGCCGTGCTGCGCGCCTCCGTCGAGACCCGCAAGCGCCACGCCCACGCCGAACAGCTCCGGCTCCTCGAACGGGCCATGGAACTCTGGGACAAGGTCCCCGACGAGGTCCGCGGCGCGCTGCGCCCCATCGACTACGCCGAGGCCTACCCCGCCTGCGGCTGCGACCCCGAGACCACGCCGCTGCGCTTCCTCGACCTGCTCGCCGAGGCCGCCGTCGCCGCCCGGCTGTGCGGCGAACGCGAACGCGCCCTGAAGATCGGCAAGACCGCGCTGCGGATCCTCGAGGGCGACGAGGAGCCCGACCCGCTGCGCGCCGCCTGGTTCTACGTCGAACGCGCCCGCATCCAGTCCAACCTGGGCCGCGGGAACGGCTGGCCCGAGATCGCCCGCGCCGAGGAACTCGTCCGCGGCCTTCCGCCGTCCGCCGTCCACGCCGTGGTCCTCGCCGTCTCCGCCGGCTGGGGCATGCTCCGCAACCCCGGCCCCGAGGCCATCGCCGCGGCCGAACGGGCCGTGGAATACGCCCGCCTGGTCAAGGCGGAGTCGATCGAACTCACCGCCCGCGGCACCCTCGGCACCATCATGGTGGCCGCCGGCGACACCGAGCGCGGCCTCGCCGAGCTGCACGCTGTCCGCGAACGGACCACGGCCCTCGGCCAGTTCCACGAGGCGTCCCGCACCCATGTGAACCTCTCCTCCTGCCTCGAAGGCCTCGGCCGCTCCCGCGAGGCCGTGGAGGTCGCCTCCGCGGGCATCGAGATGTGCCGCGTCCGCGGCCTCGCCGACAGCGCCGGCTGGATCCGCGCCAACCTCGCCGAATCGCTGCACTCCCTCGGCGAGTGGGACCGGGCCAGGGACGAGGCCGAACTGCTGCTCCGCTCCGGAGCCGCCGGCACCAAGCCCGGCGGCACGGCCCTGCTGCTGCTCGCCGTCCTCGCCGTCACCCGCGGCGAGCCGGCCACGGCCGCCGCCCGTCTCGCCGAGGCCGGCGCCCGCTACGGCACCGCCCGCGACCCCATGCCGCAGTACACCCTGCCGATGGCCGAGACCGCCGTGCTCGTCGCCGCCGCCGAAGGCCGCCTCGCCGACGTACGCACCGAGGCCGCCGCCGCGGCCGAGGCGGGCTTCCCGCCCGGCACCCACCGCTACGGCTGGCCGCTGATGCTCGCCGCCGTCACCGCGGAGGCCGACGCCCGCGGCCTCCCGGCCGCCTCCGAGGGCCGCCCCGCCGCCCTCGACCTGGTACGCCGCCACACCCGCGGCCTGGCCACCCCCGCGCCCGTCTGGCGGGCCTACGCGCTGTACGTGTCCGCCGAGCTGGCCCGCGCCGAGGACCGCGCCACCGCCGAACGCTGGACCGAGGTCGTCACCGCCTTCGAAGCCCTCGACCGCCCCTACGACCTGGCCCGGGTCCGGCACCGGCTCGCCGACGCCCTCCTCGCCGAGGGCGGCCGGCGCGAGGAGGCCGCCGCCCTGCTCCGCGCGGCCCACGCCACCGCCGCCCGGCTCGGCGCCCACCCGCTGCGCGAGGACGTCGAACTGCTCGCGGCCCGCGCCCGGCTCGCCCCGCTGACCGCCGACCCGGCGGCGCAGGTGGAGACCGCCGGGCCCGAGGACGACGCCTTCGGCCTCACCCCGCGCGAGCAGGACGTCCTGCGTCTGGTCGCCGAGGGCCGCACCAACCGCCAGATCGCCGAGGAGCTGTTCATCTCACCGAAGACCGCGAGCGTCCACGTCTCCAACATCCTCGCCAAGCTCGGCGTCGCCGGCCGCGGCGAGGCCGCCGCCCTCGCCCACCGCCTCCGGCTCCTCGACGCCCCGGTCTGACGCCGAGGCCGGCGCGGAGGCGTCCTGGGCAGGGGCCGGTACGCGTATCGTCACCTTGCCCGAGGACAGGTCTATCGGGCCCCGGTGCGGATCGCCGTCGCCCAGGTCCTCCCGGGTCAGGGCGAGCCGCTGCCGCTCGTCCTCGGTGTGCTTGCGGCCCGGCGCGAAGAGCTCTTCCATCAGGTTGAACACGTGCTCCGCCTCCCTCTGAGGTGCCCCCGCCCCTCCCGGACGGGGGCCTAACCGAGCTCCAGCCGGAGGATCCGGTCGTCGCCTGACTCCGGGGTGCCCCGGGTGTCGGTCTCGCTGGTCACCAGCCACAGCCGGGAGCCGTCGCCGGTCGCCAGGACCGTGCGCAGCCGCCCGTACTCACCCTTCAGGAACGCCTTGGGCTCTCCGGATCGTTCCGCCCCGGAGAACGGGATCCGCCACAGTCGCTCGCCCCGCAGGCCGGCCATCCAGATCGCGCCGCGGGCGAAGGCGATGCCGCTGGGCGAGGCCTCCTCGGTCCGCCACTGGGCCACCGGGTCCGTGAACCCGGTCCGGCCGGCCCGGCCCTCCGCCTCCGGCCACCCGTAGTTCCGCCCGGGCTCGATGCGGTTCAGCTCGTCCCACGTGTCCTGCCCGAACTCGGCCGCCCACAGCCGCCCGTCCCCGTCCCAGGCGAGGCCCTGCACATTGCGGTGGCCGTAGGAGTAGACGACGGAGTCCGGGAACGGGTTGCCCGGTGCCGGGCGGCCCTCCGGTGTCATCCGCAGGATCTTCCCGCCGAGCGAGCCCTTGTCCTGGGCGAGCCCGGACCGGCCCGTCTCGCCCGTCCCCGCGTACAGCATCCCGTCCGGTCCGAACGCGATCCGGCCGCCGTTGTGGACGAAGCCCTTCGGGATGCCCGTCAGGACCGGCTCGGGCGCCCCGAGCCGGTCGCCCGCCCCGCCCCCGTACCGCATGCGGACGATCCGGTTGTCCTCGGCCGCCGTCAGATACGCGTACACCCAGCCGTCCCGCACGGCCAGGCCCATCAGGCCGCCCTCGCCGCCCGGCACCACCCCGGGCACCTCGCCCAGCGAGGTCTGCCGCCCCGTCCGCCCGTCGACCCGGGTGATCGTCCGCTCGTCGCGCGAGGAGACGAGGAGGTCACCTCCGGACAGCTCGGCGAGCCCCCACGGCGACCTCAGTCCCTCGGTCAGCGTGCCCGCGACCCGCGCCGTGCCCGCGGCGGGCGCCGGCGCCGTCGACGTGACGGGCGGGGCCGACGTGGCGGGCGGTGTCGCCGTCCGTCCGCCGTCCCCGCCCGAGGACGACGAACACCCGGCGACCAGCAGCAGCGCGGCGGCACCCGCCACGCCTCCCACGGCGACCCGGCCCCGAATCCGGACCCGGCCTCGCACTCGGTCTCGACCCATGCTCCCGACCCCTTCCAGCGGCGATCTCCACTCTTGATACACCGCTCGTCCCGATCAGGTTCCCGCCCTCACCGGCGGGCCCCAGGCCGTTTCTTCCGGATCCTGGCCGGATCCGAACCGCCTAGTCCCAGGATCCCCTGGCCGCCGGCAGCGCCGCGATCTCCGCGAGGTCGGCCGCGTCGAGCCGCAGGCCCGCCGCCCCCGCGTTCTCCACCGCCCACCGTTCCCGCTTCGCGCCGGGGACCGGGATCACGTGCGGACCCCGGGACAGCACCCAGGCCAGCGCGACCTGCGCCGGGGTGACGTCGGCGCCGTGCCGGGCCGCGATCCGGCGCAGCCCCGCCACCAGCGGCTGGTTGGCCGCCATCATCTCGGCCGTGAAGCGCGGGTGCCGGGCGCGCGGGTCGTCCGCCTCGAAACCCCCGCCAGGGGTCAGCGTCCCGGTCAGGAACCCGCTGCCCAGCGGCATCGCGGCCAGGAAGCCGACTCCGCGTGCCGCGCACCACGGGAGCAGCCGCTCCAGGGCCTCGGGCGACCACACGGACAACTCCGCCTCGACCGCGCTCACCGGGAAGACCTGCTGCATCCGCTCCAGCTGCCGGATCGTTCCCTCATAGCCGCCGCCCGGCGCGCCCCGCCGGGCCGACCGGGCACCCACGGCGCACAGACCGAGCGCCCGGACCTTGCCGGCCCGCACCAGGTCCGCCATCGCGCCCCAGGTCTCCTCCACCGGCACCTCGGGGTCGGCCCGGTGCAGCTGGTACAGGTCGATCACATCGGTCTGCAGCCGCCGCAGCGAGGCGTCACAGGCCCTGCGGACGTACGAGGGGCGCCCGTTGGCCACCACGTGCCCGTCGCCCACGAGCAGCCCGCACTTCGTCGACACGAAGGCGTCCGCCCGGCGCTCCTTCAACACCCGCCCGAGCAGCAGCTCGTTGGTGAAGGGACCGTACATGTCGGCGGTGTCGAGCAGGTTCACCCCGGCGTCCAGGGCCGCGTGCACCGTCCGCAGCGAGCGGTCGCCCCGCCGCTGCGAAGCGCTGTACGCCCAGCTCATCGGCATGCATCCGAGGCCCACCGCACCCACACCGAGCGCCGCCGCCCCGATCGTCCTGCGCTCCACCTGCCGGTACCCCTCCCTGTGCAGCCCCCAAAGTAACCAATGGCGCGCGGGGTTCTTCGCATAGCCTCCCGGTCATGACACTCGATGACACGGCCGCTGACGTGTGGCTTCCGATTCCCGCGGACGAGATCGACGGACTTCCCGCGCCGGGCGCGTCCGGCCTGAACTACCGTTTCTGGGACGGCGGACCGGAGTTCCCGGCCGATCCCGCCCGCTGCGCCTTCTACGTCGTGCCGTACATGAAGGGCGAGGAGATCGCCGTACGGCCGCTCGCCGGGATGTCCTCGCTACGGGTCGTGCAGACGCTCTCCGCGGGCGTCGACCACGTCACGCCCGGCCTCGGCCTGCTGCGCCCCGGCGTGCGGCTGTGCAACGCCAGGGGCGTGCACGAGGCCAGCACCGCCGAGCTGACGCTCACCCTGATCCTCGCCTCGCTGCGCGGTGTCCCCGGCTTCGTGCGCGGCCAGGACGCCGAGGAGTGGCGGGCGGGCTTCTACCCGGCGCTCGCCGACAAGTCCGTGCTGATCGTGGGGTACGGATCGATCGGCGCCGCCATCGAGGACCGGCTCGCACCCTTCGAGTGCGCGCGGGTGTCACGCGTCGCGCGCTCGGCGCGCACCACCGGACGCGGTCCGGTCCACCCGCTCACGGAGCTGCCCGCGCTGCTGCCCGAGGCCGACGTGGTCGTGCTCTCCACCCCCCTCACCCCGCAGACCCGGCACCTGGCCGACGCCGGGTTCCTCGCCCGGATGAAGGACGGCGCCCTGCTGGTCAACGTGGCGCGCGGCCCCGTGGTGGACACCGCCGCGCTCCTGAAGGAGGTGGAGACCGGCCGGATCACCGCGGCACTCGACGTCACCGACCCGGAACCGCTGCCGGCCGGACACCCGCTGTGGCACGCTCCGGGTGTGCTGATCAGCCCCCATGTGGGCGGCTCCACCTCGGCGTTCATGCCGCGGGCCAAGCGGCTGATCGCCGCGCAGGTCACCCGGTTCGCCGGGGGCGAGGAGCCGGCGAACGTGGTGCTGACCACCTGACCCGGCACCGGACGGCGTGCGCCCCCCGAATGCGCTCCTCACAAGCCCCTTGGCCGTCACGGAGAGTACTGCGGCCCTGTCCCTGAGTGACGATCCTGGTGTATGGTCCCGGAGCGGGGGACTGCGTCGAGAACGGGCAGACGCTGGGGAGCGAAGTGACGGGACATCAGATTCCGAGGGGGGCGACGGGTGAAGCACGGCCGAGTGACCGACGATCCGACGCGGCGGTGCCGCCGGCCATCCCCGCGCGCCTCACAGCCGCCCTGCCGGGCCGGGCGGTCCCAGACCAGCCCGACCGCGCCGCCGGGCCCGACGGCCCGCCGCCGACCGCGCCCGGCACCGTGCGCCGGCCCGCCGATCAGGTCACCGTGGCCGTCCCCGCCCCCCGCGCGGCCGACGGCCCGCCCGGCGCGGACGGCGGCTGGGACATCGGCACGGACGCGGGAAGAGCGGCCGCCGTCAACCCCGCGCCGGGCGGTTCCCCGACCGACACCCTCTGCGGCGGGCACGACGACGTCTCCGGCGGCTGCGGCGGGCACGAGGTGGCCGAGCCGGACCGGTCGCGCAACGGGATCGGCGTGCAGCCCGCGCACGAGCACCCCGGCGAAGCGCCGGAGGAAGCGGTGACGACCGGCACGCTCGCCCGGCGACGGCCCCTGGCCGGCGGAGCCGGGCCGCGGGCCCGCGCGGGTGCGCCCGGGTCCGAGCGGAAGGGCCCCGGCACGGGCGGGGTGCTCGCCCAGATCGGCCTCGGGCTCGTCTGCGGCGGATACGCCACCGGTGCCGCCCTCGGCTGGGGCTCGCAGCAACTCGCCCTCGTCATGGGTGACTTCGGCCTGAGCGTCGCCGCGCTCGCCGCCGCCGTCTCCTGCTTCCGCTATGCCCGGGGCCACGGGCACAGCTTCCGCCCCGCCTGGTACCTCTTCGCCTTCTCGTCCTTCATGGCCGCGGCCGGCAACGCCGTCTGGGGCTGGTACGAGGTCGTGCTCGGCCAGGCGGTGCCGAGCCCGTCCGTCGCCGACCTGTGCTTCCTGCTCTTCGCGCCGCCCGCCATCGTCGGCCTGCTCGTCCTCGCCAAGAAGCCCGTCACCCGGGCCGGCTGGGTCTGCCTCGGCCTCGACGCCTGGCTGATCGGCGGCTCCCTGCTGACCCTCTCCTGGAGCCTCGCCCTCGCCCACACCGCGTACGTGCCGGGGGAGAGCGTGGCCCGGGCGGCGCTCTCCCTCGCGTATCCCCTGCTCGACATCGTCCTCGTCAGCATGGTGCTCGCGCTGCACTTCCGCCGCTCCCACATCAACCGCTCGGCGATCAACACGGCCATCGCCGCCCTCGCGCTCACCGTGCTGTGCGACGCGCTGTTCACCTCGCCGCTGCTGCGCGAGCACTACAGCTCGGGCCAGCTCCTCGACGCCGGCTGGTTCGCGGGTTCGCTGCTGCTCGCCTACGCGCCCTGGGGCGTGCGCCGGCCCGTCGACGCGCCGCCCGCCGCCGTGCGCGCCCGGCAGCCGCACAGCCGCCCCCTCGCCGGGTCGCTCGCCGCCCTCACCCCGTACCTCGCGGCCGCCGTCTGCACGCTCGGCATCCTGTACAACGTCGTCCAGGGGCGCAGAGTGGACCGCGTCGTCGTCCTCACCGGCTGCACGGTCGTGCTCGCGCTGGTCGTCCGGCAGGGCATCATGCTGCTCGACAACATCGCCCTCACCCATGAACTGGCCCAGAAGGAGAACCACTTCAGGTCCCTCGTGCAGGGTTCGAGCGACGTCATCATGATCGCCGCCCCCACCGGGATACTCCGCTACGTCAGTCCCGCCGCGTCCGGCGTGTACGGCCGCGAGGCGGAGGACCTGATCGGGTCCGAGCTCGCCTCGCTGATCCATCCCGAGGACCTGGGCGCCGTCGTCCACGAGGTGCGCCGCTTCCTGGCCGCGTCGCCGTCCGAGGAGCCCACCACCCGGATCGAGTGCCGCTTCCGTTCCGGCCGCGGCGACTGGCTCAACGTCGAGTCGACCGTCAACCGCCACCAGGGCGGGCTGATCTTCAACAGCCGTGACGTGACCGAACGCGTCCGTCTCCAGGCCCAGTTGCGGCACAACGCGGAGCACGACCCGCTCACCGACCTGCCCAACCGGGCGCTGTTCACCGAGCGGGTGCGCGGCGCCCTGAGCGGCCGCCGGGCCTCCGACCCGGGCACCGCCGTGCTCTTCATCGACCTGGACGGCTTCAAGGCCGTCAACGACCGGCTCGGCCACCAGGCGGGCGACGAGCTGCTCGTCCAGGCCGCCCGCCGGCTCCACGACTCGGTACGGGCGGGGGACACCGCCGCCCGGCTCGGCGGCGACGAGTTCGCCGCGCTCATCCTCGGCGACGGCACCCGCGACCGGGCGGAGCGGGAGCGCCGGGTGCACGAGATCGCCGACCGGCTGCGGGGCAGGCTCTCCCAGCCGTACCGCGTCGACGGCGGCGAGGTGCGGGTCGCGGCCTCCATCGGCGTCGCCTTCGCCGAGCCCGGCATCACCGCGGGCGACCTGCTGCGCAACGCCGACCTCGCCATGTACCGGGCCAAGGCCGGCGGCAAGGACCGGGTCGAGCTCTACGCCCCGCAGATGCAGGCCGAGGTGGTCCGCCGCACGGAGCTGGCCGCCCGGCTGCGCACGGCGCTGCACGACGGCGAGTTCGCCCTGCTGCACCAGCCGGTGGTGGACCTGAACACCGGCCGGATCTCCGCCGTCGCCGCGCAGGCCCGCTGGCGCTCCGCCCAGGGCATCCTCTTCACGCCGGCCGAGTTCCTGCGGGTCGCCGACGACAACGAGCGCACCGCCGAGCTGGGCCGCTGGCTCCTGGAGGAGGCCGTCGAGCAGGCCGCCGAGCGGGCCGGTCTCGGCCATCGCACGCCGGTGACCGTCCGGCTCTCCGCGCGCCGCCTGCTCGACCGCTCCATGCCGCTCGGCTCCGTCGAGTCGCTGCTCACCCGGCACGGGCTGCCCTCCGGCTCCCTGGTCGTCGAGCTGGCCGACAGCGACCCCCGGGACCCGAGGGTCTCCTTCGACGAGCTGGAGCAGCGGCTGGCCGCCCTGCGCCGGCTGGGCGTCAAGATCGCCCTCGACGGATTCGGCAGCGGACATGCCGCGATCAACGCCCTTCGGCGGCTTCCCGTCGACATACTGAAGCTGGACCGCGGACTGGTCGAGGGCATCGTGGAATCGGCCAGACTGCGGAAGATCACCAGCGGGCTGCTGCGCATCGCCGGTGACCTCGGGATGCAGTCCGTCGCCGACGGCGTGGACATGCCCGAGCAGGTGCTCGCCCTGCGTTCCATGGGCTGCACCCACGGGCAGGGCATGGCCTTCTCGGGCCCGCTCGACGAGTACCGGCTGCGCCGGGCGCTGGTGCGGGACGAGTACCCGCTGCCGGGCGAGGTGGCGCTGACCGGCGGAAACCGTCCCCCGTCCCGCTCACATTCTGAGACTCCCGTCCCACCCACTTGACACTGACCGTCCGTCGGGGAGAGGGTCAGTGCCATGCGCACCCGAATTCTCGTACTTGGAAAGCGCGTCGGCTGAGGCAGGCCCGGTAGAAGGCCCGCCTGAAACGCACCCGACGCGCTCCCCTCGCTTGCCTCCCGGCACGAGGGGTTTTTTGTTGCACCGGATCAACGCAAAATCGACTTAAACCCTCGTAAAACGCCTCGCACACCACCTCGCACAAACCCTCTGCTTCGAGAAGAGAATGCTGATGACCGAGCAGGCCACCGGGCACCATCCGCAGCCGCGGACCCGTAGCGGCGCACAGCCCGCCACCACCGTCGAGCACGTCACGGGTGCGCAGTCCCTCATTCGCTCTCTCGAGGAAGTGGGCGCCGACACCGTCTTCGGCATCCCGGGCGGCGCGATCCTCCCGGCGTACGACCCGATGATGGACTCGAAGCGCGTGCGCCACATCCTGGTCCGCCACGAGCAGGGCGCGGGGCACGCCGCCACCGGCTACGCGCAGGCCACCGGCAAGGTCGGCGTCTGTATGGCGACCTCGGGACCGGGCGCCACCAACCTGGTCACCCCGATCGCCGACGCCCACATGGACTCCGTTCCGCTGGTCGCGATCACCGGCCAGGTCGCGTCCAAGGCGATCGGTACGGACGCCTTCCAGGAGGCGGACATCTGCGGCATCACGATGCCGATCACCAAGCACAACTTCCTGGTCACCAAGGCCGAGGACATCCCGCGGACGATCGCCGAGGCCTTCCACATCGCCTCCACCGGCCGCCCCGGCCCGGTCCTGGTCGACATCGCCAAGGACGCCCTCCAGGCCAAGACCACCTTCAGCTGGCCCCCGCAGACGGACCTGCCCGGCTACCGCCCGGTCACCAAGCCGCACGCCAAGCAGATCCGCGAGGCCGCCAGGCTGATCACCGCCGCCAAGCGGCCCGTCCTGTACGTCGGCGGCGGCGTCATCAAGGCCGGCGCCACCGCCGAGCTGAAGGTCCTCGCGGAGCTCACCGGCGCCCCGGTCACCACCACCCTGATGGCCCTGGGCGCGTTCCCCGACAGCCACCCGCTGCACGTGGGCATGCCGGGCATGCACGGTGCGGTCACCGCCGTCACCGCGCTGCAGAAGGCCGACCTGATCGTCGCCCTCGGAGCCCGCTTCGACGACCGCGTCACCGGCAAGCTGGACAGCTTCGCCCCGTACGCCAAGATCGTCCACGCCGACATCGACCCGGCCGAGATCGGCAAGAACCGCACCGCCGACGTCCCGATCGTCGGGGACGCCCGCGAGGTCATCGCCGACCTGGTCCAGGCCGTCCAGGCCGAGCACAGCGAGGGCAACACGGGCGACTACACCGCCTGGTGGAGCGACCTGAACCGCTGGCGCGAGACCTACCCGCTCGGCTACGACCTGCCGGAGGACGGCAGCCTGTCGCCCCAGCAGGTCATCCAGCGGGTCGGCCAGCTGGCGCCCGAGGGCACGATCTTCGCCGCCGGCGTCGGCCAGCACCAGATGTGGGCCGCCCACTTCATCGACTACGAGCGCCCCGCCACCTGGCTCAACTCGGGCGGCGCCGGAACGATGGGCTACGCGGTCCCCGCCGCGATGGGCGCCAAGGCCGGCATGCCGGACCGCACGGTCTGGGCGATCGACGGCGACGGCTGCTTCCAGATGACCAACCAGGAACTGGTCACCTGCGCCCTGAACAACATCCCGATCAAGGTCGCCATCATCAACAACGGCGCCCTCGGCATGGTCCGCCAGTGGCAGACCCTGTTCTACAACCAGCGCTACTCCAACACGGTGCTGCACTCCGGTCCGGACGACGTCAACCCGGACGCGCGGGGCACCCGCATCCCGGACTTCGTCAAGCTGTCCGAGGCCATGGGCTGCGTCGCCCTGCGCTGCGAGGACCCGGCCGACCTCGACAAGGTCATCGAGGAGGCCAACGCCATCAACGACCGCCCGGTCGTGATCGACTTCATCGTCCACGAGGACGCCCAGGTCTGGCCGATGGTCGCCGCGGGCACCTCGAACGACGAGGTCATGGCCGCCCGGGGCGTCCGCCCCGACTTCGGCGACGGCGAAGACGACTGAGACGAAGAGCGAAGGAAGAGACCCACACCATGTCCACCAAGCACACGCTCTCCGTCCTGGTCGAGAACACGCCCGGCATCCTCGCCAGGATCGCCGCCCTCTTCTCCCGTCGCGGCTTCAACATCGACTCGCTCGCCGTCGGTGTGACCGAGCACCCCGACATCTCCCGCATCACCATCGTGGTCAGTGTCGAGGACCTGCCGCTGGAGCAGGTGACCAAGCAGCTCAACAAGCTGGTCAACGTCCTGAAGATCGTCGAACTCGAGCCCAGTGCTGCGATCCAGCGCGAGCTCGTCCTGGTGAAGGTCCGCGCCGACAACGAGACCCGCTCCCAGATCGTCGAGATCGTCCAGCTGTTCCGCGCCAAGACCGTGGACGTCTCGCCCGAGGCCGTCACCATCGAGGCCACCGGATCGAGTGACAAGCTGGAGGCGATGCTCAAGATGCTGGAGCAGTTCGGCATCAAGGAGCTCGTCCAGTCCGGCACGATCGCCATAGGGCGTGGCGCCCGGTCCATCACGGACCGTTCGCTGCGCGCCCTCGACCGCAGCGCCTGACAGCAGTCCGCAGGCGACGGCGGACCACGGGTCCACGCCCCGGTCCGCCTGTCGAGACCCGAAAACTTCCCTCCCGCACCCCGCCGTACGGTGGGAGCAACACCAGCACCTCAAGGAGATTCCCAGTGGCCGAGCTCTTCTACGACGCCGACGCCGACCTGTCCATCATCCAGGGCCGCAAGGTCGCGGTGATCGGTTACGGCAGCCAGGGCCACGCCCACGCGCTGTCGCTCCGTGACTCGGGTGTCGACGTGCGTGTCGGTCTGCACGAGGGCTCCAAGTCCAAGGCCAAGGCCGAGGAGCAGGGCCTGCGCGTGGTCTCGCCCGCCGAGGCCGCCGCCGAGGCCGACCTCATCATGATCCTGATCCCGGACCCGATCCAGGCCAAGGTCTACGAGGAGTCGATCGCCCCGAACCTGAAGGACGGCGACGCCCTCTTCTTCGCCCACGGCTTCAACATCCGCTTCGGCTTCATCAAGCCCCCGGCCGGTGTCGACGTCGCCCTGGTCGCCCCGAAGGGCCCGGGCCACCTGGTCCGCCGCCAGTACGAGGAGGGTCGCGGCGTCCCGGCGATCGCGGCCGTCGAGCAGGACGCCACCGGCAACGCCTTCGCGCTCGCCCTGTCGTACGCCAAGGCCATCGGCGGCACCCGTGCCGGTGTCATCAAGACGACCTTCACCGAGGAGACCGAGACCGACCTCTTCGGCGAGCAGGCCGTCCTCTGCGGTGGCGCCAGCGCCCTGGTGAAGGCGGGCTTCGAGACCCTGGTCGAGGCCGGCTACCAGCCGGAGATCGCGTACTTCGAGTGCCTCCACGAGCTGAAGCTGATCGTGGACCTCATGTACGAGGGCGGCCTGGAGAAGATGCGCTGGTCCGTCTCCGAGACCGCCGAGTGGGGCGACTACATCACCGGCCCGCGCGTCATCACCGACGCCACCAAGGCCGAGATGAAGAAGGTCCTCGCGGAGATCCAGGACGGCACCTTCGCCCAGAACTGGATGGACGAGTACCACGGCGGTCTGAAGAAGTACAACGAGTACAAGACCCAGGACGAGAAGCACCTCCTGGAGACCACCGGCAAGGAGCTGCGCAAGCTCATGAGCTGGGTGAACGACGAGGAGGCGTAAGCCCCTCGGCGCGGGGCCGGGCAGGGTGTCCGGCCCCGCGCCACATCGTTGGACACCCCGTCCAACCACGGACGGGTGATCCTTCCAACGAGGCGTACGACTCGTGTCGACGCACCACTACACTGCTCAACAACATCGCGTCTGGCCCACAGCGTCGTGCGCTTTCACGCGGCAAGCCCCCTCCACCGCTGCGGCCGTCGGGACGGCCGTCCGCACTGCCTTTGTGAGGACTCACGTGAGCTCGAAACCCGTCGTACTCATCGCTGAAGAGCTGTCGCCCGCCACCGTCGACGCACTGGGACCGGACTTCGAGATCCGGCACTGCAACGGCGCCGACCGCGCCGAGCTGCTTCCCGCGATCGCCGACGTCGACGCCATCCTGATCCGCTCGGCGACGAAGGTCGACGCGGAGGCCATCGCCGCCGCGAAGAAGCTCCGGGTCGTCGCCCGTGCCGGTGTCGGCCTGGACAACGTCGACGTCTCCGCCGCCACCAAGGCCGGCGTGATGGTCGTGAACGCCCCGACCTCCAACATCGTCACCGCCGCCGAGCTCGCCTGCGGCCTGCTCGTCGCCACCGCGCGCAACATCCCGCAGGCCAACACCGCGCTGAAGAACGGCGAGTGGAAGCGCTCGAAGTACACGGGCGTCGAGCTCAGCGAGAAGACCCTCGGCGTCGTCGGCCTCGGCCGCATCGGCGTCCTGGTCGCGCAGCGCATGTCCGCCTTCGGCATGAAGATCGTCGCGTACGACCCCTACGTGCAGCCGGCCCGCGCCGCCCAGATGGGCGTGAAGCTGCTGGCCCTGGACGAGCTGCTCGAGGTCGCCGACTTCATCACCGTCCACCTGCCCAAGACCCCGGAGACCCTCGGTCTCATCGGCGACGAGGCGCTGCACAAGGTCAAGCCGTCCGTCCGGATCGTGAACGCCGCGCGCGGCGGGATCGTGGACGAGGCCGCGCTGTACTCGGCGCTGAAGGAGGGCCGGGTCGCCGGCGCGGGCCTCGACGTGTACGCGAAGGAGCCCTGCACGGACTCCCCGCTCTTCGAGCTCGACGAGGTCGTCTGCACCCCGCACCTGGGCGCCTCCACGGACGAGGCCCAGGAGAAGGCCGGTATCGCGGTCGCCCGGTCGGTGCGCCTGGCGCTCGCGGGCGAGCTGGTCCCGGACGCGGTCAACGTCCAGGGCGGCGTCATCGCCGAGGACGTGAAGCCGGGTCTGCCGCTGGCCGAGAAGCTCGGCCGGATCTTCACCGCGCTGGCCGGCGAGGTCGCGGCCCGTCTCGACGTCGAGGTGTACGGCGAGATCACCCAGCACGACGTGAAGGTGCTCGAACTCTCCGCGCTCAAGGGCGTGTTCGAGGACGTGGTCGACGAGACCGTGTCGTACGTCAACGCCCCGCTGTTCGCGCAGGAGCGCGGCGTCGAGGTGCGTCTGACGACCAGCTCCGAGTCGCCCGACCACCGCAACATGGTCACCGTGCGCGGCACGCTCTCCAGCGGCCAGGAGGTCTCGGTCTCCGGCACGCTCGCGGGCCCGAAGCACCTGCAGAAGATCGTCGCGGTCGGCGACTACGACGTGGACCTGGCGCTCGCCGACCACATGGTGGTGCTGCGGTACGAGGACCGACCGGGTGTCGTCGGCACGGTCGGCCGGATCCTCGGCGAGGCCGGTCTGAACATCGCGGGCATGCAGGTCTCCCGGACGAACGAGGGCGGCGAGGCGGTGGTCGTGCTGACCGTCGACGAGACCGTCCCGGCGAACGTCCTGTCGGAGATCGCCGAGGAGATCGGCGCGGCCTCGGCCCGCTCCGTCAACCTGGTCTGATCCGGTCCGCTCCACGCCTCGTACCCGGTCGATAGACATCCGTCTTACACGGACGTTTATCGGCCGGGTACAGTGCTGTCATGGGACACAAGGAAGACCTGCTGGAGGGCGCCAAGCGCTGCCTCCTGGAGAAGGGCTACGCCCGCACCACCGCCCGTGACGTGGTGGCCGCCTCGGGCACCAACCTCGCCTCCATCGGCTACCACTACGGCTCCAAGGACGCCCTGCTCCAGCAGGCCTTCCTGGCACTGACGGAGGAGTGGGGCGACCGGGTCGGCGGGGCCGACGCCGAGGGGGCCGGGAGCCTTCCCGACGATCCGTACGAGCGCTTCCGCGCCGTCTGGGAGCCGCTGATCGGAGCCGCCGAGGCCAGCCGCCCCGTCTGGAAGCTGCAGACCGAGGTCGTCACCCGTCTCGACGACGACGAGAAGCTCCGCGAGGCGATCAAGGAGCCGCAGCGGGAAGGCCGGCTCGGCATGGCCGAGGGCATGATCGGCGTCGACCCGGAGGCGGAGCCCGAGAAGGCCCGGGTCGCCGGGCTGCTCCTCCAGGCCCTCGCGACCGGGGTGATGATCCAGTGGGTCGTCGACCCGGACACGGCCCCGACGGCGGACGACCTCACCGCAGGCCTCAGGGTACTGATGGGGGAGCGGGACTGAGTCAACCCGTGGGCGGCACTCGGGAGTTGCCCGGGCGTTTGTCTAGGCTGAGGGGCGTCACCGCTCCTCGTCCCCGACCCGTCGACAGAGAGGCCTCGCATGCCGGCGACGCCACCGCAGGGAACTCCGCCGGACCCGGATCAGGCACCGACACCGCAGGCGCCGACACCGCCGGACCGGACGCCCGCCGACGCGCCGGCCTCGGCGCCTGGGCCTGCTCCCGCGCAGTCCGAGGCGCCCGCCCCCGCGCAGTCCGCGTCGCCCGCCCCCGCGTCGCCCGCCCCCGCGTCGCCCCGGCCTCCTGCACAGGCGCCCGCGCCTCCCCCGCCGTCCCCCGCACCCGCAGCCGCGCCCTCGCAGCCGCCCGAGCCGTCCGTCGGTGCCCTCGTCGCCGAGTCCCTGGTGCCGAACACCCTCCATCTGCCGGCCGCCAAGCGGCGGCGGACGATCGGCGTGCGCGTGGCCGTCGGTGTCGGGCTCGCCGTGGTCGCTGCCGTGGCGGCCACGTCATGGCAGGTGATGTCCCAGCCGGCCGTGACGAAGTCGGAGCAGGAGGCCCAGGACGCGCTGGACAAGCAGGAAGCGCCGTTCACCGTCGGCGTCGACTACGACCAGACCCCGCCCCAGGGCTGGAAGGTCGCCCTCGACCGGCTCCTGACCGAGGCGGAACGACAGGGACTCGCCGCCAGGAGGGACCCGGAGAAGGCGCGGGCCTATCTCCTGTCGCTCGGCGGGCGCACCATCCGCTACCCGTCGGGTTTCGAGGACCGTACGGACCTGGCGATGAAGTACACCGGGGCCGACGCGACCGCCCTCCACCTCAATCTGTTCAGCAAGCGGCAGGCCCAGCTGACGATCACGTCCATGGAGGCCGTCGACGTCTCCTGCCACGCGCCCACGGCGAAGACGGTCGTCGTCTGGCAGTCCCAGGGCGGCGCCGCCTACGAGGGCGTGCTCTTCGACCTGACGACTCCGGGCGCCACTCCGGTCATCACCGACGAGGGGGACGACCAGGGCGCGCCCTACTTCGGGGTCAGGAAGATCGACCTGGGCGGCGGCGCCTCGCCCGGCGGGCTGCGGGTCGAGGCACTCACCCGCGGGCGGTCCTGCACGTGGGAGATCAAGGCCAAGTACCGTGACGCGTACCAGGGTTTCGGCACGGTGACGCTCAAGGACGGCGAGAAGCCGTTCGCCGCGGAGGCCACCCCGGCCCGGCCGGAGCAGCTCTGGATCATGGACGCGTCCAAGCCGGACGCGGAGCAGTGGGTGCCCTGCCACGACCGGCCGGAGGACACCAGCTGCCGGGCCTGGCGGGAGGGCCGCGCGGCCGACGCCTCCGCCTCGGAGGGATGACCGCATGGCCTCGACACGCGTGAGGGCGGCGCTCGGCGCCCTCGTCGCTCTCCTCGCCCTGGCGGGATGCAGCCAGGAGGGCCGGGGCCGCGCCCCTGACTCCGCCCGCACACCTTCGTACAGCCCCTCGCCCCGGCCGGCGCCCGGCCCCTGGGGGCGGGACCGGGTGGTGTCCGCGGACTGCATGAAGGGCGGCCGGTTCGTCGCGGTCAGCGTCCGGTCATGGGACCCGGGTCCCTGGAAGCCGGTCGCGGAGCGGTCGTTCGACGTCCCCGAGTCCGTCGTCTTCTGGCAGGAGCCGGGACGGGAGGCGGTGCTGACGCCGCTGTTCGACCTCTGCCGGGAGAACCCCTCGGACGCCGTGTACACGTCCGACGCCCTCGAACGCGTCGTGCCCCGCGTGCGGGCCCTCTTCGACCGGGACTTCACCAGGATGGCCGTGGTCCTGCGGGCCCCCGACGGCAAGGGGACGCACGTCGGCTTCGTGGACGAGAAGGGACTGACCGACCTCACCGCGAGGGACGGTCGCCCCGGGGCGAGCCGACGGGAGCAGAACGCCGTCTTCGCGCCCGACGGGAGCCGCGTCTGGTTCACGTACGAGGCGCCCGACGGACGCGCCCGCATCGGCAGTCGCGCCGTCACCGGCAGCGCCGCCCTGCGCGACGAGGGGCCGGCCGCCGCCGCGAACCTGCCGCTCGTGGTCCTGGACGGGCCGCCCCGCGCCGTCCAGGCGGAGATGGTGCACGTGTCGCCGGACGGGCGCCGGACGACGGCGTCGACCGAGGACCGCGGCCAGGTCCTGCTCGACGTCCCCGCGGGGTCCACGGCGCTGACGGAGGCCGCCGCCGAGCGGGCCGCGAGCCTGGGGGAGTGCCTGCACGCGGTCGGCTGGGCGGGCCCCGACCGGCTGCTGTGCCGCACGCGGGAGGGCACGTTCAGGACCTTCGGCACCGCCCCGGGCGCCGCGCCGGGGCCCGCACTGCCGGCGGCCGGCGGAGGCGGGAACGAGGGGCTCGTCGTCTCCCCGGACGGCAGTCGCTTCCTCCTCGTCGAGCACCCGCCCGGTGACCCGTACGCGGGATTCCGCGGCTTCCGGGTGGCGGGGACGGAGCCGGGCGCGCCGTCCGCGAAGGTGCCGGCCGAGGCCCTGAACGGTCAGAGCCTGCTCCTCGAATGGCGCTGATCCGGCGGGCGGCGGAACGCCGACGGCGGCCGGGATCTCCACCGCCTACAGCTTCGCCGCCTTCAGGGCCATGTGCAGCAGCAGGCGGTCCTCGCCCGCGTCCAGGTCCAGGCCGGTGAGCTGTTCGACGCGGGAGAGACGGTAGTAGAGCGTCTGGCGGTGGATGCCGAGAGCGGTGGCCGTGCGCCCCGCCTGGCCCGCGTGGTCGAGGAACACCTCGGCCGTGCGGGCCAGTTCGGCCTGGGCCGGGGCGAGCAGGGCGCGTACGGCCGGGTCCGGCTCGGCCGGGGGCAGCGCGGTGAGCATCCGGTACGGGCCGATGGCGGCCCACTCCGCGAGCGGCCCCAGATGCGGCTGCGCGGTCGCCGCGCGGGCGGCCGACGAGGCCTCGCGCCAGGACGCGTCGAGGTCCGCGAGCCCGCGGCGGGGCGCGGCGATCCCGGCGACGGCCGCGGGGCCCGCCGTGCCGCGCAGGCGGCCGGCCGCGGTGGTGGCGGGGGAGAGGTTGTCGCCCGACCGCAGCCGCACGAGCACGGCGAGCGCCCGGTGCGCGCCGCCCTCGCCGCCGGCGGGGACGGAGCCCGGGGCGTACGGGGCCGGGGCGCCCGGGACCGCGCCCGCAGCGGCCGCCGGGCCGGAGCCGGCGCCCGCAGCGGACGCCGGGGCCGGGCCCCGGCGTCGGGCCGGGCCCGCACCCCGGCCCGGGTCCTGGCCGCCCGTGACCGCGGCGCCCGGGGTGGCCTGCGGGCGCCACGGCACGGCGCACAGGGCCGCCGCGGCCGGCACCGCGCGCGGGGACGGGGCTTCCTCGCCGGGCCAGGGCGCGAGGCAGACCAGCGCGTGGAGACCGTCGGCGTCCGGGCCGAGGGCGGTGCGCAGGGCGGCGACGGCCATGTCGTACTGCCAGCCGCGTTCCGCCGTCAGGGTGGCCCGCAGCTCGCGGGAGAGGTCGGCGCCGGCGCGCTCCTCGTCGGCGAGCAGCTCGCCGATCCGCGCGGCGACGTCCATGGCGGCGCCCAGCCGTTCGTGCGAGGGCCCGGGCTCGGCGTCGAGCAGCCAGACGTACCCGAGCACGATGCCCCGATGGCGTACGGGCAGGCAGATCCGTGCCCGGAACACGCCCGCCTCCGGGGCGGCCGGGATGCGGACCGGGCCGGTCGCGCGGGTGATGCCGAAGCCCTCGAACCAGGACCGCACCGCCGGGGTCGACTTCCGGGTCAGGATCGAGCGCGTGCGCACCGGGTCCATGGCCTCGTCGTCGTCGCTGTCGTGCGCGCCGAAGGCGATCAGCCCGAAGTCGCGGTTCTCCAGGGTCGCCGGGGTGCCGAGCAGTGCCGAGATCTCGTCGACCAGCTCCTGGTAATCGCCCTTCACGGCGCCATTCTCGCACCGATCCCGCCGATCCTTCAGACAGATGTCTGAGAGCGCGGCCACGGATGCGTGACAGCTGTAGATGGCGGACGATCGGAGCGATCCTTAGGTTTCACGGTGGTTATCCGTGCTGTTCCCGGTTGGTTACGAAAATCCGGGTACGCACCTTTCGTCGCCCTGCCCTCTGGAGGTCCCCGTGCTGGGTCCCGTGATCCTCGCCGCGTCGCGCAGCGACAAGATGCGCCGTTTCGTGTCGGCCGCCCCCGGGACCAAGCAGGTCGTGGCGCGTTTCATCGCCGGCGAGACGGTGAACGACGTCGTCCCGATCGTGCAGGACCTGGCCGCCCGCGGCCTGGAGGTCACCCTCGACGTCGTCGGTGAGGACATCACCACCGTCGAGCAGTCCTACGCCGCCCGCGACGCGTACCTGGAGCTGATCGGGCGCCTCGAGGAGCTCGGGCTCGGCGAGCGCGCCGAGATGTCGGTCAAGCTGTCGATGTTCGGCCAGTCCCTGGAGAACGGCCACGAGCTGGCCCTGGCGAACGTCCGCCCGGTCGTCGCGGCCGCCGCCGGGATCGGCACCACGGTCACCCTCGACGCCGAGGACCACACCACCCTGGACTCGATGTTCGCCATCCACGAGGAGCTGCGGAAGGACTTCCCGCAGACCGGCTGCGTCATCCAGGCGTACCTCTTCCGCACCGAGGAGGACGCCCGCCGCCTCGCCGCCAACGGCTCGCGCGTGCGGATCGTGAAGGGCGCCTACAAGGAGCCCGCCTCCGTCGCCATCCAGGACAAGCCCGAGATCGACAAGGCCTACGTCCGGATCATGAAGATCCTCATGGACGGCGAGGGCTACCCGATGATCGGTTCCCACGACCCGCGTCTCATCGCCGTCGGCCAGGAGCTGGCCCGCCGCGCCGGCCGCAAGCTGGACGAGTACGAGTTCCAGATGCTCTACGGCATCCGTACCGAGGAGCAGAACCGGCTCGCGGCCGAGGGCCACCGGATGCGCGTCTACACGGCCTACGGCACCGACTGGTACGGCTACTTCATGCGCCGCCTCGCGGAGAAGCCGGCCAACCTGCTCTTCTTCGTCCGCTCGATCCTCACCAAGGGCTGAGCCCCACACCCCTCAGAAGGAGTTTTGAGAACCATGGACGCTGTGACCCAGGTCCCCACTCCCGTCAACGAGCCGGTGCACGGCTACGCCCCCGGCTCCGCCGAGCGCACCCGTCTGGAGGCCAAGCTCAAGGAGCTGGCCGACAACCCGCGCGACCTGCCGATGACCATCGGCGGTGAGAAGCGCATGGGCGGCGGCGAGGAGTTCAAGGTCGTCCAGCCGCACAACCACAAGGCCGTCATCGGCACCTTCCGCGGTGCCACCCAGGCCGACGCCCAGGACGCGATCGACGCGGCCCTGGCCGCCGCCCCGGCCTGGCGCGCGATGTCCTTCGACGACCGTGCCGCGATCATCCTGCGCGCCGCCGAGCTGCTCGCCGGCCCGTGGCGCGAGACGCTGGCCGCCTCCACCATGCTCGGCCAGTCGAAGACCGCCCAGCAGGCCGAGATCGACACCCCGTGCGAGCTCGTCGACTTCTGGCGCTTCAACGTGGCCTACGCCCGCCAGATCCTCGCCGAGCAGCCGCCGGCGAACTCCCCCGGCGTGTGGAACCGTCTGGACCACCGCCCGCTCGAGGGCTTCGTCTACGCGATCACGCCGTTCAACTTCACGGCCATCGCGGGCAACCTGCCCACCGCCCCCGCCCTCATGGGCAACGTGGTGGTCTGGAAGCCGTCCCCGACCCAGACCCACTCCGCCGTGCTCCTCATGGAGCTCCTGGAGGAGGCCGGCCTGCCGAAGGGCGTCATCAACCTGGTGACCGGCGACGGCATCGCCGTCTCCGAGGTGGCGCTGAACCACCGAGACCTGGCCGGCATCCACTTCACCGGCTCGACCAAGACCTTCCAGCACCTGTGGAAGACGGTCGGCAACAACATCGAGTCGTACCGTTCCTACCCGCGGATCGTCGGCGAGACCGGCGGCAAGGACTTCGTCGTCGCGCACCCGAGCGCCGACCGCGCCGTCCTGAAGACCGCGCTGACCCGCGGCTCCTTCGAGTTCCAGGGCCAGAAGTGCTCCGCGTCCTCGCGTGCGTACATCCCGGCCTCCATCTGGAACTCGGGCTTCAAGGAGGAGTTCGCGGCCGAGGTCGACGGCATCAAGATGGGTGACGTCACCGACCTGTCGAACTTCATCGGCGCCGTCATCGACGAGCGTGCCTTCGCCAAGAACAAGGCCGCGATCGACCGCGCCAAGGCCGACGCCAGCTGCACGATCGTCGCCGGCGGCACCTACGACGACTCCGAGGGCTGGTTCGTCCGCCCGACCGTCATCGAGTGCACCGACCCGGAGAACGAGGTCTTCACGACCGAGTACTTCGGCCCGATCCTCGCCGTGTACGTCTACGACGACGAGAAGTACGACGAGATGCTGGCCCAGATGGAGTCGGTCTCGGACTACGCGCTCACCGGCTCGGTCATCTCGAACGACCGTGCCGCCGCCGCGTACACCATGGAGAAGCTGCGCTTCGCGGCGGGCAACTTCTACATCAACGACAAGTCGACCGGCGCCGTCGTCGGCCAGCAGCCCTTCGGCGGCGGCCGCGCCTCCGGCACCAACGACAAGGCGGGCGCCCCGCAGAACCTGATGCGCTGGACGCTGACCCGCGCCATCAAGGAGACGCTGGTCCCGCCGACGGAGTACGGCTACCCGCACATGGGCTGACGCCTCCGCCCCGCCTCGCAGAGGCGGCCCTGATCACCGCCCCCCTCCTCGGTCCCCCAACTGAGGACGGGGGCGGTTCTCATGTCCGGCGGTTCGCCCCGGGGTGCTCATTCCCCCTTCACCACGCGCCGGGCGAGGAAGTCGTCGATCAGCGAGGCGATCCGCGGGGCGTGGGTCTCCAGGGCGAAGTGGCCGGTGGGCAGGAGGTGGACCTCGGCGTCCGGGAGGTCGCGGCGGAAGGCCTCGGCGCCGGCCGGGACGAAGACCTCGTCACCCTCGCCCCAGACGGCGAGGAGCGGGACCCGGGAGCTGCGGAAGTACTCCTGGAAGGCGGGGTACAGGGCGAAGTTGGAGCCGTAGTCCGCGATCAGGCGGGTCTGGATCTCGTCCTGGCCCGGACGGGCCATCAGGGCGGCGTCGTGGTGCCAGGCGTCGGGGCTGAGCAGCTCGCGGTACTCGTCGGGAACGCCCGTCTCGTACTGCCAGCGGATGCCGTCGGGGGAGCGGATGGCGCGGACGGCCTCCTCGGTCTCGGGGGTGCGCTCGGCGATCAGGGCGAGGACGGGGGCCCAGGCCTCGGCGCCGAGACCCTCCTCGTAGGCGTTGCCGTTCTGGCTGATGATCGCGGTGACCCGCTCGGGGTGGGCGAGGGCGAGGCGCAGGCCGATGGGGGCGCCGTAGTCCTGGATGTAGAGGGCGAACCGGTCGAGGCCCAGTGCGCGGGTGAACGCGTCGGTGAGCGCGGCCAGCGCGGCGAAGGTGTAGTCGAAGTCGGCGGCGTCGGGCGCGGCGCTGCGGCCGAAGCCCAGGTGGTCAGGGGCGATGAGGCGGTAGGTCCCGGAGAGCCGCGGCATCAGGTCCCGGAACATGTGCGAGCTGGTCGGGAAGCCGTGCAGCAGGAGCAGCACGGGCGCGTCGGCGGGGCCCGCCTCCCGGTAATGGATCTCGTGGCCGTGGACGGTGACGGTGCGGTGGCGGACCGGGAGCAGGGACGTCATCTCTAACCCCTTGCGTGAGGATGAGTGGTTATGGGGAGAGTCAAGCGTCCCGTGACTAACCTGTCAATAAATCATTGGGGGTTAGGTGTGAGACTGGGTGGATGAAGCTGTGGACCGTGCCCACCCATGAACTCGACGTCGACCAGCTCCGTGCCGTCCGGGACCTTCTCGACGTCGCCTTCGAGGGCGACTTCGAGGACGAGGACTGGGACCACACCCTCGGCGGCGTCCACGTCCTGATCGAGGACGACCGGGGCGGCCTCGTCGCGCACGGGGCCGTCACCCAGCGGCGCGTGCTGCACCGGGGGCACTCGTACCGCGTCGGGTACGTGGAAGGCGTCGCCGTCCGGGCCGACGTGCGGCGCCAAGGGCTCGGGGGCACGGTGATGGTGGAGCTGGAGCGGGTGATCGACGGGGCGTACGCGTTCGGGGCGCTCTCCGCCTCCGACGACGGGGCCGCGCTCTACACGGCCTGCGGCTGGCGGGCGTGGGAAGGGCGGATCGAGACGCTGAGCCCGGACGGGATCGTCCGGCTTCCCGACGAGGAGGGCTCCACCTACCTCCTTCCGGCCGCCTGGCACCCGCTTCCGGACCCCGCCGACCCGCTCGTCTTCGACTGGCGGAACGGCGACGTGCTGTGAGGCCGTGCCGGGCCGATTTCCCGGCCGATCCGGTCAGTTGAGCCGGCTGGACTGCGCGACCAGCATCTTGCCGGTGTTCTCGCCGCGCAGCATCCCCAGGAACGCCGTCACGATGTGCTCGAAGCCCTCGACGACCGTGGTGTCGAGCTCCAGCCGCCCGGAGCGGAGGTGGGGCACGGCGAAGTCGTGGAGCTCCTCCTGGGCGTCCCTGTGGTTCCGCACGAGGAAGCCCTCCAGACGGATGCTCTTCTCCACCAGCTCGAAGAGGTTGCGCGGGGCCGGCGGTGGAGTGGCCGCGGAGTGGTACTGGGCGACCGCGCCGACCCAGGCGATCCGGCCGTACTCGCGCAGGGAGGCGATCGACGCCTCCAGGTGATCGCCGCCCACCCCGTCGAGGACCGCGTCGAGACCGTCCGGCGCGGCCTTCGCCAGGAGTTCGGCGACCGGCCCGTCGTGGTAGTCGAAGGCCGCGTCGAAGCCGATCCGCTCGGTGAGGTGCGCGACCTTCCGCGCCGAGCCCGCGCTGCCGACGACCCGTCCGGCGCCGAGCAGCCGCGCGAAGCGGCCGGCCGCCGTGCCGACCCCGCCGGCCGCCGCCGACACGAACAGGTCCTCGCCGGGCTGCAGCCGGGCGATCCGGGTCAGGCCCACGTACGCGGAGAGGCCCGTGCCGCCGAGCAGGCTCAGGTGCGCGGCGAGCGGGACGCCGGGGCCGAGGTCCGGCACCGGGCGGACCTCGGTGCGCGTGACCAGCGCATGGGTCCGCCAGCCCTCGCGGTGCAGCACGAGGTCGCCGGGGCGCAGCGCAGGATCCCGGGAGTCCAGGACCCGGCCGAGGGTGCGGCCCTCCATGGGCGCGTTCAGGGTCCACAGGACGTCGCTGTCCATCGCCTCGCGGTGATACGGGTCCACGGACCAGAGCAGGTTCTCGACCAGGGCCGTGCCCGGCTCGGGCGCGGGCACCGGGGACTCGACGAATCGGAAGAGGTCGGAGGTGGGGAAGCCGTCGGGGCGGGCGGTCTGCTGGACGGTGATCATGGTCTCGTTCGTCATGCCGCAGACCGTAGGAAGGAATCCGGCGGCCGGGCAGTAGGTTGCGTCGATGGCACAGGCCGATCCATGAAACCTGCTCATACTCCGAGGTGAGAGCCGAGATGACAGACCCCTACCCGGGCCCGGGCGAACTGCGCGTCCTGCTCGCCGTCGGGCGCGAGGGCGGCTTCTCCGCCGCCGCGGCCGCGCTCGGCATGACGCAGTCCGCCGTCTCCCACTCCGTCCGCGGGAGCGAGCGCAAGCTCGGGGCCGTCCTCTTCGACCGGGGCCGCACCGGGGCGACCCCGACCATGGCCGGGGAGCGGGCGCTCGCGCACGCCCGGCGGGTGCTGCGGCTGTTGGACGTGATGGCGGCGGAGGTGCGGGGCGCCGCGGCCGGCGGCGGGAGCGGGGCCGTCGCCGGGCCGCTGCGGATCGCCGCCTTCCGCAGCGCGGCCCTGCGTCTGCTGCCGGGCGCCCTGGCGCGCCTGACGGCCCGCCACCCGGAGCTCGTGCCCGAGGTGCGGATCGTCCGGGAGGTGGGGCCCGGCACCGCCGGCGAAGTCCTCGACGGGCGGGCCGACATCGGCATCGCGACCATCGGCACCACCTCGCCCGTGCCGCCCGGACTCGTGGGGGGTGTCCTCCTGGAGGAGGGGTACGCGCTGGTCCACCCGGCCGGGCATCCGGCGCCCCGCTCGCTGCCGCTGGTCGACTGGGCGGAGAACTGCACCTCGTACACCCGGGAGTGGTGGGCCGCCCAGGAGTGGCTGCCGGCGGCGACGGTGGAGGCCGAGGACGACGGAGCGGTGCTCTCGATGGTGAGCAGTGGCTTCGGCATGGCCGTGATGCCGGAGCTGTCCCTGATCGGATCACCGCCCTCGGTGGAGATCACCGACCTCGGACCGGACCGCCCCACCCGCTCGGTCGGCTATGTCACCACCCCTGAGCTGGCGCGATCCCTCGCCGTGCGGGCACTGATCCGCGAGCTGCGCGGCCGGGCGGACTGATCGCCGTCTCAGATAGTAGGAAGTCCGAGTAATTGTGGAGACAGATGCGGGGTTCTCGCCTAGCTTTGTAGGAGCCGAACGTCCCGCTCCATCGAGCGCAGGCGGACGCGAGCGCGACGCCCCCAGGCAGGCAACCCCTGCGGCGGCGCTCCCCGCCCCTTTCCGGCGCCTTCGATCACCACGCCACTCCGTACCCGCACGTCCGGAGTACTGATCTCAAGGAGTCGACCCCTCATGGCCGCTCAGACCACCCGCCGCGTCCGTCACTCCGCCGCGAGCGACGAGGCCCGCAAGAACGCCGCCGCCGCCCTCCAGCGCTCCCTCGACCGCCGTGACAACGGCGGCTCCACCGGCCACTGATCCGCCGTACGGCTGTCCGTTCGTCCACATGGTGGACGGAGCGTGTCAGACGATGGGACGAAGAGTAGGGTGCCGACATGTCTCACAGCATCGATCTCGCAGTCATTCCCGGCGACGGCATCGGCCAGGAGGTCGTGGCCCAGGGCCTCAAGGTCCTCGCGGCCGCGCTTCCCCAGGACGTGAAGCTGGAGACGAAGGAGTACGACTTCGGCGCCAAGCGCTACCACGCCACCGGTGAGACCCTCACCGACGCCGACCTCGACGCCCTCAAGCAGCACGACGCGATCCTGCTCGGCGCGATCGGCGACCCGTCGGTCCCGTCCGGCGTCCTGGAGCGCGGCTTCCTCCTGAAGCTGCGCTTCGCGTTCGACCACCACGTCAACCTGCGTCCCTCGAAGCTGCTCCCCGGCGTCGCGACCCCGCTCGCCGGCCAGCCCGAGATCGACTTCGTCGTGGTCCGCGAGGGCACCGAGGGCCCGTACACCGGCAACGGCGGCACCATCCGCAAGGGCACCGAGCACGAGGTCGCCACCGAGGTCTCCGTCAACACGGCCTACGGTGTCGAGCGCGTGGTCCGGGACGCCTTCGCCCGCGCCCAGGCCCGCCCCCGCAAGAAGCTGACGCTGGTCCACAAGAACAACGTGCTGACCTTCGCGGGCCACCTGTGGACGAACATCTTCAACAAGGTCGCGGCCGAGTTCCCCGAGGTCACGACCGACTACCTGCACGTCGACGCCGCGACGATCTTCCTCGTCACCGACCCGGCCCGCTTCGACGTCATCGTCACCGACAACCTCTTCGGCGACATCATCACGGACCTCGCCGCGGCCGTCTCCGGCGGCATCGGCGTCGCCGCCTCGGGCAACATCAACCCGAGCGGCGAGTTCCCGTCCATGTTCGAGCCGGTCCACGGCTCCGCGCCGGACATCGCGGGCCAGGGCAAGGCGGACCCGACGGCCACGGTCCTCTCCGTCGCCCTCCTCCTGCGCCACCTCGGATACGAGTCCGAGGCCGCCAGGATCGAGGCGGCCGTCGCCGCCGACCTCACCGAGCGCGGCGACACGGTCCGCAGCACGGACGAGATCGGCGACGCGCTCGCGGTACGAGTAGCGAGCTGACCCGCCGCTGAACTTCTCACCCAGCCGCCGGGTCGCACTTCGCACCCGGCGGCTGTACCTGTGCGGTCGCGGGGTGCCACCATCGAACCCTGGACCGCGTACACACCGTTTCGTGCACCGGCCCCCACGCGCGATAATCGAACGTGGGGCCGCGGCATGCGGGAAAGCTCGGACGTCCTAGCAGTGACTTGCGTGACTGCGGAGCGGCGTGAGCGCGGTCCGACCCACACAACCGGTGAAGGACAAGCACTCATGACGACGCCCACCATCGAGCTCAAGCCCTCCTCCAGCCCGCTGTCCGACGCGGAGCGGGAGGCGATCCTGGCCAACCCGGGATTCGGCCGGCACTTCACCGACCACATGGTCACCATCCGCTGGACCGAGGGCCGCGGCTGGCACGACGGCCAGCTCGTGCCCTACGGCCCGCTCTCCCTCGACCCGGCGACCAACGTCCTGCACTACGCCCAGGAGATCTTCGAGGGCCTGAAGGCCTACCGCCGTCCCGACGGTTCCGTCGCCAGCTTCCGCCCCGACGCCAACGCCCGCCGCTTCCAGCGCTCCGCGCACCGGCTCGGCATGCCCGAGCTGCCGGTCGAGACCTTCATCGAGGCCTGTGACGCGCTGGTCCGCCAGGACGAGGCCTGGGTCCCGGAGCACGGCGGCGAGGCCTCGCTCTACCTGCGCCCGTTCATGATCGCGACGGAGGTCGGCCTGGGCGTCCGCCCGGCCAACGAGTACCTCTTCGTCGTCATCGCCTCGCCGGCCGGCCCGTACTTCCCGGGCGGCGTGAAGCCCGTCTCCATCTGGGCCTCCGAGGACCGCGTCCGCGCCGTCCCCGGCGGCATGGGCGACGCCAAGACCGGCGGCAACTACGCGGCCTCCCTGCTCGCGCAGGCCGAGGCGGCGGAGAAGGGCTGCGACCAGGTCTGCTACCTCGACGCGGTCGAGCACAAGTGGGTCGAGGAACTCGGCGGCATGAACCTGTACTTCGTGTACGGGAACAGGATCGTCACCCCGACCCTCAGCGGCTCGATCCTGGAGGGCATCACCCGCGACTCGCTGCTCCAGGTCGCCAAGGACCTCGGCTACGAGTCCGAGGAGTCGCGCGTCTCCATCGACCAGTGGCAGGCCGACACCGAGAACGGCACGCTCACCGAGGTCTTCGCCTGCGGCACCGCCGCCGTCATCACCCCGGTCGGCACGGTCAAGTCCGCCCGGGGCGAGTGGCAGCAGTCGGGCGGCGAGCCCGGTGAGGTCACGATGAAGCTGCGCGAGGCGCTGCTCGCCATCCAGACCGGGACGGCCGAGGACGTCCACGGCTGGATGCACGAGCTGGGCCGGTAGTCAGGGTTCCGGAGTCACGACTCCGAGTCCACCAGGGCGCCCGGGACGGTCACCGTCCCGGGCGCTTCCGCGTCGTGGGCGTCCTCCGCGGCCTTCGGCGCCGGCGTCAGCACCGCGTACAGCACGCCGCCGACGATCCCGGAGAGCACGAAGCTGCAGTCGATGCCGCCGGTGAGCGCGAGCAGCGGGCCCTCGTAGAGCGGGGTGGAGACGGCGGCCAGGCCGACCGCCGCGCCGATCACCCAGGAGACGGTGGCGCGCGGGTGCCAGCCGGCCGAGAACCAGTAGACGCCGCCGCGCGAGCGCCGGTTGTAGACCTGGAGCGCCTCGGCGTCGTACGTACCACGGCAACGGCGGTGCCCGATCAGCGTGATGACCGCCCACGGCGTGCCGATCGCGGTGAGCAGCAGCACGAAGGAGGTCATCGCGGTCTGCGCGTCCGAGGCGAAGTGGCCGAGGAACACGAAGGCGGTGGCGACGGCCGCGACGACCAGGGTGGCGCGGGCCCGGGTGGCCTTCGGCAGGATCGCGTCGAGGTCGAGGCCCATCGAGTAGAGCATCAGCCCGGCGTTGCCGACGGAGCCGGCGGTGGCCGCCAGCAGCAGCGGGACCAGGTACCAGACGGGCGAGGCCGCGACCAGCGGTCCGGCGTAGTCGGCGCCGGCGCCGGCCGCGAGCGCGGTGAAGGTGCCGAAGAGCTGGGGCACGAGCAGGCCGACGAGCAGGCCGAGACAGGTGGCCCGCCAGACCTTCTTCGGGCTGTGCTTCTCCGGCGAGATGTAGCGGGTGTAGTCGCCGAGCAGGGTGATGAAGGCGACCGGGCCGCTGAGCCCGGCGGCGACCGCGGAGAGCAGCCAGGTCGGCCAGAACGAGCCGAGCAGGTACGGGGTGTCCGGCACGGCCGCGGTGGTGAAGTCCCCGGCGTACGCGACGAGACCGATCGCGAGCAGCACGGTCATGCCGATCGCCAGGGCCTGGCTCAGCTTGAGCAGGAGCCGGTAGCCGTAGACGGCGCCGACCACGGTGAGCGCGGCGAGCAGCGCGTACACGGCGGCGTGCGCCGCGCCGCCCGTGGGCAGCCCGACCAGCCGCTCCAGCGTGCCGACCATCACGTCGCCGCCGATCCAGAGGGTCAGCGCGGTGTAGCCGAGGGAGAGCAGCAGGCCGACGACGGAGCCGACCAGCCGGCCGCGTACGCCGAAGAAGGCGCCGGAGGAGGTGGACAGGTTGGTGGCGGTGCGCAGCGAGATCAGCGCGAGCGGGGCGGTGACGGCGACGCCGACCAGGGTGCCGGCGACGACGGAGGTCACCGAGGCCCACAGGCCGAGACCGAAGGAGACCGGCAGCCAGCCGAAGACGATCACGCCGAGGCAGAGGTTCGAGCCGAGCAGGATCGAGACGAGGTCGCGGGGGCCGCTGGTGCGTTCCACCTCGGGGATGGTGTCGACTCCGCGCTGTTCTATCGCCATGGGGACTCCCGGGGGCTGGGGTGGGGGCGGGGCGGGGGAGTGGGGGGTTCCTGAGCGAGATCCGCCGTGTGCGTGATCCATTTAGAGTGCCGCTCAATGTCAGCCAATGTGACTCATCCCTGTCGGCCACGTCAATGCTTGGAAGATGCCGCGACAACATTTAGAGTGTCGCTCAAACAGGAGGTGTACGGAAGTGCGACTGACCCCCACGGAACGCGACCGGCTGCTGCTCTTCGGTGCCGCCGAGCTCGCCCGGGCCCGCCGGGCCCGCGGCCTTCGGCTCAACGTGCCCGAGGCGACGGCCCTCGTCGCGGACACGGTCTGCGAGGCGGCCCGCGACGGCAAGCGACTCGCCGAGGCGATCGAGGCGGCCCGCTCCGTCCTCGGACCCGAGGACGTGCTGCCCGGCGTCGCCGACGTCGTCACCGAGGTCCACGTCGAGGCGGTCTTCGACGACGGGTCCCGGCTCGCGGTGGTCTCCGACCCCATCGGCGGGGGCACCCTCGGACCGGGCGCGCCCGGCGCGCTGCTGCCCGGGCCCGCGTACGAGGAGACCGCGCCGGCGGTCACGCTGACCGTGCGCAACACCGCCGCCGTGCCGGTCAGCGTGACCTCGCACTTCCACTTCTTCGAGGCCAATCCGCGCCTGGACTTCGACCGCGCCGCCGCCTACGGCATGCGGCTCGCGATCCCGGCCGGCGCCTCGTTCCGCTTCGACCCGGGCGGCGAGGCCGAGATCGGCCTCGTGCCCATCGGCGGCGCCCGGGTCGCCATCGGCTTCGCGGGCCTCGTCGACGGCCCGCTGGACGCCCCCGGGGCGCGCGAGGAGGCCCTGCGCAGGGCCGTGGCCTGCGGATATCTCGGCGCCGACGCCCCGAAGGAGAGTGAGTGATGGACCCCTACGAGTACGCCTCCGTACACGGCCCGCGCGCCGGTGACCGGGTGGTCCTCGGAGACTCCGGCCTCGTCGTCCGCGTCGAGTCCGACTCCCAGAAGCCCGGCGACGAGTTCCTCGCCGGCTTCGGCAAGACGGCCCGCGACGGGCTCCACCTGAAGGCCGCCGCCGTCCGCGAGACTTGTGACGTCGTGATCAGCAACGTCCTCGTGATCGACGCCGTCCAGGGCATCCGCAAGACGTCGATCGGCATCCGTGAGGGCCGCATCCACGCCATCGGCAGGGCCGGCAACCCCGACACCCTCGACGGCGTCGACGTCGTCGTCGGCACCGGCACCTCGATCGTCTCCGGCGAGGGCCTGATCGCCACCGCCGGAGCCGTCGACACCCACGTGCACCTGCTGTCGCCGCGGATCATGGAGGCGTCCCTCGCCAGCGGCGTGACGACCGTCATCGGCCAGGAGTTCGGCCCCGTCTGGGGCGTCGGCGTCAACTCGCCGTGGGCCCTGCGCCACGCCTTCAACGCCTTCGACGCGTGGCCGGTCAACGTCGGTTTCCTCGGCCGCGGTTCCTCCTCCGACCCGGCGCCGCTGGTGGAGGCGCTCGCCGAGGGCGGCGCGTCCGGTTTCAAGGTCCACGAGGACATGGGCGCCCACACCCGGGCCCTGGACACCGCGCTGCGGGTCGCCGAGGAGCACGACGTGCAGGTCGCCCTGCACAGTGACGGGTTGAACGAGTGCCTGTCCGTGGAGGACACCCTCGCGGTCCTGGAGGGGCGGACGATCCACGCCTTCCACATCGAGGGCTGTGGCGGCGGACACGTGCCGAACGTGCTGAAGATGGCGGGCGTGCCGAACGTGATCGGCTCCTCCACCAACCCGACCCTGCCCTTCGGGCGGGACGCGGTCGCCGAGCACTACGGCATGATCGTGTCCGTCCACGACCTGAAGACGGACCTGCCCGGCGACGCCGCGATGGCGCGGGACCGGATCAGGGCCGGGACGATGGGGGCGGAGGACGTCCTGCACGACCTCGGCGCGATCGGCATCACGTCGTCCGACGCGCAGGGGATGGGAAGGGCCGGCGAGACCGTACGCCGGACCTTCGCCATGGCCGGGAAGATGAAGGCCGAGCTCGGGCCCATGGAGGGCGACGGCGCGCACGACGACAACGCGCGCGTCCTGCGTTACATGGCCAAGCTCACCATCAACCCGGCGATCGCCCACGGCCTCGCGCACGAGATCGGCTCGATCGAGGTCGGCAAGCTGGCCGACGTCGTGCTGTGGCGGCCGGAGTTCTTCGGCGCCAAGCCGCAGCTGGTGCTGAAGTCCGGCTTCCCCGCGTGGGGGGTCGTGGGCGATCCGAACGCGGCCACCGACACCTGCGAACCGCTCGTCCTCGGTCCGCTGTTCGGCGGGCACGGCGCGACCGCCGCCGACATCTCGGTCGCGTTCGTCGCCCAGGCCGCCGTCGACCTCGGCTCCGACCGCATGCCGACCCGGCGCCGTCGCGTCCCCGTGCGCGGCACCCGCGGCATCGGCCCCGCCGACCTGCTGCTCAACTCGCGCATCGGCGACGTCCAGGTCGACGGCCACACCGGCCTCGTCTCGCTGGACGGCTCGCCGATCCGCTCCGAGGCGGCCGATTCCGTCTCCCTCAACCGCCTCTACTTCCTCTGACCCCGCTAGGACCTGATCCCATGACGTACCGCATGCCCGCCGAGTGGACGCCGCACGAGCGCACCTGGATGGCCTGGCCCAGCACCAACCCCACCTTCACCAACGAGGAGGAGCTGGCCGAGGCCCGCGAGGCGTGGGCTACCGTGGCCCGCGCCGTGCGCCGCTTCGAGCCGGTGACGATGGTGGTCGCGCCCGGCGACGCGGACTCCGCCCGCGCCCTCCTCGGCGACGGCGTGGAACTCCTGGAGCGGGAGCTCGACGACGCCTGGATGCGCGACATCGGACCCACCTTCGTGAAGGACGAGGAGGGCCGGCTGGCCGCCGTGGACTGGGTGTTCAACGGCTGGGGCGCGCAGGACTGGGCCCGCTGGGAGCACGACTCCAAGATCGCCCGCCATGTGGCGGACGCGGCGGGCGTCCCGGTGGTGAGCAGCGCCCTGGTGAACGAGGGCGGCGCGATCCACGTGGACGGCGAGGGCACCGTCCTGCTCACGGACACCGTGCAGCTCGGTGCGGGCCGCAACCCCGAGTGGAACCGCCAGGAGGTCGAGGCCGAGATCCACGCCAGGCTCGGCACCACCAAGGCGATCTGGCTCCCGCACGGCCTGGCCGGCGACTACGGACTCTTCGGCACCCAGGGCCACGTCGACATCGTCGCCGCCTTCGCCCGCCCGGGCACCGTCCTGGTCCACAGCCAGCAGAACCCGCACCACCCCGACTACGAGCGCTCCCGCCTCTACGTCAACCTCCTCCGCGGCCAGACCGACGCCCAGGGCCGCCCCCTGGAGGTCATCGAGGTCCCGGCGCCGACCGTCCTGAAGGACGAGGAGGGCGACTGGGTCGACTACTCGTACATCAACCACTACCTGTGCAACGGCGGCGTGGTCCTCTGCGGCTTCGACGACCCCCACGACGAGGTCGCCGCGGAGATCTTCCGCCGCCTCTTCCCGGAGCGCGAGGTCGTCCTGGTCGACGCGCGGCCGATCTTCGCGGGCGGCGGCGGCATCCACTGCATCACCCAGCAGCAGCCGGCGGTCTGAGAAACCCGCTGGTCGTGGCCGCACGCCGTGTGACAGCGTGCGGCCATGAGCACCCACGCCTCCGGCCGGTACACGATCACCCGGCTGTACTCCGTCGCCGACGACGCCTGGTACCTGGAACTCGACGAGGCGGCCGGACAGCGGATGCTCGTGGTGGCGACCGTGCCGGACGAGGACCCGGCGCGCGAGCCGAGCGTCTGGTTCGACGCACGCGGGGGCGAGCGCGAGATCCCGTACGACGTCCTGCGCTGGTTCATGGACGAGGTCGCCGAGGAGATCCGCACCTCCCGGGACTGGATGGAGCTCCGGCCCGAGATCGTCGAGGTCATCCACGAACTGCGGCAGGAGCACCTGGGCGTGATCGACGACGAGGACCTGCCGCCCGTGCTCGCCGGGCTGCGCGCCCGGGTGCCCGAGGCCGACCTGGCCGACGTGATGCTGCACGCCTTCGGGCGCGGGCCCGGCGGCGAGATACCGGACAACGGCTGATCCTGTAGAACGTACGAGTGAGTCAGAGCAGCGACCCGACCCCGACCCCGAGCCCGGCCCCCCACCCGCGCCGCCGCAACCAGGCCGCCCCGCCCCGCGAGGACGTGCTCGCCGCGGCCATGGACACCATCGCCGAGCGCGGGCTCGACGGGCTGACCATGGCCGGGCTCGGACGGCAGGTCGGCATGAGCAGCGGGCACCTGCTCTACTACTTCGGCACCAAGGACGAGCTGCTGCTGCAGACGCTCGAGTGGAGCGAGGGCCGGCTCGGGGCCGAGCGGAGCGCGCTGCTGTCCGCTCCCGGCACCGCGCGGGAGCGGCTCGACGGATACGTCGACGTGTACGTGCCGGACGGGCCGCGCGACCCGCACTGGACGCTGTGGCTCGAGGTCTGGAACCGCTCGCAGAACGCCGACGACGACGCCCGCGCCCGGCAGGCCGCCATCGAGGGCGCCTGGCACCGCGACCTCGTCGCGATCCTCGCCGAGGGCGTCTCGCGCGGCGAGTTCCGGCCCGTCGACCCGGACCGCTTCGCACACCGGATGCGCGCTCTGCTCGACGGCTTCAGCGTGCACGTCGCCGTCGGCATCCCGGGCACTGGGCGCGATCAAGTCCTCGCCCACGTCAGGGAGTTCGTCGCCGAAACCCTGCTTCTGTGACCGTTAGGCACGTAAGTACTCCTGATCGTTGCCCCGTGCACCCTTGTTGCCGCCCGGCCGCCTCCGGCACGGTTCGAGGCCATGGGACGAGAACACTGGAAGAAGATCTGGGTCGGGTCGGCCGGCAACATGGTCGAGTGGTTCGACTGGTTCGTCTACGCGAGCTTCGCGACCTACTTCGCGGGGGCGTTCTTCCCCGAGGGCAACGACACCGCCAAGCTCATGAACACCGCCGGCATCTTCGCCGTCGGCTTCTTCATGCGCCCGGTCGGCGGCTGGCTGCTCGGCCGGGTCGGTGACCGCAAGGGCCGCAAGGCGGCCCTGACCCTCACCGTGACGCTGATGTCGGCCTCGGCGCTGCTCATCGCCGTCGCCCCGACCTACGCCGTCGCCGGATACGGCGGCGCCGCGGTCCTCCTCGTCGCCCGTCTCCTCCAGGGCCTCTCCGTCGGCGGCGAGTACGCCGCCAGCGCCACCTATCTCACCGAGGCCTCCGCGCCGAAGCACCGCGGCTTCGCCTCCAGCTTCCAGTACGTGTCGATGACGGCCGGTCAGGTCCTCGGCCTCGGCCTGCAGATCGTGCTCCAGCGGACCATGTCCACCGAGGCTCTGCACAGCTGGGGCTGGCGCATCCCCTTCATCGTCGGCGCCCTCGGCGCGGCCGTCGTCTTCTACCTGCGGCGCACGATGCTGGAGACGGAGGTGTACGAGGAGACCGCGGACGCCGGCGTCGCGAGCGGCGACAAGGGCACCGTGAAGGCCCTGTGGGCGCACCGGCGCGAGGCCTTCCTCGTCATCGCGCTCACCATGGGCGGCACGGTGGCCTACTACACGTACACCACCTACCTCACCAAATACCTGTCCAACTCCGCCGGACTGCCCAAGCAGACCGCGACCCTGGTCTCCTTCTGCGCGCTGATCGTCTTCGCCTGCCTCCAGCCGCTCGCCGGCCGGCTCTCCGACCGGATCGGCCGCCGTCCGCTGCTCATCACCTTCGCGGTCGGCTCCAGCCTCCTCACCGTGCCGATCATGACGATGCTCCAGCACGCGGGCTCGTTCTGGCCGGCGCTCGGCCTCTCCCTCCTCGCCCTGGTCGTCGTCACCGGCTACACCTCGATCAACGCCTGCGTGAAGGCCGAGCTCTTCCCGACCGGCATCCGCGCGCTCGGCGTGGCCCTGCCGTACGCGATCGCCAACGCCCTGTTCGGCGGCACGGCGGAGTACGTGGCGCTGTGGTTCAAGGACGCGGGCGTCGAGTCCGGCTACTACTGGTACGTCGCCGGCTGCGCCGCCGTGTCGCTGGTCGTCTACGTCACCATGCGCGAGACCCGGGACATCGACCTCGGCCGGGTGGGCCGCACCGCCGGAAGCGAGGCCGGTACGGCCTCCGCGCCCGTACGGTCGAGGGAAGCAGCCGTCGATTCCGCATCGTGAGATCCGCGTCCACCGCCGCGCGCGGGTGTGGCAGACTGCCGACGTGCTTGCTACCGCCATGATTATCGGCAGCAGCGCGCCGGTCCGCAGTGACCGCTGACCGTGGGAGCCCAACCCCCGCGGCGGCGGCCACCGTGCCCCAGACCCGCGCGCAGACCTCTCGCACCCGCGAGGGGTTTTTTCGTTTTCCGGCCCCACCACCGCCGGAAGCGGACAGCGCGTGAGAATGGGGGCAAGTGGATCCAGACCTTCCGGAGCCACATCCGACAGGAGCCAACACAGTCATGACCACGGAGAACGGCGAGAGCGGGCGCGTCGGCGCCGGGCGCGTCGACGACAGCTTCCATGTCTTCGACACCACGCTGCGCGACGGCGCGCAGCGCGAGGGCATCAACCTGACGGTCGCGGACAAGCTGACCATCGCACGGCACCTCGACGACTTCGGCGTCGGCTTCATCGAGGGCGGCTGGCCCGGCGCCAACCCGCGCGACACCGAGTTCTTCGCCCGCGCCCGTCAGGAGATCGCGTTCAAGAACGCGCAGCTCGTCGCCTTCGGCGCCACCCGCCGGGCCGGTGGCAACGCCGCCGAGGACCCGCAGGTCAAGGCGCTGCTCGACTCCGGCGCCCCGGTGATCACCCTCGTCGCCAAGTCGCACGACCGGCACGTCGAGCTCGCGCTGCGCACCACCCTCGACGAGAACCTGGAGATGGTCCGCGACACCGTCGCCCACCTGCGCTCCCAGGGCCGCCGCGTCTTCGTCGACTGCGAGCACTTCTTCGACGGCTACAAGGAGAACCCCGCCTACGCGAAGGCCGTGGTGCGCACCGCGCACGAGGCCGGCGCCGACGTCGTCATCCTCTGCGACACCAACGGCGGCATGCTCCCCGCCCAGGTCCAGGCCGTCGTCTCCACGGTCCTCGCCGACACCGGGGCCCGCCTCGGCATCCACGCCCAGGACGACACCGGCTGCGCCGTCGCCAACACCCTGGCCGCCGTGGACGCCGGCGCCACCCACGTCCAGTGCACCGCCAACGGTTACGGCGAGCGGGTCGGCAACGCCAACCTCTTCCCGGTCGTCGCGGCCCTGGAGCTCAAGTACGGCAAGCGGGTGCTGCCCGACGGCGCGCTCGCCGAGATGACCCGGATCTCCCACGCCATCGCCGAGGTCGTCAACCTCACGCCGTCCACCCACCAGCCGTACGTCGGTGTCTCCGCCTTCGCGCACAAGGCGGGCCTGCACGCCTCGGCCATCAAGGTGGACCCCGACCTCTACCAGCACATCGACCCCGAGCTGGTCGGCAACACCATGCGGATGCTGGTCTCCGACATGGCGGGCCGCGCCTCCATCGAGCTCAAGGGCAAGGAGCTGGGCGTCGACCTGGGCGGCGACCGCGCGCTGGTCGCCCGGGTCGTCGAGCGGGTCAAGGAGCGCGAGCTCAAGGGCTACACGTACGAGGCCGCCGACGCCTCCTTCGAGCTGCTGCTCCGCGAGGAGGCGGAGGGCCGGCCGCGCCGCTACTTCCGTACGGAGTCCTGGCGCGCGATCGTCGAGGACCGTCCGGACGGCACCCACGCCAACGAGGCCACCGTGAAGCTGTGGGCCAAGGGCGAGCGGATCGTCGCCACCGCCGAGGGCAACGGCCCCGTCAACGCCCTCGACCGGGCGATGCGGGTCGCGCTGGAGCGGATCTACCCGCAGCTCGCCAAGTTCGAGCTGATCGACTACAAGGTCCGCATCCTCGAAGGCCGCCACGGCACCGAGTCCACGACCCGGGTCCTGGTCACCACCAGCGACGGCAACGGCGAGTGGGCGACCGTCGGCGTCGGCGAGAACGTCATCGCGGCCTCCTGGCAGGCCCTGGAGGACGCCTTCACGTACGGACTGCTGCGGGCGGGCATCGACCCGGCCGAGTAAGGGGCGACCGCCGCCCGGAATGTCTGGTTTTGGTCCATTCGGGGTAGCGTCAAGACATGAGGACCAGGCCCTTCCCCCTCGTGTCGGCCTTCGCGGGCCTTGCGCTGCTGCTGCTCCTGGTCCTGGCCCCGTCCGCGGGGGCCAGGGCCACGGGCGTATCCGACGCGGCCGCGGCCCTGAAACAGGGCCCGGTCTACGTCGACCCCGGCGCGGCCGGCCAGCTGTCGAGGGCCGACGCGGACGCCATAGCCCAGAAGATCAAGGACGCCGACAAGCCGCTCTTCGTGGCCGTGCTGCCCGCGAACGAGCAGTTCCCGCCGGAGAACCTGCTGCGCAACCTGCGCACCGAGACCGGCGTGACCGGCCTCTACGCCGTACGGCTCGGTGACGGGTTCGACGCCGCCGCGGACTCCTCGGTGATGTCCCGCGACGCCGTGGACAACCTCGTGACGGCCGTGCGCCAGCCCGGCGTGGACGCCGAGACCGAGCTGAACAACTTCGTCGACCAGGCGTTGCCCACCATGCGCGGCTCCGCCCCGGCCTCCTGGGGCACCGCCGGCGAGGACTCCGGCGTGCCGGTGGCCGGACTGGTCACCCTCGGCGCGGTCGCCGTCGCAGGCGGCGCCGGGGCCTACGCGATCGTCCGGCAGAAGAGGCTCCGCAGGGAGGCCGAGGAGCGCGCCGCCCTCGACAAGCTGCGGGTCGTCGTGGACGAGGACATCACCGCCTTCGGCGAGGAGCTGGAACGGCTCGACTTCCACCCGGCCGAGGCGGGCGCCGACGACGCCATGCGCGGCGACTACGAGCGGGCCCTGGACTCCTACGACAGGGCCAAGTCCCTCATGGGCTCGGTCTCCCGTCCGCACGAGGTGCGCGGGGTCACCCAGGCCCTGGAGGACGGCCGCTTCTCGCTCGCCGTCCTCGGCGCCCGCCGCGAGGGCCGGGCGCTGCCCGAGCGGCGACCGCCGTGCTTCTTCGACCCGCGACACGGTCCGGCCTCCGAGGACCGGACCTGGTCCCCGGCGGGCGGCTCGGCCCGCCAGGTCCCGGTCTGCGCCGCCGACGCGGCCCGCCTCGACGACGGCCTCGACCCGCAGGCCCGTACCGTCGACACGGTCGACGGGCGCCGCCCCTACTGGGAGGCGGGCCCGGCCTACGGCCCCTGGGCCGGCGGCTACTTCGGCGGCGGCATGCTCCCCGGCCTCCTGGTCGGCACCATGCTCGGCTCGATGCTCTCCACCCCGGCCTACGCGGGCGAGTACGGGGGCGGCGACTTCCAGGACTTCCAGGGCGGCGACTTCTCCGGAGCCGACTTCAACAGCGGCGACTTCGGTTCGGGCGACTTCGGCGGCGGAGGAGGCTTCGACGGCGGCGGGGGCTTCGACGGCGGCGGCGGGTTCTAGGGGCACCCCCCCAGGGGCGCCCAGGGCCCGTCCGGCCGCGGGGCTCTCCGCCCTCACGCCCTACACCAGGGGCTTCACCGACATCAGCAGGTGGCGGTGGGTGCTCTCGGCGTCTTCCGTCGCGTCCGTGATCAGGGCGCGCTGGCCCGGACCGAGGAGGTGCAGGGCGAGTCGCGGGGCGTCGAAGGAGGCGAGGGCGTCGAGGAGGTACGCCGGGTTGAAGGCGACCGTCATCGACGCGGCGCCGGTCAGGGCGGCGGGCAGCCGCTGGGAGGCGACGTCGTCCTCGTAGCCCGCCTGGAGGTGGACGGTCGTGCCGTCGAAGGCGAGCTGGACCGGGCTGTCGCCCTCGGCGACCACCGCGACCCGCTTCACCGCCTCGACCAGCGGGACCCGCCCGGTCACCGCCACCGCGTGCTCCCCGAGCGCGAACAGCTTGTCGTGCCGGGGCAGGCGGCCGTCGAGGAGCCGGGTGGTGGTGCGCATGTCCTCGGTCTCGAAGCCGAGCAGGCCGCCGTCCAGGGCCAGCCGCAGCGTGGCCGAGCCGGCCAGCGAGCGCGCGATCTCGGTGAGCCGGCGGGCCGGCACCACCACGTCGAGGGGCTCCCCGGCCCCGTCCGCCCCGGCGTCGGGTCTCCACTCCATGGTCCGCACCGCGTACCGGTAGCGGTCGGTCGCGGCCAGCGTCATCGTCGTGCCGTCCAGGCCGAGCCGTATCCCGGTGAGGACCGGCAGCGCGTCGTCCCGGCCGGCGGCCACCGCCACGTGCCCGACCGCCGCCGCGAAGGCGTCGGCGGCGACCTCGCCGCGCGGGGCCGGCAGTGCGGGCCGGTCCGGGTAGTCGTCCAGAGGCAGCAGCGAGAGCCCGAACCGGGCCTCACCGCCGGTCACCGCGAGCCGGGCCCCGTCGGTCGCGCAGACCACCGGCCCGTGCGGCAGCACCTTGCAGATGTCGAGCAGCCGCCGCCCGAGGACCAGCGCCCTGCCGTCCCGCAGGACGTCGGCGTCCACCTCGGTCCGCGCCGAGGCCTCGTAGTCCAGGCCGGACACGGCGAGCCGGCCGTCCGCCGCCTCCAGGAGCAGGCCGCCGAGCACGGGCACGGGGGAACGGGCGGGCAGCACGCGGGCCGCCCAGGCCACGGCCTCGGTCAACACCCCGCTGTCGATACGGAATTCCATGCCGCCGACGCTAGCGACCACCACTGACAACGGCGGGAATCCCGGCGGACCCTTGATCGTTACGCCCTTCGAAGGCTTCGCGCGACGACGAGGGGGAGTGCGCGATGAGCGAGGTCCACGGCATGGTGGCGCCCGGGTTCGAGTCCGTACGGGAGGAGTTCGCCGGGGTCGCCGCGCACGAGGCGCGCGACGGCGGCGCCCAGCTCGCGGTCTACCACCGGGGCCGGCTCGTGGCCGACCTGTGGGGCGGCGACGGGGTCGACGGCGACTCGCTGCTCGCGCTCTACTCCTCCGCCAAGGGCGCCACCGCGCTGGTCACGGCGCTCCTGGTTCAGGACGGCGCGCTCGACCTCGATCGCGAAGTGGCCTCCTGGTGGCCCGCGTTCGCGGCCGAGGGCAAGGGCGGGGTCACGCTGCGCCGGCTGCTCGCCCACCGCTCCGGGGCGATCGGCACCGCCGACGGCTTCACGCCCGACGAGCTCGCCGACGACCGCGTGGTCGCCGCGCGGGTCGCCGCCCACCGCCCGTACTGGGAGCCGGACACGGGCCACGGCTACCACGCCCTGACCTTCGGCGCGCTGGTCGGCGAGGTGGTGCTGCGGGCCACCGGCCGTACGGTCCAGGAGCACTACGCGGAGCGGATCAGGGCGCCGTACGGGCTCGACTACCACCTCGGCCTGCCCGAGGAGCTCGAGTCCCGCTTCCGCCCCGCTCTCCCCATGCTGCCCACGCCTGCCCAGCAGGCCCTCCAGGCGGCGAACCCGGTCGCCCGCGACAGCCTCCTGGCCGTCGCCTTCGGCCTGCACGCCGAGCCGCCCTTCGACGCCGTCGCGTACGGCAACTCCCGCGCCGTGCACGCGGCGGCCCCGCTCTCCGGCGGCGGCGTCGGCAGCGCGCGCGGCCTGGCCCGGATGTACGCGGCGGTCGCGGGCGAGCTCGACGGCCGGCCGCCGCTCCTGAAGCCCGAGGTCCTCGCCGAGGTCTCCCGCGTGCACTCCTCCGGTACGGACCTGGTGACCGGCGAGCGGAACGCCTTCGGCCTCGGCTTCGTCCCGCTCGCCACCCGCCACCCCGAGCTCGGCCCCACCGCCGTCGGCCACAGCGGCGCCCCCGGCTCCCAGTCCTTCGCCGACCCGGCCCGGTCCCTCGCCTACAGCTACACCCGCCGCCGCTTCGCCTTCGCCGGCGGTCCCGGCGCCCCGGAGAACGACCGTCTGATACGCGCGGTGACGGCGGCCGCCGACCGGGCGAACGCCTGAGGAAACACCACCGCCCGGCAGCCCTGGGGGCTGCCGGGTCCGGAGTGGTGCCGCAAAGGGCCGGTCGGCTCAGGCGGCGTTCTTGATGGCGGAGATGTCGAAGTTCAGCTTGACCTTGTCGCTGACCATGACGCCGCCGGTCTCCAGGGCCGCGTTCCAGGTCAGGCCCCAGTCGGAGCGCTGGATCTCGGCGGAGCCCTCGAAGCCGACCCGCTCGTTGCCGTAGACGTCGGTCGCGGTGCCGTTGAACTCCAGGTCGATGGCGAGCGGCTTGGTGACGTCCTTGATCGTCAGGTCGCCCTTGACGCGGTACTTGTCGCCGCCGAGGTGCGCGGCCTCCGTGGAGCGGAAGGTCATCAGCGGGAAGGCGTCGGCGTCGAAGAAGTCGCCGCTGCGCAGGTGGTTGTCACGGTCGCCGATGCCGGTGTCGATCGAGGCGATCCGGACGTCGATGGAGGCGCTGGAGGAGGCCGGGTCCGAGCCGTTCAGCTGCAGCGTGCCCTCGTGCTCGGCGAAGGTGCCGCGGACGTTGGTGACCATCGCGTGACGGACGGTGAAGCCGATGCTGCTGTGCGCCGGGTCGATCGTGTAGTCGCCGGTCAGGGCGGCCAGGGCCGGGTCCACGGGGAGGGTGGCGACAGCGGTGGCGGCGGACTCGGTGGTGTTCTTGCGGCCGAAGAGACCCATGACGTGCTCCTTGGGGACGGTGCGCGGGGGGCGCTGGTCGTGCTTTCGTTGAACCTTCAACGACATCGACCATAGACCTATTCCGTTCAACTTTCAACATCTGCGGAAAAGGTTCACCCGGACGGCGCCCGGCGGTCTCCGACGCCCTCTGGCGGACGCGCGTAGAACTGCGGCACCATCTCCCTGCGCGACGAGCACCACCTGCACAGCCGTCCCCAACCGCCACGGTCATCCGCAGGAGGCACCAGTGAAGCTCCGCTCCGTCCTCACGGCCCTCGCCCTCGTCCTCGGCGCACTCTTCGCGCCCGGCTTCGGCGTCCTCTCCACCGCCACCGACGCCCACGCCGTCACCAAGATCAGCCACGCCACCGCCACCTCGATGTTCCGCGAGGTCGGCATCACCTGGTCCTCGTCCGGCGGCTGCTCGGACCGCTACAACTCCACCTGTACGTCCTTCGAGCAGCTCAACCTCGCCACCGCGCAGGGCGCCCAGACCCTCAAGCGGGCCAGCGGCTGCGCCCTCAACATCACCGGCGGCACCGAGACCGGCCACGCGAGCGGCACCTACTCGCACTGGAACGGCTACAAGCTCGACTACAGCAAGTACACGTGCGTCGGGAACTACATCAAGAACACCTTCACCTACATCGGTCTGCGCGGCGACGGCGCCCCGCAGTGGAAGTCCGGCTCGGGCAACATCTACGCCGACGAGGGCAACCACTGGGACGTCACCTACTACAACTGCGGCGGCTGCTGAGCGACTTGGACTAACCGCAGGAGGTTGTTGGACTGGAGGGCCCCGCGGGGCGCGATCTCGTTGACGGTGATCCGTCACGCGGGCCAACTAGTGCGCATGTCGCACCCATTCCCTCCCTCCGCGCAGCGGCGGCTGCGCACGGCCTGTGCGCTGGCCGCCGCCACCTCCGCCGTGCTCGCCCTGGCCGGCCCGGCCCGCGCCGGCACCCCCGACGCCGCGCGAGCGGCCGCCGAGGCCGTCATCGGCTCCGACGGGCTCCTGATCGGCTCCGACCGGCTGTCCGTCGCCGTCGCCGAGGACTTCCCCCGCGTCCTGTCGTACACCGACCGCGCCACCGGCGCCCGGCTCCTCGGCTCCACCGCCCCCGTCACCCAGGTCGTCCTCAACGGCACCGGCCACGCCGTCCGGGCCGCGGCCGCGCCCGTCGTGACCGCCGACTCCGCCGCGTACACCCTCGTCTTCCCCGACCTGCCCGGGGTCGAGATCGACGCGCGCCTGAGCGTCAGCGGCCGGGCCGCCACCTTCCGGGTCACCGCCGTCCGTGACACCGAGGGCTTCCGCGTCGGCACCATCGACATCCCCGGCCACGACCTGGTCTCCGTCGGCTCCACCGACCCCGGCGCCGCCACCGCCTTCACCCGGCTCGACCCCGACGCCACCCGGACCGCCGACGTCTTCGCCGAGGTCACCGACGCCACCCCGGCCGACGCCGCCGCCGTCGGCGCCAGCTACGCGATCGTCAACACCGGGCAGCTCGCCGCCGCCGTCGAGTCGAACTCCTCCTACGACAAGCCGTCCGGGCCCAGCGCCCGCGACGGCGCCCGCTTCTGGCACCAGGCCCGCAAGGGCGGCGACGGGACCCGCGTCGGCGTCTGGTCCGGCCAGTGGACCTACCGGGGCGCCGGCGCGCCCGCTCCCGAGAGCGGCGACGACCTGCCCTGGGCCAAGGTCGTCGTCACCCCCGACGCCAACGCCGACGGCACCGTCGACTGGCAGGACGGCGCCGTCGCCTTCCGCTCCATCGGGGTCGGGGCGCCCGGCAGCGAGCAGACACCGGACCGGGTGGTCGCCCACATCCCGTTCAACTTCGCCTCCCACGCCACCCACCCCTTCCTGCGCACCCTCGACGACGTCAAGCGGATCTCCCTCGCCACCGACGGACTCGGCCAGTTCGCGCTGCTCAAGGGATACGGCTCCGAGGGCCACGACTCCGCCCACCCCGACTACGGCGGCAACTACAACAAGCGCGCCGGGGGTCTCGCCGACCTCAACACGCTGCTGCGCGAAGGCAGGAAGTGGGGCGCCGGCTTCGGCGTCCACGTCAACGCCACCGAGTCGTACCCCGAGGCGAGGAACTTCAGCGAGACCCTGGTCGACAAGAACAGGCCCGGCTGGAACTGGCTGAACCAGAGCTACTACATCGACCAGCGGCGCGACGTGAACAGCGGCGACCTCGCCCGCCGCTTCCGGCAGCTGCGCGACGAGACCGACCCCAACCTGTCGATGCTCTACATCGACGTCTACTACACCCACGGCTGGATCGCCGACAAGACGATGCAGGCCGTCCGGGCACAGGGCTGGAACGTCGCCACCGAGTGGTCCGAGAAGTTCGAGCGCGCCTCCCTCTGGTCGCACTGGGCCAACGACCTCGACTACGGCGGCGCCACCAACAAGGGCCTCAACTCGCAGATCATCCGCTTCATCCGCAACGACGAGAAGGACGTCTGGAACAACCACCCGGTCCTCGGCCAGACCGCCCTCGTCGACTTCGAGGGCTGGACCGGGGAGACCGACCACACCGCCTTCACCGCCAACATCTGGCAGCGCAACCTGCCCGCCAAGTACCTCCAGCAGCAGAAGATCACCCGCTGGGACGGCGACGACATCACCTTCACCGGCGGTGTCCGCGGCACGCTCGAGAACGGCCGCCGCACCTTCTACGAGAATGGCCGCAAGGTCCTCGACGGCGACGCCTACCTGCTGCCCTGGGCCGGCGGGAACGGCGGCCGCAAGCTCTACCACTACAACAAGACCGGCGGGAGGACGAGTTGGGCCGTCCCCGGCACCGGCTCGTACACCGTCTACAAGCTCACCGACAACGGCCGTGCGAAGACCGGGACCGTGCGGCCCGCCGGCGGCCGGATCACCCTCGACGCCGTCGCCGGACAGCCCTACGTCCTCTACCCGGACCGGGCGCCCGAGCCGCCGAACCCGCACTGGGGCCAGGGCACCCCGGTCAAGGACCCCGGCTTCAACGACGCCGGCCTGAACTCCTGGACCAGGAGCGGCGCCGTCACCCGCGACACCGACGGCCAGGGCCGCAACAGCGCGAAGCTCTCCGGCCCCGCCACCGCCGCCGTCTCGCAGCGGATCACCGGACTGAAGCCCGGCGCGCGCTACACCGCCTCCGCGCTGATCGAGGTCGAGCCCGGCCGCAGCCGCCCCACCACCCTCTCCGTCGGCGGCCGTTCCGTCACCGTCGAACGCTCATCCCTCCAGGACCGGGTCGCCGCGTCCGACTGGAACGGCACGCACTTCCAGCGCGCCAAGGTCACCTTCACCGCTCCGGCCGGCGGCAGCACCCCGCTGACGATCCAGGCCGCCGCGGGCTCCTCCGCCACCGTCCGGACCGACGACGTCCGGATCGTCGCCAACGACCCGGCGGCCCGGGCCGGAGCGCTGGTGTACGAGGACTTCGAAGCCGTCGACCAGGGCTGGGGCCCCTTCCTCAAGGGCGACGCGGGCGGCACCACCGACCCGCGCACCCACATCGCCCAGCTCCACGCCCCCTACACCCAGGCCGGCTGGAACGGGAAGGCGGTCGACGACGTCCTCGACGGCGCCGAGTCCCTCAAGTCCCACGACGAGAACAGCGGCCTGGTCTACCGCACCGCGCCCTGGACCGTCCCCATGAAGGACGGCCACCGCTACCGCGTCGACTTCGCCTACCAGTCCAGCCACGCCGGCGCCTACGAGTGGGTCACCGGTTACGACCGCACCCACGGGAACGGCGCTCCCGTCGAGACCCGCCGCACGCCGGTCGGACAGCAGCGGACCACCGGCCGGTTCACCGAGACGGTCACCGCGGGCTGCGGCGACACCTGGACCGGGCTGCGCAAGCGCGCCGACGCCCCGGACGGCGCCGACTTCGTGCTCGACCGCTTCACCGTCACCGACCTCGGGCCGGCCACCGAGCGCGCGGCCTGCGGCACCCTCGCCGTGACCGCGCCGGAGACCCTGGAGCCCGGCCGGGCCAACACCGTGACCGCCACCTTCGGCAACGACGAGGCGGGCCAGGTCACCGGGGCGCGGGCCGCGCTCGCACTGCCCGAGGGCTGGACCGCCGAGCCGGCCGGGCCCGTCTACCTCGACGCGGTCGCCGCGGGCGGCAGCGCCACCGCCACCTGGCGGGTCACCCCGCCCGTGGACGCCGCCTACCGCCCGTACGAGCTGGGCGCCGCCGTCACGTACGCCGTCGGCGGCGAGCCCCGCGAGCTGACCGCGGCCACCACCGTCCGCACCCTGCCACCGCCGCCCACCGCCGACGCCTGGGCGAGCGACCTCGACTGGACCTCGGCCTCCAACGGCTGGGGCCCGGTGGAGAAGGACGGCTCCAACGGAGAGACGGGCACCGGGGACGGCGGCCCGCTGCGGATCGGGGGAGTGACCTACGCCAAGGGCCTGGGCACCCACGCGCCGGCGAAGGTCCGCTACTACCTGGGCGGCCGCTGCACCTCCTTCACCGCGGAGGTCGGCGTGGACGACGTCCAGACCACCCGGGGCAGCGTCCGGTTCGGCGTGGTCGCCGACGGTACGGAGAAGGCGGCGTCACCGGTCCTGAAGGCCGCCGACAGCGCCTGGTCGCTCAGCGCCGACGTCACCGGCGCCTCGTACGTCGAGCTCGTCGTCGGCGACGGCGGCGACGGGAACGGCAACGACCACGCGGACTGGGGCAACGCCCGCTTCCACTGCGGCGGCCAAACGTAGAAAGCGCTTGTCGTGCTCATTGATTGCGTCGGACGACGGGTGCTACACCGGGCGCCAACCGGTCTACACCACTCCCCGGGAGGCTCCCCGTGCCCGTCCCCCTCGCAGGCGGCTGGTCCCGCCGCACCTTCCTGAGCGCCGGCTCGGCCGCCGCCCTCGCCGTGTCCCTCGCCCCGCGGGCCCACGCGGCCGATGACGAGTTCGAGACCCTGCGACGACGCTGGCTCGCCATCCAGCTCGGCTCCGGCTACGACGCCGGGGCCGAGCCCTACGCCACCCGGCTCGCCGAGACCGGCGCCCTCGCCCGCGGCTTCCGGGCCGCCATGGCCCCCGCCGCGAACTCCCTCTGGCCCGGCGTCCCCTTCGACCCGCCGTCCGGCATCACCCAGAGCTACGGCCGGCTGTGGACCATGACCCAGGCGTACGTCCAGGACGGCACCGGCTCCACCGGCGACCCCGCCCTCCTCGCCGACGTCCTGCGGGGCCTCGACCACCTCTCCGAGCGGATCTACCACGCCGGCACCGTCCGCTACGGCAACTGGTGGGAATGGCAGATCGGTTCGCCGCGGATCCTCATGGACGTCGTCGCCGCCCTCCACCCGCTGCTCGGCCCCGACCGGATCGCCGCCGCCTGCGCCGCCGTCGACCACTTCGTCCCGGACTCGGCGCTCGGCTCCTACACCGGCACCTCGACCGGCGCCAACCGCGTCGACCTGTGCCGCTCGGTCGCCCTGCGCGGGGTCCTCGGCGCGAACCCCGCCAAGATCGCCCTCGCCCGTGACGGGCTCTCGCCCGTCTTCCCGTACGTCACCAAGGGCGACGGGCTCTACGCCGACGGCTCCTTCGTCCAGCACACCTGGGTCGCCTACTCCGGCACCTACGGCCAGGTCATGCTCGACGGACTCGGCCGGCTCTTCTCCCTGCTCGCGGGCTCCAGCTGGGCCGTCACCGACCCGAACCGGCAGATCATCCTCGACAGCGTCGAACACGCCTACGCGCCGCTCATCTACGACGGCCTGATGATGGACAGCGTCAACGGCCGGGCGATCAGCCGCGGATACCTCAAGAACGACGAGCGGCGGATCATGCGCTCCGACCACTTCCACGGCCAGGGCCTGATCGCCGCCATCGCGCTGCTCGCGGGCGGCGCGAGCCCCGCCGAACGGGACCGCTGGCACGCGCGCGTGAAGGGCTGGATCGAGCGCGACACCGTCAGCCCGGTCCTCGCCGCCCGCCAGTTCGGCGTCGCCGACCTCGCCCGCCTCCACGCCATCGCCGACGGCCCCGGACCCGCCGCGCCCGAACCCACCGGCCACCGCCTCTTCGCCTCGATGGACCGGGCCGTGCACCGCCGCCCCGGCTGGGCCGCCAACATCTCCATGGCCTCCGAGCGGATCTCGTACTACGAGTGCGGCAACGGCGAGAACCCGCGTGGCTGGCACACCGGCGCCGGGATGCTCTCCTGGTGGACGGACGGCCAGGGCGGCCAGTACACCGACTGGTTCTGGCCCACCGTCGACCCTTACCGGCTGCCCGGCACCACCGCCTCCACCAAGCGCCTCGCCGACCGGGCCGGCGGCGAATGGGGTGCGCCCAAGCCCGCCGTGCGGTGGGTCGGCGGCGCCACCGACGGCGAGTTCGCCGCCGTCGGCCAGCACCTCAAGGGCCTCGGCTCCACCCTGGAGGCCCGCAAGTCCTGGTTCTGCGCGGCCGACACCGTCATCTGCCTGGGCGCCGGGATCACCGCTGCCGACGGCGTGCCCGTCGAGACCGTCGTCGACAACCGCTGCCTCGGCGAGGACGGCACCGCCGCCCTGACAACGGGCCCCGGCTGGGCCCATCTGGCCGGGCACGGCGGCTGGGTCTTCCCCGGCGGCACACCCGGCAACCTGCGCACCCTGCGCGAGGACCGCACCGGAGCATGGAGCGACATCAACACCACCAGCTCCACCGAGACCCGCACCCGCCGGTACCAGACGCTCTGGCTCGACCACGGCGCCGACCCGGCGGGCGCCTCGTACGCCTACCTCCTCATGCCGGGCGCCGCCCCGCGCACCCTGGCCGCCCGCGCCGCCGACCCCGGCTGGCTGCGGATCCTCGCCAACGGCGCCGACCGACAGGCCGTCGCCGTCCCGTCCCTCGGACTGACCGCCGCCAACTTCTGGCGGGCCGGTACGGTGGAACGCCTCACCGTCTCCGCGCCCGCGAGCGTGCTGCTGCGCCGCACCGGTGCCACGGCGACCCTGCGGACCAGCGAGCCGCCCCGCTCCGGGCAGCCCTTCGAACTGGTCTGGAACCGGCCCGTGCGGGGAGTGATCAGCGGGGACGACACCGTGGAGGTGCTCGCCGCCGGACCGGCAGGACTGCGGCTGCGGATCACCCCCGGTACCGCGGGTGCCACCCATCGTTGCGACGTGCTCGTGTAGAAAACCTACAATCAGCCGGGGTGTCCGGCTGTCGACTCGAGCTGATGGGGCAGATGGTTCTGTCATGCCCCACCAGGATTCGACACGCGAGACTGTACGGAGTCGACGGCGGGGTTTTCTTGTGTGAGTTCGTAGGGTCGGTACATGACCGTTGTGGACCAGATCCCGAGCGAGCCCGCTGACGCCCGTGGCCGTGTGGCCGAGCTGCACGAGCTGCGCGAGCAGGCTCGGCGAGGCCCGAGTGACCGAGCGACCGAGGCCCAGCACGCCAAGGGCAAGCTGACCGCTCGCGAGCGCATCGAGCTGCTGCTCGACCCTGGTTCCTTCAGCGAGGTCGAGCAGCTGCGCCGGCACCGCGCGCAGGGCTTCGGCCTGGAGGCCAAGAAGCCGTACACCGACGGTGTCATCACCGGCTGGGGCACGGTCGAGGGCCGCACGGTCTTCGTCTACGCGCACGACTTCCGGATCTTCGGCGGCGCCCTGGGCGAGGCCCACGCCACCAAGATCCACAAGATCATGGACATGGCCATCGCGGCCGGTGCCCCGCTGGTCTCCCTGAACGACGGCGCCGGCGCCCGCATCCAGGAGGGCGTCTCCGCCCTCGCCGGCTACGGCGGCATCTTCCAGCGCAACACCAGGGCCTCCGGCGTCATCCCGCAGATCTCGGTGATGCTCGGCCCGTGCGCCGGCGGCGCGGCCTACAGCCCCGCGCTGACCGACTTCGTCTTCATGGTCCGCGAGACCTCGCAGATGTTCATCACCGGCCCGGACGTCGTCAAGGCGGTCACCGGCGAGGAGATCACCCAGAACGGCCTCGGTGGCGCCGACGTCCACGCCGAGACCTCCGGCGTCGCGCACTTCGCGTACGACGACGAGGAGACCTGCATCGCCGAGGTGCGCTACCTCCTGTCGATGCTCCCGCAGAACAACCGCGAGAACCCGCCGACCGTCTCCTCCGAGGACCCGGCCGACCGCCGCTCGGACGTGCTGCTCGACCTCGTGCCCGCCGACGGCAACCGCCCGTACGACATGCACAAGGTCATCGAGGAGCTCGTCGACGAGGGCGACTACCTGGAGATCCACGAGCGCTGGGCCCGCAACATCATCTGCGCCCTCGCCCGCCTGGACGGCCAGGTCGTCGGCATCGTCGCCAACCAGCCGCAGTCGCTGGCCGGCGTGCTCGACATCGAGGCCTCCGAGAAGGCCGCGCGCTTCGTCCAGATGTGCGATGCCTTCAACATCCCGATCATCACCCTTCTGGACGTACCCGGCTTCCTGCCGGGCGTCGACCAGGAGCACGGTGGAATCATCCGCCACGGCGCGAAGCTGCTGTACGCGTACTGCAACGCGACCGTGCCCCGGATCTCGCTGATCCTGCGCAAGGCGTACGGCGGCGCCTACATCGTCATGGACTCCCAGTCCATCGGCGCCGACCTGACCTACGCCTGGCCCACCAACGAAATCGCGGTGATGGGAGCCGAGGGCGCCGCCAACGTCATCTTCCGCAAGCAGATCGCGGAGGCCGAGGACCCCGAGGCCATGCGCGCGCGCATGGTCAAGGAGTACAAGGCCGAGCTCATGCACCCGTACTACGCCGCGGAGCGCGGCCTGGTCGACGACGTCATCGACCCCGCCGAGACCCGCGAGGTGCTGATCAAGTCCCTCGCGATGCTCCGCACCAAGCACGCCGACCTGCCGTCCCGCAAGCACGGCAACCCGCCTCAGTAAGAGGAGCCCACCGAAGTGACCACGCCTGCCACAGCCAACCTTCTCCGCGTCGAGAAGGGCCACGCCGACCCCGAGGAGCTCGCCGCCATCACCGCGGTCCTCCTCGCCCGTGCCGCCGCCCAGCCCAGCGAGCCCGCCCACGGCGGCCGCTCCACGGCCGGCTGGCGCCGCCTCGAGCGCGAGAACGGCTTCCGCGCGCCGCACAGCTGGCGCTGACGCCACGCGCCGACGCCACCACGGCACCGTTCGACGGAGGGCCGGAACCCGCCCCCAGAGCCTTCGGCCTGGGAGGTGCCCCAGGGTTCCGGCCCTCCGCCGCGTCGCGGGTCAGGAGATCAGCACCCGGACCAGCGCGATGACGCCCCAGACCACGCCGACCACGGCACCGAGCGCGACCACGAGGAAGGCCACGCCCAAGGCGATGTCGGCCTTGGTGAGGGGCGGGGGCTTCTCCGCGGCGGCAGCCGCCTTGGAGGCGTTTGCGGAGGCTGTCCTGGCCGTCTTCGCCGTCTTCGCCGCGTTCGTTTTCGCCGCGTTCGTCTTGGCCGTCGTCTTCGCCGTCGGCCTGGCGGAGGGCTTCGCGGTCGGCTTGGCGGACGCCTTGGCCGACGGCTTCGACGACGGCTTCGACGACGGCGGCGGGGGAGGAGGTGCGGCGGACGCCGAAGCCGACCGCTGCGGCGCGGACGCCGAAGCCGACGAAGGCGAAGACGACGAGGCCGACCGGGACGACGACGTCGGCGACGCGGTGCGCGAGGAGCCGACTCCCCGGCCGCCCCTCCCGGCCCCGGCCGGGCCCGGGACGAACGGGTCGTGGTGACCGTTGGCCGCGTGCGCGCACCACGGGCAGGACGTGAGGTGCCCGCCGTAGTGGTGCTCGGGCACCGCACGGCACTCGACGACCGACTCCTTCGCGTCGTCGAGCGCCTGCAGCCACTCGGCCGACGAGGGCCGGCGGGCGGGTTCGCGCCAGCCCGGTCCGAAGGCCTGCCGGGCGAGCCGCACCACGTCGGGCGGCAGCATCCCGGGCGGCAGCTGCCGGCCCGGCACCCGCACCCGGTCCGGAAAGACCAGGAACGAGCTCCCGGCGACGATGTTGTCCTTGCGGGTGGACTCGCCGGGGCCCTGCAGCGGAGCGCCGTCGTACGGGTGGTTCCCCGCGGTCAGCAGCTGGTAGACGAGCACCGCGAGCGCGAAGTCGTCCGAGTGCCGGGTGGGCGGCTCGCCCCGGTGCCGCTCGGGCCCCGCGCAGTCGTCGGTGAACACGTCGCTGCCGAAGTACTCGCCGGTCAGCGGATCGGTGAAGGCGAAGGAGTCGCAGTCCAGCAGGGTGACGTAACCCCGCCGGTCGGCCACCGCGTTCGCGCTGGACAGGTCGCCCACCACGAAGCTCCGCTGGTGGAGCTGCGCCGTCATGTACGCGAGGTTCGAGGCCACGCCCAGCAGGAACCGCCAGTGCGCCCGGCCCTCGTACCGCCGCAGCCGCTCGCGCTTCTGGAGCAGTCCGCTCAGCTGCACGTGCTCCGCCGGGTCCAGGAACGGCATGCCGTAGCCGACCGCCCGCCCGCCCGCCTCGATCAGCTGGACCGGCCACACCAGCATGGGCGGCTGCCCGTGGGCGAGCCGCTCGCCGGCCAGCGGATCGGCCCGCAGCATCGCGGCGAGCCGGCGCAACTGGGCCTCGTCGGGCGGCCGGTTGTAGATCTTGCCCGCCAGGTCGGCCCGTTCCGCGAAGGCCCACACGCTGCCCTGGCCGCCGGTGCCGAGGGGCCGGCCCCTCCGGCTGATCCGGGTGCCGTCGCCGAGCGTCAGATCGGCGTGGTCCGCGACGGGGCCGTCGCCGCCGACGGACGTGCCGTCAGGGGTGTCGTCAGTGGTCGTCATGTCGTATCGCCCACAGGAGAGTCTTGTCGTCCCCGGTCACTCGGGAGATCTGGTCGGAGGCGAGGAAGTCCTTGAGTCGGTGGTCCTCCTCGTCGTGGTCGTAGTCGGCCCGTCCGAGCCGGTCGAAGAGATGGCCGATGAACGCGTCGTGCGGCAGCGGGTGCCCGCCGGGGGAGCGGCGCAGCAGGGCGTGGGTGAGTCCGTCCGTGGACAGCAGCACCCCGTCGATCCGGTCGTCGCGGACACAGTCCACCCGCAGCTGGCCGAGCGCCGTCGGCGAGCCGAGGAAGACCGTCTCGTTGGCGTACTCGCTGCCGGAGTGGGTCTGCGGCAACAGGTGGTACGAAGCCGAGGCCTGCGCCGGGACCGGGGTAGCCCCGGAACCCGTCCCCTCCCCCGCGCCGCCGTCGGGGGCGCCGGCGGCAGGGGCGGCGGGGCTCTCCGCCCGTACGAGCACCAGACCGTCGCCGACCGACACCTGGCCGAGCCAGCCCTCGGCGGCCACCACCACCGTCAGGGTCGTGGCATAGGGACCCGGAGGCCCCGCGCACCAGTTCAGGAACTCGGCCCGGACCTCGCGGAATGCCTCGGTCATCAACTCCCGGCGCTCCCGCGGGTCGTCGCCGTGCCGCCAGGGCGAGGCGACCGGCGCGAAGGCGTCGACCGCGAGCCGCACCGCCTCCCGCGCGCCCTCGCCCGAGAGCTCCGCGCTGCCCGCGCCGTCCGCCACCGCGAGGACCAGACCGCCCGGGGTCTCCCGGTGCAGCCACGCGTCCTGGCAGGGCTTGCTGTCCCGCAGGTGCCGGTAGCCGACCGCGCTGATCCCGTGCACCCGCCAGCGGCGGGCCGGCCGGCCCCGCGGCCTCATGCGGGGACCTGTCCGCCGCCGCGCCGGCGCTTGAGCCGGTCGAAGATCGCCTGGAACTCGGCCTCGTCGGCGCCGCCCTGGGTGGCCCGGGCGCTGTGCGACATCGCGGTGAGGAGCTCGGCGAACGGGAAGCCGTCCAGCCAGGCGTGGTAGTGCGGCGCCAGCTCCTTGAGCACCTCGACGGCCCCGGCGTGCCGCTCGCCGACGCCGACCGCGAAGAGCCGGAAGCGGCGCTCCTCCTCGGCCTTGCGCAGCTCCGGCAGCAGGTCGCGGTACGCGTGCGAGAACCGGCCCTGCTCGTCGCTCGGCGCGCCGTCGGTGACCACGCAGATCTGCGGGCGGTAGTAGGTGAGGCCCTCCTCGCGGAGCCCCGCCTTGTAGTCGGCGACGACCTCCATGGCGAGCCGCAGGGCCCGGTCCATGAGCGTCACCCCGTGGGCGCGCAGCTCCGGCGGCCGGAACTCGTGCGCCGGGACGAACGGACTGTGCGGCCAGCGCGGGGCCACCGCGCCGAGCGGCGTGGCGCCCTGCCACACGGTGATGCCGTCGACGCCGCCGAAGGTGATGAGCGCGACGTCGACGGCGGCGCTGAGCGCGGTGTCCTCGGCGAGGCTCTCCGCCCACGAGGCCAGGGCCACGTTAAGCGCGTCGATCGCCTTGCTCTGGGTGAGGGAGGAGGAGGTGTCCAGGCAGAGCAGCAGCGGCAGCCGCTGGGCGCTGTCGAACTCGAAGCCCATGTACGGCACGGGGAGCGGGGCTTCGTCAGGACTTGCGGTCGGGTACACGGCTACTCCGTCGAGCGAAGGATGGGGACGTGGAAGGTGGAAGCGAAGGTGGCGGTGGTTCCGGGAGCTGGAGCGTGGGTGCGGGCGTGCGGGCGTGGTCAGTGGAGCGGACCGGCGATGAGCAGCGGCGGGTCGGTGTCCGGTGTCACGGTGACCTTCACCGGGTCACCGGGGCGGGGATAGGCATCGGCGGGGCCCCGCCAGCGGGCCCGGTACAGGCCGCCGTCCCACTCGACGTACCCCTCGGGCCGCAGCCAGGTCACGGCGGTGACGACGGCGCGGTAACCGGTGCCCAGGGCGAGCGTGTCGGACTCCCGCGCGGGCGTGGCCGCCGTCCGCTCCGCCGCCGGGTCGGTCGCCGGTCCGGTGGCCGGGACGCCGTCCGGGGCGGTCGGGAGCTCGGGCCCCGCGGGCTCGGGCTCGGGCGGTGCCTGGGGTCGCGGCCGGGCCGGGGGCTGGGGCCGCGCCGGAGGCCGGGCGGCCTGCGGAAGGGCCCTGGGGCCGGGCGCCGGCTCCGGCCGGGCACGGCGGTGCGGTGCGGGCTCCTCTCCGCGGAGGTGCCAGCCGCGTGGCAGTTCGGGCGGCTGTTGCCGCTCCGGCTCCGGGGCGGACGCGGCCGGTTCCGAGGGAGTCCGGCCGGTCCCGCCGCTCTCCGGGCCCGAGTCCGGCGCGGACCTGAACGGCAGCAGGGCGGAGGCCGCGTCGATCGCGCTGCCGAGCAGGGAGCGCCCGGTGGACACGGCCCACAGGACGTCGTCCTGGAGCCGGGGCGCGCGACCGGGCCGGGCCCGCGGCCGGGGAACCCGACGTGCCTCGGGCCCGGCCTCGGCCGCCTCCGGCCCGTGCGCCTCGGACCCGACCGACCCGTGCGGCTCCGGCCCGTACGACTCCGGTCCGTCCGTCCCGGCCCCGGACGACCCGCGCCCGTGCGCCTGCGGCCCGGCAGACTCCGGCCGGCCCGCCTCCGGCCGGCCCGTACGAGGTGGTCCCGCCCGGCGTCCCTCGGCACGGAGCTGCTCGGCCGTCCGTTCTTCCGCCCGGCGCTCTTCCGTCCGCCGCTCTTCCGTCCGGCGTTCCCCGGACCGGCGCCGTTCGGACCTGAGCTCCTCCACCTGGCGCCTCGACCGGCGCCGCTCTTCCCGGCGCTGTTCCTCGCGGTGCCGCTCCTCCCGGCGGCGTTCCCCGGGGTCGCGTTCCGCGGGCTTCTCCCGCCGCTCCCCGGGCTCCTCGTACCCCCGCGAGCCGGGGAACCACGAGCCCGTGCTCGCCCACAGCGCGACGAGCAGGGTCACCATGGGCACCACCGTGAAGGCCAGGATCCAGGCCGGCGAGTCCACGGGGTCACTCCGGCCCGGCGAGGTCATCGATGCTCCGCAGCACGAATCCGAGGTCGTGGCACTCCCGCAGGAGCCGCACCGAGCGGTCGAGCAGCGAGTCGAGGGTCGTGGCGAAGCCGGTGGCGGTCAGATGGCAGACCAGCGGCAGGGTGAGGACCGCGGACAGCAGCGGCTCGTCGCTCCGGGCGTCCCCCAGCACCGCCGTCGGGGTCACCTCGCGGGCGTTCCACGCGGTCGCGGCCGCCGCGGTCGGGGCGAGCCGGTCCGCCGGGACCAGCGTCCCGTCGGTCACGGCGACCACGAGCGAACCGGCGGCCCGGCTGACGTCCACGGTGAGCCGGGGCCCGGACGGGCCGCCGGCCTTGGTCTCCAGGTACAGCGCGCCGTCCTCGGTGTGGACGGGTTCGCCGCGCCGGCGCGCCCACTCCCACATCAACGACTCCCAGCCGTCGTGGAGTTCGACCACGGGCTCATCGGGCATGCTGCAGAACCGCCTTCCGGATCAGCGGACGGGTGAGCCCCGACGCGAGCAGCCGGGCGGCGACCGGGCGCAGGGCGCAGCCCTCGCCGGCGGCCGGCGGCTCGGGCACATGGCAGTGGTGCGGGGGATCGGCCACGGGGACGGTGGGCTGCCGGGGCGGCCGGGCGGGCGGCCGGCCGGTGCCGGGCGAGGGCTTCAGGAGGGCGCCGAGCTCCGCCACCAGCCGCTCGGGCAGCGGCCGTTCGGCCGGCGCGGGGGACAGGCAGGCCCGGACGATCGAGGCGAGCGCCGGCGGCACGCCGGTGAGCCGCGGCGGCACGCCCTGGTAGATCCGCAGCGTGGCGGGCAGACCGTGCCCGAAGGGCAGTAACCCGGTCGCGGCGAACGCCAGGACCACCCCGAGCGCGAACACGTCGACGGCGGGCGTCGGTTCGCCGCCGCGCAGGCTCTCCGCCGGGACGAAGCCGTGGGTGCCGGGCGGGGACTGGGGGTCCGTCAGGCCCTTGGTGGCGCTGTCCGAGCGGACGATGCCGAAGTCGATGATCCTGGGCTCGTCGTCCTCCAGGATGATGTTGCTGGGCTTCAGGTCCCGGTGGATGAGACCGTGGGCGTGCACGCCCGCCAGCGCCTCGGCGAGCATCGCGCCGAGCTCGGCCACCCGCCGCTCGCCCAACGGGCCTCTCTTGCGGACGTGTTCGTCCAGGGTGGGGCCCTCCACGTAGCGGGAGGCGAGCCAGAAGGGCGGTGTGGCCGTCTGGGCGTCGTACAGCGGGAGCGTGTACGGGCTGCGTACGTCGCGCAGCGCCTGGACCTCGCGGTGGAAGCGCACCCGCCCGGTGTGCGAGTGGGCGAGCTCCGTGCTGATCACCTTGACGGCGAGCCGCAGTCCGCCGGGCGTGCGGCACAGGTAGACCTTGCCCATCCCGCCGTTGCCCAGCGTGCGTTCGACCGTGAAGCGCCCGATCCGGTGCGTACCGTCCAGCGAACCCATGTCTCCCCCCGAGGTCCCCGTACAACGTACTGGGACGCCGGAGCCGGCGGGGCCGGTTTCACGACGAAGGCCGCGTCCCCCTTGTGGGGGACGCGGCCTTCGGGCGTGCGGTGGCGGGACGACTACCGCAGGCGGGCCATGAGGGCGTGCTCGACGAGGGTGATGAGCGCGCTCTTCGCGTCCGCGCGGTGGCGGGCGTCGGTGGTGATGATCGGGGTGTCGGGGCCGATCTGGAGGGCCTCGCGGACCTCGTCGGGGGTGTACGGCTGGTGCCCGTCGAAGCCGTTGAGGGCGATGACGAACGGGAGGCCCGAGTTCTCGAAGTAGTCGACCGCGGGGAAGCAGTCGGCGAGGCGTCGGGTGTCCACGAGCACGACGGCGCCGATGGCGCCGCGGACCAGGTCGTCCCACATGAACCAGAAGCGGTCCTGACCGGGCGTACCGAACAGGTACAGGATCAGGTCCTGGTCCAGGGTGATGCGGCCGAAGTCCATGGCGACAGTCGTCGTCGTCTTGTCGCCCGTGTGGGTGAGGTCGTCGATGCCCGCGGAAGCGGACGTCATCACGGCCTCGGTTCGCAGCGGGTTGATCTCCGAGACCGCGCCGACGAACGTGGTCTTGCCCACGCCGAAGCCACCCGCCACCACGATCTTCGCGCTGGTGGTTGAACGGGCCGCACCGCCGCTAGAGCTTGCGAAGTCCACTGAGCACCCTTTCGAGCAGTGTCACGTCTGGCTGACCGCCGGCGGCCTCGTCGCCGCCGGGCTGGTGGATGGCGACGAGTCCGGCCTCGGCCAGGTCGGCGACGAGAATCCGGGCAACGCCGAGGGGGATGGAGAGGAGGGCCGAGATCTCCGCGACCGACTTGATCTCGAAGCACAGCCGGCAGATCCGCTGGTGCTCGGGCAACTGGCCCTGCAGCCGGGCCGGATCGGCCGTCGTGCTGACCAGCGCCTCGATGGCGAGCTGGTAGCGCGGCCGGGTCCGGCCGCCGGTCATCGCGTACGGGCGCACCAGCGGGTTGTTCCCGCCCGAGCCGCCGTGACCGCCCTGACCGCCCCTGCGGGCGGCCGGCGCGGCGGGCGCGCCGACGGGGGCGGGCTGGGACTGCGGCTGCTGGTAGGGCTGTGCCGTGCCCGGTCTGCTCGGCGTGGAGGGAAAGTTGTACCGGTTCTGCGCGGCGTCGCCGAGCGGCGCCTGGTGCGCGTCAAAACCGTTGTAGGGGCTTGCGCCCGGGGGTGTACCCACGTCTCCTCCTCCGACTGCCTCGCGGCCCCACGTCCCTTGGAACCGCGCCACCGCACCCTACGGTGCGGTGACGAGAAACGCACTGTCTGTCTGTTAGTTGAGAAGACTTCCCTGAAGTTCCGCCCGCAGGTCGGGCGTCAGGACGCTTCCCGCACGGTCGACGAGCAGTGCCATCTCGTAGCCCACGAGACCGATGTCGGACTCCGGGTGGGCGAGCACGGCCAGCGAGGAGCCGTCCGAGATCGACATGATGAAGAGGAAGCCGCGCTCCATCTCCACGACCGTCTGGTTGACCGCGCCGCCCTCGAAGATCCGGGACGCGCCCGCGGTCAGCGAGGTCAGCCCGGACGCGACCGCCGCAAGCTGGTCGGCGCGGTCCCGGGGGAATCCCTCGGACATCGCCAGCAGGAGGCCGTCGGCGGAGACCACCACCGTGTGGGACACCCCGGGGGTGTTGTCCACGAAGTTGGTGATCAACCAGTTCAGATTCTGCGCCGCCTGGCTCATCGCGCTCACACTAACGCTCCTGGTTGTAGGTGTTGCCCGGGCCGAGGCCCGATCCGTTCGTGTCCGTTCCCACGCTGCGTCCCTGCTGGACGCCGCGGCGCAGGTTGCTCAGCCTGCCCCGGACGTCCTCCGGTGCGCGGGAGACCTGGGGGCCGCCCTGCGGGGTCTGCTCCGCGGTGCCCTCGACCAGGTTGGCCTTGGGGACCCGTCGCGGAAGGCCGGAGGGGGTGACCCCGCCCGCCTTCGGGTCGCGGAGCTTCTCGGCCCGGGTCCAGCGCTCGTCGTTGGCGGAGCGCCATTCCCCGGAACCGTCGGCTTCCGTGCCGGCCGGACCAGCGGTCTGGGCCGGCGGCGCGGGCTGCGCCGCCTGCGGGGTCTGCGGCGCCTGCGGGGCGACGCTGCCGCGGCGGGGCAGACCGGCGTCGGTCAGCGCGTGGCCGGCGTCCGGGGTGGTACCCGGCGTGGCACCCGGACGGTCGAAGCCTACGCGGTCGCGGTCCTGTTCGGGAGCGGCCGGAGCAGATTCCGGTTCCGTTCCGAACGTCTGCGCGAAGCCCTCGCCGTAGCCGGCCTGCTGCTGCCACTCAGCCTGGTGGGGCTGGGGGTCGTAGCTGTTCTCATATCCCTGGTGGCCGTTCACGCCGCCGTCGTACGAAGCTTCCGCATACGCCTGGTCCCGGTAGGGCTCGGCGGGCTGCTGGTAGCCGTCGTAGCCCTGCTCGGCGTAACCGAAGGCGTCCTGGCCCTGACCCTGCTGCGGGTCCTGCGGACCCTGCTGCGCGTAGTCCTGCGCGTAGTCCTGCTGGTACTCCTGCGCGTACTCGCCGGGGTACTCCGGTGCGTAGCCCTGCTCGTTCCCCTGCGGTACGTACGTCTGCTGCGCGGGCGCGGTGGGCTCGCCGGCGGGGTCCTGGTACGGCGCGTGCTCCGGGCCGTGCACCTGGGCCTCCAGGGCCGCCCGGCGCTCCTCGCGCATCAGGGAGCGGTTCACCGGGTCGAGCTGGCGGTCGTCGCCCTGCTGCTCGTAGCGCGAGTCGTCGAAGCCGAGTTCGGCGGCGGTGCGCATCGGCTGCGCCTGCGGCTCGAAGGCGGAGAGCGACTGCTGCGGGATCATCTGGGAGACGGTGAAGTCGTCCTGCAGCGGCGCCTCGCCACCACCACCGTGCGTGATCGCGTCCGGCAGCATGACCAGCGACGTGGTGCCGGCCTGCTCGCCCGAGGGGCGCAGCTGGACGCGGACGCCGTGCCGGTCGGCCAGCCGGCCGACCACGAACAGGCCCATGCGCTGCGAGACGGCGGCGTCCACGGTCGGCGGGTTGGCCAGCTTGTGGTTGATGTCCGCGAAGTCCTCGGCGGTGAGGCCGATGCCCTTGTCGTGGATCTCGACCATGACGCGGCCGTCGGGGAGACGGGTCGCGGTGACGCGGACCTTGGTCTGCGGGGAGGAGAACGTGGTGGCGTTCTCCAGGAGCTCGGCGAGCAGGTGCACGAGGTCGGTCACGGCCTGGCCGTGGATGTCGGCCTCCGGGACGCCCTCGATGTCGATGCGCTCGTACTGCTCCACCTCGGAGGCGGCGGCGCGCATGACGTCGACCAGCGGGACCGGCTGGTCCCAGCGGCGGCCGGGCTCCTGGCCGGCGAGGACCAGGAGGTTCTCGCCGTTGCGGCGCATACGGGTGGCCAGGTGGTCCAGGCGGAAGAGGTTCTCCAGCTGGTCCGGGTCGGCCTCGTTGTTCTCCAGGTCGGTGATGAGGGTCAGCTGGCCCTCGATGAGCGACTGGTTGCGCTGCGACAGGTTGGTGAAGATCGCGTTGATGTTGCCGCGGAGCAGGGCCTGCTCGGCGGCGAGCCGGACGGCCTCGCGGTGCACCTGGTCGAAGGCGCGGGCGACCTCGCCGATCTCGTCCGTGGAGTCGATCGGGATGGGCTGCACGCGGGTGTCGACCCGGCCGGGCTCGGTCCGGGAGAGCTGGTCGACCAGCATCGGCAGGCGCTGCTCGGCGATGCCGAAGGCCGCGGTGCGCAGCTCGCGCATCGAACGGCTCATCTGGCGGGCCATGAGACCGGCCAGGATGAAGGCGGCGAGCAGGGCGATGACGGTGATGCCACCGGTGACGTAGGCGTCGGTCTGGGCGTCCCCGGAGATGTCGGCGGCCTCGGCCGTGGCCTTGTCGACGAGCTCCTTCTCGACCTCGGAGTAGCCGTCGAACTTGGCGGTGGCGACGGCCATCCAGGTGTCGGCGGTGATGCCCTGCTTCTTCAGGTCCGCGATGGCGTCGGCGTCCTTGGCGGAGCCGATGGCCTGGGCCACGCCGGCGTAGACGGAGGCGTCCTTGCCGCTGCCCTTGGGAAGCTCGATGCCGAGCGCCGCCATCTTCTTGGCGCCTTCGGTGGCCTTGCCGGCCATGACCTGCTTGAGCCGCTCGACGTCGGCCTCGGTGCCACCGGACTGGTACTCGCCGAGGGCGATCTGCTCCAGGTAGTTGTACGAGTTGAAGGCGACCGACTGCTGGGCGAAGACCTCGTCCTTCTGGCTGGGCCGGACGAGGAGCTGGGTGCCGATGGAGCGCTGGAGGGACTCGGCGGCCTTCGCCAGCTGGATCGCGTAGACGGTGCGGCCGTAACTGGTGATGTTGCCGGTGCCGAGACCGAGCTCGTTGGAGAACTCCATCAGGTAGTGCTGGCACTCGGTGTAGCCGAGCTGGGTGTTCACCGGGTCGAGCGAGCGGGTGTAGGCGACCTTGCGCAGCTCCTGGAGGCGCGGCTCGGCGTCCCGGAAGAGCCGGAGGCGGCGCTCGAGGCCCTGGCCGCCCGGCATGTTCTTGACGGCCTCGTCGAACTTGACCTTGGCGGCGTCGGTGGCGGCGTAGATCCGGGTGACCTCGTCGCTCTCGCGGTCCTCGGAGGTCTTGGCCTTGAGCAGCGGTGCGGCGGTGAGGTCACGCTCGTTGAGCAGCGCCTGGCCGTAGTCCGAGGCGGCGCGCACGATGAGCGCCGTCTTCTCGGCGTCCTGCGCCTCCTGCCAGGTGTCGATGGCTCCCTTGACCTGGAAGCCGCCCATGACGAGGCCGACGAGCACGGGTATGAGGAGGATCGCGTTCAGCCTGGTGGGCACACGCCAGTTGCGCGGGGACAGCTTGCTGGTGCTGCCCTTGCGGCTCGGGGCCGGCGGCGCCACGGGCTCGTCCACGGGCGACATCGGCCCGCGGGACGGCGGCGTGAAGTTGCCCCGCGTCTGCTGCTCCGCGGAGCTTTCCTTGCTTCGCCTCACTCGACCAACAACCTCTCGGCGCCGGCACCTACGTTGTGCCGGGTTTTTCGTTCAGGGCCGTACTACTCGGGAGTTCATGAATTCCAGCACGTGAAGGGGGTCCCCTCCAAACAGTGCGAAGCAGCCGGTTTCTGCGCCCCACGGGAGAGATAAAACGGGCATAAAGAGCGAGCCCCGTCAAAAGACGGGGCTCATGTGAGCGCAGCGGCACCGAGTGGATGCGTCGGGTGTCCGAGGGGTCCCAATTCTCTGTCGAAACGTTATGAACCGGTGGAACCGTTGAGGGCGGTCGTGTCGAACGACACAGACCGCCCCCAAAATCTCTACGACAACTGACGTATATCGACTTCTACTTGAGGTGTACTACTTCAGCCGCGCCATGAGGGCGTGCTCGACGAGGGTGATGAGCGCGCTCTTCGCGTCCGCGCGGTGCCGCGCGTCGGTCGTGAGGATCGGGGTGTCCGGCCCGATCTGGAGCGCCTCGCGCACCTCGTCCGGGGTGTACGGCTGGTGCCCGTCGAAACCGTTCAGGGCGATCACGAAGGGGAGGCCCGAGTTCTCGAAGTAGTCCACGGCCGGGAAACAGTCGGCGAGCCGACGGGTGTCCACGAGCACGACGGCACCGATGGCGCCGCGGACCAGGTCGTCCCACATGAACCAGAAGCGGTCCTGACCGGGCGTACCGAACAGGTACAGGATCAGGTCCTGGTCCAGCGTGATGCGGCCGAAGTCCATGGCGACAGTCGTCGTCGTCTTCCCACCGGTGTGCGTCAGGTCGTCGATGCCCGCGGAAGCGGAGGTCATCACGGCCTCGGTTCGCAGCGGGTTGATCTCGGAGACGGCGCCGACGAACGTGGTCTTGCCCACGCCGAAGCCACCCGCCACCACGATCTTCGCGCTGGTGGTCGAGCGGCTCTGAGAAGCGGAACCGCTAGAGCTTGCGAAGTCCACTGAGCACCCTTTCGAGCAGTGTCACGTCCGGCGTGCCGCCGGCCTCTCCGTTGCCCGGCTGGTGGATGGCCACCATGCCGGCCTCGGCCAGGTCGGCCACGAGGATGCGGGCCACACCGAGCGGCATCGACAGGAGCGCCGACACCTCGGCCACCGACTTCACCTCACGGCAGAGGTGGCAGATGCGCTGGTGCTCCGGAAGCAGCGTGGCCAGGTGCGCCGGGTCGGCAGTCGTGCTGACCAGCGCCTCTATGGCGAGCTGGTAACGCGGCCTGGTCCGGCCGCCGGTCATCGCGTACGGACGTACCAGCGGCTGGTCGCCCTCAGCTCCGTAGCCGTCGTCTATCGACGCGCCGTACGGATCGTGAGAGGCGGGGGGCGGGGTCATGAATCCTCCGGGCGTGACAGCAGAACCTTCTGCCGTCTGATGGGGCCGGTGGGGGGCCGGATGGGGCGGCCGGACGGTGAACGGGTCCGGGGCGGTGCGGAGGGGCGCACCGCCCCGGGCGTGTCGTTGGCGGGTACGGATACGAGGGACGGAAATCGGGGAGGGAGGGCCGGACGGCTCCGGACGGAACCGGACCGGCTAGCGGAGCAGGCTGCCCTGCAGCTCGGCCCGCAGATCCGGGGTGAGGACGCTGCCCGCACGGTCGACGAGCAGCGCCATCTCGTAGCCCACGAGGCCGATGTCGCACTCGGGGTGCGCGAGCACGGCCATCGAGGAACCGTCCGAGATCGACATGATGAAGAGGAAGCCGCGCTCCATCTCCACCACGGTCTGGGCCACGGGGCCGCCCTCGAAGATCCGGGACGCCCCCGCGGTCAGCGAGGTGAGTCCGGACGCGACCGCCGCAAGCTGGTCGGCGCGGTCGCGGGGGAACCCTTCGGACATGGCAAGGAGCAGTCCGTCGGCGGAGACCACCACCGTGTGGGACACCCCGGGGGTGTTGTCCACGAAGTTGGTGATCAACCAGTTCAGATTCTGCGCCGCCTGGCTCATCGCGCTCAACTAACGCTCCTGCTGGTGGGTCGGACCGAGATTGAAGGAACCCGTGGTGGAGTTGCCCGCCTGACGGCCCTGCTGGATACCGCGGCGCAGATTGGTGAGCCGGCCGCGGACGTCGTCGGGTGCACGGGACACCTGGGGGCCGGCCGCCTGGGCCTGCTCCTGGGCGGTCCCGGGCACGAGGTTGGCCCGCGGCACGCGCCGCGGGAGCCCGGAGGTGGTGACACCGCCGGCGGCGGGCTTGCGCACCCGCTCGGCCTGGCGCACCAGCTCGTCGTTGGGTGAGGTCCGCCAGGAGGCCTGGCCGTTGGGCCGGCCCGCCTCGGGACGCTCGGCCGCCGTGCCGGGCCGCTGCGCGACCACGGGGGTCTGCATCGTCCGCTCGACGTCCGGCACACCGTGGTCCGGAGCCTGCCGCTGCGCCGGCTGCTGCGGCGCGGCGGAAGCGGGCCCGTGGCCCTGGGCCGGCTGCTGCTGACCCGGGTACTGGCCGGCGTACTGGCCCTGACCCTGGCCGTTCTGCTCCTGCTCCTGGCGGAACCAGTTGGTCTCCAGGGTGTCGTACAGCGGCGTACGGCCGTCACCGGCGTGTGACGCCGGCGGCAGGGCCTCGGGCTGACGCGGCTGCTGGAGCTGCGGCTGGCGAGGCTGCTGCGACTGCTGCGGCTCGTTGCCGGTGCGCTGGCGCGGGGCGGGAGCCGGAGCCTGCGGGGCCTGCCGGGGCGCCTGGGCCTGCGGTACGAACGGCTGGTGGCCGAACTGCTGCTGCGGGGCCTGCTGCGGCGCCTGCTGCGGTGCACCGAAGTCCGGACGCGGGAACTGCGCCGTGGACGCCGGGTCCTGGACGCCGCCCTGGTAGCCCTGCGGGGCCATCGGCTGCGGAGCCTGGTGCGGGGCCTGCTGGGGCTCCTCGTGACCGCGCGGCGCGTCGAGCGGCGTCATGTCCTGCTGCGGCCTGCGGACCGGCTGCGCCGGGTCGTTGCCCCAGCTCGTGGCCTGCGGCCGGGCGGGCTGCTGCTGCGGGTTGCCGCCGGGCAGCTCGGCACGCGGGTAGCCGTTCTGGACCGGGCGGGGCTCCTGCGGGGCCTGCGGCTGAGGGGCCTGCGGGCCCTGCGGGCCGCGCGCGGCCTGGTTGTTCTGGCCGCCGCCCCACACGTCCGTACGGGACGGGATGGCGCTCTGCGCGCCGCCCACGAAACCGCCGGGCGCGCCGGCACCGGGACGCTGCTGCTGGTCCTGCGGCACGGGCGGCATCTGCTCGGTCTGCGGACCCTGCGCCTGCGCCGGGGCGGGAGCCTGGGAGCCGCGCTCCTGGAAGAAGTTCTGCCCGCTCGGGCCGTTCTGGCCCTGCTGGCCGCCGTCACGGCCCGGCAGCGCCGTACGGCTCGCGCCGGCACCGAGCCGCCCGCCGGACGCGGACGGGGCACCGCCCGGACGTCCGCCGGGAGCACCGGGGCCGCCGGCCGCGCCGGGACCGCCGGTGAGCCGGCCGCCCGGGGCGCCCTGGCCCTGCGGCACGGCGCCCTGGCCGCCCGCACCGGGCTTCGGCGCGGGCTTCTTGCCGCCGTGGGCGACGTCGACCGGGAGCATGACGAGCGCGGTGGTGCCGCCCGAGTCGGACGGACGCAGCTGGATCCGGATGCCGTGTCGCAGGGACAGGCGGCCGACCACGAACAGACCCATGCGGCGGGAGACCGAGACGTCCACGGTGGGCGGCGAGGCGAGCCGCTCGTTGATCGCGGCGAGGTCCTCGGGGGAGAGGCCGATGCCGGTGTCGTGGATCTCGACGAGCACACGGCCGTCGGGCAGGGCGTGACCGGTGACGCGGACCTTGGTCTGGGGCGAGGAGAACGAGGTGGCGTTCTCCAGGAGCTCGGCGAGCAGGTGCACGAGGTCGTTGACGACGCGGCCGGCGACCTCGGTCGCCGGGACCGCGGCCAGTTCGATGCGCTCGTACTGCTCCACCTCGGAGGCGGCGGCACGCAGGACGTCGACCAGCGGGACCGGGCGGGTCCAGCGACGGCCCGGCTCCTCACCGGCGAGGACGAGGAGGTTCTCGCCGTTACGGCGCATGCGCGTCGCGAGGTGGTCGAGCTTGAAGAGCGAGGACAGCTGGTCCGGGTCGGCCTCGCGGGACTCCAGCTCGGAGATGAGCGAGAGCTGACGCTGGATGAGGCCCTGGGAACGGCGCGAGAGGTTGGTGAACATCGCGTTGACGTTGCCCCGGAGGAGGGCCTGCTCGGCGGCGAGGCGGACCGCCTCGCGGTGCACGTCGTCGAAGGCCGCGGCCACCTGGCCGATCTCGTCGCGGGAGTGCACACCGACGGACTCGACGGAGGTGTCGACGTCCTGCGGGTCGGACTCGGAGAGCTGCTTGACCAGCTCGGGCAGGCGTTCCTGGGCGACCTTGGTGGCGGTGTCCTGGAGCCGGCGCAGCGACCGGATCATGGACCGGGCCACGACGAAGGCACCGACCAGCGAGACGCCGAGGACGAGGAGGATCAGGGCACCGTTGATGATGGCGTCGCGCTGCGACTCCTGGCGCAGCTCACGGGCCTTGGTCTCCATCTCGCCCAGCAGCGTGGCCTCGATGGTGTTCATGGCCCGGATCTTGGTGCCGTACTCGTCGGTGAAGTTGAGGTGACCGCGCTTGACGTCGGGCAGGCCCCGGTCCGACTTCAGCATCCGCTGGGCGTAGTTGTCGGCGGCCTCGATGGAGGGGTTGCCGTTGGTCAGCGAGGCGGTGAGCTCCTCGGCGTCGCCGCCGGTCGACTCGTAGATCGACTTGAAGGACTTGAGCTCGACGGCCTCACTGGTGAGGGCGGCGTCGCCGTAGAGGCGGTCGCCCTGCTCGATCTTGGCGGCCTTGCTGTCGTTCGGGGGCAGCGCGGAGGCGATGATCGCCTGCTGGATGGAGGCGTACTCCTTGGCGGACGAGAACGCGGCGAGCGCGCGGGTCCGCTTGATCATCTCCGGGTTGCTGGTCGCCTGCGCCATGTCCTGGGACAGGCTGAGCAGCGAGCGGATGAGGCGGCTGTACGCCTCGACCGTCACGGAGTGGGCGACGCCCTCCTCGTACGCGGTGGTGCGGATCGAACCGAGCTGGCTGACCTGCGAGGCGATCTGGCTGACGTTCTGCCGGATGCTGCGCAGCGACTCGTCGTCCTCGGTCGCCGGGATGTCGTTGGTCGCCTCGAGGAAGGCCTTGTACGCGCGGTCGGTCGCCTTGCGCGGGTTGGAGACCTGGTAGTCGCTGACCGACTTCTTGTTGGCGAGCGGACCGGCGGAGAGGTCGCGCTCGGTCTGCAGCGCCTCCGCGAAGTTGGTGGCCTCCTTGGTCAGCTTGGTGAGCAGCTGCATGTGATCCAGCTGTTCCATGTCCTGCAAGGACTCGCTGATGCGGATGCCGCCGAGGCTGGTCGCGGCGACCACGGGGAGGGTCAGCAGCGCCACGAGGCGGGTGGAGATGCGCCAGTTGCGCAGGGCTATTCGGGGCCCGACGGAGTTCTCGGACTGGAGCTTGGGGAGCGGGGCGTGTTCGGCCGCGGCGTCCGCGGCGGTGCCGCGGGCGGCGCCGTCACCGCCTTCGCCCTTCTTGGGGTTCTGGGGCTGCGAGGCCGGGGAACCGTGCTGGGTCCCGGCACGCGGCTCCTGCTCCGCCGAAGCATCCCCTCGGCCCTTGCGGGCCTGGGAGGAGCCCGTGCCATCCCTCTTGAAACGTCCCTGCACTAGCGTCGCAACCTCTGGACCAGGCGTCCTTCCGGGTGAACGGAGAGGACGGTGTCGGCGTCTAGGGGCGCAGGTGCGCCCCAGTGGTGGTCGTCGGTGACCGGCGCAGATCCCCCTTTCCCGCCACTCGGCCGGCGCTGCGTTGCGCCCCCTGCGCGCCGGCCTCAAGCCCGCGGCGGTGCGTGGAATTCCAGCACAGTGGCGGATCTCCAACAAGGGCCGCGAGGTACGCCCCGAGCGGCATGACAACCTGTGAACAGTACGTCACCCCACGTAGAAGATGATCACGGAGGAATCGGGCGTATCACCGCGAAGCGATGGAAGGGGGCGGGTGTCCCAGTCGCCATGATCAGGAGCGGAATGGCGCGTTCAGTGGAGGAATGTCCGTTTCGGTTACCCCGGATGGCGGTGCGTAATGCCCGGTATGTTCCGCTAGTGGTGAGCAAACTCACACGTAGTTCGTTGAATCCGCCATGCATTCGAAGGGAATTGCATGTTTAGCCTGACGCTTTACAGAATGGGTGTTGCAGCCCAACCGCTCCCAGACAAGGGTCCGACACCGCGATGAAGACGTTCGTACTCCGCACCACGGCCAACCCCCGCCGCTCCACCCTCGCCCACCTCGAGGACGCGGCGCAGCTCGGCCGCGGCGCCCGGCCCGAGTACGCAGCCGAGCTCCCGGGCGTCACGGCCAACCCGCGCCGCACGATCCTGATGACCGCCCCGGAGCCGTACCAGCCCGCGCGATAAGCGCCCGGAACGCCCGCCCCCGCGCGTTAGCCTGGAGCGTCAGACTCCAGCCAGTAGCAAGTGAGGGGCGACAGCACTCGTGCGCATCGCCAGATTCTCCATCGACGGCAACGTCGCCTTCGGCGCGGTCGAGGGCGAGGGGACCGTCGAGTCCGGCGGCCTGGTCCTCGACATCATCAAGGGCATCCCGTACACCGACTTCGAGCTCAGCGGCACCAAGGTCCCGATGAGCAAGGTCCGGCTCCTGCCGCCCGTGCTCCCCAACAAGGTCGTGGCCATCGGCCGCAACTACGCGGAGCACGCCGGCGAACTCGGCAACGAGGTGCCCGAGGTCCCGGTGGCCTTCTTCAAGCCCACCACCTCGGTCATCGGCCCCGGTGACGCCATCGAGTACCCCTCCTTCTCCGAGGAACTGCACCACGAGGCCGAACTGGCCGTGGTCATCGGCCGCATGTGCCGCGAGGTGCCCCGCGAGCGCGTGAAGGACGTCGTCCTCGGCTACACCTGCGCCAACGACGTCACCGCCCGCGACGTCCAGAAGCGCGAGGCCCAGTGGGCCCGCGCCAAGGGCTTCGACACCTCCTGCCCGCTGGGCCCCTGGATCGAGACCGGCCTGAGCATCGCCGACGCGAGCGACCTGACCATCCAGGCGACGGTCAACGGCGAACAGCGACAGCTCGGCCGTACGAGCGACATGATCCGCTCCATCGAGGACCTGGTCGTCCACATCTCCGAGGCCATGACGCTGCTCCCGGGCGACGTCATCCTCACCGGCACCCCCGCCGGGGTCGGCCCCCTCAACGTCGGCGACGAGGTCGCCGTCACCATCGAAGGCATCGGCACTCTCACCAACAGGGTGATCAAGCGTGGCTAACGCGATCCGCGTCCGTTTCTGTCCGTCCCCGACCGGCAACCCCCACGTGGGCCTGGTCCGCACCGCCCTCTTCAACTGGGCCTTCGCCCGGCACAACCAGGGCACCATGGTCTTCCGCATCGAGGACACCGACGCGGCCCGCGACTCCGAGGAGTCCTACAACCAGCTGCTCGACTCGCTGCGCTGGCTCGGCCTCGACTGGGACGAGGGCCCCGAGGCCGGCGGCCCGCACGAGCCGTACCGGCAGTCGCAGCGGATGGACATCTACAAGGACGTCGCCGACAAGCTGCTGGCCGGTGGCTACGCGTACCACTGCTACTGCACCCAGACCGAGCTGGACGACCGCCGCGAGGCCGCCCGCGCCGCGGGCCGGCCCTCCGGCTACGACGGCCACTGCCGCGAGCTCACCGCCGAGCAGGTCGAGACCTACAAGGCCGAGGGCCGCGAGGCCATCGTCCGCTTCCGGATGCCGGACGAGACGATCACCTTCACCGACCTCGTCCGCGGCGAGCTCACCTTCACCCCGGAGAACGTCCCGGACTACGGCATCGTGCGCGCCAACGGCGCCCCGCTGTACACCCTGGTCAACCCGGTCGACGACGCCCTGATGGAGATCACCCACGTCCTGCGCGGCGAGGACCTGCTCTCCTCCACCCCGCGCCAGATCGCGCTCTACAAGGCGCTGATCGAGCTGGGCGTCGCCAAGGAGATCCCCGCCTTCGGCCACCTGCCGTACGTCATGGGCGAGGGCAACAAGAAGCTCTCCAAGCGCGACCCGCAGGCCTCCCTCAACCTCTACCGGGAGCGCGGCTTCCTGCCGGAGGGCCTGCTCAACTACCTCTCCCTCCTCGGCTGGTCCTTCTCCGCCGACCAGGACCTCTTCACCATCCCCGAGATGGTCGAGAAGTTCGACATCGCGGACGTCAACGCCAACCCGGCCCGCTTCGACCTCAAGAAGGCCGAGTCCATCAACGCGGACCACATCCGCATGCTGGACGTGAAGGACTTCGCCGCGGCCTGCGAGCCGTGGCTCCGGGCACCGCACGCCAACTGGGCCCCGGAGGACTTCGACCAGGCGGCCTGGGAGGCCATCGCGCCCTACGCCCAGACCCGGCTGACCGTCCTGTCGGACATCACGGCCAACGTCGACTTCCTGTTCCTCGACGAGCCGGTCTTCGACCAGCCGTCCTGGGACAAGGCGATGAAGGGCGAGCCGGCCGCGCTGCTGACCACCGCCCGCGAGAAGCTCGTGGCAGCCGACTGGAACGACCCCGAGTCCCTGAAGAACGCCGTCCTCGCCGCCGGCGAGGCCCACGGCCTCAAGCTCGGCAAGGCCCAGGCCCCGGTCCGCGTCGCCGTCACCGGCCGCACGGTCGGCCTGCCGCTCTTCGAGTCGCTCCAGATCCTGGGCGAGGAGAAGACCCTGGCCCGCATCGACGCCGCCCTGGCGAAGCTCGCGGGCTGACCCCTTCGCGGTCGCCCTCGGGGGCGGCACCCGGACTCGCTCCGGGTGCCGCCCCCGAGGCGTATCGCCGAAGGCCCCCGGCGAACGGGACCGCCTGGGCACGCTGGCCGAGGAGCGTGGTCTGAGCACCCGGGCCTACGTCGAGCGCATGGTCGCCGCCGTCCCCACCGAGGCCGAGCGGACGGCGAAGGCGATCGCGTACGTCCGCGAGCAGCTCGGGGCCGAGCTCGACGACGACGTGCTGCGCGAGGGGCAGGCCTGGCGTCAGGCCATCGCCGCACGGCAGGTGGGGAGCCGCAGGTGATCATCCTCGATCACACGGCCATGGTGGCGCTCGGCCGCGGCCACCGGCTGCTGTCCTCGATCGTCGTGGTCGAGGTGGACGACCCGGCCCAGAGGGCTCACGTACCGGCGCTCTGCCTGTTGGCGGCGAGCCTGGAACTGCCGGGGATCGTCGCGCACGCCGGTGCGCTTCCCGGGCTCGAGTTCCTGCCCCTCGATGTCGCCGCCACGGCCGCCGTCGAGCAGGCGGTCGCCGCCGGCGTCGACTGGCGCCACGCACGCCGTTTACGCGGCCGCCTCGGGGGTCCCCGACGGCCAGGTCCTCACCGCCGTGCCCGGGGCCTACGGCGGCACCGGGGTCTGGGCCGTGGACATCGGGAAGCCCTGACCGGCAGGGGCGCCGGGCGGTACCGTCGGTTGCATGACCATCCGCGCCGTGCTCTGGGACATCGACGACACGATCTTCGACTACGCGAGCGCCGACCGGGCCGGGATGCGGGCGCATCTCGCCGCCGAGGGGCACCTGGGCGCGTACGGCACCGTCGAGGAGGCCCTGCGGCGCTGGAAGGAACTCACGGAGCTGCACTGGCGCCGGTACGAGGCCGAGGGCGGGGACTTCCGGGACCAGCGGCGCGACCGCGTACGCGACTTCCTCGGGCGGCCCGGGCTCACCGCCGTCGAGGCCGACGCCTGGTTCGACCGGTACGTGGCCCATTACGAGGCCGCCTGGGAGCTGTTCCCCGACACCGTGCCCGTTCTCGACCTGCTGGCCCGTGACTACCGTCACGGTGTGCTGTCCAACTCCAGCATCCACAACCAGGACCACAAGCTGCGCACCCTGGGCGTACGGGACCGCTTCGAGGCCGTGGTGTGCGCCGCCGAGCTCGGCGTGGCCAAGCCCGCCGCCGAGGCCTTCCACGCGGCGTGCACGGCCCTGGGGCTGGCGCCGGAACAGGTCGCGTACGTCGGCGACCAGCCGGACATCGACGCGCGCGGCGCGGTGGAGGCGGGCCTCCTCGGGGTCTGGCTGGACCGCGCCGACAGCGGCGGCAGGCCCGAGCTGACCCGCATCACCGACCTCCACCAGCTGCCCGGAGTGCTGCGCGGGGATACGCGTTTTGGAGCACCGTCCACCTTCGGGTAATGTTCTTCCTGCGCCGAGGGGAACGGGCCGAAAGGCCGGAAAAACCCGAAAGCGCAAGCCAGAGCAAGATCCTCTCCTCGGAGGGATCGCGCCCCGGTGGCCTATGGTGTAATTGGCAGCACGACTGATTCTGGTTCAGTTAGTCTTGGTTCGAGTCCAGGTAGGCCAGCTCGCAGAGCTCATCTGCAAACCGTGGATGGCATCCACAAAGCCCCCGTTGTGTAGCGGCCTAGCACGCCGCCCTCTCAAGGCGGTAGCGCCGGTTCGAATCCGGTCGGGGGTACAGATCCTTCCCGCGGGATCACTTGGGTAGCTCCCGGTGAACCCGATGCAGGATCGCTAGGGCCCCCGTTGTGTAGCGGCCTAGCACGCCGCCCTCTCAAGGCGGTAGCGCCGGTTCGAATCCGGTCGGGGGTACCAACTGGTCTAAACCACCAGTGGCCTATGGTGTAATTGGCAGCACGACTGATTCTGGTTCAGTTAGTCTTGGTTCGAGTCCAGGTAGGCCAGCGTAGTGACATCATGCGACTGCGGTCGCGTGGGTCTCGTAGATCTTGCCCCCGTTGTGTAGCGGCCTAGCACGCCGCCCTCTCAAGGCGGTAGCGCCGGTTCGAATCCGGTCGGGGGTACCAGACGAAGAAGCCCTTCCCTTCGGGGGAGGGCTTCTTCGCTGTTTCCGGCCGACCATGATCGTGGACGTGATCGCGGACACAACTCCGGCCCACCGCTGCGGCGTTGGAGCGGTGGGCCGGGGGAATCCGAAACAAGAAGAGAGAAGAGAAGGATCAGCCGTTGCGGCGGAGGGCCTCGGTCAGGCGCGCGGCCGCGTCGATGACCGCCTGGGCGTGCATACGGCCCGGGTGGCGGGTCAGGCGCTCGATCGGGCCCGAGACCGACACGGCGGCCACCACGCGGTTCGAGGGGCCGCGTACGGGCGCGGAGACGGACGCGACGCCCGGCTCCCGCTCGCCGATCGACTGGGCCCACCCGCGGCGCCGCACGCCCGACAGGGCGGTCGCCGTGAAGCGGGCGCCCTGCAGGCCGCGGTGCAGCCGCTCGGGCTCCTCCCAGGCCATGAGGATCTGCGCGGACGAGCCGGCCTTCATGGTCAGCGTGGAGCCGACCGGGACGGTGTCCCGAAGTCCGGACAGCCGCTCGGCGGCCGCCACGCAGATGCGCATGTCGCCCTGGCGCCGGTAGAGCTGGGCGCTCTCGCCGGTCACGTCGCGCAGATGCGTCAGCACCGGCCCGGCGGTCGCGAGCAGGCGGTCCTCGCCGGCCGCGGCGGCGAGCTCCGCCAGCCGCGGTCCGAGGATGAACCGGCCCTGCATGTCGCGGGCCACCATCCGGTGGTGTTCCAAGGCCACGGCCAGTCGGTGGGCCGTGGGTCGTGCGAGTCCCGTCGCCGCGACCAGTCCTGCGAGGGTGGCCGGACCGGACTCCAGGGCGCTCAGGACAAGGGCTGCCTTGTCGAGAACGCCTACGCCGCTAGAGTTGTCCATGCAACGATATTCGCGTCTCACTCTGTGAAACGCAAGTTCAATTTTTCTCGGAACCTGTGACTCTGGTGAGGCGGCCGCACAACGGCTCGCGAAACGGGTCTCTAGTGGTGTCGGCGCAGCCGCCGGCCGGAGGGAAAGCGATGGGTAGGACACTCGCGGAGAAGGTCTGGGACGACCACGTCGTCCGGCGCGCCGAGGGCGAGCCCGACCTCCTCTTCATCGATCTGCACCTGCTGCACGAGGTGACCAGCCCCCAGGCCTTCGACGGCCTCCGGCAGAACGGCCGGCAGGTGCGGCGCCTCGACCTCACCATCGCCACCGAGGACCACAACACCCCGACCCTCGACATCGACAAGCCGATCGCCGACCCGGTCTCCCGCGCCCAGTTGGAGACCCTGCGGAAGAACTGCGCCGAGTTCGGCGTCCGCCTGCACCCGCTGGGCGACGTCGAGCAGGGCGTCGTCCACGTCGTGGGACCGCAGCTGGGACTGACCCAGCCGGGCATGACCGTGGTCTGCGGCGACTCGCACACCTCCACGCACGGCGCCTTCGGCGGTCTGGCGTTCGGCATCGGCACCAGCCAGGTCGAGCACGTCCTGGCCACCCAGACGCTGCCCATGGCCCGTCCGAAGACCATGGCCATCACGGTGAACGGCGAGCTGCCCGAGGACGTCACCGCCAAGGACCTGATCCTGGCGATCATCGCGAAGATCGGCACCGGCGGCGGCCAGGGCTACGTCCTGGAGTACCGCGGCTCCGCCATCGAGAAGCTCTCGATGGAGGCCCGGATGACCATCTGCAACATGTCGATCGAGGCCGGTGCCCGCGCGGGCATGATCGCCCCGGACGAGACCACCTTCGCCTACCTCAAGGGCCGTGCCCACGCCCCCGAGGGCGAGGACTGGGACGCCGCCGTCGCGTACTGGAAGACGCTGAAGTCGGACGAGGACGCGGTCTTCGACGCCGAGGTCGTCATCGAGGCCGCCGAGCTGGCCCCGTTCGTCACCTGGGGCACCAACCCCGGCCAGGGCGCGCCGCTTTCGGCGAACGTCCCCGACCCGGCTTCGTACGAAGACGCTTCGGAGCGCCTGGCCGCCGAAAAGGCCCTGGAGTACATGGGGTTGACCGCCGGACAGCCGCTGCGCGACATCAAGGTCGACACCGTCTTCGTAGGCTCCTGCACCAACGGCCGCATCGAGGACCTGCGCAACGCGGCCTCCCTGCTGGAGGGCCGCAAGGTCGCCGACGGCGTCCGCATGCTGGTCGTCCCCGGCTCGGTCCGGGTCGCCCTGCAGGCCGTCGAGGAGGGCCTGGACAAGGTCTTCAAGGAGGCCGGCGCCGAATGGCGGCACGCGGGCTGCTCGATGTGCCTGGGCATGAACCCCGACCAACTGGCCCCCGGTGAGCGTTCCGCGTCCACCTCCAACCGCAACTTCGAGGGCCGGCAGGGCAAGGGCGGCCGCACCCACCTGGTCTCTCCCCAGGTCGCCGCCGCCACCGCCGTCCTGGGCCACCTGGCCTCCCCGGCCGATCTGTCCGACGTCGCCACCACCGCGGGGGTCTGAGGAACCATGGAAGCTTTCACCACGCACACCGGCCGGGCCGTCCCGCTGCGCCGCAGCAACGTCGACACCGACCAGATCATCCCGGCGCACTGGCTGAAGAAGGTCACCCGCGACGGCTTCGAGGACGGCCTGTTCGAGGCCTGGCGCAAGGACGAGCAGTTCGTCCTCAACCGCCCCGAGCGGCAGGGCGCCACCGTCCTGGTGGCGGGTCCGGACTTCGGCACCGGCTCCTCCCGTGAGCACGCCGTCTGGGCGCTGCAGAACTACGGCTTCAAGACCGTGATCTCCTCCCGCTTCGCCGACATCTTCCGCGGCAACTCGCTGAAGAACGGCCTGCTGACCGTCGTCCTGCCGCAGGAGACCGTCGACGCGCTGTGGGAGCTGACCGAGGCCGACCCGACCGTCGAGGTCACCGTCGACCTGGAGGCCCGCAAGGTCCTCGCGCCCGGGATCGACGCCGACTTCGAGCTCGACGAGAACGCCCGCTGGCGGCTCCTGAACGGTCTGGACGACATCAGCCTCACCCTTCAGAACGAAGCGGACATCGCGGCCTACGAGGCGGCCCGGCCCGCCTTCAAGCCCCGTACAATTGCCGTCTGAGCAGCGCTTTTCCAGTACTGCGCCCCCCACCGTCCGGTGGGGGGCGCAGTCGCTTGTTGAGACCCCGTCGGGCGACAACTCGCCCTAGATGGCACAATCGGTGCATGGAACGCGACAGCCAACTCGAGCTCTACGAGGCAGTCGCCGCCCGATTGAAGGAAGCGCACAGAAGGGTGCGCGAACTGCAAGTCCCGGAGGGCGTAAGGATGGCGCTGTCCCGGAAGCTGCTGGTCGTCACGGCCGCGGCGAAGCACGATCTCACGGACGCGGCAACGCGTCTGGACCGGTTGATGAAGGACCTCGACGAGGGCCGATTCCCTGAAGACGACTGACACCAGGAACTCCGCAACGGGACTTCCGCGTTGCGGCACTAGGGTGATTAGCCCGTTTCGTGTTTGATTTGCGGTATATACATGCCTAACGTGCGAAAAAGCTTGAACACTTTCGTTCCGGCAATGTCTCCGAAGGGGAAGACGTGAACAAGGCGCAGCTCGTAGAAGCGATTGCCGACAAGATGGGCGGTCGCCAGCAGGCGGCCGACGCCGTCGACCACGTGCTCGACGCCATCGTGCGCGCCGTGGTCGGCGGGGACCGGGTCTCGGTCACCGGCTTCGGCTCGTTCGAGAAGGTCGACCGTCCGGCCCGCTACGCCCGTAACCCGCAGACGGGTGAGCGGGTCCGGGTCAAGAAGACCTCGGTTCCGCGCTTCCGTGCGGGTCAGGGCTTCAAGGACCTGGTCAGCGGCTCGAAGAAGCTCCCCAAGGGCGGCGAGGTGTCCGTCAAGAAGGCCCCCAAGGGCAGCCTCACCGGTGGGGCCTCCGCCACCGTGAAGAAGGCGGCCGCCAAGAAGGCCACCACCGCCAAGAAGGCCGCCGCGAAGAAGGCGACCCCGGCGAAGAAGACCACGGCCGCCGTGAAGAAGACCACCGCGACCGCGAAGAAGGCCACCACGGCCACCAAGAAGGCCACCACGGCCAAGAAGACCACCGCGGCCGCGAAGAAGGCGGCCCCGGCGAAGAAGACCACGGCCGCGGCCAAGAAGACCGCCGCCAAGAAGACCGCGCCGGCGAAGAAGGCCACCGCGAAGAAGGCGCCCGCCAAGAAGACGACGGCGCGCAAGACCACCGCGAAGAAGACCGCCGCAAAGAAGTAGGACGGCAGGTGCTCACACGCCGGGCCGGGCTCCCCCCTGGGGGAGCCCGGCCCGCGGCGCGTTCCGCCGATGAGTCCGAGGGCGCCGCCGGAAGCCCAGCGAGCGCTTCCGGAAGGCCCGACGGCGCTGCCGGAAGGAGTCGAAAGCGCTGCTAGAAGGTCTGCAGCGTCACGAGCGTGATCCGCAGGGCCGTGCCCTCGCCCTCCGTCTCGATCCGCACCCGCTGACCCGGACGCAGCAGCCGCAGCCCGCCCGCCTCGAAGGCCTCGGCCCCGAACTCCACCGGGGTTCCGTCGTCGAGCAGCACACTGCCGCTGCGGGTCTCGGAGTCGTACGTGTACGCGGTCGCCTGCATGGCCGCAGCCTATCCGGCCGCGCGCACCCAGCGGGCAGCCGTCCGCGGCCCCACGCCGAGCGCCACCGCGGCCGCCAGATCCTCCCCGGTGTCCACGTCCCGGCGCACGGAATCCACCCCCGCCAGCCGGATTTCCACCGCGCCCGAGGACAAATGCCGACGGCGGGAAGCCCCTCCGAAAGCCGGTTCCAATTCCACCCCGGCACCCGCCGAGAGGAATGTCGTACCTATTTCGGCGGCATCCGCGAGAAAAGCCCGCCGGAATTGCCCCGCCATCGCCAGGACCCGGGCCAGCTCGACGGGGCGCAGCGCCGGAAGGTCCGCGTTCAGGGCCGCCACCCGCGCCCCGGGCCGTACCGCCCGTACCGCGCGGGCCCCGTGGGCCAGCGCCCCGTTGAGCCCCGTGCCCGGTACGTCGGGCACGATCCGCGCGCCCAGGGCGGCGAGCGCGGCCCCCGCCGCCGGATCGTCCGTGACGACCGCCACATCCCGTACCGCCGGGCAGGTCAGCGCCGCCGCCACGGTGTCCTCGGCGAAGGCCAGCGCGAGCCGGGGCCGCAGCCCGGCGCCCACCGCGGCGCCCAGCCTGCTCTTGGCCCGCGCCAGTGGCTTCAGGGGCACCACCAGCGACCAGCCGTCGGCAGCGTCTGCACCGGCGTCGCCGGCGGCGATTGTCTTCATCGCGGCCCATTCTGTCCCGCCCACGCGAAGCGCCGGAGCCCCGGGGCGTACGGTGTCCTCGACAGGCCAGGAGCATGGGGCGACACTTGACCCCTTGCGCAGTCCGGAGAAAGGTGCACGAGTGTCCCGCCGCAGAATCGGCTTCTGGTACCGCCTGGCGGCGGTCATCGCCAAACCCCCACTGGTGGTGCTGTTCAAGCGGGACTGGCGCGGAACGGAGCACATCCCGGCCGAGGGCGGCTTCATCACCGCGGTGAACCACAACTCGTACCTGGACCCGCTGTCCTACGCGCACTACCAGTACAACACCGGGCGCGTGCCCCGCTTCCTCGCCAAGGCCGGGCTCTTCAAGGGCTCGTTCGTCGGCATGATGCTGCGCAACACCGGCCAGATCCCGGTCTACCGCGAGACCACCAACGCCCTGGACGCCTTCCGGGCCGCCGTCGACGCCATCGAGCGCGGCGAGTGCGTCGCCTTCTACCCCGAGGGCACCCTCACCCGCGACCCCGAGATGTGGCCCATGGCCGGCAAGACGGGCGCCGCCCGCGTCGCCCTGCTCACCAAGGTCCCGGTCATCCCGGTCGCCCAGTGGGGCGCCAACCTCGCGATGCCGCCGTACGCCAAGGAGAACAAGCTCCGGCTGCTGCCGCGCAAGACGCTGGTCGTGCAGGCCGGTCCGCCGGTCGACCTCTCCCGCTTCTACGACGTCGAGCCCACGCCCGACGTGCTGCGCGAGGCCACCGAGGAGATCATGGCGGCCATCACCCGGATCCTGGAGGAGGTCCGCGGCGAGCAGGCTCCCGCAGAGCCGTACGACCACAGGAAGGCCCGGCTGCAGCAGCGCCGCAAGGCCGCGGAGGAAGGCAAGAAGTGACCAAGGCAGCCGTCTTCGGCAACGGATCCTGGGGCACCGCCTTCGCCATGGTGCTCGCCGACGCGGGCTGCGAGGTGAGCCTCTGGGGCCGTCGCGCCGAACTCGCCGAGGCCATCAACAGCACCGGCACCAACCCCGACTACCTCCCGGGCGTCGAACTCCCCAAGGGCATCACGGCCACCGCGGACCCGGCCGAGGCCGCCCGCGACGCCGACTTCACCGTCCTCGTCGTGCCCTCCCAGACCCTGCGCGCCAACCTCGCCGAATGGGCACCGAAGCTGGCGCCCGGCACCGTCCTCGTCTCCCTGATGAAGGGCATCGAACTCGGCACCGCCAAGCGGATGAGCGAGGTCATCCAGGAGGTCGCCGACGTACCGGCCGAGCGCGTCGCCGTGCTCACCGGCCCCAACCTGGCCAAGGAGATCGCCGCCCGGCAGCCCGCCGCCGCCGTCGTCGCCTGCGCCGACGAGACGGTCGCCCAGCGGCTCCAGACCGCCTGCATGACCCCGTACTTCCGCCCGTACACCAACACCGACGTCGTCGGCTGCGAACTCGGCGGCGCGGTCAAGAACGTCATCGGGCTCGCCGTCGGCATCGCCGACGGCATGGGGCTCGGCGACAACTCCAAGGCCACGCTCATCACCCGCGGCCTCGCCGAGACCACCCGGCTCGGCCTCGCCATGGGCGCCGACCCGCTCACCTTCTCCGGCCTCGCGGGCCTCGGCGACCTGGTCGCCACCTGCTCCTCGCCGCTCTCCCGGAACCACACCTTCGGCACCAACCTGGGCCGCGGGATGACCCTCCAGGAAACCATCGCGGCCACCAAGCAGACCGCCGAGGGCGTCAAGTCCTGCGAGTCCGTGCTCGATCTGGGCCGCCGCCACGGCGTCGACATGCCCATCACCGAGACCGTCGTCTCGATCGTCCACGAGGGCAAGCCGCCGGTCGTCGCGCTCAAGGAGCTGATGTCGCGCAGCGCCAAGGCGGAACGCCGGTGAGGCACCGCTGAGCCGGACGCGCGAAGCGGAAGCGGGGCGCTCAGGAGTTCGGACGCCGCAAGGTACGCTCAACGCGATATGAGCGAGAACACCCAGAGCCCCCGCAAGCCGCGCGTGGCCGTCGTCTTCGGCGGACGCAGCTCCGAGCACGCCATCTCCGTCGTCACCGCCGGTGCCGTCCTGCGCGCCATCGACCGGGACAAGTACGACGTGCTGCCCATCGGCATCACCCGGGAGGGGCGCTGGGCGCTGACCGCCGACGCCCCCGAGCGGATGGCCATCACCGAGCGCGCCCTGCCGGACGTCGCCGAGCTCGCCGAGTCGGAGACCGGCGGCGTGGTCCTGCCCGTCGACCCGGCCAGCCGCGAGGTCGTCCTCAACGAGCCCGGCTCCCTGCCGCAGGCCCTCGGCGAGGTCGACGTCGTCTTCCCGATGCTCCACGGCCCGTACGGCGAGGACGGCACCCTCCAGGGCCTCCTGGAGCTCTCCGGCATCCCGTACGTCGGCGCGGGCGTCCTCGCCTCCGCCGTCGGCCAGGACAAGGAGTACATGAAGCGGGTCTTCGTCTCCTTCGGCCTGCCGGTCGGCCCGTACGAGGTCATCCGGCCGCGGGAGTGGGAGCAGAACCCGGCCGCCGCCCGCAAGAAGATCGTGGAGTTCGCCGCCGACCACGGCTGGCCGCTCTTCGTGAAGCCGGCCCGTGGCGGCTCCTCCGTCGGCATCACCAAGGTCGACGGCCTCTCCGGCCTCGACGAGGCGATCGAGGAGGCCCGCCGCTACGACCCGAAGATCATCGTCGAGGCGCTGCTGCGCGGCCGCGAGATCGAGTGCGGCGTCCTGGAGTTCGAGGACGGCCCGCGCGCCAGCGTGCCCGCCGAGATCCCGCCGGTCACCGACCACGACTTCTACGACTTCGAGGCGAAGTACATCGACTCGGCCTCCGGCCTGGTGCCCGCGCCGATCGGCGACGACGCCACCGCCGAGGTCCAGCGGCTCGCCGTCGCCGCCTACGAGGCCGTCTCCTGCGAGGGCCTGGTGCGCGCCGACTTCTTCCTCACCGAGGACGGCGACTTCGTCATCAACGAGATCAACACCATGCCCGGCTTCACGCCCATCTCCATGTACCCGCGGATGTGGCAGGAGAGCGGCGTCAGCTACCCGGAGCTCGTCGACCGGCTCATCCAGGCCGCGCTGAACCGCTCCACGGGCCTGCGCTGAGCACACGCCCCCCGGGTCACAGGCTCGGGGGGACGGCCTTCTTCACGGGGGCGGCGAGATCCACGAGCGGGCCCATGTCGTGCGCGTACCGCTCGCCCAGCGACACCTCCACGTACGTCCTGCGGTACGTGGTGGTGAAGCGGGGTCCGTCGCCCTCGCGCTGCTCGACCAGCCAGCCGACACCGTCGACGTCGACGCCCTGCGCCTGCGGATCGGTCATCTTTTCGGGCCGGGGCACGCCGCAGCGCAGTACGATCGCCGCATCCCCCCACGCGGCGGTCAGTTCGGACTCCGGCTCGGTGCCGGCCCGCTCCAGACCCGCCACGGTGCCGGGCAGCTCCTTCGCGAGGGCACGGCAGAGGGCGGCCTCGGCCGCCGGAGGGCTGGGAACCGGCACCGACGTCTCCGCGTCCGAAGCGGAACAGCCGGTGGCGGCCAGCAGCAGCACGGCCGCGGCGGCGGAAGCGGTCAGGCCGAGGGGCCGGTGGGAAGACGTCACCGGCCAAGGGTAGACGGGGGCTAGATATGCACGACCGGGCAGGTGAGGGTGCGCGTGATGCCTTCCACTTGCTGGACCTTGGCGACCACCATGCGGCCCAGCGCGTCCACGGTTTCGGCCTCCGCTCGAACGATGACGTCGTACGGACCGGTCACGTCCTCCGCCTGGATCACCCCCGTGATCTTTGCGATGGTCTCGGCGACGGTCGACGCCTTGCCCACCTCGGTCTGAATAAGGATGTACGCCTGTACCACGGAACCTCCAGGGCGGCCACGAGGATCTTGTGGGAGAAAGAGACGCCACGGTACCGCGTCGCCGCGGGCCGCGGGGAGACCTCCGAGCTCGGAGGCGCACGCGGGGTGGCGTACACACATGAGAAGTTGACGGTCTACTTGACGGTATCCGGCACGGTGACGGCCCGCGACCCGCACGGCGAGGAGCGGCGGAGCGGCGCGGCGGCCGGCACGACGACACGAGGTGAATCGCGGTGAAGGGCACAGTCGGAGAGCTCGGCGAGTTCGGGCTCATCAGGGAGCTCACCTCCCGGCTCACCTCCACGCCCGCGGTGCGGATCGGGCCCGGCGACGACGCCGCGGTGGTCTCCGCCCCCGACCGGCGGGTGGTGGCCAGCACGGACATCCTGCTCGAAGGACGTCACTTCCGCCGCGACTGGTCGACGGCCTACGACGTCGGCCGCAAGGCCGCCGCCCAGAACCTCGCCGACATCGCCGCCATGGGCGCGGTGCCCACCGCGCTCCTGCTCGGCCTGGTCGTGCCCGCCGAGCTGCCCGTCACCTGGCCCACCGAACTCATGGACGGACTGCGCGACGAATGTCAGGTCGCCGGCGCCGCGGTGGTCGGCGGCGACGTGGTCCGCGGCGACACGATCACCGTCTCCATCACCGCCCTCGGCGACCTGCGCAACCACGACCCGGTCACCCGCGGCGGCGCCCAGCCCGGCGACGTCGTCGCCTACACCGGCTGGCTCGGCTGGTCCGCCGCCGGCTACGCGGTGCTCTCCCGAGGCTTCCGCTCCCCGCGCGCCTTCGTCGAGGCCCACCGCCGCCCCGAACCGCCGTACCACGCGGGTCCCGCGGCGGCCGGCCTCGGCGCCACCGCCATGTGCGACGTCAGCGACGGCCTGATCGCCGACCTCGGCCACATCGCCGAGGCCAGCAAGGTCCGCATCGACCTGCGCTCCGGCCTCATCGACATCCCCAGCCAGATGAACGACATCGGCCAGGCCGTCGGCGTCGACCCGCTCCAGTGGGTGCTCACCGGGGGAGAGGACCACGCGATCGTCGCCACCTTCCCGCCCGACGTGAAGCTCCCCGCCCGCTGGAAGGTCATCGGCGAGGTCCTCAACCCCTCCGCGCTGCCCCAGGTGACCGTCGACGGCGCGCCCTGGCACAGCAAGGGCGGCTGGGACCACTTCGGGGCCACCGAATGACCTCCCGGCCGCCCCTGGTCCTCACCGTCGCCGGATCCGACTCCGGCGGCGGCGCCGGCATCCAGGCCGACCTCAAGACCATGCTCGCGCTCGGCGTCCACGGCATGAGCGTGATCACGGCCGTGACCGCCCAGAACTCGCTGGGCGTCCGGGGCGCCTGGGAGCTGCCCGAGGAGGCCGTACGGGCCCAGTACCGGGCCGTCGTCGACGACATCGGCGTCCAGGCGGTCAAGACGGGCATGCTGGCCTCCGCCGTGCTCGTGGAGACGGTCGCCGGACTGCTCGCCGGGACCGCGGCGCCCGTCGTGGTCGACCCGGTGGGCGTCTCCAAGCACGGGGACCCGCTGCTCGCGGCCTCCGCGCTGGACGCCGTACGCACGAAGCTGCTGCCGGTCGCGACCGTCGCCACCCCGAACCTGGACGAAGTGGCGCAGCTCACGGGCGTCGTTGTCGAGGACGAGGCCGGGATGCGGCGGGCGGCCGGCGCGATCCTGTCGTACGGGCCGCGCTGGGCGCTGGTCAAGGGCGGGCACCTGCCCTCCGGCGAGGAGGCCGTGGACCTGCTGACGGACGGCTCCGAGGAGCTGTGGCTGCGCGCCCCGCGCCACGACAACCGGCACACCCACGGGACGGGCTGCACGCTCGCCTCGGCGGTGGCGTCGGGGCTCGCGAAGGGACTGACGGTGCCGGAGGCCGTACGGCAGGCGAAGGAGTACGTGACGGGCGCGATCGCCGCCGGCTTCTCGCTGGGCGGAGGCATCGGCCCCGTGGACCACGCCTGGCGCCTGCGCTGAGGCACGGCGACTGCCCGGAGGACGCGGCAACCGCGCCAGGGCATGGCAAAAGGCCGGTTCACCGAGGTGAACCGGCCTTTCAAGGCAACCGCAGGGGCTGCGCTACGACGAAACGTCGGCGGGGCTATCCCCGCTTCCGCGGGGGGAGCACCAATTAGCGCGAGACCTTGCCGGCCTTGATGCACGAGGTGCAGACGTTGAGCCGCTTCGGCGTCCGACCGACCACGGCACGCACACGCTGGATGTTCGGGTTCCAGCGACGAGACGTACGGCGGTGCGAGTGCGAAATGTTGTTGCCGAAGCCCGGCCCCTTGCCGCAGACGTCGCAGTTGGCAGCCACGGGTCACTCCAAAGACTTCAGATTTACAGTGAAATCCGGCGCACCGGAATCGGATCAGGGATCTGAAGTGGCTTGCCGGGGGAATGGCCCGACTGTGCCGGGCAACCGAAGCAGCATACAACGACTGCTTCCGTGGAACGAAACTACCATGGTCCGCCCGGCCCCCGCCCCGGGCCCCGGGCGGACGCGGGTCTACCCTGCGGTGAACCCACCGCGTCGCACAGGAGGACCACCCGTTGCCGCGAGCCCCGCAGACCCTCGACGCCGAAACGGTCCGATCCTGGTGCGCAGGGGCGCTGGCGGCGCTCGGCAGGGAGCGCGCGGAGATCGACGCCATCAACGTCTATCCCGTCGCGGACGGCGACACCGGAACCAACCTGTACCTGACCGTCGAGTCGGCCGCCCGGGCCGCCGACGAGGCCTTCGCCGAGGGAGCCCCGGAGGCCCCGGACGTGGCGGAGGTCATACGGGCGATGGCGCACGGCGCGCTGATCGGCGCCCGCGGCAACTCCGGCACCATCCTCTCCCAGCTCCTCCGCGGCATGTCCGCGGTCCTCGCCGAGGGCGGAGACGGCGACCAGCTCGCCCGCGCACTCGCGAGCGCCGCGGAAGCGGCCCGCCGGGCCGTCGCCCACCCCGTCGAGGGCACCCTCCTCACCGTCGCCGACGCGGCGGCCGGCGCCTGCGCGGCCGGCGGCGAGCTCGTGACGGTCGCCAGGAGCGCCTACGAGGGGGCAAGGACGGCCCTGGAGGCGACCCCCGGCCAACTGGACGTACTGCGTCGCGCGGGCGTCGTGGACGCCGGAGGACGCGGTCTGGTGGCGGTGCTCGGCGCGCTCGTCGAGGCCCTGACCGGCGAGGCGCCGGCGCCTCGCACCGAACCCGCGCACGCGCCGGTCGTCCTCGGCGACTGCCGGCCCGACGGAGGACCCTCGTACGAGGTCATCTACCTCCTGGAGGCCGAGGACGCCGCCGTGGACACCCTCAAGCGACGCCTCGACGAACTGGGGGACTCCCTCGTCGTCGTGGGCGGCGACGGGCTGTGGAACGTCCACGTCCACGTCGACGACGCCGGAGCGGCGGTCGAGGCCGGCGTCGAGGCGGGACGCCCGTACCGCATCCGCGTCACCCACTTCGAGTCCCGCCCGGAACCCGCCGGGCGCGCGGTCGTCGCCGTCCTGCCCGGCGACGGCCTCGCCGGGCTGTGCGCCGAGGCCGGCGCGACCACCCTGGTCGCCCGCCCCGGCGGGACGCCGACCGGCCTCGACCTCGCCGAGGCGATCCGCCGGGCCCACGCCCGCGAGGTCGTCCTGCTGCCCAACGACACCGAGCTGCGGCAGATCGCCGCCGCGGCCGCCGCACAGGTCAGGGCCGAGGGCATCCGGGTCGCCCTCATCCCCACCCGCGCCGCCGTCCAGGGCATCGCCGCCCTCGCCGTCCACGAACCCGACCGCCGCTTCGACGAGGACGTCGTCGCCATGACGGCCGCCGCCGGCGCCACCCGCTACGCCGAACTCGCCGTCGCCGAACGCCAGTCCTTCACCTCGGCCGGCGTCTGCCAGGCCGGCGACGTCCTCGGCCTCATCGAGGGCGACGTCGCCGTCATCGGCCAGGACCTCACCACCACCGCCCTCACGGTCCTCGACCGCATGCTCTCCGCGGGCGGCGAGCTGGTCACCCTCGTCGTCGCCGACGACACCCCGGAGGACCTGGCGCGGACCCTCGAACAGCACGTCCGCACCACGTACTTGGCCGTCGACACCACCGTCTACCACGCGGGCGAGGGCGCACCGCCGCTGCTGATCGGCGTGGAGTAGCCCCGGGCGGCCCCGAGGATTTCCGCCGCGGCTGCGCGACGGGTGTCAGTCACGTGGTGTGCAATGGATCGCGTGCCTGCGCTCGACGAACCACTCAAGAAGCTGCTCGGCGCCGCCACCGCCAAGGTGATGGCCGAGCACATGGACCTGCACACGGTCGGCGACCTGCTCCACCACTACCCCCGGCGGTACGCCGAGCGCGGCGAGCTGACCGCGCTGGCCGACCTGCCGCTGGACGAGCACGTCACCGTCGTCGCCCAGGTCGCCGACGCGCGCGTGCACACCTTCAACAAGGGCGGGCGCGGCAAGGGCCAGCGCCTGGAGGTCACCATCACCGACGGCAGCGGCCGGATGCAGCTGGTGTTCTTCGGCCGCACCGTCCACTTCCACCAGAAGGAACTGCTGCCCGGCCGGCGCGCCATGTTCGCCGGCAAGGTCGGCGTCTTCAACCGCCGCCTCCAGCTCGCCCACCCCGAGTACAAGCTCCTCGACGCCGACGACAGCACCGAGACCGTCAAGGCCTTCGCGAGCGAGCTGCTGCCCATCTACCCGGCCTGCAAGCAGCTGGAGTCCTGGACCATCGAGCAGTCCGTCGGCATCGCCCTCGACTCCATGGCCGCCACCGGCTGGGAGGGCCTCGTCGACCCGCTGCCGCCCGCCCTGCGCGAGGGCCGCGGCCTCACCGGGCTGCCCGACGCGCTCACCCGCATCCACCGGCCCCACACCAAGGCCGACATCGCCGACGCCCGCGACCGCCTCAAGTGGGACGAGGCCTTCGTCCTCCAGGTCGCCCTCGCCCGCCGACGCCACGCCGACACCCAGCTCCCCGCCGTCGCCCGCCGCCCCGCCCCCGACGGCCTGCTCACCGCCTTCGACGCGCGGCTCCCTTTCACCCTCACCGACGGCCAGCAGAAGGTCTCGAAGGAGATCTTCGACGACCTCGCCACCGACCACCCCATGCACCGCCTCCTCCAGGGCGAGGTCGGATCGGGCAAGACACTGGTGGCGCTGCGCGCCATGCTCGCCGTCGTCGACGCCGGCGGGCAGGCCGCGATGCTCGCGCCCACCGAGGTGCTCGCGCAGCAGCACCACCGGTCGGTGACCGAGATGATGGGCGACCTCGCCGAGGGCGGCATGCTCGGCGGGGCCGAGCACGCCACCAAGGTCGTGCTGCTCACCGGTTCCATGGGCGTCGCCGCGCGACGGCAGGCGCTGCTCGACCTGGTCAGCGGCGACGCCGGGATCGTCATCGGGACGCACGCGCTGATCGAGGACAAGGTGCAGTTCCACGACCTCGGCCTGGTCGTCGTCGACGAGCAGCACCGCTTCGGCGTGGAGCAGCGTGACGCGCTTCGGGGGAAGGGGCACTCCCAGAGGGAAAAGCGGACGCCGCACCTGCTCGTCATGACGGCCACGCCCATTCCCCGTACGGTCGCGATGACCGTCTTCGGCGACCTGGAGACCTCCGTCCTCGACCAGCTGCCCGCCGGCCGTTCCCCGATCGCCAGCCACGTCGTGCCCGCCGCCGACAAGCCGCACTTCCTCGCCCGTGCCTGGGAGCGGGTGCGCGAGGAGGTCGAGGCCGGGCACCAGGCGTACGTGGTGTGCCCGCGCATCGGCGACGAGGAGGACCGGAAGACCGGGAAGAAGGCGAGTCCCGAGGACGAGGCCGAGAAGCGGCCGCCGCTCGCCGTCCTCGAGGTCGCCGAGCAGCTGCGGGCCGGTCCGCTCGCCGGGCTCCGGGTCGAGGTGCTGCACGGCCGTATGCACCCCGACGACAAGGACGACGTCATGCGCCGCTTCGCCGCCGGCGAGGCCGACGTGCTGGTCGCCACCACCGTCATCGAGGTCGGCGTGAACGTGCCCAACGCCACCGCCATGGTGATCATGGATGCCGACCGCTTCGGCGTCTCCCAGCTCCACCAGCTGCGCGGCCGCGTCGGCCGTGGCTCCGCCGCCGGTCTCTGCCTGCTCGTCTCCGAGATGCCCGAGGCCAGCCCCGCGCGGCAGCGGCTGAACGCCGTCGCCGCCACCCTCGACGGCTTCGAGCTCTCCCGGATCGACCTCGAACAGCGCCGTGAGGGCGACGTCCTCGGCCAGGCACAGTCCGGCGTCCGCTCCTCGCTGCGGGTGCTCACCGTCATCGAGGACGAGGAGGTCATCGCCGCCGCCCGCGAGGAGGCCACCGCGATCGTCCTCGCCGACCCCGGCCTCACCGCCCACCCCGCGCTGCGCACCGCGCTCGACGCGCTCCTGGACAAGGACCGGGAGGAGTACCTGGAGAAGGGCTGACCGCCGCACGGCCGTCTCCCTCCCGCCCCGGCCGCCCTAAGCTATTGCTTACGCAACGGCTTATGGATGACGAGGACCCCAGATGACCCGCGTGATCGCCGGCACCGCCGGCGGACGCCGACTCGCCGTGCCCCCGGGCACCGGTACCCGGCCCACCTCAGACCGGGCGAGGGAAGGCCTCTTCTCGACCTGGGAGTCCTTCCACGGCCTCGCCGGCGCCCGCGTCGCCGACCTGTACGCGGGCTCCGGAGCCGTCGGCCTGGAGGCGCTGTCCCGCGGCGCCTCCCACGCCCTGCTGGTCGAGGCCGACCAGCGCGCCGCCCGCACCGTGCGCGAGAACATCCGCTCGCTCGGACTGCCCGGCGCCGAGTTCCGTACCGGCAAAGCGGAGCAGATCGTGACGGGCCCGGCGCCGGCCGAGCCGTACGACCTGGTCTTCCTCGATCCGCCGTACGCCGTCCCCGACGACGATCTTCGGGAGATCCTCCTCACAATGCGCTCGGGGGGCTGGATCGCCGAGGATGCCCTCGTCACCGTGGAGCGCAGCACCCGCGGCGGCGAGTTCGGCTGGCCGGACGGCTTCGCAGCCCTGCGGGCCCGTCGTTACGGCGAAGGCACGTTTTGGTACGGTCGCGCCGCCTCTACGTGCGAAGACGCACGATGACCGGACCGGAGAGCGAGGGAACCAAGTTGCGCCGCGCCGTCTGTCCCGGGTCGTTCGACCCGATCACCAATGGACACCTCGACATCATCGCCCGCGCCTCCAAGCTGTACGACGTCGTGCACGTCGCGGTGATGATCAACCAGTCGAAGCAGGGCCTGTTCACGGTCGACGAGCGGATCGAGCTGATCCGCGAGGTCACCGCCGACTTCGGCAACGTCGAGGTCGAGTCCTTCCACGGCCTGCTCGTGGACTTCTGCAAGCAGCGCGACATCCCCGCCATCGTCAAGGGGCTCCGGGCCGTCAGCGACTTCGACTACGAGCTGCAGATGGCCCAGATGAACAACGGCCTCTCGGGCGTGGAGACGCTGTTCGTGCCCACCAACCCGACGTACAGCTTCCTGTCGTCCTCCCTGGTCAAGGAGGTCGCGGCCTGGGGCGGCGACGTCTCCCACCTGGTGCCGGCCGCGGTGCTCTCCCGGCTCACCGAGCGGCTCGCCGAGAAGCGCTCGGGGCGGTGACCGCCGGCCACCGCCGCTGACGCTCCGTCACCTGGTCCCGGACAGGGGCCGACTGGCCTTACAGTCGTCCCGTCCGTCTCCATCCAGCTGTAGAGAGTGGCGAGCACCGGTGGACGTGCAGAAGAAGCTCGACGAGATCGTCGCGACGGTCCGGAGCGCCCGCTCCATGCCCATGTCGGCGTCCTGCGTGGTCAACCGGGCCGAGCTGCTCGCGCTGCTCGAAGAGGTCCGCGAGGCCCTGCCCGGCTCCCTCGCCCAGGCGCAGGAGCTGCTCGGCGGGCGCGAGCAGATGGTCGAGCAGGCCCGGATGGAGGCCGAGCGGATCATCGAGGCCGCCCACGCCGAGCGCGGTTCGCTGATCTCCGACACCCAGGTGGCCCGCCAGTCGCAGGACGAGGCCGAGCGGATCCTGGGCGAGGCCCGCCGGGAGGCCGAGGAGATCCGGGCCGAGGCCGACGACTACGTCGACTCCAAGCTCGCCAACTTCGAGGTCGTCCTCAACAAGACCATCGCCTCCGTCGACCGCGGCCGCGAGAAGCTCCTCGGCCGGGGCCCGGGCGTGGACGCGGACGGCTACGCCGACGAGGACGCCCCCGAGTACAGCGCGGACCCGCAGACCCTGATCCAGCGGGCCGACACCTACGTGGACGCCAAGCTGGGAGCCTTCGAGGCCGTCCTCAGCAAGACCCTGGAAGCGGTCGGCCGGGGCCGGCAGAAGCTGCACGGCCGGATCGCCAGCGACGCCCTCGGCGAGCACATGGCCGCCCAGGACGCGGCGGGCAACCCGCTGCACACCAGCGACGCCGACTACCTGGCGGGCCTCGCGGAGCTGGCCGACCCGGAGCCGGCCGCCGAGCCCCGGTCCGTACCGATCCCGGCCCAGCAGGCCCAGCCCGACCCGTACGGGTACCAGCAGCCCGTCCAGGACCCGTACGGCTACCAGCAGCCCGTCCAGGACCCGTACTCCGGCGCCGGCTCCACCGGAGCGGTCTACGCCGCGCCGCAGGCGGACCCGTACGCCGCGCCTCAGGCCGACCCCTACGCCTACCAGCAGCAGTACGGCTACGAGCAGCCGCAGGTGCAGCCCCACGTCCAGCAGCAGCCGCAGACCGCCGCCCTGGACGAGACCAGCTTCTTCGACACGAGCATGATCGACCTGGAGCAGCTGCGCCGCTACGAGCAGGGTCGCTGACCCGGATTGGGCCCTGAGCGAAGCGTCCAGTATTCTGGCTGTTCGGTCGCGCGTATGTCCGCGATCAGTGCTGCCCTCGCAAGGCGGCCCCTCACGTTCTGAACGATCCGAAAGCAGGAAGAACCCTGAGCACGCGCCTCGACCATCGCAACCCCCTCGTGTTCGACACGCACGAGCTGGGGCGGCGTCCTGGTGCCATGCAGCGGCTCTCCCGCACGGTCGACGCCCCCAGGGACCTGGGGATCGCGGGGGTCATCGCGGTGCCCGAGGGTGCCCCGGTGGAGATCGAGCTCCGTCTCGAGTCGGTCATGGAAGGGGTGCTTGTCACAGGCACCGCCCGTGCATCGGCCGAGGGGGAGTGCGTAAGGTGTCTGGAGCCCGTCGAGCTGGAGCTCGACGCGGACTTCCAGGAGATGTTCTCGTACCCCGACTCCGACGACCGGGGCCGCAGCAAGGCGGCCGCGGACGACGAAGCCGAGGACGACGAGGACATGATTCCCCTCGAGGACGGCATGTTCGACCTCGAGCCCGTGCTGCGCGATGCGGTGGTGCTCGCACTGCCCATGCAGCCGGTGTGCCGGGAGGACTGTGAAGGTCTGTGTTCCGAGTGCGGAATCAACCTGAACGACAACCCGGACCACCACCATGACGCCGTCGACATGCGTTGGGCGGCATTGCAGGGACTCGCCGGTTCACTGGGAGCCGACGAGAAGGACAACATGAGCGATGCCGCATCCGGTGTCGACGAGAAGCAGGAGAAGTAGCCGTGGCTGTTCCGAAGCGGAAGATGTCGCGCAGCAACACGCGCCACCGCCGGTCGCAGTGGAAGGCTGCGGTCACCCCCCTGGTTTCGTGTGAGCGTTGCCAGGAGCCGAAGCAGCAGCACATCGCGTGCCCGAGCTGCGGCACCTACAACAAGCGCCAGGTCCTCTCCGTCTGAGGGGCCGGTGAGAGGCACGATGTCTGACCACGTCAATTCGGCCTCGTCCCACACGCTTCTGGAAGGGCGGCTCGGGTATCAGCTCGAGTCCGCCCTTCTGGTGCGTGCGCTCACCCACCGTTCGTACGCGTACGAGAACGGCGGTCTGCCCACCAACGAGCGGCTGGAGTTCCTCGGGGACTCGGTGCTCGGCCTGGTGGTCACGGACACGCTGTACCGCACCCACCCCGACCTGCCCGAAGGCCAGCTGGCCAAGCTGCGGGCCGCGGTGGTCAACTCGCGTGCACTGGCGGACGTGGGCCGCGGCCTCGACCTTGGCTCGTTCATCCGGCTCGGCCGGGGCGAGGAAGGTACGGGCGGCCGGGACAAGGCGTCCATCCTCGCCGACACCCTCGAAGCGGTGATCGGCGCGGTCTATCTCGACCAGGGCCTCGACGCGGCGTCCGAGCTGGTGCACCGGCTCTTCGACCCGCTGATCGAGAAGTCCTCGAACCTCGGCGCCGGCCTGGACTGGAAGACCAGCCTCCAGGAGCTGACCGCGGCCGAGGGGCTCGGCGTTCCGGAGTACCTCGTCAGCGAGGAGGGGCCGGACCACGAGAAGACCTTCACTGCTGCTGCCCGCGTCGGTGGTGTCTCGTACGGCACCGGCACCGGCCGCAGCAAGAAGGAGGCGGAGCAGCAGGCGGCGGAGTCCGCGTGGCGCGAGATCCGCGCCGCCGCGGACGAGCGTGCGGTGGCTGCGGCGAAGGCCGCGGCCGAGAACGCCTCCGAGGACCAGGCCCCGGCCTGACCTTTCGCTTCCTCCTTCGTTCCGACGGTGCCCCCGTCCCCTGCCCAGGGGACGGGGGCACCGACGTGTGCGGGCGGTTGTAGGCTGCGGGCATCAGCCGAAGAGAGCCGTCCGGAGGAGTCCCGTGCCCGAGTTGCCCGAGGTCGAGGTCGTACGACGCGGTCTTGAGCGGTGGGTCGCGGGCCGGACCGTGGCCGAGGTGGAGGTCCTGCACCCGCGGGCCGTCCGGCGCCATCCGGAGGGTGCGGCGGACTTCGCGGCACGGCTGAAGGGCCGGCGCTTCGGGATCGCCCGGCGGCGCGGCAAGTACCTGTGGCTGCCGCTCGAAGACGGCGAGGCGTCCGTGCTCGGCCACCTCGGGATGAGCGGCCAGCTGCTGGTGCAGCCCGAGGACGCGGCGGACGAGAAGCACCTGCGGATCCGGATCCGCTTCGACGACGCGGCGGGGGCCGCGGGCTCGGCCGGGACCGAGCTGCGCTTCGTCGACCAGCGGACCTTCGGCGGTCTTTCGCTGCACGACACCGCCCCGGACAGCGCCGACGGGCTCCCGGACGTCATCGCGCACATCGCGCGCGACCCGCTGGATCCCGCCTTCGACGACGCGGCCTTCGCCACCGCGCTGCGGCTGCGGCGCACCACGGTCAAGCGGGCGCTGCTCGACCAGTCGCTCATCAGCGGGGTCGGCAACATCTACGCGGACGAGGCGCTGTGGCGGTCGAAGCTGCACTACGAGCGGCCGACGGCGACGCTGACCCGGCCGCGCGCGGCCGAGCTGCTCGGCCACGTCCGGGACGTGATGAACGCGGCGCTGGCGGCCGGCGGCACGAGTTTCGACAGCCTGTACGTGAACGTGAACGGGGAGTCGGGCTACTTCGACCGGTCGCTGGACGCGTACGGGCGGGAGGGCGAGGCCTGCCGGCGGTGCGGCACGCCGATGCGCAGGCGCCCGTGGATGAACCGCTCCAGCTACTTCTGCCCGCGCTGCCAGCGCCCGCCCCGCGTCACGGTCTGACGCGCGCGGGCGTGGCCTCAGGCTCGTACGCGTGACGGTCTCACGCGCCGCGAGGTGATCGGCACCGGGCATGACAGGCGGTCCTGTATGCCAGGCGGTACGGCCGCATCGGTGGTGGGACCTGCCAGAGGGTACGGCTCGACAGGCGGTACGGCGTGATCGGCGTTACGGCGTGACGGTCGCCGGCCAACCGTTGTCGTAGCTCTCGCGGGCGGCGAGCACCTGGTCCATCCGGCCTTCGACCAGGTGGATCAGGCCGAGCAGCTGCTCGGCGACCTCGCGGCCGAGCGGCGTGAGCCGGTAGTCGACGCGCGGGGGATTGGTGGGCTGGGCGTCGCGGTGGACGAGGCCGTCGCGTTCGAGCGCGTGCAGCGTCTGGGACAGCATCTTCTCGCTCACGCCGTCGACCCTGCGCCGCAGCTCGTTGAAGCGGAACGTGCCTTCGTGGAGCGCCCCCAGGATCAGGATGCCCCAGCGGCCGGTCACGTGCTCCAGCGTGCCCCGCGAAGGGCAGGACTTCGCGAACACGTCGTAGGCGAGGTCGTCAGTCATGTCCCTACCATACGCGCGCGCAGCGCTGTGTGCCAGGAAGCGCTAACCAATCTATTGCGCTTTCCAAAAGTTAGTGCTCTACTTCTTGGCGTTCCCCTGCCGTCTTCGCCCCCTTCCGCCGAGGAGTCCTTCCATGACCACGCCCGTCGTCTCCATCGCCTACCACTCCGGCTTCGGCCACACCGCCGTCCTCGCCGAGGCGGTCCGTGACGGTGCCGCCGAGGCCGGCGCGACCGTCCACCTGATCAAGGTCGACGAGATCACCGACGCCCAGTGGGAGCTCCTCGACGGCTCCGACGCGATCGTCTTCGGCTCGCCCACCTACATGGGCACCGCGTCCGGCGCCTTCCACCAGTTCGCCGAGGCTTCCTCCAAGCGCTGGTTCACCGACGCCTGGCAGGACAAGCTGGCCGCCGGCTTCACGAACTCCGCCTCGAAGAGCGGCGACAAGCTGCACACCCTGCAGTTCTTCCAGACCCTCGCCGGCCAGCACGGCATGACCTGGGTCAACCTCGGTCTGAAGCCCGGCTGGAACACCAGCGAGGCTTCCGAGAACGACATCAACCGCCTCGGCTTCTTCTCCGGCGCCGCCGCCCAGACCCACAACGACCTGGGCCCCGAGGGCGTCCACAAGGCCGACATCGCCACCGCCGAGCACCTCGGCCGCCGGGTCGCCGGCACGGCCCGCACCTTCGCGCTCGGGAGGGCCGCGGCCTGATCCGGCCGGCCCGTGCGACGCGAAAGGGCCCCGTCACCGGGAAGGTGACGGGGCCCTTTCGCGCGGGCGGTGCCGGCGCGGGGCTCAGAAGCCGAAGTCCTGGGTCCACCACGGACCGCCGTCCGCGAAGTGGACGCCCACGCCCAGCGTCTTGTAGTCGCAGTTCAGGATGTTGGCGCGGTGGCCGTCGCTGGCCATCCAGGACTTCATCACCGCGGCGGCGTCGACCTGGCCGCGGGCGATGTTCTCGCCGCCGAGGTTCATGACGCCCGCCCGCTGGGCGCGGGTCCAGGGCGAGTCGCCGTCGGGGTCGGTGTGGTCGAAGAAGTTCCGTGCCGCCATGTCCGCGCTGAAGGCGCCGGCCAGGGCCGCGAGCTCGGCGTCCGAGCGGACCGCGACGCAGCCGACCTTGGCGCGCTCCAGGTTCACGAGGCGCACCACCTCGGCCTCCGCGGCCTGCTCCCGTTCGGAGACGCTGCGGACGATGGTGGACGGGGAGGGCGGGACGACGGTGGCCGGGGCCTGGGTCGGCCGGGCCGTCTTCGAGGGCGTGGGCGCGGGAGTGACCCTGGCCTTGGGCTTCGAGGGCTTCGGGCTCGGGGTCACGGTCTTGGCCGGGGCGGGCTTCGGCGACGGGGGTGCCGAGGGCGAGGCGGCCTTGCCGTTCGCCCTGGCCTTGCCCGTACCGCTGTCCGGGTCCGCCGCCCGGCCCGCCGGGGACACCGAGGAGCCGCCCTGGGTGGTCAGGCTGGGGGCCTGCCGCTCCGCTTCCACCCGCGGGGCTTCCTTGCCGGTGTTGCCGACCGAGAACGTCTCGCCGCCGGGCAGCAGGCCGGAGGCGACACCGATCGCACCGACCGCGACCGCCGCGGAGATGCCGAGCAGCCCGGTGCGTACGGGCGCTCCGCGCCGTTCGCCGCGATGCCGTCCCATCCGCTCGCCTCCTGACCTCTGAACCTCTGAACCGGACCCTTGAACTGCGGTGTTTGCTGATCTTTGCTTTCGCGGGGCCTCCGGAGAAGCCGTCGAACCGGCTCCGCCGATCGGGTGAGCCCCGTTCCGCACGGACTGTACGCCATGACACGCCGGGCTGACGTGCTCCTTCCGTAATCCGCCCGTTAGCGTGCAGGCATGACTGACGACGTACGGATGACCGCCTGGGTGCGCGGCCGGGTACAGGGAGTGGGCTTCCGCTGGTTCACCAGGGCAAACGCGCTGGAGATCGGAGGGCTCGTCGGCTTCGCCCTGAACCTCGACGACGGCCGGGTCCAGGTCGTGGCCGAGGGGCCGAGTGAGAATTGCCACCGTCTGCTCGACTGGCTGCGCTCCGACGACACGCCCGGGCGCGTGGACGGAGTCACTGAGATCTGGGCCACCCCGCGCGGTGGCTACGAGACCTTCGCCATCCGCTGACGCTCCGCCCCCGAGACCCCTCGCGCACCCCGGTCCGACGGCTTCGAACGGTCTCGGACGGGGGTGCGGTGAACGGTCGCGGAAGCGAAAACGGCCTGGTGGTTGCCAAGAAGCGCTTGCCGTGCCAGGCTGCGCGAGTAAGGATGATCTCCACGCCCCTCGGGCACCGAGTTGCGAGGCGCCGCCGCCCTTCCCGCGGCCGCAGGCCCCCCGGTGACCCCTCGATGCAGGGCGTGATCGTGTTGACCGTCAAACTTTTTGGTGAGACTCTGGAAGCCCCGCGCACCTTAGCTGTTCGACCGTGAGAACGGGCACGACAAAGAGCACGGTCGAGCACCGCGGGTGCGAATCCCTCACGACCCACACCGCTTCGGTCGGTCACTCAGTGTGGAGGACCATCCATCATGGCAAAGGCGCTTCTCGGTTACGTCGGCGGCTCCGACCCGCGACTCCTCGCCGAGATGCGACGGCTTCAGCAGCGCGTCCAGGACCTGGAATCCGAGCTTGTCCGGATCCAGTCCGAGAACGACGCGCTCACCGCTGCCGCCGCTCAGCACACGGGAGAGTCGCTGCTGGACAGCATCGATCTCGACGTCACCAAGGCGGAGCCTGCGCTCACCTGAGGTCTCAGCCCCGAGGGGCCAGGTGAGAAACACTCTCGCCAGCACAGCTGGATATGCAAGGGACGCTCCGGCGTCCCTTCTTTCTTGCGCACCTCTTTTTTCTCGCGCAGCCCCCTGCCCCCATGTCCCATCCCCCTTGGCTGAGGGTGTGCCCTGCACCTTCATGGGTGAAACCCGAGACCCCGGGTAGAGTCCGCAGGCGTGCACCTCAAGGCCCTGACGCTCCGCGGTTTCAAGTCGTTCGCCTCCGCCACCACGCTGCGGTTCGAACCGGGAATCACCTGCGTCGTCGGGCCCAACGGCTCGGGCAAGTCCAACGTCGTGGACGCGCTGTCCTGGGTCATGGGGGAGCAGGGGGCCAAGTCGCTGCGCGGCGGCAAGATGGAGGACGTCATCTTCGCCGGCACGACCGGGCGGCCCCCGCTCGGCCGCGCCGAGGTCTCGCTGACCATCGACAACTCCGACGGCGCGCTGCCCATCGACTACGCCGAAGTCACCATCACGCGGATCATGTTCCGCGGCGGCAGCAGCGAGTACCAGATCAACGGCGACACCTGCCGGCTGCTCGACATCCAGGACCTGCTCTCCGACTCCGGCATCGGCCGCGAGATGCACGTCATCGTCGGCCAGGGCCAGCTCGACTCCGTCCTGCACGCCGATCCCATGGGCCGCCGCGCCTTCATCGAGGAGGCCGCGGGCGTCCTCAAGCACCGCAAGCGCAAGGAGAAGGCGCTGCGGAAGCTCGACGCGATGCAGGCCAACCTGGCGCGCGTCCAGGACCTCACCGACGAGCTGCGCCGCCAGCTCAAACCGCTCGGCCGGCAGGCCGCCGTCGCCCGGCGCGCCGCCGTCATCCAGGCGGACCTGCGCGACGCTCGCCTCCGGCTGCTCTCCGACGACCTCGTACGCCTCCAGGAGGCACTGAAGGCGGAGGTCGCCGACGAGGCGGCGCTGCTCGCCCGCAAGGAGGCCGCCGAGGCGGAACTGAAGGCGGCGCTCGCCAAGGAGGCCGACCTCGAGGACCAGGTGCGCCGGCTCGCGCCCCGGCTCCAGCGGGCCCAGCAGACCTGGTACGAGCTGTCGCAGCTCGCCGAGCGGGTCCGCGGCACGGTCTCGCTCGCCGACGCGCGCGTGAAGAGCGCCACGGCGCAGCCGCCGGAGGAGCGGCGGGGCCGCGAGCCGGAGGACATGGAGCGCGAGGCCGCCCGGATCCGCGAGCAGGAGGCCGAACTGGAGGCCGCGCTCGAAGCCGCCGAGCGCGCCCTCGAGGACACCGTCGCCCACCGCGCCGAGCTCGAACGCGCCCTCGCCGTCGAGGAGCGCCGCCTCAAGGACGCCGCCCGCGCCATCGCCGACCGCCGCGAGGGCCTGGCCCGGCTGCACGGCCAGGTCAACGCGGCCCGCTCGCGCGCCGCCTCCGCCCAGGCCGAGATCGACCGGCTCGCCGCCGCGCGCGACGAGGCCCACGAGCGCGCGGTGGCCGCGCAGGAGGAGTACGAGCAGCTCAAGGCCGAGGTCGACGGCCTCGACGCGGACGACACCGAGCTGGCCGAGCGCCACGAGACCGCCCGCCGCGAACTCGCCGACGCCGAGACCGCGCTCACCACGGCCCGCGAGGCCGCCGCCGACACCGACCGCGCCCGGGCCGCGACCCGCGCCCGCCACGACGCGCTCGCCCTCGGTCTGCGCCGCAAGGACGGCACGGGCGCCCTGCTCGCCGCCGGCCTCACCGGCCTCCTCGGCCCGGCGGCGGAACTGCTGACCGTCACTCCCGGCTACGAGGTTCCCGTGGCCGCCGCCCTGGGCGCCGCCGCCGACGCCCTCGCCGTCACGGACCCGGCCACGGCGGCCGAGGCCCTGCGCCTGCTCCGCAAGCAGGACGCGGGCCGCGCGTCGCTGCTGATCGCGGGGGCCGGAGAGCCGGCCGGGCAGCCCGCCGCCGACGGCGCCGTCCCGGCGGCCCGGCTGGTCACCGGACCGGCCGAACTCATGGGCGCGGTGGGCCGGTTGCTCCAGGACGTCGTGGTCGTCGACGGGCTCGACCAGGCCGTGGACGTGGTGCGCGCGCACCCGGGGCTCGTCGCGGTCACTGCCGAGGGCGACCTGCTGGGGGCGCATGTCGCGCAGGGCGGGTCCGCCGGGGCGCCGAGTCTGCTGGAGGTGCAGGCGTCCGTGGACGAGGCGGCGGCCGAGCTCGCCGGGCTCGACGTGCGGTGCCGGGAGCTGGAGGAGGCGAAGGAGGCCGCCGTCGAGCGGCGGCGTGCCGCGGCCGGTCTCGTGGAGGAGCTGGGCGAGCGGCGGCGTGCCGCGGACCGGGAGAAGTCGGCCGTGGCGCAGCGGCTCGGGCGGCTCGCCGGGCAGGCCAGGGGAGCGGCGGGGGAGGCCGAGCGCACCGCCGCCGCGGCCGCGCGCGCCGCGGAGGCCCTGGAGAAGGCGCTGGCCGAGGCGGAGGAGCTGACCGAGCGGCTGCTCGTGGCGGAGGAGAACGCCTCCTCCGGGGAAGGCGGGGCGGACGAGCCCGACACGTCCGTGCGGGACCGTCTCGCGATCGACGGTTCCAACGCGCGCCAGACCGAGATGGAGGCCCGCCTCCAGGTCCGTACCCACGAGGAGCGGGTCAAGGGCCTCGCCGGCCGGGCCGACTCCCTGGACCGGGCGGCCCGTGCCGAGCGCGAGGCGCGGGCGCGCGCCGAGCAGCGCCGCGCGCGGCTGCGCCACGAGGCGGCGGTGGCCGCGGCGGTCGCGTCGGGCGCCCGCCAGCTGCTCGCCCACGTCGAGGTCTCGCTGACCCGCGCCGATCGGGAACGGGCGCTCGCCGACGCGGCGAAGCGCGCCCGCGAGCAGGACGTCGCGGCCGCCCGCGGCCGGGGCCGCGACCTCAAGGCGGAGCTGGACAAGCTCACCGACTCGGTGCACCGGGGCGAGGTCCTGGGCGCCGAGAAGCGGTTGCGGATCGAGCAGCTGGAGGCCCGCTCGCTGGAGGAGCTGGGCGTGGAGCCGGCCGCGCTCGTCGAGGAGTACGGCCCCCACCAGCCCGTACCGCCGTCTCCGCCCGCCGAGGGCGAGGAGCTGCCCGAGGACCCCGGGCACCCGCGCAACCAGCCGCGGCCCTTCGTCCGTTCGGAGCAGGAGAAGCGGCTCAAGGCAGCCGAACGGGCGTACCAGCAGCTCGGCAAGGTGAACCCGCTCGCACTGGAGGAGTTCGCCGCGCTCGAGGAGCGGCACCAGTTCCTTTCCGAGCAGCTGGAGGACCTGAAGAAGACCAGGGCGGACCTCCTTCAGGTCGTGAAGGAGGTGGACCTGCGGGTCGAGCAGGTCTTCACCGAGGCGTACCGGGACACGGCCCGTGAGTTCGAGGGAGTGTTCTCGCGGCTCTTCCCGGGCGGCGAGGGGCGGCTGGTCCTCACCGACCCGGAGAACATGCTCACCACCGGCGTCGACGTCGAGGCCCGTCCGCCGGGCAAGAAGGTCAAGCGGCTCTCGCTGCTGTCCGGCGGGGAGCGCTCGCTGACGGCCGTGGCGCTGCTGGTCTCCATCTTCAAGGCGCGGCCCAGCCCGTTCTACGTGATGGACGAGGTCGAGGCGGCACTGGACGACACCAACCTCCAGCGGCTGATCCGGATCATGCAGGAGCTCCAGGAGTCCTCGCAGCTGATCGTCATCACGCACCAGAAGCGGACGATGGAGGTCGCCGACGCGCTGTACGGCGTGTCGATGCAGGGCGACGGCGTCTCGAAGGTCATAAGCCAGCGGCTGCGCTGACCGGATCCCGTCCACCGGCCGTCCCCGCCCGACGCGCCCGTCCACCGGCCGTCGCCTCCACCGGCCCTCCTTGTCCGACGAGCCGGTGCGGCCCGTTCGTCCCATCCCAAGATCAATTCAACTTGTGAACACAAGGCATCCCGTAGTGCGTTTCAAGTCATACGACATCAGGTATTGACTTCGAAACCTGAAGGCATAGTCTCTGCAACGTTGCTTTTACCTTCAAGTGGTGCGCGGCGTGAAGTTGTGCCCCACTGGAAGGGCTCGCCCCCCACCGCACCGGCGACGCTGCCGGAGCCCCGAGGAGTCCCCCGTGACCAGCACCGCGCAGGCGCCCACACCGCCTTCGTCCGAAGGCCGAGCGGCCCATCCGGACCACATCGGACACGTCATCTTCATCACGGCCTCGGCCGCGATGGGCGGCTTCCTCTTCGGTTACGACAGCTCCGTCATCAACGGCGCCGTCGAGGCCATCCGCGACCGCTACGACATCGGCTCCGCGGCCCTCGCGCAGGTCATCGCCATCGCCCTCATCGGCTGCGCCATCGGCGCCGCCACCGCCGGCCGGATCGCCGACCGCATCGGCCGCATCCGCTGCATGCAGATCTCCGCCGGGCTCTTCGCCGTCAGCGCCGTCGGTTCCGCGCTGCCCTTCGCCCTCTGGGACCTGGCCTTCTGGCGGATCGTCGGCGGCTTCGCCATCGGCATGGCCTCCGTGATCGGCCCCGCCTACATCGCCGAGGTCGCCCCCGCCGCGTACCGCGGCCGCCTCGGCTCCTTCCAGCAGGCCGCCATCGTCATCGGCATCGCCATCTCCCAGCTGGTCAACTGGGGCATCCTCAACCTCGCCGACGGCGACCAGCGCGGCGAGATCGGCGGCATCGAGGCCTGGCAGTGGATGCTCGGCGTGATGGTCCTTCCCGCCGTCCTCTACGGTCTGCTCTCGTTCGCGATCCCCGAGTCCCCGCGCTTCCTCATCTCCGTCGGCCGCATCGACCGGGCCAAGGAGGTCCTCGCCGAGGTCGAGGGCCACGGCGTCGACCTGGACCGCCGCGTCGCCGAGATCGACCGGGCCATGCGCAGCGAGCACAAGTCCACCTTCAAGGACCTGCTGGTCGCCGGCACCAAGTCGAAGCTGCTGCCCATCGTCTGGGTCGGCATCGGACTCTCCGTCTTCCAGCAGCTCGTCGGCATCAACGTCGCCTTCTACTACTCCGCGACGCTCTGGCAGTCCGTCGGCGTCGACCCGTCGAGCTCGTTCTTCTACTCGTTCACCACGTCGATCATCAACATCGTCGGCACGGTGATCGCGATGGTCCTGGTCGACCGGGTCGGCCGCAAGCCGCTCGCCCTCGTCGGCTCCGTCGGCATGGCGATCGCCCTCGCGTTCGAGGCCTGGGCCTTCTCCGCCGACCTCGTCGACGGCAAGCTGCCCACCACGCAGGGCGTCGTGGCGCTCGTCGCCGCCCATGTCTTCGTGCTCTTCTTCGCCCTCTCCTGGGGCGTGGTCGTCTGGGTCTTCCTCGGCGAGATGTTCCCCAACCGCATCCGCGCCGCCGCCCTCGGCGTCGCCGCCTCCGCGCAGTGGATCGCCAACTGGGCCATCACCGCGAGCTTCCCGTCCCTCGCGGACTGGAACCTCTCCGGCACGTACGTCATCTACACGGTCTTCGCCGTGCTCTCCATCCCCTTCGTGCTCAGGTACGTGAAGGAGACCAAGGGCAAGGCGTTGGAGGAGATGGGCTAAACCCCGCTGCCCTCTCCTCACCCACGGAACTGCCCCGGCCCGAGGCCTACGCCTTGAGCCGGGGCAGTACGTTCTCGCAGAACAGCCGCACGCTGCGCCGGCCCTCCTCGACCGGCATCCCGCCGCACAGCGGATGCAGCACCAGACTGTCGAGCTCCCCGCCGAGCGCCACGCACTCCTCCGGGGTCACCACCCGGTACACGCCCTCCGCGCGCAGCTCCGGCACCGTCGCCGCCGCCGAACGCACCGCCGAGCGGATGTCCTTCGACTGCCAGGAGGCGTAGGTCCGGGCCTCGTGCAGGAAGTGCTCCCCGTGCTCCGCCCAGGTCCGGTCCGGATCCTCCGAGACGTGCAGCAGCGGCGTCTCGCGCGCCGGCATCATCGTCCAGCCCTCCGTGCCGAACGCGGCGCACTGCTCGCGGTAGTACGTCTCCAGCTCCGGCAGGTGCGCGCTCGGGAACAGCGGGAGCCCGAGCCGGGCCGCCCGCCGCGCCGCCGCCTTCGACGAGCCGCCGACGAGCAGCGGCGGATGGGGCTGCGTGAAGGGCCGCGGGGTGACCCGTACCGTACGGCCCCGGTACGTGAACGGCTCGCCGGACCAGGCGGCCAGCAGGGTCTCCAGGAGCAGGTCCTGGAGCCTGCCGCGGCGGCCCCAGTCGACGCCGCGCTGCTCGTACTCCTCCGGCCGGTAGCCGATCCCGGCCACCGTCACCAGCCGGCCTCCGCTCAGCAGGTCCAGGACGGCGATCTCCTCCGCGAGCCGCAGCGGGTCGTGCAGCGGCCCGATGATCGCCGAGACGGTCACCGCGATCCTCTTCGTCGCGCCGAAGACGGCGCCCGCGAAGGCGAAGGGGGAGGGGAGCCAGTTGTCGGCGGCGCCGTGGTGCTCCTCGGTCTGGACGGTGTCCACGCCGTGCGCGTCCGCGTGCGCCGCCATCTCCAGGGCCGCCCGGTAGCGGGCCGAGAGGGAGACCGGATCGGCGTGCGGGTCGACGAGGTTGAAGCGGACGACGGTGAACGGCATGGGAAGTCCCCCTCCACGGATGCGTCGTGGAGGGGGACGTTATCTGACGCCATGTCAGATGGGAACGGGTGCGGTACGTGCGGCGAGGATCAGACCGGGACCGGCTCGGTCTCCTCGGCGGGCCGCGCCCCTTCCCCAGCGGGCTCCGCAGCCCGCTCCCGCGGCAGCACCGCGTACAGCAGGCCGGCGACCACGATCGTCGCCGCCCAGCCCAGACCGTTCTCCCCGATCCACGAGTTCGCCAGCGGGCCGGCGAACCAGTCGACCCTGGTGAACAGCAGGCCCACCACCAGGGCCACGCCCCACGCCGTCATCGCCTGCCAGGCGAAACCGCCCCGGTACCAGTACGCGCTGGTCCGCGTGGTGTCCATCAACGCCTGCGCGTCGTACGTCCGGCGGCTCAGCATGTCGACGCCGAAGACGCCGATCCACGCCGAGAACGCCACCGCGAGCAGCGTCAGGAAGGAGATGAACGAGCCGATGAAGCTGCTCGCCACCACCATCAGCAGGAAGCCGAAGACCAGGCTGATCACCGCGTTCACGCTCACCGCCGCCGCCCGCGACACCCTGATGCCGAGCGTCTGCGCCGTGAAGCCCGCCGAGTACATCGACATCGAGTTGATCAGCAGCATCCCGATCAGCGCGATCAGCAGGTACGGCACCGAGATCCAGGCCGGAAGCAGCTCGCCGATGAAGGACACCGGGTCCTGCGCCGAGGCCAGGTCCGGCGTCGCCACCGCCATCACCGCGCCCATCAGCACCATCGGCAGCACCACGATCCCCGCGCCGCCGACCGTGGAGCCGACCACGCCCTTCGAGGAGGCCGTGCGCGGCAGGTAGCGCGTGAAGTCCGGCCCCGAGGGCACCCAGCTGATGCCGCCCGCGGCGATCGTGCCCACGCCCGCGACCAGCATCGCCGTCGACCCGGCCGGCTTCGCGAAGACCGCCGACCAGTCCGTGTTCGCCACCAGGTGGACCAGGACGAGCACGGAGAAGGCGCCGAAGAGGTACGTCGACCACTTGCTGCACACCCGCAGCGCGTTGATCCCGAGCCCGGACACCAGGAAGGTGCAGGACACGAAGGCCAGCAGCGTCACCACGATGAGGAAGGTGTTCGACTTCACGCCGAAGAGCAGGTCCAGCACCGTGAGCACCGCGTAGGCGCCGGTGACGGCGTTGATCGTCTCCCAGCCCCAGCGCGCCACCCAGATCAGCGACCCAGGAAAAAGGTTTCCGCGCTGACCGAAGACGGCCCGCGACAGCGCCATGCCCGGCGCGCCGCCGCGCTTCCCGGCGATCGAGATCAGGCCGACGATGCCGTACGACAGGACCGGCGCGGCCGCCGCGACGAAGAGGACCTGCCAGAAGTTCAGGCCGTTGAACACGATCAGACCGGCGCCCATGGTGAGCAGCAGCACACTGATGTTGGCCGCGACCCAGGTGGGGAACAGCTCCCGGACCCGGCCGGTCCGCTCGGCGTCGGGCACGGGTTCGAGGCCGCGGCTCTCCATGGTGCCGCCGCTCTTCGCGCCTTCGGACTCGGACGCGTGGGACATAGGGGTACTCCGTCGTACAGATGTGGGGGAAGCACACACTTTACGTGCCGCGCGCCCGACCCCTTCACGGCGTGCTCCGCCCCCGGCGCCTTCGTGGCCGATACTGGTACCCGTTATGGAACTCATCCTTGCTGTAGTCATCGCTCTGGCCGTCGCGGTCGTCGTGACCGGCGGGCTCGTGGTCAGCGGTCGCAAGAAGAAGCAGCTGCCGCCGGCCGAGCCGCCGTCCACCACGCCGACCATCACCGCTCCGCCCGCCGAGCCGCATGTCGGCGACGAGGCGGAGACACCGCGGGAAGAACCACGCCGCACCGTCGAGGAGGTCGAGCTCCCCACCGCCGAGGCCACCGAGGCCCCGGTCGTGGTCGAGGAGCCGGCCGCCGAGGAGCTCGTGGCTCCCGAGATCGAGGTACCCGAGCCGACCGCCGGCCGTCTCGTACGGCTCCGCGCCCGGCTCGCCCGCTCCCAGAACTCGCTCGGCAAGGGACTGCTCTCGCTGCTGTCCCGCGAGCACCTGGACGAGGACACCTGGGAGGAGATCGAGGAGACCCTCCTCACCGCCGACGTCGGCGTCGCGCCCACCCAGGAGCTGGTCGAGCGGCTGCGCGAGCGTGTGAAGGTGCTCGGCACCCGCACGCCCGAGGAGCTGCGCGGGCTGCTCCGCGAGGAGCTCGTCGCCCTGCTCGGCGACTTCGACCGCACCGTGAGGACGGAGAGCCCCGAGGACGTCCCGGGCGTCGTCATGGTCGTCGGCGTCAACGGCACCGGCAAGACCACCACCACCGGCAAGCTCGCCCGCGTCCTGGTCGCCGACGGCAAGTCCGTCGTCCTCGGCGCCGCCGACACCTTCCGCGCCGCCGCCGCCGAACAGTTGCAGACCTGGGGCGAGCGGGTCGGCGCGCGCACCGTGCGCGGCCCGGAGGGCGGCGACCCGGCGTCGATCGCGTTCGACGCGGTCAAGGAGGGCATCGCCGAGAAGGCCGACGTCGTCCTCATCGACACCGCCGGCCGGCTGCACACCAAGACGGGCCTCATGGACGAGCTCGGCAAGGTCAAGCGCGTCGTCGAGAAGCACGGCCCGCTCGACGAGATCCTCCTCGTCCTCGACGCCACCACCGGCCAGAACGGTCTGATCCAGGCCCGGGTATTCGCCGAGGTGGTCGACATCACCGGCATCGTCCTGACCAAGCTCGACGGCACCGCCAAGGGCGGCATCGTCGTCGCCGTCCAGCGCGAGCTCGGCGTCCCGGTCAAGCTGGTCGGCCTGGGCGAGGGCCCGGACGACCTGGCCCCCTTCGAGCCGGGCGCGTTCGTCGACGCCCTCATCGGGGACTGAGTCCCGGACGCGCAGCGCGTACGAGAAAGGGCCCCTGCCGCAGCTCAACGGCAGGGGCCCTTCCCGTATGCGCCGCGCGCCCCGGTCAGAAGTGCGTGCGGTGGCAGATGTACGCGAGCGTGCCCAGCAGCAGCCGTGCCTGCGGCGGCGCCCCCGCCGTGTCCAGGGTCGGCGGGCGCAGCCAGCGGACCGGGCCGAGACCGCCCAGGTCCGACGGCGGGGCGGTGACATGGGTTCCCGGGCCCAGGCAGTGCAGGTCCAGATCGGCGTCGTCCCAGCCCATCCGGTAGAGCAGCTGCGGCAGCTCGGCCGCGGCGCCCGGGGCGACGAAGAACCGCGCCCGGCCCGTCGGCGTCGCGCACACCGGCCCGAGCGGCAGCCCCATCCGCTCCAGGCGGACGAGGGCCCGGCGGCCCGCGGCCTCGGCGACCTCGATCACGTCGAAGGACCGGCCGACCGGCAGCAGGATCGTCGCCCCCGGGTACTCCGACCACGCCTTCGTCGCGACGTCGAGTCCCGCGCCGGCCGGGACCGGCTCGGCGAAGGAGAGGGGATGCGCGCCCGGGGCCGTACAGGAGGGATCGCCGCAGGAACACCGGCCGGCCGCCGCCCGCGCTCCGGGGACCACGTCCCAGCCCCACAGTCCGGTGTACTCGGCCACCGCTGTGCACTCCGTGGTGCGTACGCGGCGACGTGAGCCGGACCGCTTCTCACGAATGCCGCCGATCGTGAAGCCCATGCCCCCTCCAACGGGTCGGACGCGCCGGTGGTTACGGACCGGAGAGCCACCGTCACGATCTGCCACGGTCACCGGCGCCCAGGGCGTGCGGTGGTGTGGCCGGTGGTGCGTACCGCGACACGCGCCTCCTCGCGCCCCGGTTCGTCGACCCCGATCCTTCGCCTGTCAAGTGAATCGCGTTCCGCCCGTGGTGAGTTCATTCGAAGGGGTGGCGAATGGTGGCGTTTCTTGAAACGCCATGCCCGGACGGGTGATCGTAGGATTACCTTCGGTACACGAACCCCGGGGCGAAGCGCACGCGCGGGTATGCCGGAGGCAACCCGTTTTTCCGTTCGAAGGAGCGAAAACGCCGGACGGGCGCCGCGGAACACGGCATTCTGGCAAGGGTTCGCGCAGACGACATCAGGTGGATGGGGGCGTTCCAGTGGGCGGCAACGGCGCAGACGGTTCGACTGCCGGCAAGCGCCCGAACGAGCAGCTGAGCTCGTGGTTCGTGCGCAGCGGCTGGTCGAAGGGCGAGCTGGCGCGCCAGGTGAACCGCAGGGCGCGCCAGATGGGCGCCCACCACATCTCCACGGACACCTCCCGCGTGCGCCGCTGGCTCGACGGCGAGCAGCCCCGCGAGCCCATCCCGCGGATCCTCTCCGAGCTGTTCTCCGAGCGCTTCGGCTCCGTCGTCGCCGTCGAGGACCTCGGACTGCGCACCGCCCACCAGTCGCCCTCCGTGTCCGGGGTCGACCTGCCCTGGGCCGGGCCCCAGACCGTCGCCCTGCTCAGCGAGTTCTCCCGCAGCGACCTGATGCTCGCCCGCCGCGGCTTCCTCGGCTCCTCGCTCCAGCTCGCGGCCGGGCCCGCCCTCATCGAGCCCATGCAGCGCTGGCTGGTGCCCACCCCGGTCGCCGAGCCCGAGCGGCCCGCGGCCGCCGCCGACGACCGGCGCCCGCACCGGCTCTCGCCGGTCGAGCTCGACCTGCTCGAGTCCACCACCGCCATGTTCCGCCAGTGGGACGCCCAGTGCGGCGGCGGACTGCGCCGCAAGGCGGTCGTCGGCCAGCTCCACGAGGTCACCGACCTGCTCCAGGAGCCGCAGCCCGGCGCCATCGCCCAACGCCTCTTCAAGTGCGCCGCCGAACTCGCCGAACTGGCCGGCTGGATGAGTTACGACGTGGGCCTCCAGCCCACCGCCCAGAAGTACTTCGTGCTCGCCCTGCACGCCGCCAAGGAGGCCGGCGACAAGCCCCTCGGCTCGTACATCCTCTCCTCGATGAGCCGCCAGATGATCCACCTCGGCCGGCCCGACGACGCCCTCGAACTCATCCACCTCGCCCAGTACGGCAGTCGGGACTGCGCCACCCCGCGCACCCAGGCCATGCTGTATGCGATGGAGGCCCGCGCCTACGCCAACATGGGCCAGCCCTCCAAGTGCAAGCGGGCCGTGCGGATGGCCGAGGACACCTTCGCCGACGTCGGTCTCGACGGCGAGCCCGAGCCCGACTGGATCCGCTTCTTCTCCGAGGCCGAGCTCAACGGCGAGAACTCGCACTCCTACCGCGACCTCGCCTATGTCGCCGGCCGCTCGCCCACCTACGCCTCGCTCGCCGAGCCCGTCATGGAGCGGGCCGTCGAGCTCTTCGAGAAGGACCCCGAGCACCAGCGCTCGTACGCCCTCAACCTCATCGGCATGGCCACAGTCCACCTCCTCAAGCGCGAGCCCGAGCAGTCCGTCGTCCTCGCCGAGAAGGCACTCGGCATCGCCCGCAAGGTCCGCTCCGAACGGGTCAACACCCGGCTCCGCAAGACCGTCGACACCGCCGCCCGCGACTACGGCGACATCGCCGAGGTCGTCCACCTCACCGACCGGCTCACCGCGCTGCTCCCCGAGACCGCCGAGGCCGTCTGAGCACCCCGGGCAGCCCCCGTACCGCCGCACCGCCCCCGCAGACTCCGGCCGCGCCGGCCGTCCCGTAAGCCCGACTCGGCTCCCCCGCCGCAAGGACACACGGACGGACCGGCGCGGCCGGTTCGCGTCCCGCCCCAGGGGGCGACGGATGCTACGCCCGTTACCTCCCCGTGACCCTGGCGTTCACGACGGCGTAACACGCCCCGCACCTTCGTCACTGCGGCGAAACATCGAGCGGCATCGGCGGAAACCGGCCTGCGCGAATCTCTGGCGCATAACCGGCCACCCCTCATGGCCGAAGCCGCTCTCCGGCCCCGCCCCGCACAGGCCGTACCGACGACGAGGAGACGCCGATGGCAGCAGCCATCACGACCCTGGCGGCAGACACGCCCACGCTGTCCGCCGCGAACACCGGGTTCATGCTCATCTGCTCCGCCCTGGTCATGCTGATGACCCCGGCCCTCGCCTTCTTCTACGGAGGCATGGTCCGCGTCAAGTCCACCCTCAACATGCTGATGATGAGCTTCATCAGCCTCGGGATCGTCACGATCCTGTGGGTGCTCTACGGCTTCAGCATCGCCTTCGGCACCGACTCGGCCTCGCTCTTCGGCTGGTCCTCGGAATACGTCGGCCTCAGCGGCATCGGCATCACCGAACTGTGGCCCGGCTACACCATCCCGGTGTACGTCTTCGCCGTCTTCCAGCTGATGTTCGCCATCATCACCCCGGCCCTCATCAGCGGCGCCCTCGCCGACCGTGTGAAGTTCACCGCCTGGGCCCTGTTCATCACCCTCTGGGTCACGATCGTCTACTTCCCCGTCGCCCACTGGGTCTGGGGCACCGGCGGCTGGCTCTTCGAGATGGGCGTCATCGACTTCGCCGGCGGCACCGCCGTCCACATCAACGCCGGTGCCGCGGCCCTCGGCGTGATCCTCGTCATCGGCAAGCGCGTCGGCTTCAAGAAGGACCCGATGCGCCCGCACAGCCTCCCGCTGGTCATGCTCGGCGCCGGTCTCCTCTGGTTCGGCTGGTTCGGCTTCAACGCCGGCTCGTGGCTCGGCAACGACGACGGCGTCGGCGCGGTCATGTTCGTCAACACCCAGGTCGCCACCGCCGCCGCCATGCTCGCCTGGCTCATCTACGAGAAGCTGCGCCACGGCTCCTTCACCACCCTCGGCGCCGCCTCCGGCGCGGTCGCCGGCCTCGTCGCCATCACGCCCTCCGGCGGCTCCTGCTCCCCGCTCGGCGCGATCGCCATCGGTGCCGTCGCCGGTCTGCTCTGCGCCATGGCCGTCGGCCTGAAGTACAAGCTCGGCTACGACGACTCCCTCGACGTCGTCGGCGTCCACCTCGTCGGCGGAGTCGTCGGCTCCCTCCTCGTCGGCTTCTTCGCCACCGGCGGCGTCCAGTCCACCGCCAAGGGCCTCTTCTACGGCGGCGGCCTCGAGCAGCTCGGCAAGCAGGCGATCGGCGTCTTCTCCGTCCTCGCCTACTCTCTGGTCGCCTCCGCGATCCTCGCGCTGCTCATCGACAAGACGATGGGGATGCGGGTCAGCGAGGACGACGAGGTCTCCGGCATCGACCAGGTCGAGCACGCCGAGACCGCGTACGACTTCAGCGGCGCCGGCGGCGGCATCGCCCCGCGCACCGCCGCCGCCCCCGCCCCGACGCAGAACACGAAGGTGGACGCATGAAGCTCATCACCGCGGTCGTGAAGCCGCACCGGCTCGACGAGATCAAGGAGGCCCTGCAGGCCTTCGGCGTCCACGGGCTCACCGTCACCGAGGCCAGCGGATACGGCCGCCAGCGCGGCCACACCGAGGTCTACCGGGGCGCCGAGTACACCGTCGACCTGGTGCCCAAGATCCGCATCGAGGTCCTCGTCGAGGACGACGACGCCGAACAGCTCATCGATGTCGTCGTGAAGGCCGCCCGTACCGGCAAGATCGGTGACGGAAAGGTGTGGAGCGTCCCGGTCGAGACCGCCGTACGGGTCCGCACCGGCGAACGCGGACCCGACGCGCTGTAACTCCCGGAAACGGACAGGAGCCGCTGGTGACGAGCCTCGACACACACAAGGAAACCGAAGATTCGGGACCCAGCGGTTACGCGGCGGCCCGGCTGCGCCTTCTCACCGAGAAGACGCGGTCCGGGCCGCCGCGCCGTACCGCCCTGGCCCGGCTCACCGACGACTGGCTCGCCGGACTGTTCGAGGCCGCCGGGCCGCCACGCGGCGTCGCCCTCGTCGCCGTCGGCGGCTACGGCCGCGGCGAACTCTCCCCGCGCAGCGACCTCGACCTGCTCCTGCTCCACGACGGCAGCGCCGACGCCGGGACCGTCGCCGCCCTCGCCGACCGCCTCTGGTACCCCGTGTGGGACCTCGGCCTCGCCCTCGACCACTCCGTACGCACCACCGCCGAAGCCCGCCGCACGGCCGCCGAGGACCTCAAGGTGCAGCTCGGCCTCCTCGACGCCCGGCCCGTCGCCGGCGACCTCGGCCTCGTCGCCGCCCTGCGCACCGCCGTCCTCGCCGACTGGCGCAACCAGGCCACCCGCCGGCTCCCCGAGCTCGACGCACTGTGCCGCGAGCGCGCCGAACGCTCCGGCGAGCTCCAGTACCTCCTCGAACCCGACCTCAAGGAGGCCCGCGGCGGCCTGCGCGACGCCCAGGCACTGCGCGCCGTCGCCGCCTCCTGGCTCGCCGACGCCCCGCGCGAAGGACTCGACGACGCCCGCCGCCGCCTCCTCGACGCCCGCGACGCCCTCCACCTCGCCACCGGGCGCGCCACCGACCGGCTCGCCCTCCAGGAACAGGACGCCGTCGCCGCCGAGCTCGGCCTGCTCGACGCCGACACCCTGCTCCGCGAGGTGTACGAGGCCGCCCGCACCGTCTCGTACGCCTCCGACGTCACCTGGCGCGAGGTCAACCGCGTCATCAAGGCCCGCACCGCCCGGCCGAAGCTCCGCGCGCTCCTCGGCCGTTCCGGCGGCGCCAAGGCGGCCGTCGCCCGCACCCCGCTCGCCGAGGGCGTCGTCGAGATGGACGGCGAGGTCGTCCTCGCCCTCAGCGCCCGCCCCGAACGCGACTCCGTGCTGCCGCTGCGCGCCGCGGCCGCCGCCGCCCAGGCCGGCCTCCCGCTCTCCCTGCACGCCGTACGCCGCCTCGCCGCCTCCGCCAAGCCGCTGCCCGTGCCCTGGCCCGCCGAGGCCCGCGAGGAACTCGTCACCCTGCTCGGCGCCGGCGAGCCCACCGTCCCCGTCTGGGAGGCCCTGGAGGCCGAAGGCCTCGTCACCCGGCTCCTCCCCGACTGGGAACGCGTCCGCTGCCGTCCCCAGCGCAACCCCGTCCACACCTGGACCGTCGACCGGCACCTCGTCGAGACCGCGGTCCGCGCCGCCTCCCTCACCCGCCGCGTCCACCGGCCCGACCTGCTGCTCGTCGCCGCACTCCTGCACGACATCGGCAAGGGCTGGCCCGGCGACCACTCCGTCGCCGGCGAGACCATCGCCCGCGACGTCGCCACCCGCATCGGCTTCGACCGCGCCGACACCGCCGTCATCGCCACCGTCGTCCGCCACCACCTGCTCCTCGTCGAGACCGCCACCCGGCGCGACCTCGACGACCCCGCCACCGTGCGGACCGTCGCCGAGGCCGTCGGCACCCTCGGCGCCCTGGAACTCCTGCACGCCCTCACCGAGGCCGACGCGCTCGCCACCGGCCCCGCCGCCTGGTCCTCCTGGCGCGCCTCGCTCGTCGCGGACCTCGTCAAACGCGTCGCCGGCGTCCTCTCGGGCGACGAACTCCCCGACCCCGAGGCCGCCGCACCCAGCGCCCAACAGGAACGGCTCGGCATCGAGGCCCTGCGCACCGGCGAACCCGTCCTCGCCCTCCGCACCGAACCCGTCGAGGCGACCGAGGAACCCGAACCGGTCGGCGTGGAACTGCTCGTCGCGCTGCCCGAACGCCCCGGGGTGCTGCCCGCCGTCGCCGGCGTCCTCGCCCTGCACCGCCTCACCGTCCGCACCGCCGAGCTGCGCGCCGTCGCCCTGCCCCGGGAGCTCGGCGAGGGCCCCGTCCTGATCCTCGACTGGCGGGTCGCCGCCGAGTACGGCTCGCTGCCCGAGGCCCACCGGCTCCGCGCCGACCTGGTCCGCGCCCTCGACGGCTCCCTCGACGTGCCCGCCCGGCTCGCCGAACGCGACGCCGCCTACCCCAGGCGCCGCGGCGTCACCGCCCCGCCGCCCCGGGTCACCGTCGCCGAGGCCGGCTCCCGCCTCGCCACCGTCCTGGAGGTCCGCGCCCAGGACGCGCCGGGCCTGCTGCACCGCATCGGCCGCGCCCTGGAGGGCGCCGAGGTCCGGCTGCGCAGCGCCCACGTCTCGACCCTCGGCGCGAACGCCGTCGACACCCTGTACGTGACCCGCCCCGACGGCTCCCTGCTCGCACCGGAGGAGGCGGCCGGGCTGGCGAAGGCACTGGAGGACGCCCTGCGCTGACCCTGGGGCCGGTCCGGCGGATGAGGGCCGGGTCCGCGCCGCCCGCGCGGCACGCCGATGCCTTGCGCTGACCCGGGGCCGGTCCGGCGGATGAGGGCCGGGTCCGCGCCGCCCGCACGGCACCGCGGATGCCCTGCGCTGACCGGGCCGGTCCGGCGGACGGGCCCCGGGAGGCCGACGCTCCGGACGCCGCGGCCCGTCCGGTCCTGATCCGCCGGACGGACCGGGCAGGTGCCCCGTCCCGTACCGTCCAGGGCACCTGTCTCCCCGGGCCGGATACCCTTGGGTGACTGCCCACCCCGACCCGAGGAATCGCGACCACCGTGTTCGATACGCTTTCCGACCGCCTCAGCGCGACTTTCAAGTCCCTCCGGGGTAAAGGCCGCCTCTCCGAGCAGGACATCGACACCGCGGCCCGGGAAATCCGTATCGCCCTCCTCGAGGCCGATGTCGCCCTCCCGGTCGTGCGCGCGTTCATCTCCCGCGTCAAGGAGCGGGCGCTCGGCGCCGAGGTCTCCAAGGCGCTGAACCCCTCGCAGCAGGTCATCAAGATCGTCAACGAGGAGCTCATCGGCATCCTCGGCGGCGAGACCCGCCGTCTGCGGTTCGCCAAGACCTCGCCGACCGTGATCATGCTCGCCGGTCTCCAGGGTGCCGGTAAGACCACCCTCGCCGGAAAGCTCGGTCTCTGGCTCAAGGGCCAGGGGCACTCCCCGCTGCTCGTCGCCTGCGACCTCCAGCGCCCCAACGCCGTCAACCAGCTCTCCGTCGTCGCCGACCGCGCGGGCGTGGCCTTCTACGGCCCGCAGCCGGGCAACGGCGTCGGCGACCCGGTCCAGGTCGCGAAGGACTCGATCGAGTACGCGCGCACCAAGCTGTTCGACGTCGTCATCGTCGACACCGCCGGCCGCCTCGGCATCGACCAGGAGCTGATGCAGCAGGCCGCCGACATCCGCGACGCGGTGTCGCCGGACGAGATCCTCTTCGTCGTCGACGCCATGATCGGTCAGGACGCGGTCAACACGGCCGAGGCCTTCCGCGACGGCGTCGGCTTCGACGGCGTGGTGCTCTCCAAGCTCGACGGCGACGCCCGTGGTGGTGCCGCGCTCTCCATCGCGCACGTCACCGGCAAGCAGATCATGTTCGCCTCCAACGGCGAGAAGCTGGACGACTTCGACGCGTTCCACCCGGACCGCATGGCGTCCCGCATCCTCGGCATGGGCGACGTGCTCTCGCTCATCGAGAAGGCCGAGCAGACCTTCAGCCAGGAAGAGGCCGCCAAGATGGCCTCCAAGCTGGCGTCCAAGAAGGGCCAGGAGTTCACGCTCGACGACTTCCTGGCGCAGATGGAGCAGGTCCGCAAGATGGGCTCCATCTCCAAGCTCCTCGGCATGCTGCCCGGCATGGGCCAGATGAAGGAGCAGATCGCCAACATCGACGAGCGCGAGGTCGACCGCGTCGGCGCCATCATCAAGTCGATGACCCCGGCCGAGCGCCAGGACCCGACGATCATCAACGGCTCGCGCCGCGCCCGCATCGCCAAGGGTTCCGGCGTCGAGGTCAGCGCCGTCAAGGGCCTGGTGGAGCGCTTCTTCGAGGCCCGCAAGATGATGTCGCGCATGGCCCAGGGCGGCGGCATGCCGGGCATGCCGGGGATCCCGGGCATGGGCGGCGGCCCCGGCCGGCAGAAGAAGCAGGTCAAGCAGGCCAAGGGCAAGCGCAAGAGCGGCAACCCGATGAAGCGGAAGGCCGAGGAGCAGGCCGCCCAGGCGAAGCGCGAGCAGGCGCAGGCCGGCGGCGCCTTCGGTCTGCCGGCGGCGGGCCAGGGCCCGGGCGACTTCGAGCTGCCGGACGAGTTCAAGAAGTTCATGGGCTGACGGCTCCCCGGGACGCCGTACGAAGGGGCCCGGAGCGGTGCGAAACCGTCCCGGGCCCTTTTTCGTACCGTCAGCCCACCCGTAATGCCGGGATTGACCAGGTCTTCGATACTGGGGCCACTGACGCCCCGAGGAGAGCCCGTGGCCAACCCCGTACCCCCGCGCGACCGGACCGACCAGCCCTGGCGCTCGGAAGGGGCCCCGCCGCCCCCGCCGGCCAAGAAGAAGATGCCCGGCGGCTGGGGCGGACTCATCCTCACCGCGCTCGTCGTCTACCTGATCGCCAACCTCGTGCTGTCCTTCTTCAACGAGAAGGAGGGCCCGACGATCTCGTACACCGAGTTCGACAAGCAGGTCGCCGCCGGCAACGTCACCAAGATCTACTCCAAGGGCGACGCCATCCAGGGCCAGCTGAAGAACAAGCAGCCCGTCCCCAGCGGCGACGGCGACTACACCAAGTTCATCACCCAGCGGCCCGCCTTCGCCGACGACGACCTGTGGGCCCAGCTCACCAAGAACAACGTCACCGTCACCGCCGAACCGGTCGTCCAGGAACGCAGCTTCCTCGCCAACCTGCTCATCTCGCTCGCCCCGATGCTGCTGCTCGTCCTCCTGTGGGTGTTCATCGCCCGCCGCATGAGCGCCGGCATGGGCGGCGCCGGCGGCATGCTCGGCCGCAAGGCCCCGCCCAAGCCCGTCGAACTCGAAGGCGGCAGACGCACCACCTTCGAGGACGTCGCCGGCATCGACGAGGTCGAGGGCGAGCTCAACGACGTCGTCGACTTCCTGAAGAACCCCGACGCCTACCGCGACATGGGCGCCAAGATGCCCCGCGGCGTACTGCTCGCCGGACCGCCCGGAACCGGCAAGACCCTCCTCGCCCGGGCCGTCGCCGGCGAGGCGGGCGTGCCCTTCTTCTCCGCCTCCGCCTCCGAGTTCATCGAGATGATCGTCGGCGTCGGCGCCTCCCGGGTCCGCGAACTGTTCAACGAGGCCCGCAAGGTCGCACCCGCGATCATCTTCATCGACGAGATCGACACCATCGGCCGGGCCCGCGGCGCCGGCGCCGGCATGGGCGGCCACGACGAGCGCGAGCAGACGCTCAACCAGATCCTCACCGAGATGGACGGCTTCACCGGCTCCGAAGGCGTCATCGTCCTCGCCGCCACCAACCGCGCCGACGTCCTCGACCCGGCCCTCACCCGCCCCGGCCGCTTCGACCGGATCGTCCACGTCAACCCGCCCGACCGCGGCGGCCGCGAGGCCATCCTCAGGATCCACACCCGGCAGATCCCCCTCGCCCAGGACGTCGACCTCGAACACGTCGCCAAGACCACCCCCGGCATGACCGGCGCCGAACTCGCCAACCTCGCCAACGAGGCCGCCCTGCTCGCCGTGAAACGCCAGCAGCAGGCCGTCACCCAGTCCGACCTCTCCGACGCCCTGGAAAAGGTCCAGCTCGGCGCCGAACGCCCCCTCGTCATGCCCCTGGAGGAGCGCCGCCGCACCGCCTACCACGAGAGCGGCCACGCCCTCCTCGGCATGCTCCAGCCCGGCGCCGACCCCGTCCGCAAGATCACCATCGTCCCCCGCGGCCGCGCCCTCGGCGTCACCCTCTCCACGCCCGAGTCCGACAAGTACGCCTACACCGAGGACTACCTGCGCGGCCGGATCATCGGCGCGCTCGGCGGCATGGCCGCCGAACAGGTCGTCTTCGGCGTCATCACCACCGGCGCCGAGAGCGACCTGGAACAGGTCACCAACATCGCGCGCGGCATGGCCGGACGCTGGGGCATGAGCGAACGCGTCGGCCGCCTCACCGCCATCCCCGGCGACGCCCAGCAGGCCTACGGACTCTCCGCCGCGCCCGCCACCCTCGACACCGTGGACGAGGAGATGCGCCGCATCGTCGACGAGTGCTACGAGAGCGCCCTGCGCCAGCTCCGCGAACACCGCGACAAGCTCGACGCCCTCGCCGAGGCCCTGCTGGCCGCCGAGACCCTGGAGGAGGCCGAGGCCTACCGGGCGGCGGGCATCCCGCGCCTGGGCAAGGAGGCCTAGCCAGGGGGTGTCCGGCGGATCAGGGCCGGACAGGTCCTGACGGCCGTCTCAGACCACCCGGGCGACCACGTACCGGAAGACGTTCGCCATCCACACCGTCCCGTCAGCCCGGACGTACGGCTCCAGCGCCTCCAGGAGCTCCTTCTCCACCTGGTCCGGATCCGTCGCCCGTACGGCCGCGTCGAACTCGCCCGTCGACAGCAGCCCGCGCACCGCACTGTCCCGGTCCGCGTAGCCGAACGGGCACGCCACCCGCCCCGAGCCGTCCGGCCGCAGACCCGCCGCCGCGGCCGTCTCCTCGAGGGCGTCCCGCTCCGCCGGGCGCCGGTCCGCCAGCCGCGCCGCGACCCGCAGCACCGACGTCGTCGCGCACCGCTCGGCGGGACCCCAGCCCGCGAGCACGACGGCCGCGCCCCGTTCCGCCATCGGAGTGGCCGCCGCCAGGCCCCCGGCCGCACCGGCCGTGCCGTGGAAGGCCGTGATCACGTCGTACGGGCCGCCCTCCGGCAGCCCGGACACCGTGAGCGGAACCCCGGGCAGCCGCTCCCTCGCCAGCGCCACGCGCGCGTGGTCCGGGTCGGTGCCGGCCACCCGCGCCCCGCGCCCGGCCGCCATCAGCAGGGCAAGGCCGGAACCGCAGCCGAGGCCGAGCACGCGCGAGCCGGCGCCCACGCCGAGCCGGCCGTACACCGCCTCGTAGAGCGGGACGAGCATCCGCTCCTGGATCTCTGCCCAGTCACGCGCGGGGTGGTGCGGGACGAGCGTAGGTGTCATGGAAAGCGCCCCAATCCGTCACTCGGATCCGTACTCGGACGACAACCCCCCGTAGCCAGGGAACTGCGTCGGCGCGCCGCCGTCCAGTGCTGGGGCCGGACGGGCTTCGGCCCCGGGCCCCGGGCGCGGGATCCGGCCACGAACTCCCGCCGGGGGAGGGGGCGATGCCCGAGATCGGGCAGACGCCCGGTACTGTCCCTCCCACACTGCTCCGGTGCGCGTGACCTGCCCGCGCGCCGGGGCGTATGCGCCGTACGCGCGCTCCCCCCACATCCGTACCGACTGACGGGTACGTGCAAAATATTTGAGTTGCCCCGGAATGGAACCCGGAGGGGATCCGGCTCGTTGTACCCGACGTGAGCACGACACCACCTGTTCTCGCCGCAGAGCTGGCACAGGCGTGGGCCGACATTCAGCGGCACCACCCCGAGCTGCCCGACCTTGCCGCGCCCGAGTCCCTGATCGGAGAGTCCTCGTCCGCCTGCGGCGCCGAGCTCTCCTTCGAACGACTGCTCCACGAGGCAGTCCACGGCATCGCCGCCGCCCGAGGTGTCCGCGACACCTCACGGGCCGGCCGCTACCACAACCGCAGATTCCTCGCGATCGCCGAGGAGCTGGGCCTGGACCATCCCGAGGAACCGCACGCCAGCAGCGGCTTCTCCCTGGTCACCTTGAACCCGGAGGCCAGGCGGCGCTACCGGCCCACCATCGAGCGCCTCCAGCGCGCGCTCAAGGCCCACACCGTCGCGACCGCCGCCGACACCAAGCGCTCCTTCCGCGGACCCGCCGCCCGCCACGGCTCCTCGGGCGGCGGCGTCCGCGTCAAGGCCGTCTGCGACTGCGGGCGCAACGTACGCGTGGTGCCGTCCGTGCTCGCCCAGGCGCCGATCGTCTGCGGCGGCTGCGGAAAGCCGTTCCGGATCCCGGAGACGGTGGGCGCCGCGAGCTGACCCGGTTCGGCCGACCCGGGCCGGGGGACCCGGGGACGGTGGACCACGGACGGCCGACCCCACGGCGTGTGGCACAATGGCTAGCTGTACTCGACAGTCGCACAGGACCCCTCTCTCCTCCGGCTGACGCGTCCATCGGGCACCCGAGTACCGCAACCCCACGTGGCATCTCAAGTGCCCAACCACGTCAAGACCAGGAGACACCACTCCAGTGGCAGTCAAGATCAAGCTCAAGCGCCTCGGCAAGATCCGCCAGCCGCACTACCGCATCGTCGTCGCCGACTCCCGCACCCGCCGGGACGGTCGTGCGATCGAGGAGATCGGCCTCTACCACCCGACGTACAACCCGTCGCGCATCGAGGTCGACTCCGAGCGTGCGCAGTACTGGCTGTCCGTCGGCGCCCAGCCGACCGAGCCGGTTCTCGCCATCCTGAAGCTCACCGGCGACTGGCAGAAGCACAAGGGCCTCCCGGCCCCGGAGAAGCCGCTGCTCGCCCCGGCGACCAAGGAAGCCAAGCGCGCCTCCTTCGACGAGTTCGCCAAGACTCTCGAGGGCGACGACGCCAAGGGTGAGGCCATCACCCCGAAGGCCAAGAAGGCCAAGGCGGACGAGGCTGAGGCCGAGTCCACCGAGTCGACCGAGGCCTGATCATGCTCGAGGAGGCTCTCGAGCACCTCGTGAAGGGCATCGTCGAGAACCCCGACGACGTGCAGGTCGCCTCGCGCAACCTGCGCCGTGGGCGCGTCCTCGAGGTCCGGGTCCACCCCGACGACCTCGGCAAGGTGATCGGCCGCAACGGCCGCACCGCGCGTGCGCTGCGTACCGTCGTGGGCGCCATCGGCGGCCGTGGCATCCGGGTCGACCTCGTCGACGTGGACCAGGTCCGCTGAAGTTTGACACCGGCACGGGCCGGGGAGGGCCGACGGCCCGCCCCGGCCCGTTGTCGTACGACAGGAGAGATCACCAGTGCAGTTGGTAGTCGCGCGGATCGGCCGCGCCCACGGCATCAAGGGCGAGGTCACCGTCGAGGTGCGGACCGACGAGCCCGAGCTGCGGCTCGGACCCGGCGCCGTCCTGCACACCGACCCGGCCTCCGCCGGGCCGCTGACCATCGAGACCGGCCGGGTGCACAGCGGCCGGCTGCTGCTGCGCTTCGAGGGCGTCAAGGACCGCACCGCGGCCGAGGCCCTGCGCAACATCCTCCTCATCGCCGACGTCGACCCCGACGAGCTGCCCGAGGAGGAGGACGAGTACTACGACCACCAGCTCGTGGACCTCGACGTGGTCCTCGCCGACGGCACCGAGGTCGGCGTGATCTCCGAGATCTCCCACCTGCCGTCCCAGGACCTGTTCATCGTGGAACGGCCCGACGGCACCGAGCTGATGATCCCCTTCGTCTCGGAGATCGTCACCGAGATCGACCTGGAGAACCAGCGAGCCGTCATCGCCCCGCCGCCCGGCCTGATCGACGACAGCGAGGCCGTCGTCGCGTCCGCGCGCGAGGCGGAGGCCGAGGACGCCGACCGGACCGCGGCCGCCGAGCGGGGCGAGCGCGCCGAGCGGGGCGACGACGTCGAGCAGGCCGAGGCCGCCGAGCGGGGCCGGGACGCCGAGCAGACCGATGCGGCCGAGCAGGACTCCGCCGAGACGAAGAACGACGCCGGCAAGGACGCCTCCTGATGCGCCTCGACGTCGTCACGATCTTCCCCGAGTACCTCGAGCCGCTGAACGTCTCCCTCGTCGGCAAGGCCCGCGCCCGCGGCGTGCTCGACGTGCACGTCCACCACCTGCGCGACTGGACCTACGACCGGCACAACACGGTCGACGACACCCCGTACGGCGGCGGCCCCGGCATGGTCATGAAGACCGAGCCCTGGGGCGACGCCCTCGACCAGGCCCTCGCGGACGGCTTCGAGGCCGGCGCGCACGAGCCGGTCCTCGTCGTCCCCACCCCCAGCGGGCGCCCCTTCACCCAGGAGCTCGCCGTCGAGCTCTCCGAGCGGCCCTGGCTGATCTTCACGCCCGCGCGGTACGAGGGCATCGACCGTCGCGTGATGGACGAGTACGCCACCCGGATGCCGGTCTACGAGGTGTCCATCGGCGACTACGTCCTGGCCGGCGGCGAGGCCGCCGTCCTGGTGATCACCGAGGCCGTGGCCCGGCTGCTGCCCGGTGTCCTCGGCAACGCCGAGTCGCACCGCGACGACTCCTTCGCCCCGGGCGCCATGGCCAACCTCCTGGAAGGCCCCGTCTACACCAAGCCCCCGGAGTGGCGCGGCCGCGGCATCCCGGACGTCCTGCTCAGCGGGCACCACGGCAAGATCGCCCGCTGGCGCCGTGACGAGGCCTTCCGGCGCACCGCCGCCAACCGCCCGGACCTGATCGAGCGCTGCGACCCCGCAGCCTTCGACAAGAAGGACCGGGAGATCCTCTCCATGCTGGGCTGGGCCCCCGAGCCCGGCGGCCGATTTTGGCGCAGGCCGGAGACCGTGGAAGAATAGGCCGCTGCCGTGCGTCCGGCGCGCGCCCCTGCCACAGGGGGAACGACGCCCGCCAGGCACGGACGGCGATCACCAACCATTCGTACGTACCGCTGATGACCTGTGGCATCAGCGAGGAAAGAGACCTCCATGGCCTCCCTGCTCGACCAGGTGAACGCCGCTTCGCTGCGTTCCGACGTCCCGTCCTTCCGTCCGGGTGACACCGTGAACGTCCACGTTCGCGTCATCGAGGGCAACCGCTCCCGCATCCAGCAGTTCAAGGGTGTCGTCATCCGCCGTCAGGGCTCGGGCGTCTCCGAGACCTTCACGGTCCGCAAGGTCTCCTTCTCCGTCGGCGTCGAGCGCACCTTCCCGGTGAACAGCCCGATCTTCGAGAAGATCGAGCTCGTCTCCCGCGGTGACGTCCGTCGCGCCAAGCTCTACTACCTCCGTGAGCTGCGCGGCAAGGCCGCCAAGATCAAGGAGAAGCGCGACAACTGAGCATCGGCCCACAGGGCGGCGGGATAGGCTCGCCCCCGATGGACACCGAAGCACAGCACACGGAGCGCGACCGCTCCTCCGGCGAGGAGGAGCGGTCGCGCTCCGCGCGCGTTTCCGGGACGAATGCGGCCTCCGGGGCTTCGCGGACGGGGCTCTCCGGGGCTCGGAAGGGCCGGGCCTCCGAGGGTCCGGAAAGCGGCGCGTGCGGGGGCCCGGAGGACGGGGTCTCCAAGGGTCCGGAGAGCGGCGGGTCCGAGGGCCCGGAGGGCGGGGTCTCCGAGAGGCCGGAAAGCGGGGTCTCCGGTGCTCCGTCGGGCGGAGGTTCCGGGGCTCCGGAAGAAGAGGCGGGCGAGCCGCCCGCGTTCCTGACCTGGCGCCGCACGGGCGTGATCGGCCTCGCCTGCGTGGTCTTCCTGCTGCTGTTCAGCCACTTCGTGCTCCAGCCCTTCCTGGTCCCGAGCAGTTCGATGGAGCCCACCCTCCAGATCGGCGACCGGATCCTGGTCAACAAGCTGGCGTACCGTTTCGGCAATGAGCCGCGCCGTGGTGACGTCGTCGTCTTCGACGGCACCGGCTCCTTCGTCCAGGAGGAGCCCTCGGGCAACCCGGTCACCGGCCTCCTGCACGACGCGGCCGCGGCCCTCGGCCTCGCCGAGCCCGACGAGACCGACTTCGTGAAGCGGGTGATCGGCACCGGCGGCGACCGCGTGGTCTGCTGCGACAAGGACGGCCGGATCACCGTCAACGGCGTCCCCGTGCGCGAGCAGTACGTGATGCTGGGCGACCAGCCGTCCAGCGTGCCCTTCGACATCGTCGTACCGGACGGCACCCTGTGGGTGATGGGCGACCACCGCAGCCAGTCCAGCGACTCCCGCGACCACCTCGGCCAGCCCGGCGGCGGCGTCGTCCCCGTCGAGGAGGTCGTCGGCCGCGCCGACTGGATCGGCTGGCCCTTCGCCCGCTGGTCCACCGTGCCGGAGACCGACGCCTTCGCCTCCGTACCGCAGTGGACCGGAGGCGGCCACGCGGCGGGGCGCGGCCGCGGTCATGGGTAGGCGGGGCAAGGCCCCCGCCGGCCGCCGCGGGGCCGGCGCCGAACCGGACGGCGCGGGCCGTACGCCTCCGGGGCGGGCCGAGCGGCGCAGGCTCGCCCGTAAGGTCAAGCGGCGGCGCCGGCGCTCCGCCATCACGGAGATCCCGCTCCTCGTCACCGTCGCCGTACTCATCGCCCTCGTACTGAAGACCTTCCTGGTGCAGGCCTTCGTGATCCCGTCCGGCTCGATGGAGCAGACGATCCGGATCGACGACCGGGTACTCGTCGACAAGCTGACCCCCTGGTTCGGCTCGAAGCCGCGGCGCGGAGACGTCGTGGTGTTCGAGGACCCCGGCAACTGGCTCCAGCAGGAGGCCGCACCGCCGACCGACGACCCGGTCGGCCTCAAGCAGCTCAAGCAGGCGCTGACCTTCATCGGACTGCTGCCCTCGGCCGACGAACGGGACCTGATCAAACGGGTCGTCGCGGTCGGCGGGGACACCGTGAAGTGCTGCGGAGCCGACGGGCGGATCACCGTCAACGGCGTAGCGTTGGAGGAACCGTATCTGCACCCGGGGAACGAGCCCTCGAAGATCCCGTTCGAGGTGAAGGTCCCGCAGGGGAGGGTCTTCGTGCTGGGCGACCACCGCTCCGACTCCGCCGACTCGCGCTTCCACCTCGACGAGCCGGAGCACGGCACGGTCGCGGAGGACCGGATCGTCGGCCGGGCCGTCGTCATCGCCTGGCCGGTCGGCCACTGGCGCGGCCTCGAGGAGCGTGCGACCTTCGCGTCCGTACCGGAACCGGCGGCGAGCCGCGGCGGGGCGGACGCGGCCGGTCCACCAGGCGTGTCGCATAGTGTTTACCGGCATGATCTGAACGGATTGCCCCGGCTCCCGACCCCTGCGGAACTTCTGCTCGTTATGGGAGTGGTGGGCCTGTCCCTGTTCCGGGGCGGGCGATTGCACGGACTGAGGAGTGGATGTGGGGGATTTGGCCGTCGGCGCACGATCCGGACACGGCGAGCCCGAGAAGCGGCCCGAGCGGCCCGAGCGGCCCGTCCCGTCGGCGGCGGCCATGACGGATGACGCCACGGGCCACCCGGACCCCGACCCACGCTCCGCCCAGCGCCCGGGCGACCACCCGGGTCAGGGCTCCGAGCAGCGTGCGGACCAGGGCGCGATGCCGGGTTCCGGCCCGGCGGGCGGTCCGGCCGGGGGCCCCGCGGGCGGTCCGACGGGGGCCCCTGCGGGCGGCCCGGACGGTGACGGCGGCTTCCAGGACGGTGACGGCGACGGCAGCGGCGACGGCAGCGGCGGGGACGAGGGCCCGTCGGGCCGCGGCGGCCGCGCCCAGAAGAAGCCGCGTTCCTTCTGGAAGGAACTGCCCCTGCTCATCGGCATCGCGCTCGTGCTCGCGCTGCTGATCAAGACCTTCCTGGTGCAGGCGTTCTCGATCCCCTCGGACTCGATGATGAACACGCTCCAGCGGGGCGACCGGGTCCTCGTCGACAAGCTCACCCCGTGGTTCGGCTCGGAGCCGGAGCGCGGCGAGGTCGTCGTCTTCCACGACCCGGGCGGCTGGCTCGAGGACGGCAACACGCCCGAGCCCAACGCGCTGCAGACGGTTCTGAGCTGGATCGGCCTCATGCCGTCCGCCGAGGAGAAGGACCTGATCAAGCGGGTCATCGCGATCGGCGGCGACACGGTCTCCTGCAAGGAGGGCGGCAAGGTCGTCGTCAACGGCAAGGAGCTGGACGAGAGCGCCTACCTCCACCCGGGCTCGGTGCCCTGCGATCCGGCCTTCGGCCCGGTCAAGGTCCCCGAGGGCCGTATCTGGGTCATGGGCGACAACCGGCAGAACTCGCTCGACTCCCGCTTCCACATGGAGCTCGCGGGCGGCGGCACCGTCTCCAACGACGAGGTCGTGGGCCGGGCCGTGGTCGTCGCCTGGCCGGTGACCCGTTGGGCCACCCTGCCCGTCCCGGAGACCTTCGACCAGCCCGGCCTCAGCCAGGCGCTGGCCGTCGCACCGGGCGCGCTCGGCTTCGCCGGGGCGCTCCCGCTGGTGCTGTGGCGGCGCAGGAAGCTCTCCGCCCCCGTGGGAGCCGCGTCCGCCCATACCGCTCAGTAGCGACCCGCGGGTAGGGTGCCGTCCCGGACCGTCGTGCGGACGGCCGGCGGATCTCCCGAGCCCGAGGTGCCCATGAGCGTCGAACCGCGTACGAAGGACGGCCACGGCCGCCTCGGCAGTGTCCTGTCGGGGCTGGCCGTGGCCGTCGGCTTCGTGCTCTTCCTCGGTGGCTTCGTCGTCGGGGCCGTCCTCTACCAGCCCTTCTCGGTGCCCAGCGACTCCATGACCCCGACGCTCGACGTCGGCTCCAAGGTCCTCGCCGAGCGCGTCGACGGCGCGGACGTGAAGCGCGGCGACGTCGTCGTCTTCCAGGACCCGCTCTGGGGCAACGTGACCATGGTCAAGCGGGTCGTGGGCGTCGGCGGCGACACCGTCGCCTGCTGCGGCGCCGACGGTCGCCTCACCATCAACGGCAAGCCGGTCGACGAACCGTATCTGCAGGCCGGGAAGGCCGCGTCCGGGCAGAAGTTCTCCGCGACCGTGCCCGACGGAAGCCTCTTCCTGCTCGGCGACGAACGGCACACCTCGATGGACTCCCGCGCCCACCTCCAGGAGGCCGGCCACGGCTCGGTGCCGCGCTCGGCCGTCGTCGGGCGCGTCGACGCCGTCGCCTGGCCCGCCGAGGGCGTCCTTGAAAGGCCCGCCGGCTTCGCCGACCTGCCCGGCGGCATCTCCCGGCCCGGCCCGGTCGTGCCGCTCTTCTCCGCGATCGTCGCCGGGTGTGTACTGATCCTTGCCGGAGCCGCGTACGGCCCGCTGGCCAGGCGCCTGGGCGCCGGCTCCAGGAAGCCCGCGGCGGCGTCCGCGGGGAAGTCCGAGGACAGGGTGAACGCATGACGGCGGGGGACGAGGGCGTGGCGGCCGGGACCGGCGACGTGACGGAAACGGGCGACGGGCTGACGGCGGCGGGCGAGGGGCCGGCGGCGGGGGACGAGGGCGTGGCGGCCGGGACCGACGACGTGACGGCAACGGGCGACGGGCTGGCGGCGGCGGGCGAGGGGCGCGGCGAGCCCGTGGTCGAGGCGGTCGAGGCGGTTGACGCAGCAGAGGCCGCGGAGGCGGTCGAGCGGCGGCGGGTGGCGCGGGTCGTCCTGCTCGACCCCGACGACCGCATCCTCCTCCTCCACGGATACGAGCCCGACGACCCCGCCCAGACCTGGTGGTTCACGCCCGGAGGCGGCATCGAGGGCGACGAGACCCACGAGCAGGCCGCACTGCGCGAACTCGCCGAGGAGACCGGCATCACCGACGTGGAACTCGGCCCCGTGCTGTGGCGGCGCTACTGCTCGTTCCCCTTCGCCGGCCGCCGCTGGGACCAGGAGGAGTGGTACTACCTGGCCCGCACCACGCAGACCGCCACCGCCCCCGGCGGGCTCACCGAGCTGGAGGCCCGGAGCGTCGCGGGCCTGAGATGGTGGACCTCCGCCGAACTGTCGGCGGCCCGTGAGACGGTGTACCCCAACAGACTCGCCGAGCTGCTGGACGCGCTGCTCGACGAAGGACCCCCGAGCAAGCCGCTCGACCTCGCCCCGGAAATCGTTTAGGGGCACGGGCGACTGGCGCACAATAGGGGGACGCACGGCTGAAGGGGAACATGCCATGAGCGCCGAGGACCTCGAGAAGTACGAGACCGAGATGGAGCTGAAGCTCTACCGGGAGTACCGCGACGTCGTCGGGCTGTTCAAATACGTGATCGAGACCGAGCGGCGGTTCTACCTCACCAACGACTACGAGATGCAGGTGCACTCGGTCCAGGGCGAGGTGTTCTTCGAGGTCTCCATGGCCGACGCCTGGGTCTGGGACATGTACCGGCCGGCCCGGTTCGTCAAGCAGGTCCGTGTTCTCACCTTCAAGGACGTGAACATCGAGGAGCTCAACAAGAGCGACCTCGAGCTTCCCGGCAGCTGATACCCACCCGCGCGGCCCGAAACCGCACAGCAGCAGAAACCGCCCGTAGGAGTGGCCCGGTTGTCCACAACCGGCCCACTGTCCACAGCCCCGCACACGCGGAGTAGCGGTGCGTCACAGTCGGTGCCGGAGGTGGTACCGAATGAACGCAACCGGAGCACTCGGGCGGTACGGCGAAGACGTCGCCGCCCGCACGCTCGCCGCGACCGGCCTGCACATCCTCGCCAGGAACTGGCGCTGCGGGCGGGCCGGCGAGATCGACATCGTCGCCCGCGACGGCGACACCCTCGTCTTCTGCGAGGTCAAGACCCGCCGCGACGGGACCTTCCAGCACCCCATGGAAGCCGTCACGCCTCGCAAGGCCCAGCGGCTGCGGCACCTCGCCGCCCACTGGCTCGACACCCACGGCGGACCACCCGCCGGCGGCGCCGTCCGCATCGACCTCATCGGCGTCGTCCTGCCCCGCCGCGGCGCACCCGTCATCACCCACGCCCAAGGGGTGGCCTGAATGGGATTCGCCCGCACCTGCTCCGTCGCCCTCGTCGGCGTCGAAGGCGTCGTCGTCGAAGTCCAGGCCGACCTCGAAGCCGGAGTCGCCGCCTTCACCCTCGTCGGACTCCCCGACAAAAGCCTCAGCGAGAGCCGCGACCGCGTCCGCGCCGCCATCGTCAACGCCGGCGCCGAATGGCCCCAGAAGAAACTCACCGTCGGCCTCAGCCCTGCATCCGTACCCAAAGGCGGCTCCGGCTTCGACCTCGCCGTCGCCGCCGCGGTCCTCGGCGCCGCCGAACGCATCGACCCCCGCACCATCGCCGACCTCGTCCTCATCGGCGAACTCGGCCTCGACGGCCGCGTCCGGCCCGTCCGCGGCGTCCTGCCCGCCGTCCTCGCCGCAGCCGACGCCGGATACCGACAGGTCGTCGTCCCCGAACAGACCGCGGGCGAAGCCGCCCTCGTCCCCGGCGTCTCCGTCCTCGGCGTCCGCACCCTGCGCCAACTCATCGCGATCCTCGCCGACGAACCCGTACCCGACGAAGAACCCCACGACGACGGCAGACCCGACCCCATGCTCGCCGGACTCCTCGTCCCCGGCGCCGGAATCGGCACCGGACTCGCCGCCGGCCCCGCCGACGGACCCGACCTCGCCGACGTCGCCGGCCAGCACACCGCGCGCCGCGCCCTGGAAATCGCCGCCGCAGGCGGCCACCACCTACTCCTCACCGGACCACCAGGCGCCGGAAAGACCATGCTCGCCGAACGGCTCCCCGGCATCCTCCCGGCCCTCACCCGCCAGGAATCCCTCGAAGTGACCGCCGTCCACTCCGTCGCCGGCATCCTCCCGCCCGGCGAACCCCTCGTCCACCGCCCGCCCTACTGCGCACCCCACCACTCCGCGACCATGCAGTCCCTCATCGGCGGCGGCAACGGACTGCCCCGCCCCGGCGCCGTCTCCCTCGCCCACAGAGGCGTCCTCTTCCTCGACGAAGCACCGGAATTCTCGACGAAATCCCTCGACGCACTCCGCCAGCCCCTCGAATCCGGCCACGTCGTCGTCGCCCGAGCCGCCGGAGTCGTCCGCCTCCCCGCCCGCTTCCTCCTCGCCCTCGCCGCCAACCCCTGCCCCTGCGGACGCCACACCCTCCACGGCGCCGGCTGCGAATGCCCCGCCTCCGTCATCCGCCGCTACCAAGCCCGGCTCTCCGGACCCCTCCTCGACCGCGTCGACCTCCGCATCGAGGTCGAACCCGTCACCCGCAGCGACCTCCTCGGCCAAAGCAGCCGAGGCGAACCCAGCACCACCGTCGCCGACCGCGTCCGCGAAGCCCGAGCCCGCACCGCCGCCCGCCTCGACGACACGCCCTGGACGGTCAACAGCGAAGTCCCCGGCCACGAACTCCGCACCCGCTTCACCGCCGCACCCGGCGCCCTCGCCGCCGCCGAACGCGACATCGAACGCGGCCTGCTCACCGCCCGCGGCCTCGACCGCGTCCTCCGCGTCGCCTGGACCGTCGCCGACCTCGCCGGCCACGACCGGCCCGACGCCGAAGACCTCGCCCTCGCCCTCGAACTGCGCACGGGCATCGCCCGAGGCGTCCCCGCCCCCGCCGGAGCCACAGGAGAGTGGTCATGACCACCCCGTCCGACGAGGAACGCCTCGCCCGCGCCGCCCTCACCCACATCATCGAACCCGGCGACGAACACGCAGGACGCGCCTTACGCCGCCACGGCCCGACACACTTCCTCCAGCTCCTGACAGACGGCCACAGCGAACCGGTCCCGACCGGCGCCGACACCGAGACGCTGCTCCCCGCGACCAAGGACAGCACGGCAGCCCGTGACGAGGCACCGGCCACCGGCACCAGCGGCGCCCCACCCGACAACACCGCCTTCCCCGGCACCAGCACCAAAAGGATCGAGAGCTGGCGACGCCGGGCCCGGACCGCCGCACCCGAGCACGACCTCGACCGCATCACCCGCTGCGGCGGACGCTTCCTCATCCCCGGCGACACCGAGTGGCCCAGCCAGCTCGACGACCTCCACGACACCCGACCCATCGGCCTCTGGATCCGCGGCCCCGCCGACCTCCGCAGCTGGGCCCTCCGCTCCGTCGCCGTCGTCGGCGCCCGCGCCTGCACCCCCTACGGCGCCCACACCGCCGCCACCCTCGCCGCCGACCTCGCCGAACGCGGCTGGGTCGTCGTCTCCGGAGCCGCCTTCGGCATCGACGGCGCCGCCCACCGCGGCGCCCTCGGCTCCGACGGCGCCACCGTCGCCGTACTCGCCTGCGGCGTCGACATGCCCTACCCCCGCGGCCACGCCGCACTCATCCGCCGCATCGCCGAACAAGGCCTCGTCATCGGCGAACTCCCACCCGGCAGCCACCCCACCCGCAGCCGCTTCGTCCTCCGCAACCGCGTCATCGCCGCCCTCACCCGCGGCACCGTCGTCGTCGAAGCCGAATACCGCAGCGGCTCCCTCGTCACCGCCCGCGCCGCCGCCACCCTCGGCCGCCACACCATGGGCGTCCCCGGACCCGTCACCAGCGGCCTCTCCGCCGGCGTCCACGAACTCCTCCGCGGCGAGGCCACCCTCGTCACCGACGCCGCCGAAATCATCGAACTCGTCGGCGACATCGGACAGTTCGCCCCACCCCGCCGCGGCCCCGTCCTGCCCCGCGACCTCCTCGACCCCGACACCGCCCACATCCTCGAAGCCCTCCCCGGCCACCACCCCGCAGCCCTCGACGACATCGCCGCACGCGCCGGCACCGGCCCCGACCACACCCTCGCCAAGCTGTACGAACTCCACTCCCTCGGGTTCGTCGAGCGACAACAGAACGACTGGCGGTTGACGAACACCCGCACAGAACCCTCGAACGCCCGGCATGGCGGTACTTGACCCCGAGCATTCGGGTGAAAAGGTGAATCCAATGAGCAATCGAGTTCTCTCGGCCGCACCCGAGGGGCCGACCCGCGCCACGGCCCCCGTTCGAAGATGCGGGCGACGCCAGCCACCCGGACCGGCGCGAACCCCGGACGTTCGCGCACCGCGACAGCCCACTCACGCTACGCTCACGAGGATCCCGCACCCGACGACCGGAACGACCCCTTCGCACCCGACAGCAGAACGGCTCAAGGCGACGCATGCCCCAGCACACCTCCGGGTCTGACCGCGCTGCGGTGCCCCCAGCAGCCCGGGGCACCGTGCGACCGCCCGCCCCGACCTCGCTCGACGAACTCTGGCGCTCGTACAAGGACACCGGCGACGAGCGGCTACGGGAACAGCTGATCCTGCACTACTCACCCCTCGTGAAGTACGTCGCCGGACGCGTCAGTGTCGGCCTGCCCTCCAACGTGGAGCAGGCCGACTTCGTCTCCTCCGGAGTCTTCGGACTCATCGACGCCATCGAGAAGTTCGACGTCGAGCGGGCCATCAAGTTCGAGACCTACGCCATCACCCGCATCCGCGGCGCCATGATCGACGAACTCCGCGCCCTCGACTGGATCCCCCGCTCCGTCCGCCAGAAGGCCCGCAACGTCGAACGCGCCTACGCCACCCTCGAAGCCCAGCTGCGACGCACCCCCAGCGAAGCCGAGGTCGCCGACGAAATGGGCGTCACCCTGGAGGAACTCCACTCCGTCTTCAGCCAGTTGTCCCTCGCCAACGTGGTCGCCCTCGAAGAGCTCCTCCACGTCGGCGGCGAAGGCGGCGACCGGCTCTCCCTCATGGACACCCTCGAGGACACCGCCGCCGACAACCCCGTCGAGGTCGCCGAGGACCGCGAGCTGCGCCGGCTCCTCGCCCGCGCCATCAACACCCTCCCCGAACGCGAGAAGACCGTCGTCACGCTGTACTACTACGAAGGCCTCACCCTGGCCGAGATCGGCCACGTTCTCGGCGTCACCGAGAGCCGGGTCAGCCAGATCCACACCAAGTCCGTCCTTCAGCTGCGCGCCAAACTGGCCGACGTGGGCCGCTGACCGAGCGAGGCCCTCTCGCCGTACAGTGGATCCGTGCCCAGGATTCGAGCGGCCTCCGTGGCCGAGCACCGGACCATGCAGCGCGGCGCCCTGCTCGACGCCGCGCGCTCCCTGCTGTCCGAAGGCGGCACGGAGGCGCTGACCTTCCCCGCCCTCGCCGAGCGCACGGGCCTCGCCCGCTCCTCGGTCTACGAGTACTTCCGCTCCCGGGCCGCAGTGGTCGAAGAACTCTGCGCCGTCGACTTCCCCGTCTGGGCCGCCGAGGTCGAGACGGCCATGGCCGCCGCCGACACCGCCGAGGGCAAGGTTGAGGCGTACGTCCGCAGCCAGCTTGAGCTGGTGGGGGACCGGCGCCACCGCGCGGTGGTCGCGATCTCCGCGAGCGAGCTCGACGACGGCGCCCGCGAGAAGATCCGCGCCGCCCACGGCGGCCTGGTCACCATGATCGTCGAAGCCCTCACCGACCTGGGCCGCCCCCAGCCCCGCCTGGAAGCCATGCTCCTCCAGGGCGTCGTCGACGCTGCCGTCCGCCGCATCGAACTCGGCGCGGCCGAGGACCCGGCAACCATCACGGAAGCGGCCGTGTCGATGGCCCTGGGCGGAATCCGCGGCGCCTGACCCCGCCTCGCGAGAACCTTCGGCTTGGGGGCCCTCCCCCTCCCCCCCCGCCCCCCACCCCTCCCCGCGCCCACCCCTCCCCACCTCCCTCCCTCTTCCGTCTACACGGGTGGCTGCCCCCAGACCGGGAGGAGTCTCGGCGTCCCGGCTCCGATCAGGGTGAGCGGGTTCAGGTAGGTGCCGCCGCGCAGCAGGCCCCAGTGGAGGCAGCTGCGCGGGCAGTGGCCGTCCCCGTCCGCCACGTGGCCGATGACCTCGCCCGCGCGGACGGTCGCGCCCGGGCGCACCAGGGGGTCCACCGGGCCGTACGTGGTGCGCAGGGGCGGCGTGCCCGTGTCCGGCAGGGTGAGGGTGAGGACGCCGTGGCCCGCGACCGGGCCCGCGAAGGTGATCGTGCCGGCGGCGGGGGCGCGGACCGGGGTGCCCGGTGGGGCGGCGAGGTCGATGCCGCGGTGGCCCGCGGCGTACGGGCCGGGGGGTGGCTTCCAGCCGCGCAGGACCTCGGGGCGGGGCGGTCCCACCGGCCAGATCGCGGTGACCAGGGTGAGCAGCAGTGTGGTGGCGGGTGCGAGGTGAAGGTTCATGGCTGCAGGCTGCCCGGGCGGCGGGGGTCGTGACCGGTATCGCCGGAATCTGTGGACAACCGCCGGGTTGTGGACAGTGCCGTCACCCGGTGCCTCCGGGGTCCCGTACACTTTCCATGGCGACCCGGGTCACCGGGTCGACTTCGCACGCCCCGCCACTGGTCTCCTCGACGGTGGCAGCGCCGATCGGTCCTTCGTGGCACGGCGCGTCGGGGCGTCAGGACACAACCGATCAACCCAAGGAGATACGGCCATGGCCGTCGTCACGATGCGGGAGCTGCTGGAGAGCGGCGTCCACTTCGGTCACCAGACCCGTCGCTGGAACCCGAAGATGAAGCGCTTCATCTTCACCGAGCGCAACGGCATCTACATCATCGACCTGCTCCAGTCGCTGTCGTACATCGACCGCGCCTACGAGTTCGTCAAGGAGACCGTCGCGCACGGCGGCTCCATCATGTTCGTCGGTACGAAGAAGCAGGCCCAGGAGGCCATCGCCGAGCAGGCGACCCGTGTCGGCATGCCGTACGTCAACCAGCGCTGGCTGGGCGGCATGCTCACCAACTTCTCGACCGTCTACAAGCGTCTGCAGCGCCTCAAGGAGCTCGAGCAGATCGACTTCGAGGACGTGGCCGCCTCCGGCCTCACCAAGAAGGAGCTCCTGGTCCTCTCCCGCGAGAAGGCCAAGCTGGAGAAGACCCTCGGTGGTATCCGCGAGATGCAGAAGGTGCCGAGCGCCGTCTGGATCGTCGACACCAAGAAGGAGCACATCGCCGTCGGTGAGGCGCGCAAGCTCCACATCCCGGTCGTCGCGATCCTCGACACCAACTGCGACCCCGACGAGGTCGACTACAAGATCCCGGGCAACGACGACGCGATCCGCTCCGTCACCCTGCTCACCCGCGTGATCGCCGACGCCGTCGCCGAGGGCCTCATCGCCCGCTCCGGCGCCGCGACCGGCGACCAGAAGCCGGGCGAGAAGGCCGCCGGCGAGCCGCTCGCCGAGTGGGAGCGCGACCTGCTCGAGGGTGAGAAGAAGGCCGACGAGGCTCCGGCCGCCGAGGCTCCGGCCGCTGAGGCCCCCGCTGCCGAGGCCCCGGCTGCCGAGGCTCCGGCCGCCGACGCCGAGCAGGCCTGACCCTTCCGGTCCCTCAGGACCTTCGGGTGACGACGGCGGGGGCCCACGAAGCCCCCGCCGTCCACCCGTGGACCCGCCCGATCTTTCAGACTTCGAGAGAGAAACAGACTCATGGCGAACTACACCGCCGCTGACGTCAAGAAGCTCCGCGAGCTCACCGGCGCCGGCATGATGGACTGCAAGAAGGCCCTGGACGAGGCCGACGGCAACGTCGACAAGGCCGTCGAGGCGCTCCGCATCAAGGGCCAGAAGGGCGTCGCCAAGCGCGAGGGCCGCTCTGCCGAGAACGGCGCCGTGGTCTCCCTCATCGCCGACGACAACACCTCCGGTGTCCTGGTCGAGCTGAAGTGCGAGACGGACTTCGTCGCCAAGGGTGACAAGTTCCTCGCCGTCGCCAACGCGCTCGCCGCCCACGTCGCCGCCACCTCCCCGGCCGACATCGCCGCGCTGCTCGCCTCCGAGATCGAGGCCGGCAAGACCGTGCAGGCGTACGTCGACGAGGCCAACGCCAACCTCGGCGAGAAGATCGTCCTGGACCGCTTCGCGCAGTACGCCGACGGTTTCGTCTTCGCGTACATGCACCGCACGATGCCGGACCTCCCGCCGCAGATCGGTGTCCTCGTCGAGTTCGACAAGGCCGACGCCGACGTCGCCAAGGGTGTCGCCCAGCACATCGCCGCCTTCGCGCCGAAGTACCTCACCCGCGAGGACGTCCCGGCCGAGGTCGTCGAGACCGAGCGTCGCGTCGCCGAGGAGACCACCCGCGCCGAGGGCAAGCCCGAGGCCGCGATCGCCAAGATCGTCGAGGGTCGCGTCAACGGCTTCTTCAAGGACGCCACGCTGCTCGGCCAGCCGTACGCGCTGGACAACAAGAAGTCCGTCCAGCAGATCCTGGACGAGGCCGGCGTGACCCTGAAGCGCTTCACCCGCATCAAGGTCGGCATCTGAGTCCGTACGCAACGGACACCGGACCCCGGTAGGGTCTGAAGCAGCCGCTCGCGTCCGCGCGGGACGGCCGCAGATCTGACGAGGAGGCCATTGCCGTACGGGACACCGCAAGGACCCCAGGCAATGGCCTTCTTCGTATGTGCACGAGGAGATCCCCATGAATCAGGGCGCCGCACAGGGCGACGACAACAACGGCAAAAAGGCCGGCCGCTTCATGCTGAAGCTGTCCGGTGAGGCTTTCTCCGGAGGCACCGGTCTCGGAGTCGACCCGGATGTCGTGCACGCCATCGCGCGCGAGATCGCGGCCGTCGTCCGCGACGGCGCCCAGATCGCGATCGTGATCGGCGGCGGCAACTTCTTCCGTGGCGCCGAGCTCCAGCAGCGCGGCATGGACCGGGCCCGCTCCGACTACATGGGCATGCTCGGCACGGTGATGAACTGCCTCGCCCTCCAGGACTTCCTGGAGAAGGAGGGCATCGACTCGCGCGTCCAGACCGCCATCACCATGGGCCAGGTCGCCGAGCCGTACATCCCGCTGCGGGCCGTGCGCCACCTGGAGAAGGGCCGCGTGGTCATCTTCGGCGCCGGTATGGGCATGCCGTACTTCTCCACGGACACGACCGCCGCCCAGCGTGCCCTGGAGATCGACGCCGAGGCCCTCCTCATGGGCAAGAACGGTGTCGACGGCGTGTACGACTCCGACCCGAAGGCCAACCCGGACGCGGTCAAGTTCGATGCGCTGGAGTACGGCGAGGTGCTCTCCCGCAACCTGAAGGTCGCCGACGCCACCGCGATCACCCTGTGCCGGGACAACACCCTTCCGATCCTCGTCTTCGAGCTGCTCGCCGAGGGCAATATCGCTCGCGCGGTGAAGGGTGAGAAGATCGGCACGCTCGTGAGCGACCAGGGCACCCGGGCCTGACCCGAACCGGGAACCGCCCCGCGTCGGGGCCGCACCCCGTGAGGGGGACGGTCCCCGCGAGGGGGATGGACAGAGCCCTGCCGGTCGTACACCGTGCAGGACACAACGCGACGACACGCAGGAGCAAGTGGTGATCGAAGAGACCCTCCTCGAGGCCGAGGAGAAGATGGAGAAGGCCGTCGTGGTCGCCAAGGAGGACTTCGCCGCGATCCGCACGGGCCGTGCGCACCCGGCGATGTTCAACAAGATCGTGGCGGACTACTACGGTGCCATCACCCCCATCAACCAGCTGGCGTCGTTCTCCGTTCCGGAGCCGCGCATGGCCGTGGTGACCCCGTTCGACAAGAGCGCGCTGCGCAACATCGAGCAGGCCATCCGCGACTCGGACCTGGGCGTCAACCCGAGCAACGACGGCAACATCATCCGTGTGGTCTTCCCGGAGCTGACCGAGGAGCGCCGCAAGGAGTACATCAAGGTCGCCAAGGGCAAGGCCGAGGACTCCAAGATCTCGATCCGCTCGGTGCGCCGCAAGGCCAAGGAGACCATCGACAAGTTCGTCAAGGACGGCGAGGTCGGTGAGGACGAGGGCCGCCGCGCGGAGAAGGAGCTGGACGACACCACCGCGAAGTACGTGGCGCAGGTGGACGAGCTGCTCAAGCACAAGGAAGCCGAGCTCCTCGAGGTCTGATGAACGACTCATCCTGGGGGGCCCCGGCCGGATCCGGCTTCGGGGGACCCGACCAGGGGCCTGCCCCGGCGGGTCCCGCCTACGACGGGCGGCTGGCGGCGCAGACTCGGCCCATGCCCATCGTGTCCGACGTTCCCGCCGGCGACAACCAGGACGATCACGACCGGGGGGCCGCTCTGCCGAGCGGTCCCCTGTTCCGTGACGAGACGCCGCACGAGCACCCGCCGCACGAGCCCCCGCAGGAGCCCATGTCCAGCCCCTCCCAGCCGCCGCACGCTCCTTCGCCCCGGCAGCAGCCGCGGCAGAAGAAGAGCGCGGGCCGTGACCTGGGTGCGGCGATAGGGGTCGGCGTGGGGCTCGGCGCGGTCATCATCGCGTCGCTGTTCATCTGGAAGCCGGCGTTCGTCGGGGTGATAGCGGTCGCCGTGGTGGTCGGCCTGTGGGAGCTGACCTCCCGTCTCCAGGAGCGCAAGGGCATCAAGGCGCCGCTGGTCCCGCTCGCGGTCGGCGGCGCGGCGATGGTCGTCGCCGGGTACGTGCGGGGCGCGGAGGGCGCGTGGGTGGCGATGGCGCTCACGGCGCTGGCCGTCCTCGTGTGGCGGATGACGGAGCCGCCCGAGGGCTATCTGAAGGACGTCACGGCGGGTGTGTTCGCCGCGTTCTACGTGCCGTTCCTGGCGACGTTCGTGGCGCTGCTGCTGACCGCGGACGACGGTCCGCAGCGGGTGCTGACGTTCCTGCTGCTGACGGTGGTCAGCGACACGGGCGCTTATGCGGTCGGCTGGCGGTTCGGCAAGCACAAGCTGGCGCCGCGGATCAGTCCGGGGAAGACCCGGGAGGGTCTGCTCGGGGCGGTCGCGTTCGCGATGGCGGCGGGTGCGCTGTGCATGCAGTTCATGATCGACGACGGCACGTGGTGGCAGGGTCTGCTGCTCGGTCTGGCGGTCGCGGCGAGCGCGACGCTGGGTGATCTGGGCGAGTCGATGATCAAGCGTGACCTCGGCATCAAGGACATGGGCACGCTGCTGCCGGGTCACGGCGGCATCATGGACCGGCTGGACTCGCTGCTGCCGACGGCGCCGGTGGTGTGGCTGCTGATGGTGGTCTTCGTCGGCAGCGGCTGACGGGTCCGTCCGGGCAGGTCGTGTGCGAAGGGTCCGTCGTCCCCGTGGGGGCGGCGGGCCCTTCGGCGTCCGCCAGGTGGGGGACGTCGGCGGCGGGCCGTCGGCGCGGCGCGTCCGCCGGGGCAAGCATCGGAGCATGACAGCGAAGGCACACCAGGCCCGGAGGTCGACGGGGGCCACCACCGTTCTGCTGACCCTGGCGGCGGGGCAGTTCCTGATGGCGCTCGACAGCTCCGTCATGAACGTGTCCATCGCGACGGTCGCCGAGGACGTGGGCACCACGGTGACCGGCATCCAGGGCGCCATTACGGCGTACACGCTGGTGATGGCGATGCTGATGATCCCCGGGGGCACCGTGGGGGCTCTGATCGGCCGCAAGCGCGCGTTCATGATCGGCTGCGTCGTGTACGGCTGCGGCTCGCTCACGACGGCGCTCGCCCCGAACCTGACGGTCCTGCTGATCGGCTGGTCGTTCCTGGAGGGGGTCGGCGCGGCGCTCATCATGCCCGCGATCGTGGCCCTGGTGGCGGGGAACTTCCCGACGGAACGGCGTCCGACCGCGTACGGCGTGGTGGCGGCGGCCGGGGCGGTCGCCATCGCGCTCGGACCGCTGATCGGCGGTCTCGCCACGACGTACTTCTCCTGGCGGTGGGTCTTCGCGGGCGAGGTGCTGCTGGTGCTCGTCATCCTCGTCTTCGCGCGGCGCATCGCCGACGCCCCGATCACGGAGCCGCCGCGCCTCGACGTGGTGGGCGCCTTCCTGTCCGCGGCCGGTCTCGGGGCCTTCGTCTACGGCGTCCTGCGGGCCGGTGAGTGGGGCTGGGTGCGGCCCAAGCCCGACGCGCCCTCCTGGCTCGGCGTCTCCCCGACGGTGTGGCTGGTGCTGGCCGGTCTGCTGCTGATCTGGTTCTTCCTGCGCTGGGAGGCCCGGCTCGCCCGCGGCGGCGGGGACCCGCTGGTGGACCCGCGGATGCTGAAGAACCGGCAGCTGACCGGCGGTCTGACGATGTTCTTCTTCCAGTACCTCGTGCAGATGGGCGTCTTCTTCCTCGTCCCGCTCTACCTCTCGGTCGCCCTCGGTCTGTCGGCGCTGTCGACCGGCGCCCACATCCTGCCGCTGTCGGTGACCCTGCTCGCGGCGGCGCTGCTGATCCCGCGCTTCTTCCCCGAGGTCTCCCCGCGCCGGGTGGTGCGGCTCGGTGTGTTCGCGCTGCTCGCGGGGGCGATCGTCCTGATGGCCGCCCTGGACGCGGACGCCGGGGCGGAGGTCGTCACCCTGCCGCTGCTGCTCATCGGGCTCGGCATGGGCGCGCTGGCGTCCCAGCTGGGATCGGTCACCGTCTCCGCCGTCCCCGACGAGGAGAGCGCCCAGGTCGGTGGCCTGCAGAACTCCGTCACCAACCTCGGCGCCTCCATCGGCACGGCGCTCGCCGGGTCGATCATGATCGCGGTGCTCACCTCGTCGTTCCTGACCAACATCGACCAGAACCCGGCCGTCCCCGCCGAGGTCAAGAGCCAGGCCTCCGTGGAGCTCCAGAGCGGCATCCCCTTCCTGTCGGACGCCCAGCTCACCGACGCCCTGGACGAGGCGGGCGTCTCCCCGGCGGTCACCGACGCCGCCCTCGACGCGAACGCGGCCGCCCGCCTCGACGGCCTGCGCGCCGCCCTCGCGATCCTCGCCTGCGCCTCCGTCGTGGCGCTGTTCTTCACGTCGCGGATCCCCAGGACACAGCCCGGCTCGGCGCGGCCGTGACGGCGGACCGCGTTCGGCTCCGGGACACCGGCCGCGGTCTGCGACACTGGTAGGACCATGCCCAAGCCCGGAGAACTCTGTGGGCGAGGGTGCGAAAAGGCCCCCTGACCTGCCCATTCGGTGCAGAGCAGGGGGCCGTTTCAGCTCACTGGGCCGTCTCTGGGCCGTCAGAGGCGCGAGGCGCCGGCAGAAACAGCCCGTCGACGGCCTTCCTGGTCCGCTCCTGGCTCGACGGCATGAGGTGCGCGTACACCCGCAGGGTCAGCGCCGGGTCGGCGTGGCCAAGGTACTGGCTGACGGCCTTGATGTTCTCGCCCGCGTCCAGGAGGAGCGACGCGTAGAAGTGCCGCAGGGCGTGCATCCCGTGCTCGCGCGCCGCCGCGTACGGCTTGCCCTTCTCCGGGACGGGGATCAGACCGGCCGCTGCGATGGCGGGCTTCCACTCCTGGATGTTGAAGTTGCTCCGCCAGACAACCCCGTTGGCCTGGTTGGTGAACAGGAGCCGCGCGGTTACCAGAGGGCCATCGGGCTTCCGCCAGGGCAGCGTGACCTCGACCGGCTTGCACGCGTCCATGTGCTCACGGAGGGAGTCAGCGACGTACGTAGGCAGCGGCACGTCACGCTCCTTGTCGCACTTCGGCGGCGCGAAGACTGCCTTGCCCCGGATGAGCTTCACCTGGCGGACCACGCGCAGCACCCCGACCTCAAAGTCCACGGCATCCTCGGCAAGCCCGACGATCTCACCCTGACGGAGGCCGCAACCCGCGCCCACGTCTGCCATCGCGCGGTACCGGGCGGGGAGGGCGGCGCGGACGGCCCGCACCTGCTCGGCACTCCACGGAACGACTCGCCGCGGCTCGCCCGCCGGCGGCCGTACGGACTTCACCGCGCATGGGTTCCGGGGCAACAGCCCGTCGTCCACGGCGGCCGAGAGCACCGACCGCACGTCGCTGTAGATGTTCCTGGCGTAGGAGTTGCTGATCGAGCTGGACTCCAGGGCGCCCAAGAGCTCCCGGATGTGCTGCGGCCGGAACGAGTCCAGGGGCCGGGAGCCGATCAGCGGGAAGGCGTGCAGCCTGAGCCGCCGCTCGATCTCGATCTGACTCGACAGCTCCGAGGTCTGGCCCTTGAGCCACTTGGCGGCGTAGCTCCGAAAGGTGATTCGGGCGGCACGCGGGTCGACGTATGTGCCCCGGGCCATGTCGGTCTCAATGTTGGAGAGCCATTTCTCGGCGAGGCGCTTCTGCTTGTCGGGGAAGCTCTTGGACTGCTCGGTGCCGTCGGGGCCGATGTAGCGGGCGCGGTAGCGGCTGCCCTTGCCGTAGCGATCGGTCTTGACGCGGCGAGACTTGCCGTCGGCGCCGGTCTCAGTCTTGTACCAGCGGTCTTGGACGTGGCCAGCCATGTGGGGCAGTGGTCCTTCCGTGCACGGGGAAGCCCGCGGCACTCGGAGGAGCGCCACGGGCTTGGGGCTGAGGAGCGGGGGTCAGGCGGCCGCGTCGAGGTCGCTCTGCTGGGTGACCCAGTTGCGGACGGCGGTGGGGTCGTAGCGGACGTGCCGGCCGACGCGGAATCCGGGCGGGCCGGTGCGCTGCTTGCGCCAGTGGTAGACGGTCTCAATCGGCACGGAGAACATCGCGGCGATGTCCTCGGGGGTGAGGTACCGGTCAGGGAGGCCGCCTCGGAGAACGGCTTGTGGGTCGGAGCTGGGCTTCACTCGGTGCCCTCCGAAGGTTCGAGCGACGGTTGGTGTGTGCTGCCAGCCGCGAGTGCCACGGGGCGGAGTGCGGGTGGCATCTGTCCGAGGTGGGGATTTCTGCGTCACGGCGTCATCAGCGTCATTTGGGCCGCTGACCTGTGGTTTTCGGTGACGCAGGGGGTGGCGGTCCGTGTCACCGGTGATGGTGCTGTCTGTCACGGGGTGACGCAGGTGACGAAGGGTGACGCAGAGATTCGGGTTCTGCGTCACCCTTGTTGATGCAGGTCAGGACCAGTTTTCGGGGCCGTAGTGACGCAGGTGACGCAGGGTCTTCCTACTTAGGAAAAAGAGGGGCCTGTGTCTGTTGTGGTGCGCGCCTTCGGGCGTGAATGTGGAGCCGCGGAGCGGCACGCCCTTTGGGCGGCGGCCAGCCGCCGAAGAGCAAGAGGAGCACCCGCGCGCGGGCCCGGGGTGCTCCTCTTGCCTGTCCAGTGAGCCGTACAGGGGCCAGAGGTGGGCCGCGGCACTTCCGTGGACGGCCAGGTTCCCAGTAGATATTGCGGTAGGTGTCACCCGGGCCTGCTCGTACTGTGGGCAGCATGATTGACCAAGACGTTGACGAGTTGGGCTGGGAACTCATCGGGTGGGACGGTGATGAGGTCGCGGCCCAGATCATCAGCCTCACGCGGGACGAGATCCTGAGGCTCAACACGCTCTTTCCGGAGCGTGGGGAGGATGAGCTCCTTGCCGCCGCCGTGTATCCGATCGGGCCGGAGAGCTACGCGGCCATGCGGGCCGCAGTCCCTAGGCTGGAGTTCAAGGCTGACCTTGATTACCAGCTCGGTGGATTCCGCCTGGCGTAGCTCGGGTGTCTTGGACGGTGTTTCTTGGCCCCGGGGTGACGGCTGCAAGTGGCCCCACCGAGTAACGGTTTAAGTTGGCCCCACCAGGCGGTCAGCGCTGTGAGTGGTAGGAGACTTGGTGAAGGCTGTCGGCGATTTCATCCCCCTGCTCGGGGCTCCCGTTCGGCATGACGAGGGGCATCTGATCAGGGAGATCGCTTTGTCTTGGTCGGTCACCTTGCCTGAGGACTTCATCGCGATCGCCGGCGCGTACGGCGACGCGGTCGTCTCGGACTACATCTATTTCTGCGGGGCCAGGACGTTGCGCAGGTACGCCGACGGGATGGGCCGGCAGCTGGAAGCATCCCGGACGGTTCCCCACGTGGTCCTGCCGACCCCGGGCGGGGCGCTGGTCTGGGGGAACACGATTGAAGGCGACCAGCTGTTCCTCGTTCCCCGTGAGGGTGGGACCTGGACGGTCTCGGCGTTTCGCCGCGGCTGGGCGGACTGGCACGACACCGACCTCGGCTTCAGCGACTGGTTCCACCTCGCGTTGACCGGCGGGACGGCCACCGACTGGCTGCCGGAGTGGGAGCCGCTCCCGCACCCCCTTGAGCTCAACAACGGGTGACGGAACGCTGGTACTGGCCGTAGGAAACCAATCCCTTCCTTCTCGACACTGCTCAGGGCCGTCACCTGAACGGCCCAAAAGTGGGGCCAAGCGAAACCGTTCTGGTGGGGCCAAAAATCACCGGCGCAGACACTCGGGTTAAGGGGGCGACCCCTAAAGCAGTTCCTGCTGTTCATCCTGCCGGGGCTTAAGGCGGGTCATCTCGATGTAGCGGGCGGTGCGGGTGCGGCCCCAGTCGACCAGGACGCCGCGGGCGGCCAGGACGGGCTGGAGGCGCTTGAGGCGGTCGGAGAGGACCTTGCCGGTGGTGGGCCAGCCCTTGGGCAGGGGGCGGAACTCTCCCTCGCCGGTGTAGAGCTGGGTGAGGCCGTGCAGCCACTCGGCCGAGGTCATCCGGACCTCGGTGCCGGGCTCGATCTCGGCGGCGCGCTTGAGGACGGTCTGGGCGAGGAGGTCGCCCTCGATGACGTCGTCGTTGAGGTCGTCCAGGCTGGCCCGGTAGGCGTCCAGGGCCCCGAAGTTGCGGGCGGTGTCGAGCTGCGCGCACAGGTGGGCGAAGTCGGCCATGCGCAGGTCGGTGGGAATGTCGGCCTGGGTGGCGCGGACCTCGACGGCCAGGTCGAGCACGGACCCGAGGATCACGGGCAGGTCGCGGGCGAACTCCGTCCACAGCTCCGCCTCGGTCCGCCGCACCCGGGGGCGTTCCAGGCGGAGCGGGAGGAGGCGTTCGGCGAGGTCGGGGCGGATGACGCCGACGTCGATGCCGGTGAGCAGCATCGGCCGGCGGTAGCGGGCGCGGACGACGTCGCCGTCGGTGAACAGGGCGCGCTTGATGTTCTCGGCGCCGGTGACGATGCAGCACATCAGGTCGGAGAGGTCCGGGCCGAGGTGGGAGAGGTTGTCCAGGCCGGTGACCCATCCGGCGGCGACGGCGGTGATCAGGTTCTCCTCGTCCTTCGGGGCCCGGCGCAGGTCGCCGCTCATGCCCTCGATGATCCGCACGAGCATCTTGCCGGCGGTCGACTTGCCCGCGCCCTGCGGGCCGGTGAGGAACGGTGCGGGGACGGGGACGTCGGGGCCGAGGCAGCCGACCAGCCACGCGAGGGCCAGGCTCTCGGCGCGAGCGTCGCTGAAGTTGCACAGCCGCATCAGCAGGTCGATGCCCTTGCCGTCGGTGTCCTTGACCGGCAGCGGGAGCTCCCCGGTGAGCTGGGTCCGGCGCCAGCACACCTCGCGCGGGTCGGGGATGCGGATGTCCCAGCCGGTGGGGTGGATGCGAACGGACTTACCGTCGTCGCGGCCGAGGTCGAGCCAGGTTGCTCCGTCGAAGCCGGGGGCGACGCGGATGTGGACGGGCTGGACGTCCTCGGTCAGCGCGAGTGCTTCGATCAAGTCGAGTGCCTCCTTCAAGGCGGTTCCGTTGAAGACGCCGAACCCGTCGCGGAACAGGCCGACCATGAGTTCCTGGCGGTGGCTGCCGGTCGTTCCCTGCGAGCGGATCGGCCGCGCGACGGGGTGGCCGTTGCGCTGGGCGTAGACGGTGCCGTCGATGGTGCGGAAGTACCGGAAGTGGCTCTGCGCGTAGTCGGTGATGACCTCGCGGGCCGGGTTCTTCTCGTCCTCGGCCACGGTCACATCCCCAAAGCCGTGCGGGCGTTGGCCCACGCGTCCACGCAGTGCCGCGGCGACTCTCCCTTGGCCTGCGCGGCGGAGAACAGGCGGGCGACGTGCGCGTCGGTCAGGCAGCCGCACCGGCCGTGGGCGGACAGCACCGCGAGGAACGTCCGGTAGACGGTGCTGTGGATCGCACTGTCCGCGTCGGTGATGCGCTGCTCGGCCATGGCGATGCCCCGCTCCAGGAAGACGGGCGAGCGGTGCGGGCACTGCCCGCCACCGGCTGGCGCGGGCACCGTGACGGTGATCGGCCTGACCGTGGACGGCTTCTTGTCGACCAGGGCCCGGACAGCCGCGGGAAGGGGAGCGAGGGTGCCGGTGCCGGGGCCGAGCCAGCGGGCGTAGGACATGGACGACTTGATGTCCACGCCTGTCCGCACGCCGTTGGCGGACTGCATCGCCCCCTGGTAGATCCAGTGCTCGCCCCGCGTCGTGGCCACAGTGCGCGTCTGGGGCAGGGTGGCGCGGGCCCACGCGATCGCGTCGGCGTCGTCCAGGTCGACCACGGTCACCCCGGCGGCGCCCGGGTGGTAGGCGACGGCCCCGGCGCGGCGCCATGCGGCCGTCCAGGGGGCGGAGGACAGCACGTTGAGGTCGGTGGTGGCGGCTGCCCATCCGTGGCACGGACGGGGGCACAGGCACGGCCCGGGAGTCTTCATGTTCGGCCGCCCGCCGCAGCGGTTGTCCCGGCAGTCGGGGCAGTTACCGAACGGGCGCTTGTCGGCGCTCAGCGGCAGGACGGGCAGGCCGCATGCAGCGAGGTTGAGCGCGCTGTCTCGCCGGATCAGTAGGGGATGGGTCATGCTGGGTGTCTCCAGTTCTCTGATCGGTGCTGGAACGAGGGCGGCCCCAGACTTTGGCGAGGCGGGGGCTGCCCTTTCGGGTGTCAGGAGGCGGATGGGCGGGGGCGGTGGGCTACGGGGGTGGTCTTGGTGCTGGGGCGGCTGCCGCTCTCGTCGTTCCAGCGGCCGGGGCCGTTGCCGGGGCGCTGGACGGGGCTGGTGTTCGAGGGCTTGCCGGGCATGGAGGCTCCTCAGAGTTGGAGATGCTTCGGCGCCGCGACGGCGCCTCGGCTGCGTTGAGTAGTCGGTTGCCTGAGGCAGGGAGGGAAGCAGGGGCCCGCCGATCTGCCCTGTGGAGGGGGTTTCGGGGCGCTGAGCTGGGGTGCTTCCCTGCCTCCCTGGAGGGGTGTCTGTGCTGGTCAGTGTCAGGGAGGTGGTTCAGGGAGGCGGTTAGGGAGTTCTCCCTGCCTCCCTGACGCCTCCCTGTCACCAGTCGGCGTTGTCGGAGTCCTCGGTGTCACGCTGTGCGAGCGCGTTGGCGACGCGAAGGCTGTCGACGACCATGCGGCCGTCGGACTTGCGGGGCGCCGCGTCGGCCGCTTCGAGGACCTGGCGCAGGTCGGCGAACGTCCACTCGCGGTACTCGCCCGGGTTCTTCTGGGCGAGCCGCTGAAGGACTTCCTGCGTGAGCATCCGGGGCTTGTCGCCGAGCACGTTGGCGATGTCGGCGAGCGGGTCGATAACGGTGGCCGGCTGCTCGACGGCGGTCAGGGTGGTGACGCCCTCGCGCATGGCCTTCGCCCGCTCCGCGATGGCGGCGGCGGTGTCGGTGTCGATGTAGTGGGTCCGCACGGTGATGGACGCCTGGCCGGCGGGAATCTGGATGCCGTCGGAGGCGACGACGACGGTGCCCTTGTCGAGGCCCTGGCGGAGCAGGTGCGGGGCGGCGCCGCCGTCGACGGCCTTGTCCCCGAGGGCCATGCGGGCCTGCGACTCGGTGCCCAGCGCGAGGGAGATGCGGGTGTGGGCGCCCTCGCGGACGAGCTTGGGCAGGTTCTGGTCGGTCGGGTCCTGCGTGCCCTCCCACAGCAGCACGTCCACAGCCCTGCCCTGGTTGTGAATCTTCCGTGCGGCCATGAAGTACCGGGACGTGGCCTTCGACCCGCCGTAGGGGCGCTTGTTGTCGTCGACGGCCGGGCACATGAACGCGACCTGTGCCTCATCCACGATGCCGATCAGCGGGTCGAACGTGGTGCCGGGCGGGGCTTGGATGCGGCGCTCCATCTCCTCCACCAGGCCTTCGACCATCTCGGTGGCGTCGATGACGTGGTCATCGGTCGGGCCCTGGATGAGGACGGTGGCCAGGCCGTCGAACATGCCCCAGTCGCCCACGCCCTTGAGGTCGGCGATGCGGAACTCCACGGTCTTGTCGAGCGCGAGCCACAGGGCGAGCGCGCGCAGGGCGGCGGTCTTGCCCTGGTTCGACAGACCGGTGATCAGCAGCATCCGCTGGAACAGGCTGAGCCTGGCGGCGTCGCCGCGCAGGTCCTGGCCCCACGGGGCTTTTCCGGTCTTGTAGTTGGCGGTCAGGGTCTCGTCGGTGACCAGCGGGGACGGGCCGATCGGCTCGTCCAGTGCGCCGGAGTCCGCGATCCACACAGCCGCACGGTGCGGGCGGCGGTGGGGATGGTGATGAACACTTCGTGCTCGTGGCGGGAGAGGTTCTCGGCGAGTTTGCGGCGCCGGTTTTGCACCTCCAGGGTGGAGACCCCGGACGGGAGCGTGACGTCGACCTCGACGCCGCATCCGGCGATCCGGATCGGGCCGAGCATCGCCGCGCCGGCGTCGCCCATTTCCTTGATGGCCCGCGCGAGCGGAGCCACACCCAGGTCGCGGAGCGCGGTGACCACGATGGACGGGGTGATCGGTGCCCCGGCATCGTCACCGCCCTTGCCGGTCGGCAGGGCCCACTGCGGGGCGGCGCCGCGCTTGCGGCCGACCGCCCACACGCCCGCCAGGGCGAGCCACGGCCCGATCACCATCGCCGGGCCCCACACGACCTGGACGATGACGACGAGCAGGCTGATGAGCTTGATGACGGCCATGAGCGGGGTGACCACGTCGGCGATCTCGCCGTTGGCGATGGCCAGGGCGATACCGATCAGGATCAGCGCTCCTATGCTCCCGCCGACGCCGAACGCTGCGCCCTTCACGATCCGTTCGGGGGCGGTGATCAGGTCCATGCGGCGCTTGTGCCGCTCCGAGCGGAAGCGGTGCAGCCGCTCCTCCCACTCCCCGGCCGCCTGATAGTTCCCCGCGGCTTCCGCCGCACGCAGCAGGCGTTCGTAGCGGGCGCCGGTACGGCCGTCCCACGCGCGGCGGACCACAATCCGGGTCCCGCCCAGGACGTAGGAGGTGTGCCGGACGGCCACGCGGCCGGCGGTCTTCGTGCGCTCGTGGCGGGCCGCCCTGGCGACCGCGCGGCCGGTGCGCCTCCACACCCGCACCGGCCGGGCCGGATCCGGCTCCGGCACGACCGTGAGCGGGACGGTCGGCTCCACGGCCTGTTCGGGGACGGGCTTGAACAGAGGGACGACGTTCTCAGTCATGCTGGTCTCCTGCTGCTGCTCGAAAGAGTGGAGGGCAGGGCCCGGGGCGGCCGGTGATGCTTGGCGGCTGTCGGCCGCCCCGGGGCACCGCTACTTGGCGTTCTTCTGCTCGCGCTTGTTCGCGCGGTCGAGGATGCGGTCGACGTTGCGCTCCAGGTCGGAGCGGTCGGCGTTCTCGCCGGCCAGGCAGCGCTTGGCCATGCGGGCGACGTTCCACGCGACACGGGCGTGCTCGCCGACGGTGAGCTTGGGGTAGTTCGGGTCCGGCTGCTCGTTCTTCTTGCTGGCCACGACAGGTCCCTTCCGGGGCCGGGGCTGTCCCGACTCCCCGCCCGCCCCCGGCCGTGAGGCGGGGGCGGACAGGCAGGCGTCAGTCGACCTGGCGGATCTCGTGGCCGTGGCACAGAACGGGGCCGATGAGCAGGCTGATTCCGGCGACGGTCCACCGGCCGCCGGTGAGCGGCCCTGGGGGAACTTCGTCGACGATCCGCCCCGTGCGGCCCACGGCCCTCGGGTCGTCCTCGCACGCCACGATCAGCACCTTGTCTCCGGCGGTGAACACGTCATTTCCCCTTCCGGCGGACACGGCTGAGGGTCTTCGCGGCGGCCTGCCCTTCCTTGCCGCCGACGCTGCGGACGACGGTGACCACGCCCCATGACAGGACGGCGGCGAGGAACGCGAGCAGGGCCAGGCTCGCGGCGATCGCGGTCAGCGCTCCGACCAGCAGCGGGCCGAAGTAGACCCCGGCGGCGACCGCGCCCGCGCCGATGCCGGAGCCGAGCGCGATCCGCTGGACCGTGCGGTCGGGCGGGGCCTGGTGGATGTGCTGATGGACCACCTGTGTCGGCTGGAACGTCGCGGGAAGCTGGTCGGCGTAGGTGTAGGTGCCGTCCGGGAGCTGTACAACCCGGACCGGCTCGGGCAGGGATTCCATGGGTTCTCCCTGGTAGGTGGCCGCTACAGTCGCGGCATGGGGGTTATAGAGATCGAGGTGGACCCGCTGCCGTGCAAGGCCTGCGGGCGGCTACTCGAACAGCGCCGGTGGTGGACACCGAGACGCTTCTGCGGCAACTGGCACCGGTTGAAGTACCGCGTCCGCCAGTTCTTCGGGTGCGTCCTGAGTGTGCTGCTGAGCTAGCCGCACACAGCGCTCAGGCCGTGCTCGGGGTAGGCGCACGGGGTACACATGCCGAGCGAGGGCGGGATCCGGTAGCCCGCGTCCCGGCCGCACTCCGGGCACACCCGGCGGGCGGCGTTCGCCCGTTCCAGAGCGGCCCGCTTCGCCGGGGTCATCGGGCGGACCGGCTTGGCCAGGTCGATGCGGTACAGGTACGCGACCAGCGGGCCACGGCTACGGCAGGGCCGTTCGAGCTGGGCGACGACGTCCTGACCGCCCGGGCGCAGACCGCGTGCCCGGAGCTGCCGGAACGTCGCCAGCCCCTCGGGGGCGAGGCGCCAGGGGTAGACCGGGATGCCGCTCACGCCGCCCTCTCAGCCTTGAGGGTGTCGCGCAGCCACCGGCCGCTCGCCGGTGAGGTGCGCAGTTCCTTGCGGATCCGGTCGGCTGTCAGGTGCTCGATAGGCCACGACTCGGTGAACTGCCGGGCCTCAGCCAGCAACTCGCCCTTCGAGCGGCGCGGCTGAGTCGACTTGGCTGCCTCCGGAACCCGGCGGGTCACCGTCTTACGGGGCGGCTGATCGAGCCCCAGCGTCTGGAGCACCCGGCGCCGGGCAGCCTCCTCGCCGTCCTCCGGGTTGGGCGGGGTGGACTCTTCAGGCTCGAACAGGTCGTCCTGCCCACGGTCGGCCGGGCCGGACTCCAGGGCCGGAACGGCCTGTTCAGAGGTAGACCGTTCCATGCTGGTCTGGGTCGATTCATCCGCATTCGCGGGGTGGATCGGTCGGGTGGACCGATTTACCTCCAGCTCGACCGTCACCGGCCCCGGCTCGTCGACCGATCCGGCCTTAGACGCCGGTGCGGTCGGGGCGGGCGCGATGGCGTACATGGCGGCGAGGGCGGCGTTCGCGCCGTCGGTGAGCTGGGTGCGCTGGACGTCGAGCAGCCGCTCTCCCAGGGCAAGGTCACCGGAACCGACCCGCTTGGCGAGCTTCCACGACGTGAGGTCCGACTTCCGCCGGACCTTCTCATCGGGATGGTTCGCGGCCCGCGCCCGGTGATAGGCCAGAGCCTGGACGACCTCGGCGGCCCTGCGCTCTGCTTCGGCGTCCCGGCCGTCGCGGTAGACCACGATCCGCCGCGCGAGGAACGCCGCACCCTCGGCGGACGCGGTCATGCCCAGCGGGGTGAGGGCGTAGATGACCATCTCACCCGGTGTCTTGGCGGCCATGGCCGACATGGCGGACGCGGCGGCCGGAAGCGCCCACAGCCCCACCCGGATCACCACCGGGGCGGACTGCCCCAGCAGCGTCAGGCCGAGCAGCACGACCGCCAGAACGGCCGTGGCTCCCTCACCGGCCGCGACCGCACCGACGGCGGTGCCCGAGCCGTACGCGGCCTTGATGTTGGTGTAGGTGCCGTAGGCGCCGGCGCCGCCGGTGGCGAGCATCGGCACGAACGCCAGACCCAGCACGATCTTCTGAATCCCGCTGAGCGGCTTTCCGGCGACGTTCATCCCTGCCCCTCCCGCTCCTCGAAGTCGAACGGGGTGTAGGTGACGGGCCAGTCGGCCAGCCGGCGGCGGATGATGTCCGCCGTGTCGTCGAGCGGACCCGGGTGAGCGAGGACCGCACCGAGGACGGCGCGCAGGTCCGCCGTGCGGTGTTCGAGCAGCCGATGGTGCGCCCGCTCGTCGGTCAGGGCGTTGGACGGCAGGGGCACGTCCAGCACCTCCACGATCGCGGCGACCAGGTCCATGACCGCGTCGATGGATTCGATCCGCTCGCTCACCGGTCGCCCTCCTCGCTGTTGCGGGCCAGGTAGAGCAGCCGGGCGACGGCGATCACGCCGAGACCGGCGATGATCCCGGCGTAGTGGATGTCCCGGCGGCCGATAACCAGCCCCAGGACCTCCACGGCAACGCACAGGGCGAGCAGGCTCCAGAAGGTCAGGCGGTTCACGCGGCACCGCCCGCCTGCACCAGGCCGGCGCGGTTCGTGAGGTTCCGGCGCTCGGCCATGACCCGGTTGCGTGCCCGGCGGATGCGCCGCTCGTTCAGCACCGTGGCCGGACGGTCAAGGGTCATGATCTGCGCGTCGAGCAGGTCGACCTCCGCAAGGATCAGCGGCATCTCCTGCTCGATCGCGTCCAGCTCCGCGTCCGACGGCTCACCGTCGTACGCCACGGCCGTAACGGCCGTCTGAAGTGCAGCGATGGACTTCATTGGGTGTGTTCCTCTCATACAGGAACGGCCCGAACGAGGTCCCGGAGTTGCACCTCCGGGACCTCTTGCCGTTGGAACCATCCGGCTCCCCTCGGCCCCGCCCGTACGGCACCCACGAAAGGGGCCGGACGGGCGGAGGAGGCAACCGACCGCAGCCAACGGCTGCGGACCTGGGTGACGTATGGGGCTCGCGATCTCTGCCCTTGTCTCACCGCACGCATGAATCGCTTGTCCGCCCTGCAAGGGCGGCTTGGGAGAAGGTGCTTGCTGCTCGCGCGGCAGGGCCTGCGGCTTGTCGCAGATGCCTGTGTGTGCCCTCTGTTCAGTTCTCAACCGTGACTGGCGCTTCCATCGAGCCGACCCGCCTATGCGGAGCCCTCCGGGCGTCGATGCGAATGGCAAGGGAGGGTTAACACCCAAGCCATTCGCGAACCTCTCCTGTTAAGGGGGGGTTGCCACATAGCTTGGACGGGACTGGCGGCTAGTGTCAAGCCCCCCTTAACATGGGGTCGAGGAAGTACCCCCCTGAGCCGATACGCGAGGCGAGAGACATTGATCGAGGAAGTCCGACGGGTCTCGGCGATGCAGGATCACGCCCTGCGCGTCAAGGCTGCTGTTGACCTGATGACGGAGCTGCAAGCCGCCGTCGTCGAGACGTCGCGGATGCGGAAGGAGAGCATCGCGTGGCTGCGGAAAAACGGTCATTCGATGGCCGACGTGGCCAAGCTCATGGGCGTGAGCCGTGCTCGCGTCGCTCAGCTTCGTGACGCCGGCCCGCCGCCGGAGAGGGCGTTCCTGGGCACCCAGCTTGTACAGGTCGTGGTGCCTCTCCGACCCGGGGAGCGGGAGTACGTGGCCGTGGAAGACAGCTCGACCGGACAGCGGTTGCTCGCGCTCGCTCAGAGTCTCCAGCTCGAAGGGGAGCTCGGGTACATCCCGGTGACGGGAGAGCTCGACCTCAACTGTGACGACCTTGTGGTGGTGTGTGGGCCGAAGACCTCTCCGGAGGTCGCCGCCGCACTCGCCCGGGACCCGCGGCTCTCGTTCGAGACCCAGTCCAACGGGCGGTGGGCTCTCACGGAGCGGGAGAGCGGCAAGGTCTACACGTCGCCGAGCGACGACCCACAGGACCCGGCGCCGGCGGACGTGGCCTACCTCGGCAGGCTCCCGCGCCCGGACGGGCAGGGGACGTTCATCCTGATCGCGGGAGTCCACGCGGTCGGGTCGCTCGGTGTGGCGCACTTCCTGACCGAGAACCTTGCGTCCCTCTACGAGGAAGCGGGCACCGAGCCCTTCTCCATGGTCGTGGCCTGCGACTACGCCCCGGGCGACAAGTCGGTGACGGCGAGTCGATCGGCGAGTGGTGTACTGCGTCATGAGGCCGCCTGACGTGGATGTCTCGGCGTTCAGCAGCGCGTGCCCAGGGCGGACCAACGAGGACTTCGCGGCCTGGAGTGACCGCGTGGCCGTCGTCGTGGACGGCGCGGGCATGCCCGACGCGCTGCGGGCGCCGTGCCTCCATGGCGTCTCATGGTTCGCCGAGACGCTGGGTACGGCACTGTGCTCCGCGGCTGGCGGGGGCGGGTCGCTTCGGTCCGCCCTCGCCTCTGCGATTGAGCACACGACGCACGCGCACCGCGATACGTGCGCCGTCGATGATCCGCTGTCTCCGTCGGCGACGCTCGCCGTGCTCCGGCAACATGGCGACACCCTGCAGTGGCTTGTCCTGGGTGACTGCACGCTCGTCCTGGAGCGCGGAGGGGCGGTGGAAGCGATCTCGGACACACGTCTCTCGGCGGTGGCCCGAAGCGAGCGGACCGCCATGAAGAGCGCGCCCCCCGGCTCCGCCGAGCGTCGGCGCCTGCACGCGCTGCTCGTGCGGGCGGAACGCACCTGCCGGAATCGCCCCGGCGGCTACTGGGTGGCGGCCTCGGAGCCGCACGCCGCCGATGCGGCGCTGTACGGCTCCTACCCCTCTCGCGATGTGGCTCGGGCAGCGCTCATGACTGACGGAGCCGCCCGCCTCGTCACCCCCTTCGCCCTCGCCGACTGGTCAGCGTGCCTTGGCATCCTTGAGGATCAAGGGCCCGAGTCGCTGATCGACCAGGTTCGTGACGCGGAGCTCACTGACAACAGGCTGACCCGTTGGCCGCGCAGCAAGCTCCATGACGATGCCACCGTGGTCTACGTCCGCCCGTAGCGGGGGAGTGGGGCCTGGCGGGCCCCGACTCTGGGCCGTCTCTGGGCCGTCTGGGGGCCGCCAGTGGTCACCAACGGCCACCGTCAGTCACCGCTCGGCGGCCGGACGGCCCCAGGCCATCGGTCGCGGTCTGCGACACTGGTAGGACCATGCCCAAGCCCGGAGAACTCACTTTCGTCGCCCCGCGCGGAGCCAAGCAGCCCCCGCGGCACCTCGCCGACCTCACGCCCGCAGAGCGCAAGGAGGCGGTCGCCGCGATCGGCGAGAAGCCGTTTCGCGCCAAGCAGCTGTCCACGCACTACTTCGCGCGGTACGCGCACGACCCGGCGGAGTGGACCGACATCCCCGCCGCGGCGCGCGAGAAGCTCGCGGGGGAGCTGCTGCCCGATCTGATGTCGGTCGTGCGGCACGTCTCGTGCGACGACGACACCACCCGTAAGACGCTGTGGCGGCTGCACGACGGCACGCTCGTGGAGTCGGTGCTCATGCGCTACCCGGACCGGGTGACCATGTGCATCTCCTCGCAGGCCGGCTGCGGCATGAACTGTCCGTTCTGTGCGACCGGCCAGGCCGGGCTCGACCGGAACCTGTCGACCGCCGAGATCGTGCACCAGATCGTCGACGGCATGCGCGCGCTGCGCGACGGCGAGGTGCCCGGTGGTCCGGCGCGGCTGAGCAACATCGTCTTCATGGGGATGGGCGAGCCGCTCGCGAACTACAAGCGGGTCGTCGGCGCCATCCGGCGGCTGACCGACCCCGAGCCCGACGGGCTCGGCCTGTCGCAGCGCGGGATCACGGTCTCCACGGTCGGCCTGGTGCCGGCGATGCTGCGGTTCGCGGACGAGGGCTTCAAGTGCCGGCTCGCGGTGTCGCTGCACGCGCCGGACGACGAGCTGCGCGACACCCTCGTGCCCGTGAACACCCGCTGGAAGGTCCGCGAGGTCCTCGACGCGGCCTGGGAGTACGCGGAGAAGTCCGGGCGCCGGATCTCCATCGAGTACGCGCTGATCCGCGACATCAACGACCAGGCCTGGCGCGGTGACCTGCTGGGCCGGCTGCTCAAGGGCAAGCGGGTGCACGTCAACCTGATCCCGCTGAACCCGACGCCCGGCTCCAAGTGGACCGCGTCCCGCCCCGAGGACGAGAAGGCGTTCATCGAGGCCATCGCCTCCCACGGCGTTCCCGTCACCGTCCGTGACACCCGCGGGCAGGAGATCGACGGTGCCTGTGGACAGCTGGCCGCCGCCGAACGCTGACCTTGTACTCTGAGCTCGAACACATCTGCATATTCCGACAGGGGAGCGCCACAGCGCTGAGAGTGCGGTGACCTGCTTGGTGAGACAGGCACACGACCGCAGACCCTCTGAACCTCGCCCAGGTCATTCTGGGTAGGAAGTTCGGTCGTAACTCGAGCTGTTGCGCCCTGCCCGCGCCCGGTTTCCCCGGCGCGGGCAGGGCCGCGTCTCCTTCTGGTCACACCCAGGAGGACATTCACGTGAACACCAAGAAGGCGGCCGCCGCCGCGCTCGCCGCGGCGCTCGGCATCGGCACCCTCGCCGCCTGCGGCACCGAGGACGTCAGGGACGCGGCCGGGAAGACGGACGGGCCCGCGCCGAAGACCGTCACCCTCGTCAGCCACGACTCGTTCAACGCCTCCAAGGAGGTGCTCGCCGAGTTCACCAAGCAGACCGGTCTCACGGTCAAGGTGCTCAAGAGCGGCGACGCCGGCGAGGCGGTCAACAAGGAGATCCTGACCAAGGGCTCCCCGCAGGGCGACGTGTTCTTCGGCGTGGACAACACGCTGCTGTCCCGCGCCCTCGACAACGGCATCTTCGTCCCGTACGAGGCGAAGGGCCTGGACCGGATCCCGGCCGCGCTGCAGCTCGACAAGGAGCAGCACCGGGTCACGCCGATCGACTCCGGCGACATCTGCGTCAACTACGACAAGCAGTACTTCGCCGGCAAGAAGCTGGCCCCGCCGCAGACCTTCGACGACCTGGCGAAGCCGGAGTACAAGGACCTCCTCGTCGTCGAGAACCCCGAGCGGTCCTCCCCGGGCCTCGGCTTCCTCCTCGGCACCGCCGCGAAGTACGGCGACACCGGGTGGCAGGACTACTGGAAGAAGCTCAAGGCCAACGGCGTGAAGACCGTCGACAGCTGGGAGCTGGCCTACAACCAGGAGTTCTCCGGCTCCGCCGGCGGCAAGAAGGCCAAGGGCGACCGCCCGCTCGTCGTCTCCTACGCCTCCTCCCCGCCGGTGGAGGTGCTGTACGCCGAGCCGCAGCCCAAGGTGGCGCCGACCGGTGTGTCCACGGGCACCTGCTTCCGGCAGACCGAGTTCGCGGGTCTGCTGAACGGGGCGAAGAACCCCGAGGGCGGCAAGAAGCTGATCGACTTCCTGATCTCCAAGAAGTTCCAGGACGACATGCCGCTCCAGATGTTCGTCAACCCCGTCACGAACGACGCGACGCTCCCGGAGCTGTTCACCAAGCACGGCGTGGTGGTCGAGCAGCCGTACGCGATGGAGCCGAAGAAGATCGCCGACAACCGTGACCAGTGGATCCAGCAGTGGACCTCGCTCGTCCTGAAGTAGTCGTCCCGGACCGGCGGGGAAGCGCGGCGCGGCTGGGCCTGATGGCCCTGCCCGTCGTCTTCTTCGCCGTGTTCTTCGCCTGGCCCGTGGTCTCGATCGTCGAGCGCGGGCTCAGGCCGGACGGCCACTGGGAGCTGGGCCGGTTCGGCGAGACGCTGACCCGGCCGGAGATCCTGGACGTCCTGTGGTTCACGCTGTGGCAGGCGCTCGCCTCCACGGCCCTCACGCTGCTGGTCGCGCTGCCCGGCGCGTACGTCTTCGCGCGGTTCGACTTCCCCGGCAAGCGGCTCCTGCGGGCCGTGGTCACCGTGCCGTTCGTGCTGCCCACCGTCATGGTCGGCACCGCGTTCCTCGCGCTGGTCGGCCGCCGGGGTCTCCTCGACGACTGGTGGGGCCTGCGGCTCGACACCACCGTGTGGGCGATCCTCCTCGCCCATGTCTTCTTCAACTACGCGGTCGTCGTCCGCACCGTCGGCGGCCTGTGGTCGCAGCTCGACCCGCGCCAGGAGGAGGCCGCCCGGGTGCTCGGCGCCTCCCGCTGGCGCGCCTGGCGGACGGTGACGCTGCCCGCACTCGCGCCCTCGGTCGCCGCCGCGGCGCTCATGGTGTTCCTGTTCACCGCGAGTTCCTTCGGCATCGTGCAGATCCTCGGCGGTCCCGCGTACTCCACGCTGGAGACCGAGATCTACCGGCAGACCGCCGACCGGCTCCAGCTGTCCACGGCCGCCGTCCTCACGATGGTGCAGTTCGTCGCCGTCGGCGTGATCCTCGCCGTGCACGCCCGGACCGTACGGCGCCGGGAGACCGCCCTGAGGCTGGTCCCGGCCGAGCGCACCGCCCGCCGGCCGCGCGGCGCCGCCCAGTGGGCGCTCCTCGGCGCCGTCCTGGTGTCGATCGCGCTGCTGATCCTCGCCCCGCTCGGCGTGCTCGTCGAGCGCTCCTTCGCCACCCCGGCCGGCTACGGCCTCGACTACTACCGGGCGCTGCAGCACGTCGGCGACGACGGCACCTTCCTCGTGCCGATGACCGACACCATCGTCAACTCGCTGCAGTACGCGCTCGCCGCGACCGCCATCGCCGTCGTCATCGGCGGCCTCGCCGCGGCGGCCCTCACCCGGCGTGCGGGGCGCCTGGTCCGCGGCTTCGACGCGCTGCTGATGCTGCCGCTCGGGGTGTCCGCCGTCACCGTCGGCTTCGGCTTCCTCATCACCCTCGACGAGCCGCCGCTCGACCTGCGGGCCAGCTGGATCCTCGTCCCGCTCGCCCAGGCCCTGGTCGGTGTGCCGTTCGTGGTCCGCACCATGCTGCCCGTGCTCCGCGCGGTCGACGAACGCCTCCGCGAGGCCGCCGCCGTGCTGGGCGCCTCGCCGTGGCGGGCCTGGCGCGAGGTCGACCTGCCGCTGGTGCGGCGCGCCCTGCTCATCGCCGCCGGCTTCGCCTTCGCCGTCTCCCTCGGCGAGTTCGGCGCGACGGTGTTCATCGCCCGCCCCGACAACCCGACCCTGCCGGTCGCCGTCGCCCGGCTCCTCGGCCGGCCGGGCGACCTCAACTACGGCCAGGCCATGGCCCTTTCGACGATTCTCATGGTGGTGTGCGCGGTGTCCCTGCTGCTCCTGGAACGGCTGCGCACCGACCGGACCTCGGGGGAGTTCTGATGCTGACGCTGACCGGCGCGACCGTACGCTTCGGGGCCCGCGCCGTCCTCGACGCGGTGGACCTGGAGGTCGCCGACCACGAGATCGTGTGCGTGCTCGGGCCCAGCGGCAGCGGCAAGTCGACGCTGCTGCGGGCGGTCGCGGGGCTGCAGGCGCTCGACGGGGGACAGGTGCTGCTCGGCGGCGTCGACCAGAGCGGTGTGCCCGTGCACCGTCGCGGGGTCGGTCTGATGTTCCAGGACCACCAGCTCTTCCCGCAGCGGGACGTCGCCGGGAACGTCGCCTTCGGGCTGCGCATGCACGGCGTCGGCAGGGACGAACGGGCCGCCCGCGTCGAGGAGTTGCTCGACCTCGTGGGCCTGCCCGGCGCCGGGCGGCGGGCCGTGTCCGCGCTCTCCGGCGGCGAACAGCAGCGGGTCGCCCTCGCGCGGGCCCTGGCGCCCCGCCCCCGCCTCCTCATGCTCGACGAGCCGCTCGGCCAGCTCGACCGCGGCCTGCGGGAACGGCTCGTCGTCGAACTCCGGCGGCTCTTCCGGCAGTTGGGAACCACCGTGCTCGCCGTCACGCACGACCAGGGCGAGGCCTTCGCGCTCGCCGACCGGGTCGTGGTCATGGACGACGGGCGGATCGCCCAGTCCGGCACGCCCCTCGACGTGTGGCGGTCCCCGGCCTCCGCGTTCGTCGCCCGCTTCCTGGGCTTCGACAACATCGTCCCGGCCACGGTCACCGGCACGGCCGCCGACACCGTCTGGGGCAAGGTGCCCGTACCCGACGGCTCCCCGCAGGGCGAGCGGCTCCTCCTCGTCCGCCCGGCCGGCGTCCGCCTCACCGCCCCCGGCGAGGGCCTCACCTGTCACGTCGCCTCCCGCACCTTCCGCGGCGACCACGTCGCCGTGACCCTCCGCCCCGCCGAAGGCCCGCCCCTGGAGGCCGAGTTCGCCCTGCGGGACGCGCCGGACGCGGGCACGGACGTGGACGTGGAGTTCCGCGCGGAGGACATCGTCGTACTCGACACGCCCCAGGTGTCTTAGACCCCGGGGATCCGCCCGCCCGTGGCGAGGGCCGGTCCGGCCGTCAGCGGTGCGTGCAGGTCCTCCGGGTGGCCCGCCGGCAGGCGAGGACCGCCCGGCCGAGGGCCAGGCCGGACGGCGGCGGCCGTGGCGTCATCCCGCGGTCGGCCCCGTCTCCGCCGCGCGGGGGAGGATCACGCCGCCAGTCGTGCCAGCGCCCCGGGCACCTCGTCCACCGAGTCGACCAGGGCGATCCGGGCCGCCATCGGGCGGCCCTCCGCGAGGGTCCGGAGCAGGGGCCAGGCGGGGAGGCGTTCGGTCCAGTGGGCGCGGTCGACCAGGACCATGGGCGTCGCCGCGCCGGGCGGCGCATAGTAGTTCGGGGTCGCGTCGTCGAAGATCTCCTGCACGGTGCCGGCCGCGCCGGGCAGGAACACCACGCCCGCGGTCGAGCGGGACAGCAGGCCGTCCTCGCGGGTCGCGTTGGCGAAGTACTTGCCGATCCGGGACGCGAAGGCGTTGGGCGGCTCGTGGCCGTAGAACCAGGTCGGGATGCCGGCCGAGTCGCCGCCGCGCGGCCACCGGGCCCGTACCTCGAAGGCGGCACGGGCCCAGTCGGTGACCGAGGGGGTGAAGGACGGGGCCTTCGCGAGGAGCTCCAGGGCCTCGTCGAGGGCCTCGTCGGGCAGCGGGGCGGTGTACGCGCCGAGGTTCGCCGCCTCCATCGCGCCGGGGCCGCCGCCGGTCGTGACCGTGAGACCCGCCCGGCTCAGCGACCTGCCGAGCCGGGCCGCACCCGCGTACGCCGCGCCGCCCCGGCCCATCGCGTGGCCGCCCATCACGCCGACCACCCGCGCACCGGACAGGTACTCGTCCAGCGCGTCCGAGATCGCGTCGTCGTGGAGCGAGCGGAGCATCGAGGAGAAGATGTCGCCGTCGCCCCTCGTCCGCCGGAACCAGGCGTACGAGCGGGCGTCCGGCGTCTCCTCGTACGGGCGGTCCGCGATGCCCTCGAACAGTTCGTCGGGGGAGTACAGGTGGGCCCGGTACGGGTCGAAGGGCAGGTCCGGCACCGGCGGGAACACCAGCGCGCCGTCCGCCCTGACCTTCGCCGCGGCCTCCGGCTGCATCGCGCAGCCCAGGAACACGGCGTCGGCGGTGGACGTGGCGAGCAGCGCGAACGTGCGGTCGGTGAGGTCCACGGACTGGATCCGGCAGCCGCGCAGCGAGCCCCGCGCGGCGAGCGCCGCGTCGAACTCGGCGGCCGAGTGGATCTCGCGGTCGTGCGTCATGCGCCCGGTCATGCGCCCACGATAGGCCGCCGGCACCGGTTCGGCGGTGGGGCACCGGTGGGGCAGGGGCCGCCCGGGCAGGGGGCCGCCGTCCGGCCGTGGGCCGCCTCAGCCGCGGAGGGGGATGGCCGCCAGCGCGCCCACCGCCCAGGTGAGCGGGACGAACACGGCGAGCAGCACGCCCGCCCGCAGGAGGGCCGTGGTGCGCAGCACCGTCGGAGGCGCGCCGAGGCGGCGCAGGGCCTCGGTGGTGTGGGTGCGGGACTGCTTGGACTCCAGGGCCGCCGAGAGCAGGGTCGCGGTGGTGCAGGCGACGACGAGGGTGGTGCCCAGCCAGGTCAGCGGGCCGAGGGAGCCGCCGTTGACGGCGTACCCGGCGACCGCCCCGGAGCCGACGGCGCAGACCACGCCGAGCGGCCGGCCGATCCGGCGGGACTCGTCCATCAGGACGCGGCCGGCGAGGAGCCGGACCGCGCCGGGACGGACGGTCTGGAGCAGCCGGCCGCACCAGTGGGTGAGCCCGGGCCCCATCATCGCGAGGCCGACGGCGGTGAGGATCCAGCCCGCGAGGACGCCGCTGCCGTCGCCGCGGGCCGCGTACGTCTCGACGGCGAGCCCCACGGCGAGCAGCGCCACGCCCCAGGGGAGTCCGGCGGTGGGCGAGGGCTCGGTGGTGGCGGGCTTGCGCGGGCGCAGGGACAGGCCGGCGGCCGTGGCGGCGGTGACGGGCACGATCGCGAGGAGGGTGAGCGCCGCGGCGAGCGGGATCGGCTGGTCGGCGGCGAGCAGCTCCGCCGCGGCGCCGTCGAAGGGCAGGCCGGTGATGTCGCCCCGCAGGTGGAGGTAGAAGAGCAGGGCGACGGAGGAGCCGAGGGTGCAGGCGACGGCCGTGGAGGCCGCGGCGATGGCCGTGAGCCGCCCCGGGCCGAGGCCGATGGCGGACAGGCCGGGCCGCGGCCTGGTGCTGGGGTCGGTGCGGGCCACCGCCACCGCGAACTGCACCGTCGCGGCGAGCGGCAGCGCGCACCACAGCAGGCGCAGCACGGCGTCGGAGGAGTTCCGGGGGTGGCCGACGGCGTAGCCGAGGGCGCACAGCAGCAGGAAGCCCACCCCGGCGGCGGCCGCGGCGACGAGGAGCCGGCGCAGCTGGACGACGGGGTGGGTGCCGCGGACTAGACGGAGAGCGAGCACGCGGTGACGCCCTCCGCCCCGTCGGCCGGCGTTACGGAGCCGACGCGGCGTCCGTCGAGCAGAGCCACCGTGCGGTCGGCGAGCGCGGCGACCTCGGGGTCGTGGGTCGCGAGCAGCACGGTGATGCGGTGCGAGCGGGCCGCGGCGGTCAGGGTGCGCAGCACCTGCGCGCCGTCGGCGCGGTGGAGCGTCGCGGTGGGCTCGTCGGCGAAGAGCACGGAGGGCGTGGTGACGAGGGCGCGGGCGATGGCGATGCGCTGGCACTGCGAGTGGGTGAGCGCTGCCGGGCGCTTGCGGGCGGCGGTGCCGATGTCGAGGCGCTCGAGCCACTCGACGGCGGCGGTCCTGGCGGCGCGGTGGGACACCCCGCGCAGCAGGAGGGGCAGCGCGGTGTTCTCCCAGCCGTTGAGTTCGGGGACGAGCCCGGGTTCGGGGTCGATCCAGCCGAAGCGGTCTCTGCGCAGCCGCTCGCGCTGGGCGGTGTTCATGGTGTGGACGGGGGCGCTGTTGAACCAGACCTCGCCCTCCTGGGCGACGGTCTGCCCGGACAGGCAGCGCATCAGGGTGGTCTTGCCGCTGCCGCGGGGGCCGACGAGGGCGAGGATCTCGCCTTCGCGCACGCCGACGGAGACGCCGGTCAGCACGTCCGAGCCGCCGAGGGAGCAGCGGAGGGAACGTGCCCAGAGCACGTCGTTGTCCGGTGGGGCCATCGCGTACACCTCTGTCGAAGCTGAACCGTGTTCGTTCCCCTGGACGGGGGAACGAGGAGCCGGGCCGGTGGGTCACCGGTCACCGTAAGGATTCAGATCGGGTTGTACGGACAGCACGCGGCCCGGGCCGCCGCCATCCACTCGGATGGCGGCACGCCCGGGCCGGGGTCACGCCGTGAGGGCGGCGTGAGGTCCTACGGGATCAGAGCTTCGTCCACGCCTCGGTGAGGGTGGCGCGGAGGATCTGCTCGATCTCGTCGAACGTGGACTGGTCCGAGATCAGCGGCGGAGCCAGCTGGATGACCGGGTCGCCACGGTCGTCGGCGCGGCAGTACAGGCCGTTGTCGAAGAGGGCCTTCGACAGGAAGCCGTAGAGCACGCGCTCGGTCTCCTCGTCGTTGAAGGACTCCTTGGTGGCCTTGTCCTTGACGAGCTCGATGCCGTAGAAGAAGCCGTTGCCGCGGACGTCGCCGACGATCGGCAGGTCGTGCAGCTTCTGCAGCGTGGAGAGGAAGTTGCCCTCGTTGTCCAGCACGTGCTGGTTGAGCTTCTCCTTCTCGAAGATGTCGAGGTTGGCGAGGCCGACGGCCGCGGAGACCGGGTGGCCGCCGAAGGTGTAGCCGTGCAGGAAGGTGTTGTCGCCCTTGTAGAACGGCTCGGCGATGCGGTCGGAGACGATGCAGGCGCCGATCGGGGAGTAGCCCGAGGTCATGCCCTTCGCGCAGGTGATCATGTCCGGCACGTAGCCGAACTTGTCGCAGGCGAAGGTGGTGCCGAGGCGGCCGAAGGCGCAGATGACCTCGTCGGAGACGAGCAGCACGTCGTACTTGTCACAGATCTCGCGGACCCGCTGGAAGTACCCGGGCGGCGGCGGGAAGCAGCCGCCGGCGTTCTGCACCGGCTCCAGGAAGACGGCGGCGACGGTGTCGGGGCCCTCGAAGAGGATCTGCTGCTCGATCTGGTCGGCGGCCCAGCGGCCGAAGGCCTCCGGGTCGTCGCCGAACAGCGGCGCGCGGTAGATGTTGGTGTTCGGCACCTTGTGCGCACCGGGCACCAGCGGCTCGAAGGGGGCCTTCAGGCCGGGCAGGCCGGTGATGGACAGGGCGCCCTGCGGGGTGCCGTGGTAGGCGACCGCGCGCGAGATGACCTTGTACTTGGTGGGCTTGCCGACCAGCTTGAAGTACTGCTTGGCGAGCTTCCACGCGGTCTCGACGGCCTCGCCGCCACCGGTGGTGAAGAAGACCTTGTTGAGGTCGCCGGGAGCCTCGTTGGCGAGGCGCTCGGCCAGCTCGACGGCCTTCGGGTGGGCGTACGACCACACCGGGAAGAAGGCGAGCTCCTTGGCCTGCCGGGCGGCGGTCTCGGCGAGCTCGGTGCGGCCGTGACCGGCCTGCACCACGAACAGGCCGGCGAGGCCGTCGAGGTACTTCCGTCCCTTGTCGTCCCAGATGTACGTGCCCTCACCGCGGACGATGGTGGGGACGGGGTTGTTCTCGTACGACGACATGCGGGTGAAGTGCATCCACAGGTGGTCGTAGGCGGACTTTGAGAGATCGCGGGAGTTGCTCACGGCTATCGGGTTCCCCACATATAGGTCTGCTTCTTGAGCTTCAGGTAGACGAAGCTCTCGGTGGAGCGCACCCCGGGGAGGGTGCGGATGCGCTTGTTGATCACGTCCAGGAGGTGGTCGTCGTCCTCGCAGACGATCTCCACCATGAGGTCGAAGGAGCCCGCGGTCATCACCACGTACTCGCACTCGGCCATGGCGGTCAGCGCGTCCGCGACCGGATCCAGGTCACCCTCGACGTTGATGCCGACCATCGCCTGGCGCCGGAAGCCCACGGTGAGCGGGTCGGTGACGGCGACGATCTGCATGACGCCCTGGTCGAGCAGCTTCTGGACGCGCTGCCGTACGGCGGCCTCGGAGAGGCCGACGGCCTTGCCGATGGCGGCGTAGGGGCGGCGTCCGTCCTGCTGGAGCTGTTCGATGATCGCCAGGGAGACGGCATCGATCGTCGGGGACGAACCGGTTCCGGTTCTTGGATGCGTGCTTTGACTGGCCACGACTTCACTGTGCACCGAACCTCGTCCGTCTGGCAAGCCCAGAGTGATGAAATTCGTTGTTCTCGGCTGTTGATCTCACTGAATCCGAAGTTGCGGGGGGTCGGGCCTGTTGAAAGCGTCGGTCGACCGACTAGGCTGAGGTGTCTCGCCCATCGGGACACCGCACGACGGAGTGCGGAGACAGAACGTGACAGGAGGGGTGGCAAGTGACCACCGAGCTGCGCCGGCTGCGCAACTACATCAACGGGGAGTTTCGGGACGCGGCCGACGGCCGCACGATCGACGTGATCAACCCGGCCACCGGTGAGGTGTACGCCACCTCCCCGCTCTCCGGCCAGGCCGACGTCGACGCCGCCATGGAGGCCGCCGCGGCCGCCTTCCCCGCCTGGCGCGACGCCACGCCGTCGGAGCGCCAGAAGGTCCTCCTGAAGATCGCGGACGCCTTCGAGGAGCGCGCCGAGGACCTGATCGCCGCCGAGGTCGAGAACACCGGCAAGCCGGTCGCCCTCACCGCGAGCGAGGAGATCCCGCCGATGGTGGACCAGATCCGCTTCTTCGCGGGTGCCGCCCGGATGCTCGAGGGCAAGTCCGCCGGCGAGTACATGGAGGGCATGACCTCGATCATCCGCCGCGAGCCGGTGGGCGTGTGTGCCCAGGTCGCGCCGTGGAACTACCCGATGATGATGGCCGTGTGGAAGTTCGCCCCGGCCCTCGCCGCGGGCAACACGGTCGTCCTCAAGCCCTCGGACACCACCCCGGCGTCGACCGTCCTGATGGCCGAGATCATCGGCTCCATCGTCCCCAAGGGTGTCTTCAACGTCATCTGCGGCGACCGCGAGACCGGCCGGGCCATGGTCGAGCACTCCACCCCGGCGATGGCCTCCATCACCGGCTCGGTCCGTGCCGGCATGCAGGTCGCCGAGTCGGCTTCCAAGGACGTCAAGCGCGTCCACCTGGAGCTGGGCGGCAAGGCCCCGGTCGTGGTCTTCGAGGACACCGACATCGCCAAGGCCGTCGAGGACATCGCCGTCGCCGGCTACTTCAACGCCGGCCAGGACTGCACCGCCGCCACCCGCGTGCTCGTGCACGAGTCCATCCACGACGAGTTCGTGGCCGCGCTGGCGAAGGCCGCGTCCGAGACCAAGACGGGTCAGCCGGACGACGAGGACGTGCTCTACGGCCCACTGAACAACGCCAACCAGCTGCAGCAGGTCACCGGCTTCATCGACCGCCTCCCGGCGCACGCCAAGGTCGAGGCCGGCGGCCACCGGGTCGGCGACAAGGGCTACTTCTACGCCCCGACCGTCGTCTCCGGCCTCAAGCAGGACGACGAGATCGTCCAGAACGAGGTCTTCGGCCCGGTCATCACCGTCCAGTCCTTCTCGGACGAGGCCCAGGCCGTCGAGTACGCCAACGGCGTCGAGTACGCCCTGGCCTCCTCCGTCTGGACGAAGGACCACGCGCGCGCCATGCGCATGTCCAAGGCCCTCGACTTCGGCTGCGTGTGGATCAACACCCACATTCCGCTCGTCGCCGAGATGCCGCACGGCGGTTACAAGAAGTCCGGCTACGGCAAGGACCTGTCGGCCTACGGCTTCGAGGACTACACGCGCATCAAGCACGTGATGACCTCCCTGGGCTGATCGGCCGGAAGGCGTACTGACGGGCGGTCGGGTCTTCCCGGCCGCCCGTTCCGCTGTGCCTGCGCCGTCCGGCGTCCCGTGCGGCCGGCCGCTCCTTCCGCCCGGATAGGGTGCGCCGCATGGGAAGATCATCGATCACGTCCAGAGCCGCGTTGACGGCCCTGGGCATCGCCTTCACGCTGGCCGTACCCCTGCACGGATCCGCTGCGGGGGCGGATTCGGCGGACCACATGCCGCTCGGGCCCGCGGAGCTGATCACGCAGGCGAGCGCGCCGCAGACGCTGGCGCCCGGGGTGACCTACCAGAAGTTCACCCAGGGGCACTCCACCGACGAGTGGACCGTCTGGGTGCCCGGCACCAACGGAGCCGAGACGATCAGCGACTGGGCGGCGGCCAGGGCGCGGGCGGACGCGCTGGTGGCCAAGGGCTTCGAGGCGCACATCGACACGTTCGACGTCCCGGCAGCCGCCGACACCGCCTCGGGCAGAGTGGGATACGGCGTTCGGTCCGGCCGGTTCGCCCCGGGCGACCGCGCGGGGGCCGACGCCCTCAAGGTGCGCCTCGCCGATGCCGGTTTCGGCGGCAGGGTCCTGTACACGGCGGAGGACGGCCGCCCGTCGACCGGCCCGTGGGAGGTCCGGGTCGTCCGTGTCCAGCCGACCGCCGACGTCGCCCTGAAGGCCGTGCACGGTCAGGACGTCGCCGGCGCGGAGACGGTGCGGGCGATGGCGAAGGCCGCCGGCGCGCTGGTCGCCGTGAACGGCTCGGAGTTCAACCTCGGCGGCGGTGCGTACGAGGGGATACCCCAGGGGCTCTACGTCCAGGAGAACGTCATCCTCGGCGCGGCGAACAACGGCCGTACCGCGTTGCTCCTCGACGGGGTGGGCGGCCGGGCCAGGGTCGCCGAGATCAACACGACGCTCGCCGTCACCGCACCGAACGAGGACAAGCAGACGGTCGACGGCATCAACCGTGTGCCGGGAACCGTCCTCGGCTGCGGCGGCGTCGGAGGCGACACCCGCATGGTGGGCAACCTGGTGGTCGAGACGACGCTGCCGTGGCGCAACGTGCGGTGCGCGGACGCGGACGAGACCGTGATCTTCCGTCCCGAATGGGGCCCCGCGACACCGAGCCACGGGAGCGGGGTGGACAGCATCGACGTCGTGATGAACGGGAACTGGGTGGTGCAGTCCGTCCGCGAGCCGGCCGGCGGCCCGATCCCGCCGGGCGGGCGCGTCCTGCAGGGCATCGGCAAGGACGCGGTCTGGCTGCGGGAGCACGCCGTGGTCGGTGCCCCGTTCAAGCCCGGCGCCACGATCCACGACGCCGCGGGGCGTTCGGTGGTCACGCCGGCCCTCTCCGCGGTGGCGGGCGGCGGACCCGCCCTCGTACGCGGCGGAGAGGTGTGGATCAACACCGCGGCCAACGGCATGACCCAGTTCGACGGGAAGCCCAACAACACGCTGCTGCAGCGGCATCCGCGCACGGTGGCCGGCGTCGCCGGCTCGGGCGAGCTGATCCTGGTGACGATCGACGGCCGCTACGAGGGCGTCAGCGTGGGCGCGACCTGGCCGGAGGCGGCCGAGGTGATGAAGTGGCTCGGGGCCCAGGACGCGGTGGGCCTCGGCAGCGGCGGCGACACCACCCTGATCATCAACGACACGCTCTACAACCGTCCGATGGACATGTGGGGGACCACCCATCGCGAACGGCCGTTGAGCAACGCCGTGGCCGTCGTTCCCAGGTGACCCGCCTGCACGGGGACCCCGCGGCCTGCGGGAACTCCCTCGTCGGGCCGTGAGTTGCCCAGGTCATGAGCTTCGAGGTCTTCGTGATGCGGTTCGAGCACGGCGCGCCGGCGCCGCTCGACCCGGCCGTCGTGCGTGAGGTGCTCGACCCGTACGTGGTGGCCCGTGGCGCCGACGGGCAGGAGCTGTGCGTGGAGACGGCCGACGGCGGCGAGGCGGACGTCCGGATCGGCGCCGACGGCGTCACGTTCCACCGCTTCGGCGGCGCCGGGATCATGGACCTGATCGCCGCGCTGCTGCGGCGCCTGGAGGCCGTCCTGGTCGTGCCCGGCGGTCCCTTCGTCGTCCACCGGGAGGAGGCGGGTGCGCAGGTCACGCCCGGACTCGGGGAGAGCAGCGGCTGGCCGGTCGTCGTCGCGACGGACGGCGCGGCGGTCGCACGGGCGATCGAAGAAGCGTGATAGGCCGTCCTCATGTCGGATTCCGGGATCAACTCGCTTGTCACCTATGGACTGTTCGCCGCCTGGGCGCTGCACGACGCCGAGGAGGTGGCGTACGGGCCGCGCTGGATACGGGAGAACCTGCCGGCGCTCCGGGAACGCTTCCCGGACGCGCCGGAGGCGGTGTGGCGGGCGCTGGGCTCCGTCGACGAGCGTGAATTCCGGGCCGCCGTGGGCGTGATGGCGGCGATCGTCGCGTCGGCCGCCGTCGCCGGACGGCGCTCGGGCGGCCGGTCCGCCTTCTACCAGGGCGCGTTGAACGGCTTCGGGCTGCACGGCCTCGTCCATCTCGCGCAGGCCGCCGCCGTACGGGGGGTGACGCCCGGCTCGGTCACCTCGCCGCTGCTCGTCATCCCGTTCACCCTCTGGGCGCGCGGACGGCTGCGCCGGGCCGGGGTGCTGCGGCCGACGCGCGGACGGGACGTGGTCACCGGTCTCGCGCTCGCGGGCGCGGCCACGGCCGTCGCCCACACGGTGGCGCGCCGCCTCCTCCGCTGACGTCCCGAGTCGGCACCCACCCGTTTTTGAACGTGTTCATGAGGGGCGTACGCTGTCCTCATGAGCGACACGAACGGGCCCAGAGCCCTCCTCAAGCGCATCCGCGTCTGGCTGGTCGTCTTCATCGTCTGTCTGGTGCTCAGCGGGGTCACCGCTTTCCCGCTGGTCACCGAACTCCGCCTGCTCGACTCCGCGTTGGACTCCTGGGCGGCCCCGGTGGCGGAGCTCCTCCCCGGCCTCGCCGAGTGGATCGACCGGGTCCGTACGGGCCTCGAGGGCGCCGACGCCGACGCCCCCTACCTCCTCTACGGCAACGACTGGCTGGCCTTCGCCCACCTCGTCATCGCCGTCGCCTTCTACGGCGTGTACCGGGACCCGGTTCGCAACGTCTGGGTCGTCGAGTTCGGCATGATCGCCTGCGTCGGCATCATCCCGCTCGCCCTGATCTGCGGACCGATCCGGGACATCCCCTTCGCGTGGTCGGTGATCGACATGTCGTTCGGCGTCTTCGGGATCCTGCCGCTGCTCGCCGTGCGACGGCTGATCAAGCGCCTCGAAGCGCTGGAGGCCGCGCCGGCGCTCACTCCGACGGCAGGCCGTACGTCGCCAGCATGAGGTTCAGCGCCACCCTGCTCGTGTCCTTGCCCTTGGCGTCGGTGGAGTTGACGCTGTAGACGAGGGTCCGCTCGCCGTGGCGGGTCGAGGCGATGGCGGCGTTGTAGCCCCAGCGGCCGCCCGTCTTGCCCCACACCTCGCGCCCGCCCAGCTTCTTCATGGACAGGCCCACGGAGAACGCGGCCGGGGCGCCGGTGGTGAGGTCCGGGACCTTCGGCAGCGTGAACATCTCCTCCAGGAGCGGTCCGCGCACCACCTCGCCCGCGAACAGGGCCCGGGTGAAACGCTCCAGGTCGGCGGTGGTGGAGATCAGGTTCCCCGCCGCCCAGCCGTCCGTCGTGCCCCAGACGGTGACATCGCGCAGGCCCGTCGTGCCGTCGTCGAGCCGCATCCACTGGTAGCCGTGGTTGTGCCGGCCCTCGATCCGGGGGCTGGCGCCGGGAAAGTACGTGTCGCGCAGTCCGAGCGGGCGCAGCACGCGGGCGGCCACCTGGTGCTCGTACGAGTCGCCCGTCACCCGCTCGACGATCAGCCCGGCGATCGTGTAGCCGATGTTCAGGTAGTGCTGCTTCTCGCCGGGCGCGAACTCGCGCGGCCGCGCCGTCGCCGAGCGCACCAGGTCGCGCGGGTCGTGCACCTCGAAGCGGCGCTCGTACCACTCCTCGACCGTCTCGCCCGGCAGGCCGGCCGCCGGGATGCCGTGCGTGTGGTCGAGCAGCTGCCGGACGGTGACCCCGCCGTACGCGGCCGGGATCAGCTCCGGCAGGTACGAGCGGGCCGGGCGGTCCAGGTCGAGACGGCCCTCGCTCGCCAGCTGCAGCGCGACCGCCGCCGTGAACACCTTGGTCACCGAACCCGCCCGGAACCGGGCGCCCGGATCGGCCGGGCGGCCGGTCCTCAGGTCGTGCACGCCGGAGCTGCCCCGCCAGGAGCCCTCCGTGCCGCCGACCCGGACGAGGGCCGCCGTCGCGTCCTTCGACGGAAGGCCGGCGATCGCCGCCTCCAGGGCGGGACTCCCGGCGTCGGCGGTCGCGGCGGTCGCAGACGGCGTGGTCGTGTGCTGCGCGGTCGCGGCGCTCGCCGGGAGGGCCGCCGGGCCCGCGACGCCCAGGACCAGGGCGGCGGCCAGCAGGGTGCGCGTGGTGTTCCTCATCGTTCGTCTCCGTGGGTGTGAGCCGTCGTTCTCGATGACTCACATCCTGCTGACCTGCGACGATTCACGGATCACCCGTGACGGCGGTCTTCGCGGCCCCAGCGCCTCGCCCACGCGGGGGAGGAGCCGCCGCCCAGGTCTCCCCCCGCCGGGGGAGCGCCCGCCGTCACGAGACCCGTCTCGTACGCGCAGATGACCGCCTGGATCCGGTCGCGCAGGCCCAGCTTGGCCAGCACGTTCCCCACGTGCGTCTTCACCGTGTGGTCGCTCACCACCAGCTCCGCCGCTATCTCCGCGTTCGACAGGCCCCGCGCGAGCAGCAGCAGCGTCTCCCGCTCGCGGGCGGTCAGCACGTCGAGCCGCGGATCGGTCCGGCGCGGACCGCCGGAGGTGTACTGCTCCACGAGGCGTCGCGCCACCGACGGCGCGAGCAGTGCCTCGCCCGCCGCCACCACCCGCACCGCGTGCACCAGGTCGTCCCGGCGCACGTCCTTCAGGAGGAAGCCGCTGGCGCCCGCGTGCAGCGCCTCGTACACGTACTCGTCGGCGTCGAAGGTCGTCAGCATCACCGTCCGGCAGGCCGACGCGGCGCTGATCGCCCGGCAGGCCTCGATGCCGTCCATCCGCGGCATCCGGATGTCGAGCAGCGTCACGTCCGGCGCGTGCCGGCGCACCGCCTCCAGCGCCGCGGCGCCGTCACCCGCCTCCGCGACCACCTCGATGTCCTCCTGGACGTCCAGGATCAGCGCGAAACCGCTGCGCACCAGCTCCTGGTCGTCCGCGACCACCACCCGGATCGTCATCCCGCCTCCACAGGGAGCACCGCCCGCAGTTCGAAACCCCGGCCGCCCGGGCCCGGCCCGGCCGCCGCCGTGCCGCCGTGCGCCGCCACCCGCTCGCGCACCCCGGTCAGACCGTGGCCGCCGGAGCCGCCGGGCCGCGGCCCGCGCCCGTCGTCCGTCACCCGGACCTCCAGTTCGTCCGGCCCGTACCCGAGGCGCACCCACACCGCCCGGGCCTCCGCGTGCCGGACCACGTTCGTCAGTGCCTCCTGCACGATCCGGAACACGGTCGCGGCCGTCGCCTCCGGCAGCGGGCGCTCGGTGCCGTCCGTCGCGTACCGCACGTCGAGACCGCCGCCCCGCACCCGCGCGAGCAGCTCCGGCAGCTCGCCGAGCCCGGGCTGCGGGGCACGCGGCGCGGTGGTCGGCTCGCCGTCCCGCAACACGCCCAGCATCCGGCGCAGTTGCACCATCGCGTCGCGGCCCGTCGCGGAGATCGCCTCGAACGCGGCCTCCGCCCGCTCGGGCGCCGCCCGTACCGCCAGCGGACCCGCCTCCGCCTGGACCACCATGAGGCTCACCGCGTGCGACAGGATGTCGTGCATCTCCCGTGCGATCCGGGCCCGTTCGCGGGCCGCCGCCTGCTCCGCCTCCACCCGGTGCGCCCGCTGCCGGGCGTCCGTCAGCCGCCCGAAGGCGTACGCGGCCCCGAACACGAAGAGCGAGAAGGTCAGTTCGCGCGCGGACCGCGTGTTGAGCCACACGGACACCGGTACGGCGACCAGCAGCAGCGCCCCCGCCACCAGCCGCTTCCACGGCGGCGAGAGCACGGCGATCGTGTACACGCTCACCAGGCCCGTGTAGGGCAGCGGCTGGCCCGGCCCCTCCAGTGCGAGCCGGTACAGCGCACTCGCCGCCACGATGGCGAGCAGCACCGCCATCGGCGCGCGGCGCCGCCACACCAGCGGGACCACGGTCAGTGTCGTCAGGCCGTACGCCGGCCAGGTCGCCGGCTCCAGTTCGGGCCCGCGCGGCACCACGAACGGCATCGTCATCGCCGCCTGGACGAGCAGCGCGAGGCCGATGTCCACGGCCCACGGATTGGCCGCTCCCCAGTCGCGCAGCCGCTGGATCCCCCCTGTGCGCATTACGGCTTGCGGCCCACCGCGCCGAACTGCGCGACCTCGGCCGCCTCTGGTGCGCGCCAGCGCGCGCACGACACGATGCCCGGCTCCAGGAGGACGAGCCCGTCGAGGAAGGAGGCGAACTCGGCGCGGCCGCGCGCCGTGATCGGCGGCGTGGCGTTGGCGTTCCAGAACTCCATCGCCGCCACGTTCGCCTCGCCGCCCAGGTCGGCGTCGTAGGTCGGGTGGGTCAGGGCGAGGTAGGACCCGGAGGGCACGGCGTCCATGACGGTGCGGACGATCGAGCGGGCCTTGTCGCCGTCGATGACGAAGTTGAGGATGCCCAGCATCAACACCGCGACCGGCCGGGTGAAGTCCAGCGTTCCCGCTGCCGCCCGGATGATCCTCTCCGGGTCGTGGGCGTCCGCGTCCACGTACTCCGTGACGCCCTCGGGCGAGCTGGTGAGCAGGGCGCGGGCGTGCGTCAGGACGATCGGGTCGTTGTCGACGTAGACGATCCGGGACTCGGGGGCCACCCGCTGGGCCACCTCGTGGGTGTTGTCGGCCGTCGGCAGGCCCGTACCGATGTCCAGGAACTGGCGCACCCCGGCCTCCGCGGCCAGATGCGTCACCACCCGCCCCAGGAACGCGCGGTCCGCGCGCGCCACCGCGCCGATGCTCGGGTGGAACGACGTCACCTGGTCGCCGACGGCCCGGTCCACCGGGTAGTTGTCCTTGCCGCCCAGCCAGTAGTTCCATACGCGGGCGTTGTGCGCGATGTCGGTGCGGATCCTGTCGTTCATTCACGGCCCTTTCGCAGAACGGCGGCCAGTGTGTCGACCCGATTGGTCGTGATCGAATCGACCCCGTTTCCGATCAGCTTACGCATGCTCCACGCCGTGTCCGGAGTCCACACCGACACCAGCAGACCCGCCCGGTGCACCCGCTCCACCAGCTGCCGACTCGCCAGCCCGAAGCGGTAGTTGAGCCACTTGGGCCGCACCGCGTCGAGCAGCACGCGGCGCGGCGGCGCCAGGGTGTTCCAGGTCAGCGCGATCTCCGCGGCCGGGTCGGCCGCCCGCACGTGCAGCATCGCCGTGCCGCCCGCGCAGTAGAAGACCCGCTCGCCCGCCCCGCACTCGCGGACCGTGCCCACGATCGTGCGGACGGAACTCTCGTCGCCGCCCGGCAGGTCCAGCATCAGGCGGTGCGGCCCGGCGGCGATCAGCGCCTCCCGGAGGGTCGGGACCCCGTCCTCCGTGACCTCGCGCAGCTCCTCCAGCGTCATCGTGCCGAGCGGCCGGTCGAAGCCCCACAGCCGCTTCAGGGAGTCGTCGTGCAGCAGGACGGGCACGCCGTCCTCGGTCAGGCGCACGTCGACCTCCACCGCGTCCGCGCCCCGCTCCAACGCCGAGACGATCGAAGGGACGGTGTTCTCGCGGACGCGATAGGGGTCGCCGCGGTGGCCTACGACAATGACGGGGTCCATGACCCCATTCTCCCGACGGTCACGCCGACAGCCACTGCTCCGTGTACGTGTCGATCTCCTCCACCAGGCGCGCCTTGCCCGCCTCGTCCAGGAAGGAGGCCTCCACCGCGTTCTTCGCGAGCGCCGCCAGACCGCGCTCGTCCAGGTCGAGGAGACGGGCGGCCACCGCGTACTCGTTGTTCAGGTCCGTGCCGAACATCGGCGGGTCGTCGCTGTTGATCGTCACCAGCACACCCGCGTCCACCATCTGCCTGATCGGGTGGTCCTCCATGCGCTCCACCGCGCGCGTCGCGATGTTCGAGGTAGGACACACCTCCAGCGCGATGCGGTGCTCCGCCAGGTGCTCGAGCAGCACCGGGTCCTGCACCGAGCTGGTGCCGTGGCCGATGCGCTCCGCACCCAGCTCGTTCAGGGCGTCCCAGACCGTCTCCGGGCCCGTGGTCTCGCCGGCGTGCGGCACCGAGCGCAGCCCGGCCGCCCGGGCGCGGTCGAAGTACGGCTTGAACTGCGGGCGCGGCACCCCGATCTCCGGGCCGCCGAGGCCGAACGAGACCAGGCCCTCCGGGCGCAGCTCGACCGCGAGGCGCGCGGTCTCCTCCGCCGCCTCCAGACCGGCCTCGCCCGGGATGTCGAAGCACCAGCGCAGCACGACGCCGAGCTCGGCCTCGGCCGCCTTGCGGGCGTCCTCGATCGCCGCCATGAACGCGCGCTCGTCGATGCCGCGGCGCGTCGAGCTGTACGGGGTGATGGTCAGCTCCGCGTAGCGGATGTTCTGACGGGCCATGTCCCGGGCCACCTCGTACGTGAGGAGCCGCACGTCCTCCGGGGTACGGACCAGGTCCACGACGGAGAGGTAGACCTCGATGAAGTGGGCGAAGTCCGTGAACGTGAAGTAGTCGGCGAGGGCGTCCGGGTCCGTCGGCACCTTGGAGTCGGGGTGCCGGGCGGCCAGCTCGGCGACGATGCGGGGCGAGGCGGAGCCGACGTGGTGCACGTGCAGCTCCGCCTTCGGCAGCCCCGCGATGAAGGAGTGAAGGTCGGTCATCGGGTCATCGTAGGCCGGAGACATCCCCCTGATGGCGTAGGTCGTAGCATGGCGTGACCACGATGGGGGAGGCCCATGTCCGACAACAACGACCAGCCCGCGGACCCGTGGGCTCCGCCGAATCAGGACGGCGTCGAACTGAGCAAGGGGGCGGGCGGCGGGCCCGGCGCGGCCACGCCGCCGGTGCACGACCAGCCGACCATGGCGGCCATGCCGGGCGCCGAGCTCCCGCCGCCGCCGGCGGCGCCGGGGACGACCGGAGGGACGTTCGGGTACCCGACCGCGCCTCCCGTGTCGGCGAACCCGACGCCCGGGTACGGCTACCCGGCGGCGCCGCCGGCTCCGTACCCCACGTACGGCGCGGGATACCCGCAGCCGGGGTGGGGACAGCAGCCGTCGAACGGACTCGGGATCGCCGCGATGGTGCTGGGCATCATCGCGGTGGCGGGCTTCTGCTTCTACGGACTCGGCGCGATCCTGGGCATCCTCGCGCTGATCTTCGGCATCATCGGCCTGAAGAAGGCCAACCGCGGTGAGGCGACCAACCGGGGCATGGCGATCGCGGGCATCGTGCTCGGCTCGGTCGGCATCCTGGTGGGCGCCGCCTTCCTGAGCTTCATGATCTGGGCCATCGCGACGGACCAGGATCGCCGGAACGACAGCAACGACCCCTGGGAGACCAGCCTGGTCGTCGACGCGCGTCGCTAGGACGCGCGGGAACGGGTGCGTGGGGGCCGCTCCTGTGCGGCCCCCGCTCCCGTTCGTCCGGTGCTCACCGGGACAACCGCTCCCGCGCCTCCATCAGCGCGAAGCCCAGCAGGTTCAGCCCCCGCCAGCGGTCGGGGTCGCCCGCCCTCGGGTCGTCGGCCGCCAGGCCGATGCCCCAGACCCGGTCCACCGGGCTGGCCTCCACGAGCACGCGGTTGCCCGTGCCGAGGAGGAAGCCCCTGAGGGCTTCGTCGGACGCGAACTTGTGCACGCTGCCGGCGACGACGATCTCGAACCGCTTCTGCTGCCAGGTCGCCTCGTCGAAGCCGCGGACCAGGCGGCCGGCGTTCTTCGCCGCCGCGGGGGAGGTCGCCGTGAGCGCCGCCCGCTCGGCCTCGGCGTCACCGAAGAGCCGTGCCTTCTCCGCCATCATCCAGTGCTCGGCGGTCGCGTAGCGCACGCCCTCCACTTCGAAGGGTGACGGCCACCACTGGCTCAGACAGCTCGCCGAGAGCCGGCCGGAGGGGTGCGGGCGGTGGCCCCAGAAGTGCAGCCATTTCACCCGATCGCCTCGCCTGACCTGCTGTTTCAATCTCTCCAGATCACTCATGCATGCCACTGTTTCAGTTGCCACGGACAGTCCGTACGGCAATTTCCGGCCGTGCTCGACACTTGGTCGACCGATTCCGTCGCGTAACCAAAAGGCAACAACGGAATCACTTGTTGGACCTGTCTCCCTCTGTCAGGATCGGCACTCAACTCGAGCTGGAACAACGGAGAGCGTCATGGGCAACCGCTTCCAGGTGTCGGATCGCTTCGCGGACGGCGCGCAGTACATCGGAGGGCGGCTCCGCCCCGGGACCTCGGAGGACGAGCACAGCGTCATCGATCCGGCGACCGGGAAGAGCGTCCACACCTACCGGCTGGCGTCCACCGCCGACGTGGACGAGGCCGTCGCCGCCGCCAAGGAGGCGTTTCCCGGCTGGTCGGGCGCCACTCCCGGCGAGCGTTCGGACGCCCTGCACCGTCTCGCCGGCGTGCTGGCCGAGCGCGCGGAGGAGTTCGCCCAGGTCGAGTCGCTGCAGTGCGGCAAGCCGATCAAGCTGACCCGTGAGTTCGACGTGCCGGGGACCGTGGACAACACGGCCTTCTTCGCCGGGGCCGCCCGCCACCTCCAGGGGCAGTCCGCGGGCGAGTACTCCGGTGACCACACCTCCTACGTACGGCGCGAGGCCGTGGGCGTCGTCGGTTCGATCGCCCCCTGGAACTATCCGCTGCAGATGGCCGCCTGGAAGATCCTTCCGGCCGTGGCGGCGGGCAACACGATCGTCCTGAAGCCGGCCGAGCTGACGCCGCTGACCTCGCTGATGTTCGCGCAGGCGGCGACCGAGGCCGGGATCCCCGACGGCGTCGTCAACGTGGTGACCGGCGCCGGGCGGACCGCCGGCGAACACCTCGTCGGCCACCCCGACGTGGCCATGACCTCCTTCACCGGCTCCACCGGCGTCGGCAGGCGGGTCGCCGAGATCGCCACGGCCACCGTCAAGCGGCTCCACCTGGAGCTGGGCGGCAAGGCCCCGTTCGTCGTCTTCGACGACGCCGACCTGGAGGCCGCCGCCCACGGCGCCGTCGCCGCCTCGCTCATCAACAGCGGGCAGGACTGCACCGCCGCCACCCGGGCCTACGTGCAGCGTCCGCTGTTCGACGCCTTCGTCACCCGGGTCGCGGAGCTGATGGAGACGGTACGGCTCGGGGACCCGTTCGACCCCTCGACCGACCTCGGGCCGCTCGTCAGCCACGCCCAGCGGGACCGGGTCGCCGGCTTCGTCGAGCGGGCCCGTGGCTACGCGACCGTCGTCACCGGAGGCGAAGCCCCTGGTGGCGAGCTGAAGGACGGCGCATACTACCGTCCCACCCTGATCACCGGGGCCGCGCAGGACAGCGAGGTCGTGCAGTCGGAGATCTTCGGACCGGTCCTCGTGGCCCTGCCCTTCGACGGTGACGACGAGGGCATCCGGCTCGCCAACGACACCCCGTACGGGCTCGCCGCCTCCGCCTGGAGCCGTGACGTCTACCGGGCGAACCGGGCCACGCGCGAGATCAAGGCCGGATGCGTGTGGGTCAACGACCACATCCCGATCATCAGCGAGATGCCGCACGGGGGCTACAAGGCCTCCGGCTTCGGAAAGGACATGTCCGTGTACTCCTTCGAGGAGTACACGCAGGTGAAGCACGTGATGTACGACAACACGGCGGTGCCGGCCAAGGACTGGCACCGCACGATCTTCGGGGACCGATAGCAGATCAGCCGTCCGACCAGCGGCGAACCCATCCCGAAAGGGCACAGCGCATGGAGCAGTACCAGCCGGACAGCCTGTCCGCCGCTCAGATAGCGGCGATGCGGCGCAGCCTGACGAGTGGCCGGGGCGCCCTCAGCCGCCGTTCGGTGCTGCGCGCCGGAGGCGTCGGCGCGCTCACCGTCGGCGGCCTCGCGGGGCTGAGCGCCTGCGGCATCCCGCCGGCCAAGCGGGAGGGCGAAGGCCCGGCGTCCACGGACTTCTCGGCCAAGGAGAAGGTGCTCAGCTTCTCCAACTGGACCGAGTACATGGACGTCAGCGAGGACGAGAAGTCCCGGCCGACCCTGGAGGCCTTCGCCAAACGGACCGGCATCAAGGTCAAGTACACCGAGGACATCAACGACAACGTCGAGTTCTTCGGCAAGATCAAGCCGCAGCTCGCGGCCGGCCAGGACACCGGCCGTGACCTGATCTGCGTGACCGACTGGCTCGCCGCCCGCATCATCCGGCTGGGATGGGCGCAGAAGCTGGACCCGGCGCACCTGCCGAACGCGTACGCCAACCTGTCCGCGCAGTTCCGCCGGCCCGACTGGGACCCGGGCCGGGCCTACTCGTACCCGTGGACCGGCATCTCCACCGTCATCGCCTACAACTCCAAGGCGACCGGCGGCAAGAAGGTCGACTCCGTCACGCAGCTGCTCGACGACCCCGCGCTCAAGGGCCGGGTCGGCTTCCTGACCGAGATGCGGGACTCGGTCGGCATGACGCTCCTCGACATGGGCAAGGACCCGGGCACGTTCACCGACGCCGACTTCGACGCCGCGATCGGGCGGCTGCAGAAGGGCGTCGACAAGAAGCAGATCCGCCGCTTCACCGGCAACGACTACACGTCCGACCTGGACAAGGGCGACCTGGCGGCCTGTCTGGCGTGGGCCGGTGACGTGATCCAGCTCCAGGCCGACAACCCGGACATCAAGTTCGCCATCCCGTCCGCCGGCTACATCACGTCCAGCGACAACCTGCTCGTCCCGGCGAACTCCCGGCACAAGACCAACGCCGAGAAGCTCATCGACTACTACTACGAGCTCCCGGTGGCCGCGCAGCTCGCGGCGTACATCAACTACGTCTGCCCGGTCGACGGGGTGAAGGACGAGCTCGCCAAGATCGACCCGGAGCTCGCGAACAACACACTGATCCTCCCGGACAAGGCGATGGCGGCGAAGTCGCGCGCCTTCCGCTCGCTCAGCAGCGCGGAGGAGACGGCGTACGAGGAGAAGTTCGCCAAGCTCATCGGTGCCTGAGGCCGTCGTCCGTTCCTTCACGAATACCGGGATCCCATCCATGACTGACAAGACTGCTCACACTGGCAAGAACACGGGCGGCGGCGACGTCCGTCTCTCCGGCATCAGCAAGTCCTACGGCTCCTTCACCGCCGTGCACCCGCTCGACCTGACGATCCCGCAGGGCTCGTTCTTCGCCCTGCTCGGCGCCTCCGGCTGCGGCAAGACGACCACGCTGCGGATGATCGCCGGCCTGGAGGACCCGACGACGGGCACCGTCTTCCTCGGCGACCGCGACGTCACCGACCTCCCGCCGTACAAGCGGCCGGTGAACACGGTCTTCCAGTCCTACGCGCTCTTCCCGCACATGGACATCTTCGAGAACATCGCCTTCGGTCTGCGCCGGCGCGGCATCAAGTCGGTGAAGTCGCAGGTGGACGAGATGATCGAGCTCGTGCAGCTCGGCGAGCACGCCCACAAGAAGCCGCACCAGCTCTCCGGCGGCCAGCAGCAGCGCGTCGCCGTGGCCCGCGCGCTCATCAACCACCCGCAGGTGCTGCTGCTCGACGAGCCGCTCGGCGCCCTCGACCTCAAGCTGCGCCGCCAGATGCAGCTGGAGCTCAAGCGCATCCAGACCGAGGTGGGCATCACCTTCGTGCACGTCACCCACGACCAGGAGGAGGCCATGACCATGGCCGACCAGGTCGCGGTGATGAACGGCGGCCGGGTCGAGCAGCTGGGCGCGCCCGCCGACCTCTACGAGAACCCGCAGACCACCTTCGTCGCGAACTTCCTCGGCACCTCGAACCTGATCGAGGCGGAGGTCGTCGAGACCGGCGGCGACGTCCTCGTCACCGCCGGCGGCGGCAAGCTCCGCGTGCCCGGCGAGCGCTGTACCTCCGCCGTGCGCGTGGGCGGCAACGTGCTCGTCGGCGTACGGCCCGAGAAGATCTCGCTGACGCACGCCGACGACGCCGGCGAGATCGCGGACGGCCGCAACCGGGTGACCGGGCGGATCGCCGACTCCTCGTTCATCGGCGTCTCCACCCAGTACGTGGTGAACTCCCCGGCCGGCGCCGAGCTCCAGGTGTACGAGCAGAACATCGAGCGCGACAGCCGTCTGGTGCCCGGCGCCGAGGTCGTCCTGCACTGGAACCCGGCCCACACCTTCGGCCTCGACGCCGCCCAGGACATCGACGCCGGCGTGGAGACGGTGGAGGACTCGCTGTGAGCGACGCACGCGAGGCCACCGGCCCGCAGCCGACGACGATTCCCGCACCTCCGGGCCTCGCGGGCGGAGAAGCGAACGAAGGAGGCCGCGCATGAGCGCCACCCTGGTCAAGGAGACCCCGCCCATAGAGGAACCGGTCCTCCGCAAGCCCTCCACCCGCCGGCGGCTCGTGCCGTACTGGCTCCTGCTGCCCGGCATCGTCTGGCTGCTCGTCTTCTTCGCGCTGCCGATGGTCTACCAGGCCTCCACCTCGGTGCAGACCGGCTCCCTGGAGAAGGGCTTCGAGGTCACCTGGCACTTCCAGACCTACTGGGAGGCCTTCCAGGAGTACTGGCCGCAGTTCGTCCGCTCGCTGCTCTACGCGGGCACCGCGACGCTGCTCTGCCTGCTGCTCGGCTACCCGCTGGCGTACCTCATCGCCTTCAAGGCCGGGCGCTGGCGCAACCTGCTCCTGGTCCTCGTCATCGCGCCCTTCTTCACCAGCTTCCTGATCCGGACGCTGGCGTGGAAGACGATCCTCGCGGACGACAGCCTGGTGGTCGACGCGCTGAACACGCTGCACGTGCTCGACGTGACCAGCTGGCTCGGCTGGACCGAGGGCAACCGGGTGCTCGCCACCCCGATGGCCGTCGTCGCCGGTCTCACGTACAACTTCCTGCCCTTCATGATCCTTCCGCTCTACACCTCCCTGGAGCGCATCGACGGCCGGCTGCACGAGGCCGCGCAGGACCTCTACGCCTCCCCGGCCACCACCTTCCGCAAGGTGACCTTCCCGCTGTCCATGCCGGGCGTCGTCTCCGGCACGCTGCTCACCTTCATCCCGGCGAGCGGTGACTACGTCAACGCCGAACTGCTCGGCTCCACCGACACCAAGATGGTCGGCAACGTCATCCAGTCGCAGTTCCTGCGCGTCCTGGACTATCCGACGGCCGCCGCCCTGTCGTTCATCCTCATGGCGATCGTGCTGCTCATGGTCACCGTCTACATCCGCCGTGCGGGAACGGAGGACCTGGTCTGATGCAGTGGCTGCGGAAGAATCTCGTCGTCATCGCGGGCCTGCTCACGCTCGCGTACCTGATCCTGCCGAACGTCGTCGTCATGGCGTTCTCGTTCAACAAGCCGAACGGGCGCTTCAACTACGCGTGGCAGCAGTTCTCCCTGGACGCCTGGAAGGACCCCTGCGGCGTCGCCGACCTGTGCGAGTCGCTCACGCTCTCGCTCCAGCTCGCCGCGTGGGCCACGGTCGGCGCGGTCGTCCTCGGCACGATGATCGCGTTCGCGCTGGTCCGCTACCGCTTCCGGGCGCGCGGCGCGATCAACTCGCTGATCTTCCTGCCGATGGCGATGCCCGAGGTCGTGATGGCCGCCTCGCTGCTCACCCTGTTCCTCAACATGGGGGCCGAGCTGGGCTTCTGGACGGTCCTCATCGCCCACATCATGTTCTGTCTGTCGTTCGTCGTGACGGCGGTCAAGGCGCGCGTGATGTCCATGGACCCGCGCCTGGAGGAGGCGGCACGCGACCTGTACGCGGGTCCCGTGCAGACCTTCCTCAGGGTGACGCTGCCGATCGCCGCACCCGGCATCGCGGCCGGCGCGCTGCTCGCCTTCGCGCTCTCGTTCGACGACTTCATCATCACCAACTTCAACGCGGGCTCCACCGTGACCTTCCCCATGTTCGTCTGGGGCTCGGCGCAGCGCGGAACCCCCGTCCAGATCAACGTCATCGGCACGGCGATGTTCGTCATCGCGGTACTGGTGGTCGTGGCCGGGCAGATCATCACGAACCGGCGCAAGAAAACAGCAACAGCCTGACATCAGCGCCTGACCGGCAGCCGAGCCGGTCAGGCACCGAAGGAGTTGGAAACCATGGCCCCAGTCGCCATGCGTCTCGCTGCACAATCTCTCTCCGACGCCCAGCCCGTCCCCTTCTGGCTGGAAGACCCCGGCAAGCCCGGAGCCCTGCCCGCCCTCACCGGCCCCGAGCGGTGCGACCTGCTCGTGGTGGGCGGCGGCTACAGCGGACTGTGGACCGCGCTCCTCGCCAAGGAGCGCGACCCCTCCCAGGATGTCGTACTGGTCGAAGGCCGCGAGGTGGGCTGGGCCGCCTCGGGCCGCAACGGCGGCTTCTGCGCCGCCAGCCTCACCCACGGCTTCGGCAACGGCCTCGCCCGCTGGCCGGGCGAGCTGCCGAAGCTGGAGCGGATGGGCGAGCGGAACCTCGACGCCATCGAGGAGGCCGTCGCCCGCTACTCCCTCGACTGCGACTTCGAGCGCACCGGCGAGATCGACGTGGCCACCGAGGCCTACCAGGTCGACGAGCTGCACGAGTGGTACGAGGAGGCCGGGCGGCTCGGCATGGCCGAGGGCCTCGAACTCCTGGACCGCGACGCGGTGCGCGCCGAGGTCGACTCGCCGACCTTCCAGGGCGGCCTGTGGGACCGCCGCGGGGTCGCCATGCTGCACCCGGCCAAGCTGGCCTGGGGCCTGAAGCGGGCCTGCCTCGACCTGGGCGTGCGGATCTTCGAGAACACCCCGGCGCTCGACCTGGTGCCGGCCGGCGGCGGCATGGCCGTGCGCACCCCGTACGGCCGGGTCGCGGCCCGCCGGGTGGCGCTCGGCACCAACGTCTTCCCGTCGCTGGTCAAGCGGCTGCGGCACTACACCGTCCCGGTGTACGACTACGCGCTGATGACGGAGCCGCTGAGCCCGGAGCAGCTGGCGTCGGTGGGCTGGAAGAACCGTCAGGGCCTCGGCGACTCCGCCAACCAGTTCCACTACTTCCGGATCACCGCGGACAACCGCATCCTCTGGGGCGGTTACGACGCGATCTACCGCTTCGGCGGCAGGGTGGCCGCCGAGATGGACCACCGCCCGGAGACGTACCTGAAGCTGGCCCAGCACTTCTTCACCTGCTTCCCGCAGCTGGAGGGCCTGCGCTTCAGCCACGCCTGGGGCGGGGCGATCGACACCTGCTCGCGCTTCTCGGCCTTCTTCGGCACGGCGCACCAGGGCAAGGTGGCGTACGCGCAGGGCTACACGGGCCTCGGCGTGGGCGCGACCCGGTTCGGCGCCGACGTGATGCTGGACCTGCTGGCGGGGGAGCGGACCGAGCGGACCGAGCTCCGGATGGTGCGCTCCAAGCCGCTGCCGTTCCCGCCGGAGCCGATCGCGTGGGCGGGCATCGGGATCACCAAGTGGTCGCTGGCCCGCGCCGACGAGAACGGCGGCCGGCGGAACCTGTGGCTGAAGACGATGGACCGGCTGGGCCTCGGCTTCGACAGCTGAGCACGCCGGACGTGATCCAGATCACAACCGATGGGTAGGGAACCCGCGTCATAGTCGCGGGGCGGCCCTCTCTCTCCCTGTGGATTCCGCGACCCGCGGGTCCGCGAGGAGAGAGAGGGCTTCGTCATGACTGGTACGGGGACGGGTGCGGGGGCCGCGGAGGCCAGGGCCGTCGTGGAGTGGCTGGCCTCGGTCGCGCCGGATCCCGACGCCTGCCGCTGGGAGTGGGAGCGCAGCCCGCACGGGGTCGCGCTGCTGCCGGCCGGCCGGCGCTGGGACGTGCTGATCCTGCCGGCCGGGCTCGGCTATCCGACGCTCGACGTGCTGACGCGACTGGTGGACCGGCCGGGCCCGGTCCTCGCCGACTTCGGCGACGCCCGGATGGGCTTCTTCGTCCCGCCGGGCACCGCGGCCCGCTGGCTGGGCACCGGGGTGCGCAGTGCGGGTGCGGGGACCTGGATCGTGGTGCCGTACCCGGGCCGGGCGACCGGCGGGACGCGGTGGCTGGTGGCGCCGGACGCGGCGGGCACGCTCACGGACGCCTCGGTGCTCGAGCTCGCCATGCACGAGGCGGCGGGTCAACTCGCCCGCGACGAAGGGGGGACGGGGGCCCGCTGACGCGTGCGACGCCCGTACAGAGGTCTTGACCACTTGATTGGTCTGGACCATGCTGTGGCGCGCTCCACCTCGATTCCCCCACCCCCGGAGGCAGTTGTGGACCGCACCAGACCCCTGAACCTCCTGCTGGCAGGCGTGCTCGCGGCCGGCGGGATCGCGGCGCTCACTCCAACGGCCCAGGCCGCCGACGCCGAGCTCGCCCGCAACGGCGGTTTCGAGTCCGGCCTCGACGGCTGGAGCTGCACGGCCGGCAGCGGCGCCGTCGTCGCGTCGCCCGTGCACGGCGGGACGAAGGCCCTGCAGGCGACACCGGCGGGCAGCGACAACGCCAGGTGCTCGCAGACCGTCACCGTCAAGCCGAACTCCACCTACACGCTGAGCGGCTGGGTCCGCGGCTCCTACGTTCACCTCGGCGCCTCCGGCATCGGTACCACCGACGTCTCCACCTGGACCCAGTCGGCCCCCGACTGGCAGAAGCTCGCCACCACCTTCACCACCGGCGCCTCCACCACCTCGGTCACCCTCTACACCCACGGCTGGTACGGCACCGGCGCGTACCACGCCGACGACCTGTCCCTGCTCGGCCCCGGCGGCGACCCCGTGCAGCCGCCCGGGACGCCCACCGGTCTCACGGCCGGCTCCCCGACCTCCACGGCCGTGACGCTCACCTGGCCCGCCGTCCCCGGCGCCACCTCGTACCGGCTCTACCGGGACGGCGTCCTCATCGCCACCGTCACCGGCACCTCGTACACCGCCACCGGCCTCGCGCCCGGCACCTCGTACGGCTTCCAGGTCTCCGCCGCCAACAGCGCGGGCGAGTCGGCGAAGTCCGCCTCCGTGTCCGTCACGACCACCTCGGGAGGCGGCGGCACCCCGGGCGGCGGCCTGCCCGCCCACGCCCTCGTGGGCTACCTCCACGCCAGCTTCGCCAACGGCTCCGGTTACACCCGCATGGCCGACGTGCCCGACTCCTGGGACGTCATCAACCTCGCCTTCGGCGAGCCGACCTCGGTCACCTCCGGCGACATCCGCTTCCGCCTGTGCCCGGCGACGGAATGCCCGAACGTCGAGTCCCCGGCCGACTTCAAGGCCGCCATCAAGGCCAAGCAGGCCGCCGGCAAGAAGGTCCTCATCTCCATCGGCGGGCAGAACGGCCAGGTCCAGCTCTCCACCACGGCCGCCCGCGACACCTTCGTCTCGTCCGTCTCGAAGATCATCGACGAGTACGGCCTCGACGGCCTCGACATCGACTTCGAGGGCCACTCGCTCTCGCTGCAGACCGGCGACACCGACTTCCGCAACCCGACCAGCCCGGTCATCGTCAACCTGATCCAGGCGGTCAGGACCCTCAAGGCGAAGTACGGCGCCGCGTTCGTCCTCACCATGGCCCCGGAGACCTTCTTCGTCCAGCTCGGCTACCAGTACTACGGCTCCGGACCCTGGGGCGGCCAGGACCCGCGCGCCGGCGCCTACCTCCCGGTCATCCACGCCCTGCGCGACGACCTCACCCTGCTGCACGTCCAGGACTACAACTCGGGCCCCGTCATGGGCCTGGACAACCAGTACCACTCCATGGGCGGCGCGGACTTCCACATCGCGATGACCGACATGCTGCTCACCGGCTTCCCGGTCGCCGGCAACACCGACCGCGTCTTCCCGGCCCTCCGCCCCGAGCAGGTCGCCATCGGCCTCCCCGCCTCCCCCCAGGCCGGCAACGGACACACCGCCCCGGCCGAGGTGAACAAGGCACTGAACTGCCTGACGAGGAAGACCGACTGCGGTTCCTACCAGACCCACGGCACCTGGCCCGGCCTGCGCGGCCTGATGACCTGGTCGATCAACTGGGACCGCTTCGGCAACGGGGAGTTCAGCCGGAACTTCGACGCCTACGCCTGGAGCTGACCCGCCGCCGGCTCCTGCTCCAGCCCCGTCCGCCGCAGCGCCCGGACCATCGCCGGAAGGTCCGGGTCGCCGCGGTCCTCCGCGACGACGTGCGCCGCCAGCAGCTCAGGCGTCAGCCGCCGCGCCTCCGCGGCCGTCATCAGGATCTCCGCCGCGGGCCGGTCGTACGCCACGAGGTCCGCCAGCAGGCCCAGCGCCTCGTCCCGCTCCACGAACCGGCTCATCCCGCAGTCGAGTCCGTCGTCGTCCAGGTCCCCGGGGTACGGGGCCCGGCCCCAGGCGCCGTTCTCGTACCAGTACACGCAGCCCAGCTCGTTGCCCTCGAGCCGGTCGCGCAGTTCCTCGTAGGGCAGCCAGTCGGGGCCGCCGGCCAGCATGTCGACCGGCGGCTCGTACCACTTGCAGCCGCTCGACTCGTCCTCGCCGTACAGCACGTAACGGCCCTCGTCCATCCGGGAGAACGTCCACCAGGTACAGCCGCAGTCGTCGAGGTGGAGTCCCTCGTCGTCGATCCAGATGCCGGTCCGGTGGATCCCCTCCCCCTCCTTCTCGGTCGTCGCCTGGACCACCGCGTTCAGGGCCCAGCGCGCCCACAGGAGTTCGGGGTCGGGCAGGTCGGCCGGCAGTCCGGGCCGGTGGATCGTCATGGGTGCTCCGGTTCGTCCGTTCGGGTGCGGGCAGCGCGACCGTACCGCGCCGCGAAGAGCGGCCAGCGCAGCAGGGGCAGGCACAGCGCGACGGAGGCCAGCACGTCCAACGGCCAGTGGAAGCCGCGCAGGACCAGCCCGGTGGCCGTCACCGCCGTGAGGACGGCGGCGACGGGCAGCAGGCGGCGCGACAGCAGGGAGGCCGCGCCGAAGTACGCCACCATCGCCGTCGCCGTGTGGCCCGAGGGGAAGTAGCCGGCGGCCCAGGGCTCCAGCGGGCCCGGGCGGGCGGTCCAGATCTTCAGCGGGACGACCAGGAGCGGGACGAGGGCCATCGCCAGGCCCGCGCAGAGGGCCGCGGCGCGCCGGCCGCGCCACGCGGCGTACGCCATGGCGCAGCCGAGGACCGGGAGGGCGACGGCCATGTCGCCCAGGTCCGAGGCGGCCTCGCTCAGGCCGCGCGGGACGGTGTCCACCAGGGCGCGGGAGAGGCGTTCGTCGAGCCCGGCCAGCGGGCCGTGGACGAGGACCTGCCAGGTGACGACGGAGAAGGCGACGATCGCCCAGAAGACAGCCGACCGCCCCGGAACAGGGGGGGTGGTTCCGGGGCGGTCGCCTGGACCGGGCTGCCGCGCGCCCCGGGGGGTGTGGGGCGGGCGGCCATCCGATCGGTGAGGAGTTCCGGAGCCCAGGGCTCCAGTGGTGTGCGCGAAGGCACGGTGCGGGCGGGGCTGGGGAGGCTCCGCCCTGGGTGTTTCTCTCATCTGCAGAAACCGTACGGCACGAAAGAGGGGACCGACAGCCGGAACTCCATCCCGCCATCGGCCCCCCACAGCTTCTTCACACAGGGTGTCAGAAGTCGCCGCTCGGCCGTCAGATCTGGGCGAGCGCCGCCTCGATGACGTCCAGGCCCTCGTTCAGCAGGTCCTCGCCGATGACCAGCGGCGGCAGGAAGCGCAGCACGTTGCCGTAGGTGCCACAGGTGAGGACCAGGACGCCCTCGTTGTGGCAGTACTTGGCGAGCGCGGCGGCGGCCTCGGCGAACGGCTCCTTGGTCGCCGGGTCCTTCACCAGCTCGATCGCGATCATGGCGCCGCGGCCGCGGATGTCACCGATGACCGGGAACTTCTCCTGCATCGCGGTGAGGCGGCCCTTCATGACCTCCTCGATGCGCTTGGCCTTGCCGTTGAGGTCGAGCTCCTTCATGGTCTCGATGGCGCCCAGGGCACCGGCGCACGCGACCGGGTTGCCGCCGTAGGTGCCGCCGAGGCCGCCACCGTGCACGGAGTCCATGATCTCGGCGCGGCCGGTCACGGCCGCGAGCGGCAGACCGCCCGCGATGCCCTTGGCGGTGGTGATGAGGTCCGGGACGATGCCCTCGTCCTCGCAGGCGAACCACTGGCCGGTACGGCAGAAGCCGGCCTGGATCTCGTCCGCGACGAAGACGATGCCGTTGTCGTTGGCGAACTTCACGATCGCCGGCAGGAAGCCCTTGGCCGGCTCGATGAAGCCGCCCTCGCCGAGCACCGGCTCGATGACGATCGCGGCGACGTTCTCGGCACCGATCTGCTTGGTGATGTTGTCGATCGCCTGGGCGGCGGCCTCGGGACCGCAGTTCTCGGCACCCGTGGGCCAGCGGTAGCCGTAGGCGACCGGCACGCGGTAGACCTCGGGCGCGAACGGGCCGAAGCCCTGCTTGTACGGCATGTTCTTCGCCGTCATGCCCATGGTGAGGTTGGTACGGCCGTGGTAGCCGTGGTCGAAGACGACGACGGCCTGGCGCTTGGTGTACGAACGGGCGATCTTGACCGCGTTCTCGACCGCCTCGGCGCCCGAGTTGAACAGCGCCGACTTCTTGGCGTGGTCGCCCGGGGTCAGCTCGGCCAGCGCCTCGCAGACCTCCACGTAACCCTCGTACGGCGTCACCATGAAACAGGTGTGGGTGAAGTCCTGGAGCTGCGCGGAGGCGCGGCGCACGACGGCCTCGGCGGAGGCGCCCACGGAGGTCACGGCGATGCCGGAACCGAAGTCGATCAGCAGGTTGCCGTCGACGTCCTCGATGATGCCGCCGCCGGCCCGCTTGGTGAACACCGGCAGCGTGGAGCCCACGCCACCGGCGACCGCGTCGAGACGGCGGGCCTGAAGCTCCTGCGACTTCGGGCCGGGGATGGCGGTGACGACGCGCCGCTCCTGCGGGACAGCGTTCATGCGGGGCTCCTGGGGGTGTTCTGGACGCACTTGCGGGTTTCCTCCGCAGGCTAGGCGCGGGGGAGGGGGTCGGGCATGCGCCGATCGGGAGTGTTGTGGGGTGTGTCGTTGTCCGCGATGGACATGGCGACGGCCCCGTGGCCCTCGGCCCGCCCCGTGGCCGCGCCCGGCCGGTGCCCGTGCTCCTCCCGGGCGGCGATGGGCCGTACGGGTGGGCGAATCCCCTCCGGGGCGGCCCCGGGCCACTAGATTGACGGTGGCACAGTTGCGGCGACCTGGCTGGTCAGGGGGCAGGGGTTCATGGAGACCGACGGTACGTACGAGTCGAGCGGCACCCGGGGAGCCGAGGTGCCCCGGCCGGCGACACCGCCGGGTGAAGCCCCGACGGCCGCGAGCGCCCCGGCCGCCCCGCCCGTGCCGCCGGACGGAGCCGCGCCCCCTGGGGCACCGCGTCCGGCCGCGTCACCTGTGCCGCCCGCGGTGTCCGTGCCGCCCGTGCCGTCCGCACCGCCGGTCCCGTCCGCAGCGCCGTCCGTGAGCCCGGGCGGGGTGACGGCGCCGGAGCACGCACCGGCGCCCGCCGGAGCGCCCGCGCCACCCGGCGCGCCGCCGCGCCCGGTCCGGGCGCCCGGCGCCACGAGCCCGGTCGCCGAGTGGCTGGACGCGCCACGGCCGGAGGCGGGGCCGGGGATCTGGCGGTTCCGGCACGTGCCGCCCGGCCCCGACGGACCCGAACGGCTCGCGCCCGTCACCATCGCCGGGATGCTGATCCCGGTGGCGATCGGACTCCTCGCCTGGTCCGCCTGGCGCTCCGAGGTCTTCCCGTACAAGCCCGAGTTCCTGTGGCTGCTCACGCCCAGGGAATGGTGGTACCCGGCCACCACCGCTCCCGTGGACTGGCACGGCCAGGCGGCCCGCGCGATGTACGACGGCGTGTTCCTCCTCGTCCTCGTCGCCGCCATCGGCTTCCTCGGCTCCTGGCGCACGATCGTCCGGCACTACGTGGGCCGGTTCCGCCCCGGCGCCCGCGCCGCCCTCGCGGGCGCCATGGCCCTCGGCACCCTCGTCCTCGTCTGGCCCGAGGCCTTCGGCCTCGACTGGGACCCGCTGCCCGTCGTGTCGCCGGTGCTGGCGCTCGTCGCCCTGCTCACCGGCGGATTCGACGTCTTCACCTCGCCGTTCGTCGTCTACACCCTCTACACGCTGATCACCCTCCTCGTCCTCTGGCCGTTCGCCCGGCTCGGCGACTGGAAGGGCCTCGTCCGTGCCCGGCGCGCCCGTACCGCCGCGGCCGCCGCCGCCCAGGCCGCGCCCACCGCGCCCACCGGGCCCGCCGTCCCCCGCTCCCAGTGGCCCGAGCTGCGCGAGGCCGGCGAGCGGCAGGCCGCGGACCTGCTCGCCGCCGCCGTCGCCGACGGCCGGATGAACGACGTCGACTGCGCCCGGGTCCGGCGCGCCTGGCAGGACACCGGGCACGACGCCGTACGCCGCTCCGCCCTCGTCGGCAAGCTGCTCCGCGACGGGCCGGCCGTGGGCGGCCACCCGTCCGGCGACCGTGATCTGCCCGGCCGCGCCGCCGCGCACGACCTGCTCCTCGGCCAGGTCCGGGTCGGGCGCTACCCGGCCGGCGAACGCACTCCCCGCCCCTACCACCAGGCCGGTCTCGCCCTCGACCCCGGACTCCTCGGCACCTCGCTGCTCGCCGTCGGCCCCTCCGGCTCCGGCAAGACCCGCTCGCTCGTCGCCCCGGTCGTCGAGTCGCTCACCCTGCAGGCCCTCGCGGGCGGCTGCTCCGTCGTCGCCGTCGCCGCGGCCGGCGCCCCGCTCGGCCCCGACGGGGCGTACGACGTCGTGATCCGGCTCGGCGACCCGTCCTCGCCGTACGACCTCGACCTCTACGCCGGGGCCACCGACCCCGACGAGGCCGCCGCCTTCCTCGCCGAAGGACTCGTCGGCGACATGGAGGGCGTGGAGACCCGCCGCGCCGCGACCGTCCTCGCCCAGCTCATCGGCCCCTACCGGGCCGCGTACGACCGCTTCCCCACCGTCCCGGTGCTCCGCGAACTCCTCGAGGCCCGCCCCGAGACCCTGCGGACCCTGCTCGACCTGCTGCCCGGGGACGCCGCCGCCCAGGCGATGCGGCGCGAGCTGGAGTCCCGGATCCGCCAGGTCGGCACCGCGACCGACCTCGGCCCCGTCCTCGCCGACCGGCTTGCGGCGCTCGACCGGCCGGTGTTCGCGGAGTTCTTCGGCGGCGGCGCGGACAGCCGCCCGTTCTCGCTCCGGGCCGTGGCCCAGCACCCCGTACGGGTGCGGATCGGCCTTCCCGACGGCGCCCACGAGGAGGCCGCCCGGCTCCTCAACCGGCTGCTGCTCGCCCAGTTCCAGTCCGTCGTACGGGACCGGGACCGTTCGGCGCGCGGCCACTTCGCCTGCCTGGTGCTCGACGACGCGGCGGGCGCGCTCACCTCCGGCACGGTGCGGGCCCTGCAGCGGCTGCGTCCGCAGAACGCCGGCGTCGTCCTCGCCCTGCGCACCCTCGCGGAGGTGCCGGCCGCGCTGCACGGGCCGCTGCTCGCGGTCGTCGGCTGCCGGATGGCGTTCGCGGGCATCCCCAACTGGGACGGCCGGGCCTTCGCCGAGGCGTGGGGCACCGAACGGGTGGAGACCACCGAGGTCGCCCACCACACCGTCTTCGCCGACCAGCCGATGACCCGGGCCTTCCACGCCCTCCGCAAGCTGATGACCGGCAAGGCCGTGACGACGGAGGCGGTGACGGTGCGCGAGGTCGAGCGCGAGCGCTGGTCCGCCTCCGACCTCGCCCACGCCGTGCCGCCCGGCCACGCCGTCCTGTCCCTCACCCACGTCGGCGGCGAGCACACCCCGCCGCTCCTGGTCGACCTGCGCGGCTGAGCGGGGCGGGCGGGGCCGACGCCGGGGGAAAGGACGGCGTAGGGGCGATGGGCGGGCCGCAGGGAGACGCGGTGTACGGGCGAGGGCGGGGCCGCAGGGAACGATGGCGCACGGGGGAGGGCCCGGCCGCAGGGAACGGCGGTGCACGGGCGAGGGCCCGGCCGGAGGGAACGATGGCGCACGGGCGAGGGCCGGGCCGCAGGAATCGACGGCGTACGGGCGAGGGCGGGGCCCGGTGCGGGCTGGCAGAATCAGGGGCACGCCCGCCCCCACGGGCCGCCCGCCTCCCCGCCCCACGCGACCCCGCCCCCGCGCGCAGCTCCCCTCCCCAGCACCAGAACCTCAAAGGTCCGACGGTCCCCAATGCCGCCCACCCTCGCCTCGCTCGTCCAGCACTCGGCGCTCAAGCTCACCGTCCGTGCCGGTGAGGACCGCCTCGACACCCCCGTGCGCTGGGCCCACGTCAGCGAGCTCACCGATCCCGTCCCCTACATGGAGGGCGGCGAACTGCTGCTCACCACCGGCCTCACGCTCGACGCCGAGGACCCCGAGGCGATGCGGCGCTATGTGCGACGGCTGCTCGGCGCCGGTGTCGTCGGGCTCGGCTTCGCCGTCGGCGTCAACTACGAGGACATCCCGGCCGCGCTGCTCGAAGCGGCCGGCGAGGAGCACCTGCCGCTGCTCGAAGTGCCGCGGCGGACACCGTTCCTCGCCATCAGCAAGGCCGTGTCCGCGGCCATCGCCGCCGACCAGTACCGGGCCGTGACCGCCGGTTTCGAGGCGCAGCGCGAGCTGACCAGGGCCGCGCTCGCCGAGGGCCCCGACGCCGTCGTCGCCCGGCTCGCCGCGCACGTCGACGGCTGGGCCGCGCTGTACGACACCTCCGGCACCGTCCTCGCAGTCGCGCCCGAGTGGGCGACGCGCCGGGCCGCCCGGCTCACGGCCGACGTGGAACGGCTCCGGGAGCGGCCCGCGCCAGCGAGCGCCGTCGTCGGGGGCACGGACGACCGGGTCGAGCTGCAGTCCCTCGGCACCGGGCGACGCGTGCGCGGAGCGCTCGCGGTCGGCACGGGAGCACCCCTGGGCACGGCCGAGCGCTATGCCGTGCACTCGGCGATCGCCCTGCTCACCCTCACCACGGAACGGTCCCGCTCGCTCCAGGCCGCCGAACAGCGGCTCGGCGCGGCGGTGCTGCGGATGCTGCTCGCCGGTCAGCCGGACCACGCGCGGGGGGTGGCGGGCGACCTGTACGGCGGGCTGCTCGACGCGCCGTTCCGGCTGCTCATCGCCGAACCGGTCGCGTCGGCCGAACCGAAGGAGGGCGAGCCGCCGCTCGCGGTGCTCGCCGAGACGCTGGAGGCCGCGGCCGCCCGTGCGGGCGAGTCGGTCCTGACCGTGCCGGAAGGCCCGGAGGGCGGGGAACGGCTCGTGGTCCTGGCCGGCGACGGGGGAGCGGTGGTCACCGCGTGCGAGGCGTACGCGACGCGGGAGGCGGAGGAGGCCGGCCTCGTCGTCGGGCTCTCGGCCCCGACCGGCCCGATCGCCGCGGCCGCCGCCTACAAGCAGGCCGAACAGGCGCTCTCGGTGGCCCGGCGGCGCGGCCGCGCCCTGGTCGAGCACGAGGAACTGGCGGCCGGCTCCGTCCTGCCCCTCCTCGCCGACGACGCGGTCCGCGCCTTCGCCGACGGCCTGCTGCGGGCCCTGTACGAACACGACGCGACCGGCCGCGGCGACCTGGTCGCCTCACTGCGCGCCTGGCTGTCCCGCCACGGGCAGTGGGACGCGGCCGCCGCCGACCTGGGCGTCCACCGCCACACGCTCCGCTACCGGATGCGCCGGGTGGAGGAGATCCTGGGCCGCTCGCTCGACGACCCGGACGTGCGGATGGAGCTGTGGCTGGCCCTGAAGACCACGGGCGAACCGACCCCGGGCACACCGGCGAAGCCGGCCGGCTGAACGCGGCGGGGTGCCCGCGGCGTGACCGCCCGCCGTGACCGACGGCGCCGGTGGACGCGGAGGCCGGACGGTCCGAGTCCCCCCCGGACGGGGCCCGGAGCGTCGGAGGGCCGGGGCTCGCCGAATCACCGTTCCGCCGCGATCCTGCCCGATCACGGGCAGGATTCCTGGTCCTGGACGCCGTCGCTCCGTAATCTCCTGTGCATGACACGTCCTGCCGGCGAACCGGCCGCATCCGAGGCCCAGCAGTCCCCGCTCCCGCCCTCCTCGCCTCCGCCGTCCGCCTCCCTCGCCGTCCGCCGGATCCCCGTCGCCGTCTGGGTGGCGCTCGCGATCGTGTACGTCGTCTGGGGGTCCACGTACCTCGGCATCAGGGTCGTCGTCGAGACCATGCCGCCGTTCCTGTCGGCAGGCGCCCGGTTCGTGACGGCCGGACTGATCCTCCTGGCCGTCATCGCGTGGCGGCAGGGGCCGGCCGCGCTGAAGGTGAGTCCGCGTCAGCTGGCCTCGGCGGCCGTGGTCGGTCTGCTGCTGCTCGTCGGGGGCAACGGCCTCGTCGTGCTGGCCGAGACCTCGATCCCGTCCGGTCTCGCCGCGCTGCTCGTCGCCGTCGTGCCCGCCTGGGTCGTGCTGCTCAAGGCCGCCTTCGGCGACCGGCCGAGCGTCGGCGGGATCGCCGGTGTGCTGCTCGGCCTGACGGGGCTCGGCGTGCTCACCCTTCCCGGGCTCAGCGGCGAGATCGCGATCGGCGGAGTCGTGCTGGTCGTCGTCGGCGCGCTCCTGTGGGCACTCGGCTCGTTCTCCGCGGGGCGGATCCCGATGCCCGCGAGCCCCTTCACCGCCAGCGCGTACGAGATGCTCGCGGGCGGCCTAGCGGGCCTCGGCGTCGGGCTCCTCCGCGGCGAGCAGCACGGTCTCGACCTGTCGGCGGTCTCCGGCCGCTCCTGGGCCGCCCTCGCGTACCTGATCGTCTTCGGCTCGCTCGTCGCCTTCACCGCGTACGCCTGGCTCATCCAGACCGCGCCGATCTCGCTCGTGTCCACCTACGCGTACGTCAACCCCGTCGTCGCCGTGGCCCTCGGCGCGCTGATCCTGAACGAGGCCCTGACCTGGTCGATCATGCTCGGCGGCGCGATCGTCGTCGCCGGCGTCTGTCTGATCGTGTCGACCGAGCGGCGCGGGTGATCACACGTCCCCTACGCTGACGGGGCTTCGAACTTCCTTCGATTCGAGCCAGGGGTGGGGATCCGGATGGCAGATCGCGCAACCGACAGCACACGACCGGGGCCGTGGCGGTGGGCGCTCGCCGTGCTGGTCCTGCTCGGTGTCCCGCTCGCCCTCGTCGGAGGCATCGCCTCGTGCGTCGCCTCCGACACCGGCAACCTGCCGGGGGACGCGATGGAGCGCGTCTGGGAGACCCCGGAAGACAAGACCGCCGCCGAGTACGGCAACGCGGCCTGGCTCGTCGGGGACACCGTCGTCCGCAGCCGCTTCGACGCCGTCACCGCCTTCGACGCCGGTACGGGTAAGCGCCGCTGGGAGTACGCCGTGCCCGGCCGGGCCGAGATCTGCGCCACCAGTAGCGCCGTGGCCGACTCCGTGGCGCTGATCGGCCTCATGGAGGGTGACAAGGGCTGCGCCACCGTCGCCGCGATCGACCTGAAGGACGGCCGCGAGCTGTGGCGCACCGACCGCCGGCCGGACACCGGTGACCCGAAGGACGAGTCCGACGTCGTCGCCACCGGGGCAGGCCTCGCCGTGCTCCGCGACGAGGACGAGCGCTGGGGCGGGGAACCCGGCCGGGAACCGGCGGCGGGCGCGCCGCGCGTGCTCCCCGGTGACCGGGCACTGCGAGCCTTCGACCTGCGGACCGGCGCCCCGCGCTGGAAGGCCGCCGTGCCGAAGGGCTGCCTCCCGCGCCGTGTCGCCGTCGCGTCGGAGCAGGTGCTCGCCGCCCTCCAGTGCGCGACCGAGGCGAAGCTGGCCGCCTTCGACCCGGCCGACGGAAAGGCGCGGTGGACCGTTCCGCTGGGCGCCCGGCGTCCCGTCGCCGCGAACGCCTTCATGTCCTTCCTGTCCGCCGAACCGATCGTGCTGCAGGTCCAGGAGCCGGTGGGGCACGGCCTGCACGCCTACCTCGCCTTCGGTCCCGACGGCCGCCGTCAGGGACAGATCGACGCCTTCGGCGGCCGTCCGCCGGCCGTCGCCGACGGGAAGCTCTTCGCCGGGTCCAGCAGCGTCTCCGCCTTCGACCTGGCGACCGGGAAGGAGGTGTGGAGCACGGAGACCTGGGGCTGGCGGGAGATCACCGGGATGTACGCCGGAAACGGCCGCGTGGCGGTCTTCACCCACTCCAGGAAGGGCCTGGACGAGCTGTACGTCTACGACTCGGCCTCGGGCGAGACGGTCGACGAGCGCACCTTCGACCACGACACGGACGACGGCAACGACGAGCTCACCGGCCTCTTCCGCTACGAGGACCTGTACATCGCCGCCCGCTGGGGCGAAGACGCCCGGCGCCCCTTCTCCGCGTACCGCACCTGGTGACGGCGGGCGCGCCCCCTGTCCGCTTCCGCCAAAGCGGACAGTCGCCCCCACCCACCACTCCACACCGGACAAGCGCCCGTCCGCCCGCTTCGCCCTAACGTGTCACAAGAGCGCGAGAGCACCCCCCTCGCACCCTCCAGCGATGCACCGATACGGAAAGGGCCGGTACGCAATGACGACCACCCACGCCTTCTGGCTCGCCGGCCGCGAGGCCACCGGCGAGGCCACCTTCGACGTCACGAACTCCTTCGACGGACGTCTGGTCGGCAAGGTCAGCGTGCCCACCGAGGCCCAGGTCGAGGAGGCCGTCGCCGCCGCGCACGCCGTCGTCGACGAGTTCGCCGCGACCCCCGCGCACGTCCGCGCCGCCGCCCTCGACCACGTGTCGAAGCGTCTCGCCGAGCGCACCGAGGAGATCGCCCAGGTCATCTCCGCGGAGAACGGCAAGCCCATCAAGTGGGCCCGCGGCGAGGTCGGCCGTGCCGTCTCCGTCTTCCGGTTCGCCGCCGAGGAGGCCCGTCGCTGGAACGCCGGCGAGGCCCAGCGCCTCGACACCGAGGCCGGCGGCGCCGGCCGGCTCGCGCTGACCCGCCGCATCCCCAAGGGCGTCGTGCTCGGCATCGCGCCGTTCAACTTCCCGCTGAACCTCAGCGCCCACAAGGTCGCCCCGGCCATCGCCGTCGGCGCCCCCATCATCCTCAAGCCGGCCCCGGCCACCCCGATCTCCTCCCTCATCCTGGGCGAGCTGCTGGCCGAGACGGACCTGCCGGCCGGCTCCTGGTCGATCCTGACCGTGCCGAACGACCGCATGCCCGCCCTGGTCCAGGACGAGCGCCTCCCGGTCATCTCCTTCACCGGCTCCGACAAGGTCGGCTACGCCATCCAGGAGTCCGTGCCGCACAAGCACTGCACCCTGGAGCTCGGCGGCAACGCCGCCGCCGTCGTCCTCCCGGACTGGTCCTCCGAGGCCGACCTGGACTGGGCCGCGAGCCGCATCGCGACCTTCTCCAACTACCAGGGCGGCCAGTCCTGCATCTCCGTGCAGCGCGTGATCGCCGACGCCTCCGTCTACGACCGCCTGCTGCCGAAGATCGTCGCCGCGGTCGAGGCCCAGGTCACCGGCGACCTGGCGGACGACGCCACCGACGTCGGCCCGCTCGTCGACGAGAACGCCGCCAAGCGCGTCGAGGCCTGGGTGGACGAGGCCGTCGCGGCCGGTGCCAAGCTGCTCGCCGGCGGCAAGCGCGAGGGCGCCACCTACGCCCCGACCGTCCTCACCGAGCTCCCGGCCGACGTCACCCTGGCCCGCGCCGAGGTCTTCGGCCCGGTCCTGACCGTCGCCAAGGCCGACGGCGAGGCCGAGGCGTTCGCCGCGGTCAACGACTCCGACTTCGGCCTCCAGGCCGGTGTCTTCACCCACGACCTCCAGGCCGCCTTCCGCGCCCACCGCGCCCTCGAGGTCGGCGGCGTGATCGTCGGCGACGTCCCCTCGTACCGCGCCGACCAGATGCCGTACGGCGGCGCCAAGCGCTCCGGCGTCGGCCGCGAGGGCGTCAGGTACGCGATGGACGACTACACCTACGAGCGCGTCCTGGTCCTGACGGGCCTGGCGCTCTAGCCCGTACACCCGTACGGACGAAGAGACCGGCGGTCCGAGCCCACTGTGCGGGGGCTCGGACCGCCCTTCGTCTTTCCGAAGCCGTCGATATCGGGTACGACGGACGAGTAGCACCACGTAACGCCAAGCCAACCAGGCTCCCGACGAGCGGCGAGGTGAGCTCCTCATGTCCGCACCCACCCAGCGGCCGCCCAAGGTCACCGAACGCGAGGCCAGGCAGGTCGCCGAGGCGGCCCGCCAGCAGGACTGGCACAAGCCGAGCTTCGCCAAGGAACTCTTCCTCGGCCGCTTCCGCCTGGACCTCATCCATCCGCATCCGATGCCCGCCGACGAGGACGTACGGCGCGGCGAGGCCTTCCTCGCCAAGCTGCGGGCGTTCTGCGAGACCGAGGTCGACGGCGCCCGCATCGAGCGCGAGGCCCGCATCCCCGACGAGACCGTCCGCGGCCTCAGGGAACTCGGCGCGCTCGGCATGAAGATCGACCCGAAGTACGGCGGTCTCGGCCTCACCCAGCTGTACTACAACCGGGCCCTCGCGCTGGTGGGCTCGGCCAGCCCCGCGCTCGGCGCGCTGCTGTCCGCCCATCAGTCCATCGGCGTACCGCAGCCGCTGAAGATCTTCGGCACCCAGGAGCAGAAGGACGCCTTCCTGCCCCGGCTCGCCCGCAGCGACATCTCCGCCTTCCTGCTCACCGAACCCGACGTCGGCTCCGACCCGGCCCGGCTCGCCACCACGGCCGTGCCCGACGGCGACGACACGTACGTCCTGGACGGCGTGAAGCTGTGGACCACGAACGGCGTCGTGGCCGACCTCCTCGTCGTCATGGCCCGCGTCCCCGCCTCCGAGGGCCACAGGGGCGGCATCACCGCCTTCGTCGTCGAGGGCGACTCGCCCGGCATCACCGTCGAGCACCGCAACGCCTTCATGGGCCTGCGCGGCCTGGAGAACGGCGTCACCCGCTTCCACCAGGTGCGGGTGCCGGCCGCGAACCGCATCGGCCCCGAGGGCTCCGGCCTCAAGATCGCGCTGACCACCCTCAACACCGGCCGGCTCTCGCTGCCCGCCGCCTGCGCGGGCGCCGGCAAGTGGTGTCTGAAGATCGCCCGCGAGTGGGCCGCCGAACGCGAGCAGTGGGGCAAGCCCGTCGCCCGGCACGAGGCCGTCGGCACCAAGATCTCCTTCATCGCCGCCACCGCCTTCGCCCTGGAGGCCGTCGTCGACCTCGCCTCCCAGATGGCCGACGAGGACCGCAACGACATCCGCATCGAGGCCGCCCTCGCCAAGCTGTACGGCTCCGAGATGGCCTGGAAGATCGCCGACGAACTCGTCCAGATCCGCGGCGGCCGCGGCTACGAGACCGCCGACTCCCTCGCCGCGCGCGGCGAACGGGCCGTCCCCGCCGAACAGGTCCTTCGCGACCTCCGCATCAACCGGATCTTCGAGGGCTCCACGGAGATCATGCACCTGCTGATCGCCCGTGAGGCCGTCGACGCCCACCTCGCCGTCGCCGGCGACATCATCGACCCCGACAAGCCGCTCGCCGACAAGGCGAAGGCGGGTGCCCGGGCCGGCGGCTTCTACGCCCGCTGGCTGCCGCAGCTCGTCACCGGCCAGGGGCAGCTCCCGGGCGCGTACGCGGAGTTCGGCGACCTCGCCACCCACCTGAGGTACGTCGAGCGCACCTCCCGCAAGCTCGCCCGTTCCACCTTCTACGCCATGTCGCGCTGGCAGGGGAGGATGGAGCTCAAGCAGGCCTTCCTCGGCCGGATCGTCGACATCGGCGCCGAACTCTTCGCCATGAGCGCGGTCTGCGTACGGGCCGAACTGCTGCGCACCACCGGCGCCCACGGCCGCGAGGCCCACCAGCTCGCGGACGCCTTCTGCCGCCAGGCCCGGCTCCGTGTCGCGGAGCTCTTCGGCCGTCTCTGGTCCAACACCGACGACCTGGACCGCAAGGTCGTCGACGGCGTCCTGGCGGGCAGGTACACCTGGCTGGAGGAGGGCATCCTCGACCCGAGCGACGACGGCCCCTGGATCGCGGACACCACCCCCGGGGCGTCGACGAAGGAGAACGTCCACCGGAAGATCACCTGACGGGCACCTGCACCTGACGGGCACCGGCGCCTGACCTGCACCTGACCGGCACCTGCACCTGACCGGTACCGGCACCTCACCGTACCGGCGACGGCGCCTGACGCCGGACCTGGACGAAGGGTGCCGGCACCGGGTGCCGGGCGAAGGGCGGCCCCGCACCCGCCAGGCCGGGCCGGGGCGCCTGGCCCTCCATCCCGTCCACCCTCCGGACGCGTGCCCCGGCGCCGTGCGCCGCGCGGCAGGATGGCGGCGTGACCGTCATCGACATCCCCGGCTCCAAGTCCGTCACCGCCCGCGCGCTCTTCCTCGCCGCCGCCGCCGAAGGCACCACCACGCTGCTCCGGCCGCTGCGGTCCGACGACACCGAGGGCTTCGCCGAAGGGCTGAAGGCCCTCGGTTACGCCGTACGGCAGGAGCCCGGCGCGTGGCACATCGAGGGGCGGCCCGCCGGGCCCGGGGTCGGCGAGGCCGACGTGTACTGCCGGGACGGGGCCACCACCGCGCGCTTCCTGCCCGCACTCGCCGCCGCCGGGCACGGCACCTTCCGTTTCGACGCCTCCGCCCAGATGCGCCGCCGCCCGCTCGGGCCGCTCACCACCGCCCTGCGCGAACTCGGCGTCGACCTGGCGCACGGCGAGCGCGAGGGCCACCACCCGCTCACGGTCCACGGCCACGGCATCAAGGGCGGCGCGATCCGCCTCGACGCCGGCCAGTCCTCGCAGTACCTCACCGCGCTGCTCATGCTCGGGCCGCTCACCGCCGAGGGCCTCGCGATCACCGTCACCGACCTGGTCTCGGAGCCGTACGTCGAGATCACCCTCGCGATGATGCGGGCCTTCGGCGCCCGGATCGCCCGCGAAGACGGTCCGGAAGGCCGTACGTACACCGTCGCCCCGACCGGCTACCGGGCGACCACCTACGCGATCGAGCCCGACGCCTCCACCTCCAGCTACTTCTTCGCCGCCGCCGCGCTCGTCCCGGGCGGCGCCGTCACCGTGCCCGGCCTCGGCACCGGCGCCCTCCAGGGCGACCTCGGCTTCGTCGACGTGCTGCGCCGCATGGGCGCCGAGGTCGAGACCGGTGACGGCGGAACGACCGTCCGCTCCACCGGCAGCCTCCACGGCCTCACGGTCAACATGCGCGACATCTCCGACACCATGCCCACCCTCGCCGCGCTCGCGCCCTTCGCCGACGGGCCCGTACGCATCGAGGACGTCGCCAACACCCGGGTCAAGGAGTGCGACCGGCTCGACGCCTGCGCCGAGAACCTGCGCCGACTCGGGATCGACGTCGCCACCGGCCCCGACTGGATCGAGATCCGGCCCGGAACCCCGGCCGGACCCGTCGAGATCGCCACCCACGGCGACCACCGGATCGTGATGTCCTTCGCGGTCACCGCACTGCGCACGCCCGGCGTCACCTTCGACGACCCCGGCTGCGTCCGGAAGACCTTCCCGGACTTCCACACCGTTTTCGCAGCCTTCGCACGGGGGCTGTGAGGAGCGCACGGTCTTTGCGGCAAGAATGGGGGGCATGAGCGACCGCCCCTCTCCTCTCGCCGACCCGCACATCGCCTTCGACGTGTCCGAAGGCCGCCGGGACATCGTCGTCCTCGGCTCCACCGGGTCCATCGGCACCCAGGCCATCGACCTGGTCCTGCGCAACCCCGACCGGTTCCGGGTCACCGCCCTCGCCGCCTCCGGCGGCCGGATCGGGCTGCTCGCCGAGCAGGCGCACCGGCTGCGGGTCGGCACGGTCGCCGTCGCCCGCGAGGAGGCCGCCGAGGAGCTCCGTACCGCCCTGACGGCGCTCTACGGCTCCGAGCCGCTGCCCGAGATCCTGGCCGGCCCCGACGCCGCCACCCAGCTCGCCGCCTCGCCCTGCCACACCGTCCTCAACGGCATCACCGGCTCCATCGGCCTCGCGCCCACCCTGGCCGCCCTGGAGGCCGGCCGGACGCTCGCGCTCGCCAACAAGGAGTCGCTGATCGTCGGCGGCCCGCTCGTGAAGGCGCTGGCGAAGCCGGGCCAGATCATCCCGGTCGACTCCGAGCACGCCGCCCTCTTCCAGGCGCTCGCCGCCGGCACCCGCGCCGACGTCCGCAAGCTGGTGGTCACCGCCTCCGGCGGCCCCTTCCGCGGCCGGACCCGCCAGGAGCTGGAAGGCGTCACCCGCGAGGACGCCCTCGCCCACCCGACCTGGGCGATGGGCCCGGTCATCACGGTGAACAGCGCCACCCTGGTCAACAAGGGCCTGGAGGTCATCGAGGCGCACCTGCTCTACGACATCCCGTTCGACCGCATCGAGGTCGTCGTCCACCCCCAGTCCTACGTCCACTCCATGGTCGAGTTCACGGACGGCTCCACGCTCGCCCAGGCCACCCCGCCCGACATGCGCGGCCCGATCGCCATCGGCATCGGCTGGCCCGAGCGGGTCCCCGACGCGGCCCCCGCCTTCGACTGGTCCACGGCCTCCACCTGGGAGTTCTTCCCGCTCGACAACGAGGCCTTCCCCTCGGTGAACCTGGCCCGCCACGTCGGCGAGCTCGGCGGCACCGCGCCCGCCGTCTTCAACGCCGCCAACGAGGAGTGCGTGGACGCCTTCCTCGCCGGAAGGCTGCCGTTCAACGGAATCATGGATACGGTCACAGCGGTCGTCACCGAGCACGGGGACCCGGGCAGGGGAACCTCGCTCACGGTGTCGGACGTCCTGGAAGCGGAGACCTGGGCCCGGGCCCGGGCCCGGGAACTCGCGGCGAAGGCAATCGCGGAGGCGCGCGCATGACCACACTCCTGACCGTTCTCGGCATCGTGCTGTTCGCGCTGGGACTCCTCGTCTCCATCGCGTGGCACGAGCTGGGGCACCTCTCCACGGCCAAGCTGTTCGGCATCCGCGTGCCGCAGTACATGGTCGGCTTCGGCCCCACCATCTGGTCGCGGAAGAAGGGCGAGACGGAGTACGGCATCAAGGCCATCCCGGCCGGCGGCTACATCCGCATGATCGGCATGTTCCCGCCCGGCAAGGACGGCCGGATCGAGGCCCGCTCCACCTCCCCGTGGCGCTCCATGATCGAGGACGCCCGCGAGGCCTCCTTCGAGGAGCTGCAGCCCGGCGACGAGTCCCGGCTCTTCTACACGCGCAAGCCGTGGAAGCGCGTCATCGTCATGTTCGCCGGGCCCTTCATGAACCTGGTGCTCGCCGTCGTGCTGTTCTTCGGCAGCGCCATGGCCATCGGCTTCGAGACCCAGACCACCAAGGTCGCCGGCGTCCAGAAGTGCGTCATCGCCCAGGACACCAAGCGCGAGCAGTGCCAGGCCGGCGACCCGGTCTCGCCCGCCTACGCCGCGGGCCTGAAGCAGGGCGACAGGATCGTCGCCTTCAACGGCACCCCGGTCTCGGACTGGAACACGCTCTCCGACCACATCCGCGACACCATCGGCCCCGCCACCGTCACCGTCGAGCGCGACGGCCGGCGCATGGACCTGCACCCGACCCTCATCAAGAACGAGGTCTACAAGAAGGACGCCGACGGCCGGGTCGTCCAGCCGCTGCAGACCGTGCCCGCCGGCTACCTGGGCTTCGCCTCCAAGACCGAGGTCCTGCCGCTGACCTTCGGCGAGTCCGTCGACCGCATGTCCGACCAGCTCCAGGCCGGTGTCGAGTCCGTCATCGCCCTGCCGGGCAAGATCCCCGCCCTGTGGGACGCCGCCTTCGGCGACGGCGAGCGCGCGAAGGACTCGCCCGTCGGCGTGGTCGGCGCCGCCCGCCTCAGCGGCGAGCTGATGACCCTGGACGCGCCGCCGCAGACCATCCTCGTCTGGTTCATGAACCTGCTGGTCATGTTCAACGTGTCGCTGTTCCTGTTCAACATGCTCCCGCTGCTCCCGCTCGACGGCGGCCACATCGCCGGCGCCCTGTGGGAGTCGGTCCGCCGGCACACCGCGCGGATCTTCAGGCGGCCCGACCCGGGCCCGTTCGACGTGGCCAAGCTCATGCCGGCCGCGTACGTGGTGGCGGGCGTGTTCGTCTGCTTCACCCTGCTCGTCCTGGTCGCCGACATCGTCAACCCGGTGAAGCTGACCTAGTGCGCACCCGGCCGGACACCCCTGCGGTGTCCGGCCGCCCGCCCCCGGGGCGGTAATCTCGAAGACCTGAGCCCGATGAACCACACCTTGGGGTTGTACAGCTGATGACCGCGATCTCTCTCGGTATCCCGTCCGTTCCGACCAAGCTCGCTGAGCGGCGCAAGAGCCGCCAGATCCAGGTCGGATCGGTGGCCGTCGGCGGCGACGCCCCCGTGTCGGTGCAGTCGATGACCACCACCCGCACCTCCGACATCGGCGCCACGCTGCAGCAGATCGCCGAGCTCACCGCGTCCGGCTGCCAGATCGTGCGCGTCGCCTGTCCGACCCAGGACGACGCCGACGCCCTCGCGACCATCGCGAAGAAGTCGCAGATCCCGGTCATCGCCGACATCCACTTCCAGCCGAAGTACGTCTTCGCCGCCATCGACGCGGGCTGCGCCGCGGTCCGCGTCAACCCGGGCAACATCAAGCAGTTCGACGACAAGGTCAAGGAGATCGCCAAGGCGGCCTCCGCGGCCGGCACCCCGATCCGCATCGGCGTCAACGCCGGTTCGCTGGACGCCCGCCTCCTCGCCAAGTACGGCAAGGCCACGCCCGAGGCGCTCGTCGAGTCCGCCCTGTGGGAGGCGTCCCTCTTCGAGGAGCACGGCTTCCAGGACATCAAGATCTCGGTCAAGCACAACGACCCGGTCGTGATGGTCAACGCCTACCGCCAGCTCGCCGCCCAGTGCGACTACCCGCTGCACCTGGGCGTCACCGAGGCCGGCCCCGCCTTCCAGGGCACCATCAAGTCCGCCGTCGCCTTCGGCGCCCTGCTCTCCGAGGGCATCGGCGACACCATCCGCGTGTCCCTGTCGGCCCCGCCGGCGGAGGAGATCAAGGTCGGCATCCAGATCCTGGAGTCGCTCAACCTGCGCCAGCGCCGCCTGGAGATCGTCTCCTGCCCGTCCTGCGGCCGCGCCCAGGTCGACGTCTACAAGCTCGCCGAGGAGGTGACCGCCGGCCTGGAGGGCATGGAGGTCCCGCTCCGCGTCGCCGTCATGGGCTGCGTCGTCAACGGCCCCGGCGAGGCCCGCGAGGCCGACCTCGGCGTCGCCTCCGGCAACGGCAAGGGCCAGATCTTCGTCAAGGGCGAGGTCATCAAGACCGTCCCCGAGTCCAAGATCGTCGAGACGCTCATCGACGAGGCCATGAAGATCGCCGAGCAGATGGAGAAGGACGGCGTCACCAGCGGCGAGCCGACCGTCTCGGTCGCCGGCTGACCCGCACCGGTCCCCGGAAAGCCCCTCCCTCGGGAGGGGCTTTTCCGTACCTCCGGAACGGCGAGAAGTTCGTACCCCCTCATCAGCGAGAACGAGGGTATGGTGCCAAGACCAGTAGAACCGTACGGTGAGGCCCCACGTGTTGACGCAATCATCGACGCGGGTCCTCGAACCCGCCGACCTCGGCGCAGCGCTCGCCGTCCTGGACAGCGCTCCCGTCGAGAACGCCTTCGTCACCGCCCGCGTCCAGCTCGCCGGACTCGACCCCTGGCGCCTCGGCGGCGAGATGTGGGGCTGGTACAGCGACGGACACCTCACCTCCCTGTGCTACTCCGGCGCCAACCTCGTGCCCATCTGCGCCACCCCGGAGGCCGTCCGCGCCTTCGCCGACCGGGCCCGCCGGGCCGGTCGCCGCTGCTCCTCCATCGTCGGCCCCGCCGAACCCACCGCCCACCTGTGGCGGCTCCTCGAACCCAGCTGGGGCCCCGCCCGCGACGTCCGCGCCCACCAGCCGCTGATGACCGCCGACCAGCCCTCCGCCACCGTCGAGGCCGACCCGCTGGTCCGCCGGGTCCGCAAGGACGAGATGGACGTGATCATGCCCGCGTGCGTGGCCATGTTCACCGAGGAGGTCGGCATCTCCCCGCTCTCCGGCGACGGCGGGCTGCTCTACCAGGCCCGGGTCGCCGAACTCGTCGGCTCCGGCCGCGCCTTCGCCCGCATCGAGGACGGCAAGGTCCTCTTCAAGGCCGAGATCGGCGCCGCCACCCGCCAGGCCTGCCAGATCCAGGGCGTCTGGGTCGCCCCCGAGCACCGCGGCAAGGGCCTCTCCGAGACCGGCATGGCCGCCGTCCTGCGCTACGCGCTCGCCGACGTCGCACCCGTGGTCAGCCTCTACGTCAACGACTACAACGCCCCCGCCCGCGCCGCGTACCGCCGCGTCGGCTTCGAAGAGGTCGGCGCCTTCATGAGCGTGCTGTTCTGACCGGCTTGTAGGGTGCGGCGCATGGATGACACCGAGGTCGTGGTCGCGCCGGTCAATCTCGCCGCACGGGTCGACGAGGCCCTCGCCGTCCAGGCCGTCGCCTTCGGCCTCGACGCGGCCGAGGTGGCCGTACGCCGCCACATCGTGCTGCGCCACCTCCTGAACCCCGGCGCGTGCGCGTACGGTGCCACCACACCCGACGGACGGCTCGTCGGCTTCGTCTACGGCATGCCCAACGACCGCTCCCACTGGTGGTCCACGGTGGTGGAGCCGTACCTGCGCGCCGAGGGCAACGTCGAGTGGCTCGACGACTCCTTCGTCATCACCGAGCTGCACGTCCACCCCGCCTTCCAGGGCAGGGGAGTGGGCCGCGACCTGATCACCACCATCACCGACCGGTCCGAGCTGCCCCGCTCCATCCTCTCCGCCATCGACACCGAGAGCCCCGCCCGCGGCCTGTACCGCTCCCTCGGCTACACCGACCTCGCCCGGCGGGTGCTCTTCCCCAGCGCGCCCCGCCCGTACGCGGTGATGGGAGCCCCGCTGCCGCTCAGGCGCGGGAACTGATTTCACCGACCAGGGGCGACCCGGCTAACCTCCTAGCCATCACCGATCACCCGGCATTACCCGGCAGGAGTACGAGAACCATGGCCAACGCACCGGTCCAGCGCATGTCCCAGTTGATGGCGAAGACGCTGCGCGACGACCCGGCGGACGCCGAGGTCCTCAGCCACAAGCTCCTCGTCCGCGCCGGCTACGTCCGCCGCACGGCCGCGGGCATCTGGAGCTGGCTGCCCCTCGGCAAGAAGGTCCTCTCCAACGTCGAGCGCATCGTGCGCGAGGAGATGGACGCCATCGGCGCCCAGGAGGTGTCCCTCCCGGCGCTGCTGCCCCGCGAGCCCTACGAGGCCACCGGCCGCTGGGACGAGTACGGCGCCGAGCTGTTCCGCCTCCAGGACCGCAAGGGCGGCGACTACCTCCTCGGCCCGACGCACGAGGAGATCTTCACCCTCCTGGTGAAGGACCAGTGCTCGTCCTACAAGGACCTGCCGGTCACCCTGTACCAGATCCAGACGAAGTTCCGCGACGAGGCCCGCCCGCGGGCCGGCATCCTGCGCGGCCGCGAGTTCCTGATGAAGGACTCCTACTCCTTCGACCTGGAGGACGAGGGCCTGGCGAAGTCCTACGCCCTGCACCGCCAGGCCTACCAGCGCGTCTTCGAGCGCCTCGGCCTCGACTACCGCATCTGCGCGGCCACCGCCGGCGCCATGGGCGGCTCCAAGTCCGAGGAGTTCCTCGCCCCGGCCGAGGCCGGCGAGGACACCTTCGCCGACTGCCCGAACTGCGACTTCGCGGCGAACACCGAGGCCGTCTACCAGGAGGTGAAGCCGGTCGACGGCTCCGCCGTCCCCGCGGCCGAGGAGATCCCCACCCCCGACACGCCCACCATCGAGACCCTCGCCGCCTCCCTCGGCGTGCCGGCCTCCGCCACCCTCAAGAACCTCCTCGTGAAGGTGGACGGCGAGGTCGTCGCCGTCGGCGTGCCCGGCGACCGCGAGGTCGACATGGACAAGGTCGAGGCGCACTTCGCCCCGGCCACCGTCGAGCTGGTCACGGAGACGGACTTCGCCGCCCGTCCCGACCTGGTCCGCGGCTACGTCGGCCCGCAGGGCCTGGACAAGGTGCAGTACCTCGCCGACCCGCGGGTGGCGCCCGGCACCGCCTGGATCACCGGCGCCAACAAGGAGGGCACGCACGCGAAGAACGTCGTCGCGGGCCGTGACTTCGAGGTCGACGCGTACGTGGACGTCGTGGTCGTCCAGGACGGCGACCCCTGCCCGAAGTGCGGCACCGGCCTGAAGCTGGACCGCGCCATCGAGATCGGCCACATCTTCCAGCTGGGCCGCAAGTACGCCGACGCCCTCAAGCTCGACGTCCTCGGCCAGAACGGCAAGCCGGTCCGCGTGACCATGGGCTCCTACGGCATCGGCGTCTCGCGCGCGGTGGCGGCCCTCGCCGAGCAGACCGCCGACGACAAGGGCCTGTGCTGGCCCGCCGAGGTCGCCCCGGCCGACGTCCACGTCGTCGCCGCCGGCAAGGCCCTCCAGACCGAGCTGGCCCTCGAGGTCTCCGACAAGCTCGCCGCCGCGGGCCTGCGCGTCCTGGTCGACGACCGCGCCGGCGTCTCCCCGGGCGTCAAGTTCACCGACGCGGAGCTCATCGGCGTCCCGAAGATCCTGGTCGCCGGCCGCCGCGCGGCGGAGGGCGTGGTGGAACTGAAGGACCGCCGCACGGGCGAGCGCGAGGAGCTCCCGGTGGACGAGGCCATCGCCCGCCTCTCGGCCTGACCCGACCCGAAGGGGCGCGACCCGTGAGGTCGCGCCCCTTCGGCGTTCCCGCGGCCGTCCCGGCCCCTCAGGAGGTCTCCTCCCTCGGTGCCGGGTCCACCGACGCGCCCGTCAGGTCCTCGATCGCGTCCACCGCGTCCGCCCGCCCCGCCAGGTACGCCTCCGACGGCGGCGCCGGCGTCGGAGGCACCGGAGGCGGCAGGGGGGCGTGGTGGTGTTCGCCGGCCGGGGAGGCGGCGCCGCGTTCGAGGAAGCGGAGCAGCTCCACCGGGATCGGCAGCACCAGCGTCGAGTTCTTCTCGGCGGCGACGGCCATGACCGTCTGGAGCAGCCGCAGCTGCAGCGCGGACGGCGCCTCCGCCATCTGGTGGGCCGCCTCCGCCAGCTTCTTCGACGCCTGCAGCTCCGCGTCGGCGTTGATCAGCCGCGCCCGCCGCTCCCGGTCCGCCTCCGCCTGCCGGGCCATCGACCGCTTCATGGTCTCCGGCAGCGAGACGTCCTTGATCTCGACCCGGTCGATCTGGACGCCCCAGCCGATCGCCGGCGAGTCCAGCATCAGTTCCAGGCCCTGGTTGAGCTTCTCCCGGTTGGACAGCAGGTCGTCCAGGTCGCTCTTGCCGATGATCGACCGCAGCGAGGTCTGCGCCATCTGCGAGACGGCGAACTTGTAGTCCTCCACCCGCACCAGGGCCTCCGCCGCGTCCACGACCTTGAAGTAGACGACCGCGTCCACCCGCACCGTCACGTTGTCCCGGGTGATGCCCTCCTGGGCGGGCACGGGCATCGTGACGATCTGCATGTTCACCTTGTGCAGGCGGTCCACGAACGGAACGATCATGTTGAATCCGGGCTGGCGCACCTCACCGCGCAGCCTGCCGAAGCGGAACACGACCCCGCGCTCGTACTGCTTGACCACCCGGGCCGCCGCACCGGCGTACGCGGCGACCACCACGGCCGCTCCGACGGCGGCCATCAACAGCTCCTGGATCATCACGGCCCCCTCGGGGAAGGGTTACAGCAAGGGTATTCCCCTACAACCAGCCCGCGAACTCGAGCAGCAGCTCCGCGTCCGCCGGCCGGCCCGCCGTGAGCGACCGGATCGCGGACTCGACGGCGCGGAACAGGGTCCAGCCGCGCAGCCGCTCCCGGTCGATCTCCAGGGCGTCGGCGAGCTTGTTCACCCGGCGGCGTGCCGCCGAAGCCCCGGCCGACGCGGCCACCAGGTCCTCCACCCGGTCCCGGACCAGTCTGGCCAGGTCGTAGGCGCGCTCGCCGACCAGCGGCTCGGGGCCGACCGCGAGCCACGGCGCACGGTCGCCGGCCAGGACCTTGCCCTGCCGGAACTGGCCGTGGAGCAGCAGCGTCTCGGAGGCCCCGGCCACGAGCTCCTCGCGCGCGGCGAGCGCGGCGGCGACGAGCTCGCCGGCCTCGGTGTCGGTCCGGTACGGCCCCATGGCCTCCGCCTGCCGGCCGGTGCGCCCGGCGACCGACTCGAAGCCGTGCCCGGCGGGCGGCTCCACCCACAGCTTCCGTACCGTCCCGGCGGCCTCCAGGAGGGCCTTCGCCTCCGGCAGGGAGCGCAGGGACACCTCGGGGTGCAGCCGCTCCAGGACGAGACCGCCGTTCCCGGTCTCGCCGAGCAGCCGCGCCGCGCCCCAGCCGTTCCAGTGCGCGAGCGCGTCCCGCTCCAGGTCCGGGCGGGCGAAGCCGGGCGCGATCTTCACGACCGCCTCGGGCACGAGGACGACGAGGCTGCTGCGCCCGCCGGGTGCCATCACCCGTTCGGCGACGAGCCCGGCGTCGTCCAGCGTGTCCCGGGCGAGCTCCGGGAGCTCCCCGAGCCATTCGGCCGCGGCAGCTTCCCCGTACGTCTCGCCGAGAGCCCGCACCAGTCGCTGCGGCGGTTCGAAACCCATGCGTGCGTTGATTCCTTCGTTCCTTCGACGGCCCGAGGCCCGGCTCAGGGGCAAGCCCCAGGGGCACACCCCCCGGACAGGCCCTAGGCCCGCTCCGCGAGCCCAGGAAAGGTTACGTCGCTGCCGCGCCAGCGCACCGCGCGCACCGCCGCCTCGCGCAGTGCCGCCGCCGCGTCGCGGCGCAGCGGGCCGTCGGTGGCGCGGACGAGGTCGGAGTAGACGCCGGCGACCCGGTCCTCCAGGACGGCCGCGAGCCGTACGGCGGCGGCCGGGTCCGGTACGGCGAACGGCAGCTCGTAGCCGCCGGCCGCGGCCACGGGGTCGCCGCCCAGGTCCCGCACGGTGCGGCGCAGCGCGTCCCGGCGGGCGCGGTGGGCCTCGTAGGCGGCGGTGGCGTCGGCGCGCCGGGACCCGTCGACGCGGGCGCCGACGACCCCGTAGCCGTACACGGCGGCGTGCTCGGCGGCGAGTGCGGCCTGGGCCGCGTCGAGCGCGCTCATCCGCGGCCCCCTTCGGTCAGCAGGTAGGCGTGCGCCGCGCCGGAGGCGGCGACGGAGGCGAGCAGCCGGGCGTACTCGGGGGGCGCGGTCAGCAGCGCGGCCGTGTGGGTGTCGGCGGTGGCCCGTACGGCGGTGGCGAGGTCCCGGAGCGCCGCGGCGGGATCCGCGGGCACCCGGACGGGGGCGGGGGACCGGGAGGGCGGGGGAGCGGACGACGGGGTGGAGGGCGAGGCGGACGCGGTCGGGCCGGGGGCGGGCGCCGTGCCGCCTTCGCCCAGCGCCTTCACCTGGGCCGCCACCGACGCCCGCAGCGGCGCCAGCCGGGCCGCGAGGGCCGGGTGGCCCTCGATGACCGCGTCGTACCGCAGCAGCAGGGCGCGACTGGTGCTCGCCGACCGGGCGCGCAGCGCGGCCTCGGCGGCCGCCGCCCGCTCGGCGGCGCTCGGCTTCCTCGGGCCGCCCCGTTCCCCGTCGGACGTGCAGCCCGAGAGCGTCACCGCCGCCCCTGCCGCACCGGCCGCGCCCGCCGTCAGGAGCGCGCGTCTGCCCACCGTCGTCACGCCTCCTCCTCCCTCGCGTGTTCGAAGATCCTCAAGATCGCCGCAGGCGAGCGTACCCGCGACCCCCGGCCCGGTGGACGGCAACACCCTCCGGGACCGGATACCCTTTGATCTGACACGCGACGAACCCACAACAGCACACGCGGCCGAGGAGTCACCCGGATGAGCACCACCCAGAACGAACGGCTGCGCGGTCTTCTGGAGCCGCTCGTTCACGCGAAGGACCTCGACCTCGAGGAGATCGAGGTGTCCCGGGCCGGCCGTCGCGGACTGCTGAGGGTCGTCGTCGACTCGGACCAGGGCGTCGAGCTGGACCTCTGCGCCGAGCTGAGCCGCGTCATCTCCGAGAAGCTCGACGAGACGGACGCGATGGGCGAGGGCGAGTACGTCCTCGAAGTCAGCTCCCCGGGCGCCGACCGTCCGCTCACCCAGCACCGTCACTACCTGCGTGCCACCGGCCGTCTGGTCAAGCTCCAGCTGACCCCCGAGGCCGGCGGCGGCGAGGTCGTCACCCGTGTCCTCGCGGTGGACGAGGACGGTCTGGACACCGAGGTTCCGGGCGTGAAGGGCCGCAAGGCGACCGCCCGCCGGATCGAGTTCTCCGAGATCGCCAAGGCGCGTGTCGAGATCGAGTTCAACCGCAAGGACAAGAAGGAAGAGGAGGCGTAGCCGTGGACATCGACGTGAAGCTCCTGAAGGGCTTGGCACAGGAGAAGGAAATCTCCTTCGAGATGCTGGTCGAGGCGATCGAGTCGGCCCTCCTCATCGCCTACCACCGCACCCCCGACGCCCGCCGCCACGCGCGCGTGGAGCTGAACCGGCAGACCGGTCACGTGACGGTGTGGGCGAAGGAAGACCCCTCCGAGCTGGAGGAGGGCCAGGAGCCCAAGGACTTCGACGACACGCCGTCGGACTTCGGCCGGATCGCGGCGAGCACCGCCCGCCAGGTCATCCAGCAGCGGCTGCGCGACGCCGAGAACGACGTCACCTTCGGCGAGTACGCGCGCCGCGAGGGCGACATCGTGGCCGGCCAGGTGCAGCAGGGCAAGGACCCGCAGAACGTCCTCGTCCGGCTGGACGACCGTCTCGAGGCCATCCTCCCGAAGCAGGAGCAGGTGCCGGGCGAGGACTACACGCACGGTCTCCGGCTGCGCACGTACGTCGTCCGGGTGGCGAAGGGTGTGCGCGGTCCGTCCGTCACCCTTTCGCGCACCCACCCCAATCTGGTGAAGAAGCTGTTCGCCCTGGAGGTGCCGGAGATCGCCGACGGTTCCGTCGAGATCGCCGCCATCGCCCGTGAGGCCGGCCACCGCACCAAGATCGCCGTCCGTTCCACCCGTTCGGGTCTGAACGCCAAGGGCGCCTGCATCGGCCCCATGGGCGGCCGGGTGCGCAACGTGATGGCGGAGCTGCTCGGCGAGAAGATCGACATCGTCGACTGGTCGGACGACCCGGCCGAGCTGGTGGCCAACGCGCTCTCTCCCGCGCGGGTGTCCAAGGTCGAGATCGTGGACCTGGCGGCCCGTTCCGCCCGGGTGACGGTGCCCGATTACCAGCTGTCGCTGGCCATCGGCAAGGAGGGCCAGAACGCCCGCCTGGCCGCGCGGCTCACCGGCTGGCGGATCGACATCCGTCCGGACACCGAGCAGCAGGGTGAGGGCGCCGCCCGCTAGCGGGGGCGCCTGGTCCCGTACCGGCACTGATCCTTTTTGGCCAACGACTGTTCGATTTTTGCCCCGAACGGGTGAGGTCGGTACGGGGAGGTAGACTTAACGTGTCTGGCCGGACGCATGCCCGCGTGTGCCCTGAGCGAACCTGTGTGGGATGCCGGGAGCGAGCGGCCAAGAGCGATCTGCTGCGGATCGTGATGAATAAGGACGAGTGCGTTCCCGATCATCGCGGTACGCTGCCCGGCCGGGGTGCGTACCTGCACCCCGCCTTGGTCTGTCTCGACCTGGCGGTGCGCCGTCGGGCTTTCCCGCGGGCCTTTCGGGTCCAGGGGCCGCTCGACACCACGGCGCTGCGCGCGGATGTCGAGCAGACCGCATCGTAGAGATGTACGGCACAAAAGATGTACGGCACGGAACACCCCGTGCGGTCAGGTACCTCGCGAGTTGGAAGTAGGTCGAGATTGCGATGAGCACTCGATGAGTACGCGATGAGTACGCCCATGAAGTAGCGACGGTCCGGCGGTAACCGGACCTAAAAGGAGCGAAGTGGCTAAGGTCCGGGTATACGAACTCGCCAAGGAGTTCGGCGTGGAGAGCAAGGTCGTCATGGCCAAGCTCCAAGAACTCGGTGAATTCGTCCGTTCGGCGTCCTCGACGATCGAGGCGCCGGTCGTGCGCAAGTTGACTGATGCGTTGCAGGGTCCCGGCGGTGGCGCCGGCAAGACCGCTGCGAAGCCTGGCGCGCCCCGCAAGGCGGCGCCCTCCCCCAAGCCCGCGGCGCCCTCTCCGGCCGCTGCGGCCCGTCCCGCTGCCCCCAAGCCCGGCGCCCCGGCCCCCAAGCCGGCCCCCGCCGCGCCTGCGGCCCCGGTCACTCCGGCCGCGCCCGCGAGCAGCACCCCCTCTCCGGCTCCGGCCGCGTCGGGCCCCCGTCCGGGTCCGAAGCCCGCGCCCAAGCCGGCTCCCGCCGCCCCGGCTCCGGCCGCGCCGGAGTTCACCGCGCCTCCGTCGGCCCCGGCCGCCGGTCCGCGTCCCGGTGGCGCGGCCCCCGGCCCGCGTCCGACCTCTGCCCGTCCGGGCCAGCAGGCGCCGCGTCCGGGTCAGCAGGCTCCCCGTCCGGGTCAGCAGGCCCCGCGTCCGGGCGGTCGCCCGGCCGGCCCGCGTCCGGGCAACAACCCCTTCACCTCCGGTGGCTCCACCGGCATGGCGCGCCCCCAGGCGCCCCGTCCGCAGGGTGGCGCTCCGCGTCCCGGCGGCCAGGGCGGTCCCGGCGGCGCTCCGCGCCCGCAGGGTCCCGGCGGCGTTCCCGGCGCTCCGCGCCCCCAGGGCGGCGCTCCGCGTCCGACCCCCGGTGGCATGCCCCGTCCGCAGGCTCCGCGCCCCGGCGGCGCGCCCGGCGGTAACCGTCCGAACCCGGGCATGATGCCGCAGCGTCCCGCTGCCGGCCCGCGTCCGGGCCCCGGCGGCCGTGGCCCGGGTGGCCCCGGCGGTCGTCCGGGCGGTCCCGGCGGCGGCGGTGGTCGTCCCGGCTTCGCCGGTCGTCCGGCCGGTCCCGGCGGTGGCGGCGGCGGCTTCGCCGGTCGTCCCGGCGGTCCGGGTGGCGGCGGCGGTCGTCCCGGTGGTCCCGGTGGTGGCGGCGGCGGCTTCGGCGGTCGTCCCGGCGGCTTCGGCGGCCGTCCCGGCGGCCCGGGTGGCCGTGGTGGCACGCAGGGCGCCTTCGGTCGTCCCGGTGGTCCCGCGCGTCGTGGCCGCAAGTCGAAGCGTCAGAGGCGCCAGGAGTACGAGGCCATGCAGGCCCCGTCCGTGGGCGGTGTGATGCTGCCTCGCGGTGGCGGCGAGACCATTCGCCTGTCGCGCGGTGCGTCCCTCACCGACTTCGCGGAGAAGATCGGCGCCAACCCGGCGTCGCTCGTCGCGGTCATGATGAACCTCGGCGAGATGGTCACGGCCACGCAGTCCGTCTCCGACGAGACGCTGCAGCTCCTCGGCGACGAGATGAACTACACGGTTCAGATCGTCTCCCCCGAGGAGGAGGACCGTGAGCTGCTGGAGTCCTTCGACCTCGAGTTCGGCGAGAACGAGGGCGGCGAAGAGGCCCTGGTCTCCCGTCCGCCGGTCGTGACCGTCATGGGTCACGTCGACCACGGTAAGACCCGGCTCCTCGACGCGATCCGCAAGACCAACGTGGTCGCGGGCGAGGCCGGTGGCATCACCCAGCACATCGGTGCCTACCAGGTCGCGACCCAGGTCAACGACGAGGACCGCAAGATCACCTTCATCGACACCCCGGGTCACGAGGCGTTCACCGCCATGCGTGCCCGTGGTGCGAAGTCGACCGACATCGCGATCCTCGTGGTGGCGGCCAACGACGGTGTGATGCCCCAGACGATCGAGGCGCTGAACCACGCCAAGGCGGCCGACGTGCCGATCGTGGTCGCGGTCAACAAGATCGACGTCGAGGGTGCGGACCCGGTCAAGGTGCGCGGTCAGCTGACCGAGTTCGGCCTCGTGGCCGAGGAGTACGGCGGCGACACGATGTTCGTCGACATCTCCGCCAAGCAGGGCCTGAACATCGACAAGCTGCTCGAGGCCGTCGTCCTGACCGCCGACGCCGCCCTGGACCTCCGGGCCAACCCGGACCAGGACGCGCAGGGCATCGCGATCGAGTCCCACCTCGACCGCGGCCGTGGTGCGGTCTCGACCGTCCTCGTCCAGCGAGGCACGCTGCGCATCGGCGACACGATGGTCGTCGGCGACGCGTACGGCCGTGTCCGCGCGATGCTCGACGACAAGGGCAACAACGTCGAGGAGGCGACCCCGTCGACTCCGGTCCTGGTCCTGGGTCTCACCAACGTCCCGGGTGCCGGCGACAACTTCCTCGTCGTCGACGAGGACCGCACCGCCCGCCAGATCGCCGAGAAGCGCGCCGCGCGTGAGCGCAACGCCGCCTTCGCCAAGCGCGTCCGCCGGGTGTCCCTCGAGGACCTCGACAAGGTGCTCAAGGCCGGTCAGGTCCAGGAACTCAACCTCATCATCAAGGGCGACGCGTCCGGTGCGGTCGAGGCCCTGGAGTCCTCGCTGCTCCAGCTCGACGTCGGCGAAGAGGTCGACATCCGCATCCTGCACCGCGGTGTGGGTGCGGTCACCGAGTCGGACATCGACCTGGCCATGGGCTCCGACGCCATCGTCATCGGCTACAACGTCCGTGCGGCCGGCCGTGCCGCGCAGATGGCGGAGCGCGAGGGCGTCGACGTCCGGTACTACTCGGTCATCTACCAGGCGATCGAGGAGATCGAGGCGGCGCTCAAGGGCCTCCTCAAGCCCGAGTACGAAGAGGTCGAGCTCGGTACGGCGGAGATCCGCGAGGTCTTCCGCTCGTCCAAGCTGGGCAACATCGCCGGTGTCCTCATCCGCTCCGGCGAGGTCAAGCGCAACACCAAGGCGCGCCTCATCCGCGACGGCAAGGTCGTGGCGGAGAACCTCAACATCGAGGGTCTGCGTCGCTTCAAGGACGACGTCACCGAGATCCGCGAGGGCTTCGAGGGTGGTATCAACCTCGGAAACTTCAACGACATCAAGATCGACGACGTCATCGCGACGTACGAGATGCGCGAGAAGCCGCGCGCGTAACGCACGGGATCGCGTCCGGGGCCGGTCGGCGGGAAGTATTTCCGTCGATCGGCCCCGGCCGTTGCGTGTACGGTTTTGATGTTCCTGCCGGGCGTGGGCCCGGCAGGCCGTCGAACCCGAACCGGCGGGACATCCGGCACCGCATGTACGTGGGGACTCTGTCCTTCGATCTGCTCCTCGGCGACGTTCATTCGTTGAAGGAGAAACGCTCCGTCGTCCGGCCCATCGTCGCCGAGCTCCAGCGCAAGTTCTCCGTGAGCGCGGCCGAGGTGGGCGACCAGGACCTCCACCGCAGGGCCCGTATCGGGGTCGCTCTGGTGTCCGGGGACGCGGGGTTCGTGTCGGACGTGCTCGACCGCTGCGAGCGGCTGGTCGCGGCCCGGCCCGAAGTGGAACTGCTGTCCGTGCGACGCAGGCTCCACACTGATGAAGACTGAATGAGCAAGGCAAAGAAGGAGAAGGACCAGTGGCCGACAACGCGCGGGCGAAGAAACTGGCGGACCTCATCCGGGAGGTGGTCGCCGAGAAGCTGCAGCGCGGCATCAAGGACCCGCGCCTGGGCACGCACGTGACCATCACGGACACCCGCGTCACCGGCGACCTGCGGGAGGCCACGGTCTTCTACACGGTCTACGGCGACGAGGAGGAGCGGGCCAGCGCCGCCGCCGGCCTGGAGAGCGCCAAGGGCATCCTGCGCTCGGCCGTCGGCCGGGCCGCGGGCACCAAGTTCACCCCGACGCTCACGTTCGTGGCGGACGCCCTCCCGGAGACCGCCCGGAACATCGAGGACCTGCTCGACCGGGCGCGCGCCTCGGACGCCAAGGTACGCGAGGCGTCCTCGGGCGCCGCCTTCGCCGGTGAGGCCGACCCCTACAAGAAGCCGGGCTCCGACGAAACGGACGAAGCCGCCGAATGAGCCAGCAGTACCAGAAGACGCCCGACGGGCTTGTCATCGTCGACAAGCCGTCGGGCTTCACTTCGCACGACGTCGTGGCCAAGATGCGCGGGATCGCCAAGACCCGCCGGGTCGGCCACGCCGGCACGCTCGACCCCATGGCCACGGGCGTCCTCGTCCTCGGCGTGGAGCGGGCCACCAAGCTGCTCGGTCACCTCGCGCTGACCGAGAAGGAGTACCTGGGCACCATCCGCCTGGGGCAGACCACGATCACCGACGACGCCGAGGGCGAGATCACGGCGTCGGTCGACGCGTCGAAGGTCACCCGCGAGCAGATCGACGCGGGCGTGGCCGAGCTCACCGGCGACATCATGCAGGTGCCGTCGAAGGTCTCCGCGATCAAGATCGACGGCAAGCGGTCCTACGCGCGGGTGCGCGGCGGCGAGGAGTTCGAGATCCCGGCCCGTCCGGTCACCGTCTCCTCCTTCCGCGTGTACGACGTGCGCGAGGACACCGCGGAGGACGGCACGCCGGTCGTGGACCTGGTCGTCTCCGTGGTCTGCTCCTCCGGCACCTACATCCGGGCGCTCGCCCGTGACCTCGGCGCCGGTCTCGGCGTGGGCGGCCATCTGACCGCGCTGCGCCGCACCCGGGTCGGACCGTACAAGCTGGACGGCGCGCGGACCCTGGACCAGCTCCAGGAGAACCTGACGGTCATGCCGGTCGCCGAGGCCGCCGCGGCGGCGTTCCCGCGCTGGGACGTCGACGAGCGACGGGCCCGGCTGCTGCTGAACGGCGTCCGGCTCGAGATGCCGGCGTACCCGGCGGGCCCGGTCGCGGTCTTCGGACCGGACGGGCGGCTGCTCGCGCTGGTCGAGGACCAGCGGGGCAAGGCGAAGAGCCTGGCCGTCTTCGGCTGAGCCGCTCACTCACGGTGGGGCGGGCACGTGCGCGTGCCCGCCCCACCGTCATGTCCGCGACTTCACCCCTACGGAGAAGCGCTCGAAGCGAACGGGGGAGTGCGAGGGGGCGCGTTCGGCTCACGCGCTTCTCCCGCTGATCACCGCCGACCTACCGTCGGACCATGGGGAGCGGGGACCTGGCGACACTGGTGCGGATCGAGGACCCGCGCGGCCGTCCTCTCGGCACGGGATTCCTCGCCGACCACCAGGGCACCCTGCTCACCGGCCACGAGGTCGTCGCCGGACACGACGGCCTGCTGGTGAGCGTCCCCGGCGGCCCGGCCCGCCGCGCCACGGCCGCCGACATCACCCCGCTGCCCGAGAGCGGGCTCGCCCTCGTCCGTACCGGCGGACTCGCCGCCCGCCCGCTGCCCCTCGCCCACCGGCAGGACATCGAGCCCGGCACGTACGTGCGGATCTCCGCGCACGGCTGGCGCGAGGCCCGCGTCCTCGGCACCACCGCGGGAACCGCCCTCGAACTCGCCATCGGCACCGAGGGCGCCGAAGCCCTCCACGACGGCGGGACGGCCGCCGGCGGGCCCGTCCTCGACCCCGCCACCGGAGCCGTCCTCGCCGTCCTCGGCACCGCCGCCCACGGCGACCGGCGCGCCGCGGGCCACGCCCTGCCGATCCCTCCGCTCGGACCGCTCGCCGCACTGCTCCGCCGCAACGCCGCCACCGTGCCCTGCTACGGCCGCGACCTCAACCCGGCCGGGGTCCTGGAACTCACCGCCACCACCACCGGCACGCTCGACGACCTGCCCGAGCCGCGCGTCCTCGACGACGGCGCCGCACCCGTCCGCGCCGTCGTCGGCACGCCCGGCACCGGCCGCACCACCGCCCTGGCCGGCATCGCCGCCGCGCGCGCCGGCGGCCCGGCGCCCGCGCCCACCGTCTGGCTGCGCGGCGCCGACCTGCGCGCCGACGACCGCTGCGTCGCCGCCGCCGTCGGCCGGGCCCTGCGCCGGGCCGGCCGGGTCGCCGCCGCGTCCGGCACGCCCGGCGACCCCGCCGCCGTCACCCCCGAGCAGGCAGCCGCGCACGGCCCGCTCCTGATCCTCCTCGACGCCCCGGAGGAGATGCCGCCGCTCCTCGCCCACCGCCTCGCGCCCTGGACCGCCGCCACCGAGGAGTGGCTGACCGCCCACGGCGCGCGGATGGTCGTGGCGTGCCGCCCCGAACACTGGGAGCAGGCGGCCGGCCTGTACGCGACGGAGCCCGCCGTCACGCTCCTGGGCGACCTCACCGAGGCGGAGGCGGCGCAGGCCCGGCGCCGTCACGGAGTCCCGGACGACGCCGTCGCCGAGGCCGACGCCCTGCATCCCCTGGCGCTCCGGCTGCTGGGCGAGCTCCGGACGGCGGCCCGGGGCGAACTGACCGGCCGGCCCGGCCGCTACGAGATCTTCCAGGCCCACCTGGACCTGATGTGCCTGCGCGTCGCCGTCCGGATCGCCGCGGCAGGCCGCCCCGTCCTGCGGGGCACCGCGGTCCGCCGGCTCGCCGCCCGGGTCAGCGGCCAGGTCCACGAGGCCGCCCGCCGCTGCCTCGGCCCCGGCCAGGGCGAACTGGACCGGGAGTCCTTCGAGGAGCTGTTCCCCTGGCGCACCGGCTGGGCCTCCGCGGTCCTCACCGAGACGCTGCTGGTCCCGGCGGGCGGCGGCTACCGGTTCGCCCACGAGGAGCTCGCCGACTGGCTCCAGGGCACCCACCTCGACATCGACGGTGCCCTGGACACCCTGATCCACCACCCGAGCACCCTCCCCGTCCCCCGCCACCGCATCGGCCCCGTGCTCCAGTCCCTCCACCACCTCCACCACGCCCACGGCCCGGACGCCCTGGTCCCGCGCCTGTTCGCGCTGGTGGACGCGCTGGCGGCCCTGGCGGGCGGGGCGACGGGACCGGCGGAGACGGCCGCCGAGGTCGCCGCCGAGGCCGGCGAGGGGGTCTGGTGGGCCTCGCGGCTGCTCGCCGGCGTGTTCGGCGGGCTCGAGGACCTGCGGCCCTACACGGGAGTGCTGCGCAGGCTGGCCGACCGGGTCGCGGAACGCGGGGCGTTGCCCGGCTTCGGGGCGGAGTTCTGGGCCGGGGTGCGCGTGCCGGAGGGCGAGCGGCTCGAGTTGCTGCGGCGGCTGGTCGCGGCGGAACCCGCGCCCGAGGGGCGGTTCCTGGACCTGGCCGCCGCGCGACTCGTGGCGGACCCGCGCGGCGTGCAGCCGCTGCTGTGCCGGTGGTTCGGGGACGAGCGGATCCTCGCCGGGGCGCCCGGGGCCACCGTCGGCAGGGCCGCGCAGGCGCTCCTGCACACCCATCGCGCACTCGCCGTGGACGACCTGTGCGAGGCCCTGGTCGCCACCGCGCACCCGCTCGCCGAAGGCCTGCTCGCGGCGCTCGCCGAGGACGAGCCCGCGGCGCTGTGCCGGGCCGTGGACCGCTGGGCACACGACGACGGGCGCCCGGAGCGGCGCGCGGCGGCAGCGGCGTACGGACGGCTCGTCGCCCCGCACGTCACCGACCCGGCCGACCGCAGCACCCTGCGCTACGCGGCGCTCGCGCTGCTCGCCCGCCCCGCCGACCAGCCGCTGCACGGCATCGCCCTCGGGATACTGCTGCGGGACCCCGGCACCCGCGACCGCTTCCTGCCGCGGGCGCTCGCCGAACCGGGCGTACCGGCCGACGCCCTGGCCGCCGCACTGCCCACCCACCCCGACGCCGTCCTCGACGCGCTCCGCACCCGGCTCCACGGCGCCGAGGCCGCGCCCGTGCTCACCGTCCTCGCCGACGTCGACCCACCCCGCCTCGCCCGCCGCGCCGCCGCCCTCGTCGCCGAGTACGCCGAGCAGCGCCCCGAGGGCGCGCCCCTCGTCGCCGCGTTCGTCGACGCGCGTCTGGAGAAGGGGCCCGAGGTCCGCTGCGTCCTCCACCCCCTCGTCGTCCGCCTGCTCGCCCTGCCCGCCCAGCGCGCCGCCCTCGGTCCCGTGCTCGCCGCACCCGGAACCGGAGCCTCCCGCTTCCTCCGCCGCGAACTCCGAGACGAGGCGCACACCATGCCGATGCCGACGCAGCCGCATGCTCATGGCAGTCTTAGACCTGCGCCAACAGGCGTACACGCGGACATGGGTACAGGCGGACGAGGAGCGGTCACAGTGCAGCGCTGGCGTGGCTTGGAGGACATCCCCCAGGACTGGGGACGCAGCGTCGTCACCATCGGCTCCTACGACGGGGTGCACCGCGGGCACCAGCTGATCATCGGCCGCGCCGTGGAGCGCGCCCGCGAGCTGGGCGTCCCCTCGGTCGTCGTCACCTTCGACCCGCACCCCTCCGAGGTCGTCCGCCCCGGCAGCCACCCGCCGCTGCTCGCCCCGCACCACCGCCGCGCGGAGCTGATGGCGGAACTCGGCGTGGACGCCGTCCTGATCCTCCCCTTCACGGCGGAGTTCTCGCAGCTGTCCCCGGCCGACTTCATCGTGAAGGTCCTGGTCGACAAGCTGCACGCCAGGTGCGTGATCGAGGGACCCAACTTCCGCTTCGGCCACAAGGCCGCCGGGAACGTCGCGTTCCTGGCCGAGCTGGGCGCCACCTACGACTACGAGGTCGAGGTCATCGACCTCCGGGTGCGCGGCGCCGCCGGCGGTGGCGAGCCCTTCTCCTCCACGCTCACCCGCCGGCTCGTCGCCGAGGGCGACATGGCGGGCGCCGCCGAGATCCTGGGCCGGCCGCACCGCGTCGAGGGCGTCGTCGTGCGCGGCGCCCAGCGCGGCCGCGAGCTGGGTTTCCCGACGGCCAACGTCGAGACCCTGCCGCACACCGCGATCCCCGCCGACGGCGTGTACGCGGGCTGGCTGACGGCCGCGGGCGAGCGGATGCCCGCCGCGATCTCGGTGGGCACCAACCCGCAGTTCGACGGCACGGAGCGGACGGTGGAGGCGTACGCGATCGACCGCGAGGGCCTGGACCTGTACGGCCTCCACGTGACCGTCGACTTCCTCGCCTACGTGCGCGGCATGCTCAGGTTCGACACGCTCGACGACCTGCTCGTGGCGATGGCCGAGGACGTCAAGCAGTGCCGCGAGCTCACGGCCACGTACGACCGCGAGCACGGCCACGCCTGAGCGGTGCCGGGCGGCGCACCGGCCCGGATCCGGGTCCGACGGGCGCGAGCGAACGCCGCGCCCGTCCCGGCCCTCACCAGGTGACGAGGAGCTCCTTCGGGCCCCGGATCAGTCCCCTGGACTGGAACGGAACCTCCTCGGGCCGTACCGCGAGGCGCAGCTCCGGGTAGCGGGCGAGCAAGGTCGAGAGGATCACCTCGGACTCCATCCGGGTCAGCATCGCGCCCATGCAGTGGTGCGGTCCGTGCCCGAAGGACACGTGTCCGACGCCCGTACGGTCGAAGTCGACGGTGTGCGGGTCCGTGAACACCGCCGGGTCCCGGTTGGCGGCCAGATACGACGCGTACACCGCCTCACCGGCCCGGATCACCGCCCCGCCGACCTCGACGTCCTCCAGCGCGATCCGCGGCAGCCCCACGCCGTTGCGGTGCGGGATCCAGCGCAGCAGCTCGTCCACGGCCTGCGGGAGCAGCTCGGGCTCGGTGCGCAGCCGGTCCGTCAGGTCCGGCCGGGTGAGCAGCAGGTAGACCATGTTGGCGCTGTTGTTCCGGACCGCGTGCGCGCCGCTGATCAGGATGGCCATCGCGAGCGACACGGCCTCGTCGCGGTCGACGCGGCCGTCGGCCAGGGACTCGGCGAGCACCCCGCCCAGGTCGTCGGAGGGCTCGGCGAGCCGCCGCTCCAGGAGGCGGCTGATGTAGCCGTGGATCTGGGCCTTCGCCGCCCGGCTGCTCTCCGGGCCGGGGCCCGACGACAGGATGAGATCGGGCCAGGAGGCCAGCTCCGCGCGGTCCTCGTCGGGGATGCCGAGGAGGTCGCAGACGACCGCCATCGGCAGCGGCCCGTGCAGGTGCTTCATCAGGTCGGCCGGGCGGCCGGACCTCTCCATGGCGTCGAGGAGCCGGTCGGTGGTCGCCTGGGCGAGCGGGCGCAGCCGTTTGGTGGACTGCCCGGTGAAAGCTTTCGTCACCGCCTTGCGCAGCTGGGTGTGGTACGGCGGATCGGCGTAGTTCAGGGCCGCCTTGGAGGACACCATGTGGCCGGTCATCCCGGTCACCTGCCGGTCGAGGAGAGCCGTCCGGCTGAAGCGCGGATCGGAGGTCACCGTACGCACGTCGTCGTACCGGGTGACCAGCCACGCCTCGTGGTCCGCGCCGAACGGCAGCCGGATCCGGGCGACGGGCTCCTCGTGGAGCAGTTCGAGCAGCAGCGGGTCGAAGTCGAGGGCGGGGAGATCCTCGACCGCCCAGTTGCGGACGGCAGGCCGCGGCGCGGCCGTCGGTTCGGAGGTCATGAGAACCGTGTTCCCGGCCGCCCGTGGCCACGACACGCCGAGCGCCGACAGCCCCCCGGACGGAGCACGCGCCCTCCTCACGTGCGGTGACGCTCCGCGGTCGGGCCGTCGCTCGCGCGGTTGCGAGGTCAGGACGACGGGGTGAGTGTGGGCCCAGTTCACGGCGAACGAGACGAAGGAGCGCGTGTCGTGGTGACTCTGTGCAAGCCCGCGGTGGCCGTACCCGAGTACGTGATCACGATGGAGGAGACCCTCGACCTCGCCCGCGCACGCCATGCCGACCACCCCCAACTGGCCCTCGCCCTCAGGCTGATCGGGAACACCGGGGTGACCCGTCGGCACATCGTGCAGCCGATCGAGGAGACCCTGAAGCATCCCGGATTCGAGGAGCGCAACGCACTGTACGAGGCCGAGGCGAAGGCCCGCGTACCCGCGGTGGTCAAGGAGGCGCTGCACAACGCCGGGCTGCGGCCCACCGACATCGACATGATCGTCTACGTGTCGTGCACGGGCTTCATGATGCCCTCGCTCACCGCCTGGCTGATCAACAGCATGGGCTTCCCCAGCCACACCCGTCAGCTGCCGATCGCGCAGCTCGGCTGCGCCGCCGGCGGAGCCGCGGTGAACCGGGCGCACGACTTCTGCACCGCCTACCCGGACGCCAACGTCCTCATCGTCGCCTGCGAGTTCTGCTCGCTGTGCTACCAGCCCACCGACCTCGGCGTCGGATCGCTGCTGTCCAACGGCCTGTTCGGCGACGCGGTCGCCTCCGCCGTGGTCCGCGGCCGCGGCGGCACCGGCATCGCCCTGGAGCGCAACAACTCCTACCTCGTACCCGACACCGAGGACTGGATCGCCTACAGCGTGCGCGCCACCGGCTTCCACTTCCTCCTCGACAAGCGGGTGCCCGGCACCATGGAGCCGCTCGCACCCGCCCTGCGCGAACTCGCGGGCGAACACGGCTGGGACGCCGGCGACCTGGACTTCTACATCATCCACGCGGGCGGCCCCCGCATCCTCGACGACCTCAGCCACTTCCTCGAAGTGCCGCCGGAGGAGTTCCGGTTCAGCCGGTCGACGCTCACCCAGTACGGCAACATCGCCAGCGCCGTCGTCCTCGACGCGGTGCGCAGGCTCTTCGAGGAGGGCGGTCTGAAGGAGGGCGCGCGCGGCATCCTCGCCGGCTTCGGCCCCGGCATCACCGCCGAGATGTGCCTCGGACGGTGGACCAACGGCCAGCCCGCGCACGAGCCCGACCTCAACGCCCGCCGGATCGTCGGCTATTCGTCCCGGCGTCCCGCACCGGCCCGTACCGCCGCCGCCTGACTCCCACCTCACCTCACTTCACCCACCTGACCCGGCCCGGTCCGGCCTCGCCCGATCCGATCCGGTCTCATCCACCCCCCTGTAGCACCGCAGAGGAGCTCCGCATGTCCGTCACGCCACCGTCGTCCCGCAGATCCCTGCGCGGTCCCGCGGCCCTGGCCGTCCTCGTCGCCGCCGCCTCGCTCACCGGCGTGCCCGCCCACGCCTCCGCCCGGGTACCCATGCACCAGTGCTGGGTCAACGACGTGGCCGCGCCGCCGGGGAACCAGGTCAACGGCACGGCGGGAGACGACCACATCTTCTGCGACAGCGATCTCGACGGCGTCACCGTCTCGGGCGGCGCCGGCAACGACATGATCGAGGTACGCGGCCTGGTCATCGACTCCGCCATCCTGGGCGGCGAGGGCAACGACGTCATCCGCGCCAAGCACCTGGTGCCGCAGACCACCTTCAGCATGGTCCGGGGCAACCGCGGCAACGACATCATCAAGGTCGCCACCGTCCACGGCGAGGGCGCGGAGCGCGGCGCCGTCGTCCACGGCGACGACGGCGACGACACGATCACCACCGGCTCCGTCTTCGGCGCGCCCGGCCAGTTCAACCGCGGCGGCGGCATCGTCACCGGCAACGACGGCAAGGACACCATCAGGACCGGGATCATCGACTTCTCCGGCCGCGTCCTCGGCGGCAGCGAGAACGACAAGATCGAGGCCGCCGCGCTGGGCCCGGAGTCCGGCGGCCTGATCCAGGCCGGCCCCGGCGACGACACGATCCAGGGCCACGACGGCGCCCTCCTGATCGTCGGCGAGCACTGGGGCACGGTGGACGCGGGAGTCGGCAAGGACACCTGCACGGTGAAGTCGGTCTCGACGCGGACCTCCATCAGCTCGTGCGAGGTCCTCCCGAAGGGCTCGGTCACCCAGAAGCCCTCGGGCAAGCCGCAGAACCCGTCCGCCCCGGCCACGGCGGCGAAGCCGGCCAAGCCGGCCGAGGCGGCTGCGCCCGAGAAGCCCGCCGGGAAGCCGGCGGAGCACGCAGGGTCCGTGAAGCCCGCCGGGAAGCCGGTGGAGCAGGCCGGACCCGCGGAGCCCGCCGGGAAGCCGGCGGAGCATGCAGGGTCCGCGAAGCCCGCGGCGAAGCCGGCGGAGTAGGGCGGCCTGCGGTGGCCCGTGGGCAGGCAAGCCGCGGAAACCGGAGCTTCGCCTGACCCACCCCCGCCCCAACCGCCGCCCTCGTCCCCACCTCCACCCGCACCCCACCTCCACCCGCACCCCACCCCTCAGTCGCGGGCCGCGACCCTGCCCGTCACGAGGTGGCAGGCCGCGGCCGCGGCCGTGTCGCCGGCGAGGACCGGCAGGTCCCTCGTGCGGCAGTGGTCGGCCACGTCCGCCGCCGCGCCCGACGCCAGGGCCTGGCAGCGGACGTGGAAGCGGCAGCCCGACGGGATGCGCGCCGGGTCCGGGGGCTCGCCGGTCAGCACCACCGGCTCGCCACCGGACTCCGGCAGCACCGACAACAGGGCTCTCGTGTACGGGTGCTGAGGGGCCGTCAGTACGGTCTCCACCGGTCCGGTCTCCACGATCCGCCCCAGGTACATGACCGCCACCCGGTCCGCGATGTTCCACGCGAGCCCCAGGTCGTGCGTCACCACCAGCGCGGACAGTCCCAGTTCGTCGCGGAGCCGCAGCAGCAGTGCCAGGATCTCGCCGCGTACCGAGGCGTCCAGCGACGCCACCGGTTCGTCGGCGACGATCAGCTCCGGCTCCAGGACCAGCGCGCCCGCGATGACCACCCGCTGCCGCTGCCCGCCGGACAGTTCGTGCGGATAGCGCAGGAAGAACCGCTCCGGCGGCCGCAGCCCGGCCCGGGACAGCGCCTCGGCGACCGCCGCCCGTTCGTCCCCGGCGTACCGGTGGATGCGCAGCCCCTCGGCCACCGCGTCGTACACCGTGTGCCTCGGGTTCAGCGAGCCGCTCGGATCCTGCAGCACCAGCTGGGCCCGCTTCCGGTACGCCTTGAGCGCCTTGCCCGTGTACGACAGCGGCGCGCCGGCGAACCGCACGGCGCCCTCGGCCGGGCGGACCAGGCCGAGCAGCGAGCGCGCCAGCGTGGTCTTGCCGCAGCCGGACTCGCCCACCAGGGCCACGATCTCGCCCGCGCCGACGTCCAGGTCCACGCCGTCCACCGCCCGGGCGGCGGGCGCGCCCCGCCGCCCCGGGAAGACCACCCGCAGCCCCCGTGCCGACAGCAGTGGCACCGCCGGATCCTGGCTCATGACGTGCTCCCCACGTGTACGCAGGCCGCCCGGCGCCCCGCGCCCGCGTCCCGCAGTTCCTGGTCCTGCTCGGCGCACCCGTCCACCGCCACCGGGCAGCGCGGATGGAAGGTGCAGCCGCCCGGCAGGTCCGCCGGGTCCGGTGGGTCGCCCGGCAGACCGCGCGGCGCCCGCCGGGACGCCGCGTCGCCGATCCGCGGGAACGCCGAGGACAGCGCCTTGCCGTAGGGGTGCGCCGCCGCCTCGTACACCGCCTTCGCCGGGCCCTCCTCGACCACCCGGCCCGCGTACATCACGGCGAGCCGGTCGCAGGTGTCGGCGAGCACCGCCAGATCGTGGCTGATCATGAGCAGTCCGATGTCCTGCTCGGCGACGAGCCGCTCGATCAGCCGCAGGATCTGCGCCTGGATCATCACGTCGAGCGCCGTCGTCGGCTCGTCGGCGACGATCAGCCGCGGATCGCAGGCGAGTGCCATGGCGATCATCACGCGCTGCCGCTGCCCGCCGGACAGTTCGTGCGGATACGCGGCCGCGCGGGCGGCCGGCAGGCCCACGTGTTCCAGGAGCTCCCCGACCCGGCGGCGTGCGGCCGCCGGAGCGGCCCGCCCGTGCACGAGCAGCGGCTCGGCGATCTGGTCGCCGATCCGCCGCACCGCGTTCAGCGAGTGCATCGCGCCCTGGAAGACGATCGACGCCCCCGCCCAGCGCACGGCCCGCAGCCGCCCCCACTTCATGGCGAGGACGTCCTCGCCGTCGAGGAGGATCTCCCCGCTCATCCGGGCCGACGCGGGCAGCAGCCGTAGCAGCGCCAGCGCCATCGTCGACTTGCCGCACCCGGACTCGCCGGCGACGCCGAGCTTCTGCCCGGCGGGCAGGGTGAGGTCCACGCCCCGTACGGCGGGGACGGCGGCCGCCCCCGACCCGTACGTCACGCTCAGGTTCCGCACCTCGAGCAGCGGCTGTGTCTGCGTGCTCAACGACCCACTCCCAGCTTCGGGTTGAGTACGGACTCGATGGCCCGTCCGCACAGCGTGAACGCGAGCGCGACGAGCGCGATGGCGATGCCCGGCGGCGCCAGGTACCACCAGTGCCCGGACGACACCGCGCCCGCCTCGCGCGCGTCCTGGAGCATCCCGCCCCACGACACCACGGTGGGGTCGCCGAGACCCAGGAAGGCCAGGGTCGCCTCGGTGAGGATGGCCGTCGAGATGCCGAGCGTGGTCTGCGCGAGCACCAGCGGCATCACGTTCGGCAGCACGTGCCGGGTCATGACGTGCCCGTGCCCGCCGCCGAGGGCGGTGGCCCGCTCGATGTACGGGCGGGACTCGACCGCGATCGTCTGGGCCCGTACCAGCCGGGCCGTCGTCGGCCAGCTGGTGATTCCGATCGCCAGGATCACCGTCCACACGGACCGGGACATGACGGTCGCGAGCACGATGGCGAGGACGAGCGCCGGCATGACCAGGAACCAGTCCGTGATCCGCATGACGACGGTGGAGAACCAGCCGCCGTAGTGGCCCGCGACGATCCCGACGAGCGTGCCGATGGCGACCGACAGCGTCGCCGCCAGCAGCCCTACGAGGAGCGAGATCCGCGCGCCCCAGATCAGCAGGCCGAGCAGCGAGCGCCCGAACTGGTCGGTGCCCAGCGGGAACTCGGCGCTCGGTGGCTCGAGGGCGGTGCCGGGCGCGTTCGTCACCGACTGCACGTCGGCGCCGACGGTCAGCGGCGCCGTGAGCGCGACGAGACCGATCAGGGCGAGTCCGGCAAGGCCCCAGAGCCCGGCCCGGTGGGTGCGGTACCGCTGCCAGAAGCGGGCGAGCGAGGCGCGCCTGCGCTGCCGGGCCAGCGAGGCGGCGGTCGTCTGTGAGGTCATCGGCCCACCCGGGGGTCGAGCAGCGGATAGAGCAGGTCGGCGATCAGGTTCATCACGATCATCGCGCCCGCGAAGACCACGAACAGGCCCTGCACCAGCGGCAGATCGGGCACGCTGAGCGCCTGGTAGAACAGGCCGCCGAGCCCGGGCCAGGAGAACACGGTCTCCACCAGGATCGAACCCGCGGCGACATGGCCGAGGTTGATGAAGATCATCGTCACCGTCGGCAGCAGGGCGTTCGGCACGGCGTGGCGCCGCCGTACGACGTCGTCGCGCAGCCCCTTCGCCCGGGCGGTGGTCAGATAGTCGCCGCCCATCTCGTCGAGCAGCGAGGACCGCATGACGAGCAGCGTCTGGGCGTATCCCACCGCGACCAGGGTGAGCACCGGCAGCACCATGTGGTGGGCCACGTCGAGCACGTGACCGAAGCCGGTCTCGCCGGTGCCGGACTCCATGCCGCCGGTCGGGAAGAGCCCCGGGACCGGCCCGATGCCCACCGAGAACACGATGATCAGCAGCAGGCCCAGCCAGAACGAGGGCACCGACCACAGGGTCAGCGCCACACCGGTGTTCAGCCTGTCGCCGAGGCTGCCGTGCCGCCACGCGGAGCGGGTGCCGAGCCACAGGCCGAGCGCCGAGTAGAGCACCACGGCCGTGCCGGTGAGCAGCAGCGTCGCCGGCAGCTTCTGTGCGATGAGCTCGCCGACCGGGGCGCGGAACTGGTACGAGGTGCCGAGGTCCCCGGTGAGCGCCTTGGCGCAGTAGTCGGTGAACTGCTGCCACATCGGCAGGTCGAGGCCGAACTGCTTGCGGAGCGTCGCCAGTTGCTCGGCCGTGGTGGGCATGCCGTGGGTCATCGTCTTCACCGGGTCGCCCGGGATGATCCGGAACAGGAAGAAGCTGGTGACCAGGACGGCGAGGAGGGACACCGCGGCACCGGCGACCTTCCCCGCCGCGTGCCGGAGGTACGCGGCGGCGGTGCCGGATCGTGCGCCGCCCTCGGTGGCGCGGACCGTGCCGGAGTCGGTTCCGGTGCCGGTCTGCGCCACCGGGGCGGGAGTGCTTGCGCTGGTCACGGGCTACTCGCGGTCGTCGGCGGTGGAGCGGCGGCGCAGTCCGAAGAAGACCCCGATGCCTACGACGACCACGACGGCCGCGCCGATCCCGACGACCACGCCGGTCGAGGAGCCACCCGACTGCTCGCCGGAGGACCCGGCGGCGGGTACGGCAGACCACCAGCTCCAGTAACCGTCCTGGCCCCACAGGTTGCCGGCGGCCTCGGGCATGGTGGTGATGGAGGCGATCTGGTCGGTGCGGTAGGCCTCCAGGGCGTTCGGGTACGCGATGACGTTCATGTACCCGGTGTCGTAGAGCCGCGACTGCATCTGCTTGACCAGGCCGGCCCGCTTGGCGGCGTCGTACTCGACGGCCTGCCGGGCGTACAGCGAGTCGAACTGCCGGTCGCAGATGAAGTTGTCGGTGGCGCCGGTGTCCTTGGGCGTCGCGGGCAGGGTGCCGCAGGTGTGGATGGACAGCACGTAGTCCGGGTCCGGGTTGACCGACCAGCCGTCGAAGGCGAGGTCGTAGTCGCCCTTCACCCACGGGTCGGACACGCTGTCCAGGCACTCGACCTTGAGCCCGATGCCGAGCTTGCCCCACCACTCCTGGAGGTACTTGGCGGAGGCCTTGTCGTTCGGGTCGGTGGCGTGACACAGGATGCGCAGGTCGAGCGGCCTGCCGTCCTTGCCCAGCCGCCTGCCCTCGGCGTTCTTCCGGTACCCCGCGGCGTCCAGGATCTGCTCGGCCCTGGCCGGGTCGTACGCGCGCTTCTGGTCGGCGGCCGGCTTCCAGAAGTACGAGCCGAAGCGCGGCGGGATGTAGCCCTCGCCCTCCACGGCGTGGTTCTGGAAGACCTTGTCGACGAGGGTCGAGCGGTCCACGGCGAGGAACAGCGCCTTGCGCACCTCGGGATCGAGCAGCGCCTTGTTCCCGTTGCCGAAGGTCCTGCCGTCCTTGGCGCGGGCCCCCGGGTTGGTGGCGAGGGCGTAGAAGCGCCGCCCGGGAGCGTCGTTGACCTTGATGTTCTTCTGCGTCTTCAGCGCGGCGGCCTGGGCGGGCGTCAGGTTCGGTACGAAGGACACCTCGCCCTTCTGGAGCGCGGCGACGGCCGCGTCACCGTCCTTGTAGTACTTGAAGACCAGCTCGTCGAACTTCGGCGCACCGCGCCAGAACTTCTTGTTCGGCTTGAGCTTGATGTACTGGTCGACCTTGAAGTCCGTGATGACGAACGGCCCGTTGCCGACGATCGGGAACTGCTGGTCGTTGTTGAACTTGGAGAAGTCGGTGACCTTCTCCCACACGTGCCTGGGCACGATCGGCACGTCGAGCGCCGTCATCGTCGCCTGCGGCTGCTTCAGCTCTATGACCAGGGTCTGCGGGTCGGGTGCGGTGACCTTCTTGAAGTTGGCGGTGAAGCTGCCGTTGGCGGTGGCCGCGTTCGGGTCGGTCATCATCTTGTTGAAGGTCCAGGCCGCGTCCTCCGCGGTGGCCTGCCGCCCGTCGGACCAGAGCGAGTCCTTGCGGATCGTGTAGGTCCAGGTGAGCTTGTCCGGCGAGGACTTCCACTCGGTCGCCAGGCCCGGGATCGGGCGGGCGTCCTTCACGTCGTAGTTCGTCAGGTACTCGTACGCCAGCCGGTGGATGCTGGTCGAGACGAGCTTCTGCGCCAGGAACGGCGAGAGCGAGTCGACGCTCTGCGAGACGGCGACGGTGAGCGTGGTACCGCCGGACTTCTCGTCCTCCGCCTGGGCGGTGCCCGGGACGGCCAGGAGCGAGGCGACGGTGACACCGGTGGCGAGAAGCAGGCGCAGGGCTCTGCGGGCGGGTGCCGGACGGGGTGGAACCTTCGTGACCATGACCATGGGACGTGACCTCGCGTCGGGATGCGTGCGTCGTGGGAAGTGCCGTGGATCTTGGGCTGACGATGGATGAAGCGAAGGTGTATCAGCGGTGGTCTGCCGTCGTCAACGATGTCTCAAACACCGTGTGGGCTGCGGGAATGCGGAAAGGCCCCGTACCGGAACACCGGTACGGGGCCTCATTGGTCTACTCCTGTGACGCCCTACTGCTGAGGGGCTGGCGGCGCCTGCGGAGGCTGCTGCTGCGGCTGCTGCTGCCAGTTGGGCGGCGGAACCTGGCCCTGGCCCTGCGCCTGCGGATCGGCGTGCGGCGGAAGCGGCTGCGCCGGAGGCTGCTGCCACCCCTGCGGCATCGGGGGCTGACCGGGCTGCGCCCCGTACATCTGTCCGGGTGCGGGCTGTGCTCCGTACGGCTGACCCGGCTGCCCCGGCGCCGGCTGCTGCGGGTAGGGCTGCTGCGGGTAAGGCTGACCGGGCGCGGGCGGACCGCCGTACGGCTGACCCGGTGCGGGCTGCTGCGGCGGGTACGGCTGACCGGGCATCGGCTGCCCCGGCACGGGCTGGCCGGGCGCACCGGGCTGGCCGGGCCCACCGGGCATCGGCGGGGCCAAGTGCGGCGGCATGCCGCCCTGCCCGTCACCGGTCCACAGACCCTGCGCCTGCTGCGCGCGGACGAAGTCCTCGGCCACCATCGCCGACAGGTGGAAGTACGCCTCGCGGGTCTTCGGCCGCATCATGTCGAGGTCGACCTCGGCGCCCGCCGCCAGGTGCTCGTCGAAGGGCACCACGACCACGCCGCGGCAGCGGGTCTGGAAGTGCTGGACGATGTCCTCGACCTTGATCATCTTGCCGGTCTCGCGGACCCCGGAGATCACGGTGATCGAGCGCTGCACCAGCTCCGCGTACCCGTGCGCCGACAGCCAGTCGAGCGTCGTGGAGGCGCTGGAGGCGCCGTCCACGGACGGCGTGGAGATGATGATCAGCTGATCGGCCAGGTCGAGCACCCCGCGCATCGCGCTGTAGAGCAGACCGGTTCCGGAGTCGGTCAGGATGATCGGGTACTGCTTGCCCAGGACGTCGATCGCCCGCCGGTAGTCCTCGTCGTTGAAGGTCGTCGAGACGGCCGGGTCCACGTCGTTGGCGAGGATCTCCAGACCCGACGGCGCCTGCGAGGTGAAGCGGCGGATGTCCATGTACGAGTTGAGGTACGGGATCGCCTGCACCAGGTCGCGGATGGTCGCGCCGGTCTCGCGCCGCACCCGGCGGCCGAGCGTGCCGGCGTCCGGGTTGGCGTCGATCGCCAGGATCTTGTCCTGCCGCTCGGTCGCCAGGGTCGCGCCCAGCGCGGTGGTGGTCGTGGTCTTGCCGACGCCGCCCTTGAGCGAGATGACCGCGATCCGGTAGCAGGAGAGGACCGGCGTACGGATCAGCTCCAGCTTCCGCTGCCGCTCCGCCTCCTCCTTCTTGCCGCCCAGCTTGAAGCGGGCCGAGGCACCGGGATTGCGGGAGGACTTGGCCTTCTGCTTGTTGTTGCGCAGCAGCCGGTCCGAGGACAGCTCGACGGCCGCCGTGTACCCGAGCGGTGCGCCCGGCACGGACCGCTCCCGCTGGTCGTGCGTCACGGCGGAGGGCCAGGCGGCCCCGGTCCGCGGGTCCACGGCGGGCCCGGGCCCGGCGGGCGCGGACGGCTGGGGCTGGGCGAGGTGCGCGGGCTGGCCGGGCTGCCCAGGGTGGGGGAAGCCGTAGCCGCCCTGGGGCTGCGGCGGGACCGGCGGCTGGCCGGGCTGGGGCTGGCCGGGCTGGGGCTGTCCGGGGTGGGGGAAGCCGTAGCCGCCCTGGGGCTGGGGCTGGGGCTGGGGCTGGGCGGGCGGGCCGGGCTGTTCCTGCTGCGGGAAGCCGTACCCGGCCTGGGGCTGCGGCGGGACCGGCGGCTGGCCGGGCTGGGGCTGTCCGGGGTGGGGGAAGCCGTAGCCGCCCTGGGGCTGCGGGGCGGGCGGCTGGGGCTGCGCGGGCTGTCCCGGGTGCGGGAAGCCGTAACCACCCTGCGGCGGTACGGGACCGGGGGCACCCGGAACCGGAGGAGCGGGCCAGGGCGCGGCGGCGGGCAGCGGCGCGGCCGGGGCCACCGGCTGCTCGCCCTGGGCCTCCTGCGCGGGCCACTGCGGCGCGGCCGCGGGCGTCGCGGGCTGGAACGACGGCGGCAGCGGCGGCAGTCCGGCGCCCTGGGCCGGCAGGGGCGGGGCGACGGGCGGCGCCACGGGCGGCAGCGGTGCGGCCGGTACGGCGTCCTGCGGCTCGACGGCGGGCGCCGCGGCGGTCGGTGCGGCGACGTCGGCTTCGGGCGCCGCTTCGGCGGCGGTGGCTTCCGTGCCGGCGTCCGCGCTGCCGTCCGCCGGGCCCGAGCCGGTGGCGTCGGGGACATCGGTGGCGTCGGCGGCGTCGGCTGGGGCGGGGTGCTCGACGGCCGCCGGCGTGCCGTCCGTGCCCGACGCGGACGCCTCGGCGGCCTCGGACCCGCCGTCGGAAGAGACCGTTCCGCCGGCGGCGTCCGCGTCGTCCTCGTACGCGGCGGACGCAGCGGTCGCGGAGGGTGCCTCGGTCGCGCCGGACGCGGGCTGCGCGAGGGCCGATTCATCGGTCACCTCCGCCGCCGTCTCGTCGGACGCGGTGACGGAGGAAACGGCCGGGTCACCGGCCGTGCCCGGCGGCGCGGGCTCAGGCGCGGTCCCGGCCGCGGGCGTCGCGGCCGCCGCCCGGGGGTCGTCCCCGCCGGTCTGCTGCTCGGCCAGCTCCGCCATCTCGCGCTTCAGCGCGGCGGGGGAGAAGCGCATAGTCGCGCCGCTCTCCAGGTCCCCGCCGCCGAACGGCGAGGGGATGGATGCGGACGCGTCGGCAGCGGCCGCGGACGGTGGAACTGGGGCGGCGGGAGCGACCGGAGCGGGCGCGGCGGGAGCCGGCGCGACCGGGGCAGGGGCAGCCGGAGCGACCGCGGCCGGAGAAACCGGAGCGGACGGGACCGGAGCGGACGGGACCGGAGCGGACGGGACCGGAGCGGACGGAACCGGAGCAGGCGGGACGGGAGCAGGCGGGACGGGAGCGGCCGGAGGCGGCGTGGCGCCCCAGTTCGGCTCGAAGCCGCCGCCCGCCGGGACCCCGGGGACCGCGACGGGCGCGCCGGTCGGCGGCGGAGGGGTGGGCGCCCCGGCACCCGTACCGGCCGACGCGTTCTGCGTGTACCAGGCCGGCGGGGTGTAGTCGATGGTGAACTCACCCGTCATCTCGGCGGGATCTGCGTCGGACTGATCGTCGACGGGCGGGTTCCAACCCCCGTTGATCTCGTCCCGATCGCGGTTCACTTTGCCTCCTGGTGTGGTCGCGCACCCTTGTGCCGTCGTGGGCGGGCACATCCCACCCTAAACGCCAACCGTGCCCCTCGGGCAGGGCCGACGGCCCGCCGCCGCCCGCCGTACGGACCGGCCGGGTCCCCCAAGTGACCCACGGGTACCGGAGAGTGAAACCCCCGGTTTTCCAAACCTGCACAAAAGTGGACAGGTTCGGTGAAGATGTCGTGCTGCCGGTCCGGCTCAGTCCATCCGGCGGGCGGCGCCCAACAATCCGGTCTCGGCGTCCGTGGCCTGCGTCATCACGAACTGCCGGTCGCCCGGCGTGCACCAGAGCGTCACCCCGTCGGCCAGCGTCGACAGCGCCTCCCACTCGGCGCGCTGCAGGCCCATGATGCGTCCGATCTGCGCGGCCTCGTCGGGGGACACCCGCTGCACCCCGACGAGCGAGGACTTCTCCAGGAGCCGCGGGGCCACCGGGCTCAGATAGGGGAGCAGCGTGACGACCGACTGCCAGGGGCCGGACACGACCCGGCCGCGCGGCGGCCGCATGCCGCAGTCGCGGACGACGACCACCGGGCTGCCCGCGGACGCGCCCTGCGGCGGCACCCGGCCCACGTCGTGCAGCGTGATGCAGGGCTGCCCGCCGCCCGCCGCCTGGGCGAGCGCCGTCCAGGCCTGCGCGCGGCCGGTCTCGACGGCGATACGGGCGCCGGTCGCCGCCGCGCGCAGCGCGAGCACCTGCGCGGTCCACAGTCCGCCGATGAGCGTGATGTCGTACGGGGCCGGCCGGTTGATGCCGAGCACCGCGGGCCGGCTCTCGGCGTCCACGCCGATGACCACGCCGTCGTCGCCCATCGGCAGTGCCAGCGCGCCGAGTTGGTCCATGGGTGCCGCGTGGCGGTCGCGGCGCGGGCCGATGAGCCCGAAGCCGAACCGGGGCTTGGCGCCGCGGCCGCCCGTGCGCCCCGCGGTACGGCCGCCGCCCGTACGGGCCCGCCGTGCCCCCGCCCTCCCGCCACCGGGAACCGCGCCGCCGACGACCCCGCCGGACACGCCGCCCGGCACCGGCCCGCCGGCCGCCTGACCGCCCGCGGCCGGGGGAGCCCCGGCCGCCCCCTGCTGTGCAGGATTCTGCGGGGCCATACGGCTCGCCGGGTGCATCTGGCCGGCCTGGTTCATCTGCCTGTTCGCCGGGTTCACCGGACCCGTCGGAGTCGTCATCAGCGCGCACCCCCCAGCGGCAGCGTCGCCAGCATGCCGGGCACCTGTTCGCGGTCGAGCCGCACCAGACCCGTCTTCACGCCACGCGCCACGCGCTCCAGTTCGTGCCGGGCCGCCACCAGCTCCTCGTCGCTGCGCCCGGTGATCCGTACATGTCCGGTGACCGTCACCTCCTGACGGTCACCGCCGCTCAGCGTCAGGCTGAAGGTCGTCGCGAGCGCCGGCAGCGAGGTCAGCAGTGCCACCAGCTGCGGCATCGACGCCCCCGCGCCGCCCCCGCTGCCCAGCTGCGGCCAGCGCCCCACCCAGTACGTCGTGTGACGCCGGTCGTCGACCCGCCAGGTGCGCGCCGTCTCCTGGGTGCGCCGGCCCTGCGCCTGGCCGCGGCCCGCCTGCGCTATCGCCATCGGGCTGGCGCACGTGGACGTGGCGATCGCCGAGGTCAGTTCCTGCTCGGTGAGCACCGTGGCCTTGAATCCCGCGCCGGCGAGCCGGCTCGCCAGCTGGTCCGCCGCCCGCACCAGGCACTTCTGCGCGCCCTGCATGCCGCCGCCGCGCGCCTCGACCGCCTCGGGGCACAGCTCCGGGTCGAGCTTGAGCGCGATCCAGGTGATGCGGACCGCGGGCGAACCCGTCTGGGCCTGCAGCGGCCCGTAGTTGCGCGCCGCCATCGACTGCGCCGGCAGATGCGGCGCGGGCGCCGGCTGGGTGTGCTGGACGACCTGCGCGGACTCGAGCCGGATGCCGTCCACCGAGAGCACGTCCCGGACGAGCCCCACCGGCAGCGGGTGCGCCCCGCGGTCGGGGCGCAGCGCCGAGGTCTCGGACTCGACCCGTACGACGGCGGTGAGGAAGGTCCCGTCGCCGATCATCCCGATCGGGCGCCGGTCGCGGTCGCTGTACGCGTACGTCCGCAGCGCCGGATCGCACTCCACGACCGGGGCGAGGCCCGGCTCGGTGCCCTCGGGCACGGTGAAGGAGGCGGCCCTGCGGGTCCTCGCGCGCAGCGCGAAGAAGGTGGAGAGCCACTCGGGCAGCGACCGCCGGTGCCGCCGCACCACGGCGAGCAGCACCAGCAGCGCCGCGACCACACCGGCGGGCACCAGCATCAGCTTGTCGACGACCGCGGCCACGACGAGCACCGCGGCCGCCACCTCGACCAGTACGAGCTGTTGCAATCGGAACGCACCGAAGTGTCCCGGGCGCGCCTGAAGCCTCGGTGACACCGACGACGAAACCGGCGAATCGGGACCCGGAGCGGGAGTGGTGGGGGGCGCGGCAGTAGACCCGGCCGCAGCGGACCGCGTCCGCGTCGCGGAAGCCATGATGGAGAATCCCCCTCAATTCGTCCCGATCACCCTGGCCCGCCAGGCCTTTGGCGGCCGGATCACCCTACCCGCCCCACACGCACCGACGGACAGCAGGCATAGTAGGGGGCCGGTCCGACAGCCGGGGCCCGGGCGCCATGCTCCCCGGACACCCGCGCGAAGACTGCGCCTGACGAAAATGGGGACTCATGGCATCACGGCGGGACGAGCTCAACGCGTACACCTTTGCGAAGAAGCGCACGGTCGCGGCATTCCTCCAACCCACACCCTCGGGCACGGAGGAGGGAGCGCCCAAGGCGCTGCGCGCGGTCCTTCCCGGGGTCATCGTCGGCGCCCTCGTCATCGCCGGCTTCGGCGCCTGGGGCATGTTCAAGCCGACCGCGCCCAAGGGCTGGGACGAGCCCGGCAAGAAGGTGATCGTCGGCAAGCAGTCGACCACCCGCTACGTGGTCCTCACCACCGGCAAGGGCAAGGACAAGAAGACCCTGCTCCACCCCGTGCTCAACCTCGCTTCCGCCCGGCTGCTGCTCAACCCGGACGACTTCCAGGTCATCCAGGTCGACGACAAGACGCTGGACGAGGGCAAGCCCCCGCGCGGCCCGATCCTCGGCATCCCGTACGCCCCCGACCGCCTCCCCGGCGAAGCGGACGCGGGCACCGCCAAGCGCTGGGCCGTGTGCGAACAGCCCGGCGGCGGCAACGGCGGCAGCGTGCAGAAGGCCACCTTCCTCTTCGCCAAGCGTGACCTCGGCCGCACCGACAACGGCAACAAGCTGAAGGCCGGTCAGGTCCTGTACGTGAAGGGCCAGAAGGACAGCGCCCAGTACCTGATCGACCACACCGGCACCAAGTACCGCGTCAACGAGAAGTCCCAGGGCCTCGTCACCGCGCTGTTCGGCGTCAACCGCGCGCCGCAGCAGGTCACCGACGACTGGCTGGCCACCCTGAAGACCGGCACCCCCGTCGACTACCCGGAGATCCCCGGCGCGGTCGGCGCCGACGCCCACGTCCGCGGCGGCCTCACGCCCGCCCAGGACAAGGTCGGCATGGTGCTCCTCACCCAGACCGGCTCCGGCCCCCAGCACTACGTCGTACTGGAAGGCAAGGTGCAGCCGGTCTCTGCGTTCACCGCCTGGCTCCTCATCCAGTCGCCGAAGGCCGACATCCTGGACATGACCGGCAAGGCCACTCCCGTGGACCAGGCCTCGCTCACTCCCGACAGCCAGGTGTTCGGCGCCGAACTGCGCTGGCCAGAGCACCAGTCCGAGCAGGTCAACTCCGTCGGTGGCGACGGCTCGCGCGACACCGTCTGCTCCGTCCTGGAGAAGGTCGACGCCAAGGGGCGGACCACCCTCTCCACCTGGGCCGGCCCCGCGTACCCCGCCGACATCACGGCCGGCGGCACCAGCACGTACGTCACGCCCGGCACCGGACTGCTCTACACCCAGATCCAGGGCAAGCAGTCCTCGCCCGCCGGCTCGCTCTTCCTCGTGACCGACACCGGACTGCGCTACGCCGTCCAGGCCAACGGCGACAGCGACTCCGGCCGTTCCGAGATCGGCACCGGGAACCAGCAGCGGACCACGGACGGGCGGCCGGAGCCGTCCGACGCGCAGAAGCGGCTCGGCTACGAGAAGGTCACCCCCGTGCCCGTCCCGATGGAGTGGTCCGAGTTCCTGTCGAAGGGCCCGCGCCTGGACACCAACAGCGCGCGCCAGCCGCAGGGTTCGTGAGGAGGGACGCACCGGTGACGACGTCTCGTACCCGCGCAGGGGCCCTGCTGGCGAGCACGACCCTGACGGCCGTGCTGATGGCGGCCCCGCCGGCCGGCGCGGCCGCCACCGAACCGGTCGGGCTGGACGGCAGCGGCGAGTGCACCTTCCCGATGAAGAAGCAGATCGAGGGCATCCCCTGGTCGCTCCAGCGGGTGCTGCTCGACGAACTGTGGCAGGACACCAAGGGCAAGGGCGTCCGCGTCGCCGTCATCGACACCGGGGTCGACGACGTCAACCCGCAGCTGAAGCCCGCCGTCGACGCGAAGGCCGGCAAGGACTACCTGAAGCCCGACAAGCAGAACCCGGTCGCGGGCAACGACCAGCGCGGCAAGACCGACGGCACCGTCGACGAGGTCGGCCACGGCACCAAGGTCGCGGGCATCATCGCCGCCCGCCCCCGCAAGGGAACCGGTTTCGTCGGCCTCGCACCCGAGGCGACCATCATCCCGATCCGGCAGAACGACGAGAAGAACAGCGGCAAGTCCGACACGATGGCCCAGGCCATCGACCACGCCGTGGCCAAGGGCGCCAAGGTCATCAACATCTCCCAGGACACCACCCAGCCGCTCGGCCCCGAGTCGTCGCTGGGCAAGGCGGTGGCCCGGGCGCTCGCCGCGAACGTCGTGGTCGTGGCCTCCGCCGGCAACGACGGCATCGACGGCAAGCTGAAGAACACCTACCCGGCCGCCTTCCCGGGCGTCCTCGCCGTCGCCTCGTCCGACCGCAACAACGAACGCGCCGCCTTCTCCCAGTCCGGCACCTTCGTCGGCGTCGCCGCACCCGGCGTCGACATGGTGTCCACGGTGCCGGGCGGCGGCCAGTGCGTCGACAACGGAACCAGCTTCTCCGCCCCGTACGTCGCGGGCGTGGCGACGCTGCTGCGCGCCAAGTACCCGAAGTGGACCGCCGCACAGATCGTGACGAGGATCGAGCAGACCGCCGTCCGCTCGGTCAACGGTCGCGACGACCACGTGGGTTGGGGCGTCGTCGACCCGGTCCGAGCCCTGGCGGACGGCCCCGAACCACCCCTGACGGGCCCCACCCCGGACCCGGGCCCACCAAGGCCCCCGGCCCCCGAACCGGCCCACATGGCCATGTCGGAGACCCCGCAGGAGCGCTCCGAACGCCTCGCCACGTACGCGCTGGGCATCGCGGGGGTGCTGGTCGCGGTGGTCGCGGGGACGGCTGTGGTGATCAGGGACGGACGGCGACGGCGCGCGACCGCCCGCTGAAGCGTCAGATGAGTAGGAATACCTAGGTAGCTTTGCAGTTGGAACTGTCGTACCGAGTAGTTAGAGTGGGCGAGTTCGTGCATGTGACGAGGGGGAACTGAAGTGGCAGGGCCGAACGGGGACGGCGGTAAGCAGGGGCTCGAAGTCGGCGATGTGACGCTCCTGACCTTCCAGTCGCGTATGCAGAAGCTGGTCGACGAGCTGAAGGGCTCGCCGGCCGAGCACACGAAGATCGGCGAGCAGAAGGTCACGGCCGCGTCGTACGGCACGGGCTTCAGCGCGGCGAGCGAGCTGCACGGGGCGTACGAGAAGGTGCGCACGCGGCTCGAGGAGCTGACGAAGATCTTCGGCGAGACGATCGAGGCGATGGGGATTCGCGCGCAGATCGCTCACAAGGGTTATGACGGTGTCGACCAGGAGGAACTGGACCGCTTCCGGGCGATTCAGAAGACCACGAAGGACGACTACGACAAGCACACCGGTGGGGGCGTCGAGGACCCGGCCGCGCCGAAGCAGGCGGCCAAGCCGACGACCAACACCACCGATTCCGGCGGGTTCAGCTAAAAGGGGGAGGGCAACACGATGTCTGGAGAGTTCGAGGGGAAGTCCCTGGACGCTCTGTACGCGATGATCGCGTCGGCCAAGCCCGAGGAGGTCTCCGGCGCGGGGACGGCGCTCGCGGCGGCGGTGCCGAAGATTCTCGACATCGCCACGGATCTGCGGCACTACATCTCCCGCGTTCAGTGGGAGGGCGAGGGTGCGGAAGCCTTCCGCCAGTGGGGTGCCGGCATGGTCCGCGAGACGCTTGTTCTCGGTGACTTCACGAAGGTCGTGTCCGAGGAGATGAAGCGTGCGGGAAACGCGCTGAGCGAGGCGAAGTCAGCCGTGCCGAAGCCGGCGGGCATGTGCTTCGCGGACCCGGAGAAGGAGAAGGCCCGCATCGAGTCGGAGACCGGCCCGAAGCTCCAGGAAGCCATCCAGCAGATGGAGCGCCTCTCGTCGTACTACGACACGACGAGTGCGCGTCTCGCATCGGAGCGGCAGCCGGAGTTCAAGCCGATCGACGGCGATCTCACCCAAACTGAACGAGAGTACGGCTCGGGCAGCGGTACTGGTTCCGGGACGTACTCCGGCACCGGTTCCGGTACGGGCACCGCTCAGACCAGTCACACGACGATTCAGCGGGCTGAAGTGTCGCCGCCGAGCGGCACCGAGCGGCAGCCCCACGACCCGGTGACCCCGCCGTCGGTCACGCCGACCACGCCGACACGTCCGGACAGCGAGGTCGACACCAACCTCGACTCCGTGAAGCTGACGCCGCCCCCGGAGACCACGAACCGGCCGCCCACGCAGCCTCCGCTCACCACCACGCTTCCGCCGGCGACCAACCAGCCGCTGCCGCCCGTCTCGCTGCCGCCCATGGCGCCGCCGCTGGGTCAGCAGAACGGTCTCCAGCAGCCGCGTCAGTCCGTCACGGGCCTGCCGAGTCCCGCGACGCGCACCGGACTGCCGGGCCCGAGCACTCTGGGCCCCGTGGGCATCACGGGTGGCAAGCAGGTGCCCGGTCGTTCCGTCACGGGCCAGCAGATGGGCCGCATGCCCATGAGCACCGTCATCGGCGAGGAGCGGAACGCGTCGCAGTACGGACGTGGTGCCGCGGGCATGCACGGCCCGAGCGGCGGCATGCACGGTGGCCCCACGGGCAGCCAGGGCGGCTCCGGCCGCCGTCTGGCGACCCAGCCCGGCGGAACCATCGGTGCGCCCACGACGTCCGGTGTGAGTGGACGCTCGGCCTTCACGCCCGGTGGTACCGGCCTGGTGCGTCCGCCCGCTTCGACACAGCCGGAGGGGGAGGAGCGTCGCCAGCCGCGCAACCGCCCCGACTACCTGTCCGAGGACGAGGAGACGTGGACCTCGGGCCAGCGCCAGATCGTCCCGCCCGTCATCGACTAGGAGCAGTTTCCTGATGTCCCCCCTCACCCGGGTCGCCGGGCGCCGCGCAGCAGCCCTGCTCGGCGCCATGTCGACCGTCGTCGCCACGTGGACCTTCACGGCGCCGGCAGCGTCGGCGGACGACATTCGGTCGCGCCAGTGGTACCTGGACGCGATGAAGGCCGACCAGATGTGGAAGGTGGCCACGGGGAAGGGCGTCACCGTCGCGGTGCTCGACACTGGTGTCGATTCGACGCTGCCGGAACTGCGCGGAAAGGTGCTGCCCGGACGTAACTTCGACACGGGGGGCCCGGGCCGTGTGGACGACAAGGACACCAACCGCCACGGCACGAACATGGCCCTTGCGATCGCGGGGACCGGGGCTGGCGGTGGGGTGAGAGGTATCGCTCCTGACGCAGTGATCCTCCCGGTCAAAACGGGTGCCGCTGTCGGCTCCGGATGGAAGACCTTCCACCAAGGCATCCGCTACGCAGTGGACAACGGCGCTCGGGTGATCAACATCTCGTACGGTGGTGTGGCGGACGAGACGGAAGCCCGTGAGTGGCAGAGCACCATCGACTACGCCGTGCAGAAAGGCGCGTTGGTCTTCGCTGCCACAGGCAATGACGGGAGCGAGCGGCGCAACTCCTACCCTGCGGCCGTTCCTGGTGTCGTCGCTGTCGGCGCAGTGGACGTGAACGGCAAGGTCGCCAAGTTCTCCGACTACGGCGCCTTCGTCGATCTCGCGGCTCCTGGAGTCGAGATTCCGGGGCGCTGTCTGCGGGACAAGACCAAGTATTGCGCCGGGGACGGCACCAGCCAGGCCACCGCCATCGCCTCCGGCACCGCCGCCCTCATCTGGTCCGCCCATCCCGACTGGACCGGGAACCAGGTCCTCCGGGTCATGATGGAGACGGCCGGCCACGACGGCCCCGTCCCCTCCAAGTACATCGGCTACGGAACCGTGCGTCCCGCCCAGGTCCTCCTGGAAGGCAAGGGCAACCCGGGCGACCCCAACGTCAACCCGCTGCTCGCTGCGCAGCAGGCGAGCACGAGCACGTCACCGACAACACCCCAGACCTCCCCCTCTCCTGAGAACACGGGGGCAAGCGGCAGCGGCCAGGCCAAGGACAAGGACCAGGCCGCAGCGTCCGACGAGGGCGGTCTTCCGCTCTGGGCCATCGCCGCGAGTGCCGTCGCCGTCGTCGCCGTCATCGGCCTCGTCGTAGCGGCGGGAGTACGCAGGAGAGCGTCGACAGACGCATGAACCACTGCATCGACAACAAGAGGAGCATCACATGAGCACTCCCGCTGGCGGGTTCGGACTCGCAGACGATCCGATCGTCAAGGCGAAGAACAAGATCGTGGAGACCGGCGACGCGGTCTCCAAGCAGGCGCGTGAGCTCGCCAACATCCTGGAGACCTGCAGCGCCGGCTGGACCGGTGTCGGTGCGGTGGGCTTCAAGCAGGCTCAGACGCTCCTCAACGAGGACCACGACACCATCCGTCGCCTGCTGAACGTTCTTCTCAACGCCGTCGGCGAGACGAAGAACCTCAGCAACGCGAACGACGACGAGGTGCGGGCCACGTTCGCCGCCGTCAACAACTCCTCGCTCAACAACATCTGACGTAAAGGGGGATCAGCATGTCTGTCGACAACGCCGGGACCAAGGTTCGGTACGAGTCCGTCCAGGAGATGGCGAACCGTATCCGTACGGTCTCGCAGAACATCATCAAGGACATCGCGGAGATGGACGCCGCGCTGCGGGTCGTCACCGACACGTGGGACGGTGACGCTCACCGTGAGTACGAGATCCTGCAGGGCAAGTACAAGAAGCGCGCCGAGGACATGAAGAACCGCCTCGAGCAGACCGCCAAGATCGTCGAGCAGGGCAAGGACAGCTACCGCTCCACCGACGTCAAGGCCTCGCGTCTCTTCACCGAGGCGTACTGACCGACCCGGACCACCCGGACCACCCGGACCACCCGGACCACCCGGACCACCCGGTCCACGGGTCCACCCCGCCCCCGGTCCACCGGCCCACCCGGTCCGCCCGGTCCGCTCGGCCCACCGGGTCCACCGGTCCACGAGAAGGGGCCCGCACCTCCCAGAGGTGCGGGCCCCTTCTCACGTCCCAGCGCTACCGCAGGTCGAACTCCCCGTCCTTCGCCCCGAGGACGAAGGCGTCCCACTCGGCCTTCGTGTACCGCAGCACGGTGTCGTGGTCGAGCGAGGAACGCATCGCGATCGCTCCGCCCGGCAGGTGGGCGATCTCCACGCGCTCCTCGTCGGGGCTCGTCCCGGGAGCGCCCTGCCACTCGACGCCGCTGATGTCGAGCGCGTACAGCTCGTCCTTCTCCTGCTGAGTGCCCATCCGGCTCTGCTCCTTCATACGGCGGTGGAACGCGTCGTTGCAGGTCAATCATGGGTGCGGCGGGGTCCGGCTGTCAGCCGGACCCCGGAATCCGCACCGCCGGTTCACTCGGCCTGCGAGGCGAACGTCCTGGCGAGCTCCAGGACCTGCTCCGGCTCGAGCTTGCTCTTGTCGTCCTCGCCGACCGTCAGCAGCAGGGCGACGTCGCCCTTGCCGCCGGAGTCGAGCCGGACGGTGACGACGTTCCCGCCCTTGCTCGGCACCGGCACTCCGGGCTTGGCCTTGTCGGTCTTCTCCCAGTAGGCCTTCGTCTCGTCGACGCTCATGCCGGCGGCCTTCTGCGTGGTGGGCAGCAGGACGTTGACGGCGTTACCCGCCTCCGTACCGACGGTGTGGACGTCGAGATCCTCCCCGCCCACGTGGTACGAGCACGTGATCCACGCACCGGCCTTGCCTGCCCATGCCGACTGCGGATCCGTCGTCTTGCCGCCCTCGGCGGTCGCGTGGGGCTCGCTCGCCTCCGCACCCGCCGCGCCCGGCTCGATGCCCTCGCCGAGCCCGGCCTCCTCTGCCGCCTCGGCGACGTCGTACGGCAGGGGGCACGTGCCTGCGCCGTCCTTCGCGAACTCGTCCGAGAGCGAGACCAGCCTGTCCACACTCAGGGCTCCGGGCTCCGTGCCGGAGCTCCCGCAGCCCACCAGCGTGGTGAGGAGGACGGCGCTCGCGGTGCCCAGGACGGTGTGCTTCACGCGGATCATCAGGGGGCGCTTTCAGTGCGGGGCTTCACGACGGGGTCCTTCGCCAACGGCTTGTTCCGGCAGCCGAGGCCTTCCGTCACCTCGCGGGTCATCAGGTAGAGGAAGGACAGCTGTTGTGTCTTCGCCGCCTCGTCCGGCTTCTCGCCCTTGACCGGGAGGTTGACGTCGGCGCGGAGCACGGCCCTGCCTGCCTGACCGCTCAGCTCACCACCCAGATCGCACTTCACGTACAGCGACGCGCCGCCGTCGGAGACCGACCCCGTGGCCGCGTTCACGTCGTAGAACGTCTCGCCCTGGGCCCGCTGCTCCGACGGCGTCCCCGCGGGAGACCACGCGAAGCCGAGCAGTGCGTGTCCCTTGCCGTCCTCGGGCTTGTACCTGCAAAGGAAGGAGGGCGACGTCGAGTTCCCGGCGTGGCCCGTCCACTCCTTCAGGTCCTTCGTGAACTCCTTCACGAAGCTGTCGTCCGACTTGAGGACATCGGTACGGAAGTCGTCCGTCCCGAGCACCTCGCGCAGCGACTTGCCGGCCGCGGAGTCGGCGGGCTGACCGCACATGCCCTCGACCTGGGAGCCGGAGTCCCCGGAGGAACACGCGGTCGCGGCCAGCATGACCCCCACCGCCACCGCCACCGCCAGGCGCACGGAGGAAGGGCGACTAGTTCCCCAAGTGCGCCGCCGCGGCGCTGCGTCCGTCCTCGTAGCCGCCTGCCGCAGCGTCCCTTGCCGATTTGTGCGGGCCATTGTCGTAGATTCCTTCCTTCTTCCCCCAGGCGTTCAGGAGGTCGGTCGTGCCGTCCTTGCCGGCCGAGTAGTTGTCGCTCGAATCCTTCTTGGCCTGCTCCTCGGCCGCCTTCTTGATGTCCTCGACCCACTCGTACTTGGCGGTGTCGACGATGGCACCGGCGGCCGAGCCCGCGAACGGAATCTCGCCGACGACGCTGTTGACGCCGTTCGCCGAGTACTCCGCGGTCCTCTCAGCCCACTCGATCTTGTCGTCCCTCTTGTCGATGTAGACATCGGCGCCGATCCCGTTGAGGGCGCCCAGCGCACCTCCGACGTGCTTCGCCCGGTGGTCCCAGTCGGCACTCTGACCGTGGGTCGCGTCACCCGAGAAGTCGGGAGCTTCGGCGAGCTGCTTGGCGGAGTACGCGCGCTCCGCCTCGTAGATGAGGGCGAAGGAGTCCCCGTCCTCGGCCACTCCTCGCATGACGCGTACGAGGCTTCCCTGCGACACGGCCATGTGTGCGTTGTCGCCGGTTCCGAAGCTGGTCTCCTTGCCCTTGCTGAGGCCGTACTCGGAGTCCTCGCCGTTGAGGATCACATGGGTGTCGTTGACGTAGTCCGCGAGGGCATGCGCCATCGGCTTCTGGAGGTTCGTCAGGTCCTCCGGGAACTTGCCCTCGTCCAGCGCGGAGTCGAGGTACTGGACGGAGTGGTGCATGACCCGCGCCTGGCCCTCGGTGTGCGCTCCGACCTCGCCGAGCTTCTCGCCGGGGGCGTGCCCCGTCGCCGCCGCCTGGATCGCGGCCCCCAGGCCCGAGGCCTTGTTCGGGTTGTCCATGTCCATCGGGGGCCCGTAAGCCGACGACATCCAGGGATCGACCCATTTCCGGTCCGTGAGCAGGTACTTCAGGTGCTCGTTCTCGTTGCCCGGCGCCTTGGGGTCGAGGAAGTACTCCGCGTCGGACGGGTCCTTGCTCATGATCTTGAGCAGGCCGTCCAGGGGGTCGTGCATCAGGTTGGGACGCTGACCGTCGAAGGCGTGCGCCCAGATGTTCTCCTTGTCCTTCTCGACCCGGATCATGTCGGTGCCGATCTCGTTGAGGAACTCCTTGCCGTAATCGGCGTTCCCCTGCGACATCAGCGTGACCAGGTGCTGGTACCCGTGCGACGGCCTCAGGTTGCCCGTGAGGTTGTCGTCGCCCAGTTCCTTCAGCCCGTCCACGAACGGCCGGTACGCGTAGCCGTTCGGGTCCTTCGTGCCGGAGGCGATCGTGTCCGCCAGGCCCGTCTGGATCGACTCGTAGAGCTTCTTCTGGTCGGCGGGTATGCCCCGCTCGTTCGCCGCCAGGTTCATCGTGTCGGCGATCTTCAGTGCGTCCTTCGGCCCGAGGGCGTGCAGGTACGCCTCGCTGAAGTGCTTGTCGCCCGAGTTCTTCGCCAGGATGTCGCGGTAGTGCGCCAGCTCCTCCTTCGAGGCCTTGCCGTCTCGGACCTTGTCCGAGAGCGCCAGCGCCTCGACCGCCTCGACGTCGCCGACCGGCTTGGAGTTGAAGCCGAACATCGCCGTGCCGTCGGCGCCGGAGGCGTTGAGCAGGGCGACCTTGACGTCCGCGTCGTACTCCGTGACCGCCTTCACCGCGTCGTTGATCTTGCGCGTGTACGACATCTCCACTTCCCGCAGGTCCGGGTCGTGGCGAATCGTGTACGCCTCCTGCTGGCTGACCTTGCTGAAGTCGTAGCTCGCGTTGCCGGACTCGTTGACCTTCATGCCGGCCGCTGTCGCCTCGTCGACCGCGGTCTTCACCCGGCCCTTGAGCTCGGTGAAGGTGCCGTGCGCGTCCCGCAGCAGTGACTCCATGGCCAGTGCTTCCTTCTGGGCCGCGTCGAGCTCGTTGCGGGTGATCCCGAAGTTCTGCGCGCTGAACTGCTGGGCCTGGCCGGTCCAGAGGGGGTTCTTGGTGGCGACGCTCTCGACCTCCTTCTCGTAGAGGTCCTCGACCTTCTTGAGCTTCTCCGCCATGCTCTTCCAGCCGTCGGCGGCGGTGCTCAGCTTGCCCAGGTCGGTCTGCATGATCTCCTGGTACGTCGGCATCGCGATTCCCCCTAGATTCCCGAGACCTTGGACTGCGTCGGGGCGAAGCTGTACCCCGTCGTCAGGTCGTTGTTCTGGAACAGCGTGCCGGTGTTCCGCAGCGCGCTCTTCTCCGACTCGAGGCGTGCGTTCAGCCGCTTCACCTGGCTGTCCCAGTGCTCGTGGGCCTTCTTCAGGCCGGCTGAGGTGTCCCAGCCCTTCAGCTCCGTCACCGCGCCGTTGGTGCCCTCGTCCGCCGCGTCAGCGGCCGACTTCAGGTCCGGCTGGATCTGGGTCTCGATGGTGTTCGCGGCTGCCTTCTTCTTGGCGGGCGAGGTCGCCAGGTCGGGCTGGCCGCCGCCCCCGCCCTGGTCCGCAGGCAGCTGGTTGAGCTGCATGCTCGTCACCTGACGTTCCATGACAGAACTCTTCTGCTGTGCCCACTCGTCGTCGAACGACATGGTTTCCCCCTGGCTGGCCTCGGGCTGGGTTACGGCGATGTTTGCATTTCTGAAGTGCTCACGTCCAACGACAACGCCCAGGGCCGGCTTCGGAGCACGAATCCGCAGCCGGCCCTGGGTGGCACAGGCCTCACCTTTCCGGCATCCGCCCCGTCTGCACCAGCGAAGCCTGTCCCCGCCGCGACACGAACAGGCCGCGGCCCGCCGGCATCGGCCGGGGACGGGCGTTGCCGAGCAGGTCGCCCTCCGAGGGGTCGCCGGAGAGCACCACGCCCTGCGCGCCCAGTTCCTTGATGCGCTGCATGAACGACTCGTACATGGAGCGCGAGGCGCCCGCGCTGTTGCGCGCGATGATGAACCGCACGCCCGTGTCACGGGCGAAGGGCAGGTACTCCGCGAGCGGCGCGAGCGGGTTGCCGGCGCTCGTCGCCACCAGGTCGTAGTCGTCGACGATGATGAAGACCTGCGGCCCCGACCACCAGCTGCGGTCCCGCAGCTGCTGCGGCGTCACGTCCTGCGGCGGCTGGCGCCGCGCGAAGACTCCCGACAGCGCCTCCATGTGCATCTGCATGGAGCTCGCCATCGGCGCGTACTCCAGCAGGTGCTCCTCGGGCAGGCTGCCGAGCAGCGCCCGCCGGTAGTCGCCGACGACCAGCTTCGCCTCGTCGGGGGAGTAGCGCTCGCCGATCTGCTTGGCGATGAGCCGCAGCAGGTTCGTCTTGCCGGACTCGCTCTCGCCGAAGATCAGGAAGAACGGGTCGGTCTCGAAGTTGACGAACACCGGCTCCAGGCGCGTCTCGTCGATGCCGATCGCGATGCCGTGCTGCGGGAACTCGAAGCCCTTCGGCAGCTGTTCCGCCGGCAGCTTGTGCGGCAGCAGTCGCACCGCGGGCGCCCCCGGACGGCCCTGCCAGGCGTTCCGCACGGCCTCCACGAACGCCGTCGTGCCCGCCGCGAGGTCGTCCGACGAGCTCGACCCGTCGATCCGCGGCAGCGCGCCCATGAAGTGCAGCTTCTCCGGCACCTGGCCGCGGCCGGGCACACCGGTGGGCACGTTCGCCGCCACCTTGCGGTCGAACTCGGAGTCCATGACGTCACCGAGCCGCAGCTCGAGCCGGCCCAGCATCTGGTCCTTGAGCGCCGCCCGGACCTCCATGTAGCGGGCCGCGGTGATCACGACGTGGATGCCGTAGCCGAGACCGCGCGCCGCGAGGTCGGCGACCGGCGCCTCCATGCCCTCGTACTCGTTGCGGAAACCGCCCCAGCCGTCGATGACCAGGAACACGTCGCCCCACGGCTCGTTCGGCAGCTCGCCCGCCGCCCGCTTGCGCCGGTAGGTCGCCATCGAGTCGATGTTGTGGGCGCGGAAGAACTCCTCCCGCCGGTTGAGCACACCGAGCACCTCGGCCACCGTGCGCCGCACCCGCTCCGGGTCCAGACGCGAGGCCACCCCGCCGACGTGCGGCAGCTCGGCCAGCGACGACATGCCGCCGCCACCGAAGTCCAGGCAGTAGAACTGCACCTCGGCCGGGGTGTGGGTGAGCGCGAACGACGAGATCAGCGTCCGCATCAGGGTCGACTTGCCGGACTGCGGACCGCCGACCACCATCATGTGGCCCGCCGCGCCGGAGAAGTCCCGGTACAGCACCTCACGCCGCTGCTCGAACGGCTTGTCGATGAGACCCAGCGGCACCGTGAGCCCGCCCGGGCGGGTGTACTCGGTCGCCGTGAGACCCCGGTCCGCGGTCTGCGCGAGCCCGGGCAGCAGCTGGTCGAGCGAGGGCGCCTGGTCCAGCGGCGGCAGCCACACCTGATGCGCCGGCACGCCCTGGCCCTCCAGGCGCCGCACGATCACGTCGAGGACGGTGTCCGCGAGCGCGTCGTCGTCCTCGTTCCGCTGCGCCGTCAGATACGCCGGGTCCGGCGCCGCGTACACCACGGGCACGGGCGACGCCGTGAACAGCGCGGGCCGCCGCTCGATCGGCATGCTCCCCGCCTCCAGCCGCGGGCCGCCCGTACGGTACGTGCCGGAGACGTACGCCGCCTTGAAACGGGTCATCTCGTCCGTGCCGAACTTCAGGTAGCCCGAACCCGGCACCGACGGCAGGTGGTAGGCGTCCGGCACACCGATCGCGGTGCGCGACTCGGCCGCCGAGAAGGTCCGCAGACCGATCCGGTACGACAGGTACGTGTCCAGGCCGCGCAGCTTGCCCTCCTCCAGGCGCTGCGAGGCCAGGAGCAGGTGCACGCCCAGCGAACGGCCGATGCGGCCGATCTGGATGAACATGTCGATGAAGTCGGGCTTGGCGGTGAGCAGCTCGCTGAACTCGTCGATGACCAGGACCAGCGAGGCCAGCGGCTCCAGCGGCGCACCGGCCGCCCGCGCCTTCTCGTAGTCGTGGATGTTGGCGTAGTTGCCCGCCGAACGCAGCAGCTCCTGGCGCCGCTGGAGCTCGCCGCGGATCGCGTCGCCCATGCGGTCGACCAGTGTCAGGTCGTCGGAGAGGTTGGTGATGACGGCCGCCACGTGCGGCATCTGCGACATGCCCGCGAAGGTCGCGCCGCCCTTGAAGTCCGCGAGGACGAAGTTCAGCGTCTCCGAGGAGTGCGTCACCGCGAGGCCGAGCACCAGCGTGCGCAGCAGCTCCGACTTTCCGGAACCGGTCGCGCCCACGCACAGGCCGTGCGGGCCCATGCCCTCCTGCGCGGCCTCCTTGAGGTCGAGCATGACCGGCTGGCCGTCCTCGCCGACGCCGATCGGGACCCGGAGGCGTTCCGCGACCGAGCGCGGCCGCCAGGTGCGCGCCACGTCCACCGAGGCCGCGTCACCCAGGTTCAGCAGGTCGGTGAAGTCCAGGTTGGCGAGCAGCGGCTCGTCGTCGTCCCCGCCGCCCATCCGCAGCGGTGCCAGCTGCCGGGCCAGCGCCTCCGCGGCCGGCAGCGACATGACGTCCGGCACGCCCTCGTACGCGAACCCGCCGCCCGACTCCAGGCGCAGCCGCCCCGGCCGTACGACCACGGAGAGACCGCCGCGCGGCTCGTCGAGCTCACCGGAGACCACCTCGACGATGGTCACGCCCTGCAGGCCCTCGGCCGCCGCGAACAGCGAGTCCGGCGGCACCATCCCGCCGTCCAGGACCACCACGACGTGCGGCTGGTCCAGGACCGGCTGGTTGTCCCGGCTGAACCGGGGCCGGCCGTCCAGCTTCGAGCGGATCAGCTGCTCCAGCTCGCCCAGGTCGTCGCCGAACAGGCGCTTCGTGCCCGCCCCGTCGACCGTGCCCGGCACCTGGGTGTGCGGCAGCCACTTCGTCCAGTCCCAGCGCTCCTGCGCGCCCCGCGCCGCCACCACGGCCAGCATCAGGTCGTCGGGGGAGTGCAGGGTCACCAGCTGCGCCACCAGGCCGCGTGCCGCGGACTGTGCCGCCTCCGGGTCGCCGGAGACCGTCACGTGGTAGAAGGCCCGCAGCGAGACCGCCATCGGCAGCCCGTCCAGGGTGCCGTGCACCGCGAGGAACTGCTGCATGGCGCCCGCGCACAGTGGCTCCAGCTCGTCCACCGGCGCCGTGTCGGGCGCCACGAGCGGCGTCGCCAACTGCTGGGCGCCGAGCCCGACTCGGGCCTGCGCGAAGTCGTGGTCGCCGACCCGGCGCTCCCAGAGCCGCGAGCCCTCCGCGACCACCGACCACAACTGCTCGGGCGCAGGGTGCAGATACAGCTGAGCGTCCCGCTGCTTGCGCGCGGTGCGCCGGACCGTACGCCGGGTCTGCGCGAGGTATTTGAGGTAGTCACGCCGGACATCGGCCATTTGCCCCTGCGACCCCTTGCGGAATCTGACGAACTGGGCGATCGCCATGCCGACCGTCGACGCCAGCATCAGCGTGCCCATGATCCGCATGATCGGGGACGGCGTCATGAAGAAGAACACGACGGACGAGCCCATGCCGAGCATCGGCAGGAGCTGCATCAGCGCCGACTCCTGCTGTCCCCGCGGCAGTTCCGGCGGAGACTCCAGGACCAGTTCCTCACCGGGTACTTCCGGAGGAAGGGACCTCGGCGGGCGTTTGACGACGATCTGGCTCACCGGCGCATCAATCCCTCGTTACGGGCGGGCTCGTGGAGGAACTTCCGCACCGGCGCCCCCGTCGGCTGTGTTCCATGCGGACTCCCCCGTGAGTGCAGGATCCTACTTGCAGCCACCCGAGCCGGTCCCCGGTAGGGTGTCGCCGCACCGTGCGCAACCGCGAATCAGGGGGTCCAGACACGTGAGTACGACCGCAGCGACCGGCTTCTGCCGCGTCACCGTCGTGGCGCCGGACAGCCGCATCGACGTCGCACTCCCCGAGGACATCGCCGTCGCCGACGTCTACCCGGAGATCCTCCGGCTCACCGGGCAGACCCAGCCGGCCGGCGCCCCCACCGGCTACCACCTGGTCCGCCGGGACGGCACCGTCCTCGACGGCGCCCGCACCCTCGCCGCCCAGCAGGTCCTCGACGGCGAGGTGCTCTCGCTGCGCCCCTTCGCGCAGTCCCTGCCGCCCGCCGTCTACGACGACGTCTCCGACGCCGTCGCCTCCGCCGTCACCCGTGACCGGCACCTGTGGAGCGACGAACTGCTGCGCGGCGCCGGACTCGTCGGCGGCGTCCTGCTGCTCGTGCTCATGGGCTTCGTGCTGTGGTTCGCCGACCCGGTCCGCCACGACATGCACAGCCTGCCCGGCGTCATCGCCGGCGGGGCCGGCGTGCTGCTGACCGCGTTCGCGGGCGTCCGTGCCCGGGTCTACGGCGACCGCGCCACCGCCGTCGCGCTCGGTCTGGGCGCGCTGCCGCTGCTGCTGATCGCCGGCTCCGGCATCCTCGCGCCCGACGCCGGCCAGGGACCGGGCAGGCTCCAGTTCCTGCTTGGCTGCGTCACCGTCCTGGTCGCCTCCGTCACGCTGGTCGCCCTCACCCCGAGCGGCGACGCACCGTTCGTGGCCGCGACCTTCCTGGCCACCGTCGGCACCCTCGCCACCTTCGTCGCGATCCTCACCGAGGCCTCGGCCACCCAGACCGCCGCCGTGTGCGTGCCCGTCGCCATCGGCCTGGTCGCGTTCCTGCCCGGGCTCTCCGCCCGCTTCGCCCGGCTGCCCATCGGCTACGCCTCCCCGCGCAGCGCCGCCGACGACGAGTTCCTCGCCGACCCGCACCAGCCGGCCCAGGAGGCGCAGCCCGTCGACGGCGAGCGCATCGCGCTCCAGGCCCGCCGCGGCCACGAGATGCTCCTCGGCCTGGTGGCCGGCTGCGCCGCGGTCGTCGTCGGCTCCAGCGCGGTCCTCGGATTCGCCGGGAACACCTGGGGCCAGCTGCTCGCCCTCGCCGCGGGCCTCGCGATGCTGCTGCGCGCCCGGCTCTTCCGCTACACCTCGCAGGTCGCCTCCGTCCTGGTGGCCGGTCTCGCCGCCATCGCCCTGCTGGTCCTCGGCCTCTCCCTGAACCCGCCGGTCGACCTGGTCAAGGACCTCCTGATGTACGGGGACCGCGGCGGCCTCGACATCCGTACGATCTGGCTGACCGCGGCCGTCGCCGCCGGCGCCGCCCTGGTCACCGCGATCGGCCTGATCATCCCGAGGAAGGGCCTCTCGCCCTTCTGGGGCCGGCTGCTCGACCTCACCGAGGGCTTCGTGCTGCTCTCCCTGGTCCCGCTGTGCCTCGCCGTCCTCGACGTGTTCATGCGGGCCCGCTCGCTCACCGGCTGAGCCCCGGGCGGCCCGAGGGTGACGTCGGAGTCCCTGAGGTCACCTGGTACGCTGTGTGACGGCCGTTTGTGTACGCGCTTCCGGAAAACCACGGGCATCCCGTGAACGTCGGGAAGCAGCGCTCATCGGACCTTCGCTCGCGAGTCATGGAAGTTTCCCCTGAGACCAAGACCAGGGGCACTCGTGGGCGCACGAACCAAGAGGAGATCCGCGTGGCTCTCGACGCCGCCGTCAAGAAGCAGATCATGGCCGACTTCGGCACCAAGGAGGGCGACACCGGCTCCCCCGAGGTCCAGGTCGCGATGCTGTCCCGCCGCATCTCGGACCTGACCGAGCACCTCAAGACCCACAAGCACGACCACCACTCCCGTCGTGGTCTGCTCATCCTGGTCGGTCAGCGCCGCCGTCTGCTGCAGTACCTGGCCAAGAAGGACATCCAGCGCTTCCGTACGCTGGTCGACCGCCTCGGCATCCGCCGCGGTGCGGCCGGCGGCGCCAAGTAAGACGCTGTGAAGGGAGCGGTTCCCACTTTCAGGGGGCCGCTCCCTTTGCTGTACGTGCGCGATGTGCCCACCGGCACTTAGTCTGGTCACACAACGCCACATCAGCGCGCGAGAAGCAGCCGGCACGCCGCCGGTCCTCGGTAGTGGCCCCCGGACCCTCATCGTTCCCGGGAGCTTCGATCGAAGACCGGCCCGCCACGACACCGCTTCTCCCGCACCGCCCCGGGCCACACGGGCCCCTGGGCGCAAAGACGAAACGTAGGAGAAACCGCTAGTGGAGAACGAGACCCACTACGCCGAGGCCGTCATCGACAACGGCTCCTTCGGCACCCGCACCATCCGCTTCGAGACCGGCCGCCTCGCCAAGCAGGCCGCCGGCTCCGCCGTCGCCTACCTCGACGACGACACCATGGTCCTCTCGGCGACCACCGCCTCGAAGAAGCCCAAGGACCAGCTGGACTTCTTCCCCCTGACGGTCGACGTCGAGGAGCGGATGTACGCGGCCGGCAAGATCCCCGGCTCCTTCTTCCGCCGTGAGGGCCGGCCCTCCGAGGACGCGATCCTCACCTGCCGCCTGATCGACCGCCCGCTGCGCCCGTCCTTCAAGAAGGGCCTGCGCAACGAGATCCAGGTCGTCGCCACGATCATGGCGCTCAACCCCGACCACCTGTACGACGTCGTCGCGATCAACGCCGCGTCCGCGTCCACCCAGCTGGCCGGCCTGCCCTTCTCCGGCCCGATCGGCGGCGTCCGCGTCGCCCTGATCAAGGGCCAGTGGGTCGCGTTCCCGACGCACACCGAGCTCGAGGACGCCGTCTTCGACATGGTCGTCGCGGGCCGCGTCCTGGAGGACGGCGACGTCGCGATCATGATGGTCGAGGCCGAGGCCACCGAGAAGACCATCGCCCTCGTCAAGGACGGTGCCGAGGCGCCGACCGAGGAGATCGTCGCCGCGGGCCTCGACGCCGCGAAGCCGTTCATCAAGGTCCTCTGCAAGGCCCAGGCCGACCTGGCCGCCAAGGCCGCCAAGCCCGAGGGCGAGTTCCCGGTCTTCCTGGACTACCAGGACGACGTGTACGAGGCCCTCGCGGCCGCCGTCAAGGGCGAGCTCTCCCAGGCGCTGACCATCGCGGGCAAGCAGGACCGCGAGGCCGAGCTGGACCGCGTCAAGGAGCTGGCCGCCGAGAAGCTCCTCCCGGCCTTCGAGGGCCGCGAGAAGGAGATCTCCGCCGCCTACCGCAGCCTGACCAAGGCCCTGGTCCGCGAGCGCGTCATCAAGGACAAGGTCCGCATCGACGGCCGCGGCGTCACGGACATCCGTACGCTCGCCGCCGAGGTCGAGGCCATCCCGCGCGTGCACGGCTCCGCCCTCTTCGAGCGTGGCGAGACCCAGATCCTGGGCATCACCACCCTCAACATGCTCCGCATGGAGCAGCAGCTGGACACCCTCTCCCCGGTGACCCGCAAGCGCTACATGCACAACTACAACTTCCCGCCGTACTCCGTCGGTGAGACCGGCCGCGTCGGTTCGCCGAAGCGCCGCGAGATCGGCCACGGCGCGCTCGCCGAGCGCGCGATCGTGCCGGTCCTGCCGACCCGCGAGGAGTTCCCGTACGCGATCCGTCAGGTGTCCGAGGCCCTCGGCTCCAACGGCTCGACGTCCATGGGCTCGGTCTGCGCCTCCACCATGTCGCTGCTGAACGCCGGTGTGCCCCTCAAGGCCCCCGTCGCCGGTATCGCCATGGGCCTGATCTCCCAGGAGATCAACGGCGAGACGCACTACGTCGCCCTCACCGACATCCTCGGTGCGGAGGACGCCTTCGGCGACATGGACTTCAAGGTCGCCGGTACGAAGGAGTTCGTCACCGCCCTCCAGCTCGACACCAAGCTGGACGGCATCCCAGCCTCCGTCCTGGCCGCGGCCCTCAAGCAGGCCCGTGACGCCCGCCTCCACATCCTCGACGTGATGATGGAAGCGATCGACACCCCGGACGAGATGTCCCCCAACGCCCCGCGGATCATCACCGTGAAGATCCCCGTGGACAAGATCGGCGAGGTCATCGGCCCCAAGGGCAAGATGATCAACCAGATCCAGGAGGACACCGGCGCCGAGATCACGATCGAGGACGACGGCACCATCTACATCGGTGCCGCCGACGGCCCGGCCGCCGAGGCCGCCCGCGCCACGATCAACGGCATCGCCAACCCGACCATGCCGGAGGTCGGCGAGCGCTACCTGGGTACGGTCGTCAAGACGACCACCTTCGGTGCCTTCGTCTCCCTGCTCCCGGGCAAGGACGGCCTGCTGCACATCTCGCAGATCCGCAAGCTCGCCGGTGGCAAGCGCGTGGAGAACGTCGAGGACGTGCTCGCGATCGGCTCCAAGGTCCAGGTCGAGATCGCCGAGATCGACCAGCGCGGCAAGCTCTCCCTCATCCCCGTGATCGAGGGCGAGGACGAGGCGAAGGACGACACCGACCAGTGACGTCCCGCAGTTCCGCGACGACGGCCCGCCCCTCTTCCGAGGGGCGGGCCGTCGCCCGTACCCAAACGCTTCTTCCGGGCAGGGACGGCATCGGCACCGTCCGCCGCACCACCCTCCCCGGCGGCCTCCGCATCGTCACCGAGACCCTGCCCTCGGTGCGCTCAGCCACCTTCGGCATCTGGGCGCACGTCGGCTCCCGTGACGAGACCCCGGCGCTCAACGGCGCCACCCACTACCTGGAGCACCTCCTCTTCAAGGGCACCCACAAGCGGTCCGCCCTCGACATCTCCGCCGCGATCGACGCGGTCGGCGGCGAGATGAACGCCTTCACGGCGAAGGAGTACACCTGCTACTACGCCCGGGTCCTCGACACCGACCTGCCGCTGGCGATCGACGTCGTCTGCGACATGCTCACGGGCTCGCTCATCCTCGACTCCGACGTGGACGCCGAGCGCGGCGTCATCCTCGAGGAGATCGCGATGACCGAGGACGACCCCGGCGACGTCGTGCACGACCTGTTCGCGCAGACCATGTTCGGCGACACCCCGCTGGGCCGCCCGGTCCTCGGCACCGTCGACACGATCAACGCGCTCACCCGTGACCAGGTCGCCCGCTTCTACAAGAAGCACTACGACCCCACCCACCTGGTCGTCGCCGCCGCCGGCAACGTCGACCACGCCACGGTGGTACGGCAGGTCCGCCGCGCCTTCGAGAAGGCCGGCGCCCTCACCCGTACGGACGCCCGCCCGGTCGCCCCGCGCGACGGCAGGCGCACCATCCGCACGGCGGGCCGGGTCGAGCTGCTCGGCCGCAGGACCGAGCAGGCCCACGTCGTCCTCGGCATGCCGGGCCTGGCCCGCACCGACGAGCGCCGCTGGGCGCTCGGCGTGCTGAACACCGCCCTCGGCGGTGGCATGTCCTCCCGCCTCTTCCAGGAGGTCCGGGAGAAGCGCGGCCTGGCCTACAGCGTGTACTCGTACACCTCGGGCTTCGCCGACTGCGGTCTCTTCGGCGTGTACGCGGGCTGCCGGCCCAGCCAGGTCCACGACGTGCTGGGGATCTGCCGGGACGAGCTCGACAAGGTCGCCGCCGACGGACTCACCGACGACGAGATCGCCCGCGCCATCGGTCAGCTCTCCGGCTCGACCGTCCTCGGCCTGGAGGACACCGGCGCGCTGATGAACCGCATCGGCAAGAGCGAGCTGTGCTGGGGTGCCCAGATGTCGGTCGACGACATGCTGGCCAGGATCGCCGCCGTCACGCCCGACGACGTGCGGGACGTGGCACGCGACGTCCTGGCGCAGCGGCCCTCGCTCTCGGTGATAGGCCCGCTGAAGGAAAAGCAGGCGGCTCGCCTCCACGAAGCCGTGTCGTGATCCCCGAGTCCCTCGAGTACGAGTAAGGAAGTGCAATGAGCAAGCTGCGCGTGGCGGTCCTCGGAGCCCAGGGCCGGATCGGCTCCGAGGCGGTCAAGGCCGTCGAGGCCGCCGAGGACATGGAACTGGTCGCGACCCTCGGTCGCGGCGACAAGCTGGAGACGCTCGTCGAAGCGGACGCCCAGGTCGCCGTCGAGCTGACCACCCCCGCCTCGGTCATGGGCAACCTCGACTTCTGCGTGCGCCACGGCATCCACGCGGTCGTCGGGACCACCGGCTGGACCGAGGAGCGCCTCGCGCAGCTGAACGGCTGGCTCGCGCAGTCCCCGGAGACCGGCGTCCTGATCGCCCCGAACTTCTCCATCGGCGCGGTCCTCACCATGAAGTTCGCGCAGATCGCGGCCCCGTACTTCGAGTCGGTCGAGGTCGTCGAGCTGCACCATCCGCACAAGGTGGACGCCCCTTCCGGCACCGCCACCCGTACGGCCCAGCTGATCGCCAAGGCCCGGGCCGAGGCCGGCCTCGGCGCCCAGCCGGACGCCACGACGACCGGGGTGGACGGGGCGCGCGGCGCCGACATCGACGGGGTCCGGGTCCACGCGGTGCGTCTGGCGGGCCTGCTCGCCCACCAGGAGGTGCTGCTCGGCGGCGAGGGCGAGACCCTCACCGTGCGCCACGACTCCCTGCACCACTCCAGCTTCATGCCGGGCATCCTGCTCGGCGCCCGCCGCGTCGTGACCACCCCGGGCCTCACCTTCGGCCTGGAACACTTCCTGGACCTGGGCTGACGGTCATGGGTGGAAAGATCACGTACGTCTTCCTCGCCACCGTCCTCGTGCTCGTCTTCGGGGTGGTGGGGATGGAAGGCGTGCTGCTCCTGCTGACCGGCGAGCCGGCGGCGATGGGCATGGGCGCGGTGGCGTTCCTGCTGCCGCTGGTCGGCGGCTGGTTCCTGTGGAAGAACACCCGCTTCGCGCGTCTGGCGAACCGCCTGGCCGCGGAGCTGGAGGCCGAGGGCGGGCTGCCCGTCGACGACCTGAAGCGCACGCAGGGCGGCCGTATCGACCGCGACTCGGCCGACGAGGTCTTCGCCCGGCGCAAGGCCGAGACGGAGGACTCGCCGGACGACTGGCGCTGCTGGTTCCGGCTCGCGGTGGCCTACCACGACGCCCGCGACACCCCGCGCGCACGCAAGGCGATGCAGCGCGCGATCGCCCTGCATTCGGCGGGCTGACGAGCGGGGCCTGTCCGGCCCCGGTCCGACGGATGGGCCTGTGGCGTGTCTTCCGGATCCTGCCGGCGTCCCGGCGCGACCCGAAAGACACGCCTCAGCGCGCTCCGGCGTACTCCGCGTTCCAGGCCTCGATCGTGTCCGCTGCGCGGTCGAAGGCCTCGACGCGGGAGAGGAAGTCGGCGTTGTGATCGGTGAGCAGCGGAGCCTGCTCACCGTTCTGCCGTACGAGGACGAGGGCCTGGCCCTGGACCGTACGGGGGAGTCCCAGCCAGCGCACCGGCTGCTGGACGGTGCGCACGGCGCTCGTCTGCGGCCACGGGACGGTCCTCGTCACGAAGAACCGCACCTGCCGCAGCCCGGCCCGGCTCACCCAGACGCCCATGCGCAGCACGCGCAGCGCGGTGCCGATGATCAGCAGCGCGAGACCGAAGGTGAACAGGGCTCCGCCGGACGCGCCGGCGGCGGCGATGACGACCGCCGCGAGCAGCACGAACGAAGCCAGCAGCAGGGCGAGCGCGGCGATCCCCACCCGCCACGGGCCGGGCCGGTACGGACGACGCCACTGGTCGTGGTCGGCGAACGGCAGGGCGACGTCGGAGATGTCGTCGTCTGCGTCGAAGTCGCGGTCGGCCGTCAGGAAGGGCAGGGGCACGGCAGGTCCTCACTCACAAGCACGTTCGGTGACTGTGCCCGGTGAGGCTACCTCAGCGTCCGTCGGATGCCTCGGACTGATGCCGGTGACCACTCGCGTCCCCTGGCTCCAGGGAGGGCATGCCGAGCACGAGGGAGCCGACGAGGCCGGCGACGACGGTGAGTCCCAGCAGCGCACGGCCGAGGATCTGGGACGCGGTGGGACGCTCGCGGGGCGGGGGAGTGACGTTACTGCGGAAGCGGTCGGACTCCGCGACGAACGCGAACGGTACGGCCTCTCGGGGGGTGCCTCCCTGCGAAGCATGGGGGAGGAACATCAGGGTCACTCTCCTCGGGCTGGTGCTGAACGTGTGTGTCACCGGTAGAGACGAGTGGAACGAGGATTTGGTGCCGTTTTTTCATCAAAGCGGCCTAATCTCATCCTGCGGGACGACCTGGAGATGGGTTCGGAGGTCGGCCGGGGGCACGCGCGTGACCTCGTACGTCACGCGGTAACGCACACAAGTACGAAATTCACGTGCGAAGTGTCCGTATTGCGACGTTTCACGAAGTTCATCTAGGCTGATCAAACGGACCCGGCACTGCTTGAACCCCCGAGCAGGCAGTGCCGGGCTCCTCTTATCGCGTCCCCCGAGGGGGCCCCCGGCGCTGAGCAGCGAGTAGCGTGTTACCCATGGCTCCGATCTCCACTCCGCAGACCCCCTTCGGGCGGGTCCTCACCGCCATGGTCACGCCCTTCACGGCGGACGGCGCACTCGACCTCGACGGTGCCCAGCGACTCGCCAGCCACCTCGTGGACGCCGGCAACGACGGCCTGGTGGTCAACGGCACCACTGGCGAGTCCCCCACCACCACCGACGCGGAGAAATCGCAGCTCGTACGGGCCGTACTGGAGGCGGTCGGAGACCGCGCCCACGTCGTCGCCGGCATCGGAACCAACGACACCCACCACACGCTCGAGCTGGCCCGCGCCGCCGAGCGCGACGGCGCACACGGCCTGCTCGCCGTCACGCCGTACTACAACAAGCCCCCGCAGGAGGGCCTCTACCGGCACTTCTCGGCCATCGCCGACGCCACCGAGCTCCCGGTGATGCTCTACGACATCCCCGGCCGCAGCGGTGTCCCGATCGACACCGAGACGATCGTCCGGCTCGCCGAGCACCCGCGGATCGTCGCCAACAAGGACGCCAAGGGCGACCTCGGCCGCGCCAGCTGGGCCATCGCCCGCAGCGGCCTCGCCTGGTACTCCGGGGACGACATGCTCAACCTGCCGCTGCTCTCCGTGGGCGCCTGCGGCTTCGTCTCCGTCGTCGGCCACGTCGTCGCCCCGGAGCTCCGCGCCCTCCTCGACGCGTACCTCGCCGGTGACGTCCAGAAGGCCACCGAGATCCACCAGCGGCTGCTCCCGGTCTTCACCGGCATGTTCCGCACCCAGGGCGTCATGACCACCAAGGCCGCCCTCGCCCTCCAGGGCCTCCCGGCCGGCCCGCTGCGCCTGCCGCTCGTGGAGCTCTCCGACCAGGAGACCGCCCAGCTCAAGATCGATCTCGCCGCCGGCGGGGTACAGATCTGACAACAGACTTCACAACCGAAGATCCGTAACTGAACACGCGTAACTGAACATCCGTATCCGAACACAAACAGCAAGTGCACGAATGTCATGCGCGCCACGTGCCCGAGCCGGTACGTGGCGCGTGTGGTGAGGAGAACCTTTTGAGCCATCCGCATCCTGAACTCGGCGCCCCGCCGAAGCTGCCCCAGGGCGGCCTGCGCGTCACCCCGCTCGGCGGCCTTGGCGAGATCGGCCGGAACATGACGGTCTTCGAGTTCGACGGCCGTCTGCTGATCGTCGACTGCGGCGTCCTCTTCCCCGAGGAGGAGCAGCCGGGCGTCGACCTGATCCTGCCCGACTTCACCACCATCCAGGACCGCCTCGACGACGTCGAGGGCATCGTCCTGACCCACGGCCACGAGGACCACATCGGTGCCGTGCCGTACCTGCTCCGGCTCAAGCCGGACATCCCGCTCATCGGCTCCAAGCTGACCCTCGCCCTCATCGAGGCCAAGCTCCAGGAGCACCGCATCCGCCCCTACACCCTCGAGGTGGCCGAGGGGCACCGCGAGCGGTTCGGCCCCTTCGACTGCGAGTTCATCGCCGTCAACCACTCCATCCCCGACGCCCTGGCCGTCGCCATCCGCACTCCCGCGGGCATGGTCGTCCACACCGGCGACTTCAAGATGGACCAGCTGCCGCTGGACAACCGCCTCACCGACCTGCACGCGTTCGCGCGGCTGAGCGAGGAGGGCATCGACCTCCTGCTCACCGACTCGACGAACGCCGAGGTCCCGGGCTTCACGCCGCACGAGCGCGACATCTCCAGCGTCCTGCGCAACGTGTTCGCCAACGCCCAGAAGCGCATCATCGTGGCCAGCTTCGCCAGCCACGTGCACCGCATCCAGCAGATCCTGGACGCCGCCCACGAGTACGGCCGCCGGGTCGCCTTCGTCGGCCGCTCCATGGTCCGCAACATGGGCATCGCCCGTGACCTGGGCTACCTGCGCGTCCCCGCCGGCCTGGTCGTCGACGTGAAGACCCTCGACGACCTCCCGGACGACGAGATCGTGCTCGTCTGCACGGGCTCGCAGGGCGAGCCCATGGCCGCCCTGTCCCGGATGGCCAACCGCGACCACCAGATCCGGATCGTCCCCGGTGACACCGTGATCCTGGCGTCGTCCCTGATCCCGGGCAACGAGAACGCGGTCTACCGCGTGATCAACGGCCTGACCCGCTGGGGCGCCAACGTGGTCCACAAGGGCAACGCCAAGGTGCACGTCTCGGGCCACGCCTCCGCCGGCGAGCTGCTGTACTTCTACAACATCTGCCGGCCGAAGAACCTCATGCCGGTCCACGGCGAATGGCGCCACCTGCGCGCCAACGCCGAGCTCGGCGCGATGACGGGCATCCCGAAGGACCACATCGTCATCGCCGAGGACGGCGTCGTCGTCGACCTGGTCGACGGCCGGGCCCGCATCACCGGCAAGGTCCAGGCGGGCTACGTGTACGTCGACGGCCTGTCGGTCGGCGACGTCACCGAGAGCTCCCTCAAGGACCGCCGGATCCTCGGCGAGGAGGGCATCATCTCGGTCTTCGTGGTCGTGGACTCCTCCACCGGCAAGATCGTCGGCGGCCCCAACGTCCACGCCCGGGGCTCCGGCATCGAGGACGCCGCCTTCGACGCGGTGCTCCCGAAGATCGACCAGGCCCTGAACAAGTCCGCCCAGGACGGCGTGGTCGAGGCGCACCAGCTCCAGCAGCTGATCCGCCGCACGGTCGGCAAGTGGGTGTCCGACACCTACCGTCGCCGCCCGATGATCCTCCCGGTGGTCGTGGAGGTCTGACGGACCGTCCGCTACGGCCGGGAGGGGGGCGCCTCGATTTGCATCGGGGCGCCCCCCTCCAGTACGTTTACGGCTCCGCCAGAGGGGAAGCCCCGGGCACCGCTGTGTGCCGGGAGGGCGAACCGGGAGGCGGGAAATCCGACTCAGAACTTCTGATAAAGTCGGAACGCGCCGGAAGGCCTCGGAAAGAAGACGAAAGTCGGAAAGCCGGGAACGGAAAGCGAAGAGGAAATCGGATCGAAAACATCTGATAAACTCGAAACCGCCGGAAGGGCCCGGAGCGAAAGCGAAAGGGACCGGAAAGCACCGAGGAAATCGGATCGAAAAGATCTGATAGAGTCGGAAACGCAAGAACGAAGGAAGCGCCCGGAGGAAAGCCCGCGAGGGTGAGTACAAAGGAAGCGTCCGCACCTTGAGAACTCAACAGCGTGCCAAAAATCAACGCCAGATTAGTTGATACCCCGTCCATCTTCGGATGGTCGAGGTTCCTTTGAAAAAGTCCACCCCACGGGGTGGCACACAGCGAGGACGCTGTGAACGGTGAGGACTATTCCTCCGAACCGTTCCGCTCAACGCGAGTGTAGAACCGGATTACCGGTAAACATTCACGGAGAGTTTGATCCTGGCTCAGGACGAACGCTGGCGGCGTGCTTAACACATGCAAGTCGAACGATGAAGCCCTTCGGGGTGGATTAGTGGCGAACGGGTGAGTAACACGTGGGCAATCTGCCCTTCACTCTGGGACAAGCCCTGGAAACGGGGTCTAATACCGGATACGACCTGCCGAGGCATCTCGGCGGGTGGAAAGCTCCGGCGGTGAAGGATGAGCCCGCGGCCTATCAGCTTGTTGGTGAGGTAACGGCTCACCAAGGCGACGACGGGTAGCCGGCCTGA
>NZ_JBIBDS010000006.1:0-582201 GCF_042954805.1 Streptomyces sp. NPDC012637
GACGTCATCACCGTGTTGATCGGGACCAACGACGCCCGAGCGAGCCTTGCCGGCTACCACGTCGACAAGGCGATGAAGCGCAAACAACTCGTCGAACGCCCGTCAGCCGGCTGGTTCCAGCAGTGCCTGGGAGCCGTCGTCGAACGACTGCGAGCGGAGACCGACGCGACGATCGGTCTGCTGTCGCTCCCGGTTCTCGGCCAACAACTCGACGGAGCAGCGGCGCAGGCATCGCAGCGGTACAGTCGGATGATCGCCGAAGTCGCCACCACCAACGGGGTGACATACCTTCCACTCCACGAGCGTCAGATCGAGGAACTCCGCCAAGCGGACCCACCACCGATTCCCTACCGGGAAGTGACCCCCGCAGCGGGCCTCGGCGTCCTCGTCCAACACGCCGTGCTTCGCCGCAGCCTCGACACGATCTCACGGCGTCGAAACCTCGTGCTCACGACCGACCACATCCACCAGAACAGCCGCGGCGCCACCCTGATTGCCGAGGCCATCGACGCCGGTCTCCTGACCCGGAACGCGTAGCTCGTTCCCAAGCCGCAGCCAGACGGACGCCCACTCCTACACGAAGGCGGCGTGCGATCGAGACGCCAGTGCCAGCGGCGAGCACGCCGGCACCGGCGATGCGGCCCCTTGACCCACCTGGCTCGCTTGAGGTGCTCACCACAAGGCAGGGGTCGAACATGGGTTCGCACAATGCTCGGTCATGAGCTGCGGGAGCGATGTGACTCGCAGCGATCGGTGGTCATGCGCAAGAACGCTCGTGGGCGAGGCTCAGCCTCATCGCGAGAGGTCACTGCATCGACGGGGTATGCATTGGCCCGGCGAAGACAGCGAGAGGGAACCTGTGAACGGTGAGGGCCTCATGCCGCAGTGGCACTTCTCGGAGGGTGATGGCCTTCCGGCGCGTCAACTTGTAGAGGGGACCTTGGCCCCCATCGTCGTTCTCGACGCGCAGCTGCGCCATCAGTACGTCAACCCGGCGTGGGCCAAGGTCAGTGGTCTGCCCGCCTCGGCGTTCCTGGGACGAACGCTCAGGGAAGTGCTGCCGGACCTTCAGAGCCCGGACGACGTCCTGGTCGAGGTGCTCGCGGACGGGCAACCTCGGGAGGCAACCATCTCAGGAGCGACAGAAGTCTGCTCGCCGCTGGGACAAAGGCTCTGGCGAGCGGTCTACCACCGGGTGGATCTGCCGGGACAAGGTGCGGGGCTGTGCGGGATCGGCGTGGAGATCAGTAGTCTGCGCCGTTATCTGGACGACCTGGAGACCGCGCATCAGCGGCTTGCCCTGCTGGATGCTGCGGCCACGCGCGTCGGCACGACACTCGACCTTGAAACCACGTGCCAGGAGCTGGTCGACCTCCTGGCCCCCTCACTGACCGACGTGGCCGCAGTGGGAATCGTCGAAGAGGAGTTCACCGGTGCTCCCCCGCCGCTTCCCGGCTTCCTGCGGCTGCGTAAGACCAGGGGTGTGGCGCCTCCTGGGATGGAATGGGTGCTGCGCCAGCTGGGCGGCCCAGGGCCGTACGTCGACGTTCCCCGTGGCGTCGCCACACGGCATTGCCTGGACACCGGGCGGCCATGGCTGGGCAACCTGGCCTCGGACGAGTTGTTCCAGAAGGTGACCGTAGACCCTGAACGGACCAAGATCTTCCGCGCGGCTGGAATCCACTCGTTCCTCATCGCCCCGCTGGTCACGGCGGGCCGCCCGGTCGGCGTCGTCCTTCTGGGTCGGGCCGGCTCATCGCAGCCCTTTCACGACGACGACCTCGTCACGATCCAGGCGCTGGCTGACCGGGCCGCCCTCTCCATCGACAGCGCGCGCCGCTACAGCTACGAACACACCATGGCGCTGGAACTCCAGCGGGCGCTGCTGTCCGAACCCGGCACCCCCCACCCTGCTGTCGAGGTGGCCGCCCGCTACCTCCCCTCCGGCCGCAGCGTCCTCGTCGGCGGTGACTGGTACGACTCGATTCCCCTGCCGGGCTCCCGCACCTTGCTGGTTATGGGTGATGTGATGGGCCACGGCTTCCGGGCCGCTGTGGCCATGAGCCAGTACCGCTCCCTACTGCGCACCATCGCCGCTTCCGGCGCAAGCGTCGACAAGATCCTCGGCGAGTTCGACCGCCAGGTCGCGCACCTCGGCCTTGACCGCCTCGCCACCTGTCTCCTCGTGGTCTTGGATCCCGGGGCGGGCACCTGTACAGCGGCCAGCGCCGGGCATCTGCCACCCGCCGCCGTGCGACCGGACGGCGGCATCGAGGTTCTGTGGCTCCCGGCCGGCCCGCCTATCGGCACCGGACTCGGCGGCTACGAATCGCTCATCGTACGAATGAGCCGTGGCACGACCCTGCTGCTCTACACCGATGGCCTGGTGGAACGACGCGACACAGACATCGACACCTCAGTGCAGGAGCTCGAGACGCTGAACCTGCCAGCGGACGGCCCTCTCGACGACATGCTCGAAACGCTCCTGACCCGCCTGGCGAATGGTGCATACGAGGACGACGTCGCGATCCTCGCCGCCCGCCAGCGCGACGGAGGTGAGTGACCCGCACTGCTCAGTCGATGAGAAGCGCTCAGTAGCTGTTTCTGATCCGGGGGCTTGAAGGCGGTCTCGGTCTCGGTGTGCCATTCGCAGCGGCGGGGCATCGGACGGGTACACAGGAACGGTGAGTGACGAGGGCGAGGTATTGCCCGAGCTGTGCGATCTGTGCGGGACCGTGATCCGTGACAGCGAGGAGTGGGACGCGCTGGTGCCCGACTCCTCGGTGATCCACTCGGAGAACCCGAAGTTCGACGGGAAGCGGTGGCTGTAAGAGGTCCTAACAGAGGCTGTTGATCATGTGACTGTCGGCTTGGCTGCTCGTTGGTCTATCCGTGGCGAAGAGGAACTCCCGGCCGTGGAACGTCTCGGACGAACTATGGCTGCTCATCGAGCCGTTGTTGCCGGTACCGGCGCCGAAGCTGGTGTCGGGGCGGCCGCGGGTTCCTGACCGGCAGGCTCTGTGCGGGATCCTGTTCGTGCTCCACACCGGCATCCAGTGGGAGTACCTGCCCCAGGAGCTCGGCTTCGGATCCGGCATGACGTGCTGGCGACGGCTCGCCGCATGGAACGAGGCCGGCGTGTGGGACCAGCTGCACCTGGTCCTGCTCAAGAAGCTGCGCTCGGCCAGACAGCTGGACTGGTCTCGGGCGGTGATCGACTCCAGCCACGTCCGGGCCGCTCGACGCGGCCCAAAAGCGGACCCAGCCCGGTCGACCGAGCACGGCCGGGCAGCAAGCACCACGTCCTCGTCGACGGACAGGGCATCCCACTCGCCGTGTCGCTGACCGGCGGAAACCGCAACGACGTCACCCAACTGCTGCCCCTGCTCGCCAAGGTCCCCTTCGTCGCCGGCCTGGTCGGACGACCCAGGCGACGACCGGACACGCTGCTGGCCGACCGCGGCTACGACCACGACAAATACCGCCGCCTGGTCTGGGCCCAGGGCATCAAACCGGTGATCGCCCGACGCGGAGTCCCGCACGGCTCCGGCCTCGGCGTCCACCGCTGGGTCGTCGAGCGGACCATCGCCTGGCTTCACGGCTTCCGCCGCCTACGCGTCCGCTGGGAACGACGCGACGACATCCACGAAGCCTTCCTCGGCCTCGCCACGTGCCTCATCACCCACCGACACGTCCAACGCCTTTGTCAGGACCTCTTAGGCCTGTTGGAGCCAACGGGCCTAACCGCACGCCTGTGGAAAACCGCCTCGGGGCGCCGTGACGCCGTCTACTTCCCGGGCACGGGCCACCGCGTCGAGGACGGCGGTGGCCCTCCCCGCGAGATGCCCAGATGGTCAAGTACGCCACCGCGCTCCGGCTCGGCACCGCCGAGGCCGAGCAGGTGCTGCGGCGCTTCACCCGCGGCGGCCCCAAACACCCCACCTATCAGGCCCTCGAAGAACTCGGCCGCGCCGTACGCACGATCTTCGCCACCGCCATCCTCGACCGCCTCCTGCACCACTGCGACGTCGTCTCCATCAACGGCCCCACTACCGGCTCAAGAACCGACTCGCCGCCATCGAGCGCGATGCCAACGTGGCCTGATCAGCCGAAGTAGACGTCTCCCCATCGACATCCCGCCAGCTTCTTAACCGGGCCGGCGGGCGGGCAGCCCCGCCTTGGCACGCCAGTAGTCTGCGTTGCGTGGGTCGGCCAGCCATCCGATCAGGCGTTCAGCGCCTGCACGGAAGGTCTGGGGAAGCAAGGCCAGATCAGCGATGTCATGGCTGAAGACATCGACGTCGTGGGTGGCGTGATCGGCGTCGCACCAGCAGGCAACGTTCACCGCCGCGTCGACCGCGAGCTGGCCTAGGTCTGTCCACACGACCTGGAGCAGGAACTCCATCTGGTCGCCCCCGTCAGCATGCTCAATGACGTCCAGGCCGAGGATGATCGGCGTCCCTGGCTGAGGTCCAGGGAAGACCGCGTGCTCCAGAGCCCATTCCCATTCCGCCCCAGCTTCGTTGACCCGAGCCGCATCAACAGCACGGGCCCCGTCCTTCAGGGATTCCACGCCAGCAGGCGACAGGCCGGGAAACAGTGTGGTCAAGGGGATGTCGTCGAAGGCACCTCGCATCATGCGCCGATCATCAGGTCTCTCCGGCTCACAGGCCAGGGTTTCTGCCCCGAGACTCCCTCTTGTCCTCACAAGACGGCGCTTGGATGGCCGCCAAGCTGAGCACGTTCATCGGCTCTGGCGCCGATCTTGTGATGGCTTTCAGCGCCAGGCCGGATTGCGGCTTGGCAGCCAGGCCCCGAAGAGAGTCTCGTACTCCTCGCCTGTCTCGACAGTGAGCACGAAGTCAGGCACGGTGGCGGAAACCGCAGTATGCAGACGGGCCAGCAAACGGGGGCGGGTGGGAGCTCCAAACCCAGCGCAGCGGCAAGGCGAATCCGCTCGGCGACGAGCTCCGGTTCGTCCCGGCGCTCGTCGCGGCCAAGGTGATCGGCGGCCGTCCGCATGACCGCCAGGTCGCCGGCTCCGGAGAACTTCAGGCAGTCCCGCCAAGACGGCAGCCCAACCATGATCTCCAGTGCTTCGCCGAGGTTCTGGCCGATCAGACCGGCCTGTCCCACGGCCGCGCGTACTCGATGCGTTGAGATGATCATGCGCGGTTCAACGACCGCGCCAACACGGAGTTCTGCCCGCCACCCGACAGACCAGCGCTCGGGCACCGGCCGATTCATCTGGTCCGGCCTCGAGGAACACGGACCGCCCCGAGCCCGGGAATGGGGGCGCGGCCGGCGATCCCGCCTGGGACTGACGGCAAACTGCACCGACGGCGGCCCGATACGCACCGCCGTGGTTTCGGTCAGCCCCGGGCGAGGAGCGGGGCCAGGCGGTAGGTGAGTGAGCCGCGGCTGTAGAGCGTGGACCCGGCCACGGCAAAGGGGACAGAGAGGGCAAGGATGCCCAGGAGTTCGGGCCAGTCGCGCTCCTGAACGCAAGCGAAGTCGTTGTCGTGGAGATGCTCACTTGTGATGCGGGCCTTGCAGTCTCTGTCGTTCTGGCCTGCGGTGTACGGCACAAGGAGCATCACCGCGAACCACGCCCACAGCAGGGCAGCGACAGCGCACAGGCCAAACCCCCAGCCCTGCGTGCGGACGGCTGTCTGCCGAATCCGATCAACTGGCGAGAGATCGAGACGGGAGCGCGAGCGGGGTGTGGTCATGACAGAAGAACCTATCCCCCGCCCCGTCCGCGTCAACGGTCAAGGTCCGCCGTCGAGTTCCTGACGGACGAGCAGGCAGCCCGGTACGGCCAGCATCTCGCTGTGGATGCGGCGCCGGGAATCTCCGCGCGGACGTGAAGAGATCCGTGCGGGCGGTTCGTCAGCCGGCCTTCAGGTAGGCGCCGGCGGGCCCGGCAAGGCGACGGCCGTACTTGCGGTTGATGCGGTCCAGGACCGGCTCCAGGCGCAGCGCGTTCTCCCGGGTGGGGTCGAGCGACATTTGGGTGCCGGGGCCGTCGTCGGCGGGGCGGAGGTCTTCGGCGATGAGGGTGAGGCGCCGGATCCGGGCGCGTTCGAACGCCATGGAGTCGAGGATCCGGAACGTCGCCGTGCGCAGTTCGGCGGTGGTTCGAGGGCGCAGGCAGGGCGCGGGTGCGTTCGGTAGTGGCGCCGCCGGCAAGCCGAACGGCGAGCGTTATCTTGCGGGCGCTCTGGTCGCGGCCACGGATCCGCCCGGCGAGGGTGACGACGAGGTCCAGGAGCGCGGCGCGGACCCGCACGGGATCGTTGGTGTCGATGTCGAAGCTGTGCGAGGCGCTGGTGGACTCCGGCATCCGGGCCGCGGTCACCCCGCGCGGGTCGATGCCACGGGCCCTGGCGCGCAGGGCCTGCCGGCCTTGCCGACGAGGAGGCGGCAGAGCACGGATTCGTCCATCGCCGCCAGGGCGCCGACGGTGTGCAGGCCGTACCGCGTCTAGGTGATGGCCTGGGCGGACCGATCCCGTAGATCGCATCGACCGGGAGCGGCGCCAGGAACTGGGTGACGGCGGGGTGGTCGGGGCAGGTACAGGACGCCGCCAACGCGGGCGGAGGCGGTGGCGGCGGTGTTCCAGGTGTCGGCGAAGCAGGCCGGTGATGACCGCGCACCGCAGCCGGCCACGACGTCGTGAGGGCAAGGTCGCGGCGTCGTTGGATAGTCCACCCCGAGCCGCGCCCCGGGAACGTTGCGCAGGTCCAGCAGGAACTGCGCGCACAGGGCTCCAGCGGCGCAGCGTCGTTGGATGGTACGACCCTGAGCCGGGCCCCAGAGACGTCATGGCTGGTACCTCGGCGCGTGTCCGCGCCTGCTGGGTGGCGAACTGCCACAGGCGCCCGGCTCAGGGTTCTCGGAGGTCGCCCTCGTCGCGGAGGTCCTGGGAGACGCCGATGCCGGCCTGCCGGAGATCGGGCTCGGGGTGCTGTTCAAGGGTGATGGCATCGGGCGGTGGCTGGAGCGGCAGAAGAACCCGGGCATCTGGTCGCAGCTTCTCTTCCCGAGCAACAGGAGCGGCTGTCGAAGCCGGGCGTGAAGCCGCCCGTCACCTCGTACGACGAAGGGGACGCGAGCAAGGGACGGCAGGCGTGACCAAGTCGGGTGAATTGCCTTCTACAGGAAGGATTCATCACTTTCACCCCTGCTAGCAATGTGTCCTGCTTCACTTACTGGAGGGATCTCTCATGCGTTTTAAGGCCAGTAGGGCGGTCGTTGTGGCGACCCTGGTAGCGCTGGCAGTGACTGGCGCGCCGACGAGTCAGGCTCGTGGGCGGCTTGCAGAAGACCTTGTCTGGATGGAGAACGTCGAGACGGGCAGGTGTCTCGACGACAGCCACGGTGGCGGGCTCCGCACGCTGGAGTGCAACCAGCTCCGCTTCCAGCTGTGGCGCGAGCTGCCGTCCGAGCACGGCATCGTGTTGCAGAACGAGGCCACAGGCAGGTGCCTGGACGACAGCGAGGCGTTCAAGCTGCGCACTTACGAGTGCAACGGCGGCACGACCTTCCAGTCCTGGAAGCCTCGAATCTGGGAACAGGGGAATGAGTTCCTCAATGCGGCCACAGGCCTGTGCCTGGACGACAGCCTGGGCGGCGGAGTCCGTACATTCCGCTGCACTGGCGGCAACACGCACCAACAGTGGCGGACCTTCGGAGCCACCTCGCCGAGGTCGTCCGGACCGGTGACATCGGCGAGCGGCTGACCGAACAGCTCGGCCACAGCGGCCACCGCCGCTGGGTGGCCGGCCGAGGCGGGCCGGCCGGCCGCACCACCGTAGAGGTCGGTGTCGTGCACGAGGCCGCCGGGTAGCGGGACGCGAGCAGCCGCGTAATCGCACGCACGCTTCAGGCGAACCGAGGCGGGGCTTCCTGTCCCGGAGGTTCTGCCGTCGGACTCGGAGTCGCGGCGGGAAGCCGACTGTCCCCACCGTAAAGGGTCAGGGCGGCACCGTATTCCCGGCGTAGATGCTCGAAACGGCCCGGGTCGACATGCTGGCCCGTGGCTTCCTCGAGGAGGCGATGGTACCGACTCAGGTTGTCCAGCCGAGAGCTCAGTCTGATGGCGGACCGAACGGGGCGTCGCAGCCACCAGGAGCGGATCCACTCGGCCGGACGGGCGATCAGCGCCTCGGCGTAGCCGCCCACGTCGAGCGGATTGGCGGCCGCGTTGACCACGCCGGGCACGATGTCGATGAGCTGGTCCACCGTCCCGGCCGCGGCCTGGTTGTGCGGGTCGAGGTCGCTGCGCAGGGCGTCCAGAGCCGCGTTGAGTCGATGACGGGCGGCCTTGGCGTCGCCCAGGGTCGAGCCGGACTCAAGAGACTGCTGGAGCTCGGCCAAGGCCCGACGGAGTTTGCGGTGCTGGTGGCGCAAGTCGTCCACGGCCATGGCGATGTCGCCGTGTGCGCGGAGGTGGTTGAGGAAGAGAGCCAGCGCGGGCGGCAGGTACAGCGGGGCCGGGTTCTCGTCCTCGTACACCTCGTCCACGGTCGTACGGAAGCAGTCGGCGACGGCCTCGTAGACGCGGTCCTGGACGGTGCGACGCACATGATCCGTGATGAGGTGGTAGGCCGGTAGCCGGTGGAGGGATGGCAGGAACGGCACGCGGAGATGGGCGGAGACGCGCCAGTAGACGAAGGTGCGCAGATGCGAAACGCCTCCGTATATCGCGCCGCTGTGGAAGTAGCCGATATTGGCGAGCATGGTCCAGCCGAGCATGCGCAACGGATCGGACTGGAGCTCGGGGCGCGAGGACCAGATGCGGCCGGCGGAGAGATCACCCTCCACCTCGCCGCGCATGACCGAAGTGATCCGCCGGCCACGAGGATTCGTGGATTCTCCGGACTCATCCCGGTGGGCGAGCAGGAGGCGGACACTGTTGGCTACGTCTTCTCCGGACGCGAGTCCACGTGGGCTCCAGGGCTCCTGGAACGTTTCCGCGTCGCGCAGGAACCCGGTGAGCTCGTCTGCGATGTTCGCTGAGAGAACGCGGGTGTCGACAGGCCGGAGGATGCGACGGTCGAGCAGGACTTGTCGCAGGGGCAGCGTGTCGGCGTCGTGTGGAAGCTGCGCGTCGAGGACGTAGAGCTCGTCGTAGAGCAGCAGCGCGTCAAGCAGCGTCGCCAAGTGGATCAGACGCTCGGCCGTGTCGGACGTCCTCGCCAGCGGGTGACCCATCCTGATCCGGGGCGCATCAGCGCCCAACAGGAGCCGTGCTGCCTCACACAGCATCGTCTGGTCGATCAGCACTCGACTGGGCTTCGAGGTTGCCACGTCGTCTCCCCCTGCGATGACCGGCCGGACTCACCCGCCCATCTTGCACGATGCGTTCCCGCTCAACTCGCGATTTGGCCAGCTGTGTTCGCCGTCCTCGACAGGCAGCGGCGCGAGGGGGAGCGGTGTTGACGGATACCTTTTGTCGTCGCCGCGCATGGCCAGACTCGTTGCCGTGACAGCCTTGACCCCCGCCACGCCGAGGTTGTGCTCCATGCCGATCTCGGCTGCGTTCTCGACCTGCTCAGAGGTGACGCCAAAGGCCTCGGCGAGGGCGCCGGCCGCCATCGAGCAGGCCGAGCCGACTTTGTCCTGGCAGCCGACCTCGGCGCCGGAGATCGAGGCCCAGCACGGTCGTGGCGGCCGAAGCGCAGCTCGTCGCCGAAGCCGGTGAGTGTCCTGGTGAGGTGCTGGTCTTCACCCAGGGCGGCCACCTGTCCTGGGTGGGGGTCTGACAGGATGTCGGCCTTCGGCGGCCTCGGCGAACCCGGCCGCTGATGTACCAGTACTTCTTCGACGCCCCAACCGAGCCATCCCCGCAGCGCGGTCGTCGACCCCCATGCCACCCGGGACGCAGCCAGCCGCCGTACGTGCTCTGCGCGACCACTCACCGCAGGCGCGCGATGTAGGTCCTCGGCCGCCAGCCGCCGCGGGCCGCCGAACGCGTAGGCAGCACCGGCTCGTCGACGAGCGCACAACTCAGGAAGCACTCATGATGGGGGCTACCGCCCGTCCGGGAAGCCATCGCACGTTGTCACCGGGCGGGCCTTTCGTGCACTGGGCAGGGTGGCAGCCCGTGAACCGGGCGTAAGGAAGGACCCAGGGAACGAGAAAGGGGCAGTCCGGCGGCAGTGCCCCCAAAGCGCAAATCGGCACCGGGCCTCTCCCGCGCGCTCCATACCGGCGCGGGCTGGGAGACAACCCAACCGCGGCTGTGGACGTGCTGGGAAAGTCCTTACGGACTCACAGCAAGCCCCCTCCTCCAGGCAGACCGGCTTGTGAGTCCCGCACTCCTCCGGGATCGAGGACGCGGCGCAGCGGCGCGGTGAACCGCTGCGGCTCACCCGGCACCGAGCCCACGCCGTGGCGGTCGATCTGGTCATCCACCCAGCAGACGCACGCCGCCCAGTGGGCCGTCAACTCCATCCGCCGCACCGCCCTGCGGGACGGCGAAGCCGGCCAGCACGTCCAGCCGCATCGCGGCCAGTCTGCGCTCCTCACGGGGCGCCCACGGCCACGCCCGCCTCCCGTGCCCACCGCACCACCGCCGCCGCCACACCACCCGAAGGGATATCGGTCATCCTCCGATCTCGGCAGGGCTCCAGCAGACAAGCCCGGGAGCCCAGGAGCCGACAGCCATCACCGAAGCCGAGCGCCAGGCCACCCGCGACTTCGTCACCAACCACCAAACCGCCGAACTCCCCTGCGACGACCAGGGCCACCGCCGCGCGGTCTGAACAGACGGCCGATGTGAAAACGGGGTGGCGCGGCGACCGGTTCACATGGTGCGCGGGGGTCAGCGTTCGTACCAGACGTCGATCACGTCACGCCGGCACCGTGTGCCGCCGTGACGTACCAAGTCGGTAGCGGACCATCCGCGCCGGCGCACACCCGCGTCTGCCGCTGGCCGCGCCCCTGACCACGGCCGCACCCCAAGCTCGAGCGCGGCCGCGTGAAGATGATGCCTGTCACAGACCGGGCGGCAGCGCGCCGCCACCAGAGTGGTCGATGACGTTGCCGTTGGAGCAGTTGTTCTTGTGGTTGCCGGTCCAGTCGCTCAGGGCAGGCACCACGGCAAGCTCCTGGACGCACACGTCCGCGGCGGTGAAGTTCCAGTTATTCGCCGCGTTGACTCCGCTGCCGAAGTTGCTGTCGTCGTCGGCGAAGGCAGGCGTGGCGGCAGAAAGGGCCGCAGCGGCCAGCAGGCCGCAGGTGATGATCTTTCGCATACCTCCATCAACGCGGTCCGCTCGCACAGGACACGCGACCACGGCCGAATGGCTGCAGTCCGGGCCTGATCCGCGTCGTGCGCCCCACCGGCTTCGGAGGCGGGGCGGGGCAGAGGGCAACGACCGGCCGGGCGGTGGCATGAGCGGCGTCTCCAGCCAAAGACCGAGCCTGCGCCGGCAGGCCGTGATCATTCTCAACCCCAAGCCGTACCGATCCTCCCCAGAGGCCGGTCCTTAACGCGCCAGTCCTCAGTGGACCGTACGCACGCCGGCGACTGCGACCGCACGCGGGACCCTGCCTACACAGCCGCATCGGTGGAGGTTCCGTCCCGCTCTGGGAGCAGCTCGGGCATCCCCTCCAGGAGCACCACGACAGCGACTACGTCACCGGCCCCGGAACGGCCGACCCACGCCGGGTAGGTGCCGTCCCCAGTGGTCGCGAAGGCCATGAGCTCGCCGCCGGAGGCCTCGTCCCAGGTGCGCTGCATGAACATGGAACCGTCGTCGATGTCCTCGTAGCCGTCCAGGTCCGGCTCCCCCTGGATCAGCCCCCGCTCGAAGAGCTCGATGAGCGGCTTCCAGGCCCCGGCGTCGGCGAAGCAGCCGGTGGCGCCGTCAGTGTCGAAGCCGGCTATCTGCTTTTCGATGAACAGGCGGGGATCGTCGTCCGGACCGAGGGCCATCTCCCAGGTCGCTGCGGGTATCTCGCTGATGAGCAGGCGGACGGCCGTGGCTTGCATGGTCGTGACCTCGGCGTCCCGCCACTCGCAGTGGTAGCTGAAGCGGACCTGGGCCTCGTCGAGTACGTACTCCCCGGGCGGGAGAGGGACCGTGATGCGCGGCCCGTCGCCGTGGTCGATGTCCGGGCCGGAGATGGCCAGCAGCCCGCTGGGCACGCGCAGGGTGCCGACCTGGCGCGGCTCCACGACGGTCATCTCGGGGTGGTACCCGTCGGTCACACGCACCCCGGGCCGAAACAACTCGTTGATGGGCCCGGGCTGCGCGGGGCGCGGTGGACGCCAACAGGTAGCGGGGGCGTCTTCGTCACCTGGCTCTGCGGCCTCGGACACCTCAGCTGCTTCGAACACCGGCGGCTCAATGAGCCCGTGTACCCGGGCCGAGAGCAGCGGCCACTCCCCGAAGGCAGGGCGGCCCATCCAGCGCTCGTCGTCCCGGAGCTTGGGCGAGGTGACGTAGGCGCCGCCGACCTGCCCCTGCCGCTCCTCCGTCCGCAGGCCCCTCCCGTCGGGGAAGAGGTCCAAGGTGATGCGTGGGCACGCCTTGTCGAACTCCGCCATCTCTGGGCCTGTGTAGTACCAGCCGACGGAGTACCGGCGCAGCAGCCGCGACGAGTCGTCCAGCAGCCGCATGTCCACATCGTGAGTGCGGCGACCGTGGGCGTCGTAGACCCACAGCCCGACGTAGTGGTCCCGCCAGGAGACCAGCCGGACTTCCAACGGAGCCTTCCTGGCCGGCTCCCGGTACACCACCACGTACGGAAGCCCGGCAGCATCCCGCTCCCGAGCCTCCTCAGCGGACATCGGCCGCCAGGGCGCACAAGACTCCAGGTCCCACGCCTGCGCGTACCCCACCTCAACGACCACTGCCGCTCCTCTTCGTGCAACCTGCCGTGGCTCTGTGCTGAGCTGCAAGGTAACCGCCGCCTGTGACAACGGCCCTATTGGGCGGGCGGCGGCGGGCCAGCTCCGGCGCCGAGACGGTCGTGCCGGTGATCCGGTCCATGGACCGGACAACGAGAGCTTGCCAGCGTGATCGTTGAGCCGCAGACGCCGCTCTGTCATGGACCGCTCAGACGCATGCGCTCAGTGACTCCCGAACTCATCGGCATTGATCAAGCGACAGGTGCCGCAGTGACTCCCGAAGCCGTCGACAAACGACTCCCGTCCTCGTGTACAGAGCCACAGGAACGGCGGCCGGCAGTCGTAGCGCTCGTCCCGTCCACCCCTCCACCCCTGAACCAGCAGGACTTCCTGCACGTCATGTGGGCGTGGCGGATCCACGTCAGCACGGCGGCGGCCCGGAACCGCCCGCCCCCACACGCCGCGCCACGCCACACTGTCGCTCAGCGGCGGGGACCCGGGTCGCCGGCTCGGCGACCGTCGCTCCCCGCTGCCGACGGCCCATAGGGGTTGGAAAATAAAGTATGAGCGACCTGCTTGGACGAGTCCGACGTCGGCTGCTCGGCTCGACCACGAGCTCTTCCTCTCCCCCTCGGCGTCCCCGCTCGGGAAGCCACCAGGAGCGTCAGGAGGACGCCCAGCACCCCAAGGGAGGGGCGCGGCAGCCGCAGCGTCTGTCCTCCCTTCTGAGCGTGCGCAGCGTGGCCGGCGAGGTGTTCCTCCTGCAGCTGGCCGTCGTGGTGCTGCTCGTCGCCGCCGCGGTGGTGGCGCTCGTGGTGCAGGCCCGGAGCGCCGCCATGGTGGACGCCCGGCACCGTACGCTCGCCGCCGCTGGAACGTTCGCGGAGTCTCCGGGAATCGTCGCGGCCCTCCGCAGCCCCCATCCGAGCGCGGTGCTACAGCCGAGCGCCGAGGCGGCCCGGAAGATCGCCGGGGTCGACGGCATCAACGTGTACACACTCTCCGGGGTCACCCTCGCCCACAGCGACCCACGGCAGATCGGGAAGCACGTCGTCGGCCCCTTCTCCAAGGCGGCGGCCGGCCAGTCCTTCACCGAGACCTTCGAAGGGTCCCTGGGACAGTCCGTGGTGTCGGTGGTCCCCGTCAAGGACTCCGACGGCCGCGTCATCGCCATCGTCTCCTCCCCGGTCACGGTCCAGAACGTGCAGAGCATGGTGAACCGGCAGCTGCCGGTCGTCCTCGGCACCGCAGCCGCGGTGCTCGCCCTGTCCGCGGGCGGAACCGCTCTGGTGAGCCGTCGGCTGCTGCGCCGGACCCATGGCCTGGGACCGGCCGAGATGACGAGGATGTACGAGCACCACGACGCGGTGCTGCACGCCGTGCGGGAGGGAGTGCTGATCATCGGCGGCGGCGGACGGCTGCTGCTGGCCAATGACGAGGCGCGGCGGCTGCTGCGTCTGCCCGTGGACGCCGAGGGCCTCCCCGTCACGGACCTGGGTCTGGAGGAGGGAATCGCCGAGCCGATCGCATCGGGCCGTTCCGCGACCGACGAGCTGCACATGGCAACCGATCGGCTGCTGTCGGTGAACATCCGGCCCACCGCCCCCTACGGGCAGGCCGGGACCGTCGTCACGCTGCGGGACACCACCGAGCTGCGCGCACTCTCCGGCAGGGCCGAGGTGGCCCGCGAGCGGCTGAAGCTGCTCTACGACGCGGGGGTGCGGGTGGGAACGACGCTGAACGTCGAGCGCACTGCGGAGGAACTGGCGGAGGTGGCGGTCCCGCGGTTCGCCGACGTGGTCACGGTCGACCTGCTGGACCCGGTTACGCGCGGCGAGGAGCCGACCGAAGCGAGCACCGAGATGCGCCGCACCGCCGCCGTCGGCCTTCAGGGCGACCACCCGCTCTACCCTGTCGGCGAGCTGATCCGGTTCGTTCCCACCAGCCCCATGGCGGCCGGGCTGGCCGACGGCCGTGCGGTCCTGGAAGCGGACCTGCGCGTCACCCACCGCTGGCGGGACCAGGACCCGGCCAACGCACTGCAGATCCTGGACCGCGGCATCCACTCCTTGATCGCCGTGCCCCTGCGGGCCCGGGGCGTGGTCCTGGGGATGGCCGGCTACTGGCGGGGGCAGGACTCCCCACCGTTCGACGAGGAGGACGTGTCCTTCGCCGAAGAGCTGACCGCCCGGGCTGCACTGGCCGTCGACAATGCCCGCCGCTACACCCGCGAGCACACCATGGCCGTCACCCTGCAGCGCAGCCTGCTGCCCCGGGGCGTACCGGAGCAGTCCGCCGTCGAGGTCGCGCACCGCTATCTGGCTGCCCAGGCCGGTGTGGGTGGTGACTGGTTCGATGTCATCCCGCTGCCCGGCACCCGGGTGGCCCTGGTGGTCGGCGACGTCGTCGGCCACGGTCTCCACGCAGCCGCCACCATGGGCCGTCTGCGCACCGCCGTGTACAACTTCTCCACCCTCGACCTGCCTCCGGACGAACTCCTGAGCCACCTGGACGAGCTGGTCGCCCACATCGACACCGACGAGCAGGAGTGGCAGGGGATCACCGGAGCCACGTGCCTGTGCGCCATCTACGATCCCGTCTCGGGGCAGGTGACGGCCGCCACCGCCGGGCATCCGGGCCCCGCTCTGGTCCGCCCCGACGGAACCGTGTCCTTCCCCGAGGTGCCCGTCTCGCCGCCGCTGGGCCTGGGCGAGGGCCTGCCCATGGAGACCATGACGGTCACCCTGCCCGAAGGCTCGCGGCTGGCACTCTTCACCGACGGGCTGATCGAGAGTCGCGACCGCGATCCGGACGCGGGCCTGGCAGCGCTGCGCGCGGCCCTGGCCGGGCCCGCCCGCACCCCGGAGGAAACCTGCACCGCGGTGATCGACGCGATGCTGCCCACCAGGCCCAGCGACGACGTCGCACTGCTGGTGGCCCGCACCCGCCGACTCGACCCCGCTCGGATCGCCGAGTGGGACGTGCGGCCCGACCCTGCGGCGGTGTCCCCGGTGCGCAACGCCTGCGCGCGCCGACTGGCGGACTGGGGACTGGAGGGGATCGCCTTCACCACGGAACTCATCCTCAGCGAACTGATAACCAACGCCATCCGCTACGGCACCGAGCCCATCCGGGTGAGGCTGTTGTACGACCGCAGCCTGATCTGCGAGGTCTCCGACGGGTCCAGCACCTCCCCACACCTGCGCCGGGCCGAGGCCACCGACGAGGGCGGTCGCGGCCTGTTCCTCGTCGCGCAGTTCGCCGAGCGCTGGGGCACCCGCTACACCGCCCGCGGCAAGATCATCTGGAGCGAGCAGGCCCTCCTCGACTCGGCCGCGCCGCCCGCGATGGATCTCGGGGAGGCGCTCCTGGCCGGGTGGGACGACGAGGGGTTCTGAGAACGCGCCGGTACGGCAGCCGCAGGGAAGACAGCGGACACCACCGTCTGGGACTGCGCTGCCGAGGCCACCGAACGTACGCTGGCCTCGATCAGTACGCGACCGCCCGTTATGGAGCCTTTGTGCCCACACCTCGTCTCCGGACAGCCTTCGTCGCCGCCTGCCTGGTCCTCGCGGCGCCCCTCGGCGCCTGCGGAGACAAGCCCACCACCGCTCCCAGAGCGCCCGCGGTGGCCACCTCCGCCGCGGACGCCGGCGGCATGGCGGCACTGACCACAGCGGCGAAGAAAGAGGGCTCGCTCCACACGATCGCGCTCCCGAGCGACTGGGCCAACTACGGCGCGGTGATCGACGGCTTCGAGAAGAAGTACGGGATCAGGGTCACGGTGGAGAACCCGGAAGGGACCAGCCAGGACGAGATCAACGCCCTGAAGGAGCACAGGGGCGGAGGCCGCGCCCCCGATGTGATCGACGTGGGCGGCTCGTTCGCGCAGTCCGCGGCACGTCAGGGCCTGCTCGCTCCGTACAAGGTCGCCGCGTACGACGAAATCCCCAAGGAACAGAAGGACGACCGGGCCCGCTGGTACAACAGCTACGGCGGTTACATCTCGATCGGCTGTGACGCCAAGCGCGTCACGACCTGCCCCGCGACCTTCGCCGACCTGCGCAAGCCCGAGTACAAGGGCAAGGTCGCGCTCAACGGCGACCCCACCAAGTCCGGCTCCGCCTTCGCCGGGGTCTACGCGGCGGCCCTGGCGAACGGGGGTTCCTTCGACGACATCCAGCCCGGCATCGACTTCTTCGCCGAGCTCAGCAAGAACGGCAACTTCATCCCGGTCGAATCCACCTCGGCCACGATCGCGAAGGGCCAGACCCCGATCAGCATCGACTGGGACTTCCTCAACCTCGGTTACGCCGACGAATTCCGCGAGAACGGCACGGACGTCGACTGGCGGACCGCCATCCCCTTCGACGGCAGCTTCGCCCAGTACTACGCGAGCGGGGTGAACAAAGACGCTCCGCACCCGGCGGCGGCACGTCTGTGGCAGGAGTACGTCTTCAGCCCGGAGGGCCAGAACCTCCGGCTCGGCGCCTATGCACGCCCCGTCCTCATGGACGCCATGGAGAAGGACGGCACCCTCGACAAGGCCGCCGCCGAGAAACTGCCGACGGTGGAGGGCACGCCGACGTTTCCGACGGAGGCGCAGAGGGAGAAGGCGAGAGAGACCGTCAACCGCGGCTGGGCCGAGGCCGTCTCGAGCTGAGGGCCAAGGGCGCTCCTGACCAGGCGTGCACCCATCGGTCCTGACGAGCCGCTCGTGGACTTCCGCCGCGGCGCCGCGGTCGCCGCAATCGAGGCGGGCCCCGGGTCTCCTGGCGGCGCCCTCGGGCCGGGGTGCGGGGTCGATGAGATGCGGGCGTCGTGCCGTCCGGGCAGAGTGGGGAAGGACCTGTTCGTACCGAGGTGGTCCCCCTTGGTCCCGCGTGCTGGAGACGGGACGGAACGATGCGAGGATTGTCGTGACGTCGGAGTGATCGATGTTCCGCAGACGGCCGGCCGACAACAGCGAGGACCTTCTGGGCCGGCTCGGGTCGCTGACCGCCAGGGCTCGGGAGCTGGCCGAGACGCAGCGTTCCCGTGTCGAGCTCGCTGTGGCCCTGCAGCGCGGCATGCTGCCCTCGGACTTGCCCAGTTTTCCGGGCGCCCGGCTGGCCGTCCGCTATGAGCCCGCCAACCACGGGCTCAACGTCGGCGGTGACTGGTACGACGCCTTCTCCCTGCCCGGCGGGCGGATCGGCATGTCCATCGGTGACGTGCAGGGGCACAACATCGAGGCAGCCGCCTTCATGGGACAGGTCCGCGTGGCACTGCGCGCGCTGGCCTCCGTCACCGGAGACCCGGGAGAGCTGCTCGGTCGCACCAACGACCTGCTGATCTCTCTGGGCGCCGACCTCTTCGCCACCTGCACCTTCCTGCGGCTCGACCCCGCTGCCGGCACCCTGGAGTGCGCCCGGGCCGGTCACATCCCCCACATCTGGGCCACCACCGACGGCCGCTCCGGCATCGACGACAGCGAGGGCGGGCCTCCGCTCGGTGTGCTCCGCGACGTCGACTACCCGGCCACGCGCCACCGGCTCACCGCCGGCGGTGTCTTCGTCCTCCTGACCGACGGGGTGGTGGAGGGGCCCTCGCTCCACGTCGACGAGGGTCTGGACCGGGTGACGCGGCTCGCCGGGATCACCGCCGTCGCCGGGCTGGACGTCGACGGGCTCGCCACCGCCGTCATGAAGCTGGCGGCCACAGTGGGACACGAGGACGACGCAGCCGTCCTGGTCGTCGGCCATGACGGCGGTCCGGCCCGGGCGACGGTCGAGGGGTGAAGGGGGCTCGTCCCGGGGTCGGCCTGCCCCGGTTCGGGCAGACCTCGGGCTGGTCCGGCCCGGTCCGGTCGCCACCAGCCGGTCCGGACTCGTGCGGCGGCGCCCGACACGCAGGGGTCCTTGCCCGGTCATGGCGGCCCGGCCGGTGTCTGATGGCTGGCGTGTTGGTTATTCGGCAGTTCCGGCCCTTTACCGAAGCGGCGCTGATTTCGCTGGGCGTGGCGGTCTGCTACTACGCGGCCGGACGGCTCGGCCTGCTGGGCCGCCTCGTCGTCGGAGACGTGGTGGCCACCCCCATCTGGCCGCCCACCGGTGTCGCCGTCGCCGCCCTGCTGCTGTTCGGCGCGCGGGTCTGGCCCGGGATTGCCCTCGGCTCCTTCCTCGTCATCGCCTCCCTCACCACCCCTGGACCCACCACAGTGGTCACCGTGGTGAGCAACACCGTCGCGCCGCTCTGCGCCTTCCTGCTGCTGAGGCGGGTCGGCTTCCGGCTTGACATGGCGCGGCTGCGGGACGGGCTCTCGCTGGTCTTTCTCGGCGGGTTCGGCGCCATGCTGATCAGCGCGACCGCGGGGGTCGGACTGCAGGTGGTGACAGGCTCCCTGGACGGGAGCGAGTTCTGGGCCGTGTGGCTGGCCTGGTGGGCGGGCGACACGATGGGGGTTCTGCTCGTCGCTCCGCTCCTGCTCGTACTCGCGGGGGCGGCCGGACGGTTCCGGATACGGCGCTGGAAGGAGGCGGCCTTTCTGGGGCTGGCGACCCTGGTTCTCGTCCCACTGGCCGTGCTCAGCCCGATGAGCCTGCTCTTCCTCGTCTTCCCCCTGCTGGTCTGGGCAGCGCTCCGCTTCCAGCTCGCCGGCAGCGTGCTGTGCGCGCTCTTCGCGTCCGTATTCGCCACCTTCGAGGCGACCTCCGACCGGGGCGCGTTTTCCCAGCTGTCGGACGTCGAGATCATGGTCAAGCTCCAGACGTTCAACGGTTGCGCCGCCCTGACCGCCCTGCTCCTCGCCTCTGTCATCACCGAGCAGCGTGCGACCCGCCGTTCGGTGCGCCGCGCCTGCGAGGAACTGGCGGAGGTCCTGGAGCACCTCGCGGCGGGCGAGCCCTCGCCGGGTCCGTCGGCGGGGCCCCCGCCCGAGCCCACCGAGAGCCGGGCAGCCCCACCCGGCGGACACCGGGATCCGTGACCCTCCGCGTCCGCGACGGGTCCCTTCAACGGTGGCTGCGGCGCTCACGGTCGGGCGGTCCTCGACCTGGACTACGACGACGCAGCGAAGGTGACGGCCCGGACGAAAGCGATCGTCCCGGTCCACCTGTGGGGCAGGATGAACCACCCGTCCAGCCTCCGCACGTTCGCCCCCAAACAGGGGATCGGCCATGGTCGAGGACGCCGCCCAGGCCGCCGGGTCGTCGCGCGCCGGCGTCCCTGCAGGCGCGGTCGGCGAGGCCGGGTGTTCCAGCATGAAGGACGGCAAAATCTTCTGGAGCGGCGGGGCGGATGCGTTCTGACCGACGGCCCGGCTCTCGCCGCCCGCGTCCGGGCCTTCCGCGGCCACCAGCTGACGCAGCACTCAAGCCAGCAGGTTCACGGTGCTCTGGAACAGGCCAGGAAACCGGGCGGCGGCCGGCGTGATCAAGGGGGCCATGGACGGCTGGTTCCGGATCCAGAGCAGGGATCTCGTCAGGAGGCGGTAGCTGCGGGACAAGCGGCACCAGGTGTGTTCGTAAGCTTGCGGGCGGCCCTCGTGCAGGCAGCGTACGAGGGCGTCCGCCGCCGTCAGGGCGAGGGTGAGGCCCTCGCCGGTCAGCGCGTCGACGTACCCGGCGGCGTCGCCCACGAGCAGGACCCGGCCGGCCGTCCGGGTACGGGCCTGCTGACGCAGCGGCCCGGCGCCCCTGACCGGTGTCCCCTCGGCCGTGCGCAGGCGGGCGGCCAGCGCGGGGAAGCGGGTCAACTGCTCGTCGAAGGGCAGTCGGCTCGAGGTGAGGAGGGCGACGCCGACCTGCCGTGGCCCGAGCGGGGTGACGTAGGCCTCGCAGTCGGCGGACCAGTGCACCTCCACCAGGTCGGTCCACGGCTCGACGGCGTAGTGTCGCCGCAGTCCGTACCGGGGCGGGCGTCGCCGGGTGGTGGCCGGCCGTACGGTCAGGCCGAGCGCGCGCCGGGTGGGCGAGTGCAGCCCGTCGGCCGCCACGAGGTAGCGGGCGGCGATGCCGTCGGCGGTCACGTACGCCTCGGACTGGGACACCTGACGGATGCGGTGCGGCACGACGTGAACGCCGAGCCCGACGGCCCGGGCGGTGAGTGCGTCGTGCAGCACGGTCCGACGTACACCGAGACCGGATCCCGTGCGGAACGCGGCTTCGGCTCGTCGGCCGCCCTCAGCGTCGACGTAGCGGATGCCCCGAAGGCGTCGGCCGGGTACCCGCACGTCGAGGGCGTCCAGGGCGCGTACCGCCGAGGGCATCAGTCCCTCTCCGCAGGCTTTGTCGATGGGCGCGGGCCGAGGCTCGGCGACCATGACGTCGAAGCCTCGTCGCGCTCCGTGGATCGCGGTGGCCAGACCCGCCGGGCCGCCCCCGACGACGAGGAGGTCGATCACGACGCGGCTCCGGCGGGGGCAAGGGAGCGAGAAGGCGCCAGCGCGGTGTTCTCGCATCGGATACGGACGGTGAGCAGGGCCGCGTTCAGGAGCGAGAAGCCCAGGGCTGTCAGCCAGGCGGTGTGCACCAGGGGCAGGGCCATGCCCTCGACGACGACCGCGACGTAGTTGGGGTGCCGAAGGAAGCGGTACGGGCCGGAGGCGACGAGCGGCAGACCGGGGACGATCAGCACCCGGGTGTGCCAGCGGGGCCCCAGCGTTCCGATGCACCACCACCGCAGGGCCTGGGCCGCCAGAGTGAGAACGAGGGCGACCCAGCCGAGCAACGGCAGGAAGGGCCGGTCGGCCGCCCAGGGCTCGACGAGGCAGCCGAGGAGGAGCGCGGCATGCAGGACGACCATGACCGGATAGTGCCCGGCACCGTACTCGCGGGAGCCCCGGGCCCGGCTCCAGTCCCCGTTGCGTCGGGCCACGGCGAGTTCCGCGAAGCGTTCGGCGACGACCAGAAGGACCAACAAGGTGTACAGCGTCACCGTCACTGTCACGAGAGCCTCACCAGGCCAGGAGGACGAGTTCGGAGGAGAAGCCGGGCCCCAGGCCGATCACCAGGCCAGTCGTTCCGGCCGGCGGCCGATCGGTCTGGATGTCCTTCAGGACCTGCAGTACCGACGCGGAGGACAGATTGCCGTGGGCGGCCAGGGCGCGGCGGCTCGCCGCAAGGGCCGAGTCCGGCAGGCTGAGCCCGTCGGCGAGTGCGTCCAGGATCTTCGGGCCGCCGGGATGGCAGATCCACGCCCCCACGTCCGCGGGTTTGAGGTCGTGCACGGCGAGAAAGGACTCGACCTCCTCGGCCACCTGCAGCCTGACGAGTTCGGGGAGCTCCTGGCCGAGAACCATGCGAAAGCCCCATTCACCGACGTCCCACCCCAACAGGTGCTCGGTCCCGGCGTACAGGCGGCTGCGTGCCGCCACGACGCTCGGCACGCAGGACCCGGACGGGCGTGATGTCGTACATGAGGCTGCGGGGGAAAGGTCGCTGCCGACGAAACGCTCACTGCCGCCGGCCACGAGAGCGGCGGCTCCGTCGCCGAACAGGCCACCCGCCACCAGGTTCGCCATCGACGTGTCGGTGCGCTGCAAGGTGAGCGAGCACAGCTCGGTGCAGAGGAGGAGAGCGGTACTGTCCGGCCGGCCGTCGAGGAAGTCGTGGACGCGGGCCAGGCCGACGGCGCCCGCGGAGCAGCCGAGCCCGAACAGGGGCGTGCGCCTGACGTCGGGCCGCAGACCGATCCGTCCGGCGAGGCGGGCCTCCAGAGAGGGGGTCGCGATGCCGGTCACGGTCGTCGAGACGACCAGGTCGACGTCCTCCGGGCGTACGCCGGCGTCGTGGAGCGCCCGCTCGACGGCCTCGGCGCCCAGCGCGACGGCCAGTTCGACGAAGAGACGGTTGGTCTCGCCGAACGGGCCGAGATCACGGTAACGGTCGAGGGGCAGGGCGAGATGACGGCTCTCCACACCGGCCGCGGCGTGCAGTCGGCGCACGAGAGCCCGGTCGGATCCGGGCGGCAGGCTGGAGACGAGGTCTTCGGTGATCTCGTGCTGCAGGTAGCGGTGCGGCGGGAAGGCCGTGCTCACCGCGAGGACGCGGGTCATTCCTCCAACATAGGGACGGTGAGGCGTCGACACCCTCAACCCGGAGATCATGGGCGCGCCGTCGCCTAGCGTGGTGCGATGCGCCCCACCACGGACGAAAGACCCCACCGCCTCGCAACCCCGTCGGTCCCCGGCTCGAAGGAACGCTCTTCCGTCCTCGCTCTGCTGAAGGCGAGTCACCCGGTGCCGGCGGCGACGGTGACGGTCCTCGCAGCGCTATTGGCCACCGCCTTCGGATTGGATCTCGCCTCCGCGGCCCTGGCGGTGGCTGCTGTCGCCGCGGGGCAGCTGTCGATCGGCTGGTCCAACGACCGACTGGACCACCGGCGCGACCGAGCCGCGGGACGCCGTGACAAGCCGCTGGCCACGGGGGCCGCACGGCCGGGCACGGTGGGCGCGGCGGCCTGCACGGCCCTGCTGGTCTGCGTCCCGCTGTCGCTCGGCTGCGGACTCCTGGCGGGCACCGTGCACCTCGGCGGCGTCGCTGCCGGATGGACGTACAACCTGTGGCTCAAACGGACGGTCCTCTCCTGGCTGCCGTACACCGCCGCCTTCGGGCTGCTGCCCGCGTTCCTGACGCTGGCCCTTCCGGGCAGCCCGTGGCCACCTCTGTGGTTGAGCGCCGCGGCGGCGCTCCTGGGGACGGGCGCCCACTTCGCGAACGTCCTGCCCGACCTCGACGACGACCTCGCCAGCGGGGTACGCGGGCTCCCGCAGCGACTGGGCCGGCGCGGGTCCATGGCGTCGGCCGCCGCCCTGGCCCTGGCCTCGTGCGTGACGCTGACGGCCGGCCCCACGGGCCGGGTGACCCCGGCCTCAGCGGGCCCGATCGGCGTGACCCTCGCGCTCTGTGCCGTGGCGGTGGCCGGACCGTCCGCTCTCCTGCGCGGACGCGTGCCTTTCGTCGCCGTCCTGGCCATGGCCGGCCTCGACGCCGCACTCCTGGTATGGGCCGGAACCGCGCCACTCGGCGGCCGGATCGCGCCGTGACCGACTCGAATGCCCCCTCGGCAGCAAGAACGCCGTGGAGAGTGGACGGCCCGCCCCGAGGGGGCGTGCGTGCGGGCATGGGGACGGCGTCCCGACCGGTGGCGCCCCCTTCATGGCCACGTGCGCGGCCAGGCCGTGACCATGGCCGGCCGGCGGCGATCAGCGTCGCGGCGTGCACGGCGAACGTCCGGCCCCTCTTCACGCCCGGACGTTTCCCTTCACCGAGTGACGAGCCACGTCGGGACGGCCCGCAGGACGCTCGCGCTGTGCGACGCGGCGTTTGACCCGGCCGGCTTCCGGCGCCTCGTCGGCGAGCGCGGCCTTCGACCCGGCGACTCGACCTGGCCATGATTCCGATGCCGGGATGGGCAGCGGGGCGGCCCGGACGGGTGTGGCGCTCGGGTGACCGGTGCGCGGGGCACCCGATCATGGCTGCGGTGTCCGCGACGCCTGGCCTTCCGGTGACGATGCGTCGCCCTGTCCACCCCGCGGCCCCGGCCACCCCACGCAGTGAGCCTTCGATGCGTGTCAGTTCACGGAGAGGGCCTCCAGGAGGTCGCCGACCTGCGGGTCGGGCAGGGCGCGGGCGACATCGGCCTGGGCGACGACTCCCACGAGCCGGTGGCCGTCGATGACGGGCAGGCGCCGTACCTGGTGGTCGGCCATGGTGCGCATGATCTCGGCGGCGTCGTCGTCGGCGCCGATGGTGACCGCTTCGCCCTGCGCGAGTTCTCCCGCCTTGCACTCGGCAGGGTCCTTGCCGACTCCGAGGACCTTCACGACGATGTCGCGGTCGGTGAGCATCCCCTTGAGCCTGTCGTCAGTGCCGCAGATCGGCAGCGCTCCGACGCCCATCTGCGTCATCTTCTTCGCGGCCTCGAGGACCGTCTCCTCGGCGCCGATGCACTCGGCGCCCTCCGTCATGATCTCGCGAGCCGTGGTCATCCGACTGCTCCTCTCGGTAGATGTCGTCATGCCTGTGCTCTTGGGCCGGGGTACGGCGCCGGGTGCGGTGGCGGTCAGGAGGAAGGCTCACGGTCGGCGACCGCCGCGAGCCCGGCCCCAGCCGCGGGCGGCCCGCCGACGGTCTCGGAGCCGGCTCTTGCCCGCGGGCCCGCTGACAGCCGCCGGAGGACCGTCCTCCAGCAGACCGAATCTGATCGAGGGCCCGCTCGATGGCCTGCCACGGTGCCGCGCGGTGCCGCGCACTCCTCGCCGCGAGGATTCCTGGGCGCTGTATCCGCTCCGCTCAGCGGGCGCCTTCCCGGATGCCGACCTTTCATGCGGGGTGCTCCCTGGCGGCGGCGAACGGTCTTGTCGATCGCCGGTTCACGGCGCCGGTCGGTCGTCGGAGGCGAAGTCGTTCACCGGGGAGATGGCGGCGGCCGTGTCGGTGCTCGTCATCCGCAGGCCGAAGACTTCCGCCAGCCTGCGTTCCGGAAGTTGGCGAACAGCAACAGGGGCCCCGCATCCGGCTCGTTCACTGCCGTTTCCTTCATGCCGCCTCGCGGACGGCCTCGCCGGTCGGGCATTCGACGCCCCCATCGGCCGACGACCGACCCATCCTCTCGGCAGGTCTGTCCGGCGGTGCACGAGCTCTCGGGACAGAGGGTCGGGAGCGGTCAGTGCCGCGGGGGCAGCCGATGGAGCGTCACGTCGTACAGCCTCGCCCCCACCACCGTCAGGGTCATGAAGGAGCAGAAGGGCTGGCGCCTGCGGTCCGTGGGCGAGCCCGGGTTCAGCAGACGCAGACTCCCGGCGCTGGTGTCCCACGGGATGTGGCTGTGGCCGAACACGAGGACGTCCACGTCGGGGAAGCGGACGGCGCAGCGCCGCTCCCGTCCTGCGGCCGCTCCCGTCTCGTGCACGACCGCGAACCGCACCCCTTCCAGGTCGGCACGGGCGACCTCCGGGAGTCTGCTGCGCAGTCCCGGGCCGTCATTGTTGCCGTACACGCCGATCAGCCGACGGGACCTGGACTCCAGCAGGTCGAGCGTGGCCTCGTCGGTCCAGTCACCGGCGTGGATGACGGCGTCGGCGTCGTCGACGGCTGCCATGAGAGCTTCCGGCAGAGACGCGGCGCGGGCGGGCAGGTGAGTGTCCGAGGTCAGCAGGAGCCGCATGCGTCCCACGGTAGGCCGCCGCGGCCGCTGACGCCCCCGCGGACACGGTCCCCGGCCAGGAGCAGGCGCGCTACGTGGGCCGCGGGAGTCGTCGGCGGCCCACGGTCAGCTCCGTCGGCATGTGGCGCCGCAGGGCGGCCCGGGCGGCGTTGGCGCCCGGCGCGCCGTGCGCACGCCGCCCGGGTGCGCGGACGCCGACGCGAGGAAGAGATCGAGCGTGAGCTCGAGTTCGCGGCGAACGCGCCTGGACGTGAGCACATCAGTTCGGGGCGCGCAAGGCGAAGCGCGCGCCGCGGGTGTGCTGCGGCCCGGCCCGGACACGCCATTGTGGTGATCCGGTCGCCCTACCTAGCGTGGTCGAAGCGGAATGACCGGTCTCCGGATCGGGAACCGCCGCATGCGCATGCACGCCGAAAACCCCCGAAGTGAAAAGGAGTTCGACCATGACGTACGAGCGCCCCACCCTCACCAAGGCCGGCAGCTTCCGCAAGGTGACCGGCATCAAGAACACCGGGCCCAAGGACGTCCTCGGCGGCAAGCAGCTCCTCTGACGTGAGTCCCGTGCCGCCCCGCTGAACGGGCGGCCGGATCACCGGGTGGCGGCCTCCAGCCGCCACCCGACCACCCTGCTTCCCGTACATCGCCGACCGAAGGCCGTAGCCGTGGAAGACTCGCTGTCACTCCATGCCCTGCCCACCTGGTTCGCCGTCCTGCCCGACACCGACGCGGCCGCCGCCGTCGCCGCCAAAGCACTCGCCCACGCCGCCCAGGGTCTGCGCCACCCGTCCGGGCGCCCGTGGCTGGTGGGGCGCTGGGCAGCCTCGAGCATGGTGGTGGGCGAGTGCCGAGGGACCCGCATCGCCGTGCTCGGCGAACACTCCGTCACCGCCGAAGAGGCCCGACGCGCAGCCGCAGCCGCCGAAGGCACGTCCCTGTCGGCGCTCGACCGCATCAGTGCCACCTGGACGGGCAGCTTCCACCTCGTGGCCAGCAGCGGCGGGCGGGTCCGGGTCCAGGGCGGCGTCGTCGGCATGAGGCGGGTGTTCTTCACCAGTGCCACCCTCCCGGCGGTCGGCCGCGTCGCCCTGGCCTCCGACCGGGCCGACGTGCTCGCCGAACTGGCCGGCGCCGAACTCGACGAACGCATGCTCGCCCTCGAACTGCTCACGCTGGGCGTGCCGCACCCGCTGTCGGGCTCCCCTATGTGGAAGGGCGTACACGCCGCGCCCGGCGGCCACTACCTGACGCTCGACTCCGACGGACGGGCCGAGGAGACCCGCTGGTGGTCGCCCCCCGATCCGCACCTGCCCCTGGCCGAGGGCGCCGTGCGCTTCCGGGAGGCGCTCACCGCCGCAGTCGCCGCGCGCACGCGCGGGCGCGAGCTGGTGACGGCCGACCTGGGCGGGCTCGACTCCACCGCCGTGTGCTGCGCCGCCGCCCGCGGGGACGCGAAGGTCGCGGCGTACACCGCCGCCATCCACGACGAACTCGGCGACGACGTGTACTGGGCCCGCCGGACCACCGGGGCACTGGGGACGATCGAGCACCACATCGTCCCCGCGTCCGACCTGGCGATGACGTTCGACGGGATCGACACCCTCGACGACCTCCTGGACACACCGAGCATCCTCACGGTCGACCGCAACCGTCGCATGCACATCATCGCCCTGGCGGCAGCCCGCGGATCGCGCCTGCACCTGACCGGCCTGGGAGGCGACGAACTCCTCGCAGGAGCGCCCGCCCGCCTGCACGCGCTGATGGGCACGCATCCCCTCACCGCGCTGCGGGACCTGCGCGGATACACCGCGAAGTACCAGTGGTCCCGGTGGCGCGTGCTGCGCCAGCTCCTGGACCGCCGCTCCTATCGCGCCTGGCTCGGCAGGGTCGCCCGTGACCTCGAGGCGCCCCCGGCGCCGGCGGACGAACCGCTGCTCGACTGGTCGGCACCGCCGCGCATGCCGGGCTGGGCCACGCCCGAGGCCGTGGAGGCGGTACGCGAGCTGCTCCGCGCGCACCTCCCCGAAGCCGAGCCCCGTGGCCGCGGGCACGGGGAGCACCGGGAGATGGCCGCGATGGACGGCATCTCCCAGTGGACCCGGCACATCGGCCAGATGGCCGCCCCGCTGGGCATAACGGTGGCGGCCCCCTACTACGACGACCGGGTGATCGAGGCCGCCCTCGCCATCCGGCCGCAGGAGCGGATCACTCCCTGGCGTTACAAGCCGCTGATCGTCGAAGCCATGCGCGGCATCGTCCCCGAGGCCAGCCGCACCCGCGGCACCAAGGCCAACGCCACCTTCGAGGAGGAGGCGGGGCTGCGCCGCCACCGCGCCCGCCTGCTGGCCCTGTGCGAGGAGTCGCGTCTCGCCCGGCTGGGTCTCGTCGACGTGGAGGTCCTGCGCGAGTGGTGCCGCCGGGCTCTGTCGGCCGAGACGGAGAGCTACCTGCTGCACCCGACCGTGGCCTGCGAAGTGTGGCTGCGCTCCCGGGAGATGACGCCGTCCTGGACGCGATCCCTGACGGAACGGGAAAGGTGAGGCCGATGTGCACGTTGAAGCCCGGAGTGCTGCTGACCGAGACCGAGTACGGCATGGCCCTGCTCGATCAGAAGAGCGCCGAGTACTGGACTCTCAACCCCACGGCGGCCGTCGTGCTCCGTGAGCTCCTTGACGGCCACGGCACCGAACGGGCGGCGGCGGCCCTCGTCGAACGGTACGAGGGCGTGGACACCGAAGTGGCCGCACAGGACGTCGTGAGCATCGTCGAAGAGCTCCGCTCCGCCGGGCTCATCGCGCTGTAGCCCGCCTCGGCCGACGACTGCCGGCCGCCGACCCGCCGAGTGCCGACTGCCGATGCCGAGTGCCGAGTGCCGAGTGCCGAGTGCCGAGTGCCGACTGCCGACTGCCGACTGCCGACTGCCGACTGCCGAGAGAAGGGATACACAGTTGTCGACCCCGGAAGCCGTTCCCTATCGCCCTCGCTCCGTCCCCCCGGCCCGCCGTCTCGGGGCGCGCATGGTGATCGGCTGCGCCCACGTGCTGGCCATCCTGCCGCCCCAGCGGATCCGGGCTGTCCTGGCTCGGCTCCGCCGCGGAGCGCGGCCCGCCACGCTGGCCGAGGCGGAAGCGGCCCGGGAGACCGTGCTCGCCGTGAGCCTGGCCGCGGGCGGGCACAAGGGCTGCCTGCCGCGGTCCCTGGCCACGGTGCTGCTGTGTCGCTGCCGCGGCCAGTGGCCCACCTGGTGCGTGGGGGTGCGCACCCGCCCGCCGTTCGCCGCGCACGCCTGGGTGGAAGCCGAGGGTGAACCCGTCGGCGAGGGCACGCCGGCCGGATACTTCCAGCGCTTCTTCGCGGTGGAGTGAGCCCGTGACCACTGCGTCGCTCGCCCTCATCGGGCACCTCCGGCCGCAGCGCGGCCGTCTGACGGCGGGTGTCCTGCTGGGTCTGCTCGGCAGCGTGATGGGCCTGGCCCAGCCCATGGCGGCCAAGCAGGTGATGGACGACATGGGCCGAGGAGGTCCGGCGTACGGCCCGGTGATCGCTCTCAGCGTGCTGGTGGCTGCGGGAGGGATCTTCGCCGGCCTCGGGCACTACGTGCTGGACCGGTCCGCGGAGTCGATCGTCTGCGCCGCCCGGCGCCGGCTGATCGACCGTCTGCTGGCGCTGCGCGTACCGGTGGTGGAGCGCACCGAACCGGGGGATCTGATCTCCCGCGTCACCTCGGACACGGCGCTGCTGCGGCAAAGCGCTCCTCAGGCGGTGTCGGCCGCGGTCACCGGCACACTGATCACCCTCGCGACGGTGGTCATGATGGGGCTGCTCGACGCCGTACTGCTCGGCGTCACGCTCGGCGTGATCGCGTTCATCGGCGTCGTCGTCGCTGTCGTGGCCCCGCGGATCGGCCGCGCGACCCGGCATACGCAGGAGGCGGTCGGCCGCATGGGAGCCGCGCTGGAGCGAGCCCTGGGCGCCTTCCGTACGATCAAGGCGTCGGGTGCCGAACAGCAGGAGGCGGGGGCGCTGTACCGGGCGGCCGAGCACGCCCGGCGTACCGGTGTCCGCGCCGCCGCGTGGGAAGCGGTGTCCGCGACCCTGTCGGCGGTCGTCGTGCAGGTCTGCTTCCTGGTCGTGCTGGGAGTGGGGGGCGCGCGCGTCACCTCGGGCGCCATCGGCGTCTCCACTCTGGTCGCCTTTCTCCTCTACCTCTTCGCGCTCGCGCCCCGGATCGGCCAGCTCGTCGAAGGCATCGGCCAGTTCCAGATCGGTTCTGCCGCCGCCGCCCGGATCCGGGAGGTCGAGAGGCTGGAGGTCGAGAAGCTGGAGGCCGTTGGCCACGTGGCCAAGAATCTGGAGGCCGTTGGCCTGGAGGCCGAGGACCAGGAGACCGAGAAGTCGGAGGCCGAGGACGAGCAACACGGAGGAGAAGGAGGTGCGCGCCGGCCGAAAGCGGATCCGCTGCCCGCCCGTGTGGCCTTCCGCGATGTCCACTTCGCCTACCGCCCCGGGCTGCCCCAGGTCCACCACCGTGTCTCCTTCACCGTTCCCGGCGGAGGCCTGACCGCGTTCGTCGGGCCGTCCGGCACGGGCAAGACCACGGTCTTCTCTCTCATCGAACGCTTCTACGACCCGGACGCCGGCCAGGTACTGCTGGACGGGAGGGACGTGCGCCACTGGCCCCTCGCGGAACTCCGCGCAGCCATCGGATACGTAGAACAGGACACACCCGTCCTCGCCGGCACCCTGCGCGAGAACCTGACGCTGGGCGCCGTCGACGCCACCGAGGAAGAACTCCGCCACGCCCTGCGCCTCGTCCGTCTCGACGGGGTGACGGACCGCCTGCCCCGTGGCCTCGACACCGACGTCGGCCACCGCGGCAGCAGGCTCTCGGGCGGTGAGCGCCAGCGCGTCGCGATTGCCCGGGCCCTGCTGCGCCGCCCGAGACTGCTGCTGCTGGACGAAGCCACCTCGCAGCTCGACGCCGCCAACGAGGCGGCACTGCGCGACACCATCACCGACATCGCCGGTCGCATCACCGTCCTCGTCGTCGCCCACCGCCTGTCCACGGTCACCACGGCCGACCGCATCGTCGTGATGGAGGCCGGCCGCGTACGGGCGGTGGGCACCCACGCCGAACTCCTCGAAGCGGACGCCCTCTACCGCGAACTGGCCACCACGCAGCTGCTGGACGGCCGGTGAGCGACGCGGCCAGGACCCGCCACCCCGGCTCGTAGCGCCGGACCTCCCCGTGAACCCTGACCCAAGGTCAAGCCACCGCGGCCTTCGCCGTCCATGGCGAAGTCACTACGACGCCTCCGTCGAGGCTCGGCCCTGGGATCGACCCTGGGCTTGGCCCAGGCGATTGCCTGGACACCCCGCGGGCGGAAAGGTCAGGCCGACCGGGGGCGCTGGGCGACGTGGGACTCGCCGCCCGCGTGCGTCGAGTCCGGTCGCCGGACGCGAGGGGCGGAGTCCGAGATCAGGAGAGGGTCCACTTCTGGCTGCCGGCTCCAGTGCCGGTCTGCCGCACGAGGGGCGCGCCTGGCGTGGACATGCGACGGCCAGAAGACCGTCGCCGGTCACGACATCGATGCTCTTCCAGCGGATGCCCCAGTCGTGGCTTCACGGCTGGATGCGCCGCTCGGCGGCGTCGAACGCGGGCGCGAGCGGGGCCAGGGCCGCGCGGAGCTGGTCGGGCAGTGAGCCGGACGGCACGACGAGTCCTCCGGTGCCGAAACTCGCGGCGGCCTCTGTGTTCCCGGCCGACCGGAGCCAGCCTTCCAGCGCGATGCGAACCGCCGCGGCCACGCTTGCCGCGAGAACGCGAGCCGTGTGCGCTCCGGCGTCGCCCAGGCGTTCGGCAACCACCGCCGTGAGCGGGGGCTCGATGTCGGCGGTGGCGTCGAGGAACGCGTCGCGCAGTGCGGTCCGGGCGGTGATCAGCAGCAGCGCCTGCTGCTCGCGCTCGCCGGTGTTCGTGAACTGCTCGACCACTGCTTGGGTGACGGCGTCGGCCAGCCGTACTCCTGCGGGCCGGGCCTTGACCGCCGCCGCGATGCGCGCCTCCCGGTCCGCGGTGACAGCGGAGACGATCGCCTGCTCGCGGCTGGCGAAGTAGTTGTTGTAGGTGCGCGGCGAGACCCCGGCCGCTTCGGCGATGTCCTCGACCCGTACGTGGTCCGGTCCGCACTCCACGGCCAGGCGCAGGGCCGCCTCGCGTAGTGCCTCGCGCGTGGCCTGCTTCTTCCGCTCTCGCAGCCCGGGTGGTGGTGTCGTCACGGTCTCAGCGTCCCACACAGGGTTGCGTACGCGCAAAGTTGCGTGCACGTAAACTTGCGTGCACGCATTTTTCCTGCCAGCCTCGACTTGCCCGACACCGACAGATGGGGACGTCACCATGCGAGCAAGAGGAATGACCTACGACACCGGGTTCGTCGTGCACGGCCGGATATCCCGTGAGCGCTTCGACCCCGACGTGGTCCGGCGTGAACTCGCCATCATCCGCGACGACCTGCACTGCAATGCGGTCCAGCTCATCGGGGGCGACCCGGACCGACTGGAGCTCGCCGCCGATGCCGCCGCCGAGCTCGGCCTGGAGGTCTGGTTCTCGCCCTATCCGCTGGAGCTGGATCCGGAGCAGGTCCTCGCGCTCTTCCGCGACTGCGCAGAGCGAGCGGAACGGCTCCGGCAGCAGGGAGCCGCGGTCGTGTTCGTCGCAGGGGTCGAGCTGAGCGTGATGAACCGCGGGTTCCTGCCCGGAGAGAGCCCCGAGGAACGGGTCGAACAACTGATGAGCCGACCCGAGCGGCGGGCCGAGGCCATGCGCGAGCTCGGCGTGCGCCTCAACGCGTTCCTCCGCGACGCCGCGGCCACGGTCCGCGAGCGGTTCCAGGGAAAACTCACCTACGCGTCCATCCAGTTCGAGCAGGTCGACTGGACTCCCTTCGACGTGATGACGTTCGAGCTGATCCGCTCCGCCGAGGTTGCCGACCGGTTCCGGGACGCGGTTCGCATCCTGGCTCAAGGCCCGAAGCCGCTCGCCGTCACCGGGTTCGGCACCGCGGCCTACCGCGGCGCGGGCAACCGCGGTGGACGGGTGCTGGAAGTGGTCGAGCACGACCCGGAGACCAAGGCCCCTGTCCGGCTGAACGGCACATACGAGCGTGACGAGGCGGGCCAGGCCGCCTATCTGAGCGAACTGCTGGAGATCTTCGAGACCGAGGGCGTGGACAGCGCGTTCGTGTTCCTGTTCGCCTTGCCCGGCTACCCGCACCGCCCGGACGGTGACCCCCGGGACGACTTGGACCGGGCCGGCCTGGGCATCGTCAAACTCCTCGAAGGGCGTCGAGGGCAGACCTACCCCGACATGGAATGGGAACCCAAGGCCGCCTTCGCGGCAGTGGCGCGGCGGTATCGGAGGTGACCGGCCCGGCGCACCGTGACCACGACCCGGGATCTGCACGGCGGCCCGGTGCAACGGGCGCCGGCCGCCGGGATCAGACCGAAGTGGGCAACCGGGGACGAGGTGTACGGACGCAGCCAGGGGTTGCGCGAGTTCGTGGAAGGCGCCGACGCCGCCGGCTCTCGCGGACGCCGGCGTCACCTGCTGGGCCCGGGCCGACGACGGCCACCGGGGTGCCGCGAGTCCTGCCCGTGTCCCGCACTGGGGTCGACGGGAGACGCTTCCGCCCTGCGCCCCCAGCCCGGCACCGGGCTGGGGGCGCAGCACGTCGGGTCTGTCAGGTGCCGGCCTTCGGGTAGAGCAGGTTCAGCACCGAGAAGTCCTGGGACGACGGGTGCTGGGGGAACTCGGGAACCGACATGCAGCTGTTGGTCGACCCGTTGTGATCCAGCCCCAGCGCGTGGCCCATCTCATGGCACGCGACGCTGCGCCGTGCCGCGTAGGTGTTCGGCGTCACCTGATCGTTGAGCCTCACGACGACCGAACCGTCCACGAAGTACCCGCCGGAGGTGGTGTACGAGGTCTGGCCGTACCAGTCGGTTCCGTAGCTGCCGCTGTAGGTGTGCACGCAGTGCCGGCCGCTGGGGCAGCCGGCTGTGTACCAGCGGTAGTAGGCGTCGATGCCGGGCGCCTGGTACCAGTCGACCTGGGCGTCGCTCACCGGCCAACTGTCGCTGGTGTGGTCGAGGAAGTACACCTGCGGGTCGTTGTAGGCGCCGTAAGACCACTTGGCGCCGCACAGCGCGGACGCGGTCCCGACGATCGGGGAACAGCCGAGCGTCCCGACGTCGGCTGCGGCTGTCGGTTCCGCGTCCTGCACACCGCGGATGCCTTGGCGCCGCAGCGACGCCCTCAGCTCATCGGGCGTGACGCCTGCGGCGGGCTCGTAGATGGCGGTGTAGACGGTGCCGTCCGCTCGTTCCTGCACGACGTACACCGCTTCGTCGTGCTGGGCGGCAGCGGTCTTGGAGTCTGTGCCGCGCACCGGATCGGCAGCAGCTTGCGGCACCGTCAGCCCCAGCAGCATCAGCATGAGGCCGGCCAGTCCGACCACGGGTCTGGCTGCACGTAACATGTCGTTCCCCCCATTTCGACGCCCCCGACCGCGTCCGCGATCGAAGACACGGCGCCGCGAGGAGCAGACTGGCATGTATACGTCAGAGGCGGGGACTCCATTTTCGGGCGACCAATCGCAGAGTGGAATAAGGTGCGGTTGCTGTCGGTGATCTGCGTGCTGCCGTGCCCGAGGGAATCGGACAGACGGTCAGCGGACCTGGGTGAAGCGCAACAAGCGGAACGCCTCAGGACTTGGCCGGCTGACGAGTTCCCTGGGAGCCAGTAAGGGCTTTCCAACCGGGCTGCCGTGTTTACCAGTTGGGCCTACAGACAGGTGAAAGCCGCTGGTAGAAGGGTTTTCGACCAAGAAATCGGTGTCCACCAGAGGCCTCGCACACCGGTTACGCGTCCGGCGTCGATGTGTCCAGTTCTGCCCTACGCTTCCAGTCCACCCGTCTCCCGCAGATTCCGCGGGGGTCGCGGTCATGGCCCGCGGCGGGGTCGACAAAGGGAGTGGCAGGTTTCGAGCCGGTGGGCATGATCGGTCGGCCGTTCCATCACGCCGCCTTCGGGGTTGACCGCTCTCATCGTCCCGTGACCGCTCTCATCGTCCCGCCACCGGCGTGGCAGCGGATGAAACGCGCAAGGCGGTGGAGGCCGCCATCGGCGGCCGATTCGACAGTCACGTCGCTCCCGCCGCGACCTGGTGGACTCGGTAGGGGAAGACCTGGCGATCAACCTGACCGGCCGCGGGTTCTACCGTGAGCGATGACGCGCTGGCCACGTGGTGCCTGGTCAGACAGCAGGTCGACTGGTCGACTGTCGGCCGCGTTCCGCCCTGCGTGCGGCAGCCATCCTCACCCTGGAACGTCAACGCTGACGAGGCTCATTGCCGTTCCAGGGTGAGGGCGGCTCGGCAATGGCCGTCATCCAGTCGAGAACCGTCTCACGACCAGACGAGTCGGCCTTCGGTGAACCGACAGACCGGAGAGTTTCCATCGGCGATCCGCGTCAGCGCCTCCGCCACGGAGTCGAAATACCGGGCCATCGAATCGTACTCGCCCGTGACCGTGATCTCACCCACGAACCAGCTGCCGACGCGCCCGTCCCGCACATCGACGAACTTTCCCCTCCAGCCGTCCTGGTCCGACAGGAACGGGATCCACTCGTTACGCCAGAACGGGTGGTCCGGCTGGTCCGGAGGGTCGAATCCGCAGGACGTGGAGCGGTTCGCGTAGCGCCTCTCCATCGCCTGGATACCCAGAAAAAAGCTTCCCTCGTCGGGAAACCCGTCGAAGCCGCAGCACATCACGTCGTCGTCGAAATCTTCCTCCGGCAGATCCAGATTGTTCTGCAACAGCCACGTCCGCAGGTCCCCATGCAGGGAGATCCCCATCCGCTCTTCGGCTGCCGCGAGCATCTGCTCCGTAGCGGGCCCGGGGAGATCCGCGTGATCGGCCGGCGCGTGCTCCCGAAGAAGACTCATCACACGCGACCAACTCTCAGTCACACTCATCGCCCTCTGCCCTCTCTACAGGGATGTCTCCGTCCGACTACGCCACTGCGGAGGTTTGAGAAGTACCGGCCGGAGAACCTTGCAGGGATGGTACTTCGAGCGTGCGTTCCATCCCTACCCGTGATCGTCTTCCGCCCCGAAGCACAGGGTCGGCCCCTCAGCGAAGTGCCCGCCGACGACATTTCACAGACAAGCCCCTGCGCCCCGGGGGCCCAGCCGAGGAGTTTCCAGGACTCCAGCGAGGGCACTGCGTCACCTGGGCGTCGAAGCCGAAAACACTCACAGATCGAAGGCAGCGAGTCGGCAACTTCGGCCCGGCCGTCCGCGACAGCCGCCCGCTGCCTGGTCGCGGCACTGTCACAGATCTACTGACAGAGGATGTCAGTGAACATGCCGAGACTGGCTCCATGATCTTCGGTTCGCACCCTCGCCGGAACGAGCGACTGCTCGTTTCCGCCGCCTTCGCCACCGCCCTCGGCAACAACGTCCAACTCATCGTCGGCGCGCTGCTCGTGATCCAGGAGCAGCAGACCATGATGGCCGTCGGCTGGCTCTTCATCGCCGTCGCAGGTCCTCAGGCGCTGCTGTCCGCCTTCTTCGGACGGTTGGCCGACCGGTGGGACCGCCGGGTTCTGTGGATGGGCTGCGATGCCGTCAGTGCGGCCGTCGCCCTGGCGCTGCCCGTGTGGCTGGCCTTCGGTGGCACCCAGGGACCGGGGATCTACGCCGCCAATCTGGCGCTGGCTGTCGTCGGCGCCCTGTTCGTGCCGGTCAGCGCGGCGCTGGTCAAGGAGCGGATACCGGCCGATCGGCTGACGCGGTTCAACGCCCGCCAGGAGATGGGGACGCAGGCGGGCATGCTGCTGTCGGCGACGGTGGGCGGCCTGAGCGTCCAGACGCTGGGCGCCGTTCCGCTGCTGGTGTTCAACGCCGGTACCTTCCTCGTGTCGGCACTCTGCGTCGCCGCGACCGGGCGGCGGCCGGACCGGCCGTCGACGGCCCCCGACGCCTCGCTTCGGGCGCCGGTGCCGCCGGGTGCCGGCCGGCCGCTGAAGGTACGCCGTCTCATCCTGCTCTACGCACAGGGCAGCGTGGTCGTCACGGTGTTCAACGCGCTGCTGCCCACCGCCGTCATCGGTGAACTGCGCCTGGGCGCAGCTACGTTCGGCACCGTCGATGCCCTCGGGTGCTTCGGCTTCCTGGCGGCCACGGTCGCCTACCGGATCGTCGGCAAGCGCCATCCGGACCTTCGCATCGCCGTGGCGGGGTTCCTGTTGTGCGCCGTGGGCCTGGTGCTGCAGAGCCAGTTCGGGATCGTCGGCTACCTCATCGGCGTACCGCTGGGTGCCTTCGTGTTCGGGCAGGCCAGGATCGCCTCGCGGACCATGCTTCTGGCGTCGGCCGACGAGGCAACGGTGGGCAGGGCTTTCGGAATCGCCAACGGCGGCGGGCTGGCAGCCACATCCGCGGTGATGGTCCTGGTTGCAGCGGTCACCGACCACAGCGACACCCGCTACGGCTTCGCGGTACTCGCCGCCGTATCGCTGCTGGCCACCGTGTCCGCCGGCCTGCTGCTGAGGACACCCGCCTCAGACCAAGGGGCCCATCGGCGGTGTCATCGCCGCCACCGCCTCGCTGCCCGAGTGCATCGGCGGCCGGCGCAACTGGGACTGGGGCATGCTCCTGCTGCGCGACACCGGCCGAGCAAGGCGGCGGCCGCCGGCGACTCGGCACTCAGCGCCTCGGAGGCAACCACCCCGACGACCGCGCACACCGATGACGGTGACTCTCCGGCAGCGTCTCGGGATTCCCGCGTCCCCGCACAGCCCTAGCTCCGCATCCGATCCGGGCTGCACCAGTGCCTGCAGGTGGCCGAGAAGAGGCGGCTCGCCAGCGCAGCCGCGAAATGCCGCGCGATTCCCCGTGCGGTGACCGGTGCGGGGACACGTGGTGGGTGGGTGAGGGCCAGCGGGCGGCTGCGATGTGGGCGGCTGCGCCGCCTATGCAGTTCCCCGGGCTCCGGGCAGACCGTGACCGTCGAGCGAATCGGAGTGCAGCCGTAGATGTGGGAGCGGTCAGCGCGAAGGGCGCACCCGGACTGCCGATCTGCGTCCAGGAGTCCGGGGTCCCGTTGGAGCCTAAGACGTCGCCGTCGTACCGACCATCGGCGTCCGACCGGCGTAGAGGGACGATGCGGCCGGAGCTGCCAGGTGTCGTGGTTCAGTGCGTTTCCTGGCCTCCCGGTCCCGCAACGGGCGCCCGCTCGTGCGGACATGGCGCGTCGAGCACCGTGCGCGGACCGCCCCGTCCAGCGCCCTCGAGTCACGACGCGCTGAGGAAGACGCCGAGACGGTGGAAGCGGCGGACAGCACGACGGCGCCGGCTCACCCCAGCGGCTCGTGAGTCGGACCACTGACCGGCGTGTCATCTGCCGTAGAGGAACGCCCGGGCGGGTACGAAGACCTCGTGCCCCTTCGGGAAGCGGACCCGTACGCCCTCGCGCGTCCACTCCGTCGACTCCACCCCCTGCTGCCCGAGGGCGGCGTCGACGTCGAGCCAGTGCCCGTAGGCGGGAGTCGGCTGCCTGCCGACGAACAACCGGAAGGTGTCGCTCCCGAAGAGGGTGCTACGGCGGACCAAGGCCAAGTGGTGTGACGCCTCGTCCGGGTAGACCAGCGAAGCCGGGGCAGCGCTGCGGTAGGTCACTTCGTCCTGCGGCCACCGCAGAACGGTGACCAGACAGCCGGTCAGCACAACGCCGCACACCACGCCCAACAGGACCAGCCCCAGCCAGGGCCTGCGGCGGGGGCGTGTCTGCGGTGGGTTCGGGGCGGTCACGGGCATGGGGACGGCATCCTCCGTATCTGTGCGGCTCTGCACCGGCCGCGAGAGGCGGCCAACAGAAGGACGCGAGGGCGCGAACCGAGGTTGCCGACCTCACGCCACCGTCATGACTCCCGCACCGTCGGAGCTGACCGCGGCCGGGGACTGGTGCACGAGGACGGGAAGACCCCCGCCGGTTCCCATTCCGCTCCGCAGTTCGCCGCGTTGCTCACCACGGCCGGAAGCAGCCGCGGCGAGGACCTCCTCCAGGCGGAGGGGATCGCGAACGTCCCGAGGCGGGGCTGATCGTGTTGCCGGGTTTCCGCGCGGTCTCGGCAGTCGGTGGGTTGGGACCGCCCGGCCACTACTGGCTGGCCGGTTCGGCGGCAGTTCGGATGCTGCTGACGGGCGCTCGGTGCAGCAGTACGGGACGGCTTGCCGGTCGGCGACGGCTCTGGAGCGTCCGCGACCTCGCCTCGCTCCGCTGTGCCCTACGACCCGGTCTGCCGGTGCCGCGGTCAGGTGGCGCTGAGGGTGACCACGTCTCCTGACGGGCCGCCCGAGCGGATGTCGATGCGGACTCCGGTGTCCGGGTCGGTGAAGGTCCGGCCCGGGCCGTACGCCGCGAGGTCGAGCGCGGTGCAAGCGGCCGGCGGGGGCGCTGCCGGGTTGCCGTTCATGATCCGGACCGGGCCCTCTCCGGTCGGGGTCGCGGAGTCGACCTTGTAGATGAGGACCCCGCTCGAGCAGGCGGCGGCGTCGTTGTGCTCGGGGCGGCGGGACTCGGCGACGTAGGCCGTGGTCTCGCCGGTGCGCACGACGGCGATCTTGGTGCCGCCGGGGCGTTCCACCGGGGTCAGGCGTACGGTGCGGCGTCCCGGTCCGGAGAGACAGGCGACCTGGTGGTCGCCTGTCCAGCCCAGTTTCCACGAGTGCCAGCCGAGGAACTGCGGGGCCGCACCGGCGATGTCGCCCATGACGTCCCAGCCGCCGACGTACTGGTGGGTGGGGCCGGTGAAGGAGTAGAGGTCGGGCAGGCCGAAGGTGTGGCCGGTCTCGTGGGCGACGACCTTGTGACCCCAGCGCCACATGTCCTGACCGAAGGTCACGGCCCACTTGAGGCGGGTGCCGTCGGCGGTCACTCCCGGCGTGGTGGGGTCGTACAGGTACGTCGGGGAGAACGGGATCGCCGCCGCGGTCCGGGGCGGGACGACGTACACCATGTCGTAGCGGGAGAGGTCCGCGTACGGGTCGGCGGCGGCGATCGCGTCGCGCACGTACTTCTCGTGGGCCTCGAAACCGAGGCCGCGCGCGAATCCGTACGTGGTCGAGGCCGCGGGCATGCGGATCCACTGGTGCAGCGCGTCCATCGAGAGGTGGAGGCGGCCGTGGCCGGCCTTCCGCATCCAGTCGGCGGCGGGGGCGAGGTGGGCGGCGTAGGGCTCGGTGGCGTCGGTGGCCGGCGCGTCGGGGAAGTCGACGAACAGGCTGAGGACCCGCCGGGTTCCGGTGGCCGGCTGGAACCGGACACGGTCGGTGTCGTGTCCTTCGTCGGTCCAGCCGGTCCGGCCGGGCAGCGCGCAGCCTGCGGCTCGGCCGGCCGCGGTGGACGAGGCGGTCGTGGGGGCGGGCGGGGCGGCACCGGCCGCGGGTGCCGGGGCGAGGCACGAGGCGAGGGCGACGACGGCGGCGATCAGGCGCGGTCGGGAGCTCGGGGCGGGCATGTCTCTCCTGTCGGAGCCGGAGGGAAAAGGGTGCGGGGGGGGCGGGTCACGCGCGGCCGGCGGCGAGGTCCATCAGACGGGCCAGCACGCGACCGCCGGAGGCGGAGATGCCGTCGTGTTCCCACTCGTTGGTGACCCAGAGGCGGGTGGCGCCGATCTCGCGTGCCGTGCGCAGCGAGAGGCCCACGTCGACGTACATGTCGTCGTGGTAGGCGACGGCGGCGAGCGGGGTCCGGTTGGCGGCGAGGCGGTGAGGGTCGTAGAGGGGTGGCCAGTCGGTGCGGGCGGCCAGCAGTTCGGCGGCGTCGGCGAAGGGGCGCAGGCCCGCGATCTCCCGGAACATCCAGGGGTAGATCATCTCGCCGGTGAGCAGCAAGGGGTCGGCGTCCTCGGCGAACTCGGGGAAGTCGGTGAGGGCTCGGGAGGCCGCCCAGCCGGTCGGGCTGGCGCCCTGCCCGTACAGCGTCTCCTGGAGGACGGCGAAGAGCGGGTTGTCGGTGAAGCCCGTCAGGGTCATGGTCTGGTGGAGGAAGGTGTCGGTGGGCGTGCCGGCCGGGTCGAGGGCTTCGTCGAGGAGCCAGTGCAGGCGCTCGAACCCGTCACCCATGCCGAGCACGAGACCGAGCGTGCGCAGGCGGCGCGGGGTGAGCCTGTCCCCGTTCGGCAGGCGGACGTCGTCGTTGGCGAGGTGGTCGGCGAGCTCGCGCAGGCGGAGGGCGTCCTCGGGGTAGCGGGCGTAGAAGTCGAGGACCCGGTCGCGGACGCGGGGGTAGGTGCGGGCGTAGACGTCGTCGGCCGTGGCCGAGACGCCGGGAAGGCCGCCGGCGACGTAGCAGGCACGCAGGCCCTCGGGGGCCTGCGAGAGGTAGGTGAGGGTGAGGAAGCCGCCATAGCTCTGGCCTAGCGTCTCCCATGGGACGTCTCCGCACAGTCGTCGGCGGATCAGCTCCGCGTCGGCGACGATCGCGTCGGCGCGGAAATGGGCCAGGTGCGCGGCGAGTCGGTCCGGCGTGGGGAAACGGGTGGCGGAGCGTGCGGTGACCGGGCTGGAGCGGCCGGTGCCGCGCTGGTCGAGCAGCAGCACCCGGTGGGTCTTGAGTGCGTGGGCCAGCCAGCCCGGTGACCCTGCGGTCGGGCGGGGCGACTTGCCGCCGGGCCCGCCCTGGAGGTAGAGCAGCCAGGGGAGTTCGTCGTGCGCGCGGGCCGGCTCGGCGACCTCGCGGGCGAACACGTCCAGAGTGGGTCCGTCGGGCGCCCGGTGGTCCAGGGGAACGGTGAAGGTGTGATCGACGGTCGCGTAGGCGGGGTTCACGGATCCCTTTCGCGGTGCACGGGTGACCGATGGTGAGGTGTGACATTGCATTGCAGTGTGTGCCGTGGCGGCCGGGACGTGCAGCCCTCGGCCGCCCATAACTCCGCGCTATGCCCTGGTCGGACCGCACACCTGGAACTCACAGAGGAAGCGGGCGGGTGTGTCCCGCGACGGGCCGGTCCTCCCGGGGCGCGCATCCCCCCGACGCCCTACCACTTGGTGACGCGGACGGTCTCCCCGTACCCGTCGGCGCCGAGCACCTCGATGCGGACGCGGGCGGTCGTGTCGGTGAACGACTCACCGGCCCAGAAGGGGGCGTCGTCCAGGGGTCGGCAGCCGGTCGCGGGGACGGCGTTCGGCTTCGCGTCGACGACCCGGACCGGCCCCTGGCCGGTGGGGACGGAGGTGTCCACGCGGTAGACCAGCGCGCCGGTCGAACAGGCGCCGCCGTCCGCCTGGACCGCCCGCCGCGACTCGACCACATAGGCGGTACGGGGGCCGGTGGGGATCACCGCCATCTTGGTGCCGCTGCCGTACTCGACTGCGGTGAGGTACACCGTGTCGCTGCCCGCAGAGGCCCGGCACACGACCTGGCCGTCCGTGGTCCAGCCGAGCTTCCAGGAGTGCCAGGCGAAGTACTGCGATCCGGGTCCGCCGATGAGCCCCATGACGTCCCAGCCCGCGACGAAGCGATGCGGGTCGGTGCCGGTGAAGCCGTACAGGTCGGGCAGTCCGAAGACGTGGCCGGTCTCGTGGGCCACGAGCTTGGGTCCCCAGTGCCACATGTCCTGACCGAAGGTCACGGCCCACTTGAGCAGGGTGCCGTCGGCACGGACGCCCGCCGTCCCGGGCTGGTACACGTAGGTGGGCGTGAAGGAGATCGCCGAGGCGTTACGCGTCGCGACGACGTACACCATCTCGTACCGCGAGAAGTCGACCAGCGGATCGGCCGCGGCGACCGCGTCCTTGACGTACGCCTCGTGGGTCTCGTGCGTCAGGCCGCGCGCGAAGCCGTAGTCGGTGGAACTGCGCGGCATGCGCACCCACTGCCGGTGCTGGGTGATGGAGAGCCAGACCTTGCCGCCGGAAGCGTTCCAGAGCCAGTCGGCCCCCGGCGTGAGCTGCGCGGCGTCATCGGCGGGGGCTTCGACGGCGGGCGCGTCGGGGAAGTCGACGAAGATCATCCCGACCCGGACCGTTCCCTCGGGCCGCTTGAAGACGGACCAGTCCGTGTCGTGCCCCTCGTCCGTCCAGCCGGTGGTGCCGCCCAGGGCGCAGGCGGATACGGCGTCCGCGGCCGCGCGGGCCGACGGTGCGGTGCCCGCCAGGAGCAGCAGCAGCGCCGCAAGGAGGGGCGCCCAGTGCAGGGCACGCGGGAAACGGAGGGAAGGGGGCCTTCTCATGCGCTCACGACCTCTCGATGGTTTGACGTGTGACATTTCACATAGCTTGCGGTGGCGCAAGGGTGTCCGGAAGCTGTCGGCGGTCCATAACATCCGCGCCATGGATCTGGAGGTGCGTCATCTACGCGTGCTGTGCACGATCGCCGAGGCGGGCAGCCTCACCCGCGCCGCTGCCTCGCTCGGGATGACCCAGCCGGGGCTCAGCGCCCAACTCCGCCGCATCGAGGCCATGCTGGGTGGAGTGCTGTTCACCCGGGGACAGACCGGGGTCGTCGCCACGCCGTTCGGGGAGCTCGTGCTCGACCGGGCCCGCGCGGTCCTCCCCGGCATCGACGGCCTGATGAGCGACACCGCCCGGATGGTCCGCCGGATGTCCGCCTGCGACCATGTCCGGGTCGGCTCCGTCGGTGCGCCCCTTCTCGGCCAACTCGTCCGGTCCGTCAAGGCCGTCCTGCCGGACGCGCAGGTGTCGACGCGCTGCCAGCACTCCCCCGTCACGCTGCTCGACGAGCTGGCGGCGGACCGGTTGGAGGCGGCGGTGCTCGGTGACCACCCCGAGCAGCGACTGCCGCAGCGCGACGGAGTGGTGCTCCGACCCGTGGCCGTGGAACCGGTGTTCGCCCTACTGCCCTCCTCTCACCCGCTGGCCCGGCGTGAGGAGGTCCCGCTGGCCGCCCTCGTGGACGAGGACTGGGCGGTACCCCGGCCGGACGGCGACCGGACCAGCGAGTACTGGTGGTCCGTGTGCGCGACGGCCGGGCGCCGTCCGTACGCACCGTACGAGGCGGAGGGGCGCCCGTTGATCGAGCTGGTCCGCGCGGGGCTGGCGGTCAGCCTCTGCCAGGCCACGTTCGTGGAGGTCCCCGGCACCGCCGTACGCCCCCTGGCCGGAAACCCCCTGTGGTACCGCCACGTGCTCGCCTGGCACCGCGACGGCCCCCTCGCGCGCCATGGCGGGGACATCCTGCGCCGGGTCACGGCCGGCTACCGGGACATCCGCGCCGCCGCCCCCGCGTACGCGCGCTGGTATGCCCGACATCCGCACTCGACCGGCCCGGGGGTGAGCTGAGCCCAGCCGGTGTTGCGGCCACCACGGATGCCCTCCCGGCGGGTAGGGCCGCCGGGGGCGGCAAACGACGCGAGCGTCTCCCACACGATGAGATGCTGTCGGAGCAGGGCGAGATCCGGCATCCGGCATCCGGCATCCGGCATCGAGGAGGCACAGTGACGGGGTTTTCCGGCTTCGCCGACGCGCTCGACGGTCCGATGTACATCGTCACGGCCGCGTCCGGAGGTCGGCGGGCCGGCTGCCTGGTGGGTTTCGCGTCGCAGAGTTCCATCGACCCGCCCAGGTTCGTCGTGTGGCTGTCGACCGCCAACCACACCTACCGCCTCGCCCGCGCGGCCGAGTACCTCACCGTGCACCTGCTCCACCAGGAGGACCGGGAGCTGGCCGAGCTGTTCGGAGGGAAGACGGGCGACCGGGTGGACAAGTTCGCCGAGGTCGATTGGCATCCGGGGGAAGGGGGCAGCCCCGTTCTGGAGCGCCTCTCGACCTGGTTCACCGGCCGGATCGAAGCACGTGTCGAGGGCGGCGACCACGTGGGCTTCGTCCTGGCGCCCGTGGCGGTGGGCCCGCCGGCGGCCTGCCCACCGGCCCCACTGCTTCGCTACCGGGCACTACGGGACCTCGAACCCGGCCACCCCGCCTGAGACGTCCGCGCGGCACCGCTCAGTCGTCACGGCCCTGTGGCCCGGCCCTTCGTCACGCCCGGGCGTGACGCCCGCCGCTCGGAGACGGGCGCCTCGGCACCCGCGGCCCTGTCGGTGTCGCTGTCACCGCCGGTGTCTGTCTCCGTGTCCGTGCCCGCGTCGGTATCGGTATCGGTATCGGTATCGGTGCCCGCCTCGGTATCGGTGACCGTGCCCGCGTCGGTCCTCGTGTCACTGTCCGCTTCGGTCCCGGTATCCGCGGCCAGTCGTGCCAGGTCCGTCGTCAGCGAGGCGAGCCACGCCATCGTCGCGTAGTAGGCGCGTGGTGCGCCCGGCGGGTCGACGGCCGGCGTGGAGGAGGCCGTCGGGGCGTGGAGCGGTTCCGGTGTCTCCGCGGTGTCCCCCGTCGGGTCCATGCGGGCGGAGGTCAGCAGCATGCCCGCAGCCACCCTGTCGCCGGTGCGGATGACGGATTCCGCGGCTTCCCCGCCCAAGGGCGGAATCACGACCGGCTCGGCCGGTACGAGAAGCCGGTCGGCGCCCCACAGCGTGTGGTGACCGGCGATCAGTGCGGCCTGCCAGTCCGGGCGGACGGGCGGCGGGCCGGGGCCCTGGGGTTCGCTCTGGTACTGCGCGTACGCCGACTCCGCCATGACCAGGGCATGTTGCAGGCTGCGGTGCCCCGGCGCCGTGACCACCGGCACGCGCCGCCCGCCCGCCGCGATCTGCGCCGTCGTGGCCACCACGATCTCCGCGGCGATCCGCAGCAACACCGCGACCGAGCGCCGCAATTCGTCATGGGCGCCCCGCGGCCAGGCCAGCAGTCCGAAGACGGCACCGATCGCGCTGCCGGCCAGCACGTCGAGCAGCCGGAACTCGGCCAGCCGCCAAGTGGGCGGTGCCAGCTGCGCGAAGACCAGCGCGACCACCACGGTGAACAGCGCCTGCGCCCAGCCGATGCCCTTCACCGGCCCCAGCGTGAAGGTCACCAACATCAGCGGTGGGAGTGCCACCGCGTACACCTCGATGTCGGTGCCGACGAATGCCAGCAGCGTCGCCGCGACCAGCGCGCCGACGAGAGTGCCGGTCAGCGCCTTGCGTTCCGCCGTCCGGGTTTCCCGCACCGTCGTCCGCGTCAGTGTCAGGGTCGCCAGCAGCACCCAGAAGCCGTGCGGGAGCGTGTCGATGCCCGCGATCAGCCGGGCGGCCGCCAGGGCCAGACTGAGGCGTACGGCGTTCTGGAAGAACACCGACCGGCCGCCCGCGTGGCCGGACAGCCGCCGCCACCACAGCCGAGGTGCCCGTTGCCGCGCGTACCAGAACCGGCCCGGCGCCGGCGCGTCGGCCGCCCGGCCCCGTACGGCGATGTCGGCCGCCGTGGACATCGCGAGCGCCGCGTCCGCCACCTCCAGGAGCGCCGCGTCACGGCGCAGCGCGGCGGGCGAGCCGTCCTCGGTCGCCGCCAACACCCGACGCGCCTGCTGCAAGCGGGTGTGTGCCCGCCCGTCGGGCGCGCGGCCCCTCAGTCGGGCGGCGGTTTCCCGCGCCACCTCCGCCACCGCCCGCAACGGGTCCGGTTCCCGCGCCCCCTCGACCGTCGCCACCGCGGCCTCGTCACCTCCGGCCGCGCCGGCCTCGGCCCTGTCCGCGCCCCGGTCGTGCGCGTCCGCCTCCGAGGCCGCGTTCGCGTTCGCGTTCGCCGGGATCTCCGCGGCCGGCGGGGGCGGCGGGAGCACCGTCAGTCTGCCGAGCAGGGTGCGCGTCGCGAGGCCGGTGTGGGCCAGAGCCCTCTGCCGTACCCCCGCTCCGGCCGGTCGTTCCGCCTCCGGTACCCGGGAGGAGCGGAGCTCCGTGCTCAGGGCGCGGGCGCTGCGCAGCGCTGCCTCCGGAAGCGTGTACGGGGCGGTCCGCAGCCGATCCGCGCAGCGGGCGGCGCCGTCGGCGGCCCGGGCGGCCCGTTCGCGGTAGGGCAGGGCCGCCGGCTCGGGCAGCAGCGTCATCTCCGCGATGATCAGCAGGACGAGCCCGACCGTCGCGCCCGCGAGTCGTTCGCCCAGCGAGCCGGGGTCGTAAGGGGGGAAGGACGGCAGGATGTACATCAGCTGCAGTCCCGTGGCCGCGCCCGCGAACCGCGGTCCGCCGACGGCCGTGAACGCCAGCGCGAACCCGATGACCAGCATCCCGAGGACCGCGCTCCATGTCCGCACGGACAGGTAGGTGCCGAGCGTGACCAGCACCCAGCACACCGGCACCATGCCCAGCAGCAGTACGGCCCGCTGCCGTCCGGAACCGGGGAGATGGGAGAGCCCGGCCATCGCGACGGCGCCGAACAGCGCGTACGTGGCGCCGATCGCCAGGTCGAAACCGTAGAGCAGCACGTAGAACCCGGCGCCCGCGGCGATCGTGACGCGCAGCGCTCCGCGCGCTGCCGCCCGGTAGGCGGGCGGCAGCCGTGGCGAGAGCGGGCCACCCATGCCCCCAGGATCGCCCGCGCGGCGGCACCCGGCACGACGGGCCCGGCCGGGCCCGCGGTCCAGGGGCGTCGGCGCCGCGCGCGGATCGCCGAACGGCCCGGCGGGTCACCGCGCGGGGTAGCCCGCCGGGCGGCCCCGGGGGCAGGCTGGTGCTCATGAACGAGCTGCGCGGTGCGGGTGTCGTCCTGCGCCCTTCCGGCCCCGGGGACGTCCCCGCCCTGGCCGCCATCCGGACCACTCCCGAGGTCCGGGCACGCTGGCGCGGCAGGGACGACATGGCGGCGGAGGTGGCCTCCGACCTCGCGGATCCGGCCGTCCACTGCCTGACGGTGCTCCACCACGACCGGGTCGTCGGAATGATCCAGTGGTACGCCGAGGAGGACCCGGACTACCGGCACGCGGGAATCGACCTGTTCCTCGATCCCTCGACGCACGGCAGGGGTCTCGGCACCGACGCCGTCCGCACCCTGGCCCGCCATCTGATCGACGACGTCGGCCACCACCGTCTCGTCATCGACCCGGCGGCCGACAACGTCGCTGCGATCCGTTGCTACGAGAAGGCGGGCTTCCGGCCGGTCGGCGTGATGCGGCAGTACGAGCGGGACGCGGACGGCAGCTGGCACGACGGGCTGCTCATGGACCTCCTGGCGTCCGAGCTGGTGCGGTGACCCCGGCTCGTCCGGCTCGGGGGCGGGCGTACGTGCTCAGGGACGGGCGTACGTGTCGTGCGCTGCGGGGTCGGCACGGCTCGTCGTTCCGTATTCCCTGGTCAGCGGCGTTCCGCCCGGCCTGGACAAGCCGCCTCGCCGCCTGCCCGTTCGAGGACGGCGGTGATCCGTGTCCTGGCCGGCCGGCATCGCTCAGTGGGCGGCCAGCACCGCTGCCAGGCCGATGAGCGCCGGAACGGTCTGCACGAAGAGGATCTTGCGACTGGCCGTGGCCGCACCGTACGCACCGGCCACGGCCACGCAGACCAGGAAGAAGACCTTCGCCTGGAAGCCCACCGGGTCGGCCGCCACCGCGCCCCACACCAGCCCGGCGGCGAGAAAGCCGTTGTAGAGCCCTTGATTGGCCGCGAGCGCCTTCGTCTCGGAGGCGAACGCGGCACTGGTACCGAACGCCGCACGGGCTCGCGGACCGGTCCACAAGAACATCTCCAGAACGAGGATGTACACGTGGAGAGCGGCGATGAGCAGTACTGCGACGGTTGCGAAGATCGACATGGACGTCAGCCTCCCACATGACACCCCGGCCCGGCCCGGCCCGTCCGTGCGGCAGCCCGGGTGCTGATCGCCGGCGGCGGGCACGTCGTCGACGTCTGCCCGACCGCCGGCTGTGCCGCCGACCGCATCGCCGGCCGCCGCGGGGCCGCCTGGCGCGGAGGGAGCCCGGTCCCCTGCCGCCGGGTCCGGCGCCTTCCACTCGGCCCGCCCGGCGACGCACGGACCGGTCCGGCGCACGCCGGGCGGGCGAGGCGCCGGCCCGGTTCGCTGCCTCTCCCCCGTCAGCGGGTGGCGAAGGAGTGGACCGTGGTCGAGCGGTAGGTCTGTCCCGGGCGGAGCACCGTCGACGGGAAGGACGGCTGGTTGGGCGAGTCGGGGAAGTGCTGGGTCTCCAGGCAGAAGCCGTCACCCTGCCTGTAGACCTTCCCGGAGGAGCCCGCCAGCGTGGCGTCGAGGAAGTTCCCGCTGTAGAACTGCACGCCCGGCTCGGTGGTCGCGATCTTCATCACGCGGCCGTGGACGGGCTCCGTGACGGTCACGACGTGCTGCGGCACGTCGGTGAGTCCCTTGTCGAGCACGAAGTTGTGGTCGTAGCCACGGCCGGACACGACCTGCGGGTGCGCGTCGCGGATGTCCCGGCCGATGGGCTTGCCGGTGCGGAAGTCGAAGGGGGTGTGCGCGACCCCGGCGAGTTCGCCGGTCGGAATGAGGGTGGAGTCGACGGGGGTGTAGCGGGAGGCGGCGATCCTCAGGGTGTGGTCGAGGATGCTGCCGCTGCCTTCGCCGGCGAGGTTGAAGTAGGTGTGGTTGGTGAGGTTCACGACGGTGGCCTTGTCCGTGACGGCCTCGTAGTCGATGCGGAAGTCGCCGCGCGGGGTGAGGACGTAGTCGACCCGGATGCGCAGGGTGCCGGGGTAGCCCATCTCGCCGTCGGGGCTGACGTAGCGCAGGGTGAGGCCGGTGTCCCGCCCCCGCGCGTACGGCTCGACGTCCCACACTCGTTTGTCGAAGCCCTTGTCGCCGCCGTGCAGACTGTTGGGGTCGTCGTTGATCGGCAGTCGGTACGCCGTGCCGTCGAGCGTGAAGGTGCCGCGCGCTATGCGGTTGCCGTAGCGGCCGATGACGGCGCCGAAGTACGGGCTGCCCGCCACGTAGTCGTCGAGGTCGTCGAAGCCCAGCGACACGTTCGCGTACCTGCCGTGCCGGTCGGGGATCTCGAGGGCCTGGACGATGCCGCCGTACGACAGCACGCGCAGCCGGGTGCCTCCCTGGGCCACCGTCCAGCGGTGGACGGGTGTGCCGTCGGGCAGGGTCCCGAACAGTTCCTTCGCCGGTCGTCCGTCCGGTCGTTGCGCGCCTCCCGCGGAGGCGAACGCCGGGGCCGTCCCCATGGCGGCCGCCGCCAGTCCGGCGGCGCCTGCCGCCATCACCGTACGTCTGTTGATCGTCATGTCGTTGTCGCTCCTCAACGTCGAATGTTCGGTATTTCGGACTGCGTTCGAAGTGGCGGGCCCGGTTGGCCGCCGAGCCCGCCGCGTCGGCCCCGCCCGGAGGCGGAGCGGTGTCACGTCGTCAGCGCTGCAGCGTCAGCAGTCCCGGCCGGTAGGGCCACAGGCCGTAGTCGCCGCCCGAGTTGGGGTCGCGTCCCTGGTAGAGGAAGCGCAGGTTGCAGGGATCGACGGTCATGGTCTGGTCGGGACCCGTGCGGATCAGTTCGCCGTGGCTGATGTCGTTGGTCCAGGTGGCGCCGCTGTTGGCCTTGCCGGCGAAGGGGTTGGTCTCGGTCGCGGCCTGGGGTGTCCAGGAACCGTTCAGGCTGGTGGCCGTGAACGAGCGGAAGTACCGGCCCTGCGCGCCGTCCGCCTCGACGATCATGAGGTAGCGGTCCTGGCCCTGGAGCTTGTAGACCTGCGGGGCTTCGAACAGGTTCTTCACCGTGTCGCTCATGACCGTCGTGTACGACGAGCCGAAGCTGCCCGGGAAGTTCCCGATCGGCATGCCGGCCCGGTAGATCTTGCCGTTGTCGCCGGCGAAGAACAGGTAGATGTTCGTGCCGTCGGCGATGAGCGTCTGGTCGATGGGCCCGGTTCCCGAGTCGGCGATGCTTCCCGAGAAGAGTTCCTGCTCCGCCGACCAGCCGTTGGGGTTGGTGGGGTCGCTCGACGTGCGGTAGGAGAAGGCGGTCCTGCCCCACTGGTAGGCGAGCACCCAGATGTTCTTCGGCGCGAAGTAGAAGAGCGTGGGCGCGACGGTGTTGTTCGCCATCGTGTTCTGGCCGGCCGAGGCCATCTCCGACCAGTTGGTGAAGGGAGTGAAGTTCATCGAGCCCCAGCCCTTGCCCGTCCCCGCAGCCCCGTGCGTCGTCGCGTAGACGAGGTTCCTGCCGTTGTAGGGGACGACGGTGAAGTCCTTGAGCGACGCCCATCCGGACTTCGGCTGCGCCAGCGCGCCCGTCGACGTCCAGCGGTACGTCGACGGCAGGGCGCACACGCCGGGGGTGCCGGCGCCGACCTTGACGAGCTGCCACTGCTGGTTGGCGCCGCCCCAGTCGTCGTACTGGACGATGTTCGCGCCGTCGGCGGTGGAGGCGCCCTGCACTTCGAGGGCCTTGCCGCTGTGGCGCGCGACGAGCCTCACGTGGCCGTCCGGGCTGTCGGCCAGACGCCATTGCTGGTTGGTGCCGTTCACGTCGGTCCACTGGACGATCGACGCGCCGTTGGCGGTGGATCCGTTGGAGACGTCCAGCACCTTGCCGGAGTGGCGGGACTTGAGGCGGTAGTAGCCGCCGCCGGAGTCGACGAACTGCCATTGCTGCTGGTTCTGGTCGTTCCTCGTCCACTGGGTGATGCGGGCCCCGTCGTTCGTCGCCAGGTTGTAGACGTCAAGGGCCTTGCCGCTGTTGCGGTTGACCAGCACGTACCAGGCGTTGGTGTCGACGGTCGCCGCGCCGGCGGGCTGGGCTCCGAAGAAGGTGGCCAGGAGCAGCAGGGGCGTGAGGACGGCGAGCAGGCGTTTCAGGGGGACGGGTGACCGATGGTGTAACCGCATCAGGGTTGCTCCTTCAAGGGGTTGGAGACGGGATAGGTGTGGAGGCGGCCGCACATGCCGAAGTGCTGGTGCTCCGGGCGTTCCAGTCGTGAGACCGCGCCGTGGCCGAGGTGGGAGAGGTCTCCGGCCTTCAGGGCCTCCAGTTGACGGCCGGTCGTGAGGGCCGTCGCCAGCGGGCCGTCACGCCAGCGGATCCACCAGGCGCCGAGGAGGTCGCTCTTCAGGCGGTGGGCCGCGGCGTGGAACTCCGCCAGACCGCCTTCGCGCAGGGCCAGGAATCCGTCGAGTGCCAGGTCGCGGCGGCGGCGCGCGGCCGCGGCCGGGTCGCCGGTCAGGGCGGCCGCCGCCTGGTAGGCGTCGGGATCGGCCAGGACGCGCGGAGGGAAGGTGAAGACCGCGTCTCCTGCCTCGGGAAGTCCGCTGTTCTGCATGAGCACCACGAGGCGCAGGCCGCCGCCGTTGACGAGCCGGTGGATCGTGCCCGGGGTGAACCAGACGACGTCGCCGGGGTGCAGCGGGGTGTCGGCGAAACCGGTGGTGGTGAGCGTCTGGACGCTGCCCGTGCCGCTGATGACGACGTACGCCTCGGAGCACACGAGGTGCATGTGGGGCGTGCCCCCGCACAGCCCGTCGGCGGCCTCCCAGTCGTACACGGTCAGCCCGGAGATCCCCACGCCGCCGGGCAGCGGGGTCACCACGGGTGTTCCGCGACGTGACGGGACAGGCGCGCGGGGGTCCACGCGCCGTCGGCCACGACGATCCGGTAGCGGCGCGACAGGGTGTCGCCCGGCCCCAGCGGCAGTTCCGTGTCGAACGCCAGGGACGGGTTGACGGCGGGGAAGGGCTCGGTGCGGACGAACCAGTGGCCGGGCGCGTCCGGATCGTCCAGGAACAGGAGTGTGGAGGAGCGGTCGACCTCGTCGTGGGTGCCGACGAAGGCCAGCCAGTCGCCCTTCTCCCCCATCGCGGGGCCGATCGCGTCGCCGCCGTCGAACGCGCGCGGACCGCGCCAGAAGAGGCCGGAGTATCCGGCGAGCTCCCGGCCCTGTGTGCCCGGGCTGCCGAACAGCAGGGTGGTGTCGTGGACGTTGGTCAGCGCGGTGGTGACCTCCAGGGTCCAGGAGTCCGCCTCGACGTCGCGTGCGGTCAGCGTGCGGTGTTCGTCGATCCAGTGCTCCCCCGCCATCGTGTGCCAGGCCAGCTCCTCGGTGATCACGGCACGGCCGTGGCCCGTCTCGGCGGACAGGGTGAGGCTGCGCATCGTGCCGAGGTTCGGCAGGTCGACGTAGCCCTGGCCGCGCAGGTAGGTGCCTCCGCCCCAGAAGTTCTGCCCGGACACCCACGACGCCGTCATCTGGATGCCCTTGTGCCAGCGATGGTCGTGCGGCCGGTATCCGGTGACCACGTCGCCGGCGAGCGTGCGCACCGGATGCAGGTAGGGCTTCGGCGCCTCGAAGGGGTCCATGACGGGCCGGTGCACATAGCGGAAGAGGTCGACGCCACGCGTCCGGACGATCAGCTCGTCCTCGTTCCTGAGGAGTTCGAAGGTCACCGGAACACCTCCGGTTGCCCGCCGTTGAGCGCCCCGTAGAACGGGTCGGCCGCGTCGATCTCGCCGCGCAGGACCGGCAGGCCGGTGATCGCGGCCTTGTACAGGGCGGTGACCAGTTCCATGGTCGGCCTGCCGAGGTCGGGCCGGAGGCCCGCCTCGTAGCCGTCGAGGAAGGCCGCGAGCTGGGCGGAGTGCGAGCTGGGCAGGTCGTCCGGCGGTTCCCATGTCGCGCCGGGCGACCTGCCGGTGAAGGTCCAGTCCGCGTTGGAGTAGCCGTACAGATGCCGCAGCTCGACCGTGGCGTCGGTGAGGTCGAAGCGCAGGTAGCTCTCCTCGCGGGGGGAGAGGACGCTGTTGACGACCGTCGCGATGGCCCCGTTCTCGAACCGGACCAGGGCCGTGGAGACGTCCTCGGTCTGGACGTCGCGCTCCAGGCGGCCGGCCATGGCCCGTACCTCGGCCCAGTCGCCGAGCACCGCGAGCATCAGGTCCATCTGGTGGATGCCGTGGCCCATCGTCGGACCGCCGCCCTCGCTCCGCCAGGTGCCGCGCCAGGGCACGTCGTAGTAGGCGTCGTCGCGGTACCAGGCCGTGACGCACTGCGCGACGAGGGGGCGGCCCAGGCTCCCGGCGGCGATCCGCTCCCGCAGGTACCGGGCGCCCGATCCGTACCTGTGCTGGAACACCGCGCCCGCGGCGGCGGTCCCCTCGGCGGCCTGGATCCGGTCGAGCTCGGCCAGCGACAGCGCCACCGGCTTCTCGCACCACACCCACGCCCCCGCCTCCAGGCAGGCCACGGCCTGTTCGGCATGCAGGTACGGCGGTGTGCACAGGTGCACGACGTCCGGACGCTGCTCCTTCAGCATCGTGGGCAGGTCGGTGTAGACCGCGGGAACGCCGTGTTCGGCCGCGAACGCCTCGGCGCGCGCGGCGTCCACGTCGACGGCTGCCACGATCTCGGCCCGGTGCGCCTGCGCCCGGAGAGCGGGTACGTGGCAGATGCCGGCGATCCCGCCCGTCCCGACGATCGCCGTCCTGATCATCCGCCCAGCACCTTCCTGATCGCGTGGTAGGCGGGCTTGGGCTGGAGGTTCTCGTCGTACGGCAGCGCGGCGCCCTCACCGGGGAAGACGGCGGGGATCCACGAGTACTTGTCGGTGTAGTCCCAGATGGTGACGCCGACGCACTTCCGGACCTCCAGGCAGGCCTTGACGTAGTCGGCGTACCAGGTGGCCTGGGTGGCGAGCTTCTCCGGGGTCGCCGGGAGGTTCATCCGGATGTCGAGCTCGGTGACCGCGACCTCGACCCCGAGGTCGGCGAAGCGCTGCATGTTCTGCCGGACGCCGGCGGGGAAGCCGTACTGGAGTGCCAGATGGCCCTGGATGCCGAAGCCCTCCACGGGGACGCCGTCCGCCTTCAGCTGCTTGATCAGGGTGTAGTAGGCGTCGCTCTTGGGGCCGATCCCGTCGACGTTGTAGTCGTTGAGGTACAGCTTGGCGTGCGGGTCGATCTCGTGGGCCCAGCGCAGGGCGTCGGCGATGTAGCCGGGACCGAGCGTCTTGTAGAAGATCGACTCGCGGTAGGTGCCGTCCTCGTTGAAGGCCTCGTTGACGACGTCCCAGTGGATCACCCGGCCCTTGAAGTGCCGGACCTCCGTCTGGATGTGGTTCTTGAGGACGGCACGCAGTTCGTCGGCGGTCCAGCTGCGCCCGGTGAGCCAGGCGGGGAGCTGGCTGTGCCAGACGAGGGTGTGGCCGCGGACCTTCTGGTGGTGGTCCTTGGCGAAGGTCATGACCTCTTCGGCGGCGGTGAAGTCGAAGACGCCGGGCCGGGGTTCCGTGGTCTCCCACTTCATGGCGTTGCCGGGGGTGGTCTGCCCGAACTCGCTGCCGAGGAGCTTCAGATAGGCGGCGTCGGTGAACTCGGGGTTGTCGGTGGCCGATCCGAAGTACTTGTGGTGCTGCTTCGCCAGGTCGGCGAGTGTCCTGGGACGGGGCTCGGCGGTGGCCGGCGCGGCGGCGAGGCCGGCCGCCAGGCAGGCGGCGGCGGACAGGGCGATGAGGTGACGGGACACGGACATGGACATGGTCGACTCCTCGATCGAGGGTTGGGAGGGTCAGTCGAGGACGATCGTGGTCAGCGCGCGGGGCGCGAGCTTCGCCGTCAGGGTCGTGCCGTGTGTGGAGGCGATGTCGGCCGGCGTGATCGAGCGGGTCTCGTCGGTGACGTAGCCCTCGGGGTGCCGGTCGTGTCCGCCGCGGAGGGAGAAGGCGGCGGAGCGCTCGGTGGTGGCGGTGTTGAGGATCTCGACGACGCGGCGGCCGTCGGCGTTGCGGAAGGCCGTGATCTGCAGTGCCGGGTCGGTGTTCGTGACCGGTACGCGGACGGCGCCGGGGCGGATGAACCGGCTGAAGGCGGCCAGTGCCCAGTACCGCTTGGAGACCCGGTAGGCGTCACCGGGGTTGGCGAGCTGGATGAGCCCGCGGGTCGCGCCGAGGGACGCCCCGGTCCAGTAGACGTAGGCGTTGGCGTTGCCGACGGTCAGGGTGTTCTGGATGTCGGCCGCGACGGTGAGGCCGTCGTAGCCGCTGCCGTCGTCCCAGTTCTCGTTCCAGGTGGAGCCGTCCGGCGACCACTCCGACATCCACACGTGCTTGTCGGTGGGCTGCGGGACCGTGGTCGGGCCGCTGTAGCGGTGGCCGGTGACGGTCCGTACGGCCTTGTCGGCCGCGGGGTCCGCCTCGATGGCCTCGGTGTAGGCGACCTGCCGGTCCCAGCCCGCGGCGTCGCAGCAGACGAGCCCCGTCTTCAGTCCGGATGCGCGCACGGTCGGCCCGAGCACCTTGAGGAAGTCGACGGCCTGCTGCGGGGTGAACCTCATCGAGGCGTAGGTCGCCGTCCAGTCGGGTTCGTTGGTGAATCCCAGGTCGGTGATCCCGATGCCTTCGCGCTGGTAGAACTTCGCGTACTGGACGAGGTAGTTCGCGTAGGCCTGGCGCCATTCGGGGCGGAGTTCGCCGCCGTCGTTCTCGCTGTTGTTGGTCTTCATGAAGGCGGGGGCGCTCCAGGCGTCGGCGAAGAACCGTTCCACGCCGTACGCCTTGGCCTCCTTGGCGAGCCAGACCTGGCCGCCGTCCCAGCCGTCCCACACGTACTTCGGCGTGGCGTCCGGCCCCCCGGGATCGGCCGGCAGGATCGTCGGCATGTGGTCGTAGACCCGGTCGGTCGACGATCCGATGCCGAGGCGCAGGATCGAGAGACCCGCCCCCTTGTCCTTGCTGAGCAGCAGGTCGAGCACCTCGCGCTGCTTGGCCGGGCCGAGGCCGCGGGCGCCGTGCAGCAGGTCGGCGCGCTGGAAGGCCATGGAGAAGCCGAATCCGTCGATGGGCTGGAGTTCGGCGTGGAAGTCGATGGCGGGACGGGCGGGGGCGGCGTGAGGAGCGGGGTCGCCGGTGGCCACTGTCGATGTGAGCACAGACAGTACGACGGCTGTCAGCGCGGTCAGACGTTTCACGGAGTCTCCTCGGGGGTGGAGGTCGTGCGGTACGGGTCAGCCCTTCGTGGCGCCCGCGGTGAGGCCGCCGATCAGCTGGCGCTCGGCGACGGCGTAGAACGCGAGAGCGGGGACCATGGCGAGCACGATGTAGGCCAGGACGAGCGCGAAGTCGGTCGAGTACTGGCCCTGGAACTGCTGGACGCCGACCGGGATCGTCTGCCATTTCGGGTCGCTGAACACCAGCAGCGGCAGGAAGAAGTTGTTCCAGCTCGCGACGACCGCGAGCACGGAGACCGTGCCGAGCGCCGGACGCGCCATCGGCAGCAGGATCTGCCAGAAGAAGCGGAACTTGCCGCAGCCGTCCATGGTCGCGGCCTCCTCGATCTCCGCCGGGATGGTCCGGAAGAAACCGCGCAGGATCACGATCGTCATGGGGAGCCCGAACGCCGCCTGCGGGAGGATCACGCCGAGCGGGTTGTCGAGCAGGCCGAAGGTGCGCAGCATCAGGAAGAGCGGCAGGACGGCCACCGCGAACGGGAACATCAGCCCGATCGTGAAGAGCGTGTAGAACAACTCCCTGCCCCGGAAGGCGTAACGGGCCAGGACGAAGGCGGCCATCGCGGAGGCGAGCACCGTGCAGACCGTCGTGCCGATCGCGATGCCCGCGCTGTTGGCGATCTGCCGCCAGAACATTCCGTCGCCGAGAATTCCGGTGTAGTTGGCGGTCTTCCACTGCTCCGGCAGCCCGAACGGGTTGTTCGTCAGTTCTGCGGTGCTCTTGAAACCGGAGATCACCGCGTAGAGCAGTGGTACGGCGACGAACGCGGCGATCAGCCAGACCACGGCGTGCAGCGAGAGTCCGCGTACGGTCCGGCGGGCGTTCATCGGTCACCTCCCGAGGTGACGGCCCCGCTCAGGTCGCGGCGGAGCACGTAACGCTGGTAGAAGAGGGAGAAGACCAGACTGATCATGAACAGCACCACGCTGATCGCGCTGGCGTAGCCGACCTGGTACCGCTTGAACCCGAACTGGAACATCGCGATCGCCATCGTCTCGGAAGAGTGGTTGGGCCCGCCCGAGGTCATGACCCAGACGAGGTCGAACAGTTGGATGGACCCGATGATCGACAGGAACACGCTGATCCGGATCGTCGGTCCGAGCAGTGGCAGCGTCACGTGCCGGAAGCGCTGCCAGGCGCCGGCTCCGTCGATGGAGGCGGCTTCGAGGACCTCGGACGGGATGCTCTGCAGCCCGGCGAGGAACAGCATCATGTGGAAGCCGAAGTACTTCCAGATCATGACGACGAACAGGGTCGGCATGACCGTCGAGGGGTCGGCGAGCCACTTGCCCTGCAAGCCCTCCAGGCCCAGGAGACCCGCGAGGTGGTCGGCCATGCCGGCGCCGGGCAGGAAGATCATCGTGAACAGGACCGCCGTGACCACTTCGGACAGGATGTACGGCGCGAAGAACAGCATCCGGTAGACGGCCCGGCCGCGGAGTCTCTGGTTGAGCAGGACCGCGGTGAACAGGGCGAACGGCAACTGCACGGTGATCGACAGGACGATCAGGTACAGCCCGCGTCCCAGATCGCCGAGGAACACCTGGTCGTCGAAGAGCTTGGTGTAGTTCGCGAAGCCGACGAAGTCGTCCATGGGGCCGATCCCGCCCCATTTGAAGAAGCCGGTCCAGACGGCGACGACGATCGGGGCGAGGACGAAGACGAGGAAGAGGACCAGGGCCGGGACGAGGAACCAGGCGACCGACGCCCAGTCCCCCCACCGGCGCAGGCCCGACCGGGCCGGGACCGGCGGGCGCGCGGGCACGGCCTCCTCCGTCCGCTCCTTCGTCAGGGTGGGCACGGAACTAGGCACTCTTCGCAGCCTCGGTGATCGACGCGGTGACCTGCTCGGGCGTCTTCTTGCCCGCGATGAGGTCGGCGACGCTGTCGTTGACCTCCTGGCCCACCGCCGGCGGGTACGCCTGGTCGAGGAAGAGCTGGAAGCCCGTCGCCTTGACGAGACTGTCCGCCACCACCTTCTTGTTGGCGTCGGTGAGCTGGCTCTCCGCGCCCTTGACCACCGGCAGGTAGCCGTTGGAGGCCAGCAGCTTGGACTCGTTCTCCAGGACGAAGAACTTCAGGAAGTCCAGTGCCTCCTTGGGCGCACCCTTGCGCAGCGCGAAGCCACCGCCGCCGCCGAACACCTCGGAGGCCTGCCCGACACCGCCGTCGACCGTGGGGAAGGGGAAGAAGCCGAGGTCCGCTCCGAGGTCGGCGCCCGCGTCCTTCTGCACCGACGGTCCCCACTGGCCCATCAGCTCCATCGCGGCCTTGCCGTTGCCCATGGTCGCGGCCTGGCCGCCCGGGGTGGCGTAGCCGGCGCCGAGGAAGCCCGGCTGGAACGGCTCGAGGTCGACGAGCTCCTTGAGGTGGGCTCCCGCCCGGACGAAGCCCGCACCGGTGAAGTCCTTGGTGGTCGCGGCCTTCTGCAGGGCGGGGAGGCCGGCGACGCGCATCGCGAGGTAGGCCCAGTAGTAGTGGCCCGGCCACTTCTCCTTGCCCGCGAGCGCGATCGGGGTGATCCCCGCTGCCTTGAGCTTCTTGACGTCCTCGAGGAACGCGGCCCAGGTGGCCGGCGGAGCGGTGATCCCGGCTTTGGCGAAGAGCTTCTTGTTGTACCAGAAGCCGACCATGCCGATGTCGTACGGGATTCCGTAGGTCCGGCCCCCGAACTGGTAGGCCTGGAGCGAGACCGGGGTGAGCTGGGACGACCAGTCGAGGAGGTCGGTGAGGTCCTCGACCAGGTCCGCGTCGACCTGCTGCTGGAGCACGCCGCCGCCCCAGGTCTGAAAGACGTCGGGGAGCTTGCCCGAGGAGGTGGTGGCGGTCAGCTTGGACTTGAAGGCCTCGTTCTCCAGCGAGGTCGTGTTGATCGCGACCTTCGGGTGGGCCTTCGTGAACGCCGTGGAGATCTCCGGGAAGAGGGATTTGCCCGGCTCGGTCGTGGCGATGTTCCACCACTCGAACGTCACCTTGCCGTCGGCCGCCGGTCTGCCACCGGAATCGCCGCCGCAGGCTGCGGTCATGGACGCGGACAGGACGGTCAGGCCCGAGAGCGCCAGGAAGCTTCGTCGGCTCGGGAGAGTGCTGGTCATGGGACCTCCGGGGGTGAGAGTGCCGGTCATCCGGCCGAAAACTTTTCGAAATACTCTCGAATTCTGTGCCGCCATAAGCTAGGAACGTGAGGCTCTCCGGTCAAGAGGTGTCACCGATTTCCCTGAAAAACACCGCCTGTTGACGGCCTTGACAGGTAGGTCACGCCGCCTCGAAACTTCTTCGAAAGTTTGCGACACCTGCCGCCGTCACGGCGTGCGGGCAGAGGAGGGAAGTTGAGCGAACGGCGTCCGACCCTGGCCGTCATCGCCGCGGAGGCAGGGGTCTCCCAGGCCACCGTGTCCAAGGTGATCAACGGCCGTTCCGATGTCGCACCCGCGACACGCCAACGGATCGAGGGCCTGCTGCGGTCCCACCACTACCTCCCGCCCGGTCGGCAGGGCAGAGCCCGCAGATCGGGCCTCGTCGACCTGATCATCGGCGGTCTGGACAGCGCGTGGGCGGTGGAGATACTGCGCGGCGTCGAGGCCGAGTGCGCCCAGCGCGGCGTCGGCACCGTCGTGTCACTCGTCCCGCCCGGCGAGGCCACGCCGTCCAGTTGGGCCGCACTGCCGGTCCTGCACCACAGCGACGGCGTCATCCTCGTCACCGCCTCGGTCACTCCCGCCCAGCGCGCTCAGGTCGAACGGGCCGGAGTGGCGCTGGTCGTCATCGACCCCATCGACCTGCCCGGCAACGACGTGCCGAGCGTCGGAGCGACCAACTGGGCGGGCGGCCTCGCCGCCACCGAACACCTGCTGGAGCTGGGGCACCGCCGGATCGCCACGATCGGCGGACGCAGGGAGATGCTCTGCAGCCGGGCCCGCATCGACGGGTACCGGACCGCCCTGGAGCGGGCCGGAATCGAGGTCGACCGCGACCTGATCCGGTTCGGTGACTTCCGGCACGAGGGCGGATTCCAGTGCGCCCGGGAATTGCTCGCCCTCCCCGAACCGCCGACCGCCATCTTCGCCGGCAGCGACCAGCAGGCGATGGGCGTCTACGAAGCCGCCCGGCAGGGCGGGCTGAGCATTCCGCGGGACCTCAGCGTCGTCGGCTTCGACGACCTGCCGATGTGCGAATGGCTGTCACCGCCGCTGACGACGGTGCGCCAGCCGCTGGAGGAGATGGGGCGGGTCGCGGCCCGCACCCTGTTCCAGGTCATGGAGGACCAGCCCCTGGTCACACCGCGGATGGAGCTCTCGACCGAACTCAAGGTCCGGCTCTCCACGGCCCCGCCCCGACGCTAGGGAAACGAGCATTCAGGGCACACGGATTCTCGAAACATTTCGAAACTCTTGACATGTTTCCTCGAGATTTCCACACTGAATTCCGAGCCGGTTTCGGTCAGCCATCTGCCCGAATCCTGGGCGCCTGCCGTGAATCACCACGCCTCGCTTTCCGCACCGATATCCCCTTTTCGCCCGTGCCTGCGGGCGTCGTCGGCGTGGATTCATTCTGCTGCGCTCAAATCCTTCCGTGATTTCCATCCTGGAGGTCCGTCATGCGCTCGAATGCCGTTCCCCCCTCCACCGTCCGCCGAAGGGCCGGCGGTCTGTGTGCGGCGCTGGTCGTCGGCGTCCTCGGTTCCGCCATCGCCCTTGTCGCACCCGCGTCGTCACAGGCCGCCGAGACCACACTCGGCAGCGCGGCGGCGCAGAGCGGCCGCTACTTCGGCACGGCCATCGCCTCGGGCAGGCTGGGCGACTCCGCGTACACGACGATCGCGGGGCGCGAGTTCAACTCGGTGACGCCCGAGAACGAGATGAAGATCGACGCCACCGAACCCCAGCAGGGCCAGTTCAACTTCACCGCCGGCGACCGCGTCTACAACTGGGCGGTGCAGAACGGCAAGCAGGTGCGCGGCCACACCCTGGCCTGGCACTCCCAGCAGCCCGGCTGGATGCAGAGCCTCAGCGGCAGCACACTGCGCCAGGCGATGACCAACCACATCAACGGCGTGATGGCCCACTACAAGGGCAAGATCGTCCAGTGGGACGTCGTGAACGAGGCGTTCGCCGACGGCAGTTCGGGAGCCCGGCGCGACTCGAACCTGCAGCGCACCGGCAACGACTGGATCGAGGTCGCCTTCCGCACCGCACGCGCCGCCGACCCGGCCGCCAAGCTCTGCTACAACGACTACAACATCGAGAACTGGACCTGGGCCAAGACCCAGGCCGTGTACTCCATGGTCCGGGACTTCAAGCAGCGCGGCGTGCCCATCGACTGCGTCGGCTTCCAGTCGCACTTCAACAGCGACAGCCCGTACAACAGCAACTTCCGCACCACGCTGCAGAGCTTCGCCGCCCTCGGTGTCGACGTGGCCGTCACGGAACTCGACATCCAGGGTGCCTCGGCCACGACCTACGCCAACGTGACCAACGACTGCCTGGCCGTCCCGCGCTGCCTCGGCATCACCGTCTGGGGTGTGCGCGACACCGACTCCTGGCGAGCGGACCAGACGCCGCTGCTGTTCAACGGCGACGGCAGCAAGAAGGCCGCCTACACCTCCGTCCTCAACGCGCTCAACGCCGTCTCCCCCACCCCCACTCCGACCCCCTCGCCCGGTGCCGGACAGATCAAGGGCGTCGCATCGGGCCGCTGCCTGGACGTGCCCGGCGCCGGCACCACCGACGGCACCCAGCTCAACCTGTGGGACTGCAACAACGCCGTCAACCAGCGGTGGACCTACACCGCCGCAGGTGAGCTCCGGGTCTACGGCGACAAGTGCCTGGACGCCGGCGGCACCGGCAACGGCGCCAAGGTGCAGATCTACAGCTGCTGGGGCGGCGACAACCAGAAGTGGCGCCTCAACTCCGACGGATCCATCGTCGGCGTCCAGTCCGGCCTCTGCCTCGACGCCGCCGCCAACGGCACGGCCAACGGCACCCTGATCCAGCTCTACTCCTGCTGGGGCGGCGGCAACCAGCGCTGGACCCGCACCTGACACACCCGCGGTTTCCCCACACCTCCGCGAAGAACCCCAAGCTCCCGTCCTGCTCGTCTATCTGTCCGCCCGTCAGGCCCTGGCTCGCCCAGGGCCCGACGGGAGTCGGAGGAAAGTGACCGAGACCGTGGCCACCCAGCCCCAAGCCCCGTACCCCGCCTGGCGCGACCCCGCGCTGAGCGCTGAAGCCCGAGTCGACGCGCTAATGCGCGAGATGACCCTGGAGGAGAAGACCGCCCAGCTCTACGGCGTGTGGGTGGGAGCCTCCGACGAGGGCGCCGAAGTCGCCCCGCACCAGCACGACATGGAAGAGCCGGTCGACCTCGACACGCTGCTGCCCGACGGTCTCGGCCAGCTCACCCGGCCCTTCGGCAGCGCCCCCGTCGACCCCGCCCTCGGAGCCCTCTCCCTGATGCGGACGCAGCAGCGGATCACCGCCGCGAACCGGTTCGGCATCCCGGCCGTCGCCCACGAGGAGTGCCTCGCGGGCTTCGCGGCCTGGGGCGCCACCGCCTATCCCGTACCCCTCGCCTGGGGCGCCACCTTCGACCCCGCGCTCGTACGGGAGATGGCCGCCGCCATCGGCCGCGACCTGCGCGCGGTGGGCGTGCACCAGGGGCTCGCCCCCGTTCTCGACGTCGTACGGGACGCCCGCTGGGGGCGCGTCGAGGAGACCATCGGCGAGGATCCGTACCTTGTCGGGACCATCGCCACCGCGTACGTGCAGGGCCTGGAGTCCGCCGGCGTCGTCGCCACCCTCAAGCACTTCGCCGGCTACTCCGCCTCCCGGGCAGGTCGCAACCTCGCCCCGGTCGGCATGGGTCCGAGGGAACTGGCCGACGTGATCCTTCCGCCGTTCGAGATGGCGGTCCGGGAGAGCGGCGTCCGGTCGGTGATGCACGCCTACACCGACACCGACGGCATTCCCTCGGCCGCCGACGACCGCCTGCTCACCGGCCTGCTCCGGGACACCTGGGGCTTCACGGGCACCGTCGTGGCCGACTACTTCGGCATCGCGTTCCTGAAGACCCTGCACGGCGTCGCCGGAACGTTCGGCGAGGCGGCCGGAGCAGCCCTCGCCGCCGGTGTCGACGTCGAGCTGCCCACCGTCAAGGCCTTCGGCGCGCCCCTCCTGGACGCGGTCCGGAAGGGACACGTGCCCGAGGAGCTCGTGGACCGGGCAGTCCGACGGGTCCTCCTGCAGAAGACCCGGCTCGGGCTGCTCGACCCCGACTGGAGCCCGGTCCCTCCGGCACTGCGCGGCGCCGACACCACGGCCGACCCCGACGCCCTGCGGGGCACGGTCGACCTGAACCCGGCCGCCAACCGCGAGCTGGCGGGCCGCATCGCCGAACGCGCAGTCGTCCTTCTCCACAACGACGGCACCCTGCCGCTCGACCCGCGCACTCCGCGCCGGATCGCCCTCATCGGTCCCAACGCCGAAGCTCCCACCGCCGTCCTGGGCTGCTACTCCTTCCCCGTCCACGTCGGCGGACAGCACCCCGCCACCCCACCCGGCATCGACCTGCCCACCCTGCGCGAGGCCCTCGTGGCCGAGTTCCCCGGCGCCGAGATCCTCGTGGCGCGCGGAACCGGCATCGACGACGCCGAGACCGAGGGCTTCGCCGAGGCCCTCACGCTCGCCCGCAGCGCCGACCTCGTCGTGGCGGCCCTCGGCGACCGCGCCGGACTCTTCGGGCGGGGCACCAGCGGCGAGGGATGCGACGCCGGGTCGCTCGACCTCCCCGGCGCGCAGCAGCAACTCCTCGACGCCCTCCTCGACGCGGGGACACCGGTCGTGACCGTCCTCCTTGCCGGCCGGCCCTACGCGCTCGGCCGCGCCGCCGACGAGTCCGCCGCGATCCTGCAGGCCTTCTTCCCCGGTGAGGGCGGGACCGGCGCGATCGCCTCCGTCCTCAGCGGACGCACCGAGCCGAGCGGCCGACTGCCCGTCAGCGTGCCCCGTCACCCCGGCGCCCAGCCCTCCACCTACCTGGCCTCCCGCCTGGGCCACGCCGGTGAGGTGTCCAGCATCGACCCGACGCCGGCCTTCGGCTTCGGACACGGCCTCACCTACACCACCTTCGAATGGAGCGACCTGGACATCGACGCCACCGAGATCCCCACGGACGGCGAGGTACGGCTCGCCCTCACCGTGGCGAACACCGGCGGCCGCGCCGGGACCGAACTCGTCCAGCTGTATCTGCACGACCCGGTGGCCTCCGTGGTCCAGCCCGTGCGAAGACTCATCGGATACGTACGGGTCGACCTGGCCCCGGGCGAGAGCAGACGGATTCACGTGACCGTCCCCGCGGACCTCGCGTCGTTCACGGGCAGGGCGGAGACGCGCGTGGTGGAGCCGGGAGCGCTGGAGCTGCTGTTCAGCGCCTCCAGCACCGACCCGCGGCTGACCGCCCGGGTCACCCTGACGGGACCGGTGCGCCGACTGGACCACCGGCGGCGCCTGCATGCCGTCTGGCACCTGGGCCCCTGGGTTCTGTCGTCGAATGTCACGGCGGCCGACACGCTCCTACCGCCGTCGTAGGCGTCGTTCACCGGGAGCGGCCGCGTGAGGGTGTCCTACGGGACACGTCATCAGGTCAGGTTCTGGACGAGGGTCGTGCCGCTGCCGTTGTCGGTGATCGCCGGGGTTCCGGTGCCGCGCGCGGTGAGGTCGTTGCCGACGAGCCAGGTACCGGTGGAGCCCGCCATCACTCCGATCGCCGCGCCCGAGGAGCCACCGGTGACCTGGTCGACGGTCGTGGACTGGACGAAGGTGCCGGCCGCGTTGCCGCCGACGCGTACGGCGTAGGTGGTGGCGCCGGTGATCCGGTTGCCGCGCAGGGTGGCTCCGTTCGCGCCGGCGCTGATGCCGTACCCGGTCGTGGTCGTGACGGTGTTGTCGGCGACGAGCGTGCCGGTGGCTCCGCTGTCGACGCCGATGCCGTCGCCCTGGATGTTCGTGACGCTGTTGCCGGTGACCAGCGCGTTCGGCGAGTTCTGGACATGGATTCCCTGGCTGTTGCCGGTGGCGGTGAGCCGCAGGGTGGAAGCGACGGTGTTGCGGGTGATGGTGAGGCCGTCGGTCTGGGTGGCGTAGATGCCGGCCTCGCCCTTCACCGACTCGACGGTGTTGCCGACGATCGAGAGGTCGCGGTGCCGGGCGCCGCCGGTGGGCACCGTCACGGAGATGCCGCCGCTGCCGTCCACACCGCGCACGGTGTTCCCGGAGACGGTGATGCCGCTCAGGGCGTTGCCCTGCGGCGAATTGAGGTAGATGCCGTGCAGGGCGATGCCGGTGAGGGTGTTGTCGGCGATGACGGAGTCCTGCCAGTCGGCGGCGCGGATGCCGAAGGCGCCGCTCTTCTCGACGGTGTTGCCGATGACCCGGATGCGCCGGTGGTGGACGCCTACGGCGCCCCAGTGGTCCCCGCACAGGGCACCGAAGGGACCGGTGGTGGTGCCGGCACGCAACGTGCAGCCGGTGATGAGGATGTCCTCGCAGGGAGTTGCGTCGTAGCCGGGCGCCGGGAGGTTGCCCTCGGTGGCGCAGGTGATCTGGATGGCTTCCTTGGTGGTGGGGCTTGCCCCGTCGCCGGGGTGGAGGCCGTCGAAGACGCAGTCGACGACGGCCGCGTCGCGGACCGCGTTGAGTTCGATGGCGTGCGCGGAGGGGGTGTCGACGAACGTGCAGTCCTTCACCAGCACACCGGAGCAGTGGGCGAAGCCGATGGCGTCGCTCTGCTTGCCGAACTGCGCGCCTCGCATGTCCCAGGTGCCGCCGAGGACGGCGATGTCGCCGGCGCCCTCGTAGCCGTAGGCGGGCGTGACGGAGTCGAAGTTCTTCAGCAGGGCACCGCTGTCCTTGATGCGGACGATCCGGGCGCCGTACGCGGAGACGGTGGTGCCGGCACCGAGGACGAGGCTCGTGCCGATCGGGTACGTGCCGGGCGGGACCAGCAGCGTGGCGCCGCCGGGTACGGCCTTGACCGCGGCGAGGGCGGCCTGGAAGGCGGACGTGTCGTCGGTCGTTCCGTCGCCCTTGGCCCCGTGGGCGGTGACGTCGACGACGACACCTCGGCCGGCGGCCGCCGCGGGCGTGGCGCCCAGCACCGTCCCGCCGCCCAGTGCCGCCACGAACCCGCCCATGCCCAGCATCACCGTTCGGCGTTCCATCCGCCCCTCCCCCGTCGTCGACGTACCGCAGGAGCGTACGTCAGGGCCTGTTCGAGCGGCGCGGCAGGCCAGCAGCGTGGACGCGGCGCGACCAGCACGTTCCCGTACGTCTGCTCGCCGGACCCTTCCCGCTCACGGAGGCGGGCTCTGGGAGGGCGACGAGACCGACCTGTCGGAGCAGGAGTTCGCGGCCCGGAGGAACGCCGTGTCGACCACGGCTCACCGCTGCTGGGCACGGACGGCTGCGGGGCACGCAACCGCGGCCTGCGTCAAGGGCGTCGAGCACTACGCTGACGCTTTGAGGGCGCACAGGAAAGAGCGGGGAGACACCCATGGATCCGGCAGTCATCGGCACCCGTCTCGCGTCGGGCGCGCTCGGCCCGCTGCTCCGGAAGCTGTTGGCCGCCGACGGCCCGGGGGCCGGCCTTCCCGGCCAGGCCCGTCGCGTACGCCTGTCCTCACTCGTCTCCTTCCGCGGCGAGAAGCGCACCCTGACCGAGAAGGACGTCCGCCGCCTCGCCGCCACCCTGGTGGAGCGGGCGACAGCGGGGCCGGGCGAGCAGCCGTTCCCCGCCGACGAGGCCGAGGCCGTCACCGACGCCCTCGCGACCACCCTCCTCGCCCTCGGCGACCTCGACATGGACGACGTCCAGGCCGTGGCCCTCGGCCACGAGGCCCTGGCGGCGCGTCTGCGCGCCGCCGCCCCGAGCCCCGACGGCCTGGCCTCCGCGTCCCTGCACTTCCTGGACGCGGTCACCGTCTGGGCCTGCCGTCACATCCTGGAGTTCTTCACCCAACGCTCCGCCTTCGTCCCCCGCACCCTCGTGGAGCAGGCCCGCGGCCAGTCGGAGCTCCACGCCAAGGCCGACATGCTCCTCGCCCGTCTCCCCCACGCCGACGTGCAGGACGCCGACTTCGAGCGCCGCTACCTCGCGCACCTGGCGAAGAAGCACGGCCGGCTCGTCATCTACGGCATCGACCTGCACCACTCGCCGGACCAGTGGCCGCTCGACACGGCGTACCTGTCGCTGGAGGCGACGGCGCCGGGACCGGTGGACGGATCGTTCCAGGAGGGCGGGGAGTGGCTCGGGTCCGGCGGCACCGGCCAGGGGCCGTCCACGGACGGCTTCGCCTACCCCACGCCCCCTGGCAGCGGTGTCGTACGCGCCGACCTCGCTCTCGCTCAGCACGACCGGATCCTGCTGCGCGGCCTCGCCGGCTCCGGCAAGACGACCCTCGTGCAGTGGCTGACCGTATCGGCAGCGACCGGGCAGCAGGCCGAGGGCATGGCCTACCTCCACGGCCGCGTCCCCTTCGTCCTGCCCCTGCGCACCCTGACCCGGCACGGTGAACGGCTGCCCGCCGCCGCGCACTTCCTCTCCTCCGCCGGCTGTCCCCTCACCGCCCCCGACGGCTGGGCCGACCGGGTCCTGAGCGCCGGGCGCGGCCTGGTCCTGGTGGACGGCATCGACGAGATTCCGGAGGCCGAACGAGGTCGGGCCCGCCAGTGGCTGCGCGACCTGCTGGCCGCGTACGGGGACGGCAACCGCTGGCTCGTGACCTCGCGCCCCAGCGCGGTGGGCGACGCGTGGCTGGCCGCGGACGGCTTCGCCGAGCTCACGCTCGCCCCCATGACGCGCACCGAGGTGACCACCTTCGTACGTCGCTGGCACCGGGCCGCCGGCCCGGCCGCCGCACCGTACGAGCAGCCGCTGCTCGACGCCCTGCGTGCCACCGAGGAGGTCGCCGGGCTCGCCACCAACCCCCTGATGTGCGGCCTCATCTGCGCCCTCCACCGCGACCGCCGGGGCTTCCTGCCGCGCGGCCGCAAGGCGCTGTACGAGGCCGCCCTATCCATGCTGCTCAGCCGCCGCGACCGCGAACGGGACATGGGCAGCCCGACGGGCATCGAACTGGGCGAGGCCCCGCAGATCCAGCTCGTCCAGCGGCTCGCGTACTGGCTGGCTCTCAACGGGCGCACCCAGATGGACCGCCGGCACGCCGAGTCGCTCGTAAGCTCCGCCGTCCCCGCGGTCCAGGAGGCCTCGGCGTACGACCCGGGGGCGGTCTTCACCCATCTCCTGCACCGCAGCGGCCTGCTGCGCGAACCGACTGCCGACACCGTCGACTTCGTCCACCGCACCTTCCAGGACTACCTGGCCGCCAAGGCGCTGGTCGAGCAGTGGGACATCGGCGTCCTCGCCGCCCACGCGGAGGACGACCAGTGGGAGGACGTCATCCGCATGGCGCTGGGCCATGCACGTCCCCGCGAGTGCGCCGAGCTCCTGGAGGAGCTCATGAAGGCCGCCGACCGCGCGGAGGACCGCCGGGGCCAGCAGCGCGTCCTGGTGCTCGCCGTCTCCGCCCTCGACCAGGTGACGGAGGTGGCCCCGCACGTGCGGCAGGCGGTACTGGACCGCGCCTCGGAGGTCTTCCCGCCCCGGACCCAGCAGGAGGCGAGGGTACTGGGCGAGGTGGGCCGCCTCGCCCTCGGCCTGCTGCCAGATCCGGAGGGCCTCGGCGACGAGGAGGCGCTGATGATGGTGACGGCCGCGAGCCACATCCGGACCGACGCGGCGATCCCCTACCTCGCCCGGTTCGCCGGGCATCCGTCCCTCAGGGTCCGGTCCCAGCTGATCTGGTCGTGGCACCGCTTCGACAGCCGGTCGTACGCCGAGGAGGTGGTCGCGCGGCTCGATCCGAGCCGGCTCCGCTACTTCGTCGCCAACGACGAACAGGCCGGGGAACTGCTGCGTCTCGGTCTCCGGCCCGCCCTGCTGGAGATCGCCGCAGGGGTGTCCGGCCCGTCGCTCGCCGAACTCCTCGGCGCCTGCGACCCCGCCCAGCTCCGCATGCGGCGCGGCGGCGGCCGGCCGGACCTGTCGGCACTCGCCCCGCTGACCCGGCTGTCGTCCCTCGTCCTCGGTCTGGACGCCGATGCCCGCTGGTCCACGACCGCCCTGCCCGCACGCGCCCCGATCGAGCACCTGGAGCTGCCGCACGTGTGGCCCGAGGACGGTCTGGGAGCGCTCGGCCGCTTCCGCGAACTGACCTCGCTCAACCTGTGGCGGGCGCCTGTCGCCGACGCCGGAACGTGGCGCTCTCTCGCCGCCCTCCCCAGCCTGCGCGTCCTCGCGCTCGACCGGATGGACCTGCCGTCATGCCCGGACGGACTCGTCCTGGACACGGTGCGGACGGTCCGCCTCGTGCACGACGGCACGGCGAAGCCGGGTGAGGTCACCGCGGTCTTTCCCCACGTGGAACGGATCGAACTGGTCGACTCCCAGGACCGGGTCCAGGTCCTCAGCCCCTGAGGCGCATCGAAGTCCGTCCCCTGAGCGCGAAGGGGCAGGGGGCGGAGGACGTGACGGACGGTGCCGTCCGACAGCCAGGTCGGCGAGTCGGCGGGGCAGCGCGTCGTCGGGTCGGCGGGAGGTCAGCGGGGGCGTGTCCGTAGCGAATGGGCCCTGAGGGCGGCGCGAGCGGCGTTGGCGCCCGGTGCGCCGTGCACTCCGCCGCCTGGATGGGCGGTCGCGGACGCCAGGTACAGGCCCCGGACGGGGGTGCGCGGGCGGCCGGTGCCGGGCAAGGGGCGGAAGACCAGCTGCTGGTGCAGGTTGGTGGTGCCCTGGTTCACGGCGCCTCCCACCAGTGCGGCGTTGCGCCGTTCCAGGTCGGGCGGTGCGAGCACCCTGCGGGCGGCGATGCCGGAACGGAAGCCGGGGGCGAGGCGCTCGATGCCGGCCTCGACGCGGTCGGCGATCGCGTCCTTCTCGCGCTGGTCCCAGCGGCCTGTGACGCCGTCGGGTCCGGCATCGCCCCGGATGTGCTGGGGCACGTGGGTGTACGCCCAGGCCGACTCCGTACCGGCCGGAGAACGGGTGGGATCCGCCGTGGTCATCTGCCCGAGCACGCTGAACGGCACGTCCGGCACCTGCTCCATCGCGAGCTGGCCGGCGAACCGGGTCAACGCGTCGACGCCGTCGGCGACATGCACGGTCCCGGCGCCCCGCGCCGCCTCGGTGGCCCAGGGGATCGGTCGGGCGAGGGCCCAGTCCACCTTGACGGTGGCGAAGTCCCACTGGAAACGGCGCAGATCCGCACGGGCCCGGGGCGGCAGGTGCTCCTCGCCGACCAGCTCCAGATAGAGCGTGGGCGCGGGGATGTCGGCGAGGACGGCGCGGCGTGCCGGGACCTCCGTTCCGTCCTCCGTGCGCACGGCGACGGCCCTGCCCGCGCGGACGACGACGCGGGCCACCGGGGCGCCGCAGCGCAGTTCGCCGCCGCATTTCCGCAGCCGGGCCACCAGCGCCTGGGTGAGCATGCCGGCGCCGCCGACCGGCACCGGGAAGCCGTACGACTGACCGAGCATGCACATCAGCCAGCCGAAACCGCCGCCCAGGGCGGATTCCGGTCCGAGGTCGGCGTGCAGGGCGTTGCCCGCGATCAGCAGCCGGCCGCCCTCGCCGGCGAAGTGCTCCTGCCCGAAGCGGCGGGCGGGCAGCAGCATGGTGCGCGCCAGGCGCAGCAGGTCCGGCCCGGTGCGGGCGGCCAGCCGCAAGCCCGGCAGGAGCGGCGGGAACGGGGTGAACAGACAGTTCACCAGGTCGTCGCCGGTCCGCTGCCACAGGCGGTCGAGGCGTTCCCACGCCGCTCCGTCACCGGGCGCGAACCCTTCCAGGGAAGCGGCGGTACGGCGCACGTCCCGTTCGAGGACCGGGCAACGGCCGTCCTCCAGAGGATGGGCGACGACCGAGGGCGCGTGGCTCCACCGCAGGCCGTGGCGCTCCAGGCGGAGCTTCGCGAGGACGGGCGAGGCGGCGGCCAGTGGATAGAACGCGCTGAACGTGTCGTGGACGTAGTCGGGATGCACGCCGCGGTCGCTGCGCACGGCCCCGCCGGGTTCGTCCTGGGCCTCGAGGACCACGACCTGCCAGCCGGCGTCGGCCAGGACGTTGGCGGCGACGAGGCCGTTGGGACCGGCCCCGATCACGACGGCGTCAGGGATGCCCATGGGACGTTCCCGCGCTCGTGCCGGCCCACCCGGCTCCCGCCGTGTGCGCGGAGGGCTCCGACTGTTCGGCCTGTTCGGCCCTTTCCTTCACCGCGCGGTCCAGCCGGGCGAGCATGTGCCGGTTGCGCCACCGGACGAGCGCGTCCAGTGCGGTGTTGTGCAGAGGGGTGGCGGGCCCGCGCAGCGGGTGTTCGTCGACCAGTACCAGGCAGTCGTCGCCCCAGCGCAGGGTCCTGAGGCCGATGCGTGCGCTGCCGAGCGGGTTGACGGCCTCCAGCTCCAGGCGCTTTCCGGGTTCGCAGAGCCGGGAGATGGTACGGCCCTTCATCGTCCAAGGTCCCAGCTTCACGGTGTAGCCGAGCTCGGACCCCACGGCGGGCCAGGCCTCGTCGCGCTCCCAGGTGTCCTGGGTGCCGACGACCCAGCGGGCGTAGAGCGAGCCGTCACCGAGGACGGCCCAGACGTCCGCCGGGGTCGCGGTGATCAGCCGGTGCCATCGAGCCATGAGAGGTCTCCTCACGGGTGGTCGGGGTGGGTTCCGGGTGGTGATGAGACGGTCCGGGTCGCGGCCCGCCCGCCGACGACGGCCACGGCTCCGGCCAGCCCGAGCATCGCGAGGCCGCGGCCGGCCGTCCGGGCCTTGGCATGACGTCCGCCCCGGACGGAGGCCGAGTCGCCGGACGGCGTCCACAGGCGGCCCCGTGTCGCGTCGGCGGAACCGTGCCGGCCGAGATAGTGGCGTTCGGTCCGCCAGGCGATGAGGCGGAGGGTGGGCCCGCGGAGGGTGGCGTAGGCGGCGGGCAGCAGCCGCGCTCCGGGCCCGACGGCCACCCGCCGCGGCGGGCGGGCTCGGGTGGCCGCGCGCCGCACGGCGGCCGCGACACGTTCCGGCGTCGCGACCGACGGCAAGGCGCGCATGGCGCGGCCGGTGTGATTGGCGGCGTGCTGGAAGAACGGAGTGTCCACCCCGGTCGGCAGAACGGTGCAGACGTGCACTCCATGGGCGCCGGCGAGCGACAGTTCCTGGCGGAGGGCCTCGTCGAGCGTCACGAGGGCCGCCTTCGAGGCGGCGTAGGGCCCCATGTAGGGCGCCTGGACGACTCCTCCCAGGACCGACGCGATGTCGACGACCACCCCGCGCCCCTGGTCGCGCATCGTCGGCAGGGCTGCCCGGGCTCCGTGCAGGGCGCCCAGGACGTTGACGTCCCACAGCCGGCGTACGTCCGCGAGTTCTACGTCGCTGAGGCGGCCGAGCACGCCCACGCCGGCGGCGTTCACCCACACGTCGATCCGCCCGAAGCGGGCGCGGGCCGTCCGGGCGAGCCGTTCCACGGCCTCGGCGTCCGTCACGTCGGCGGGCACCGCGACCGCCTCGGCCGCGGGGTGGGCGGCCCGGCACTCCCGCGCCACACGCTCCAGCACCCGCGGGCTGCGGGCACCGACCACGACCCGGGCGCCGCGCCGCGCGAAGGCCAGGGCGGTGGCGCGGCCGATGCCGCTGGAGGCCCCGGTGACCACCACCACGAGTCCAGGCTGGACACTACGTCGCAAGAGGTCCACCCCCGGCGTGTCACCCGCTTCGGGCGCGCGCATGCGTCCATGTACCGAATCGATCCTTCGCGGACCGCGAAAGGCCTGCTCACGGCGTCTGCCGGTCAGGATCATCGCGGACGGGACTTCCACCCCGGACCCTCGGCTCGCCAACAGTGCTGCTACTGCGGGTTACGAGTGGCGAGCTCGGTGCTGGTGCGGAGACCGGCGCTGATGCGGAGACCGGTGCCGGTGTCGAGACCGGTGCCGGCGCCGAGCGGAGAGGGACCAGGAGCGTTCGGCTGCATCCATGGGGCTTTCACGGGTAGGCGGGCGGTGGTGGGAAGGGACAGCGGGTACGGGTCCGGCCCTGGCACCCCCATCGGGGCCGGATCCGTACGCCGCTCGCTGTCCGCCGCCGCCGCTCGATGCCGGCGCTGTGCCGCTGCGGACGCCGGCCGGTCAGCCGATGATCGCGACGGGGGCGTCCCAGGCGTTGCGGTCGACGGTGAGGGTGTGACCGCGTCGGGTCTCCTTGCTGTTGGCCTTGTACTGGTGAGCGCGGCTGTGGTCGGTGTAGAGCTTCGGGTCCCAGGGCCAGTCCTTCGTGGTGGTGTCCTGGCCGTTCCACAGGGCGTACCAGAGGTTGCCCGGCAGGTCCGTGCGGTCCTTGGCCGTGGCGACCGCCTTGGCGCTGGAGCTGCTGAAGCCGTAGAGACCCGCGCGGTAGCTCTTGGCGCGAAGGGTCCTGGTGAAGGACCGCACGTACGCCAAGGTCGCGTCGTTACAGGCCTTGTCGGCGGTGTCGTACGCCTCCATGTTCAGGTAGATCGGACTCCCGGTCTTCATGCCGAGCGCCGAGGCCTTGGCGATGGCGTCGTTGGCGTTGCTCGCGCCGACCGAGGCCGCGGTGGCCGACGTGAACCTCTCCTTGTTGCCGCTCTTCTGGCAAGGAGGCTGGGCCCCCACGTAGAGGGGGATGATCCGCCAGCCGAGCGTGTCGACCGACTTCACCCAGGACCTGGTCAGGTTGGGCTGGGCGCAGCCTCGGTTCCTGCCGCCGACGTAGACGGCGACACCGCCGTAGTAGGCGTCCTGCTTCCATGCCTTCATGGCGGTGAGCGAGGGCGCGGTGCAGGTGTCGAATGCCCGGCCGACGTAGGTCTTCTGCGCGGGCCACGCAGAAGCGGCCATCGAGGACTGCGCCGTGATCCCGGCACCGGCGATGACGACGACGCCGGTCACGGCCAGGGCCACGTGCCGGCCTCTCCTGGACAGCCGATGCTTCGGCATTCCCCACCCCTGCTCGTATCCGGTCGAAGTCCTACGGGAGTTCGCTCACTCTATCGGCAGGTGCCGGTACCTCAGCGGCCGTGGAGGGAGGAGCGGGACGCACGTGTGCCGGGCTCCAGCGGCCCGGACGCCGACTGACCGTCAGCCGAGAACGTTCTGAGCTCCACCGGCTCGGACGCCGAGGTGCAGGCAGGCGAGCGCGCCCTGAGCTCCACCGGCTCGGACACGCACCTGCGGGCAGGCGGGCGCCTTCTGAGCTCCACCGGCCCTGACACCCACCTGCCGGCAGGCGAGAGCGGTCAGCCCAGGGCCGAGGGCTCGCCGTCAGGACGCGCGTGCGACATCCAAGTCCCGTCAGGCCGAGCACCGGACGGCGAAGACCACCTGGCACGATGGCGCTATGGCTACCAGCACGCCCCTCTCCCTTTCCGGTCCCGCAAGTGCCGCCGCCCACGCGCGCGCCCTGCACGACTCTCCGGTCGCCCACCTGGGCGAGCCTGCCGTGATCGTCGCCCCGTACCCGCCCGGGGCCGACCGCGCGACCCGGCGCGAGGCATTGCGGCCGGTGTACGAGGCGGTGGCGGCCGAGCTCGGCGAGCCCACCCTGTACGGAGGTTCAGCCGCAGGCCCCAGCGTGCGCTGGCACACCGGGCCGCACGTCGTGCTGCTGGCCGGCACCCCGCAGGGCGCCACGCTCTCGGTGCACACGGCGTCGGACCTGCACGGACGCGAGTACACCGCCGTGGAATCGGGTTCGGTCGGCTGGCGGCCGGAGCAGCCGCACGGCTTCGACGCGCTTCCCTACCTCTGGCTCCTGCACCGGGGGCCGGAGCGCAGCTGGCCGGCCTTCCGTTGGGACGGCCACCACACGGCCGCCTCCTGGGAGCACCTCGAGTCCTCGCTCGAACTGCTCCTGGACTCGTGGATGGAGCAGCTGCCGGTGCAGTTGCCGGGCGACTGGGCGTCCTTCGTCGTCGGATGCTCGCGGGACTGGCCGCGGCACCTGCGGGTCGGTTACAGCCAGAACCGGGGTCAGCTGTCGCTGATGGTGGATCACCGGACGACGGCCGCGGAGCCGGGTCTGGAGGAGATCATGCGGGAGCGGGGCTGGCAGGAGCGCGACGGCGGCTGGTGGCGGGCGGCGTTCGCCGACGAGGACCCCTCGGCGGCCAGGTCGGCGGCCCGGCTCCTGGTCGCCGACGTCCGTGGCCGTGGTTCGGCCTGTCCGGACGAGCTGGTGGCGTGGGAGCTGACGGTCAACGATCACGGCCGTCTGTGGCTGCCGGGCATCGGCATGCCGGTGAACTGAATCCGGCCGGCGCTCCGGCCGGCGCTCTGCCAGGCGCAATGCCCGACGCTCTGCCAGGCGGAATGCCCGGCTCGCTGCAAGGCGCACCGCCGTTCCCGCAGGCACCCGAGCCTCCCTCCGCAATGGCCGACGCGAGAGTCTCGGAGCACGGCGGGGTCGCTCAGGTGCCCTGCCCGAGCCGCCGCGCACCCGCAGGCCCCCGGACCTTCGGCTAGCCGATGTGCGTCTTGACCTGCTCGTAGACCGTCTGGTCCCTGTGCAGGTCAACGCCCAAGCAGGCGCTGACGTTGAGAGCACCGGAGAGGGCCACGCTCTCCCTGGGGCTGATGATCAAGTCACACGGTGAGCGCCAGGTGGCGTAGCGGGCGGAACCGGGCGTCTCGTCACCGGCGTTGAGCGAGTTCAGGAAGTCGGATGCCGGTCGCATCTCGACACAAGGGGCGCCACCGCACCAACGCGCGGTGTCCGTGCCGTGGTTGGGCCCCGCCAGCCCGACCGGCGGCGGTGTTTCACCGCAGAGATGTGACAGCCCCTCGGTCGGACCACGTCGCCACGCACTCCCGAACGCCCCGCCCCCGCATCCGGGTCCACGGCGGCCCGGGCGGCCGGTCGGTGCGCCGCCAACCGCGCGTCCCCGAGCACTCGTTCGCGCGGCACCGGCTTGCCGATCGGCCGCCCGGCCGACGCGACGAGATCCGTGCAGGCCCGCTGGCGGGTCTCAGCCTTTCGAGAGCCTCGAAGCGGGCGACGCCGGTGGGAGAAGGAGCCCAGCGAGCCGGACGGACACGAGACCTCCTGTACCGCCACACCCAGCCACGTGGGCACCGCACCTGGGGTTCGCTTGGGTAGGGTCAGGGCCTGGCGTGCCATACAAACGCCAGCACGTCATGCGGAACGGGATGGGTGGTCGTGACCTTGGATGTCGCTGTGGCCGGCGGACTCACGTACGGAGCCAGTGGGCAGCGTTTGGACGTGTACCGACCCGCGGCGGCATCGGAGGCCTCGCCCGTCGTGCTGCTCTGGCATGGAAGAGGTCCGGACGAGCGGGACGTCCTCGCGCCACTCGCCCGGGCCGCGGCTTCGCTGGGCGTCGTGTGCTTCGTTCCGGACTGGCGGCCCGACGCCGACGACGGCGGCCGGACCCACCTGCGTGAATCCGCGCTCTTCGTCCAGCAGCACGCTGCCGCATTCGGCGGGGACACCGGACGGATCGCACTCGCCGGCTGGTCCCTGGGAAGCAACGCTGCGGTCGCTGCGGCCATGGACCCGCTCGCACTCGACGGCTGGCGATCTCGTGCCGTCGTCGGCATCGCCGGCGCTTACACCCGGCCTAACCCGCTGACAGGCCGCGCCCCGATCGACGAACTGGCGAAGGCGGAGATGACGCTGTCGGCCATCCCTGTCCGACTGGTTCACGGAGCCGCCGATCCGGTCGTGGCCGTCCGGCAATCGCGCCAGTTCCACACGGCGCTACAGCGCCAGGGCTGGCCCGCCTGGCTCGACGAGCCCGAAACCGATCACGCCGGTGTGATCATGACCGAGTACGACCCGGGGTCCCAGCGTTGCCGTCCGAGCGACACCCCTCACGTCGTCGAAGCGGGAATGCGGACGGCCCGCCTCCTCGCCGACGCCGCCCACCTCACACCCCTCGAGTGCCAAGCGGCCCCTCAGCCGTCCGCCTGAGCGCTGTCGCTCGGCGTTCTCACTCCGACCCGCTCCGCCCGGCTCCGACTCATTCCGGCCCACTCCGACTCATTACGACTCACTCTGAAACGGCCCACACGGGTCTGCGGCGCGGTCGCGTCGGCCTCCTACTCCGCTGTCGCGTCCAGGCTGCCGTTCGCACCCAGGACCGAGCCCGCGGCACGACCGATACGACCGGCCGGGAGACCGGCGAGCTGCCGGCCGTAGGCAAGGAGCGCCCTCTCAGGATCAGCGCACGCCTTCCCGTACGCGCCCGGGCCGACGCGGCGCGCGTACACGGGGAGCGGTTCCCCGCTCGTCCATCTCGCGGTTCCCCGAGGTCGGCGGCCGGCCGTCAGGCGGTGTCACCGACCGGGTCGGCGGGCTGGTGGACTCGACCGCCGGGCCACGGACCATACTGGTCGGGCCCTGATCACCCACTGGACGGTTCCATGGCCAAGAGCAGCCCTTCATCGACCACTGCCCCCGACACCGCCTGGCTCGCACGTGGGCGTCACCTCGGGCCGGAAGCCGAGCGGGACGTCCGGCGCAACTTGATCGCCCTCAAGGCGGCCGGGGTGATCGACGACTTCCTGGACCTCGACCCGGTCGAGGCGGCCCGCTCGACGGATCTGTTCCCCCGGGACGCCTCCGCCGATCCCGGTCCGTCGGCCCGCCGTCTCTTCGAAGCCCGTTGGCGGGTGACCGACGGCGCCACCGTGCGCGCCCAGCTCACCACGTACGAGCCGGTGTCCCGCCGCGGCGACGGCGATGACGAGGTCGCCTGGGTGCTCGCCGCCGAGGCGGAGCGGCCGTGGGATGCGCGCTGGCTCTCCCCCGCCACCGTGTTCTGGCCCGACAGCGACCGGGTCGCCTGGGATCACGACAGCGTGTCGGGCGTGCGTCTACGGGCGGCGAATCACCTGCCGAAGGACGACGGTGAATTGCGCCGCATGCTGCGGGAGTGCGCCCGGCAGAGCTGGTTCATCCATGTCGTGGTGCACGAGGCGATGACGCCGGACGCGCTGGGGCGACGACCGGTCACGGCGTTCCTGCCGCCGGGCCTGAAGCACCGGGTGGTCGAGCACCGGGCTACGCCGGAGCAGGCTCTGATCGCCGACTTCGCGCTGAAGCGTGAGCTGGGTGTCGGGCTGCCCCGCGGCGGTGCCGTCGTCCTGCCGTCGACACCGCAGGTTGCAGGCTACGAGGCCGAGCGCTTCACCGTACGCGACGTCTTCCTCGACGGCACGGAACCGACCGAACTCCTCTGCAAGATCACGGAGTACGCCTCCCTGCCGCGGCCGCTGCCGACCGACGCCGAAGCGGCCCTGACACGCCTCCGCCAGGGCTGGCACCTGCTCACCCAGGAGGAGGAGCTGGTCCACGCTCGGGCCATGGTCACCCGGTACGCGAAGGCGCTCCAGGCCATGACGGAGTCGTGCGACCTCTACCGCGAAGCAGCCGAATCGGCGCTCGCCGCACTCGCCGAGGCAACCGGGAGAAGCGGCCCGCCCGAGACACCCGCGCCGGCTGCGGCCGACCAGGAGACCGCGCCACGGAAGGCCTTCACGAAGAGGCTCCCTCTCTTCCGAAGCCAGAACCGGTGAGGAGAGCCACGGGTGACTCCGGCGCTGTCCTCTGGGTCGTTGCTCGGTAGGTCGCGGCGGTGCGCGGGCCGACTCTCGGCCCGCGATCTGCCCTGAGGACGAGTCGCTCGTCACCAGGGCGCGGAGGGCCGTCGGTCCTCGCTGCGTCTTCGTCGACCGCTGTGCAGGTCGCCCACCACTGGTCGAGGAGGCCGGCAGGGCCGTGGCTTGCCGACGTGGACATCCGGGGGAGCTCTGACCAGAGATCGCCTGCTCGGTGACGGACGGATCCGAACGCACCGGTTGACGGGCCGTTCAGTGACGGTAGGCCGCTGCCGCGATATCGATGAAGGACCGGATCAAGGGGTTGGTGTCACCTTCGTTGCGGACCGCCACCACTCGGCTCGGCCCAATGTCCACCAGCGGCACCACGACCAGCTCCGCGGGCAGGTCGTGTCCGAGCGGGGCCAGGCCGGCCGTGCCGTTCCACAGCACGGCGTGCAGGCACTCCTGGACGGCGCGCACCAGCGGGCCCTCGCGCGGCGTGCCACCGTTCCAGTACGCCTGCCAGATCGGGTCGGTGCCCTGCGGGAACCGGAACCGGCGGCGGTCGCTCAGCTCGGCCGGCCGCAGCCGGTCCCGGCCGGCCAGCGGGTCGTCGGCGCGCAGGACCACGCCGACCGGGTCGGTTCGCAGCGTACGCGCCGTCAGGGCGGTCTCGTCGAAGGGCGCCCGGGTCAGGGCGACGTCGCCCAGTCCGGCGCGCACCCCGCACGTCGGGTCGGTCAGATCGGTGTCGCGGATGCGGATGTCGACGCCGGGGTGGGTCCGGCGGTAGACGGCGGCCAGCCACGGTGGGTGCGGCGGATCCACTGCGGCTCGACGGGCAGGCCCCCCACCTGAAGTCCTGGTCAGCCAGGTGCTTCTCGCCGTGATCGCGGACTGTACCAACGCCGGTGCGCGGGGCGGCAGATGAACCGGCTTGGGTGGGGATGGGGCGCCCCCGGCGGCAGCTCCTGCCGGTCTTCGGCCCGATTGGGCGGACGGTCTGCCCACGTTTCGCCCCGTGGAGCCGGGCGCGGCTCTGGACCCGGCTCCACCGCGTCGTCCTCGATGAGCCGGGCCCCGTGGGGCACTGGACTGCTCGCGGTGCGCGATCGACTCCGTCAGCATGCGGGCTGCAAAGGGGGCCTTGGACGGGACCGGATCCGACCGGCCGTGGCAAGCCCAGATCGAAGGATCCACTTGGATTTCCGACCGGACCGGACTGCGGCTCTCTCTTGGCACATCTCAGGCGCGAACCTGCACGGCAGCAAGTCCTGGCGGCCCCGGTGTCGGGCCGGCCAGGGCCGGGTATGCCCCGACCCGGCAACACCCGGCAAGCGGGCGGAGCGACAAGGGGCTGGCATGAGACGACGCGGGAGCGTGGACAAAGGCTGTCTGGCTATCGCGCTGGTCTTTCTGCCCTTCGCCCTCGGGCTCGGGTACGTGCTGGTGATGGTGGCCTGGCGGCTCGGGCGCTACCTCTGGACCACGGGCGGGCCACGGCTCGCCGCAGGTGACCCGGCAGCGTGGGCCGTCCTCGGCATGGTCCTCTTCTTCAGCGCGGTGATCGCGCTCATCCACTGGCACGCCGGCCGCGACGGCGGACCCAACCCCGTCCCCGGACGAGCCGTCCACCAAGGGGAAGACTGGTACTGGGAAGCCGACCCGATCGAATACCCACCCCAACAGAAATCCGACACCCGACACCCACCGCCCCCGTAACCCGCCCCCCGATCACTCCCTGAGTCATCCCCGGATCGCAGCCGCAGCCGCAGGGACGTTGCAGCGGAGGATGTAAGCCCTCTTGTCCAGGTGCTGCCGGAACGGCACGGAGAGCGCCCTGGCAGTTGGAGCGGGGAGGCGGTCGCGACCGTCATGCGCGGGGGCGAGGTGTCGGATCCGACCGGTCACGCCCAGATACCCCGGCCGGCGTGTTCCGCCGCAGCCACGCGAGGGCTTGGGCGCGACGATCGGGTGGAACGTCCGCCCCGCTGACCTCCCAGTCGATCATGCGGCGTACGGGCACCGTGTCGCCCGGGTCGGGCACAGCCAGGGTGCCGATGCCGTCCTGCCAGGTCGTCCCGACCACGCAGACGGTGCTGTCGAGTGACAGCATCGCGAATTCCGGCCGTCCTGCCCGCGAGCCGAGCAGACATTCCTCGTACCCGCTTACGGATCTGCCCCGCGGGATCGCGCACGCCGCGCCCATGACGTCCCAGGTGTCGAGAAGCCGGACCCGGCGCCACAGCCTGGGCTGGTCGACGTCTCCCCGCGGGTTGTACCGGTGGGCGGGAAGGGCGAGCAGGAACTCTCGGTTGGCATCGAACAGACCGAAGGATGTGGCCAACTCGTACCAACCCCGGTTGGCGTGCTCGATGAGGTGCGGCTCGCGGAAGTCGGTGAATGCATCTCGTCGGCCGGTCTCCTCCTGAGTGCAGCTGACCGTCGCACTCACGACGGACACCGGCAGGACCACCTCCGGCACGCCGCCTTCAAGCACCTCCACGCCCGCCCGCCGCAGCGGGGCGTACACCTTCCGGTACGTCTCCTGCCTGCCCATGCCCTCCCCTGTCACGGTGGATCACCAGCAGACGATACGCAGCCTGCCGAGTGGCGACTCCAGGGGCCGGCCGGTCCGGCGAGCGGAGCGGCCATGAGGAGTTCCAGCACAGCCGGCAGGCCTTCGCTCTTGCCGGTCTCGGGCGGGTCGAGGAAGCGATGGCCGTGGTCGAAGCCCACCCGGATCCGTGGAGCGACACCTGCATCGTCAGGTCCCGTCTCCTCAGCACCGCCGGCCACCTCGCCGCTGCTGCCGCAGAACTGCGGGACGTCGGCACGGTCAAGGCACGCGGGGAACTGTTCGAGGTCCTGGTCCGGCAAGGGAGGCTGCGGAGGCCATGGCGGCCCACCCCATGGTGGCCGAACAGCGGGCCGCCGCAGCAAGCGTCCGCCGCGGCCTGGACCTGCTGCAGAAGACGCAAACGGATCTCATCGAACGGCTCGTGCCAGACGGCCGGACACTTCCTCCCCTTCGTCGGCAGAGCCGCAACCCTCGTCCGAACACCGCCGACTCCCTCGCACTACTCTCCCGGCATGACCAACGAAGCTGCCGTTTGGCAGCGGCTCGCCGCCCTCCTGCCGCCCGACGACGCCCAGGCCGTCGTGGACTGCTGGGATATCGGCGAACAGGAAGGCGGCCTCGAACTGCTCGTCTCCGCCCTGCTGCGGCACCAGGTGCCCATCGACGAGACCACCCGGGCCGAGATCGCCGTTGTCTGCGAAGCCTGGGGCATGTGGCCGCTTCCTCTTGCTCCGCGCCTTTCCCAGTGCCCCGGCAGCGGCACCGCCTCGGTCCTGCAACTGATCGAGAACCCGGTCAGCGCGCCCCTGCCCGCGAGCACAGTCGGCCTGGGCGATCAGCTCGTCCTGGTGCCTTGGATCGGCTGCACGGCGTGCGGCCGGACTCTGGCCCGCGTCCACGTCCTCGAGCCCTGGGGCATGGCCCTCAATCCCGAGCACTACGTCATCGTGGACACCGGCCAGGGCGCCGCTGGCCGCCTCTTCGCTCAGGGAGACGGCTGGGACGCGCTGACAGCACTCCGCACTTCATGCGACAAACCGGAGCGCGCTCAGCCATGAGAAACGACTTCCAAGGCGGCTCTGGCGCAAGGACCAGCGCTACACCGACACGCTCGCAGCACGCGTGGACCGTGGCACAGTAGGTCCATGTGCGGTCGTTACGCCTCCACCCGCAGCCCCGAGGACCTGACCCGGCTCTTCCAGGTCACCGACTGGCGCCCCGACGAGACGCTGGCGCCGAGCTGGAACGTCGCGCCGACCGACCAGGTCTACGCCGTCCTCGAGCGCACCGCTCGCGAGGAGGACGGCGGCGGTGAGGTGCGCCGTGAGCTCCGCGCGCTGCGGTGGGGGCTGGTGCCGTCGTGGGCGAAGGACCCGAAGGTGGGCGCCCGCATGATCAATGCCCGGGTCGAGACGGTGCACGACAAGCCCGCCTACCGCCGCGCGTTCGCCAGACGGCGCTGTCTGCTCCCGGCCGACGGGTTCTACGAGTGGGAGCCGGTGAAGGACGAGGCGACGGGCAAGGCCCGCAAGCAGCCGTACTTCATCCAGCCCGCCGACGGGCAGCTGATGGCCATGGCGGGCCTGTACGAGTACTGGCGCAACCCCGACATCACGAACGACGACGATCCCGACGCCTGGCTGACGACCTGCACGATCATCACCACCGAGGCCACCGACGCGGCCGGCCGAATCCACCCTCGTATGCCGCTCGCCCTCGCCCCGGACCACTACGACGCCTGGCTCGACCCCCGCCACCACAACACCGACGACCTCCGCGGCCTGCTCACCCGGCCGGCCGACGGCCGACTCGACGCCCGGCCCGTCTCCACGGCCGTGAACGACGTCCGCAACAACGGCCCGCACCTCCTCGCCGAAGTCACCTGACGCACTCGTGCAGTCCCGCGCCCCGCCAGCCCCTTGGTCCCGTAGTCCCGCCGCCCCGCCGCCCCGCCGTCCCGCAGACCCGCCATCCCGCAGACCCGCCGTGCCGCCGTCCCGCCGTCCCGTCGTCCGCCAGTCCCGAGTCGCCCAGTCGCCCAATCGCCAATCGCCAATCGCCAATCGCCAATCGCCAATCGCCAATCGCCCAGTCTCGCGCTCTCGCAGTCCCAGGAGGGAGCGGCTCGGCCCTGGTCGGGCGCGACACGGACTCCGCTCAGCGCGGGCCAGGAGGCCTCCCGGGCGCGCGGCGCTGGGCTCCGGGAAACCGCTTGGCGGCGGGCGCGTACGCGCCTACCGTCGTGCGTGATGGAGATGGTCTTCCGGAAGCTGCCGGGCAATCAGCACGAGATTCTGGTCCGCGCCCGCAAGGGGCCGGACGTGAGGCTCCCCGCCCACCCGGACGGTCCGAGCATGCCGCACGACCTGGTGCACGCCGTCGTGGAGACCGCCCTCGGCATCGAGGACGGGTTCTGGGGCGCGACGGCGCGCGGTGCCACCTTTCAGGGCTTCGAGCTCGTCGCCCCGGGGCGGCACCGCCGCTCGGGGGTGAAGGTGCTGCGCCGGGGTGGCAACGCCGTCATGGCGGCCGAACTGTCGGTGAACTGGGCCTACCGGGTCTGGCGCGGCCTCCTCACGGAGGGCCGCGGTGTGGGCCCGGCGCCGCTGGACGCGCAGGCGCTGGCGAGAACGGGGCCTCGACTGGACGCGGCCGCCGTCCGCTGGGCCGCGGTCCGGGAGGGCGGGGAGCTCCTCTGGCGCTGGGGCTCGGACCACTAGAACCGAGCGCCCTGCCGGGCCAACTCGTACTCCCTCAGTAGCCTGATCCTCGGGAAACGCCCAGTCCGGCTGGTCAGGAGACGGCGGGGCTGCGGCGCTCCAGCAGAACCACGTCGCGCCACAGGAGCGTGGTGGCCTGGATGCCGGATCCGACCACGACGGCGGCCAGCGCGCCGGTCCCGACGAACTCGACCGCGGCCCGGCGTGCGAGCGACGCTGTCGCGGTCATCTCGCGCCCTCCGCGGTGGTGGCGGTGTCGGCCGGGGTCTGGAGCGGCGCGGACAGCCTGGCCAGCGCGGCGGGCAGCACCCAGTAGTAGACCCAGGTGCCGCGTCGCTCGGAGCCGACCGGGCCGGCCTCGCGCAGCACCTTCAAGTGGCGCGAGATGGTCGGCTGGGAAACGTCGAACGGGCCGGTCAGGTCACGGACGCAGGCCTCGCCGCCGTCGTGGGAGGCGATCAGGGACAGGAGCCGCAGCCGCACCGGGTCCGAGAGCGCCTTGAACATCCTCGCCAGGTCGGCGGCGACTGCTTCCACGAGCGGCTCGCGGACCATCGGCGAGCAGCACGCCGTCTCGCCGTCCTGGCCGAGCACCTGCGATCCGGGATTCGACATGCGTCTATGTTGACAGCCATCTATGCGGCGAGGGATGCTTGCTGCATAGACAGATATCGAAGCAAGACCTGGGTCAGGGAGACCGCCATGTCCCGTGTTCAGCTCGCCCTGCGCGTCGCAGACCTCGAAAGCTCCGTCGCCTTCTACTCCAAGCTGTTCGGCACCGAGCCCGCCAAGCGCCGCGACGGCTACGCGAACTTCGCCATCGCAGAGCCCCCGCTCAAGCTCGTCCTCATCGAGGGCGAGGGCGGCGAGGACACCCGCCTCGACCACCTCGGCGTCGAGGTCGCGAGCACCGAGGAGGTCGCCGCGGCGACCGGCCGTCTGCAGGAGGCCGGTCTGGCCACCTTCGAAGAGAACGACACCTCCTGCTGCTACGCGCTCCAGGACAAGGTGTGGGTGACCGGCCCCGGCAAGGAGCCCTGGGAGGTGTACGTCGTCAAGGCCGACGCCGACACCCTCGCCAAGGACGGCGCCGCGCCGGAGACCTGCTGCACCGTCCGGGAGCAGAGTCCCGACCCGGCCCGGAGCCGGGCCGGGGCGCGGGCCGCCGACGGCTGCGGGTGCGGCAGCTGACGCCGGCCACCGCTCGTTCTGCATCGCTGCTCCGTCGTGGCCGGTGACCCGGGCCCGCGCCGAACGCTTCATCGCGACGTGCCGGAAGGTGGCGGACGAAGGCACCGGGGCGCGGGGCGCCATCGGCCGAAGGCCTCCACCGCGGCGCGAAGGAGGCCGCTGTTACGATCATGGTTTCGGACAGGCGGTGGGAGACGGGAAGCGCCGGAGGGGGCCGCGCGGAGTACGCGTGGAACGAAGGCCACCCGTCCCCCGCCTGATCAGGCCATTCGGAGGGGACTTCCTTGAACATGCACGCCCGTAGAGCGTCGCTGGCCGCAGCCACCGCCCTCGGCATCACCGCCGGCATATCCGGTACGGTCGCGGCGCCCGCGGCAGCGGCCCCGACGGTCACGACCAGCACCACCGCCACCGACGAGGTGGTGATCCCGAACCCGGGCCGCGAGCAGCCGCGCGTCGACTCCCTGAAGCACGCGGGCCCGACCGGTTACGCGCACACCCTCGAAGGCACCGGAACGGTCTGGACGGACTACGCAACGGGCGCCCACACCCCGATCAGCAATGCCCAGACCACCGGTCACTCCGGTATCCACGCGACGATCAGCGCCGAGCCGTCGGACCAGCCGCGCACGGTCACCATCGCCGGCGTGGGCTCGGGGGCCAAGAAGAGCATCACGCTGCCCGGCGGCCAGGTGTGGTCCAGGACCTACAACGCCGACACCACCCTCGCCTACACCGCGGACGCGACCGGTCTCACCTCGCTCACCCTCTACCGGGCGGGCGAGGACGGCACGACGATCGCGCAGCCGATCGCCGAGGTCCCGAAGGGGCTCAGCCCGATCCTCGCCGTCAAGCAGGACCTGCGCGGCGCGATCCTCCGGCTGCGCCCCACGGCTGACAGCACGGACGGCGGCACCTATCTGCTCGACTACGCGACGGCCACGGTGAAGCCGCTGCCGGCCGCCATGGCGACCACCAGCTGGTACGTCCTCGGCGACCGCCACGTCGTGTACTACCCCGGCAACGGCAGGCCGCTGATCTCCGTACCCCGCGACAACCCGTCGGCCCAGCCGGTGGAGACCGCACTTCCGGCGCCGGTCGGCAACGAGGGACCGGGCCTGTACTTCACGGTCACCGGCGACACGGTCGTCTTCCAGCGGAACCTGCTCTACCCCGAGAACGGTTACCTCGCGGGTCACACCCTGCGCTCCGTCCCCGTCGGCGGCGGCACGGCCACCGAGCTCCTGAAGTACGCCCAGCAGGGCAGCTACGCCATCGCGCCCGACGGCAGCGTCCTCGTCGCCGGCGGCAGCAGCACCCTCGACTGGGCCCTCCACCGGATCTCGGCCAGTTCCGACGGCACGCCGCAGGCGACCCCCGTGCGCGACATCCCGCCGATGCCCCGGAAGGTGACCCACCTCGCCCTGGGCGGCGACCGGCTGCACTACCTCAGCCCCACCGACCGGGACGGCATGGTCGAACTCGCCGAGGTCGACACCAACATCGGCGGCACTCCCGCCTCGACGGCGCCGAAGACCCGTTTCCGCTTCCTCGGCGCCGCCCCGTCCGGGCTCGCCTCGCTCGGCGACGGCGACCCGGTCGTCGCGTGGCGGAACAGCGTGATGCTTCCCACCAGCACGTCCTCCTTCTGGCCGGTGGAGGGCATCCCCGACGGCGCCTCCGTCGTGGACGGCGCGGGACGCTTCTTCCTCGCGAAGGCCGGTGACACGACCTACGTCGGCGACCTCGAGAAGCGCTACGCGGGCGAGTCGGGCGTCCTGCTCACCCTGCAGAACTCCCCCGCCGCCCTGTGGGACACCAAGTTGTGGAAGCCCTCCGCGGCCACGGGCAACCTGGTCAACTCGTACGACCTCAAGACGAAGACCACCTCGACCGCGATCGACCTCACGTCCGGCTGCCGGCCGACCGAGCTCCAGGCCTCCGCGGGCCGCTGGCTGTACTGGGCCTGCGGAGCCGAGAAGGCCGGCGTCTACGACCTCACCCTGAAGAAGAGCGTCGCGGTCCCGGTCGGCGAGGCCCTGCTCGGCGACGGCTTCGTCGTCCGGCACGAGGGCGACAAGCTCAGGCTGACGGACGCGGCCACCGGGCAGACCTCCGACTTCGCGGACCTGCCCGCCTCGGCAGACGGCTCCGGCCGCAGGACCACGTGGACCGTGGACAAGTTCGGCGGCGGCGTGGCCTTCCTCGACGCGGCACGGGACGTCCACGTCAAGCGGGTCGGTCTCGCCCACCAGCCCCTGGCCATGCTCGACTCCTCCGTACCCGCCCTGTCCTACGCCGACCTGTCCGGCGTCGAGCCGGAGAGCACCTGGGAGCCGGTGTGGCGCTTCTCGCGGCCCGTCTCCTGGGAGCTCAAGGTCACGAAGGGCGACGGTCAGGTCGTCCGTACCTTCAGCGGGGCGCACGGCGCCGGTGCCGCCGTCCGCGTCGAGTGGGACGGCAAGGACTCCCGGGGCCGCGGCATCGAGTCCGGCCAGTACCGCTGGGAACTGATCGCCCGTCCGCTCGACGGCGTCGGGTCGGCGCAGTCCAAGTGGGGCGCCTTCGACGTCTACGGCAGCTCCCTGAGCACCGTCCCCGGCACGTACACGCCGGTGACGCCCGCCCGCCTCCTGGACACCCGTTCCGGGCTCGGCGCGCCCAAGGCGAAGGTCGGCCCGAACGGCACGGTCCTGCTGAAGGTCGGGGGCCGGGGCGGGGTGCCCGCCGAGGGACTCACCTCGGTGGTGCTCAACGTGACCGCCACGAACGCGACGGCCGACAGCTTCGTCTCGGTCTACCCGTACGAGACGGTGCGGACCTCGGCCTCCAGCCTCAACTTCAAGGCCGGGAAGACCGCCGCCAACCTCGTCACCGTCCCCGTCAAGGACGGCTACGTCCAGCTCTACAACAAGAACGGCTCCGTCGACCTTCTGGCCGACGTCGCCGGCTACTACGCCGATGGCACGGCCGGTTCCTCGTACGAGGCGGTCACGCCGTCCCGTCTGATGGACACCCGCACCGGGACCGGCGTGCCGAAGGCGAAGCTGGGTGCCGGGCAGACGGTGACGCTGTCGATCCCCGACCCGAACGTGACCGCCGTGGCCATGAACGTGACCGCGACGAACGCGACCGCGACGAGCTTCGTCGCCGCCTACCCGTACGGCGCCACCCGTCCCGACGTGTCGAACCTCAACTTCACCGCCGGGCAGACCGTGCCGAACCTGGTGATCGTCCCGGTCAAGGACGGCAAGGTCACCTTCTACAACCGGGCCGGCTCCGTGGACCTCATCGGTGACGTCGCCGGCTACTTCAAGCAGGGCACCGGCTCCGTCTTCACCGGCATGCAGCCCAAGCGCCTGATGGACACCCGCAACGGCACCGGCGTGCCGAAGGCCAAGGTCGGCGCGGGGCAGACGGTGAGCCTGACCGTGGGTACGAAGTACAAGGCCGTCGTCCTCAACGTGACCGCGACGAACCCGACCGAGGCGAGCTTCGTCTCCGTCTACCCGTACGGCACCACCCGCACCTCGGCGTCGAACCTGAACTTCACCGCCGGGCAGACCGTGCCCAACGGGGTGATCGTCCCGGTCAAGGACGGAAAGATCACCTTCTACAACAAGAACGGCTCGGTCGACCTGATCGCCGACGTGACGGGCTACTACACCGACTGATCCGCTCACGCGGAACCGCAGGGCCTCATGATGGACGCCATGGACGACGAACGGCGTTTTCAGGAGGCCCTGCGGTCTCTTCGTGTCCGGGACCCCGAACTGCCCGGTGCCATCCAGCGGTTCCGCCTCCTCTCCGGCACCGTGCTCACCGGCTTCCTGGGCGAGCGCCAGGAGTAGCCGGATGAACGTCGACGACCTCCTCGTGGCGACCGACTGGCTCCAGCCCCCTCAGCTGGTGGCGGGCGAGACGATGGACCCTTGGTCCTTGGGAACGGAGAGAGTGCCTGGGCACGCGGGGTCGATGACGACCACTTCGAAGGGCCCGTTCGGGGGAGGGACCTTCGCATCGATCCGCAGCGCCTTGAGCGCACGCCCGACGCAGGAAGGAGGGAGCTGCCCGGCGATGTCCGTGTCCTTGTTGACGGTGATCTCTGCCGCGGTGCCGGGCTGCCGCTCGGCGCTCTGGGCCGAACCGTCCCCGGACCCTTCGGTCGGCAGGACGTAGGCGTAGAGAGTGCCGCCGACGAGCGTCAGCGCGGCACCGGAGATCATCAGAAAGCGTGCGAGGCCGAACGTTCCGCGCATCTGCATCATCGCGGACTGGACGAGGACCATCTCCCGGTGCGCGAGGTAGGTGTCCAGTCGTGTCTGCGTCGCGGCCAGAGCACTGTCGGTGGCGGCGTACCGGCGGGCCTGTTCGGCACGCACACCCGCTGCGGCGGCGTAGGCCTCTGATTCCTGCTGGATCCGCCGGTTCAGGTCGTCGGTCAGGCGCTGCTTGTTGGGGCTCCGGTCGTCGAGTCCGCCGACGTCGTCCGCCTGCCGGCGGAGCTCCTCCAGGGTGGTCAGATGCGCCGATACCGCGGCGTCCCCGGCTCTGAGTGCCTCGCCGCGCCGAGCCGCCGCGGTCGCCTGGTCCAGCCGTTCCCTCTCCAGTTCGCCCAGCTCTTTGATGAGGGCCGAGACGCTGGCCATCCCCGGACCGAGGTGCGCTTCCTTCTCCTTGCCGTCGAGCATCGTGGCCAGCTGGATCTCGGCACGCCGACGCGGGCGCCAGCTGGTGGGAAGTTGGTCCCCTCCTGCCCCGGCGGCGTCCCCTGCGTCGCCCCTTTTCTCCTTCGCGTCCTTGACGACCTTCATGGCGGGGCCCAGGCGTTGCTCCAGTGCCCCGAGGCTCGCGTCGAGGGGTTCGGCGACGATCGAGACCGCCCAGATCGCCAGGACGATGCCGGCCGCCGCGCAGACGAGGCCGACCCCCATGAGCCAGAGGTCGGCCCCGGTGATCTTGCCGATGTTCGCGAAGGGCAGGGAGCCGAAGAGCACGAGGCCGACGACCGCGAAGGCCGCGAGGATCCAACGGCTCGTGGCCTGGTAGCTGTGCTTGGCTTGACGCGCTTGGCTCAGCAGTCCACCTGGGTCGAGCATCTGGCTCTCGGCGGCGGACCCGTTCGCCTTCCCTTCCGGCGCCGCGTTCCCGACGAGTTCGCGCGCGGCCCTGAGCAGCTCCGAGGTGGCTTTCAGCGCGGCTGCTCCGCCCGCAGGTGTGGTCATGGCGCACCGCCCTATCCGACGACGGGGCTTGCAATATGACAGGACAAGCGCCCTTACCGATCACGCCGCACCACAGGCACCGTCACGAACCCCTGCTTGGCCGATGCCGGATGAGCCGCGGGGCTTCCCGTAAGGACGACGACGAGGGTGCGTAGCGGCCAACGCTCATGTAGTCGCCGTCGAGTTCACCACCGCGGCGGCCTTGACAGGGCGGGCTCAGGCCTCGGACGGTGACGGCGCGCCGCCGCCTTGGCGCTGCCGTTGGCGGTGTTTGCGCATCGACACCTGCGAGCCGCAGCCGGTGCTGCAGTACAGCCCTCCCCCGTTGCGGGTGCGGTCGAGGAAACCGAAGTGGCACGGAGGGTTCCGGCACGCCTTGATGCGCCCCCAGTCGCTGCTCTGGGCGATCGTCGTCACGGCGGCCAGTACGGTCCCGAAGACACGCGGCACCCCCGCCTGCGGCGACGCCAGTTCGACACCGCCGGCCGTGACCACCGTCGCCAGCGGGTAGAGCGAACCCGCGCGCCGCAGGTGCCGTTCGGCACGCTGCAGCGGCTCGCCCAGAGCCTCGCCATCACCCGAATGCGCGAGCAGCACCGTCACCAGGGCGTCACGCAGCTCGCGCGCGACGGCGGCGTCAGCGTCGGTGGCCACGGTTTCGCCCCCGAACTCGTCGCGCTCCGCCAGCCACGCCGCGAACGAGCCCCCGTCTTCGAACAACTCCCGGCGACCCGATCCGTCCGCGCGGGTGTTCACGAACGCGAGGACGGTCTCGACCGTCGGCGGGACGGCGCGAGGGCTGGTTTCGGGAGATCCGGCTGCCGCACTGCTCATACGTCCACCCTACATCAGTGCCAAGCGAGCTAAGCCGACTAGTGAGCAACCCTTACAGCCAGACGGATTGACTCGTTGCGAGCTAACGGCTTACGGTCGCAACATGAATGAAACCTCCATCACCCAGCAGACCCGTTCCCGCACATGGCTGATCACCGGCGCGACGTCCGGAATCGGCCGCGAACTGACGCTCCAGGCACTGGAGAGCGGCGACGCCGTCTCCGCCCTCGCCCGCGACACCTCTCCCCTGGAAGAACTGGCGGCAGCGCACGGCGACCGCCTGCTGCTCGTCCGGGCGGACGTACGCGACGAGGACGCCGTCCGGGAAGCAGTGCAGGGCACGCTCGCGCGGTTCGGCCGTATCGACGTGGTGGCCAACAACGCGGGATACGGACTGTTCGGAGCCGTCGAGGAGGCCTCCGACGCACAGGTCCGTGCCGTGTTCGACACCAACGTCTTCGGCGTGCTCAACGTGCTCCGCGCAACGCTGCCGGTGCTCCGCGCACAGCGGTCCGGGCACATCCTCCAGGGTTCGTCGGTCTACGGGCAGTCCGCCCATCCCGGCGTCGGTCTGCTGGCCGCCACCAAGTACGCGGTCGAGGGACTGTCGGACGCGCTGGCGGCCGAGGTCGCGCCGCTCGGCATCGACGTCACGATCATCCAGCCCGGGATGACCGCGACGCCCTTCCTTGCCAACCTCGATGTCGCGGCCGGCCTGGGCGACTACGACCAGACCGTCAGAGAGGTCCAGAAGGGCATTGGCGAGATGCCCGCGTCGGCGTTCTCCGACGCGGCACGGATCGCCGCAGGCATCCGGACCGCGGTCGACAGCCCCAACCCGCCGCTCCGCCTGGCACTTGGCGCCTCCAGCGCGACGGGCATGCGCCCCGCACTGGAAGCACGCATCGCGGACCTGGACAGCTGGCAGCACGTGACCGACGGCGTCGACAGGTAGGAGCGAGCCACCGACCCCGCCGGGGGCCATGGCCAGGTCGGAGGCGTCCCGGGCCCTCGTGACCACCCGGCCGCGAGCGCCCGGCCGCGAGCCCGCCCCCGTTCGCGACCGCGCCGGCCGCAAAGGGGGGCGGACACGACCGCCGCGGACGCGACCGCCCGGCCGTGACGAGAGGTCCGGATCCAGAGGCCTGGGGCCAACAGGCGTGGGGCCAAGAGGCCTGGGACGAAGCCACGGCAGACGGGCTTCGACCCAGGCCTCTGTGCTCCCCGGCGGCGACGCCGAGCCCGGCGCTCAGCTCGCCGTGTTGACGCGGGCGATGAGCAGGGCGATGTCGTCGTCCGCGGAGGCCGGGACGAGGTGCGTGAGCAGGCGGTCGCAGAGGGCGGCCAGGGACGGGACGGGTGCGGCGAGCAGGTCGGTCAGTTCGGCCAGGCGTGAGTCGATGTCACTGTTGCGTGCCTCGACGAGGCCGTCGGTGTACAGGACGAGGAGGCTGCCGAGGGGCAGGGTGACGTCCGTGGTCGTGAAGCGGACGCCTCCGACGCCCAAGGGCAGTCCCGGCGTTGCTTCGAGCAGGCGGACGGTGCCGTCGGGGAGGACGGCCGCCGGGGGCGGGTGGCCCGCACGGGTGATGCGGCAGTGGCCGGTGGCCGGGTCGACCACGATGGAGAGGAAGGTCACGAGCATCGGTTCGGCCAGGTCGTACAAGGCGGCCTCCAGCTGGTACAGCACGTCCTCGGGGGCGAGGTCCAGGCGGGCAAGGGCTCTGACGCTCGCGGAAAGCCGCCCCATGACCGCCGCCGCCGCGGTGCCGTGCCCCATCACGTCGCCGATGACGAGCACGGCCCTGCCGTCCCCCAGCGCGATGACGTCGTACCAGTCGCCGCCGACCTCGTTGACATCGCTGGCGGGCAGGTAACGGTGGGCGACCTCGATGCCCGGGGGCGGCGTGATGTGCTGCGGCAGCATGCTGCGCTGCAGCACGGCGGCGGTGTCGTGCTCACGGTGGTAGAGGCGCGCGTTGTCGACGCAGACAGCGGCGCGGGCCGCCAGTTCCCCGGCGAGGGCCACCTCGTCGTCGGTGAAGGGGCCGATGGGGCGCGTCCGGTAGAAGGTCGCCATCCCCAGCACCACACCGCGCGCGGCGAGCGGGGTCATCATGAACGAGTGCACTCCGAGCCGGAGCAGCTCCGCGGGGGTGGTGGAGTGCCCCGCCGCTGGAGCGATGGCCTGCTCGTCGAAGACGGGCACGACGAACGGGCGGCATGCGCAGAGCGCCCGGGTGTACGGGGCGCTGGCGGGAAACGCGAGCGTGCGTCCCAGCGGGACGAGAGCGGCCGTGACGGGTGACCCGGTCAGCGGCGCCTTGGCCAGCCGGCGCAGGGTGGCGTCCCCGACCAGGCCGGCGCCGAGCTCGCCGCCGGCGGCCAGGGTGTCGAGGACGTCGACGGCGACGGCGTCCGCGAGGTCGGGTACGGCGATGTCGGCGAGTTCCTGGGCGGTGCGCTCCAGGTCCAGGCTGGTGCCGATCTTGAAGGTGGCCTCGTTGACCAGCGCGAGGTGACGCCTGCCCGCGTCGGCTTCGAGCTGTGCCCGCTGCTGGGCGGTGATGTCGATCAGGGTGGCGGCCAGCCCGACCGGGCGCCCGTCGGTGTCCTCCAGCCGCACGTACGATCCCGACCACACGTGGTCGTGGTCCGGGTCGGCCGGGGTGCGGCCCGTACGACGCGAGTCCAGGACGGGTTTCCCCTCGTCGAGGGCCCGGCGCATCGCGCGTTCCATGTCGGCGGCGTTGACGTCGGGGAGGATCTCGACGAGCCGGCGGCCGATGTGCGCGGCCTGCGGAAGACCGTTCATCGCCTCCAGCGCCGGGTTGACGCGGAGGAACCGCAGCTGGGTGTCCAGGATCGCGATCCCGACCGGGGAACGGGCGAACAGGCCGTCCCACACCGCCGACGAGCCGCGGATCCTTCGTGCCGCCTCCGCCTCCGCGGCGAACACCAGCACCGTCGTCCCGCCCCGGTGCCGGGCCGGGACCGGACACGCCCAGATCTCCAGATCCAGCGGCCGTCCTTCTCTGTGCCAGGCGGTGACGACGCCCATGACGCCGCGCCCCGTGGCCGCGCCTTCCCACAGCGACCGGCCGAGGCCGCGGTCGGCGCCGGGGTGGAGCAGGTCGGCGATGTGCCGGCCGAGCACCTCGTGCGGGGTGTAGCCGAGCAGGTCCTCCGCGGCGTGGTCCCACCGGACGATGGTCCCTTCCGAGCTGGTGGCCACCACGGCCACGGGCAGGGCACCCAGCCACCCGCCCGCGTCCCGGGCCGCATTCGTGGTCACTTCGTCGAAGGGCACCTGCTGCATCGACACCGCGATCCTTGTCCGTACGGACCCTTGGACGGCTGCTGTCATGCTCAGTATGGCCGGGTGTGCCCGGTTCGTCTCGCGCGATCCAGGCTGCCCGGCTGCTCATCACGCAGGGTCGTGACGTCTTGACTGCGGGTAGGTAACAAGGCGGCCGACCCGCGCGCGCGTCCCTGCCCGCATCCCGGCGCCACCGGCTAAGGCTCCCCGCTCGCGCGCAGGGCGCTCAGGCGCCGGCGGTACTCCTCCTCGTCGATCTCACCGCGGGCCAGCCGCTCGCCGAGGATCTGCTCGGGCGCCGTGGGGCCCTGGCGGACGGGTCGTCCCGCCGCACGGTCAAGGGATCGGAAGATCAACACGACGGCGGTGATGAGGAGGCCCCAGAACAGGACCATCCCGGCCGCCATGGCGAACCAGCCCCACCCGTTCATTCCGTCGCCGTACCAGAACATCATGGCCACTCACGCTCCCGACGGCCGGACCCGCTCGTGCAGGGCGAGGGCGCCCCTGCTCCCGGTCGGTCCGGACACCTCTCACCGTGCCGCGGTCGGGACACCGCGCACAGGGCCCGACCGGCCCCTTATGGAGGCCGGTCGGGTACGAAAGGAACATGGCCTCCCTGTGGCCGACGGTCCGGCTCCCGAGGCTGGGAACGGTGGACTCATCGCCGACGAGCCCGACGACCCGGCTCCCCGACGACCCGGCTCCCCGGCTACCCGGCCACCCCGACGACGGGAGCTGTTGCCAGGAGGACGGGGCTCGGAGGCGTACAGGATCCGCACGAAGGCCATGGCGATTCCTTCGCATCGGCTCAGCTTGGGGCGCGAGTGGTGTAGCGGTCGGGGTCCGCGTCGAAGGCCTCGGCACACTGCGCGGAGCAGAAGTGGAGGGTGCCGGCCTGGACCTCCCGGTGTTCGGGGGCGGTCCTGGGTTCGACCCTCATGCCGCACACCGGGTCGACGGCCGTCTCCTCCGCGCCGGCCCCGTCGTCGCCGCGAGCGGCCCGATCGGCCGCGGACTCGACTTCGGGCCGCCGCTGAACCACCTCGGTCTCCGGCAGCGGCACGGCTCGCCAACGGCGAAGCCTGGAGGCGTTGGTGACGACGGACAGGGAGGAGAGGGCCATGGCCACGGCGGCGATGATCGGGCTGAGCCGGATCCCCCACAGGGGATAGAGGGCACCGGCCGCGATGGGGACACCGACGGCGTTGTAGACGAGGGCGAAGAAGAGGTTCTGCTTGATGTTGCGCATGGTGGCGCGGGACAGGCGGATGGCGGTGACGACTCCGGCGAGGGAGCCGGAGATGAGGGTGATGTCGGCGGCCTCGATGGCGACGTCGGTACCGGTACCGATCGCCAGGCCGACGTCGGCCCGGGCGAGAGCGGGCGCGTCGTTGATGCCGTCGCCGACCATGCCGACGGTGTGCCCCTCGTTCTGGAGCCGTCGGATCTCGTCGGCCTTGTGCTCGGGCAGCACTTCGGCCAGCACCCGGGTGATGCCGACCTGTCCCGCGATGGCGGCGGCGGTGCGGGCGTTGTCGCCGGTGATCATGACCACGTCGACGCCCAGGTGACGAAGGGCGGCGACCGCTCGGGCGGAGTCTTCCTTCAGGGGATCGGCGACGGCGAGCACGCCGGCCGGGCGGCCGTCGATCGCGGCGTGGACGGGAGTCTTGCCGGCCACGGACAGGCCCCTGGCGACGGGGTCGAGGGCGGCGGTGCCGACGCCGGCGTCGTGCAGGAGGCGGGCGGCGCCGACCAGGACGGTGTGCCCGTCGACTTCGGCGCGGACGCCCTTGCCGGTGATCGAGTCGAAGCCGGTCACGGTGGGCGGGTGGACGCCGTCGCCGTGAGCCCGGTCGCCGTGAGCGCCGTGAGCGGCTTCGTCGCGGGCTCCTTCGCCGTGGGCGCCGCGCTCCTGGGCATGGCGCTCGCGAGCGCCGGCGACGATCGCCTGGCCGAGGGGGTGCTCGCTGTCGGCCTCGACGGCGGCGACCAGGCGCAGGAGTTCGGCTTCGGTCACGTCCTCGACGGGCCGTACGTCGGTGAGGACGGGCCGCCCTGCGGTGACGGTGCCCGTCTTGTCGAGGACGACCGTGTCGAGCCTGTGGGCGGTCTCCAGGGCCTCGGCGGAGCGGATGAGAATGCCCGCCTGGGCTCCCTTGCCCGTGCCGACCATCACCGACAGCGGGGTGGCCAGGCCGAGGGCGCAGGGGCAGGCGATGATCAGGACGGCGACGGCGGAGACCAGGGCGAGAGTGAGCTCGGGAGAGGGCCCGACGGTGTACCAGAGGGCGAACGTCGCGACGGCGATGGCGATGACCACCGGGACGAAATAGGCGGAGATCGCGTCGGCGAGACGCTGGATCGGCGCCTTCGACGCCTGGGCGGCCCGTACCAGGCGGATGATCTGGGCCAGCATCGTGTCGCTGCCGACCTTGGTGGCCCGCACCCGCAGCGAGCCGGTGGTGTTGACGGTGGCGCCGACGACCGCGTCCCCGGCGTGTTTGGTCACCGGCATCGGCTCGCCCGTCACCATGGACTCGTCCACGGCGGACGAGCCGGACAGCACCTCGGCGTCGACCGGGATCTTCTCTCCCGGCCGGATGACGATCTCGTCCCCGACGGCCACGTCTTCGATGGGGATCTCGGTCTCGGCGCCGTCGCGGACGACGCGTGCGGTACGGGCCTGCAGGCCGATCAGGGCGCGGATGGCCTCGCCGGTACCGGCCTTGGCCCGGGCCTCAAGGAGACGCCCCAGCAGGATCAGGGTGAGGATCACACCGACGGCCTCGAAGTAGACCTCCCGTACGTCCTCGGGAAGCAGCCCCGGGGCGACGGTGACGAACAGGCTGAACACGTACGCCGCGCTCGTACCCAGGGTGATCAGGGAGTTCATGTCCGCCGACCGGTGCCGCAGCGCCGCCCAGCCGATGGAGTGCACGGGCCACCCCGTGTACACCATCACCGGAGTGATCAGGGCCAGCTGGACCCAGTGGTCCAGCATCCAGCCCGGCACCCAGTCGGCGCCGAACAGTTCGTGCGCCATCACGGCGAACAGCACCGGCGCGGTGAGCACCGCCCCGACCACGACACGGCGGGTCAGGTCCTTGATCTCCGCCTGCCGCTCCGCGACGTCCGCGTCCTCCGCGGCCGTGGTGTCCTCGTGCTGCGCGGCGGTGGTGTCCTCGTGCTGCTCGGCGGCCGTGGACGCGGTCGGTGGGGCGGGCGGGGCTTCGCCCGGGCCGTCGGCGGGTTCGACCACCAGCGTGCCGTGGATCATGTTCATACCGCAGGCGAAGCCGAAGGTGCCCGACCGGTCAGGGTTCAGCCGCACGGTGGTCCTGGTGTGTGCGGGCAGCCCTGCCCCGACCCTCAGATCGGGGAAGACGACGCGCGAGGTGCATTCACCCGCTTCCCGCCGGTCGAACACCAGGTCCAGCGGCACCCCCTCCCGCACCTTGATCAGACTCGGGCTGTAGCCGCCCCGCACGGTCACGTCGACCCGCTGCACCCCGCCCTCGAGCCGGGCGGTGCCGGCCTTGCGCGGGCCGAAGAAGTACCAGCCCAGCGCGGCGATCAGTCCTGCGGCGACGACGACCACGACCACGTCCGCGACGGTCATGAGGACTCGCCTCCTCGCGTGCGTTCTGTCCTTCCACCTTCGCGCGCGGTATCCGCCCCGGCCACCCCGCCGGAGCAGGGCTGTCAGGACTCCGGCACGGGACCGTTCAGACCATCCTTGCGCGGTGCCGCGGCCGGACGATGACAGGGAAGAAGGCGGCCCGTGACGAAGCAGACCATGAGGTCTGCATGCCATCGCCGTGGCCGTGGCCGTGGCCGTGGCCGTGGCCGTGGCCGTGGCCGTGGCGAGTGTCCGACAGGGCGGACCGCGAACCGCGTACCTCTCCCCCGCCGCCTGCGAGGCCCGGCAGTTCCGCTGCTCATGCGCCCGTCCGGAGCGGCGGAGCCTATACGCGGGCACCCGAGTGCCGGTCACGCCGCGCCCCATGGATATCATCGCGCCGTGCTCATGGAACCCACGGCGGCGAGGAAGCCCCGCACGCGACGTGCGGTCTCGCGGTGGTTCCGTGTGCTGTGGCTGGGAGCGCTGCTGATCGGGCTCCTGTACGCGCACGGTCTCCACGCCGACGGCATCGCGGAACATGCCGCACCGGGCAGCATCGCCGCGGCGGCCGCCCCCGGCCATCCTGAGCACGTTCCGGCGTCGGGCGACGGCCACGACACGGACGGGGAGTCGGCCCATGCCGTACGGGACTGCGCGACCGGCCAGCCCACCGAGGCCGTCGACGTTCCTCCGCCTGCCCTGTCGTCCTTGAGCGGCGAGCCGCTGCTCTCCCGTCTCGCGCACAGCGATTCACGGGCCGCCGTCGAGCGGCCCGTGACGACCGGTGGCTCCTCAGCGGTGGTCCTGCGCATTTAGCCGACACCCGGCTCGACCGCGTCGCTCCCGTCGACACCGGCGCCCGGCTCGACCGCGTCGCTCCCGTCGACACCGCGTCCGGCCCGACCGCATCGACCGCGTCGCTGTCCTCGACGCCGGCATCCCCGTCCCAGGCCTGCCCAGGCCCCTTCGCCGCTGCCCTCATCGTCGTCCCGTCGAAGGACCACGATTCGGCGTTCCGGCTTTCCCGACCTCACGCCCGCAGGGCGGCGAGGTGGTTCGCCGCGCGCTCTCCTACCTGCTGGAAGGCACACCCTTGTCCGTTCTCACCGACCGGTCCGCCCCGCACCACCCCACGCCGCGCCCCGCACCAGGGGGACGCGGCACAACCGGACGCTCCGCGCGGTCCCGCCGCCGCAAGCGCCACACGCCCCTGGCCGGCCGCTACATCGGCTACGTCCTGTACTTCGTCGGCGCCGGCCTCATCAGCGGTGCCGTGGTCCACCACCCGCTCGACCCCGCCCGTTACACGGCGGTCGGTCTCGCCGGCGTGGGTGTCTTCCTGATCGCCACACTGGTCAACGAGTTCCTGCTCGCCCAGGACCGGCCGCCGCTCGGCCGCGGGCTGGTGGTGATCGGCGCCTCGCTGCTGCTCTCGTTCGGCATCGGCATGCTCAGCGGCGGGCTCCAGCACTTCGACGACTTCCCGGCCCGGGGCGCGGTGCTCGTCCCGCTGGGCGTCGTGGTGTCGTACGTGGCGTTCGTCATCAAAGACCCCGACACGCCGGCACGGCGCCTCCTCAGTCCCCTGGGCCTGGCGGTTCTGCTCCTGGCGGGCGGCGGATACTTCGGCCTGAGCGCCCTCGCGGCGGGCATGGGCGGCGCGTCCGCCGAAGGCGGCGGGCACAGCCACGGCGGCGGTGCACCGGAGAGCGACGAACACCGCACCCAGCCCGAGACCGCCACGCCGGACAACGGTTCCGCCACTCCGAGCGACGCACCGAGCGCGGGAACGGGCGGGGGCGGCGAAGGCTCGGACGCCGTAGAGCCCCCCGGCCACGCCGACACCGACGACGGCCACGCCCACTGAGCTCCGCTCCGGGCCCGGACACGGGTTCGCGGGCGCCCCTGCCGGATCGCGGCGGGGGCGCCGGCTCCCGGACAGGACAGCCACGGCCGTGCCGCACGCGGCGTCCCCGGCGCGAAGGCCCGGCCGGATGCCGGAAGCCGCAGGGGGCGGGCGTAGGCGATCATGATCGCCTACGCCCCCGTGCCGTTCGGTGTGCAGCGCCCGGTCGAGCTGGATGCCCGCGGTGACGAAGGTTCCTCCCTCCGGCGCCGGGGAGCCCCTCGGTACGGGTGTGCCGAGAGGCCGCGAAACGGTCGCAGTGAGGTGGGTGGCGCGGAGAAGCGGACGCGGCCATCGCTCGTTGCTGTTCCGGCGGGCGACTGATGCCGGCTCAGGCATGCCTGCTCACGGCGCCTGCTCGGCGTCGCCCATGTCGCGCCTGGCGCGAACCGTGTCAGGGAGTGCGCTCCGGGTACGCGCCCGGCGAGGGTTCGGCGCCGACGGCGCCGCACGGTGAAGAGGAGCGGCTGTGAGACGTCATCCGGCGGGCGTGCCCGGCGATCGGATCGCCGACCCGTGGGGGGACCGCACTCCCTACGGCCAGGGCGGGGAGTGGCCCGCGCGCACGGACTCCTGTCTGGCCGACGGGGTGTCCGAGGAGCAGGTCGACGCGTGGGTGCGAGCGGCTTCGCTCCTGCATTCCGACGGTGACGCGATGGACATCGCCGTCCGGGACGGACGGATCGTCGGGGTCCGTGGCCGGTCCGGCGACCGGGTCAACCGGGGCCGGCTGGAGCCGAAGGACCTGTACGCCTGGCAGGCCAACGGCTCCGCGGACCGGCTGACCCGGCCGCTGGTCCGCGAGGGCGGACGCCTCGTCGCGAGCGACTGGCCCACGGCGATGGGCCGCATCACCGCCCGCTCGCGGGAGCTCATCAGCACCCACGGGCCGGAGGCGATCGCGTTCTACACCTCCGGGCAACTCTTCCTGGAGGAGTACTACACGCTCGCCGTCCTCGCCCGTGCCGGAATCGGCACCCCTCATCTGGACGGCAACACCCGCTTGTGCACGGCGACGGCGGCGCAGGCGTTGAAGGAGTCCTTCGGCAGCGACGGCCAGCCCGGCTCGTACGAGGACATCGACCACGCGGACGCGATCGCCCTGCTCGGACACAACATCGCCGAGACCCAGGCCGTCCAGTGGATGCGCATCCTGGACCGGCTCGACGGGCCCGACCCGCCCCGTCTGTTGTGCGTCGACCCGCGGCTCACCCCCACGGCGCGCCGGGCGACCGTGCACCTCGCGCCCCGCCTCGGCACCAATGTGGCATTGCTCAACGCGCTGCTCCACGAGGTGGTCCGGAACGGCTGGACCGACCCCGGGTTCATCGCCCGGCACACGGTCGGCTTCGACACCCTGCGCGAGCAGGTCGAAGCGTGTACGCCCCGGTGGGCCGCCGGCGTCTGCGACGTTCCGGCGGCCGCGATCGAGGAGGCCGCCGAGCTGCTCGGCACCGCCGAACGGCTGGTGTCCACCGTGCTGCAGGGGTTCTACCAGTCCAACCAGGCGACGGCCGCAGCCGTCCAGGTCAACAACCTGCACCTGGTCCGCGGCATGCTCGGCCGTCCCGGGGCGGGCGTGCTCCAGATGAACGGGCAGCCCACCGCGGAGAACACCCGCGAGTGCGGAGCCGACGGGGACCTGCCGGGCTTCCGCAACTGGCAGAACGAGGACCACGTGGCCGACCTCGCGCGGGTCTGGAACGTGGAACCGTCGGCCATCCCCCACGACGGACCGCCCACGCACGCCATGGAGATCTTCCGGCTGGCGGAGCAGGGCTCGGTGCGGCTGCTGTGGATCAGCGCCACCAACCCGGCCGTGTCCCTGCCCGAACTCCCGCGGATCCGCTCCGTCCTCGCCCAGGACGGTCTGTTCACGGTCGTCCAGGACCTGTTCCTGACCGAGACCGCGCAGTTCGCGGACGTGGTGCTGCCCGCGGCGACGTGGGGCGAGAAGACGGGCACCTTCACCAACGCCGACCGCACCGTCCACCTGTCCGAGAAGGCGGTGGACCCGCCCGGTGAGGCCCGGCCGGACCTGGACGTCTTCCTCGACTACGCGGCCCGCATGGGCTTCGAGGACAAGGACGGCGGCCCGCTGGTCCACTGGAGGGGCCCCGAGGAGGCTTTCGAAGCCTGGAAGCGGTGCAGCGCCGGACGGCCCTGCGACTACACCGGCCTGAGCTACGAGAAGCTGCGCGGCCCGAGCGGCATCCAGTGGCCGTGCACCGCACAGGCTCCCGCAGGCACGGACCGCCTCTACGAGGACGGCGCGGCCTGGGCCCACCCGGACCTGTGCGAGACGTACGGCAAGGACCTGGTGACCGGCGAGCCGCTGGGCGAGGACTGGTACCGGTCCGTCAATCCCGCCGGCAAGGCCCTCATCAGGCCCGCTCCCTACGTCCCGCCGAAGGAGTGGCCGGACGGGAACCACCCCTTCCAGCTGACCACCGGACGCACCCTCTACCACTTCCACACCCGCACCAAGACAGGACGGGTGCCCCGGCTCGCGGACGCGGCCCCGGACGTGTGGGTGGAGATCGCCGACGCCGACGCGGCCCGCCTCGGTCTGGCCGAAGGCGACCTCGTCGAGGTCAGCACACGGTGCGGCAGGCTGCACGGACGGCTGCGTGTCGGCGGCTCGGTCCGTCCGGGTGTCCTCTTCGTACCTTTCCACTACGGGTACTGGGACACCCCGGCCGGCAGCGCCCCGGCCCCCGGGCATCCGGGGCGTGCGGCGAACGAGCTGATCGCCACCCTCTGGGACCCCGTCTCCAAACAGCCGCAGTTCAAGACCGCCGCAGCCGCCCTGACCCTCGTGGAACGGGCCGACGGCTCCGCCGGCTCCGGCGCCGCACCCCAGGCACCGGTTCGATGAGGCGTCAACGAGGTGGTCTCGACGCTCGGGCGGAGTTCGGCCGCCAAGTCCCGTTCCGATCATGCACAGGGCCGCATCGGTGAGGTCGGCGTCGGCCTGAAGGCGCGCTCCATGGTGCACCTGGCCAAGCGGCTGCTGCGGTCGACGGCCCCGGCCCCGGCCCCGGCGGACGGGATAGGGCACGACCATCGGGGTAGCCGGGTCACATGGACACCACCACCGAGACCACCCCGCTGCGCGCCGTCTCGCTGGTCTGCACGCTTTCGCCGTCGCCGAAGCTGTCGAGCTCGCAGTTGCTGGCGGAGCAGACCACGGCTGCCCTGGCCGGTCACGGCGTCACCGGCAAGGTGATCCGGATCGCCGACCACGACGTCAAGCCGGGCGTCGAGGTCGACATGGGGGACGGCGACGCCTGGCCGGAGATCCGCGACACGATCCTGGGCTGCGACATCCTGATCCTGTCCACACCGATCTGGCGCGGCCACCCCTCCAGCATCACCCGGCGGGTCCTGGAACGCCTCGACGCGGAGCTAGGTCGTTTCTTTCGGATCAGGGCCGGAAAGGCCGCGGCCACGACCCGGACCCTCGCCGCGAACACCGCGCACCTCGCGCGCCGCCTCAAGAGCGCCCCGTACCCGCCCTCTTCCTGACCGCCGCCACACGCGACCGAACCGGAAGGAGGCCGCGATGTCCTCCCCCGACCAGGTCCGCCAGGACCACGCGACGACGGGTTCCGCGATCGGCTCCTCCACCCACGGCCTCGCCCGGATGCTCTCCGGGCGCGGTATCCGCGCCGACGCCGTGGCGCCGGGACCGGTGCGTACCCCGCTGGTCCCGGCGGCGATCCCCGGCCCGACGAAGTCCGGCGAGCAGTCGCCGTCGGGCCGCCCGGCCCGGCCGGCGGAGATGGCACCCGCGTACGCCTTTCCCGCCTCCGGCCAGGCCTGCCACGTCACCGTCGAGATCGTCGACGCCCCCGGCGGAAGGACGCTTCCGTGATGACCCCCGACGAGGCCCTGCGCCGGATCGCCTTCCTCCTCGAATGGCGCGGGGCGTCCCCGTACCGGGTACGGGCCTTCCACACGGCGGCCGACGCCGTCCACGACCTGCCACCGGGCCCCGTGGACGCCTCGCAGGCCGCACGACTGCACGGGGTCGGCCCGGTCACCGCCGAAGTGATCGCCCAGGCGTCGACCGGCGCGGTACCGCGCTACCTCACCCGCCTGCAGGCCGAAGCCGACCCCGAGGCCCACGCGGGCTGGGACCTCGCGGCCGCGAGCACCGGGGACTGCCACCTGCACTCCGACTGGTCGGACGGCGGCAGCCCGCTCGAGGACATGGCCGCCGCGGCCGGCGCCCTGGGCCACCAGTGGGCCGTTCTCACGGATCACTCGCCGCGGCTGACGATCGCCCACGGCCTGAGCAGGGAACGGCTCGAAGACCAGTTGGAGGCCGTGGCCGCCGTGAACTCCAGGATGGGCCCGGACTTCCGGCTGCTCACCGGCATCGAGTGCGACATCCTCGACGACGGCTCCCTCGACCAGGACGAGGACCTGCTCGGCCGGCTCGACATCGTCGTGGCGTCCGTACACTCCAGGCTCCGCTCGGAACCCGAGCCCATGACCGCCCGCATGGTGGCCGCCGTCCGCAACCCGCACGTCGACGTCCTGGGCCACTGCACGGGACGGATCGTCACCGGCCGGGGGCGCCCCCAGTCCCGCTTCGACGCCGAGGCCGTGTTCGCCGCGTGCGCGGAGGCGGATACGGCGGTGGAGATCAACTGCCGGCCGGAACGGCGGGACCCGCCTGACGACCTGCTCCTGCGGGCTGCCGCCGCGGGCTGCCGCTTCGCCGTGGACACCGACGCCCACGCCCCCGAACAGCTCCACTGGCAGAGCACGGGATACGCGCGCGCCGCCCGAATCGGCCTGGGAGCGGACCGGTTGATCACGACCTGGCCGCTCGGCCGGCTGCTGAGCAGCAGAAGCGGCTCGCCGTGAGCCACCCGCCTTCCGTGCGGCCGGTGGACGTTACGGCTCGAGGTCGACGACCCCCTTGCCGCCCAGGATGTCCAGCGGCACGGAGACCTGGTCGTGCGTCACCAGCCATTCGCCGTCGATCTTCCGGAAGCAGAAGGTGACCCGGACCCACATGCCGCCCGCCGCCGTCCCATTGGGCAGCGTGCCACCGAGGCGGCCGAAGCCGTGGGTGAACGCCACGTCTTCGCCCACCGTGGGCGTCAGGTCGCGCACCTCGTAGGTCACCTCCTGGAAGAAGGTGAACACGTTCGCCCAGTTCTTGAGCTTCGCGTCGATCCCCACGTGCTGGAGCGGCGGATCGATGTCGAAGGACACGACGTCCGTCGAGTAGAGCCGCCTCAGACCCTCGAGGTCCTTGGCCCGGATCGCGTCGACGATCCCGTCGACGCGGCGGCGGATCGCGGCTTCGTCCGTCTCGCGCTGTGTGGGGGTGGCCGTCGTTCCTTCCGTGCTCTGGGCGACGACGCGGTCCAGCAGTGTGTCGAGGGCGCTGACGTGGTGGGCGCCCGGCGTGAGTGTCGCGTGGTCCTCGAAGTCCGTGTGCAGGGACAGCGAGACCTGCGGGGTCACGGCACCCATCTGGAGGAGCTCACACAGTGCCCGCAGCTGCCGGGCCGCATGGGCGCCGCCGCCGGCGCCGTAGGAGACGAACCCGACGGCCTTGTGGGTCCACTCCGCGTACAGGTAGTCGATGGCGTTCTTGAGCACGCCGGGGATGGAGGCGTTGTACTCGGGGGTGACCATGACGAATCCGTCGAAGCGGGCGATGGTGTCAGCCCATGTCCGCGTGTGCCGGTGCTGGTACCGCCCGGCGAGCGCGGGCAGCGGCTCGTCCAGATGCGGCAGCGGGTGGTCGCGCAGGTCGATCACCTCGAACGCGGCGTCGCCACGGCGGGCCGCCCGCTCGTGGACCCACCGGGCGACCTGGTCGCCCTTGCGGCCGGGGCGGGTGCTGCCGATGAGTATGCCGATCCTGGTCATCACTGTCTCCTGAGGTGTCCCACCCGGGTTCTCCGGGCCGTTGGCGTCTCTGAGCGGTATGACGAGACGACTCCACGGAACGTCAGGGAGGGTCGAAGACCTGACAATCGGACGGGCTGTCTCGTCGTACCGCCGAGGGACGATCCGAGAACTGGGAGCCACCGGAACCATGACCGATCACGCGAAGTCACGGCACGACGAGTCCGACGCAGGCCTGGACGCGATCATCAGCGAGCGGCGCCGGCTGATCGGTCTCGCCTACCGGCTCCTGGGTTCCCTGGCCGAGGCCGAGGACGCGGTCCAGGAGACCTACACCCGCTGGTACGCCATGTCCCGACGACAGCAGGACGCCATCGAGTCCCCCGGCGCCTGGCTGACGACGGTCGCCACCCGCGTGTGCCTGGACCTCCTCGGCTCGGCGCGCGTCCGGCGCGAACGTTACATGGGCGAATGGATCCCGGAGCCGCTGGCCGAGCGGACCGACTGGATCAGCGGGCGCCCAGGCACCGCCGCGACCGATCCGGCGGACCCGGCCGACCGGGTCACACTCGACGAGTCGGTGAGCATGGCGTTTCTCGTCGCCCTCGAAGCCATGACCCCGGCTCAGCGCGTCGCGCTCATCCTGCACGATGTCTTCGGGTACCCGTTCGCCGAGATCGGCGGCATCACCGGCCGCACCCCGGCGGCGTGCCGCGAACTGGCCTCCGCCGCCCGGCGCCGCGTCCGCGCCTCCCTGCCGCCCGCGGCCCCGGCGGCCCACCAGACGGGCCTCGTCAGGGACTTCAAGGAGGCCTGGGACGCGCAGGACATCAACGCCCTCGTCAGACTCCTCGCCCCCGGCGCGACGTTCACGGCGGACGGCGGCGGCGTGGTCGCCGCCGCGCTCCACCCGATCGAGGGCGGCGAAGGGATCGCGCGCTACCTCACGGGCCTCGCCGTCCGGGCGTCCGGCGGCCTGACGGTCCTGGAGCGCACGGTCAACGGCCGTGCCGGTCTGGTGATCGAACACGAAGGCGTCACCGTGGCCGTGTACGCGTTCGACGTCACGGACAACCACATCACGCACATCTGGGCAGTGCGCAACCCCGACAAACTCCGCCCGTGGACTGCGGGCCGCTCGACCTCGCGTTCGTGACGGAGGTGGAGTCGGCGACGGTCAGCGAGTCAGGCCCGTTGTCGGTTCGATGCGAGCCGCTGCGACGTCTCCGAGGTCCTTGCGGCGTCGGGGATTTGCCGGCGGATAAGGGCAGACTGGCAGTCGGAGCCCTGCGACTATCAGTACCTGGCGGCTGATCCGGCGAGCCGGATGCTCCACTCGCCGCATCGACACCATTGCCCAAGCCGTCCACACGCTGCTGACCTGCAACTATCCAGGATGAAAGAGGCCGAAGGAATCAGGCCGGCCTCCTCACCTATGGCTTCACATCGAGACGCACGAGCGCGCCGATCTCCACGAGTTGGTCCGGCAGTGCCAAGTCGGAAACGCCCATGACCGTGCTGGCGGGCCGGTGCTCCCCGAAGTACTCGGCGTGGAGGCGTGCTGTCGTGTCGAAGTTCTCCCGCAGGTTCCTCACCAGAACCGTGGTCTCCACTATCCGGCTGCGCTCGGCCCCGAACTGCCTCAGCACCAGGTCCAGATTCTCCAGCGTGGTGCGGACCTGCAGTTCGAAGTCGCCGACACCCACGAAGTTGCCGTGACGGTCATGAGACAACTGTCCCGACACATAGACCGTGTCACCGACCTGAGTGGCCTGGCTGTACCCGTACAACGACTCCCACGGCATTCCGAACCCGAATGCCTTCACCTGAGAACTCATGACTCACTCCCTTGATACAGCGCGCGGAACCGTCAGTTGCAGACAGGCCCCTTGCGCGTAGAAGTTACGGGTCCGTACAAACGATGCTTGTCTGGTAGCGCCTTCCAAGTGTTCTCTGCGCGCCCGCATTCGCGGGTCTCGGCCGCTGTCCGGCATATCTACACCTGTAACGACGCCTGGTAGTAGTCACGGATGCTTGCAGCCGTGCGCTTTCGGCGCTCGACGAGGAGGATCTGCCCGCGGTACGGCGGCGAAGCGGGAGCGTCGATCACCGCCACATTGTCACTGGCCACACCGACACGGCGCTGGGGCCTGCTGTGAAAGTCCTGGTCGCGTGAGGTTTGGCGTCCATGGGAGCGTCGTTGTCAGTGGTGCTGTGCATGATCGGCGCGTCAGCTTTTCGCGGAGGTAGGGAAGTGCCATGCCGATCACAAACCAGCAGGTAGCGGGACACGCGTTCCTGCAGCAGATGTACGACGACCCGTACTTCCCCGATCACGTGGTCGACCGGGGGAAGGCGATCCTGCTGCGGCTGTGCGAGCGCATCGAGGCCGAGCGGCCGTCGGACCTGGACAGCTTGTATGCACTCACCCAGGCTGCGACGGAGGAATTCAACCTGCTGGACAAGGAGTTCGTGGCGGCCGGAAGCGAGATCGAGACGGTGGCGCGGGAGTGCATCTGCGACGAGTTCTGCTTCGTCGCGTCGGCATACGAGTTCACGGAAGCAGGCGCAGAGGAGTTGACCGCCGGCCGGGACTGGTGAACCAGGACCGGACAGCCACCTCCGTTCAAAGCCACTCGTTGATGGACGCGACGAGCCCGGTCGCCTCGTAGCGGACGGCGAGCTTGTCGTACCGGGGGGCGACGACGCGGTGCCTCTTGAGTCGGTTGATCCCGCACTCGACCGCGTGGCGCTCGCGATAGTCGGCGGGGGCGAAATGCGGCGGCCGACCGCCGCGTGAGCCGCGCGTCCGGCGGTTGCGTGCCTGGTCGGCCTTGTCCGGGATGGTGCAGGGGATTCCACGTCGGCTCAAGTGGGCGGGGTTTCTGCGGGAGACGTACGCCTTGTCGGCCCGCACGCGGTCGGGCCGGACGCGTGGCCGGCCCGGCCCGATGCGGGCACGCGGACCTTCTCCAGCACCGATTCGAACTGCGGCGAGGCCCCGCGCTGTCCTGCCGTCACCACGATCGACATGGGCTTCTGACCCTGCTCGCCCGCCAAGTGCAACGTGGTGGTGAACCCGCCGCGCGAGCGCCCCAGTCCATGATCATGCGACTCGGTGAAGATGCCGCCCGGTGGCTCCTTCCGCAGGTCACCCCTCTTGCGGGCCCCGGCTGCATGCTGATGGGCACGGCACACCGTGGAATCGACGCTCGAAGCCACTGATCGGTCGGTGCGTGGTTGTTTCGCCTCGGGGCCGACGGGTACCCGCACGGCAGGCCGCCGGAGCACCGAGACTCCCTTGGGCGGGCCGGCGGCGGAAGCACCGTTCCCCTCACCCAAGGTGAACGGCTCCCAGAGGCGCGCCGGAGTCACGGCCCGCGTCGCCGCACTTGCGAGAGTCGGGTTCTCTGTGCCTTCCACACCACCGCCGTGCCGCAACGTCAAGGGAAGTCATCATGAAGGCAGCGGTATACGAAGGACCGCGAACGGTGAAAGTGAAGGACGTACCGGACGCGAAGATCGAGCACCCCTGCGACATCATCGTCAAGATCACCACTACCAACATCTGCGGTTCGGACCTGCACATGTACGAGGGCCGAACCTCGTTCGAGTCCGGCCGCGCAATGGGGCACGAGAACATGGGCCAGGTGGTGGAGGTCGGCTCGGCTGTCCGCAAGGTCCAGGTCGGCGACTATGTGGTCCTGCCCTTCAACATCGCCTGCGGTTTCTGCAAGCAGTGCGAGCAGGGTCTGACCAACTACTGCCTGACCATGCAGCCGGACCCCGCCCTCGCGGGAGCCGCCTACGGCTTCGCCGACATGGGCCCCTACCAGGGCGGCCAGGCGGAGCTGCTGCGCGTGCCCTACGGCGACTTCAACGCGCTGCGTCTGGGCGAGGACGCCGCCGAGCGGCAGACCGACTACGTGATGCTCGCCGACATCTTCCCCACCGGCTATCACGCCACCGAGATGGCGCACGTCAAGCCGGGCGACCAGACCATCGTCTTCGGGGCCGGTCCCGTCGGGCTGATGGCTGCCTACTCCGCTCTCCTCAAGGGCGCCGGCCGTGTCTGGGTGGCCGACCACCAGCCCGACCGGCTGCTCAAGGCTGAGGAGATCGGGGCCATCCCGGTCAACACCGCCGAGCAGAACCCGGCGGAGGTCGTCAAGGAGGCCACCCTTGGTCTGGGCGCCGACAACGGCTGCGAATGCGTCGGCTACCAGGCCCACGACGCCCAGGGACACGAGGACGCCAGCCTCACGCTCAACGGCCTGATCGACTCGGTCAGGTTCACGGGCGACATCGGTGTGGTGGGCGTGTTCCTGCCCGAGGACCCCGGCGGCGCGGAGGCCCAGGGCAAGCTGGAGGCCCAGGGCAAGGTCCCGATCGACTTCGGCATGATGTGGTTCAAGGGCCAGTGCATGGGCACGGGGCAGGCGCCGGTGAAGAAGTACAACCGGGCGCTGCGGGATCTGATCGCCGGCGGGAAGGCGAAGCCGAGCTTCGTCGTCTCGCACGAGCTCAGCCTGGACGAGGCCCCCACCGCCTACGAGCACTTCGACGCCCGTGACGAGGGCTGGACCAAGGTGGTCCTGCATCCGAACGGACACGGGAACGGCCACAAGCGGTAGGAGACCCGAGGTGCTGTCCCCCTGCTTCCCCTGGTACGCCCCGCGGTCGAAGGCTGGCGGGCGGCCACCGGATCGGCCTCTTCGCCTGCGGTTGGCGGGCTGGTCGGCGGACTGCGGAATCACTGCCCGCCGTTCCCTCGCCGACGCAGACGCGTTCGGATTGCACGCGACGAGCAGCCTTGTCGGCCAGACACCCGGCCTGGTCCTGGGTCGGCCGAGCGGCCGCGTCATCCGTAAACGGACCATGATCTCGGGGAACGCGGGCGCGTCAGCGGCCTGCCCGGGAGTGAAGACGAACGCGAGCGGCCGACGGCGGTTGTCCGTAGCCCCGCGAGTAAACAGCCCCTTCGACACAACGTCTGCCAGATGTCGTAGGAGGGGCTGTGCCATGGTCGACTCCGGTGTGCAGCCCGACGTTGCCCGAACAATCCCCGCCACGGACAAAGCCTAGGACTTGTCCGGCCGATCATGTGCGGAGCTAGATCGCGACGGTTGCCGCGGTGGCGGTGCCACCTCGCCTCCCGTACCACCTCCACCAGGCGGGCGTGCAGATTCTGCCACGGCGCTTCGTCCTGATGTTCTGGCTCTTCGGCCCCCTTTGAGCCGGGCGCCAGCGGTAAGTCGGTGCGAGCGCCCGCCGCATCCTGGTGCGCCCGCACGATGGTCGACCGAGATGTCCCAGTCGATCTCGCCTGCGGCGTCGGCCACCGCCTGGACCTGCTGGAGGAGACGTTCCCAGGTGCCGTCGGCCGACCACAGGCGGTGGCGTTCGTAGACGGTCTTCCATGGACCGAACCGTTCAGGCAGGTCACGCCACTGCACTCCGGTCCGCACCCGGTGCAGGATCCCGTCGATCACCTGCCAGTGATCCCGCCAGCGGCCACAACGCCCGTTGCTGACCGGCAGGAACGGCCGCAGCCGTTCCCACTCGGCATCACTCAGATCACCCCGCCCATGCTCCATTCAACGGCTGGGGCATACCGGCCGTCACGTGACCGGCACGACACCTTCGTGCTGGGCGTTCTTCGGCCTGGAAAGAAAGATTCGGCGGGTCGGCAGGTCGATTTCCGTGACGACGACGGTGATCTCCTCTCCGGCCTCGAAGTCTTCCACCGGACTCACCGCGGGCCGCCCGTCGATCTCTCTGGAGGGGATGAGCCCGACGAACCCGTCTCCGAGCTCGACGAAGACGCCGATGGGAACTGTCTTCTCCACTATCCCGCGGATTTCCTGACCCACCGTGCGGTCGGCGAAAGCCCGCAGGGGGTCGGGCTCCAGCGCCTTCAAGGAGAGTCTGGCCTCCAGGTTGTAGGTGTCGAACTGGAGGAACTCGCACGAGACCCTCTGGCCTATGTGAACGACATCGGTGGGAGCGTCGATGTGCCGCCAGGACAGTTCGGGGATGACGATGAACCCGACACCGGGGAAGAGCGGATGGGCAGGTCCGTCGTCCAGGGCCACGAAGACCCCGAACCGCTCGATCGCCGCAACGGTGCCAGACAAGATGTCGCCGCGGTGCAAGGTCTCCAAAAATGCCCAGAGTTCCGGGCTCTCAGACTGCCAATCCATACCGTCACCCTGGCACACGACATCGCGGGCCGACCATGAGCTCGACAGACTGAAGCCCCGCCGGGCCCCCAGCAACCGGACCCATGATCGGCCGGACAAGTCCTAAGTGATTGTTGTCTTTCTGGGCTTGAGGGCTGCGTTTCCGCTGTTCGGGCATAGGGTCGGCGGTCTCGGGGAGTGGTGGCGTGTCGTGTCGTCGCTCCGGAGGTCGGGGATGCCGTCGGTCGTGGGGCTGCTGGAGGAGCGTGAGCTGACCGCTCGCCGTCGTGCGGACGCGCTGCGGGAGGAGGCCGACCGAATCCAGGCCGAGCTGGTCGTGGCCGAGCGGGAGTGGAACGAAACGAGTGGATCATCGCCGCTCACGCGTCGACGAGGTGCTGTCCCGCGTTGCGGTCGAAGGCGAAGCGGCTGACAGCACGCGGGTGGCTGGCCGAACCGCCACCGGGCCGGTTCACGCTCGCGAAGGCCGTGGCCGGGCAAGGCGGCGGGTCATGAGCATCGTCGCCTCCCAGTAGACCATCGCCTCCGCGCTGCCCGTGCACCGTTCGAAGTCGCGCACCAGGCGGCGGCTTCGCATCAGGTGGGCGAAGAACCGCTCCACGATCCACCGCTTGGGCAGCACCACGAAGCCACGCACGTCGTCAGTGCGTTTGACAATCGCCAGCACCAGGGCGAGGACGGCCATGCAGTACCCGACGAGGCTGCCGGTGTAGCCGCCGTCACCCCAGACCAGGCCAGCCGGTGGTGCGCGGCGGCGACCCGGGCGAGCAGAACCTGGCCGGCGGTGCAGTCACCGAAGTCCGCGGCGGTGACCATCACTCCCAGCAGCAGGCCAGGGGTATCGACCACGGCATGGCGCTTGCGGCCGATGATCAGCTTGCCACCGTCGAAGCCACGGCTACCGGCGCCGACAACGGCGTCCGCCTTGATGGACTGCGATTCGATGACGCCCGCGCTCGGCACCGCGTCCCGCCCGGCTTGCTCGCGCACTCGGCGGGGAGCCGGTCGTGGAACTCCTTGGCCATGCCGTGGTCGCGCCAGCCCCGGGAGAAGGCGCAGACCCGGTCCTAAGGCGGGAAGTCCGCGGGCATGGCCCGCCACTTCGTTCCGTCGTCGACGAGGTAGCGGACCGCGTCCAGTATCGCTCCGTGGCAGGACGCCTCCGGCTGCCCGCCCCGCCCGCGCAGCCAGCCCGGCACCGGCAGCAGCGGCCGCACCACCGCCCATTCCGCGTCGGACATGTCCGTCGGGTAGCGGCGCGCACGGACCCCGCGGTCGGCGGCGTTCCCGAATCGGTGTGCCAGGCAGTCACACGCGAGAGTGACCGAAGTGGACCCCGCTCCCGCGACGCCGTAGAACTGCGACAACAGGGCCTCCTGGACCGCTCTTTGGCGTAGACGCCCTTCGAGCTGCCAAGAGGCCCTGCTTTCATGCACGACAGCCGCCGCAGTCATCCGATCGAAACTCCCGTGCGATCAGCACCCCTCAAGATCGGAACGCAACAGCCACTGAATTAGCGCCCGTCCGTATGAGCTGAATGCTGTGAAGCCGTGACCCAACTAGCCCGACCTCGTTGACGGACGGATGCCCTCAGTGGGCATCGCGCTCGCTCCCTCAACGGAAGGAACTGCCATATGGGTGTCCACCTGCGTCGCGTCACGGTGGTTGGTGCACTCCTCACGGCTGGCGCTGCCACAGCACCCGCTGCTTACGCGGACAGCGCCCCCTCGGTGCCCATCGCTCACACGAGCAGCGACTGGGGTGAAATTCTGTACCCCGACAACCCCGCCAGCAGGGAACAGATCGGACAGAAGATCAACAGCATCAAGTCCCAGCTTGGCACTATGGGGGACAATACGAACGCCGCTGTCGAAATCGCCGACGACGTTCTCGACTTCGCCACCAGTCCGATTCCGAAGGGGAACATCTCGGACGCCAATCAAGTCCTAAATGATCTTGCCCCGATCCAGAAGGGCTGACCAGAAACGGACCAACTGAACCTCTTTCATCCCGCCCTGGCGGGGCGAAATGGCTGGTCAGGATGGGTGGAGTAACAGGCGAGGCTCCTGGTCGTTGCGCTGGCGTTCTCTACGCACCATGCTTCGCCCGAGGAGCCTCGCTTGGTCCCGTGCCGAGCCATGCTCGACATCCCACACGAACTGGTCGAGTACTCCCACCTGCGCTGCCATCCGATCGAGACTCCCGTTCGATCAGCACCCCTCAAGATCGGAACGACAACAGCCACTAACCAGCCAAATGAGATGGCCCCTTACGAGGGGCCCTGTGCAGCTCTTCCCGCACACGAACGCCTCCGGCGCCGTGTCGGCCGGGATTCCCGCCAGTCGTCGATGCCACCGAGCAGCTCGGTCAGGACGAGTCCGGGATCGTCGGCTTCTGCGGACCAGCGGTCGTAGGTCGCCTCCCACAGCGGGGCGAGCTGGGAAGCCCACGGCAGGAGGTAGCGATGGGTGAAGGGCGCCTCGCCGGGCTGCTCGATGGTGAGTCGCTGTCCCAGCCAGCCGATGCGGTGCTGCACCACTGCATCGGGCCTCACCACGATCCGCCGCTCGCCGATGGTGAGCACGTGGTCGTCGCCGACTCGACAGAGCTCCGTCCGCAGGCGACCGAGCTGCCCAGACCAGAGGAGCGTTCCATGCGAACCAGCGGGTTCGGCGTCCAACGCACTTCTCCGTTCCCGTTCCCGTGAACAGCAGGACATGTGGCGCGACCCTTCGAGGCCATCGCCCGCACAGAGTGTCCCGTGTCTGCTCCAGCCGCAAGATCAGAGGAGCCGCAGCGGTCAGCCTGGGCCGGCAGCGAGCTCCGGCATGCGGTGGCCGGCGAGGAGGAGGTGGGGCAGGCCCCAGCCAGCGGAGGGAATCCGGCACTTGATGTGGCGGCCCTGGGCGGGCCTGAGCCTGGGTTCCGCCGTCACGCTCTCAGACAGAGCTGCGGGCCTCGGCATGGTCCGGCTGAGGTACCGGATCCTTCCTCCTTCCGACAGCAGGCAAGGAAAGCAGCAGCACAACTGCTCCGAAGAGCGCGATGACCGCGATCCAGCCCGCGCCGACGTGCATGGCATGGATGAACGCGTCATCGGCAGCCTGAGCAAGTGCGGGCCCGTGCATAGTGGTGGCGACATGGCGTGCCTGTTCGGCGGAAACTCGCGCCTGCTCCCGCACCGGACCGGGTGCACCCGTCAGCGAAGGCTCGATCGCACGTCGGTACATGATCGACATGATCGTGCCGCCTACTGCGATTCCGAGCACGCTTCCGGTTTGTCGCACGGTGTTGGTCACGGCCGATCCTGCTCCGGCCTGCTCCAGCGGCAGGTCGCTGATCAACGCGGCCGTGACGGGGCCGATCACCATGCCGATCGCGAGACCCTGTATCAGCAACAGGATCTCGATCCAGACGAGTGGGGTGTGGAGTCCGAGGAACCCGTACCCACCCATGGTCAGCGCGGCCACGGTCAGGGCCGGCACGGCGACAAGACGCAGCGGCAGGCGGCGAACCAGACGCGCGGCAAGGGGCGCCCCCACCAGCGCGCCGATTGCGGTCGGGATATTGGCCAAGCCCGCCTTCATCGGCGAAAGCCCGAGCGCACCCTGCAGATAGAACGCGCTATAGAAGGTGATGGCGGCGACGCCGAAGAGCAGCAATCCGAGCGCCACATTGCCGCCGGCGAACATGCGTTGCGCGAACAGTCGCGGATCAAAGCTGGGCGCCTTCAGACGTAGTTCGACGAGTACGAAAGCGGCCAGCAGAACCAGACCTGCAACGATCGGCGCCCAGACGTCGGTACGACTCCACACCGTCACCTGCCCCGCCCGGATCAGCCCGTAGGCCAACGCCACGAGCCCGCTGATCGAGAGCAACATTCCAGCGGGATCCAGCGGTCGCTGAGTGGGGCTGCGGAAATTCGGCACCAGCACGGCGAGCCCGACCAACGCCAATGCCGCGACCGGGACGTTGACCAGAAACACCGATCCCCACCAGAAATGATCGAGCAGAAACCCCGCAAGCACCGGCCCGGCAGCCATTCCGACACCGGCCGACGTCGAGAAGATGCCGATCGCGGCAGCCCGCGCGGAGCCAGTGAACGTCCACATGAGGATGGCCATCATGGCGGGCGTGATCAGCGCACTGCCCACCCCCATCGCCACGCGAGCTGCGATCAGCTGCCCCGCATCGACCGCGTAGGCCGCCCATAGCGATGACCCGGCGAAGATCACGAGTCCGCTGAAGAACACCGTCCGGTGACCGAATCGATCACCCAACGCGCCCGCTGTGAACATCAAGGTGGCGAAGGCCAGCGTGTACGAACCGGTCGCCCACTGCAGCTGACCAGGATCGGCCCCCAGTCCACGGACCGGGTCTGCAAGGGTCTCCAGTGTGGTACTGAGGACGGTATTGTCCAGCCAGATCAGCAGCGAACACAGCATCAGAACGGAAAGAATTAACCGCTGCCTGAATTTCGGCAGCGTCGTAGGGGCGCTCATATAAACCCTCGGATATCGATCGGCGGCAACCTGACCGACTGGACCATAGGCAACCTCCACGACGCCGTCAAGCTCGAAATTTCCCACAGAGAAGCTTGCGCTCACAGAGACTTTATGCCCTCTGCCGGACTTGCAGAACGAGCATTTTCGTGCCCTTCGGGGGTTGCGAGTTCAAGGATTTCATGACTTCCCGAGGGTTGCACCTGACCGAATTCCGTGCCCTCTTCCGTACGAGATTCTGGGCGTACTGAAGGCCAGGCCTTCTTCCAGGAGCCTCCGAGCTGTCACTGGACAGGCTTGCCGGCACCGACGAGACTTTGCGGGCGGGGGTGCGGGGGTTGTGACGCCTCCCGTGTGCCGATGACCAGCTCGACGTCGTCGTCTGCGCCGACAACTCGCTGCCCCACCTGCTGACAGAGCAAGATGTGAACGCCGCCCTGGTCGAGATGCACCGCGGCCTGTGTACGGACGAGCAGCTGCTGATCAGCCCACGGCCCTTCGATGACCCTGCTGCGCGATCGCCCGGCTTCGATGCCTCCGCAAGTCCACAGGATCGCCGACAGCGGGGGCGAGCGTCACCTTTCAGCTCTGGCACTGGCACGACGAGGGCGAGCACCACCGCTTGGAGCACTTCCGACTCCAACCGACAGGCGGACAAGGCGCGTGCAGGTCCGCCCGGACAACTTAGGCGTCGCCTCGACTGGTGAGGCGCCGTCGGATGAACGGTGCCGTTCCCAGGACGAGTGCGGCGAAGACGGTCAGTCGTTGAAGGCCGGGCTGTGCGGCAAAACTGCTGTGCTGGATGCCGTAGACCGCGTACCAGTTGGCGGCGAGGTCGGTCGCCATAATGGCGCAGGCGAGGTCGGTTCCCCGGCGTTTGCCCAGGATCAGCAACGCTGCGGCGAGCGCGTCGAACAGCGCCAACGACGACCAGTAGAGGTTGAGCCAGCCCGGGGCCCAGTCGTAGGGGTGCAGTCCGTGGCGGAGGAGGTCGGTGACGTGAGCGAATGCGCCGACGAAGAACAGGACGCCTGCGATGACGCAGACCGATATGACCACCCAGCGCGGGGTGTGGTGCACCCATTCGGTCATGCTGTGGATCGTCCCATCTGCGGGCGCCGCCTGTCAGGCGGTCAGCCTGCGGTAGGAGATGAGGGCGCAGGCGAGGGCGGTGAAGGCCAGAAAGTGGTGGGCCTTGCGCTCGTAGCGGCGGTGCAGGCGGCGGCCGCCGCCCAGCCAGGACATCGTGCGCCCGATCGTCCAGCGGTGCCGGCCCAGCCTCGTGGAGAATTCGACGCCCTTGCGGGCGACGCGGTGGCGGATGCCGCGCTCGCAGCTCGCGGCTGTACGGGATGACCAGGTTGCGTCTGGAAGCCGGCTTCGGCGAACACGGTGGTCCGGCTGACGGCGCTGATGATGCGGTCGACCGCGGACTTCGAAGACCCTGCGCCTGCGCCCGTGGTGCCGACCTGCACGGAGGGACGGTGACTCACCCCGCAGCCAGCCCCTTACCGTACTGCCCTCGGAGCCGCGCGACGGGGCTTGCCCGTGTTCACCCGTCATGGTGGCCCATCCGCCAGCCGCACCCGCAGGCCGGGGTCGCTCCGCGATCGTGGAGCCCATGCACTTCCGCCGCACTGTCCTCGTCTTCCTCGGCGCTGCGCTCCTGCTGGCCCTCACCGGTTGCGTTGCGGTCCCCAGCAGCCCGCCTGCCCCCGTACGCCCGCCCGCAGACCTGGCCCCAGCCAACGACCGGCCGCCCGCCCCGATCGCCAGCACTTGGCCGGCACCCCCTCAGGCGGCGCCACGCGAGGCGCTCGACGCCACCGAGACCGCCCCCGGTCACGCCGCGCCAAGCAACCCGGCCGACCGCGGCCGCAAGGCCTCCCCTACCCCGGCCGCCGAGCTCCGGCCCGCTCCCGCCACCCAGCACCGCCCCGCGAAACGCAAGGCACCGCCCACCACCAGGGCGGCGAAGAAGCCCCGCGTGACGTCGAAGACGAGAACACCGAAGCCCCGTGTCCAGCCCCGCCCGACGTCCGGAGCCGCCGACATGCGCGCCCTGTGTCGCGAAGCCGAACGCCTCAGCCTTCCGTACGGCGCCCCCTCCCTTTGCCGCAGCAGTTACGGCCGCTGAGCGAACGCCGGCGTTGAGGGCTGAGGAGCGGTGTCGGTCCGGTTCGCTGGCCGGAGCCTGCTCGCCGACGACGTCCGCGCCGATGACCAGCCTGCAGCCGGCCGAATGCCCGGGACTGCGGGGCTTGCCGTGTACCTCAGCCATGCGGGCCCGCCCTGGGCAGATCATCGGCCTGGAGTTCCCCTCCAGATCGAGCGCGACGACCAGAACGCGAGCGCCTGACGCCTGTCGGCAGTTCTCTCTGAAGCCTGACGGCAGCGCTCATGAAAGCCTGGCGCCATGGATACGTTCACGTCCCGACTGGACAGCGCATGGGCGTGGTGGTCTGCCGCCGTCGGGGAATCGCAGGAGGGGCGCTGGGTCCGTGATGCCGTGGAACGGCAGGTGATGGCAGACATCGGGGCTGCCACCAACGCCCTGCACGGCGGTCGACTGGCGCCGTTCACCGAGGACTCGTGGCACGTCCGTATCGGGCGGATCGCGAACTGGGCCGGTGTGCTCCGGCTGGCAGCCCGGGCAGGCGGGTGGCAGCTCCGACCCGTCGTCGGGCACAGCCCGACGCGCCCTGCGGGCATGGCGGAGCTGCTGTCCGGCATCTACGCGGTCGGCGAGCAGGGAGAGGTCTGGATGCAGCAGCTCCTGAAGGGCGAGCTGCCACCAGAAGACGAGATCGCGAAAGCCGAGGCCTTTCTCACGGGGCCAGGGTCCGTCGAGGACCTGGAGCTGTTCTTCTATGACTGAAAGCCGCCTCTTGTGCCAGCATGGTTGGACGGCCGTAGTGAAGTCGTGCAGGACCGGACCTCGTCGGCCTCACCAGCGGTCAGCCAGTCTCCGGCCGTGCCGGCAGTCCGCCGGCGTCGCCGGCGATATGCGATGGACGGTCGATCGGCCGTTCCTGTTACATCGACCTGCCGCCGGCCGCCACCGAATGGCCGGCAAACCTAGCCGTCGGGAGAGGGACCGTTTGCGTGACGTGCTGCTGGGGCTGGCCGAGAACCCGGCTCTGCCCGCAGGCCTGTTCGCCCGACTCGTGGCGAGCGGCGACGAGGAGGTCCTGTGCACCCTGGCCGATCGTGAGCGGCTGACGCCTTCACAGGTCAGGGACCTTCTCACCGTCGGCAACCCGACGCTCACCTGTCTTCTGGTCCGGAGCGGACTGGTGCCGTGGCCCGAGATTCCCCAGGAATATCCCGGACGGCTACTCGACGCGGTCCTCGGCGGTGTGGCGCCGGTCGCCGCTTGGCGGAAGGCCGCCACCGATCCAGACCCCGAGGCACGGCAGGAGGTCGCATACGCCCCCGACGCACCCGCCGACGTCATCGCCTCCCTCGCCCGCGACCCGGACCCGGCGGTCGTCGCCAGCGCCGCCGGGAGCCCGTACCTTCCGCCCGAGTTGCTCCCCGACCTCGCCCGCCACCCCAGCACAGTCGTGCGGCAGGCCGTCGCCGACAACGAGAACGCGCCGCCCTCGCTGCTCGCCGCCCTCCTCGCCGACGGCGGGTGGCCGGCCCCGACCCGCTGCGGTGCCTGCCACCGCCGCGAGGCGGCGTGTGCGGACCACACCCCCGGTGTCCGGCGCGTCCGGCTGGCGGCCGCCGGCCACCCGGCCGTGCCGCCTGAGGGGCTCGCTGCCTTCCTGGACGCCCCCGAGGTCTGGACGGTCACGAGGTTCGCAGCCCGCACCGACTTGCCGACCGACTTCCTGAACCGACTCGCCACACACCCCTCCTGCGACGTCCGCGCCGTGATCGCCGCGAACCCCGCTGTCCCCGAAGCCCTGCTGCGTACACTCGCCGCCGACCCCGCTCCTGAGGTCCGCCGAGCCATCGCAGAGAACCCGGCCGTCCCGCTCGACCTGCTCACCGCTCTTGCCGCTCACGAACGGTTGCCCGGCGAACCGGCACCCCGCGTCGAGTCCGCCACCGAGCTTGAACTCCGCACGCTGGCCAGGAGTCGGGTGGCGCAAGCCAGGGCGCTCGTCGCCGACCGGACCCAGCTGCCATGCGACCTCGTCGAACAGCTCGCCACCGACCCGGACATCGCAGTAGCCCAGCGGATTGCCGCCCGCCCGGAACTGGCACCTGAACGGCTCGCCGAACTGGTCGAACGGCACGGGGCGCCCGTCTTCGCCGCGGTCGCCCGCCACCCTGTTTGTCCCGCCGCCCTGCTGCACCGCATAGCGGCGAACCCGGCCAGCACCAGCCGCGTGCTGCGAGAGATCGCCCGCCACCCGGCAGCACGGTCCGAGACACTGCTGCTCTGCTTGGCTGCCCCGGATTCCGACACACGGCGCCACGCGGCCACCCACCCCGCCCTGGCCCTACCGGTCCTGGAAAGCCTCATCAACGCACGCGACGGTTCCCTCGCCCGTGCCGCCGCGAGCAACCCGGCACTGCCCGAGACAGTGATGGAACAGGTCATCACTCGAGCCCGTAGCTGAAGCCGGCCCGGCAAATCGGCTTCAGCGCCAAGTTCCAGGAGTACAGGCTGATCTCCCATGAAGACGGCACGTCGAGCATCACGATCGATTGCTGTCCTTGGTGTGGACGAGCCCGGCCCGCCGCTGGACCCTGGCTGGCCGGCGGCGTTCCCGAGTGGCATCCCTCTGCAGGCCAGCACGCGCCATGGGTGGGGAAGCAAGGTGAGCAGGTCCAGGGACCCCGTGAGCACCGGGTGGGGAAACTCAAGGCTGTGGCGGACATTTCGTGATGATCGCGATGGCGTCCGGCAGGAGAGCGGCTGCCGTATGGATCACGGTACGGACCCGCGATTTCGTGCTGAAAGACGCTTTGCTCGCCCAGGCAGACGCCGAAGGCGACCTTGACTGGGTCGTTTCGGTCGACTCCACGATCGTCAGGGCTCATCAGCACGCTGCCGGGGCTCGTCAAAAGGGGCACCGGCCGGCGAGCCGGACCATCATGCCCTGGGACGGTCCCGCGTCGGGCTGACCACCAAGATCCACCTCGCCGCCGATAGCCGCTGCCGCCCGGTCGCGTTCGTCCTCACGCCCGGCCAGGCCGGCGACGCACCGGCCTTCCCCGAGGTCATGGCCCGCTTACGGGTGCCGCGGCCGATCCGCCGCCCCAGGATCACACCGGACGTCGTGCTGGCCGACAAGGCCCACTCGTCCCGCGCGATCCGGACCCATCTCCGACGGCGCGGAATCCGGGCGGTGATCCCGCAGCCCGCCGACCAGACCGCCAACCGCAAGCGACTTGGCAGGCTCGGTGGCCGTCCGCCGGCCTTCGACCGCGAGGCCTACAAGCAGCGCAACACGGTTGAGCGGTGCATCAGCAAGCTCAAGCAGTGGCGCGGTCTGGCCACCCGATACGACAAGACCGCCACCGTCTACCTCGCCGGACTCCTCGTCGCCTCCATCTTCATCTGGTCGGCGAGGTGATCCACAAGAAGCGGCCTTCAGCTGCAGTCCCACATGAACCGGCCTTCAAGGTAGTCGGAGCTGAGGAAGAGGAAGCCACTCCCGTAACCGAAATTGAGGAAGAACGGGTCTGACTCCGGCTCGCCCCGGTCCTCGAACTGGCAGAGGAACAGCCAAGAGGAATCGATGCCGAAGACCCGGTCATTTGGGTAAATGGCCTCGCCCCCCAGGAAGTCCTTGGGTCGCTCCTCGTAGCGGTATTCGACCTCTGGTCCCTCGCTTCGCAGCCACCGGGACCAGGAAGCGGCCTGGTTCGCCGCCTCGTCGAGTTCCGGTGGCATCGGCGTCAGGTCTGTCAGCCATTCGACGGGAACCTCCGTATCGTCCGGGCCCCAACGCCACAGGGTTCGCCCCTGAGTGCTGGGAGACCCGATCGACGCGAAGGACGGTATCCGCCCGCCCGGCTGGACGAGAACGACGGCCTCGCCGTCCTCTGCTGCGTTGCCGCCCATGTCCATGCCTTCCTCGTGCAGGAACAAGTAGGCAAGGCGTACCTCGTTCCCTGGCACCCGGAACTGGCCGATGAAGACAAGCGGCTCTCCCGTACGCGGATGCACCGGCCACGCTGGACCGTCCAGCCAGACCGGCTGCCCACCGAACTTCGACACCGGGTCCGTGACCGGCCCGGGTGTGGCCCGGAAGGACATACTCAGCCGCGGCAGGAAGGCTGCGTCGTAGGGGCCCTTGGCCTGACTCGTCGGCTCGGAGATCATGCTGCCGACGCTACGGCACCCCACCGACAGGAACCCAGCTTGGGCCGTCTTCTTTGAATCCTGCCTGACCTACAAGATCCGGAAGAGACGGCCTGGTGGTGAACACCCAGATGCGATCGAGGGCGAGGGCGAGAGCGCCGTCGGCGATGGGCACCATCAGAGCGCGCATCAGCGTGATGTGGTGCGTCGTGGCGGACGGGACGGTGACGCCGAATGCCGCGAACTCTGCAGTGAGAATGTCGGCGTTGGCGCTTGCCTGCGCGAGGTTGACGGGCGGATCGAAGGTTTCGGTGAAGTCGATCATCTCGTCGACGAGGCCGGACGCCAGGACACTGGCGACCATGGTGCGATGCCGAGGATCGGGGACGGCGTCGAGGCCCTTCCGTGCGGTGTAGCGGAGGGTGTCCACGCCAGGCGGTCGAGGGTGCCTGATCGTACCGTTGCCTGCCAGGACCACACTGCGTCCTTCCGTACGTCAATTGCCGTCAGAGGCGCGTACCCGTACGGCCACGCCGGTTGTTCACGCGATGATTTTCCTCGCTGGCTGTCATCGAAGCCTCGTGAACCCGAGCGGGCGTACGCCGCGCGATCGGTTGACGCAAGCGGGACTGCCGACATCGCCGGGTTGATGGTTCGACCACGTGACCCGGCCGGGGACTGACGTGGGCCCGTGTCTTCGCCTTCGCGCCTCGAAGCGGTCGTTCACGTGGCAGGCGCGGGTGTCCCGTAGAAGAGGTAGGGCCGGCGATCTGCGGCTGGGCCGTGATCGGAAGGGGCGCCGTAGGCCTGCGGCCGGGGTCCGAAGCCCCGGCCGGTCGCCCGGGCGGCGTGTCAGAGCATGGCGAGCCGATCCACCAGGAGGTCCAGCCTCGGCTCGGCGTCCTCGGGCAGCAGGCGGCCCTCCCGGGTCAGGGTCGCCAGGCCGTGCAGGGCCGCCCAGAACACCTCGGTGAACAGCCCTGGGTGGACACCGTCGCCGGCCACCTCGCCGAGAGTCTCCAGCAGGGCGGCGAAGGCGTCCTTCAGCGGCTCCGGGGTGTCCTCCTGCGCGTACGCCAGGCCGCCGTCGAGCTGGAACAAGGCGTCGTAGACGGCCGGGTTGCGCTCGGCGAACTCGAGGTAGGTGCGGGCCAGGGCGGCGACGCGGGCGCGCGGGCCGTCCGCGGTGGAGGTCGCGGCCCGCACCGCCGCGGCCAGTTCCATGGCGCCTTCGAGTGCGACGGCACCGATGATCTCGCGCTTGCCGCGGAAGTGGCTGTAGAGGACGGGCTGGCTGTACTCGATGCGCTCGGCGAGGCGGCGGGTGGTGACCGCGTCCCAGCCCTGCTGCTCGGCGAGTTCACGGGCCGTCGCCACGATGAGGCGCTCGCGGGCCGCCCGTTCGCGCTGCTTGCGTTCCTGTACCGACATGGTTCGATTCTAGCACTGCTAGACAATCAAGCGGCAGCAGCTTTAGCGTTGCTTCGGCAGCTAGCACCGCTAGATCCATGGAGGGGTCGTCATGCTCAACGCACTCGAGGTGTTCACCACCGTGGCCGTCGGGCTGATGGTGGGGGTGGAGTTCTCCGTCGCCTTCGTCATGAACCCGATCTTCAACGCCCTCCCCGAGGACAGTGGCCAACTCGGCCGCGCTCACGGAGGCCGGATGCTCGGCGCCGTCATGCCGGTCTGGTACATCGGCTCGCTCGTCCTCGTCGCGGTCTGGGCCGTCGCCGGATGGCACGACGACGGCGCCGGCCTCGTCGTCATCGCCGGCGCACTGCTGATCCTGAGCGTGATCATGTCGGTCCTGCTCCTCGTCCCGATCAACAACCGGGGCAAGACGTGGACTCCCGAGAACCGGCCCGCGGACTGGAAGGAGCAGATGAACCGCTGGGACCGCTACCACTACTTCCGCGTCGCCGTCATCATCGCCGCCTTCACCCTGCTCGTCGCCGCCCTCGCCTGACACCAAAGGCTTTCCGACCCGAGCTGTGGGCGCCCCCTGCATGTCGACGGCTTTCGCCCCGCCGGGGTGAGCCCTACGGGACCTCGGGCTCCGGCCTTCGGACTTGGGCCGTGGAGCCTCGGCCTTCGGGCTGCTGACCCGTGGACCGGCGGCGCGCCCCCGGCGCACGCTCCCACTCCCCCGGGCGGCAGCCCGCCACCGCACTCCTGAGAGTCGGCAATACGGACTGCCGGTCAGATCCCACGACTGTGATCCCGACAAGGCCACACCCCTCGATCAGCCGCGTCCGCGCGCCCGATCAGCCCCATACGACTCGGCAAGCTCCGCGGATCTCACCAGGCTGACGAAGGCCCACAAGGAGAAGGACCATGTCACTGAAGAAGATCAACACCGTCCTGGCCGCCGCCTTCATCCTCTTCATCCTGTGGTTCGGGACGGAGTTCATCCTGCGCCCGGAGACCGTGGCGCCGGGCTTCGGCCTGCCGGGCCGGCCGTCCGGCGACGGCGGCGGCTTCCTGGTCATCAAGGGAATCCGCGACGTCGTCCTGGCCCTGGTCCTGGGCGTCCTGCTGGTGACGGGCCACCGGCGAGCGCTGGGCTGGGCGCTGTTGGTGGAGGCTCTCGCCGCGTACGGCGACATGGCCACCGTACTGGCCCACCACGGCTCCATGGCCACCGCGCTCGGCGTCCACGGTCTGACCGCGACACTGATGGTGGTCAACGGCCTGCTGATAATGCGAGAGACCCGCAAGGCCGCGCCCGCTCCGGCAACGCCCGCCCCGCAGCTCGCCTGACGCCGGCTTCGCGCGCGTCGGCCTTCGCCTGTCAGCACCCGGCAGGCCGCGTATCCCGCGGCCAACAGCGCGAGGGCAGCGCCGCGTCGGCGTCACCGCCGCCCCGGCCGGAGCGCGCCGAGCCACCGCTTCCGCTTGATCGACGGCGACACGGCACCTTGGGGGCCCTCCTGACGACCTGGCGGAGGTACGCGTGGCCAGAGCGGCGCGCCGATGCCAACGCACCCCATAGGGTGGTCGGGTGTTCGATCGCTTGGAGATCAAGGCGCTGCCGCGAGGACCTCGGTTTGCTCCCACACTGCGGTTCTGGGTCAACGGCGAGGACGTGGTCGACGAGCCGGTCGGTGTCGGCGGCCGCGGGCCGTACGCGGCTGACCTGCTGCCGCCCGACCGCCCCAGCCTTCTCCGGGCGACCGGCAAGGCGCGCCGTCTACGGATGGGGGAACCCGAGTGCACCGGAGGTTGCTGCGGCTTCCTGAGCGTGGTCGTGCGGCGGTTCGGGGAGATCGTGCAGTGGTCCGACTGGGAGGTTCCGGGGCCTGCGCACACCTCTGCGCCCCGTCCCCTGCCGGAGCTTCACTTCGACGCGAGCGTGTACGACGCCGAAGTGGCTCGCGCCGAGATGGACCGCTGGTGGCAGGTGTACCTGTAAAGCCGGCGAGGCGGGCCGAAGAGCACGGGGATTCCGCGCGCCGACGCAGGTGACTGCGGATTCTCCGGACGAATAGGCCTTGAACGCGACAGCGTCGACCACCTGCCGCGATGACGCGACCGCCCACCCCGACCGGCTGCCGCTTGCGGGGGGGGGCGATCTGCGACAACCGTCAGGCGAGTACGACGAGATGGCGCCTCCGTGCCGGGCAGCGATGCACGGGCATCCAGAAGTGGTGAGCGCCCCTTCTCGATGCCGGCGCCCCTACTTGTGCCCAGGGCCGGGTGGAATACGTGCCGATGCTGGTGGCAGCGCCGTCCGGATACCACGGGCACCCGCAAACCGTGGACTTGCTCGTGGACCACGGGACGGACATCGATGCGGTGACGAAGGGCAGGACGCCTCTGGAGTGGGCGTCCTTCTTCGAAAACGGTGCCCTGCGTGCAACCGGGGTCGAGTGCTGGACCTCCCGCGGTCAGCCTGGCCGGGGGGGGGAACCGGGCACTGCTCTTAGGATCCATGCATGGCAACAAGACTTGTGCAGATCAACATGAAGGCCCAGGACGACTCCGCGCTCGGCCGGTTCTGGGCGGAGGCCCTCGGGTGGGGCATCGACAGCGAGGCACCGGGTGTCACGAACCTCGAGCCCATCGGCTTCACGTACCCCGACCCGGCGGCCGTCTGCATCGACCTCGTCACCCGCCCGGAGCCCAAGACGGTGAAGAACCGGGTGCACCTTGATCTGGCCACCACCTCTCGTGCCCATCAGGCGCAGTTGGTCGCTCGCCTGGAGGACCTCGGCGCCACGCACGCCGACGTGGGTCAGGGCGACGTCCCCTGGACGGTCATGGCCGACCCGGAAGGCAACGAGTTCTGCGTCCTGGAGCCCCGCCCGATCTACGGGGACACCGGACCGATCGCGGCGGTGGTGGTCGACTGCACGGACCCCCGAGCGATGGCCCGGTTCTGGGGCGAGGCGACGGACTGGACACTGCACGAGGTGACCGACGACCACGCGCGCATGCGCTCCGCCAAGGGAGTCGGCCCTTACCTGGAGTTCGTCCGTACCCCCGACGCCAAGACCGTGTGGAACCGCGTCCACCTCGACGTCGCCCCCTACCTCGGCGACGACCCGGCGGCGGAGGAAGCCCGGCTGCGCGCTCTGGGCGCCACCGACCCCGGTATCGACCAGTCCGCGATCTCCTGGACGATTCTGGCGGACCCGGAAGGCAACGAGTTCTGCCTCCTCTCCCCTCGCTGACCCCGGGCAGCGGCTCCGGCCGGCAGGCCACGGGCCGACGGCGGAGGCCGGGCCATCCGTGCCGACCGGCGGAGCCAGTGCAGCCAGTCGGTCGGGTCGGTGCTGGTTGATCGGTCGGCAGGCGCCGGCCGGGCGCCGGGCCGGTGCCGACCGGCGGAGCAGTGCCAGCCAGTGGGGCCGGCCGGGCCGGGAACGTGCGAACAAGCCCGCTCAGCTGAACCTGTCGCTCGGCTCCGCCACCGGGGAGGGGCCGGCCGCCAGGCTGGTGAGGGCAGACCGTCCGGCGACAGCCAAGAGCCGGTTCTCTATCCGTTCCCGGTGCGGGTGTGTGCCGGACGCTTCGTCGGAGACCCGCTGCCGTGCGTCAACGCCGGCTCCTCCGCCAGCCGCCGAACTGATGACGCAGCCACACCCGGTGACACCTCGTCCTCGGCGGCCAAGCCGAGAGGGTGCCAGGCAACGGCCCAGCTCCTGGCCGGCTCGCGGCACCGGCCTCCTGCTCAGCTCCACGGACCGCCGCACGCAGGGCCCGCACACCGAGGAAGCCTTCCGTCGCTCTACGAGTCGCCGCGATTACTTACGGCTAGGATCGCGGCCGTTGCCGCACGCTCGCGGCAACCGAGAAAGGGGCACACGGATGGCCATCATCGTCACCTTCGACTTCCCTGACGCCGGGCAGGAGCTCTACGACACGGTCATCGACCGCATGACCGGCGGTCGGGGCTTCACCCGGTTCGCAGACCTGCCGGTCGCAGGTCTCATCTCTCACGCGGCCGGTCCGGCCGACGGCGCTTTCCGCGTGACCGAGGTCTGGGAAAGCAGGGAAGCCCTCGAGACCCACGCGAAGGCCTTCGGCCCGGTCCTGGCCGACCTCGGCCACGCCGACGTCCAGCCGACGATCATCCCGGCGCACAACGTCGTCATTCGGTAAGGACTGTTCAGGAGTAGGTGTCCGAAGCTTTTCGGCCTCAGGGCGAAGTCCGTCACCGGAGCTCCGAGCAGCTGTTCATCCGGCCGTGGTCGAAGCGGAGGAAGCCGTCGAACTGTTCGAGACGGCGCAGCCCGGGCAACCTGTCGTCGAGCAGGTCCTCAAGCGGGCCGGAGACGGCTGGTTCCCTCCGTTCGACCGCGGCTCCGGCTGCTGCACGACCGTTGACGACGCCGAGGTCCACCCGGCAGAACTGTGCTTCTGGGGCTTCACCAGAGACTGATCCGGGTTTCCCGACCGGAAAGACGACGAGCGCCGACCGGCTCGACCTCAGGCCGAAGCGACCGACAGCCGAGCCAAGCAGTCGGCCGAGGCCTGCCGCTTCTCTGAGGCGCCACGACCTGGAGTCGGCTCCGGAGAACCTCCGACTCGGAATCCGTCTGGTCGCGGGCCGCGTGCTGCTGGCAGTATCTGGGAGATGCCCCCTTCCCTGCAGGTCGGTCCGTACACCGTCATCGCGCTCGCCGACGGCGCGGGCCCCTTCTTCTCTCCCAGGGCGGAGGCTTTCCCCGATGCCACCACCGAGCAGTGGACGGCGGCCGACCGGTTCGATCCCGGGGCGCTCGATGCCGACGGACGCTGGTGGCTCCAGTTCCGGGCGTTCGCGATCCGCAGCGACCAGGGAGTGACGCTGGTCGATGCGGGGATCGGGCCGGCCGACGGCCCGGCGGCCTCATGGGCGCCCGTGCCCGGGGCGCTCCCGGCTTCGTTGGCCGCCGCGGGCATCGAACCGTCCGACGTGGACACCGTGGTGCTCACGCATCTCCACACCGACCACGTGGGCTGGGCCGTCGTCGGTGGCGATCAGGCGCAGCCGTTCTTCCCTCGCGCGGAGTACGTGTTGCAGCAGGCCGAACTCGACGCGATCGAGGAGGTCAACCCGCAGCTCCGGTCCTCGGTGATCGATCCGCTGCGGAAGACCGATCAGCTGCGGCTGCTCGACGGCGACACCCCGCTGCGAAGCGGTGAGCGCGTGATCGCCACACCCGGTCACACGCCCGGCCACCAGAGCGTGCTCGTCGGGGCCGGGCGCGAACTGGTCGCCGTCACCGGTGACCTGCTCGTGCACGCGATCCAGCTGCTCCATCCCGAACTCGCCTACGCCCACGAGATGGACCCGGGACAGGCGACGGCCGCGAGGGAACGGGTGCTTGGCAACCGGACCGCCGACACCCTCTACCTCGCCACCCCGCACCTGACGGAGCCGTTCATCGCCCGCTGATCCGCCGCGAGTTCAGCACCCGGACTTTCGCGCGATCGGCGTGACAGTCCTGGCCGTCACGGGTCATGACGGTGCCGGCGGAGGAGTCGGGGCCGCGGTGGGCGGATCATCACGGTGCCGGCGGAGGAGTCGGGGCCGCGGTGGGCGGATCATCACGGTGCCGGCGGAGGAGTCGGGACCGCGGTGGGCGGGGCGGGATCCGTGGTGGAGGGCCTGGCCCGGACCACTGCCTGGTCCCCTCGGGGGCCGAACAGGTGCAGGATCTCCACGGCGCTCGTGTCCGCCGGGCCGAACCAGTGGGGCTCGGTGGTGTCGAACTCGGCCACTTCGCCCGGCAGCAGCGTGACGTCCTGCGCCCCCAGGATGAGGCGTAGCCGCCCGGCGAGCACGTAGAGCCATTCGTAGCCCTCGTGGGTGACCAGTTCCGGTGGGCGGGGTGCCAGTACCTGCTTGAAGACCTGTACGCGGCCCGGGTATTGCGTCAGGGGTACGAGGACGCTTCCGCGCTGCTTGCGCAGGGGCCGCAGGTGCACCCGGGGGTCACCGCTCGCCGGCGCCGCCACCAGCTGGTCGAGGGCGACGCGGTGCGCCCGTGCCAGCGGGATGAGCAGGTCCAGGGTCGGGCGCCGCCGGCCCGACTCCACCCGGGACAGGGTGCTGACCGAGATCCCGGTCGTGGCGGCGAGCGCCTCGAGTGTGAGCCCCCTCTCTCGGCGCAGCCTGCGCAGCCGGGGACCGATGCCGTCGAGGATCTGCGCCAGCTCCGCGTCGGTGGTTCCTGTGTTCATGGGCCCAGTTTTGCAGTGTTCGCAAAATCAGTGGGCTCGGGGACTCGCGGAGCCGAGTCTGGCGGGGCATTGTTCCCGGACTTCAGAGGTAGACGGTGACCGCGACGACACACGACCCCACTCCCTCCACTCCCCCTGCTCCGCCTGCTCCACCCGCGCTGAGTGCGCGCAGACGCTGGACGGTCCTGGCCGTCTGCTGCCTGAGCATGTTCCTGGTGGGCCTGGACACCACCATCGTCAATGTGGGCCTGCCGGCCATCGGGCGCGGCCTGGGTGTCGGCACGCGCGGTCTGGAATGGATCGTGGACGGCTACACCCTCGTCCTGGCCAGTCTCCTGATCTCGTCCGGTGCGCTGGCGGATCGCTTCGGACGCCGCCGCGTGTTCCAGTGCGGACTGGCCGTGTTCGGTGCGGCCTCGCTGGTCTGCGCGTTCGCCCCCTCGGCCGGTGTGCTCATCGCGGCCCGAGCCCTGCAGGGGGTCGGCGCCTCGATGCTCAGCCCCGTGGCGCTCGCGATCGTGGTGAACGCCATGCCGGACCCGAAGGAACGGGCGCAGGCGATCGGCATCTGGGCGTCGGTGTTCGGGCTGAGCATGGCAGCCGGACCCGTCACGGGCGGCGCGCTGCTCGCAGGGCTCGACTGGCGGGCGCTGTTCTGGGTCAACGTGCCCGTCATCGCGGCCGCTCTGCTGCTCAGCGCGGTGTTCGTGCCGGAGTCCCGGGCGGCCCGGGTCCGGCGGCTCGACGTGCCCGGCCAGGTCCTGCTGACCCTGGTCCTCGCCCTCGTCGTCGGCGTGCTGATCGAAGGGCCGCGCGTCGGCTGGACGTCGCCCGGGGCCCTGGCCGGATACGCGGGGGCCGCCGCGGCGACAGTCGGGTTCGTGTGGGTCGAGTCCCGCCGGAAGGAGCCGCTGATGGATCTGCGGCTCTTCCGCCGCCCGGTCTTCAGCGGCGCGGTCCTGGGCGCGGTGGCGGTCTTCGTCGCCCTGAACATGACGCTGCTCCTGAACACCCTCTACCTGCAGCACACCCGGCACTGGAGCCCGTTGGCCGCCGGCCTCGCGACGTTGCCCCTGGCCGTCGGAGCGACCGTATGCGCCCCTTGGTCAGGTCGCATGACCGGCCGCACGGGGCCACGGCTGCCGCTGCTTCTTGCCGGCGGTTTCCTCACGGCCGGCGGGCTCTGCCTGGTCCGGCTCACGCCGCACACCAGCGTGCTGCTGCTCCTGGCCGCGTACTCGCTCATCGGCATCGGGTTCGGGTTCGCCAACGCCCCGATCACCAACACCGCCGTCAACGGCCTGCCAGCCGCCCGAGCCGGCGTGGCCGGAGCCATCACCTCGACAGCACGGCAACTGGGTGCTGCCCTCGGCATCGCTCTCGCCGGCGGCCTCATCACCGGCGCGGACCCGACGGGGCTCGCACAGGCGTCCCGCCCGGGCTGGATCCTGGTCGCCGGCTGTGGCGTACTCCTGTTCTTCGTCGCCCGGACATCACGCCCGAGTCAGGCCACCACGAAGGACCCCGCCTCTCCGCAGGGGCGGTAGACCGCGCGGCTCTCTCCGCGCACCGCCATCGCCATCGGCACCGGCACCGGCACCGGCTCTGGCACTGGCCCGCCATCGGCACCGGCACCGGCATCGGCATCGGCATCGGCATCGGCAGTGGCATCGGCAGTGGCATCGCCACCGACTCCAACTGCCCCTGTGTGACCTCGCATTCTGGCTTGGAACGGAATTGACAGCCAGGCGGCACGGGCAGCAGAGTCACGGCAGGTGGACACGAATGATCTTTCTCCCGCCGAACTGAGGGTGTGGCACGCCTTCCCCAAAGGGGCCTCCGTCGACCTGCGTACGGCCGACGACGAGGACGCGGCAGGCGGTGCGGACTGGGGTCCGCAGCGGACCGTACGCGCCGAGGTGCTGCGGGCCCTGCTCCTCGGCGGCCCGCTCCAGGAGACGGAGATACCCGCCCTCAGACTCGCCGGCGCGCGGATCACCGGGACCCTCGACCTCGCCCACGGCACGATCGAGCACGCACTGCACCTGAACGACTGCTACTTCGAAGACACGCCTCTGCTCTACGCCGCCAGGCTGCGCCAGCTGAACCTGAGCGGCTCCGTCCTGCCCGGCCTGGCCGCCGCCACCGTGCACGTGGAGGGCATGGTGCAGCTGTCCGACTGCCGGTTCGGCGGGCTGGTGCGGCTCGGCGGGGCCCGGATCGAGGGGGCGCTGTTCATGAACGGGTGCGACATCAGCCCGCCGGACACCACCGAGTGGCCCGCGCTGCGTCTCGGCCACGCGACGATCGGCGACAACCTGTACGCGCCCGGCCTGCGAACGCGCGGGGAGGTACGTCTCAGCGGCGCCTCGGTCGCCGGGTCCGTCACCCTCGACAGGGCAACGCTCCACCACCCGTCCGGCGCCGCCCTCGACGCGCAGACCCTCACCGTGGGCAGCGATCTCCTCATGCGGCACGTCCACGTCGAGGGCTGGATCGGCCTGCGGGGCGCCCGCGTCCCGGGGCGGCTCGACCTGTCCTACGCGCAGCTTTCGAACCCGGGCGGCACGGCGCTGCGCGCGAGCAGCTGCGCCATCGGCGAGCTCTGGCTGCGCAAAGGACCGCCCATGCAAGGCGCTCTGAACCTGCGCCGCTCCCAGGTCGACGTGCTGTTCCTGGAACCCGACGTGCTGCCGGACGAGGTGATGCTGAACGGTCTCCTCTACACGACCCTGACTCCGCACGAGCCCGCGGAGCGCCGCCTTCCCATGCTGCACAACGAGAGCGAGGGGTACCTGCCCCACGGCTACGAACAGCTCACGGGGTCCTTCCTCAGGGTCGGTGACGACCACGCCGCCCGCGTCGTGCAGCTCGCCAAACTCCGGCGGCACCGCCGCACCCTGCCCTGGCTCGGCCGGATCTGGGGACACCTCCAGGAAGCCACCGTCGGCTACGGCTTCCGGCCCCTGCTCGCGGGCTTCTGGCTCCTGTCGCTCCTCGCCGTCGGTTCGGTCGTCTACGGGCTGCACCACCCGCCACCGCTCAAGCCGGACGAGGCACCCGAGTTCCACCCCGTGTTCTTCACCCTCGACCTGCTGCTCCCCGTGATTTCCTTCGGCCAGGAGCAGGCATTCGCCCCGCGCGGCTGGTACCAGACCCTTGCCTACGGCCTCGTCGTCGCCGGCTGGGTACTGGCCACCACCGTGTTCGCCGGGGTGACCCGCACCATCAGCCGTGGAGTCGGCCCCGGAGGCAGCCCTTGACCGACGGTTCTCCGCCCGTCGCACTCGCGGCGGCTCGTTTGCGGCCGGTCACGGCGGCACCGAGCAGACCGTTTGCGGCCGGTCACGGCAGCGCCGATGAGTTTTCGTGATCCGGACGGTCTTACCAGCGTTGTCGACAACACAGGAGGAGCACATGGCCACGGAGCAGCTGCTGAGGGTCCAGAACTTCAACGTCTCGAGCGACGGGATCGGCGCGGGCGAGGACCAGAGTCTCGAGCGTCCGTTCGGTCACGTCGATCCCGGGCGACTGTTCGCCTGGGCCGGCGCAACGGCGAGCTGGCCCATGCGCACCGAACCCGGCGGCAGCCGAGGCCTCGACGACTACCTGACCCGGGACTTCAGCCGGAACATCGGCGCCGAGATCATGGGCCGCAACAAGTTCGGCCCCCAGCGGGGCCCCTGGAAGGACGAGGAGTGGCGCGGCTGGTGGGGCGACGAACCGCCGTTCCGTACACCGGTGTTCGTCATGACGCACCACAAGCGTCCTTCCTTCACGCTCTCCGACACCACGTTCCACTTCGTCGACGGTGACCCGGTCACCGTCCTCGAGCAGGCCCGGGAAGCGGCGCAGGGCAAGGACGTCCGGCTCGGCGGCGGGGTCACGACCATCCGGCAGTTCCTCGACGCCGACCTCGTCGACACCATGCACGTGGCCGTCTCCCCGGTGACGCTGGGGTCCGGCCTGCGGCTCTGGGACTCCCCCGACGAGCTGCTCGACCGTTTCCACCTCGACGTCGTCCCGAGCCCGAGCGGCGTGACGCACCACCTGTTCTGGCGGAAGTGACCGGTCGCGGACGATCCGGCATCGAGGAGGGGATGGCCGTGAACCACGTGACGAGCGAGACGACGACTCCGGACAGCGAGGTCAGGGCGCTTCTCCAGGTCCTGGACGGGCAGCGACGCCATGTTCTCGGCATCCTCGACGGGCTCGACGCGGAGGCGCTGCGTCGGCCCGTGCTGCCGTCCGGATGGCACTGCCTGGGCCTGGTCCAGCACCTCGCGCTGGACGTCGAGCGCTTCTGGTTCCGCGCGGTCGTCGCCGGCGACGAGGACATCATCCGTAGCCTGCCGAAGGACGACGAGGCGTGGAACGTGGGCCCGGAGGTGCCGGCCGTCACCGTGCTCGACCGATACCGGCAGGAGACGGAACTGGCCGACGCCGTCATCACCACAACCCGGGCCGACACGGCTCTGGCCTGGTGGCCCCACGACCTGTTCGGTGCACCGCATCTGCACACCCTGCGCGACGTCCTGCTGCACGTCATCACCGAGACCGCCTGCCACGCCGGTCACCTCGACGCAGCCCGGGAACTCATCGACGGCCGCCGCTGGCTGACCCTGACCTGAAGCCGGTCCCGTAAAGGATCTTCGAGCCGGTGCGCGCGCGAGGCCGTCCGGTGTTCGGTGTCCGCCTGTCATCCCCTACGGGTGAGGTTGTGTCAGCACGCCGCCGGGGCCCGCGAAGAAAGGGGCCCCGGTCGGCGAACCGGATGACCGTGCCCTCGAACGGTCCCGCGGCGCACTGACCACCAAGGTCCACCGCGCCGCGGACGGCCAGTGGCGCCCGCTCGTCTTCGCCATCACTCCCATCCAGGCCGGTGACGCGTCCGCGTTCGTTCCGTCCCGTCCCGCAAGGTGGTGGCCCGCCTGCGGGTGCCGCGGCCGATCGGCCGCCCCAGGACGACCGGATGAGATTTTGGCCGACAAGCCCAACTGGTCGCGTACGACCCGCACTCGACTCCGCCGGAACGGCCTGCTCAGTCGTCGAACCACACGACGAGGCGCACGTTGTCGTCACCGTACTTTTCTGCGAGTTCTTTCATGGCTTCCCAGACGGGTTGCCACTCGCCGGTTCCGGTGACGGCATCTTTGCGACGGATGGTGACTGATCTGTAGAGCGTGTCCCCGACGAGCCACTCACTTCCTTCGGGCCAATCCCGGATTTCGCCGGCTTGGAGACCGACAGCCTCGGCGAACGCGCCACTCCAGGAGGCCTTGCCCGTCATCCTGAGCCCGCTCGGCGTCTGGCGGTATTGGTGAAGCCGGCTGTCGGGCTTCTCTGCGGGCTCGTCCCAGTCGACGGCCTTCACCTCGGCCCACGTGATCCACGTGGTGCCGTGAAAGCCGTCTTCGCCATACCACTCGGTCAGCTGGGCGAACCGCGCACTCACCGTGGCCGAGGCGTCGGCAGGAAAGCCCCTGCCTGCGGCCAGGGACCGGAAGTTCGCGTAGTTGCGGACGCCGAAGAGACAACCGAACGCGTCGTAGTTACGGACATCGTTGAGGGAGCCGAGGTCGTGTGCGCCGTACCAGATCGGCTCCTGATCGTCTTGCGGCACCCGATATTCGAGAAAGCCGCCTATATCTGTACCCATGCCAGGCATTCTCCCGACGCCGTCAAATCATTTCGTCTTCACCGGATCGACGACTTGCGCATACGCGAACTGCCTGGCCTGGAGGTTCTCCTCGCCCACTGGGCGTCAGCGAAGGACGGACGACAACCGACGATCAGATGATCCAGGGAATCCGACTGCGGGTATCGCGTGATCGGCGCCCTGAGGATTGTCCTGTAAGTGATCTTGCCGCGGGATGTTCTCGCCCGTGGCTGGTGTGATCACGGCTTCTGAGCCGTTCTGGATAGCCTCGTTCGCCGGACTGAGCCCGCGTGCCTTCGGCAAGTTGATGAGGCAGCTGCGCCGCGAGGGCGGCGACGCGCCGGGCCGGGCCGTGGTGGACCGTGGAAGCTGTCCCTGAACGGGTCCGCGGCCACGTCGAGCACGCCTTCGCCCTTGAGTCGGCAGTCGCGGAGGATCTTCCAGGTCTTCATCCGAGGGAAGACGTTCTCTACTCGGGCGCGGAGCTGTTGGTGGGAACGGCTGTGCTCCTGCTTCCACGGGCAAGGTCTCGGCTGGCCGGCCGGCGGTGCGGGATGACGAGACCGGCGCCCGGGCAGCCGCCGTCCGCGATCGTCGTAGTCCGGCCGACGGCGGACTTCGCACCGGACTCGCCCCAAGCCTTGCAGTCATTGAACCGGGACCCTCACGAGTGGTGCTGCACCTTGGTCTTCCCCGTCTGACACCACCCGGCGCGACGCTCAGGTCGTGTCGCGCTCGGCGGCCGAGGGGGAGGGTGGGAGCTCGTCGCAGCTCTCCGGGGTGAAGGCGTCGCGGCGGGCGAGGGTCACCGACAGAGGCAGGCCCAGCTGCTCGGCCGCGCGTCGGCGGACACGCACCTCCGATGGGGTCCGGGGGCGGAACGAAGGGAGCCGCCAACAGCCGCAGCCGGGGCGGTGGTCGTAGGTCAGCCCCTCCGCGAGCACGGTAGCGACGACGGACCACGCCTTCGCGTCGCGTCGCCGGGGCGCGGCGAAGTCGTAGCCGGCGAAGACAAGCTCCCGACGACAGCCAGGACAGATGCGCTTCCGGATCGGCCACGTGCTGCCCTTGAAGGAGAGCCGGCATGCGACGCACACGTAGTGCCGGGAGGCGCCGTTGAACGCGCGGTAGCACATGGCCAAGAGGCTACGCGTCGCCCGCGCGCGGGCCCAAGCGGATTCGTGGCGTCCCGGTGTGGCCGGTCAGCCACCCGTCCGCCGCCGCAGCGCGAGCGAATCGCGGGACAGCCCTTAGGTATCCGCGAACCAGGAGCGGCCCTGGGCCCAGTGGGTCGCCCAGCCTGTGAATCCGGGCGTGCCCGGCATCAGGGAGGGGCCCGGTGGGGTGCCGAAGGGGATCGCGCCGTTCTCGTCGATCATCCAGACGTGACCGCGCTGCGGACCGGTGACGACCAGGTGCCAGTACATGCCGCAGCCGTCGGTGCCCAGCAGCAGTGAGCCGTGGTCGGACAGGGAGTCGTCAAGGGCCTCGGACTCCTCCTCGGACAGCTCCTCCCCGTCGTCCTCCCACAGCCACGCGGCCGTGAGCGGAAAGGACTCGGCGAGAAGGCGTACGGGGCGGTCGGAGTCCCAGTCGTCGGGGACCTGCGCGAGGGGCAGCAGGCCGTAGTAGGGCGGGCCGGCGGGCAGCCCGTCGCAGACCTCCGCCACGAACGTGCGGTACGGCTCCGGAAGCACGATGCCGTGCTCCGCCTCGAAGGACCGCACCGCCTCCCAGCCGGCCGGCGGCACCGCTTCGGGACGCGACGCAAAGATCTCGCGGAGGGCGGCCAACTCGGCCGGGTCGCAGGTTTCCGTGTTCATGCCGGCATCATGCAAGATCCGCAATCTGGTGGACGACCCGGCCACCGACGCGGTCGCGCACCTGCGCCGACTGCGCGGGCTCCTACAGGAACAACGCGACCGCGCCGCCGCCATGGTGAGGGCCATCGACGAGGAACTGAAGGCACGAGCCTTGGGGATCAGGACGACGCCGGAGGAGCAACTGAAGTTTTTCGGGGCGCAGTTGTACGAGACCATAGGGTCCGCGTACCCGGCGACGCGAACCACGGAGCCGCGGATCGCCGCGAGGATCTGGGAAGCGCTCGGGGACGCACGGACCGTATTGAACGTCGGCGCGGGCACCGGCTCCTACGAACCCCCGGACCGCGACGTCACGGCGGTGGAGCCGTCAGCGGTCATGCGGGCACAGCGTCCCGCAGACGCGGCGCCGTGCGTGGCCGCCAGTGCGCAGAGCCTCCCGTTCGCCGACCAGTCCTTCGACGCCGCGATGGCGGTCAGCACCGTGCACCACTGGCCGGACCCCATCGCCGGTCTGCGCGAGATGCGGCGCGTGGCCCGCCGCGTGGTGGTGTTCACGTACGACGCCATTACGACCGGCCGGCTGGAGCGGTTCTGACTCACCCGCGACTACCTGCCCGAATTCGCCGGCCTCCTCACCGATTGACCTTCGCCGGCCGACATGACCCGCGCGATCGACGGTCACGCCGAGCCGGTCCTCATCCCGTGGGACTGCGCCGACGGCTTCTTCGAGGCGCACTGGCGCCGGCCCGAGGCTTACTTGGACGAGCACGTCCGCCGTGCGGTTTCCGTATGGACCAGAGTCGGACCGGACGCCGAGCAGCGGGCGGTCGGCAGCCTCTGCGAGGACCTCGCCTCGGGCCGGTGGGCCGAACGCAACCGCGACCTCGTCGCCCTCGACGCGGCGGAGCTGGGCCTCCGCCTGCTCGTGGCCTGAAGGTTTTACCGCCTTGCTCCTGTCCGGGCTTGTCGTGGACAAGGACGGGCCGGGAGCAGGCGTTTTACGGCGGTGACTTGGGAGGGGCGGCCGCGGCCGGCGTCGTGGTCGGGGTGCGGGTCCAGGGCGTGTGTGAGCCGGTGTCGATGCCGGCCCGAAGCGGAGGGAGCGGCCACGCATCCCGGCGCCGGGGGTGAGTCCGGCGCGGACGGCGGTCGTCGCGGCACGCGGACGCGCTCCTGCCTCAGGCTCGGCAGAGGTCCGCAGGACAAGCGGCGAGCTCTGTGCGGGCTGCCGTCTCCTGCCTCTCCCGCGGGAACAGGCCCACAGCAGCACGAGGACCGGGCTCGCAGGCGACAGGCCTAAGCCCCGGGCTGCTGCTCCAGACGTCGAACTTCCCGACCGGTCCGCTCGGCGGTCCGACAGGCCTCCCGCAAGGCGCTCTGTGCGCGCTTCACCGCCCTGCCCGCCTCTGCCGCAGCGGCCGTGGCCTCGCGCTCGGCCTGACGCGCCTGTTCCAGCTCACGCTCCAGGCGGCTGATCTGATCGGCCGCTTCGTCCCCCTTCGTCGCGGCGGCGTGCTGCGCCTGCTGTGCCTCGCCGAGCTCGCGCTCGCGCCGGGCGACCTCGGTGTCGGCCTCCTCTGCCGCCGCACGGGCGTGCTCGAGCTCGCGCAGCCGCTGCTCGTCCTCTCGGCGCCGCTGCTCGTCCTCTCGGCGCCGCTTCTCGACCTCGAGGCGCTGCTTCTCGACCTCGCGTACGTGCTCCTTGTCCTCGCGTACGTGCTCCTTGTCCTCGCGTACCCGCTCCTCGTCCTTGCTCCCCCGCCCTTCCTTCGGCGCAGGCTTCTTCGCCGGGGTCGTGCGGACGGTCCCCTCCTCCGGTGCGACGGCGGCGAATCCGACGGCGGCCTCGGGCACCTTCGCCAACCGGCCCTTGCCCCACAGCTCGGCTACGTCCGGGTGGGCGAGTACGCCGTGGAGGATCTGCTCGATCTCGCGCAGCACCGTGTCGCTGACCGGCTGCCCGGCCTCCTGGGCCAGGACGGCGGCCGTGTGGGCGAGCGCGGTGACCAGCTGGTGCCGCCGGCGGCTCGCCGCCCGCAGCTGCTCGGCGTCGAGGGTGCGGTGTGCCTGCCGCAAGGTCTCCCCGAGCGTCAGGAACTGGCCGGCCTCCTCGGCGCGCTGACGGGCCAGGAGATTCGCGGCCCACGCCGCGAGCGGGGGGCGGCGCAGCGCGGCGATCGCCTTCGCGGTAGCGGGCTCCTTCGCTCTGCGGGCCTCGGCCACGTAGGCGTCCCGCGCCGCGGTGAACTCCGACGGCTTGAGCCCGTACAGCTCATCGGCGATCAGCTCGACATCCACCGTTCCACTGTGCGCGGCCCACACCAAGCCCCGGCGACCGCGCGGCAGCGGCTAGGCCAGATGCCCGGCCAGGTCACCCGCGCGGGCCGAGCATCGCGTCACCACCGCCCTCCGGCCCCGCCTTCCAGTCCTTCGTCCAGTCCTTCGTCGGTGAGACGGACGGGAGGGCCGGCACGAACGCGCCGCGAGTGCGCACTGGGCGTGGGCGTGACGTGCAACGACGTAGGCGAGGCCCTGACGCGAATCCGCGATCAGCGCTACGTGCCAAGGTCGGCGATCAGAACGTCAAGTACCGGTAGTGCCGCAGGCGGGAGCCGGCGGCCTTCTCGGTCATGCCGAGCGCTACGGCGACCTGGGCGATCGCGTCCTGCTCCCCGCCGCTGAGGAACCTCGTGGCCAGGGGGCCGAAGAGGGCAACGGCCGATTCGAGTTCGTTCGCGACCTTCAGCACGACGAGAGGGTGGTCCTCGACCAGCTCGTCCAGGCGTTGGTGCAGTCGGCTCAGCAGGTCGGCAACGTCCTCGGGCAGCGGCACCGTGCGCGCAGCCACCTCGTCCAGGTGAGCCTCCCAGTCCGCTTCGGGCCCGGAGACGTCGTAGGAGGACAGGTCGTCGCGGTCGACCTTCTGCCAGTCGATCGGGAAGGTGCGCGTGCCGCGCCATCCGCACGCGCAGCGGCCTCGCATCGACGTGGCGGTCGGCCTGCGTAACTGGCCGGTGTAGGCCCACCAGTCCGTCGATTCGTGGAAGTAGCCGCCGCTTCCCATGTCGAAGTAGACCGGCCCCGGCTCGCTGCCGTCCGCGAGCAGCACGCCGACCTCGCCCTCGTGCGACTCGAAACCGTCACGCTTCCAGCTCATCGAGCAGGCCCTCCCTCGTCCGTGTAGAGACGGCCCATTCGGGCCGCCCCTCATCCACGATGGAGCAGGGACGAGTAGACATGCAGAGGGATCGGCATATTCCAAAGGCAATCGGTTGCGCGCGTCACGCCACGCGCCCCCTGGCGCGACCGGCACGCGGGGCCAGGGCCGGGGCTTCGGCCCTGGCCCTGATCCCGGCCCGAAAACCTCGGAGCATGGACGGGCACAGCTGCCACACTGACACCGAAGCGCAGAGCCGCCGAAGCGCAGAGCGGCCGAAGCGCAGAGCGGCCGAAGCGCAGAGCGGCCGAAGCGCAGAGCGGCCGAAGCCCAGACCCGCACAGAGGACCCGGACATCCATGCTGAACCCACTCGACGCTCCAGACGCGGTGTCAGCCGCGGCTGAACCGCTCGAGGAGTTGCTCGACGACTGCAACCACGTGTCGTCCATATACCTGTTGCCTGTGGTCCCAGTGGCCGGGACCACATCCGGTCATGACTGGATGAAGGGTCTCGCTCAAGCCGTTTGCGACGCAGCGGCCGGTGGACACCAGGTGAGCGCGTCGGTCGACCCGTTCGAGGCACCACGTGCCTGGCGAGACGTTCTGCGTCGACAGGTCACCGAAGGGTTCATGCAACCTGCGTACAGGTACTCCGACCGCAACCTGCGTCCGTCCGCTGAGATCCGGCAGGCGGGGGAACTCGCCGATGGCGTCGCCGACCTCATCGAAGCGCATCTCGGGCCGGTCCGGGTTTCCGGCGACGTCGACGGCCCGCACATGGGCGACATGTGGTGGCGCAACTTGCTGCTGGTCACCAGCGACTGGGCCACCATCCTGCATTTCGGAATCTGCGACTGACCGAGCACGGCCCCCGGCTCAGGCTCGTGCCTACGGCTCGCCCCTCCGGCCCCCGGCCCGTCCCCCGTCTCCCCTTTGCCGGACCCCGTCTCCCGTCTCCGCCAGCTGCGAACGCCCCTCGGCGGCTCTGATCATCCATGACTCCTGTGGGAATCCTGCCGATCACGGGCGCACGGCAGGGCCGGCCTCCGACGTCACGTCCACTCTGCGTGGAGCTCAGGTCCGTGTCGCATCGGCCGGCGGCTATCCGAGCGTGAGCATCGCCTCGGTGATCTCGCCGACGGCCGCCTCAGGGATCGCGGTGGCGGCCTCCTCGAGGACGAGCAGCCGCGCCCCGGGGATCTCTCGTGCGAGCACCTCGCCGTTGGCGACGGGGAAGAACCGGTTGCGCCGGCCGTGGACGACGAGCGTGGGGACCTCGATCTCAGGCAGGCGCTCGCGCCAGCGGGGTGTGCAGTCGAGCCTGGAGAACACCGTGCCCATTTGGTTGGCCATCTGGACCGGCGGTGCGGTTCCGGGCGTGCGGTCCCAGATGCGCGCGGCGATTGCGCGCGCGACGACGGGGTCGTCGCCGAGGGTCTCCGCGCCGGCGGCCACGAACTCCGCGACTGCCTCGCGGTCGGTCCAGTCCGGCATCGGACGCGCGAACAGGCGGCTCATCGTCTCCTGGTCATGGTCGGGAAGGTCGTCGTCGGTCGGGCCGGGGGCAACGGCTCGGGTGCCGACCAGGGTGAGCGCCGAGAACGCGCCCGGATGGTCGAGCACCGCCACCTGGGCGACCATCCCTCCGACGCCGGTCCCCGCCAGGTGTGCGGGCCTCCCGCCGAGCGCGTCGGCCAGGGCCGCCGCGTCGGCTGCGAGGTCGCGCAGGGTGTAGGCGGGCGCCTCGGGGTCCTTCGTGGTCGACTGCCCGCTGTCACGCAGGTCGTAGCGCACCACGCGGCGCCCGCCGGCGGCGAGGCGTTCGCACAGCGCGTCGGGCCAGGAGAGCATCGTCGTCCCGCCCGCGAGCAGGACGAGTGGCGCGTCGGTGTCACCGAACGAATCGATGCTCAAAGAGATCCCATTGGCGTTGACTGTGGTCATCGGATCACCGGAGTACGTCGTAGGTCAGGTGCGTCGCGGTCGAGGTCGAGGTCACGCTCCGCTGCACCAGCGTGTGCGGCGCGCCGCCGGTGAACAGTGGTGTCCCGGCGCCCAGCACGACGGGCGCGAGGTGCAGCGTCAGTACGTCGACCAGCCCGGCGTCGAGCGCAGAGCGAATCGTGGCGCCGCCGCCCATGAGGACGACGTCGAGGTCCTTGCCGCTGTGCGACGACGCCGCCGCGGCTCGCTCGCGCGCGGCGGTGACGGCGTCGGGCAGACCGGTGGTGACGAACGTCCAGTCGAGGCCGGCCGTCCGCACCTCCTGTGGCGGCGAGCTCGTCACGACGACGAACGCGGGCTTGCCGACCTCGCCGGCGCCGTAGCCGGTCGTGTCGTCCCAGCCCTGCGGCCCGTCGACGATGTCGAAGAGGTGGCGGCCCAGGACGACGGCGCCCGAGCGGGCGGTGCCCTCGCGCAGGACCCGGCGGTCGTCGGCGTCGTCGGAGAACGCCCACGTGTGCAGGGCGTCGCCTCCCGTACCCAGACCGTTGTCCAGGCTCGGGTCGGGGCCGGTGACGAACCCGTCGAGCGAGACGGAGATGTCAGCGATGATGCGTGTCATGTCAAGACAGACCTGTTCCGCCGCCCGAACTCATCGCTCGCGCACGAAGCGGGTGGGCGGGCGGATGCACTGAGGGCGGCTCTCTGTGGCGGTTCGCGCGCCGGTGAGCGGACGGGAAGGGCGAACCCGAGGTGGTCGCGGGGCCGACGACACGATCCAGCCAGCATGACCCGTGGTCACGGATTCCCTGCGCGTGCTACGAGACCCGGCACCCCGAGCTGCCGAGGAACGCGTTCTCGTGCGGCAGCCGGCGCAGGCTACCCGGGTTCTGCGCCGGCCATGCCATTTCAGCGAGCTAGGCAGGCGGAAGGGAAACGTCCCAGCGCTGCCAGGCGGCGCCCGTGCAGTCGCGGAGGTTGATGCCGGCGCCCTGGCTCGGGTCCCCGGCATTCTGGATGCTCAGGCACTGGTTGTTGACCTGGGTCACGAGCTGACGACCCACGACGTCCCACCGCTGGTTGGCCTGCCCGTGGCAGTCGCCCACGACCTGGGCGGGGGCGTTGAGTTCGCCGTTGCGGACGTCCAGGCAGTGGCGTTCGGCGAGGTTCCGCAGCTTGCGGCCCTCCCAGAACCACAGCTGGCTCCCGACCCCTGCGCAGCTGCGGACCTCCACATTGTCACCGTTGGAGGTCAGACAGCGGCCGTCCAGGTCGGTGCGGATCTCGAAGTAGTCGGCCGCCCCGGCCGGCGATGCCGTCCCCGGGCCGAACACGCCCGTCAGGGCGAGCATGACGGCGGTGGTGGCGAGTCGAATACGCATGAGTGGGGCCCCTGTTCAATTGCGGTGCGCCGTCCGCACCCCAGTGGATCATTACAGAGAGACACTATCTGCACACTCTGAGTAGTCAATACCTCCCGCTTCGAGACCACCGCCTTGGCCGCTTCTCGTAGCGGGTCAGGGCGGTGGCCACGGCCGGGTCTCGGCTCTGCGAGCGGTTGCGGACCATGTACGCGATCTTGAGACCGCGAGCAGCCCATGGCAGGCTCATGCCGCATGATCGATGAATTCGCGAAGGACAACCTGCACGGGAGACTGCGGCGGGATCGGAAGGCGCTGCTCTGGAAACTCGACGGCTTGTCCGAATACGACGCCCGTCGACCTTTGACGGCGACCGGGACCAACCTCCTCGGCCTGGTCAAACACGTGGCCACCGTGGAGGCCAGGTACTTCGGCGAGGTCTTCGACCGCCCTTCCCCGGAACCGCTGCCCCGCTGGCAGGACCACGACGGCAGCGATCAGTGGGCGACGGAGGACGAGACCCGCGATCAGATCATCGGGTTCTGCCGGCGCACGTGGGAACACTCGGACGCGACGATCAGCGAGCTTCCCCTCGACGCCCCAGGCCACGTGCCGTGGTGGCCGGAGCCTCGTCCCAACACCAACCTGTTCGCCGTCATGGTCCACGTCCTCGGCGAGTCCAACCGGCATGCCGGGCACGCCGATATCCTGCGCGAGAGCCTCGACGGCCGGACCGGGCTGCGCCCCGAATACGAGCAGCAGATCGACCTGGAAGCCCGTGCGGCCTACTGCGCGAAGATCGAGCAGGCCGCCAGGTCGGCCGCACCGATCAAGGCTGAGAACTCCTGACAAGGTGATGTTCAAGGTGGTCGGATCACTCCGGGACTGATGATGCGGGTGCGGGGCGGCTCGGCCGAAGCCCTGGCAAGGCGACGACGAGTCGTGGGGGCGGTGCAGGCCGAGCCGGGGAGAACGTAAATGCGTCGACAGCGCCCCTCGGCGCCCGGCACAGTGGCCACCCGTGACGAGCAGTGAACTGTGGACCCGCGCGACCGCCGACCGCTACGACGCCGAGGAGGCCGAAGCGTCCTCGGCCGCCGCTCTCGGACCGACCCTCGCCTTCCTCGCCGAGCTCGCCGGAGACGGCCGGGCGCTGGAGTTCGCCATCGGAACCGGACGGGTGGGAGTCCCGCTCCGGGAACGCGGCGTCCCGGTGGTGGGCATCGAACTGTCCGAGCACATGGCGGCGGTGCTGCGGCGCAAGGTCGACGAGGACACGCTCCCGGTAGCCATCGGGGACATGGCCACCACCGTCGTCCCCGGCGGGTTCACCCTGGTCTACCTCGTCTACAACACCATCACAAACCTGCTCACGCAGGACGAGCAGGTCGAGTGCTTCCGCAACGCCGCACGGCATCTCGAGCCCGGCGGCCGGTTCGTCATCGAGCTGGGCGTGCCGCCGCTGCGGCTCCTGCCGCCCGGCCAGGTCGCGGTGCCGTTCGACGTCTCCGAGCAGCATCTCGGGTTCGACACCTTCGACCTGGTCGAGCAGATGCTCGTCTCACACCACTTCACCCGCGACGGCGACGACGGCCACTACCGCCGCGACAACTCCCGGCACCGGTACGCCTGGCCGGCGGAGCTCGACCTGATGGCGCGGATCGCCGGCCTCGAGCTCGAACGTCGCGTCTCGGACTGGGACGGGTCTCCGTTCACCCAGGACTCCACGAAACACATCTCCGTGTGGCGCAAGCCGGCCTGAGGCCGGCCACCGGGGGCCGTCGACGTCGGCCGACCCTGTCTTGACCTTCTATCGGAGTTCAGAGGCAGGTCGAGTGCGGATCGTCGGCAAACTTGTCCATCGACCCTGCGCGGGCTTCCCGCCGAGCGCGTCGGCCAGGGCCGCCGCGTCGCTGCGAGCGAGAGCGCAGCCTAGGTCCAATCGGCCAGGGCAGGTCTCCGACGTCGGTTTCCGACGCGAGTCGGCGATGCCGCCCACCTACGGGTCCGTGATCACGTGTCGGAGTGCCACAGCGTGTGGTCTGGCGAGTGGTCTGGCGGGTCTGGTGTGTGGTCTGGCGTGCGCCCGCAGGCCATTTCGCCCCATCCTCGCCGTCACTCGACGACGCGTACGCACCCCGGCTTGGGAAAAGGCAGCATCCCCCAGCCCGACGGCCAGCCTCGCAGGCGTTGCCCTCCTGCTTCGGCTGCCAGCGTGCGCGGAACCCGCCGATGCCACCAGCGCTGGTTCTCGTCGCCTTCGCCCGGCCAGGATGTCGTGGCCGCGCGGAAGCGGCGGTCCAGTTCGGCGAGTTCGGGGAGGCGGAGCGCCGCCACCCGCGGCGGCAAGTGTGGCCAGACCCTCGCCAGCGCGTCCCGGCACCAGAGGTCGTTGTCGAGCTCTGGCGCACACCAGGAATAGCCGTCTTCCACCTCGGCCACGACGTCTCCCCAGGCCGCGATCAGCGAGTTGAGCGTGCACGGCTGTCCGCCGGCCCAGCGTCCGGCGCCCGTCGAGACGGCGGCGCTCACCGCCTCGTACTCCTGCGTAGTCAGCGGCGTCCGGTCTGCGGGGTCAGGTGTACGGACCACGCGACGACTATTCCAGGAAACCTCCGCCGGTACGAGCCGAACCACGCAGGTGCTTACGCGGGGTCAGCCCACGCGGATCGCGAGCATGCAGGCGTCGTCTTCGTGGCCGGCCTGATCCGGCGTCGCCAGGATCCCCTCGATCAGCTTTCCGGGCTCGTTGCCGTCGGAGTGGGTCATGGCGTCGGCGAGGCGCGCGATGCCCTCGGTGACGTCCTCTCCTCTGCGTTCGACGATGCCGTCGGTGTACAGCAGGAGCAGGTCGCCCCGTCGGAGCGGGGTGTCGCGGGTCTCGTACGCGTACCCGGGCAGGGCGCCGAGCAGCGGGCCGCGCTGGTCGGCGTGCAGCGGCTCGGCCCGCCCCTGGCGCAGCAGCAGGGGCGCGGGGTGGCCGGCGTCGGCCCAGTGCAGGACGCGGTCCTCGTCGATGTGCCCGGCGATCACCGTGGCGGTCTGGCCCGAGGGCTCGCTGCACACCAGCTCGTTCAGCCAGGTCGTGATCTCCCCGGCCGAGGCACCGGTCTGCGCCAGCCCGGCCAGGGCGTGGCGCTGCTGGGACATCCGCGCCACCGCCTCCAGGCCGTGCCCGGCGGCGTCACCGATGGCCACGAGGACCTTGCCGTCCGGCAGCAGCCGGCACTTGTACCAGTCGCCGCCCACCGCCGCGTCCGGCTCTGCGGGCCGGTACGACGCCGCCACGGTCAGGCCTACGGCGGCCAGGGCCTCGGAGTGCGTGGGCAGCAGCGCCTCGCGCATGGCGTCGGCGACCCGGCGCTCTGCCTGCGCCTGGCGGCGCAGCCGGTCCGACTCGCGCTCCGTCTCGGCGAGCCGGCGCCGGCTGCGTATCTGCGGCGTGAGGTCGCGGGCCACCAGGTTGACCGCCCACGGCCGGCCGTCGGTGCCGGCGACCGGGCGTCCCATCAGGTCGAGCGTGCGCACCTCGCCCAGGACGAGGAACCGGATCCTGGTCCAGGCGGGTTCCTCGCCGGCGAGAACGGAGGTGAGGAACTCGGCGAAGGCGGTCAGGTCGTCCGGCAGCAGGGCGTCGCAGAGCTGTTCCAGCGTCCACGGCATCTGGATCTCCGTGTGGAAGATCCGGCTGAGCCCCTCCGACCAGGTCACCTTCCCCGACAGCAGGTCCCAGCTGCCCCAGCCGAGCGATGCCAGGTACTGCGCGTCGATGGTCAGCAGTTCCGTCCGGCTCTGTACGGGCCGCCAGGTCGCGAGGACCTGTTCTCCGCAGCGCGCGGCCGAGTAGAGCAGCGGAGCGCGGTGGAGTCGGCCCAGGCGCTGCTCGGTGTAGTCGACGACGCGGCCCTCCAGTGGCGTTCCTCCGGCGAGGACGTCCGTGAGGGCGGCGAGCAGTCCGCTGCCCGCGGCTCCGGGCCGTGCCTCCAGGAACCGCTGGCCCACCTGCCGGTCGGGCGCTTCCAGCCAGTCCGCGGACCGGATCCGGTTGCCCGCGACGATGCGGAAGTCCCACACGGTTCCCGTGCCCTCCTCGACGAGGGGCTCCAGTAGCAGCGCGGATGCCGGGATGGCGTCGAGCGCGGCACAGACGCCGGGGGCTCCCTGGTCGTGGATGCTGCACAGACAGCGCGGCGAGGCAGCCGCATGTCCGGCTGCGGTGGCCGACGCGGGGGCGAGCAGCTGGACGGGCGCGATCACGTCCGACGCGGGGTCCGGGGCCCGCTCCGCGGTCCGCCGTACGGAGGAGCGCAGGGCGGACACCTCCCGCCCGATCAGGTCCTTCAGCTCGTCGACGGTGTCGGGGAGCGGAAAGTTCATGATCGACTCGCCTCCCTGGCCGGCGTGCAGGCCGTCGCACCGGCGGCCTGACCCTCGTACAACCGGTTGCTCCAGCGCCGCTGCCCCGCGGGAGGCGAATCATGCGCCCGATGCCGAGGTCGTAGGCCTGGCCTGCGGCGGTCGGGCGGTGCGGCGAGCCGGTTCGCCGGCTGGTCCATCGACCAGCCCTTCGGTGGCGTCCGGAGACCCACCGACGATCGGCCGGTCCATCGGGCGGACCGCCGGCTGGTCCATCGACCAGCCCTTCGGTGGCGTCCGGAGACCCACCGGCGATCGGCCGGTCCATCGGGCGGTCCGCCGGCCGGTCCGGCTGCAGGTCCACACGCAGGCCCGTCTGCAGGTCCGCCGGGGTGGCCGTCGCTGGCGCGCTCCCCAGAGCCAAGATCGATTGTCAGTGGTGGATGAGACGGTAGGAGCATCAAGTCGGAAAGAGGGGGCCTGTCTTGTCCGTAAGCCAGAACTACATCAACCACGTCGCTCTCGTCCTGGACGCCAGCTCGTCCATGTCGCACCTGAGGAACAAGGTCGTCGAGGTCGCCGACCAGCAGATCGCCTACCTCGCCCGCCGGTCGCGGGAGCTGGACCAGGAGACGCGAGTCACGGTGTACGTCTTCGCCGACAAGGTGGAGTGCGTCATCTACGACAAGGACGTGCTGCGGATGCCGTCGCTGAAGCAGCTCTACCGGGTCGGCGGGATGACGGCGCTGCTGGCGGCCGCGCTGAAGTCCCAGCACGAGCTCGCACAGACGGCCCAACTGTACGGTGACCACAGCTTCCTGACGTTCGTGCTGACGGACGGGCAGGAGAACGCGAGCCACCGTTGCCCTGGAACCCCTTCCAGGGATCCGCGCGCTCTGACGGCGGCTGTGGCCGAGATGATCGAGACGCAGCAGGACAACTGGACGCTGGCCGTCCTCGTGCCGGACCAGATGGGCAAGCGCGAGGCCATGAGCTGCGGCTTCCCGAAGGACAACATCGCCATCTGGGACGCGACGAGCACCCGGGGCCTTGAGGAGGCCGGGCAGGTCATCCAGGAGGCCACCGAGAAGTTCATGATCGGCCGCACGAAGGGCATCCGCGGGTCGCGGACGGTGTTCTCCACCGGCGCGGAGGCGGTCAACAAGGACACCATCAAGGCCGCCGGCCTCACCCCGGTGGACGCGTCGCAGTACCAGCTGATCCCGGTCACCCGTGATGCCGCCATCCGGAACTGGGTCACCGAGTCCGGGCACACCTACCGGACCGGCTGCGCCTTCTACCAGCTGAGCAAGTCGGAGAAGATCCAGGCGCGCAAGCAGATCGCGGTGCTGGAGAAGAAGACCGACCGCGTGTACACGGGACCCGAGGCCCGGGCACTGCTCGGCCTGCCCGACGAGGAGGTCCGTATCAAGCCGGACCACAACGACGACTACACGATCTTCGTGCAGAGCACCAGCGTGAACCGCAAGCTCGTGCCGAACACCCGGCTGCTCGTCATGAGCTGACACGGCTCGGGAGCCGCGACTGGGCGGCGCTCACGGCTTGCTGGCCTGGCTCGCCGGTCGCCCCCGGGGGCCGCGGCTCGGGTGCCACGGCTCGGCGTTCACGGCTTGAAGGCCATGGCTCGAGGGCCGCGGCTCGACGCGCACGGCTCAGAGCCGCGGCTTGCACGCCATGGCTCGCCGCCTGCGCCCCGGGGGCCGCGGCTCGGCGGGCACGGCTCGGGGACCATGGGTGCCGCCCACGCCCGGGGGCCGCGGCTCGGCGGGCACGAATCGGCACCCACGGCTCGGCGGGCGCGGTCGGTCCGGGAGGCCTCGGTCTCACGGACCGTCTCGTACCCTGGCGGCATGCGCACGCGCCCTACGTTGAGCTGGACCCCGGCGGAAGACCTGCCGCCGGGCACCACGGATCTGCAGCCCGTCGCCGACGCCCTGCGCGCCGGTGGTGTGGTGGTGCTCAGCGGGGCCGGCATCTCGACGGAGTCGGGCATCCCCGATTACCGGGGTGAAGGCGGAAGCCTGAGCCGGCACACCCCGATGACCTACCAGGACTTCACCGGCAGCGTGCACGCTCGGCGCCGGTACTGGGCGCGCAGCCACCTCGGCTGGCGCACGTTCGGCCGTGCTCGCCCCAACGCGGGGCACCGGGCCGTGGCGGCGTTCGCGCGGCACGGCCTGCTGTCGGGCGTGATCACCCAGAACGTCGACGGTCTTCACCAGGCGGCCGGCAGTGAGGACGTGGTGGAACTGCACGGCAGCCTCAGCCGCGTCGTCTGTCTCTCGTGCCAGGCCCTGAGCTCACGCAGGGAACTGGCTCAGCGGCTGGAGGAGGCGAATCCCGGCTTCGAGCCGGTCGCGGCCGGAATCAATCCGGACGGCGACGCGGATCTCACCGACGAGCAGGTCGGAGACTTCCGCGTCGTGCCGTGCACGGTGTGCGGCGGCGTCCTGAAACCGGACGTGGTGTTCTTCGGCGAGAACGTTCCGGCGCCGCGCGTCGAGCACTGCCGCAGGCTGGTCCGGGAGGCGTCTTCCCTGCTGGTTCTCGGCTCGTCACTGACGGTGATGTCCGGCCTCCGGTTCGTGCGTCAGGCGGCCGAGGCCGGAAAGTCGGTGTTGATCGTCAACCAGGATCCGACCCGGGGTGACCGTCAGGCCCTCACGCGCGTCGCACTCCCCCTGGGCGCGGCCCTGACCACCGTGGCCGCCCGGCTGACCATCTCTCTCGACGGCGACTGAGGGCGGGCCGGAGGCCCCGACCCCGCAGCGCCGGTCGAGACGGCCGCTCCGGTCGGGACGGCGGCGATATTGGTTTGCCGCCGAACGACCCGGTCGGATAAGAAACTTGCATGTTGAAAGGCAGCAAGGTCGGGCTCAGGGCCCGCCACGAGGACGACATACCGATCCTGCGGACCGAGCTCTACGACGACGTGGTCAACGCATCCCGCGCCGAAGCCGGGCCGTGGCGACCGATCACGCCCGGCTCGAAGGACCCGCGGCTCGTGGTGGACGAGACCGCGCAGGGGAGCGTCTCCTTCTCCGTGATCGAGTTGGACGGCGGCACGCTGGTCGGCTCCGCGAACCTGTGGGGCATCGACACCCACAGCCGGTGCGCACACATCGGCCTCGGCCTGCTGCCGTCCGCACGCGGCAAGGGTTACGGCACCGACGTGGTCGCGACGCTGTGCCACTACGGGTTCGTCGTGCGCGGGCTGCACCGGCTGCAGATCGAGACGCTGTCCGACAACACCGCGATGCTGCGCTCCGCCGAGCGCAACGGCTTCGTCCGGGAGGGCGTCCTGCGCTCCTCGGCCTGGGTGATGGGTGAGTTCCTGGACGAGGTGCTGCTCGGGCTGCTCGCACAGGAGTGGAAGCCCGACGCGAGGGGCTAGCCACTCGCCCGGCGACTCTCGGCCCCGTACGGATCACGGACCCGTACCGGTCTTGGCCCCATACCAATCACGGCCCTGTACCACTCACTGCCCCGCACCGATCACGCCCCTCTACCGATCACGGCCCCGTACCGACCGGCGGCGAGGCGGCGCCTCCCGCCGGGTACCACGCGGCAGGTGAGCGGTTCCCGGCTCGAGGTCTGAGGACGGGAGCGGGCGCCGGGTTCCGGACCCTTGGGAGCTTCCGCTGCCCGGCCGCCCAGCTTCTATTTCGTATACGCGTTGTTCCTAGAATGGCCAGATGGAGGACATCGACGCGATCGCGGCCTTGCAGGATCCAGTGCGACGCCGCCTGTACGAATACGTGGTCGCCCAGGGCCGTGAGGTCGGGCGCAACGAGGCCGCCGAGGCGGCCGCGGTGACGCGCACGCTCGCCGCGCACCATCTGGACAAGCTGACCGAAGCCGGGTTGCTGGAGAGCGGCAGCCGACGCCTGACGGGGCGCACCGGGCCGGGTGCCGGGCGGCCCGCCAAGGTGTACACGCGGGCCGCGGGTGAGCGTTCGGTGTCGCTGCCCGCCCGCGACTACCGCACGGCCGCCGAGCTGCTCGCCGAGGCTGCCGAGCAGGCCGGGCTGGACGCCGGGCTCTGCGTGGCGGCGCGCCGGCGGGGTGAGGCCCTGCGGGGTTCGGCTGCGCCCTGCGGCGGCCTTGACGAGGCCCTGGAGATCCTGACCGCCCGCGGCTACGAGCCGTACCTGGAGGAAGCCTCCGAGGGTGGCGATCACGACGACATCGAAAGCCTGACGGGTGCGACCGGGCCGGCTGGGGCGAGCGGGCCGGCAACGGGCGCGGTCGCGCCTGTCGTCCGTATGCGGAACTGTCCTTTCCACGCCGTCGCCGAACGCTTCCCCCCGCTCGTCTGCGGCATGAACCTCGCCCTCCTCGAAGGGCTGCTCGGCACGGACGGTTCCGTCCGGGCACGCATGGACGCCCGGCCGGGGGAATGCTGCGTGGTGGTCGAGACATCTAAAAGCAATGAACGTTGACATAGAAAAGCGCTCCGTGCTGGGATGAGGCCATGACCCCCTCCGAGCCTGCCGCCCATCTCGCCCAACTCAACGTCGCCACGCTCCTTCACCCGCTCGACGACCCGCGCGTGGCGCCGTTCGTCGAGATGCTCGACCCGGTCAACGCCGCCGCCGACAGCGCACCCGGTTTCGTCTGGCGTCTCGTCGAGGACGGGGCGGCCGACGCCACCGGTCTGCGCCCGGCGGGCGAGAACGTCATCGTCAACCTGTCGGTGTGGGAGAACCAGGAAGCCCTCTGGGACTTCGCCTACCGCAGCGGTCATCTGGACGTGATGCGCCGACGCCGCGACTGGTTCGAACGGCACGTCGAGGCGCACCTGGTGCTCTGGTGGGTCCCCGCCGGGCACCTCCCGACGGTCGGTGAGGCCCTGGAGCGGCTGGCGGACCTGCGGACGCACGGGCCGTCCCCGCGCGCGTTCACCTTCGCCTCCTCCTACACCGCCGCCGAGGCCGCAGGGCACCTGCCGGCCTGACGGGGCGGAAGCGCGGACCCCAGAGCGAGGGCCAGGGGCGAGGACGGGAACGGAAGGTGGAGAACGAGGCGGACGCCGAGGCGGGCCCCACCCCATAGGCCGCTCGCCACCACGCCGTCATCTCACCCCAGGCCTCTTCCGCGCCATCACACTCCATACCCGCGCCACGCTTTGTGTGGCTCCCCCACATGCCCTGGCGTCCGTCCGCCCACCTAGCGTGAGTGCACCCGATGGCCGGACGGACGTCGGACAGCCGCGCCGTGTGCGCATGAGCGGGGAGGGGCCGGGCATGGCCGACAGACGGGGTCCGGGGCGCCGGTGGCGGCTGCGGGCCGCCCGAGTCCTGGCGGCGGTCGGGGTCCTCGCCGCGGCCGTCGTGGCGTCGCCCGCCGCCGCGAGCGGCACGGCCCCAGACACGACCACTGCCACGACCACGACCACGACCACAGACTTAGACACAGACACGACCCCTGCCACAGACACGACCCCTGCCACAGACACGACCCCTGCCACTGCCACGACCACGGCCACAGGTGTTGCCGCGGCCGCGCCGCCCTCGTACCTCACGCTCGAGGCGAGCTACGGCGCCGGAACCGTCACGAACGGCTGGGAGAGCGTCGAGCGGTATCGCGACACGACCACCGGATTCCGCACCGAGGGCTATCCGCCGGACGGCCGCGGCGATCAGGACGGCAAGCGCCTGACGTACTTCGGCGGCGTGGCCCGGCCCTCCTCGGACCGGTTCCTGCTCTACTCGGCCCCCGGCTGGAACTCCGGCAGCCGCACCACGCCCGTCCTCCTCGTGCACGGCGCGAACGACACCGCGGACCGCGCCTGGGCCAATCCCGGTGAGGCGGGCGGCTACGGCTGCGGTGCCGCCTCCTGCCCCTCGACCGGGCTGATGCAGTACCTCGCCGGGCGCGGTCACCGGGTCTTCGCCGTCGGGTTCGCGCACAAGCAGGGCGACAACCTCATGCAGGCGCAGGTCGTCGGTGACGCGATCGCCGTCATCAAGGCGAAGCTGGGCGTCGCCAAGGTGGACCTGGTCGGCTGGAGCAAGGGCCAGATGTCGACCCGCGCGTACGTGTCGTCCTTGAAGCCGAGCTGGGGTCGGGCGTACGCCGGTGACGTACGCCGGCTGGTCACCCTCGGCGGCCCGAACGGGGGCTACGACTACCCGTACGCCCATGGCTGGGCGCACGACTTCTCGATCTGGCCGGAGTGCGGAGGCAAGGTCAACGCCCCTTCCCCGCACTCCCACATGACCTGCTACGGCACGTACACCGCGCATCCGGAGTTCTCGATGACGCCGTCCGGCGGCCACGACAACTACCCGGGTCAGCGCCAGATGCTGGCGCGCTGGGACGGGGTGTACGGGGTCGACGGCGCCGCCCAGGACTGGTACACGACGTACTACGGCGGTCAGGGCTTCTACACCGCCGGCGGCGGCATCCAGGCGGCCGTGGACGCCGGTTCGCTCATCGGCCCGCTGCACAGCGCCGGAGTGCCGGCCTCCGTCACCACCTACCTCCTGGCCGGCGGATCCGCCGACGTCCTCGGCATCTTCAACGAGAACCGCGGACCCAGCGACGGCGTCGTCTTCGTCTCCAGCGCGCTGGACAGCACGGGCATCCCGACGGTGGGCGGGAAGGTCACCATCGCGGGCGCCAACCACCTCGAGCTGGGCTGGCACGGCTCGGCCGCCGCCCAGGTCGCCACCTGGCTCTCCTGAAGGACCTCGAGAATGAGCACGGGACCCGACATGACCACACTCCGCACCCGCCGCGTCGCCACCGCCAGACTGACGCAGCAGATCACCGAGGCGAGAGACGCGGGCGAGCCCGTCGTCTTCGTCCACGGCAACGTCTCCTCCTCCGCGTTCTGGCACACCACCATGACGGCGCTCCCCGACCGCTACCGCCCCGTCGCCGTCGACCTGCGCGGATTCGGCGGCACCGATCCGCTGCCCGTCGACGCCACGAGGGGCCTGCGGGACTACGCCGACGACCTCACCGCGCTGCTCGACGCCCTCGACGTCGGCCCGGTGCACCTGGTCGGCTGGTCCATGGGTGGCGGCGTGGTCATGCAGTACCTGCGCGACCACCCGGCCGCCGTACGTTCCCTGACGCTGCTCAACCCGGTGTCCCCGTACGGATTCGGCGGTACGCACGGGGTGGACGGCGTCCTCAACTCCGCGGACGGGGCCGGGTCGGGCGGCGGGACGGCCAATCCGGAGTTCGTACGGCTGCTCGCCGAGGGCGACCGCGGTGAGGACTCGCCGCTCTCACCGCGCTCCGTCCTCACGACCTGTTACGTCAGGCCTCCGCTGCGCCCCGCGCACGAGGACGCGTACGTCGAGTCGATGCTCACCACGCGCACCGGCGACGACCACTATCCCGGCGACAGCACGGCGTCCGACGCCTGGCCGGGGATCGCGCCCGGCACCCGCGGCGTGCTCAACTGCCTCGCCCCGACCCACTTCCGCGTCGCGGACCTGCACCTGGTCGATCCCAAGCCGCCGGTGCTGTGGGTGCGGGGCGAGGACGACGTCATCGTCTCGGACACCTCGATGTTCGACCTGGCGCACCTGGGCTCGATCGGCGCCGTACCGGGATGGGACGGCACTCCGGCGCAGCCGATGGTGGCGCAGACGCGGCACGTCCTGGACCGTTACGCGGCGGCGGGCGGCAAGGTGCGCGAAGTCGCCGTGGCCGGCGCCGGACACTCGGTCCACGTCGAACGCCCCGAGGAGTTCGGCGCGGCGCTGCTCGAGGTCCTGCATTCCGCTTGACCCGCGGCCGCCTGACACGCGGCCGCGACGGCCGCGGGCCGCCTCACCACGTCACCGACTCACCATGTCACCACCTCACCGCCCGACCACCTCACCGCCCGACCGCCGGCCATCCGACCGCGCGATGACGTGCCGATCTGACGGCCTGACGGCCATCCGCGCTCCCACGTCCGGCCGGTCGTGCGTGCGGTCGTGCGTGCGGGTGGCCGGGCGGGCGTCAGAGAGACATGGTCGCCGTGCCCTTGGGGTGCGCCTGCGGCTTCGCCCCCTTGGCGGCGAGGCCGCGCGCGTGGTCGAAGGCGGCGACCGGGTCGCCGGACTCGTTCCACGGGTGGGCGCCGCACCAGCGTCCGATCAGGCGGAACTGCTCGAGCGCCGCGTCATGGCTGCGCGCCTCGAGGAGGTAGTGTGCGAGCAGGTGCCGCAGCCGCGGCAGGGCCTCGTTGTCGGGCGCCACGTGTCCCAGGGACCAGGCCACGCGCTCCAGTAGCTCACGGGACTTGCGTGCCCGCGCGCCGCCGGTGCCGCCGCGGCCGTCCAGTTCCCGCAAGGCGTGCAGGTACATTCCGGCCAGTGGGCTTCCGGCGGGGGCGCGTTCGACGGCCAGCCGGGCGAAGTCCAGCATCAGCCGGTCGGAGCCGTGCCACTTGCCGCACCAGTACTGCAGGGCCTGCCAGTGGCCGGAGTAGTGGAACGGAGCGCGGGTGGTCAGCCCCGCCCACAGGGCGCGGAACTGGTTGTGGGAGTAGGACAGCGCCCGCGCCGCGGTGATCATGACGACCCAGGGGCCGGGGTTGCGGGGGTCGATGCGCGAGGCGTCGACGGCGGCGGTCATCGACTGCGGCAGCATCGCCTGGAACTGCTTCATCCGCTCGTCGGAAACCTTGTGGGCGTACTCGGCGCCGCGGATCTCCCAGGCCCGGTGCAGGAGCACGCTCGCGTGGAGCGTCGCGGCGTCGCCGTTGTCCGGCTGCTCGGCCCGCCAGGCCTCCAGCCAGTCGTCGTTCTCGCACGCGATCTGCTGGAGCACTTCGGTGCGGGACCAGCGCTCGTCCCAGTCGTCACCGGCGGCCGCGACGTACGAGGCCGCCGGGCGCCAGTCGCCGCTCCACGCGGAGTCGGCGACGGCCTGCATCTCCTTGAGACGGTGGAGCGGCTGCGCGGGTCCGGCGCGTCCGGCGTCCAGGACCTCGCGCGGGAGCAGTCCGTAGGCGGCGGGGACGAAGGAGTCGCGGACCCATGTGTCGACGGCGGGTCGAGCGGATCTTCGGGAGCGGGCGCGGATGCGGTACGTGCCGATCACCACGGCTATCAGGCCGATGATCAGGGCGGATACGAGAATAGACACGCCCGGGATCATCACCCATGCCCGCCCCGCGATCAACAGGGATCCGTGGCTGCTCAGCGCTCCTCGCGCAGGCCCCAGGGGGATCCGTACGCGGTGAGAAGGTCCAGGAACGGCCGGGGAGGCAGTGCTTCGGGGCCGAGGACGCCGCTGCCCTTCCACGTACCGGCGGCCATCAGCTCCAGGGCGATCACGGGGTTGACGGCCGTCTGCCAGACCACGGCCTGGGAACCGTACTCGCGCATCGACCACTCGTTGTCGACGACGTGGTACAGGTACACCTCGCGCGGGGCGCCGTCCTTCGTTCCCTTGACCCAGGTGCCCGCGCAGGTCTTGCCCGTCATCCGGTCGCCGAGCGTGGCCGGGTCGGGCAGGCACGCGGCGACGACGTCGCGGGGGGAGACGCGCACGGGGCCGTCGGCGCCGGGCACCGTGATCTCGGCCGTGGAGTCGAGTCCCAGTTCGTGGAGGGTCTTCAGCTTGGCGATGAAGTCGTCGCCGAGGCCGTACTTGAACGTCACCCGGCGTGCGTCGACCCAGCGCGGCATCAGCAGCACCTCCTCGTGCTCGACGTTCACGCACTCCACCGGGCCGATGCCCTCCGGGAAGTCGAAGACCTCCGGCTCGCTGAACGGGGCCGTGGTGAACCACCCGCGCTCCTTCTCGTACACCACGGGCGGGTTGAGGCACTCCTCGATCGTGGTCCAGATGCTGAAGGAGGGCGCGAAGTCGTGGCCCTCGACGCTGAGGTTCGCGCCGTCGCGGACGCCGAGCTCCTCGATGTCGTCGAAGAGTTCGTCCGCCGCGTACCGGGCGAAGACGTCCGAGAGGCCGGGTTCGACGCCCATCCCGACCAGGGCGAGGCGGCCGGCGTCCGCCCAGGCCGCGGCGAGGGCGAACTGCTCGTCGCCGAGCTTCACGCCGCACTGCTCGTACGGCGCGGTCGCGTGCGGCACGGACAGCGACATCGCCATGTCCAGGTAGTGCGCGCCGGCGGCGAGCGCCGCCTGGAAGAGGGGCATCACGAACCGCGGATCGGTCGCGTTCAGGAGCACGTCGCAGCGCTGCTCGACGAGGACGCGGCGTACGGCGGCCTCGTCGGAGGCGTCGAGTCGGCGGGCGCTGAAGCGGTCGTCCTGCGGTCCGAGCGCGGCGACGGCCGTCTCCGCGCGGGCCAGGTCGTAGTCGGCGACGACCATGTGGGTCAGGAAGTCACGGCGGGCAGCGATCCGGGTGACGGCGGTTCCGACGCCGCCCGCACCCACGAGAAGTACGCGCATGTCACACACCCTTCTGTCGAGGCGGTCCGGGCGGGCGCCCGGGCACGTCCCGATGCAACACGAGGCCGGTTGTTAAGGTCTACGGCGTTGGCGTAAGGACGGCCGGTGCGAGGGGCACGATGGCGAAGAAGGTGGTTCCGGAGGCGGAGCGGCGCAGGCGGCGGCCGACCCGGCAGGGCACGGTGCTGTCGGAGGAGCTGATCGTGCGGACGGCGCTGCGGATGCTGCGCGAGCACGGGAGTGCCGGGCTGACCGCCCGCCGGCTGGGCGCCGCCCTCGGCGCGGATCCGAGCACCCTGTACCGGTACTTCGCCGGCCTGGACGACCTGACCCGGGCCATCGGCGAGGAGCTGATGGGCCGGGCCCTGGACGGCTGGACCGCCACCGGGAAGTGGCGGGCCGACCTGCGTGCGCTGGGTCTGGCCATCCACGCCTCCTATCTCGCCCACCCGCAGGCCGCCGTGCTGACCGCGAGCCGGGTCACCGGGCGGCCGCGGGAGATCGCGGTGGACGAGACGATCCTCGGCATCCTGCGCGGTGCGGGCTTCGGCGACGCCGAGGCGGTCGGCGTCTACCACGCCTTCATCGACCTGGCGCTGGCCTTCGCCGCCCTGGACGCGGGCGCGCTGGCCATCAAGGACGAGGCCCGGGAGGCGGACGAGGACATGTGGACCTCGACGTACGCGCGGCTCCCCGCCGAGACCCATCCGCACATCGCCGCCACGGCGCACCTGCTGGCGCACCGGATGAACCTCAGCGCCTATCCGGTCGTGCTCGACACGCTCCTCAACGGGGCGGAGGCGCGGCTGGCCGAGACGGCGGCAGGGTGATCACGGGAGGGGCGGCCAGTCGGGGGCGGGGTCCTCGGGGAGCAGCGGCCGGAGGGCGCCGAGGACCGCGCCGACGCAGATGTCGCGCAACTGGGTGCGGGTGCAGGTCTCGGTGGTGAGCCAGTCGACGCAGAGGACCTGGACGAAGACCAGCCAGCTCTTCAGGACGCCGGACACGGCCTCGCGGGCGCTGTCGTCCGCGAGCGGGAGCACGGCCAGGAGCCGGGCGCGGAGTGCGTCCAGCTCGTTCGTCATGATCGTCTGGATCACGGGGTCGCCGGCGAGAACCCTGTTCGCGGCGAGGACGGCGTTGCGGTTCGCCACGAAGTAGTCGAGGTGGACGTCCATGCCCTGGATGAGCTGTTCCACCAGGGAGTCGGCGGGGTCGATCCGCGTGTCGGCGAGCAGCTGGTCCGCCGCCTGTTGGTAGACGGCCGCGAAGAGGGCGTGCTTGCTGGGGAAGTGACGGTAGAGCAGGGCCCTGGAGACACCGGCCTGTTCCGCGACGTCCTCCATCAGCACGTCGGCGTAGGGGTGTGCGGCGAAGAGCCGTGCACCGACGGCGAGGAGCTGGGCGCGGCGGTCGGCGGGAGTGAGTCGCTGGCGGGGAGGCACGGACGAAGCTTAGTTGACATGAGTCCACTAGAGCGCCCAAGGTAGTAGACGCGTGTCTACTAAGCTTCGCCGACCGGCTTGGAGGGATCATGGCCAGCGCTCTGCGCGCACTCACACAGCTGATGGGCTGGGCCTGCGTGGCGATCGGGCTGTTCCACGTGGCACTCGGCAACGCGGCGCTCCCCGGCGCCGGTTCCGCCGGGGCGACGGTCGACAGCTGGGGCCGTTTCATGGGGGCCGCCTTCGCCGGCTACGGACTGGCCTGGCTCTGGACCGCGCGGCAGCGCCCGGTCCCCGCCCGGGCGGTGCGGTGGCTGGCGGGCGTCTTCCTGCTGGGCGGCGTGGGCCGACTGGTCTCGCTGGCCGTACACGGCTGGCCGCAGTGGTTCCAGATCGCCCTGACGGTGATCGAACTCGTGCTGCCGCCGGTCTTCTTCTGGCTGTCCGACGCGGAGGAGCGGAGCCTGGGCCTGCGCGGCGACGTGGACACCGTGCCCGCCGGGCGGTGAAAGGCCGTCCTGCCCTCGCGGCCGGCGGACGGGCCGCGCGGGCAGGACGGGCTCTACCCGCTACAGGTGGACGTCCGAGACCTCGAAGGTCTGCACGGTGCGGGCGTTGAAGTAGGACCAGAACCGGTTGCCTCGTACGAAGGTGTCCGTGTGGTGCTGGTAGCGCTCGCCGCCGGCGTCCGTACCAGTGGCCCAACGGTCGACGACGGCGCCGTCCTGACCGGGCGTGGTGAACCTGGACAGGTCGAAGTCGAGCCACTGCCCTTCGCCGTGGTTCACGGCGACGATGACGAGTTTGCGACCGACGCTGTCGTAGGCCGCGACGGCGTCGGGATGGCCGGCGTCGATGATCCTCATGCCGGGGCGGATGTGGCGCATGTACTGGGCCAGGACGAAGTACTTCGGGTTGACGGCGCCGATCACCCCGTTGGTGAGGGTGATCGCCCCGTAGTTCTCCCAGTCGAGGATCTGCCAGATGACCCACGCCGTGGGGTGGAGCCAGCGCAGGTCGAAATTGAGGTTCCGGGCGAGGAACAGGCCGCTGGTGTCCCCGTCGCCGTACTCGGACATCCAGATGTTCTTGCCGTCCGCCGCCACGGCGGAGTACAGCGCGGCGCGGTCACCGTCGAATTCATAGCCGTGGACGTTCACCCGCCCCACAGCGGCGCGGGTGGCGGCGTCGAAGTCGGAGTTGTTCTTCCAGTGGTACACGGCGCTGCCGACGCCCCAGTCGTCGAGGCCCGCCACCATCATCCACTGCAGCCCTCGGGCGTCCAGCTGGGTGCGGGTCTGCCGGATGATCTCGGCCAGCTGGCGCCGGTCGTAGTGACAGCCCTCCTGTCCGCCGATGAAGCCCGCCGGATATCCGCCCCAGCTGGCCCCCGGCTCGTTGACCGGCTGGACGGAGGTGAAGTCGATGCCCCAGTGGTCGTGTGCGTACCGCGCCACCGTCGCCAGGTACGCCGCGTGGCGGCCGAAGTTCCCGTCCTGCAGGTTGCACGTCAGCGGGTCCGCCGCCCCGCGCGGATCGTCGTTCTTCAGCATCCACCACATCGGCGAATTGCTGAAGAGCTCGAACTTGTCGGCGCCCCGGTCCCTGGCCAGCCACATCATGTCGCGCTGGTTCGCGTCGGCGTACCAGTTCCAGCTCGCCGACTGCGGGTCGGCCGAGTACCAGTCGAGCTGGTAGCCCTCGATCTGCTTGAACCCGTCCAGCGTCGGCGAGGGCTTCATCGTCCTGCCGCCGATGCTGTTCGTCCCCGAGCCACCGGCGTTGTAGCGGACCACGTTCATTCCCAGGCCGGGCAGCGACTGCCCGCGGAACTGGACGGTCTTCCGGCTGAACAGCACGTCGGCCAGATCCTCCCGGGGACCCAGCTGATTGGCCCACCAGGCCAACGACGTGCCCCAGCCCTCCCAAGTCCCCCAGTCGGCCGCCGGATTCACGGTGGTGGTGAAGTCCGCCCGGGCGGTCGGGGCGGCGGCCACGGCGGCCACCGCCCCGACCGGTAGACCCACCAGACCACGCAGGACCGTACGACGTTCCATCAGACCCCCCAAACTTCCCGCGCCCGGATCTCGATGCGCGCGAACTGCATAGTGCACTACCAAGATCACCGTGGCGACACCCTCCGGGGCCTGTGCCGCTGATCCGGAGTGGTGCCGGTCGCGGAGCGGGGCATGCCAAGGCCCCGAACCCCGTCCGCTACCGGACGCCGCCACGTCGGGCGGCTCGCACCGCCTCCCGGCGCATCGCGGCGTCGGCCAAGGCGCGGAGCAGGCGCACGTACGGCGACCAGCGGGCCGGGCGTCGCACCGTACCGGTGCAGGCGAGTTCGGCGCGGTCGAGGCCGTCCTCCAGGCAGGCGTCGTGCAGCGGGCGCCAGGCCAGGGGCCAGGTCAGTCGAGCCAGACCCCTGGGCGCCATCGTGAGGGTGTGGTGCAGCCGCGTGCGGTCCGGGCCGACGGGGAGCACGGCCAGTTCGTGGAAGCCGTGGAAGCCGCGGGGCCCGGTGAACTCGAAGCGGATCCAGCGTCCGGGCGCGTACCCGGCCACGGTGTAGCGCACCGGGCCGTGGCCGCCCACCGCGCCCGGGCCCAGGGCGCGGTCGAACGCCATCGGCGACCAGGCCGCGCCGGGCCACAGCCGGTCGCCCTCCCCGCTCGCCAGGGTGTCGATGAGCGCGCCCACCTCGGATTCCTTCGCGGGCAGCAGGCGCTCGTGCACGTTGTGGACGCCCATGCGTCCTCCCCTCCACAGTATTGGAGACCCGTCTCCAATTAATTGGAGAGTACTCTCTGATTCATGGCGAGACCACCCCGGTTCGACACGGACCAGCTCCTCGACGCCGCCGTCCGACTCGCGGCCTCCGGCGGACCCGCCGCCGTGACCATGTCGGCCGTCGCCCAGGCCGTCGGCGCGCCCAGCGGCTCCGTGTACCACCGCTTCGCCGGGCGCACGGCGCTGCTCGCCGAGGTGTGGCTGCGCACGGTGGAGCGTTTCCAGGAGGGCTACTTCGCCGTCCTGACCGCTGAGCCCGACCCCCGGCGGGCGGCCCGCGCGGCCTCCCGGCACGTGGTGGCCTGGTGCCGCGAGAACCCGGACGAGGCGGCCCTCCTCCTCTACGGGGCGGCCGACTTCGGCCGCGCCGACTGGTTCGAGGAGCACGCCCGGCGCGCGGACTCCGGCAACGAACGGGTGTTCGCCGCCCTGGCCGGCCTCGCGGAAGCGCTGGGCGCGCAGGACGAACAGGCCCGGGACCGCATCACCCTGGCGCTCGTCGACCTTCCGCTGACGGTGGTCCGCCGCCACCTCCGCGCGGGTACCCCGCTGCCACCGCACGCCGAAGACCTCACCGAGCACTGCACGGCGGCACTCCTGGGCTAGGTCCTGTCGTCGAACTCCCGCCTGCCGCGCGACGACGGGAGTTCGACGACAGGACCCAGGAACCGTTGTTGCCGCAGGGCATCAAGCCAGGTCGTCCGCCGGTGTGGACACGACGGCAGTTGGCAGACGGCATACGGGGGCGCACCCGGACCGGCGCCCCCTGGCGTGACGTTCCGGCGCGGTACGGGCCGTGGGATCGGGTCCATGAGCCGTTCCGGGCCGACACGGCATGCGGCTCCCGGGGCAACCGGGGGCTCACCTGCGTCGACGCGGGATCCAGGCGACCATCCCGGTCCCTGCGGACCGGACCCGCAACCGGAAGAACCGGGGCTCACGCGGCAGCGCAGCGCGTGCCCGCGAGGGCGGAGCAGCTCTCAGCCCGGCGAGCCGCCGGCCGGTGTCCGTCTCGGGGTGGGCCGGTTCCGCGGGACGAGGGCGCCGCTGGGCGGGGCGCTGCGGACGTCAGTCCCGGAGCATGTCGTCGCGCACCGGGATCCAGTCCAGGGAGGACCGGATGCCCTCCTCCAGGGAGAACTGCGGTGCCCAGCCGAGGAGCCGCTCGGCGCGGTCGCTGTCGGTGTAGGCGCCGGCCACGTCGCCGGGGCGCGGCTCGGTGTCGACGGTGGCCAACGGCGTCTCGACGACCCGGTTGAAGGCCGCGCACAGTTCCCGCACGGTGGTGCCCGAGCCCGTGCCGAGGTTGATCGCCGTCGACGGCGTCGCCTCGGTCAGGAGGGCGTCGAAGCGGCGGATCGCCGCCACGTGGGCCCGGGCCAGGTCCCACACGTGCACGTAGTCCCGGATTCCGCTGCCGTCCCGGGTGGGGTAGTCGGTGCCGGTGACCGGGAAGGCCACGCCCTCCTGGTGACAGGAGATCATCTTGCCGAGCGCGTGGCTCGGCCGCTTCAGCTGCAGCCCCGTACGCATCTTCAGGTCGGCGCCGATCGGGTTGAAGTAGCGCAGCGACAGGACGCGCATCTGTCCGGCCGCGGCGATGTCCGCGAACATGCCCTCGCAGTGGGCCTTGGTCCTGGCGTACGGGCTCTGCGGCCCCAGCGGGGCGTCCTCGTCGACGGCAGAGCCGTCCTCGGCCTGGTAGATGGAGGCCGAGGAGCTGAAGACGAGGCGGTCGCAGCCGTTCCGCCGGAGGTGCCGGAGGAAGTCGAGGCTCTTGCCCACGTTGGCCTCGTAGTAGCCGATCGGGTTCGCGGCGGAGTCCGGCACGACGATCAGTGCCGCGCAGTGCACCACCGCGGTGATGTCGGGATGTTCGGAGAAGACGCGGTCGATCAGCGCCCCGTCGGAGATGTCGCCCTCGTAGAAGGCCCGGCCGTCCGTGAACTCCCTTCGACCGGTGACGAGGCTGTCGAGGACGACCGGGCTGATCCCCTCGTCCAGGCAGGCCGAGGCGACGGTGCTTCCGATGTAGCCGGCTCCACCGGCGATGAGGACCTTCACGTTCTTCCGGAGCCTTCCTCGAGGTGTGGGACGACGAAGGCGCAAGGCTAACGAAGCTCTTGTCAGTTCCTGGTCAGAGGCTGCGGGCGGTGATGTCGCCGTAGGAGGTGGTGGCGCGGACGGCGAGGGGTGCGGCGGTGCCTTCGGTGTTGTTGAGGCTGTTGTGGATGCGGCCGTAGGAGGTGCCGGCGTCGAGGGTGGCGGAGGTTCCGGCGACGGCGCCGATGGTGATGTCGCCCTTCTGGGTGCTGAGGGTGACGGTGCCGCGCTCGGCTTCGGCGATGTGGATGTCGCCGCGCATGGTGCTGAGTTCGGCCGGGCCGTTGAGGCGGCCGATGGTGATGTCGCCGTCCTGGAGGGTGGTGTGGAGGCTGGCGGCCTCGTCGAGCTTGACGGGGCCCTGGGCGGCGGTGACGGTGACGTCGCCGAGGCGTCCGACGCCGCGGAAGTCGGCGGCGGCGCCGTTGGCCTGGACGCGGGAGCCGGTGGGGAGCTGGACGGTGATCTCGACGGATCCGGAGGGGCCGAAGAGCTGGTTCCCGGCCTCGGGGGCGGTGATGGTCAGGACGCCGTCGGCGTAGCTGATGCGGGTGTCCTCGGCGGCCTTGACGTCGCGGCTCTTGGCCGGGTTGGCGGGCAGGACCTCGACGACGGCGTCGGTGCGGTCGGCGGCGATGACGCGGATGTGGCCGGCGGGGATGTCGAGGAGGGCGGAGAGGGTGGAGGTGGTGGCCTGGGTGGCGAACTTCTGCATGGCGGGTTCCTTGTTCTCGTCGTTGTTCCCGTTGTCGCTGTCGGTGTTTCCGACATGGGAAAAGCTACGTTGCCTTCACCCATCCGGCAACGTCCTTGTTGCGCAACAAGCGAGAAATAGCAGGTGACAGCAAGAAAATCGTTGCAACGAAATCGCGGAGAATGCAACGTGAGCCTCGATACCGTTGCAATGGATTGCAGGTGAACGCTATGCGGGGACTACAGACCCCCGCGCCGCCGGTCCTGGTCCACGCCGGTGAGCGCATCGGTGATCAGGCGGCTCGCGAAGTCGCGGTCGTCGGTGATCCGGTTGATGTGCTCCGCGAGCAGGAACGCCGTCGCCTCCAGGGGGTTCATCTCCTCGCTGGTCCAGTCCCCGAACTGCTTGCGCCACAGGCTCGGGCTCAGGCCCGTGCCCGCCGCCACGACCAGGCCCGCCATCGTGGGGATGACCTCGGGCCGGACGCTCTTGGGCATGTTCCGCATCGCGGCCACGAGGCTGGGCACCACGTACTCGATGACGTCCTTGCCGTGGTCCTCGTGCGCCAGCCGCAGCCACTTCATGAACATGAAGATGAGCGTGCACGCGCCGTCGAGGAGGTCGTGGACCTCCTTCGGCCCTAACGAGGCGACGAACTGGTCGATCAGCTGCTGCTGTTCGGGGTCGACGCCGGTCCTGCCGTCGTAGACGGCCTTGAGCCGGGAGTCGATCACCATGAGCGCCGCACCCACATCGCCGGCGGGAGCGTGCCGGGGGTCGCAGGGCGATGACACAGGAGGCCTCCTCACTGACCGCGACACACTGCGCGGCATGGCCGTACCGTAGGGCACCGATCGGACGAGAATCTGGCAAATCCTGACATCGGATCTTCTGCTGGGAGCACTCTCCGGACCGAAGAGGCCACGCGGGCCCCCGATCGGGAACTCTTCTGCGCCTTGGCGCGTTCCGGGACGTGACCTGATCGTTTGATGTGTGACTCGACGGCGCAGCCGTCGTCGGGGGAATCGAGCAACGCATGGCCATGGTGGGCCTGTTCTGGATCGCCGAGGGCGACATTTACGTGGGGGCGAAGCCGTCCGGCATGGCGCCCGGAGTACGGCTGACGGCCGACGGTGTGCTGGCGCTCGGCGACGGGCAGGACGGGCTCTACCTGTGGGAGGACGTCAACGCCCTTACGGTGTCGGACGTGCCCGTGAAGACCCTCATGCGGCAGGTCGGCGCGTTCACGGAAGCGGCACTCGACACGGTGATGAACCTCGCCGCACCCGTGGGTCCGACCCTGACGGGCGAGGCGCCGCCGCTGATGACCTTGTCCGTCGGATCGAGCGACGGCGAGCACGCCCTGAAGGCGTACGTGGCGGCGGCCGTCGGCTACTCGTCCACCGAGGTCGAGCTCTCCCGCACCCTCCTGTCGCGCCTCACGGAGGGCGCGGCCACCATGGCCACCACGCTCGCGGCGATGTCGGAGTGGGGCCGCAGCTGGGAGGGCGGTTCGCCCCGCGTGTCGCAGCGCGAGGCGCTGCTTCGGGAGTGGCTGGCCTAAGTCTCGCCCGGCGGGCGGTCGCGGGCCGGACCGGGGCGTGGGCCAGGGCAGGATGGGGGCGAGAGCCGGGGCCGGACCGGGGCGTGGGCCAGGGCAGGACCGGGGCGTGAGCCGGGGCCGGACCGGGGCGTGGGCCAGGGCAGGACCGGGGCGTGGGCCAGGGCCGGACCGAGGTGGGAGCCGAGCAATGCGCTGACGACGATGTTCGCGATCCGACTGGGTGACGACGCCGAACTGCGGCCGCTGGAGCCGTGGCGCGTGGAGGAGTTCCTGGCCCCCATGGACTGGGGCCGCGAGTTCATCGGCCGGTACATCGCACCGGCGGATGCCAACAAGGACCTCGACGCGGCCCGCGTCTTCCTGCGCGCCTACGCCGACAAGGCCGTATCCGACACCGGCCGGATCTACGGCATCTGGGCCGACGGCACCCTCGTCGGCCTGTCCGTTCCGCGCCATGGACGTCTCCCTCGGCACCGCGGAGGCCGGCTGCTGGCTGGAGCCCGCCGCCGTCGGCAAGGGCCTGGTCTCCCGCGCCGCCCGGGTGATCGGCGACTGGGCGGTCGAGGAGCGCGGCATCCACCGCGTCGAATGGCTCGTCGCCGCTGGCAACAAGGCCGGCGTCGGCGTGGCCCGGCGCCTCGGCATGACGAAGGACGGCGCGCTCCGGGAGAGCTACCCGTACCGCGGCAGGCGCTACGACATCGAGATCTGGTCACTCCTCGCCCCCAGTGGCGGGCGGCCCGCGCGGCCGGCTGACGCGGCGGGGACGGCGTCAGGGAAGGAACTGGATGCCCGTGAACGCCAGCGCGCCGGCCAGGAAGGAGCAGAGGGAGAAGATCCGCATCCTGCGCACGGTGCGGGCGCGGGACCTCAGCTCCTTGCGGACGTTCGCCATCGTCCCCATGACCACGAGCTTCGTGTCGCTCGGGTGATGGACCAGAGGGTACGGGTCGCCGAGCACGAACCCGGGGCCGGCGATCTCGTACCTGCTGTGCGTGGCGCGCTCGCCGTCCCCGGTCCTGAACTCGTAGAGGGTGTTCACGGAGCCGGGAGTGCTCGTCGGCACCAGGCTCACCAGCTCCGCCTGCGTCTCGACGCCGGAGTCGGCCAGCTCCCGCATCTGCTTCCGCTCCGCGCTCAGCACTCTGGTGAGCACCAGGCCGAAGACGCAGGCCACCGGCCCGGCGATTGCGAACAGCGAGAGCACGACGATGACCACCATGGGGACGAACCGTACGGCACCACGAAACCCTTCCGGAACCCCCACACCCTCTTCACCAGGCGGGACGGCGGCCCGTACGATCACGCGCATGTCGATCACCTCGCCCCTGCCCGTGCTCCACGGTGACCAGGACACCGAACTCCGCGGCGACGGCGAGGCGCTGACGCTGCGCCGCCCCGACGAGGAGCTGCGGATCCCCTTCGCGGCGATCGCCCGGGTCCGGGCCGAGAAGCGCCGGGTCGCCGTCGAGCTGACCGCGCCGGCCGGGGCCGCGCCGACCGAGTACCGGGTCGAGGACGTGAGCGCGGCCGCCGCCGTGATCTTCGCGGACGCGGTGAACGCCGCGCTGCCCGCCCGCGCCGCAGGCGACGAGGCCGTCGACGGCGCCACGCTCGTCGTCACCCGCAGCCTCAGGGTCGCCGTCGACGAGACCGAACTGCCGGACGACGACGCGACGCCGGCCGCGTACATCCGCGGGGGGTTCGGCGCCGCGGCTTTGGTCGCGCTCCTCGCCGCGCTCGTGTGGCCCGTCGGCGAGGACCCCAGCCGCGCCATCGCCACCCTGCTGGTCGGGATGCCCGGCGTGGCCATCGCGACCTACGCCGCCCCGGGCATCCCCATGGTGTGGCGGCGGTGGTACCTGCCCCGCCACGGTGTCACCGTGGCGGGGCGGCACGTCTACCGGCACGGCACCACCACCAACGCGTACGTGGCCACCGACGGCGTGACCCGCTACGTCCGGGGCAGCAACGGGGGCCGTTCCATCCAGGTCGCCTACGATCCGCGCAACCCGGAGCGGGCGGTCGTCCGCCGGCCGGAGTGGGTGAGGGACGAGGTGCGCCCCCTCACATTCTTCCTGGTCGTCGCGGCGCTCTTCCTCGGCGGCGCCTGCCTCCTGGCCCTGCCCGCCTTCCAGGGCTGACGCGCCGGGCACGGCCCGAGGCGTCCCTGACGACGTGGTACCCGGCGGCCCGGGGCCGGCCGTGACATGACGACGGCCGCGCGGGTTGAGTGGATTGTGACGCCCTTCTCCGCCCGCGCGGTCATGTCCCACCCTGCCTTCTGTGGCCTTGACCGGGCGCATCTCGGCGATCTGATCGAGGAATTGGCCGGTCCGAGGACGGCGCGGTGCGAAGCCGCGCTCCGGGAACGACGCGGGCGCGATCGTCAGCGGGCGGCTGGTGCCGGACCCGATCACCAGCTGGTCTTCGTGACCGGGTGCTGGTCACCCTGGTCTATCTGCGGCTGCCGCACGCGGCGCGGGCCAAGCTGTCTGGGATGACCCGGCCCACCGTCACCCGCGCGATCCACGAGATCCGTCCGCTGCCGGCTCGGCGTGGCTTCGCCGTCCCCCAGCAGCCCGGCGTGCGGCTGCGCACCTTGGCCTCGTCTTCGCCTACGCCGAGGCCGAGGGGGTCGGCCTGCGCGTTGACGGCACCGAGGTGCAAGTCCGCCGTCCCCGCGCCGGACGAGCAGGCCGCAAGGCGTTCGTGTCCGGCAAGAAGAAGCAGAACACCGAGCATGCCTGGTGTGAGCGGCGCCGAAGCCAGTCCTCCAGGCGGATCTGCGTGGAGCATGTCATCGGCGAAGAGAAGAAGTGGCGTCCGCTGCAGCGGTACATCGGACGGCGCGAGTACTACCCTGAGACGCACGCCGCCATCGTCGGCTTGGTCTCCGACCGCGCCGCCCGCAGACCGGCCCGGCGCCGCACGAGCACCGAACTGGTGCCTTACCAGCGCACGGCCGGTTGATCACCACCAGCCAATCCGCCGGGCCAGCACGCCCCGACCTCAATCGCGTACCAAGTCGTAATCGTGTTGACGGCCCCCGGCAGGCGGTGCTGGAGTCGGCACGTGGACAGCATCCCCGCCAACCGGCGGCTCTGGAACCGGATCAGCAGCGCCTACCAGCACGAGCACGACCCGCAAATCGGCGCCGCACCCCGGCTGTGGGGCATGTACTCCATCCCCGACTCGCACCTGCACGCCCTGGGCGACGTCACCGGCAAACGCGTCCTCGAACTCGGCTGCGGCGCCGGCCAGTGGTCCAGGGCGCTCGCCGCCGAGGGCGCCACCGTGGTCGGGCTCGACCTGTCCGAAGCCCAACTCGCCGCAGCGGCCCGAGCGATGGGAACGGCCCGCTACCCGCTCGTGCAAGGCGCCGCCGAACGACTCCCCTTCGCCGCCGACAGCTTCGACCTGGTGTTCTGCGACTTCGGCGGTCTCAGCTAGGCGCCCCCGCACCTGGCCGTCCCGCAGGCCGCACGCGTCCTGCGCCGAGGCGGACGCCTGGTGTTCAACGTCGCCAGCCCGTGGTTCGAAGCCTGCTACGACGAAGCCGCCGCTCGCGTGACCACGACGCTGCAACAGGACTACTTCGGGCTGGACACCATCGCCGAAGGCGACAGCGCGACCAGCTATCAGCTCACCTACGGCGACTGGGTCAGGGTCCTGCGCGGCGCGGGTCTCGTCATCGACGACCTCATCGAGCCGCGGCCCGAGCCCGGAACACCCAACGGCTACAACGAGACCGACCCACCCGACTGGGCACACCGCTGGCCGGCGGAACTGCTCTGGGTCACCCACAAACCGTGAGTTCCGCCGTGCCTCGCAGACCCAGCAGACCTCCAGGCCTCACAGACTTCCAGGCCTCACAGGCCCGGCAGACCTTGTAGGCCTTGCACCTTACAGACCTGGCGGACCTTGCAGACCCGGCAGACCTTGCACCTTGCAGATCTGGCAGACCTCGCGGTCCTGACGAGTGATGTTCGCGCGGGTCGAGGGCCGTAGGCCGGGGCGGGAAACGCTCGCGGTCGATACTCCGGCCATGAGACCCGCTCGCATCACGTCACGCCTTGCCGCGGTCACCGCCGCCACCGCGCTCCTCGCCCTCGCTGCCCTCGGCGCCCCTGCCACCGCCGAGGTCGGCGCGTCCGGCGACGGGAGGCACGACCGGCCCTGCGTCGGTTCGCGGCTGCCCGAACACGGACCGGCCCGCGACATCCTGCGGACCGCCGAGCGGGCCAAGAAGGACATGGGCCTCAAGTCCGTGATCCTGCGGGTCACCGTGGACGGGCGCGAGGTCGTCACCACCGCGCTCGGCGAGTCGATGACGGGTGTTCCGGCGGAGCCCGCCATGCACTTCCGGAACGGCAACATCGCCATCAGCTACATGGGTACGGCGCTGCTGCGGCTTGTCGACCAGGGCAAGGTCGGTCTCGACGACCCCGTCGCACGCTGGCTGCCCGGCCTCCCGCACGGCGAGCGGATCACCTTGCGCATGCTGGGCGCCTCCACCACCGGTCTCGTCGACTACGTCCGCCTGCCCGCGTTCCAGAACGCCATCTCCGCCGACCCGTTCCGCCAGTGGACGGCCAAGGAGCTGGTGAAGCTCTCGACCGACAAGCAGCGGTGGTACGAGCCAGGCACCAACTGGAGCTACTCGCACGCCAACTTCGTCCTCCTCGGCGCCGCCCTGGAGAAGATCACCGGAACCCGTCTCGACGTCCTGCTGCGGCGGGAGGTCCTGCGGCCGCTCGGGCTGCGCGAGACGCGCAACAGCTTCACGCCCGAGATCCCCGAGCCCGTCCTGCACGCCTTCACCGCCGACCGCGGGACCTACGAGGAGTCCACCTTCTGGAACCCCTCGTGGACCACCGCCCCCGGAGCCGTGGAGACCACCGACATCTGCGACCTGGAGCGCTCGGCCGTCGGCATCGGCTCGGGCGAGCTGCTCTCCCCCGCCTCCTACCAGGAGCTGCTGAACCCGGGCACGGTGGGCCTGGGCCGGCCCACCGCCACGTGTCCGGCGACGGTGTGCATCGCGAACACCAAGGCCACGCACTACGGCATGGGCCTGCTCGTCCTCGGCGACTGGATCGCCCAGCACCCCCTCTTCTTCGGCTACTCCGCCTCCCAGGCGTACCTCCCGGCCGAGCGGCTGGCCATCGCCGTCTCGACGACGAACGGCCCCGGCGCGCAGGACAGCCACTCAGCTCACCTCATCGCCCAGCGCATCGCCGCCGCACTCGCCCCGAACCACCCCATCCCCGACTTCGGCTGACCGCGGCACGACGCGGGCCGTCGCACGGCGAGGGCGCCGCGCGACGCATGCCCCCCCCGCTCAGGGCTCGTGCGGCGCCGCGTCCAGGACGCGGTCGATGAGGCCGTACGCCAGGGCCTCCTCGGGAGTGAGCCAGCGGTCGTCGGCGAAGTCCCGTACCACCTGGCCGACCTCGCGGTGGGTGAAGTCCGCGATCAGCTCGGCGACACGGTCCCTGCTGTGGCGCAGTTCCTCGTGCCGGCCGGCCTCGGCCGTGCCGGTCGGGGCCTGCGCGAAGCTCGGCAGGTGCAGCATCATCCGGGCGTTGGGGAGGGCGTAGCGCTTGCCGGGCGTACCGGCGGAGACGAGGAACTGGGCCATGGAGGCGCAGTAGCCGAGGCCGATGGTGACGACGTCGTTTCCGATGTGCCGCATGACGTCGTAGATCGCCATGCCGGCGGGTACGGACCCGCCCGGCGAGCTGATGTAGAGCGTGACCGGGCGGTCGGTCTCGGCGGCGAGGAGCAGGAGTGCGGCGGTGACGCGTTCGGCGGTCCGGTCGGTGATCGGCTCGGCGATGTGGAGGATCCCGTGACGCAGCAGCCGGTCGAGCACGGGATCCGACGCGGGGTCGGCGCTCCCGCCGGTGCCGGTGCCGGCGCCTGCGCCGGTGCCCGCGCCATTGCCCGCTCCAGTGCCGATGCCTGCGCCGGTGCCCACGCCGGGGTCCACGTCCGTGCCGCGGTCGGCGCTCGAGTCCTCGGAGGCGGAGGTCATACGGGTCTTCCTCCTGCGTATGGTCCGGCGACGAGGTGGGCAGCCGAGCGGCCGGCGACCGGGCGTGGCGTCGTACGCATGCAGCCGTTCCCGTCGTGGCGCCGTCCGTCACAGTCTGCAACCGATCGGAGTACGCGCCGGGCGCATGCCCGTTGCGGCTCTGGGAGCGCTCTCAGCATGCCGCTCGCAGCGTCTATCCTGATCGGCGTCGGACCGGCGGTGCGGCGTCGGCCGCGGAGCAGAACAGGGGAACACGGAGTGCCTGGCTTGCCCGAGCAGACCACGGGGTCGTCCCGCCCCACGCTGGAAGCCGTCGCGGCGCGTGCCGGCGTGTCGCGGGCGACGGTCTCGCGGGTCGTCAACGGCGGCGCGGGGGTGCGGCAGGCGCTGGTGGACAAGGTGCGCGACGCGGTCGAGGAGCTGGGTTACGTCCCGAACCACGCGGCCCGTTCGCTCGTGACGCGGCGTCATGGCGCGGTCGCCGTGATCATCGCTGAGCCGGAGTTCCGGATCTTCTCCGACCCGTTCTTCGAGCAGCAGGTACGGGGCATCAGCCGGGAGCTGACCGCCCATGACGCGCAGCTGGTGCTGCTCTGGGTGGAGGGGCCGGGCGACCACGGGCGGATCGCGCGCTATCTGGACGGCGGCCATGTGGACGGGGCGCTGGCCTTCTCGCTGCACAGCGACGACCGGCTGCCCGCGCTGATCGCGCGGAGCAGGGTCCCGGCGGTGTTCGGCGGCCGCCCGGCGGTGGGCTCGAACCCGGCCGTGCCGTACGTCGACTGCGACAACCGGGGCGGGGCGCGGGAGGCGGTACGGCACCTGGTGGACCTGGGGCGCCACGCGATCGCGCACCTGGCGGGGCCGCGCGACCAGACCTCCGCGCTCGACCGGATCGCCGGCTATCACGACGTGCTGGTCGACGCCGATCCCGAGCTGCTGTGTCAGGGCGATTTCACCCGGGAGAGCGGGGCGCGCGCGATGGCCGGACTGCTCGACCGGCGGCCGGACGTCGACGCCGTCTTCGCCGCGAACGATCTGATGGCCGCGGGTGCGCTGCAGGTCCTGCGGCAGCGCGGGATCCGGGTGCCGGAGGACATCGCGGTCGTCGGCTTCGACGACATGGACTCGGTGGTCCGTGACACCGATCCGGCGCTGACCACGGTGCGGCAGGACATCGAGGGCATGGGCCGGCTCATGGTCAGGCTGCTGATGCGGGTGCTCGACGGGGCGGCCGACGCGGCGTCGGCGTCCGTGATCACCTCGACGAGTCTGGTCCGGCGCGCGTCCGCCTGAGGCCGGCCCGAGTGCCTGGGCTCCGGTTGGCGCGGACGGGGCCACCTGGGTCCCTCCGCGCGTCGGTCCGAGGGCCGGCCCGAGTGCCTGCGCTGCGGTTGGCGCGGACGGGGCCACCTGGGTCCCACGGCACCCGCCTCACGGGGGACGGGACGGCGGACGCGCGGTTCGCTGACCGGCACGGCTGCCGGTCCGGTCTACATTCCGGGCCATGACGCAGCAGAATGTCGTCCCCGGCCGCAGCGCCGCCGCGCGGGTCCTCGTCCGGGCGGCCCACCACGTGGACGCCGTGCGGTCGCCGCGCAGCCCGGCCTTCGCGCTCGTGCCGGTCTGGGTCCTGACCCGGCTCGGCATGCTGTACCTGCTGGTGCAGGACGGCATCGGCGTCAGGAACGTCAACGACGAGGTGGAGTTCCTCTACCCGCGCTGGGCGATGCAACTGGCGGACGGCTCCTTCCCGGTCGACGACGTCACGTGGCAGTACCCGCCGGGCGCGGGCCTGCTGTTCCTGTCCCCCGAGGCCCTGCCGTTCCTGGACTACTTCGCGGCCTTCCTCGTCCTCACCTTCGTCGCGGACGCGCTGGTCGCGCTGGCGCTGGCCCGCCCGGGCCGGCGGCCCGCGGGGGCCTGGCTGTGGACGGCCGGTCTGCCGCTGCTGCTGAACGTGCCGCACGGCCGGTTCGACATCCAGGTGACGGCCCTCGCCGTCCTCGCGCTGCTGAGCAGCCGGCGCAACCCGCGCCTGGGCGGGGCGCTCGCCGCGCTCGGGGCCCTGGTCAAGGTGTGGCCGCTGCTGACGCTGCTGGGCCTGGAACGCGGCCGGAGCGGCAGGGACGCCTGGCGGTCCGCGGCCGTGACAGCGGCGGCGCTGCTCGCCGTCCTCGCCCTCGCCTTCCGGCACACCTTCGACTTCCTCCAGCAGCAGGGCGCCCGCGGTGTGCAGATCGAGTCCCTGGGCGGCACGGTGCTGGCGCTGATGCGGGCGTCGGGAGCGCCGATCGGCGTCGAGGCCCGGTACGGCGCCCTGGAGTTCGCCGGCCCCCACGTGGGGACCGTGGCCCAGCTGTCGCTGCTCCTGACGGCCGCCGCGTTCGGCTGGCTGATGTTCTGGCGGGGCCGGGCGTCGCGGTGGACGGAGGCGACGCCGTTCGACGCGGCCCTCGCGGCGGTGCTGCTGTTCACCGTCACGAGCAGGGTGATCAGCCCGCAGTACATGGTCTGGCTGCTCGGACTCGCGGCGGTCTGCCTGACCTCCCGGTTCACCACCCAGCGCCCGGTGGCGTGGGTGCTGCTGGCCGCGACGGCCGTGACGGCGCTCGCCTTCCCGGTCCACTACCTGGAGGTCATGCAGGGGACGGCCCTGGGCAACACGCTGATGGTCGTCCGGAACAGCCTGCTCCTCACGGCGGCCCTCCTCTCCTGCCACCGCCTGTGGCGCGAGACGACGTCCCCGGCGCTCCCGACGTGCCCGGGCCCCGAGGCAGCCCAGGCGGCTCCGGCAGGCACGGACGCCGGCCGGGGTTAGACCGCTTCTTCGGGATCAGGGCCGGACAGGACGCGGACGCGGCCGAGATCCGGAAGAGACGTCCTGGTTCCCGTCTCCGGCCGATCAGCCACAGCATCGTCACCGTGCCCTCGTTCGCCTCCTGGCTCCGGCCGTGACGCGGCGGAGAACGGGGTGGTCATCCGCGTGCGGCCCTGACACGATCCGGTCGTGACCACGTTGTTCCTGATGGTCGGCCTGCCCGGGGCCGGCAAGACCACGCGTGCGCGCCGGCTCGCCGCGGAGCACGGCGCGCTGCGCCTGACGCCCGACGACTGGATGATCCCGCTGTTCGGTGTGCCGGAAGCGGACGGGAAGCGCGACGTGCTGGAGGGACGCATGCTCTGGCTCGCCCTCGAGGCGGTGAGGCTGGGCACCGACGTAGTGGTGGACTTCGGTTGTTGGTCCCGGGCCGAACGGTCCGCGATCCGCTGGCTGGTGGAGGCCGAGGACGCGGACTTCCGCATGGTCTACCTGCCCGTGAGCGATGGGGTCCAGCGTGCCCGGATCGCCCGTCGCTGGGCAACCGCCCCGGAAGGGACGTTCCCGATGACCGAGGCGGACATCCTGGAGGGGCGGGCGTACTTCGAGGAGCCCGACACGGCGGAACTCGACGGCCGCACGGCCGACGGTCCGCCTCCCGGGTGGCCGACCTGGCGGGAGTGGGCCGCCGACCGGTGGCCGTCGTTCGCCTGACCGCCGGGGACGGCTGCGGAGCCGCCCCTCGGCCGGCTCGCCGGAACCCGTACCGCGCCGTCGGGGGGGGGGGGGGGGGGGGGCCGCGCCCCCCCCCCCCCCGGGGGGGGGGGGCCCCGCCCGGGGGGGGGGGGCCGCCCCCCCCCGGGGGGGGGGGGGGCCCCCCCCCCGCGGCGGGCCCCCCCCCCCCCGCCCCGGCGGGGGGGGGGGGGGGGGTTGGGCCCCCCCCCCCCCCCGACGGCCTGTACGTGCCGGCCGCGTCAGTCGTACGGGATGACCACGACGGCCGTGTCCGTGCCCGTCTGGAGGCGGGAGTCGGCGTTGCCGATCGCGCTCCACACCTCCAGGCGTACGGTGCCGTTCGTCAGGTTACCCAGGCCGCCGGTGGCGGCCCGGAGGCCGCGGGTCTGGTTGTACTCCTCCCAGCCCTGGACCGGGTCGGTGGCGAAGTAGTGGTACGTCTCGGTGCGGTCGAAGGTGCCGTCGCCGGTCAGGTCGTAGCTGATCCGGACCTGCTGGCCGAGTCCGACGGCGGTGCCCGCGTCCACCGGGAGGCGGAAGGCGGTCGTGCCGCCCGACCGGAGCGTGCCGTTGACGCCGCGGACCTCGTAGACGAGCGGCTTGTACGGCGTGCCGTCGTGGTTGGTGCCGCCCGCCGACGGGATGGTGTCGCTGCCGGGAGTGCCGCCGGTGGCGGTGGTGAGGACGCCACCGGAGCGGAGGCGGAAGGTGTTGCCGGTCGACGGCTTCGGGTCCGGGCCCGGGTCGGTGCCCGTGCCGGTCCCGGTGGCGGTGGACCGCGCGGGCACGGTCAGGGTCTTGCCGTCGGAGAAGGTGACCGTGCGGGCGGATGAGCCGTGGTTGTGGGCCACGTAGGTGCGGACGCCTGCCTTGGTGAAGACGGCCGAGGTCGGGATGTCGCCGGTCACCGAGGTGTCGGGGGCGCCGAGGGCGGCGAGGGTGGTGATCCAGTGGTAGGTGTGGGCCTTGGACTCGCCGGCTTCCGGGGTGTACCCGCCGTTGCCCGCGTCCCACTTCGTCTTCGCCGCCGCGGGGTCGGCGAGCGACTGGAACTCCCAGAGGATGTCGCGCCACTCGACCGCCGCACCGCCGTTCTCGCGTTCCATCTCGGCGATGTTGCGGCGGATCGCCTCCTTGTGCCCGCCGAGTTGGAGTGATCCGCCGGTCACCGGGAGCACGTTGATGCCGTGGATCTCCTCGGGGTTCGCGGTCCACCAGGTGGCGTAGGCGGCACCGCTGCCCCACACCATGCCGGCGGTGTCGTGACCGAAGGAGGCGGGGAAGACCTGCTGGTCGGCGTCGAACCAGTACTGGGCGATCGCCTCGCCCTCGGTGGCGAGCAGATAGCTGCCGAGGTCGCGCAGCGCCGTGTCGCCGGTGGCCGAGCCCCAGAGGACGAGGGCGGCGCTCAGGTTGGTCGACTCCGAGGACGACTCCTGGTTGTTGCCGGCGGCGAAGCCCTGGTGTCCGGAGGCCCAGCTGTGGCCGGCGTAGACGTCGAAGCCGCGCAGGAAGGGGAAGGCGCCGTCGGTGCGCGCGGGGTTGGCGGTGTCGCGGACGAGGGTCCTCACCATGCCGCCCCAGGCGGAGTCGGCGGCCCAGGCCTGGTCGTACTGGGCGACGATCGCGGCGGCGTACACGTAGTAGCCGTAGTGGAAGTGGTGGTCGTTGAGCTCGGTGTCGCTGCCGTACGAGGCGGGGTAGCCGGTGAGGGTCTTCCACGCCGGGTCGTACGAGAACTCGTTCGCGCCGCCCGCGGTGAACCAGTCCTGGAGCCGGCCCTTGAGGAGGGAGAGGAGCCGGTCGCGGATGGCCGTCTCACCGATCTGGTCGGCGAGCGGGACGAGCTGGGCGAGCTTGCCGAGCGCCTTGCCGGTCCAGTACGTGTCCACGGCTCCGGAGAACGGGTCGGAGGCGTAGGCGGCCTCGTTCAGCCGGGCGCGCAGCGCGGCGGTGTCGACATCGGCGGTGCGGGGCAGACCGGGCAGGACCGGCGCCGCCTTCTGGACGGTGGTGAAGGAGGCCGACTCGCGGACCTTCATGGTGCCGCGCGGCGAGACGTACGTGTACGGGGTGAGGGCGTCCGTGGTGTGCAGCCACTGGTGCCGGTAGAGGGCCTGGAGGGTGCCGCGTTCGGTGCCCTCCCTGGCCTCGGTGGTGAGGGTGTAGGTGGCGCGGACGGTGCCGCCGGTGGTGCTCCAGTCGACCCGGGACCCGGTGACGAAGCTGAAGGCGTACTTCTTGAAGGTCGCGAGGGCGTCGGTGGACGGCAGGACGGCGAGGGAGAAGTAGTTCTTGCCGCCGAGTGCGGTGCTGACGGTGGTGCCGGAGACGTTCCAGTCGGTGCCGGTCGGCGCGAACAGGGCGTAGTGGTGGCCGGCGACGGTGATGCCGAGGACGTTGCCCTGGTCGGCGAAGACGGTGGGCGTGCTCGCGGTGGTGATCTGGGCGTTGCCGCCGCTTCCCTGGGCGTACACGAACGGGCTGCCGTGGCCGATGGTGGTCCGCAGGGTGCGGGTGCCGTCGGACCAGTAGGGGGTGACGGTCCAGTCGGACCAGGCGTCCGCCTTGGTGTCGGGTGAGTTGAGGCCGGTCAGGCCGAGGGTGAGGTCGCGCTTGTGGGCGAACTCGTACTGGCGGCCCTCGCCGACGATCGCGGGGCTCGTGGGGTAGCCGACGTCGAGGCCGCCGGCGGTGGCCTGGTAGGTGAGCGGGTGGCCGTACATGGGTGTGGAGTACGGGTTGTCGCCGTAGCGCTGGAAGGCGAGCGAGGACCACCAGTCGTTGGTGGGCACCGGCTTGCCCTGGGCGGCGGGTGTGACCTTGGGGGTGACGGGCGTGCCGGTGTTGGTGGTGGGGCCGGAGGTTCCGGCGGGCCGGGTGTCGGAGTAACTTCCGGCGCCCACCGGGACGGTGGCGGCCGCGGCGGGGGTCGCGGCCGGTCCCAGTCCGGCCGCTGCCAGGGCGGCGGCGAGGACCAGCGCGGCGGCTGGGCGCGGGTGGGGGACTGCCATGGGGAACACCTCGTGTCATCACGATGGACAGGGCGGCTCGTCGGCCGTGCGGCGCGAGCGCTCATGGGCCGTACGGCGAGGGCGGGGCGGAGCGTGGGAGGTGCTGCGGCTCGGGGGTGGGGGGCGGGGTGTTGGTGCGGTGGTGCGGGTGGGGCGGTTCGGTGGGGCTGTGGGGGTGGGGCGCCGGGTCGATCGGCCGTACGAGAGGCGGTGGGTCGTGTCCGCTACTCGTATCCGAGAGCGCTCTCAGGTCGCCGGAAACGTAAGACTCCCGAAACACGAGTGTCAATACATGGCGCAGCACTGGAAGTTGAGGCCGATTCCGGCCCGTTACGTCTTCGAGTCTTGACGGAACAGCCGCGGCGCGGGCACGCTCCCCTCGCATGTTGAGAGCGCTCTCAATCACGCGTTCTCGTTCGATCCGGAGCCAAGGGAGGCTTCCCATGCCCACTGCCCGAGCCGCCAGGAGAGCCGCCGTCCGTCTGGGGGCGGTCGCTCTCGCAGGTGCCCTGCTCGCCGCCTGCGGGGGTTCGACGGAGGGTGCCTCCGACAGCGCTGGTGGAGAGGTCACGATCACCGTGGACCTGTTCGGTTCCTTCGGCTACAAGGAGGCCGGGCTCTACGCCGAGTACGAGAAGCTCCACCCCGGCGTCACCATCAAGCAGACCGACACAGAGGACGAGGCCGACTACTGGAAGTCGCTGCAGACCCGGCTGGCCGGCGGTGGCGGTCTCGCCGACGTCCAGGCCGTCGAGGTGGGGCGGATCGCGTCCGTCGCCCAGCAGCAGAGCGACAAGTTCGAGGACCTGCGCAAGCACGGCGCCGACCGGCTCAAGGGCGGGTTCGCCGAGGCCAAGTGGGCGGCAGCCACCGGCAGGAACGGCGAGGTCCTCGGCCTCGGCACCGACGTCGGCCCCGAGGCGATGTGCTACCGCACCGACCTCCTCGCGAAGGCGGGCCTGCCCACCGACCGCGAGGAACTCGCCGGGAAGTGGTCGACGTGGGACGGCTATCTGGAGCTCGGGCGGCAGTACAAGGCGAAGGCCCCCGCCAAGAGCGCCTGGCTCGACAGCGTCGGCAGCCTCTACTCCGTGATGATCGGCCAGCAGAAGGAGCGCTACTACGACGCCTCCGGGAAGCTGATCTGGGACACCAACCCGGCCCTCAAGACAGCCTGGGACACCTCGGTGACGGCCGCGCAGGACGGGCTGAGCGCCAAGCTCGACCAGTGGTCGCCGCAGTGGAACCAGGCTTTCGCCGCCGGTTCCTTCGCCACCCTGCCCTGCCCCGCCTGGATGCTCGGCTACATCAAGGGCCAGGCCGGTGAGGCCGGCAAGGGCAAGTGGGACATCGCCGCGCTGCCCGGCGGACCCGGCAACTGGGGCGGCTCGTACCTCACCGTGCCGCGCGCCGCGAAGCACAAGAAGGAGGCGTACGAGCTGATCACCTGGCTCACGGCGCCGGAGCAGCAGGCGAAGCTGTTCCTGAAGCAGGGCAGCTTCCCCTCCGCCACCGGCGCGATCGCGAAGATCTCCGGCGCGACGGACCCGTACTTCTCGGGCGCGCCGATCGGGAAGATCTTCGGCGAGGCCGCCCAGGCCGCCCCGGTACAGGTCCTCGGCGTGCACGACCAGAACGTCGCCCAGCAGATCACCAACGCCCTCGGCGAGGTCGAACGCAAGGGCACGGCGCCCGAGCGGGCCTGGGCGAACGCGAAGAAGGGCGTGGAGAACACCATCGGCTGACCGCCCGGCACCGGCGGGCTGGCGGGTCGGATACCGGAACCGGCGGGCTGCCGGGACGGATACGGGTACCCACGGCCCACGGGCTGTGCGGCACGGGCCGTTACCGAGACGCGGCGGGCTGCCGGGACGGTCGGATACCGGCACCGGCGGGCTGCCGGGACGGGGCGGCTGGGCGCCGGTCGGCTGACGGCACCGGCGGGCTGCCGGCACCGGGCCGCCGGGCACCGGTCGGCTGACGGCACCGGTCGGCTGCCGGCACCGGGCCGCCGGGCACCGGTCGGCTGACGGCACCGGCGGGCGTCGAAACCGGCGGCTACCGGCACGGGCCGGCTGGGCGCCGGTCGGCGGCCGCCACCAGTCGGATTCCGGCCGACCGGCTGCCTTTCCCCGCCGACCAACGGCTCCTCCCCTGCGCACCGACTGTCCTCCCCCTGCCGACCAACCGCCTCCGGGCCGGGCCGGGACGCCCGCCCCGCGGCCAGACCGGCCCGGACGTCACTCCTCCAGGCACCGACACCTCCCGAAGGGCCGCATCGTGACCCTGACCGCACCCACGAGACCCCTGGCACCGAGCCGGCCGCACGCGGCACGGCGCGCGTGGCAGAAGGTCTCCCCGTACGCCTACATCGCCCCCTTCTTCACCCTGTTCGCCGCCTTCGGGCTCTTCCCGCTGCTCTACACGGCGTTCGTGTCGCTGTACCGGGTCGAGCTGCAGACACCCGGCGACATGGAGTGGCGCGGGCTCGGCAACTACACCGCGCTGCTCGGCGACACGTTCTTCTGGACCTCGCTGCGCAACACCTTCACCATCGGGGTGCTCTCCACCGTGCCCCAGCTGGTGATGGCTCTCGGCCTCGCGCACCTGCTCAACTACAAGCTGCGCGGGCGGACCTTCTTCCGTACCGCGATGCTGCTGCCGTACGCGACCTCGGTCGCCGCCGCCACGCTCGTCTTCGCGCAGCTCTTCGGCCGTGACTTCGGCCTGGTCAACTACGTCCTGGGGCTCGTGGGGATCGGCCCGGTCGACTGGCAGACCGGCACGACGGCCTCCCAGATCGCCGTCTCGTCCATCGTCGTCTGGCGCTGGACCGGCTACAACGCGCTGATCTACCTGGCGGGCATGCAGTCCATCCCGCACGAGCTGTACGAGGCCGCGGAGATGGACGGTGCCTCGCGGTGGCGGCAGTTCTTCCACGTCACGCTGCCCGGACTGCGGCCCACCATCGTCTTCACCGTCGTCGTCTCCACGATCGGCGCGACCCAGCTGTTCGGCGAGCCGCTCCTCTTCGAGGGGTCCGTCTCCGGCGGCATCTCGCACCAGTACCAGACGCTCGGGCTCTATCTGTACGAGCAGGGCTGGGGCTTCTTCCACCTCGGGCGGGCCGCCGCGATCGCCTGGGTGATGTTCCTGCTGATCCTGCTGGTCGTCGGCGTCAACGCCGTGATCGCACGGCGCCGTTCACGCAAGGAGGCCGGCCGATGACCGCGCTCGCCGATCCGCCGGTCAGCCGTCCGGCTCCCGATGCCCCCACCGGGAACGCACGCCGCCGCCGCTCGCGCGCCGGGCGCACGATGCGGGGCGGGAAGCTCGCGTACGCGATCCTCGTCGTCGCCGTGCTCGTCTCGGCGTTCCCGTTCTACTGGACCGTCGTCGCGGCGAGCCGGTCCAACGCCGATCTCGCCCAGGTGCCGCCGGCCCTGCTGCCCGGGCCGAACCTGCTGCGGAACTTCGAGGCGGTGGTGGAGGAGGCGGACATCGGCAGGGCGCTGCTCAACTCCCTCATCGTCTCGGGGTCCGTCACTTTGGGGACGGTGCTGTGCTGCACGCTCGCCGGGTTCGCCTTCGCCAAGCTGCGCTTCCGCGGCCGCGGGGCCCTGCTGGCGATCACCGTCGGAACGATGATGATCCCACCGCAGCTGGGCGTCATCCCGCTGTTCATGCTCATCGCCGAGCTGCAGTGGGTCAACCAGCTCCAGGCCGTCATCCTGCCCGGACTGGTCTCCGCCTTCGGCGTGTTCTTCATGCGGCAGTACCTCATGCAGTCGCTGCCGGACGAACTGATCGAGGCGGCCCGGGTCGACGGGGCGTCCACGGCGCGGATCTTCTGGTCCATCGTCGTGCCCGTCGCCCGGCCCGGCATGGCGGTCCTCGGCCTGCTGACCTTCATGGCCGCCTGGAACGACTTCTTCTGGCCCGTCGTCGCCCTCTCCTCCTCCGAGCCGACCGTCCAGGTCGCCCTGCGGCAGCTCGGCGGCGGTTACGTCAACGACCAGTCCGTGATCATGGCGGGCACACTGCTCGGCACCCTGCCGGTGCTGCTGGTCTTCGGCCTGCTCGGCCGGCAGATCGTCGGCGGGATCATGCAGGGCGCGGTCAAGGGCTGACCCCGGCGCCCTCGCCTCTTCCTCCGCCCCTTCCTCCGCCTCTTCCTCTTCCTCCTCCTTTCTCGATCCGCTCACCATCCTGGGAGTTCCCTGCTCATGACCGTGCTCGAGACACGTCCCGACACCACCGAGACCCTCCGGTTCCCGGCCGGGTTCCGCTGGGGCACCGCCACCGCCGCGTACCAGATCGAGGGGGCCGCCGCCGAGGACGGCCGTACCCCGTCCATCTGGGACACCTTCAGCCGCACGCCGGGCAAGGTCCGCAACGGCGACACCGGCGACATCGCCGCCGACCACTACCACCGGCTGAGCGAGGACGTCGCGCTGATGCGACGGCTCGGCGTGACCGACTACCGCTTCTCGCTCGCGTGGCCGCGCATCCAGCCGACCGGCCGGGGGCCCGCCGTCCAGAAGGGCCTGGACTTCTACCGGCGGCTCACCGACGAACTGCGGGAGGCCGGCATCCGGCCGGTGGCGACCCTGTACCACTGGGACCTGCCCCAGGAGCTGGAGGACGCGGGCGGGTGGCCGCAGCGGGAGACCGCGTACCGCTTCGCCGAGTACGCGGGCCTCGCGGCCGAGGCCCTCGGCGAGCGCGTCGCGACCTGGACCACCCTCAACGAGCCCTGGTGCGCGGCCTTCCTCGGCTACGGCAACGGGGTGCACGCCCCCGGCCGCACCAGCGCGGTCGACTCGCTGCGTGCCGCCCACCACTTCAACCTGGCCCACGGCCTGGCCGTACAGGCGCTGCGCGCCGCGCTCCCCGGTCCGGCCGAGGTGTCGCTCACCCTCAACCTCCACGCGGTCCGGGCCCACAGCGACGCGCCGGAGGACCTCGACGCGGCCCGTCGGATCGACGCCGTCGGCAACCGGATCTTCCTCGACCCGGTCTTCCACGGCCGGCTCCCGCAGGACCTCGTCGCCGACACCGCGGCGGTGACCGACTGGGCGTTCGTCCGGGACGGGGACCTGCGGACGGCGTCCGCGCCGGTCGACTCGCTCGGCATCAACTACTACTCCCCCACGGCGGTCGCGGCCGGCAGCTCGGAGTCGCCCTCGCCGTGGGCGGGCGCGGAGCGGCACGTGCGCTTCGTTCCCGTCCCCGGCCCACGGACGGCCATGGACTGGCCCGTCGACGCCGACGGGCTGCACGAGCTCCTCGTCCGGCTGCGGGACGAGCTGCCGCACGTGCCGCTGGTCGTCACCGAGAACGGCGCGGCGTACGACGACTACGCCGACCCGTCGGGACAGGTGAAGGACCCCGAGCGGGTGGCCTATCTGCACGCCCACCTGGCGGCCGTGCACCGGGCGGTCGAGGACGGGGCGGACGTCCGCGGCTACTTCCTGTGGTCCCTGCTCGACAACTTCGAATGGGCGTACGGCTACAGCAAGCGGTTCGGCATCGTCCACGTCGACTTCGCGACCCAGCGCCGGACGTTCAAGGACAGCGCCCTCTGGTACGCGGACGTCATCGCGCGGGGAGGTCTGCCGGCCTGAGGGCGGAGGGGCTGCGCGCACCTTGCGCGGCCTGAAGAGCGGGGCGGGCGCGCCGGCAGGTCGCCGGGGCTGCGGAGCGGCGGGACGCCGAGGCGGCGGGATGCCCGCCAGGACGCCAGGACGCCAGGTTGGCCGGTTGGCCGGTTGGCCGGTTGGCCGGTTGGCCGGTTGGCCGGTTGGCCGGTTGGCCGGTTGGCCGGTTGGCCGGTTGGCCGGTTGGCCGACCGTACCGGCCGTGAGGTCTGCCCTTCCGGCCGGTGCGGTCTGCCCTTTCGTACCTCGCCCGCACGACGGAGCGCCAGGTACACAGGAGTGGACGGAACTTCGCACTCGGAGAGGCCCTCCCTTGCGCGACCACGACCATGACCAACTCCGTCCGCGCGCCCGCGTCCGGTCCACCGGCGCCGTACCGGAGCGCGGGGACCGGCGCGCGGAGACCGCCCGGCGCGGTCTCCTCGGGCTGCAGGGCACGGCGGGCAACGACGCCGTCGTGCAGATGTTGCGCAGGTCCGCTCTTCCCCCGGCCCAGGAGCCGCACCGGCACGGCCCGGGGTGCGACCACGGGCCGGAGGTCCAGCGATCCGCCGTGCACGACGTACTGCGGTCACCCGGAAGGCCGCTGGACGCGGAGACCCGTACCGACATGGAGGCCCGCCTCGGGGCGGACTTCTCCGACGTGCGCGTGCACGACGACGGTGCCGCCCGGGCATCCGCCGCCGAGGTCGGCGCGCGTGCCTACACCTCCGGCAGTCACGTGGTGATCGGCGCGGGCGGCGGTGACCGGCAGACCCTCGCCCACGAGCTGACCCACGTCGTCCAGCAGCGCCGGGGGCCGGTCGCCGGGACGGACGACGGCTCGGGACTCCGCGTCTCCGACCCCTCCGACCGCTTCGAGCGCGAGGCTGACGCCACCGCGCGGCGGGTCATGTCGGCACCGGCGCCGACGGTGGCGAGGGCACCGGTCCGCAGCGCAGTGTCCTCGGATGCGCGGAGGGCCCGAGGGGGACGGGAGGCCGCCGTCCAGCGCGCGAACGACCGGAGTACGAACCCGCACGCCGACACCGGTCAGGAGCACAACGGCTGGGAGCTCACCGCCCACCACATCGTCCCTCACACCGCGCTGAAGAACGCCTTGAGCCGTCTGGCCCCCGAGGAGAGGACGGCGGTGCTCATCTCGGCGGTCCCGGCGGTCATCACCAGGGACATGGCACGGCGCCTCGGGCTGCCCGAGAAGACCAACCTGAGGCAGCTGCGCGAGAAGTTGCTGGACGACCGCAAGCACCAGGAGGAGGTCGTCAACGGCACGAGCTACGACGAGGTGCGCGAGGCGTTCTTCGAATGGCAGGGCGGCAACCAGTTCCTCGGGCCGAACACCAGCATCCGGGCGGAGCCCAGCGCGGACAAGGACGGGATCGACGTGGACGGGAAGTACTTCGTCCCGCCCGCAGCCGCGAGGCTGAAGCAGGAGTTCTCCCGGCTGGTCAGTCTGGGCGGGAAGCTGAAGAAGGCGCTGAAGGACGGGGCGGCGTCGGCCGTCGTCGCCCGTCATCTGACGGACATGCTCGCGCTGACCCGCGATGTCGCGCCGGCCCCCTTCGACGGCACGGCCTGGGTCGAACTCACGGATCCGCAGCAGGTCGTGGCACTGGCCGGGGACGAGAACCTGGGCCGGAGCCACCTGGCCAAGTACTCCTTCTTCGCCTTCGACGAGGGCCTGGAGGAGCGGTGCCCGATGGTTTTCAAGGAGGGCAACGAGTACTTCCTGAAGGCGGGCGCCCACCAGGGCGGATCGCGCTGGAAGACGTACGAGGGCGGGAAGCCGCAGAAGATCGCCGAGAAGCTTCTGCAGCGGAAGGGGAAATCGGTCTACGTCAACATGCACCAGCTGCAGGACGCTCACGCGGAGCTGTACGACTACTGCGTGGCCGTGCGGGTGCCGACCTCCACCTACCTTCCGCGAGTGCTGTGCGAGAGCCTGAACGTCGCCTGAGCCCGAAGAGCGCGGGACGACGGGTGCGGCGGGCTCTCAGAACTTGCCCATGTGCCGGGCCGTGCGGTGGCCCAGACGGCGGGTGAGTTCTGCGACGAACTCGTCCGAGAGCGGCGGCCACCCCCAGAACTCGAAGGTCAGGGCTCCGAGCGCGTAGTAGTCGGGCCACTGCCAGTCGGTGACCGGTGACGCGGTGCCGCAGGCGGCGCACGTGGCTCGGGCGGCCCCGCCGGCACCCGTCGCCTCCCAGGCCTCGACGGCGGTGCGGAACGGTGCCCAGACGGCCTCGTCGGGCTCGAAGGAGGCGGGGTAGTCGATGAAGGTGGTGCGCGTGGCGCAGTGCGGGCAGACGGCGTACTCCGCGTCGTCCTCCCCCTGGCCGCCCACGTGGTGGTGGCGGCCGGTGACGACGGCGAGCGGGCCCGGTTCCCAGCCGTCGTGCACGACGGCCTCCGCCCAGCGGGGGCCGGGGACGTGGCCCTCGTCCGCGTGGATGCTGTACATGCGGCTCGCGTCGGTCTCGCGGGTCACGATGCCCTCGGTGACGAGCCAGTCGATCGCCCGGGCCGCCGCCTCGGCGGCCTCCTCCTGCGTGACCTCCAGGTCCACGACCCGCTCGAAGTAGTCCCCCAACTCCCCTGCTCCTCTCGCGCCCGCCGCCCGGTCCTGTACCGGCGTCGGAGGGTTCCCACTGTTCCACCCTGCACTGACAGCCGGTCAGGCGGACGCGCGGACAGACAGACGCGCGGACAGGCACACAGGCAGGCAGGCCGTCAGGTAGTCGGGCGGTAGGCGGTAGGCGGTCATTCGACCGGCCAGGTGTGGGCCGGGGCGTTGAGATGCATGAAGTCGATGTACTGGAGGGTCATCCGGCGCAGGGCCGCCGGCCGGTCCAGGTGGGCGATGTCGTGGAGGTGGTGGAAGGCCTCCGCCTGCCAGACGGCTCCGTTGCGGGCGCTGACGCAGCGCTGTTCGACGATGCCGAGGAGCGGCTCGCGCCAGCTCGCGTCGAGGCCGAGCGTCTCCAGGCCGCGGTGGGCGAGCGGGAGGAGCCGGCGCAGGACCAGTTCGGTGGCGGGTACCTGGCCGGTGCCGGGCCAGAAGAGCTCGGCGTCGATGCCGCGTCGGGCCGCCGCGTGGAGGTTCTCCTCGGCGGCGGCGAAGGACATGCGGGACCATACGGGCCGGTCCTCGTCGACCAGGGCGCGGACGAGGCCGTAGTAGAAGGCGCCGTTCGACATCACGTCGGCGACGGTCGGTCCGGCGGGCAGCACACGGTTCTCGACGCGGAGGTGCGGGACGCCGTCGACGACCGCGTAGACGGGGCGGTTCCAGCGGTAGACCGTGCCGTTGTGGAGGGTGAGTTCGGCGAGGTGGGGGATCTCGCCGCGGTCGAGGGTCTCCTCGGGGTCCTCGTCGTCGCAGAGCGGGAGGAGCGCCGGGAAGTAGCGGGTGTTCTCCTCGAAGAGGTCGAAGACGCTGGTGATCCAGCGTTCGCCGAACCACACGCGGGGCCGTACTCCCTGGACCCTGATCTCGTCCGGCCGGGTGTCGGTGGCCTGCTCGAACAGCGGGATGCGGGTCTCGCTCCACAGTTCCTTGCCGAACAGGAAGGGCGAGTTCGCGGCGAGCGCGACCTGGACGCCGGCGACGGCCTGGGCGGCGTTCCAGTGGGCGGCGAACTCCTCGGGCGCGACCTGGAGGTGGAACTGGGTGCTGGTGCAGGCCGCTTCCGGCGTGATGGTGTCCGCGTAGGTCCGCAGCCGTTCGACGCCGTCGACCTCGATGAGGAGGTCCTCGCCGCGTGCGGCGAAGATCTGGTCGTTGAGGAGGTGGTAGCGCGGGTTCTCGGACAGGGCGTCGCGGTTCACGTCCTCGCGTTCGAGGGTCGGGAGGGTACCGATCATGACCAGGTGCGCGCCGATGGCGGCGGCCCTGGCCTCGGCGTGGTTCAGGGCGTCACGGATCTCGCTCTCCCACGTGTCGGGGCCGCCGGCGGTGAGCCGGCGGGGCGGGATGTTGATCTCCAGGTTGAACCGGCCGAGCTCGCTCGACCACGCGGGATCGGCGATGGCCTCGAGCACCTCCGTGCTGCGCATGGCGGGCCGGGCGGTCCCGTCGACCAGGTTGAGCTCGATCTCCAGGCCCACGCGTGGCCGCTCGGCGTCGAAGCGTGACTCGCGCAGCAGCCGGGCGAAGACGTCGAGACAGACGTGCGTCCGGTCGCGGAAGCGGCGACGGTCTTCACGGGTGAACGTCAGCGCCGGGACGTCGCGTCCCATGGATCCTCCCGGGGCTCGCTTCGGAGGGGTTCTCATCGGAGCGGATCCTTCACCTCTCAGCGTGCCACCGCGAGGCCGCCCGCGACAGCGCTGCCCGGCCCGGGCGGGGCCCGGCGGCAGGGGCCGGGCGGCAGGGCCGGGCTGTCACAATGGCGGCGACCAGGGAACTTGAACGGCGATGAGGGGGAGCACGCATGGTCGTGCTGATCTTGAGCGGTGTCCTCGTGCTCGCGCTCGCGGGTTGCGGCTGCGTGGTCTGGGCCGCACGCGGCGGCCCGCGGTGGGTGCGCGCGGTGGCCACCGTGACGCTGGCCGCGGGCGCACTCGTACGCGGCGCGCAGCGCGCGGGCCGCAAGCCGAGTCCGAACGCGCCGGGCGACGGCGGAGGGAACGGCGCAGGTGAGTGAGACGGCTGTGCCGCGGTCCGGGGAGGGCGGCGCGACGGATCATCGTCTCCTCGGCATACCGGAGCTGACGGACGTTCCCCGTGTGGCCGTCGTCGTCGACGTGATGCGCGCCTTCACCGTGGCCGCGTGGGCCTTCGCGCGCGGCGCGGAGCGCATCGTGCTCGCCGCGTCGGTGGACGAGGCGCTGGCTCTGAAGGCGGGCCGGCCGGGCTGGCTGGCGCTGAAGGACGGCGCTCCGGCGGAGGGCTTCGACGCCGTGAACTCGCCGGGGCACATCGGCTCGGCCGATCTGACCGGCCGCACGGTGGTGCAGAAGACGACGGCGGGGACCGTCGGGGCGCTCGCGGTCGCCGAGGCCGACCTGGTGCTCTGTGCGAGCTTCGTGGTGGCCGGGGCGACGGCCGCGGCGCTACGGAGCGTTACCGACCGGGTCACCTTCGTCGTCACGGGTGAGGACGGCCTGGCCGACGAGGACCGCGCCTGCGCCGAGTACATCGCGGAGCGACGTCGCGCGGGGCGGGACGTCGACGCGGAGCCGTACGTACGGCGCGCGCGGGAGTCGCGCGCGGCACGCGAGCTGGCCACGGGCGTGCGGGGGGACCACCGGGCCGTCCACGAGCGGGACGTCGACCTCTGTCTGGAGGTCGACCGCTTCGGGTTCGCCATGGTGGCGCGGCGCGAGGGACCGCTGCTGGTGCTCCGGCCGTCCACCGCCTCCGCCTAGCGGGTACGGGGCCCGGGCGGGCGGGGAATGGCTCTCCTCCGCCGGCCGGGCCCTGGAGGGTGTCGAACCGCTCGTGATCGCCGCCGCCGGGAGTTTCCCGGTGAGGCGACGGGGCAGCCGCCTCGAGAGCCGGTTTCACCGGTTTCACGTCCGGACGATCGCGGAGAGGAACGATCATGACCCAGCACGAGCGCCGGCGGACCCTTCCCGCGGACGCACCGCCGCGCACGACGCCGTCCCAGGCCAAGGGCGAGAGCGGCGACGACGCGGCACGCCGGGAAGCCGACGAAGCCGTCCGCGAGCGCCACGACGACGCGGAACCCGACGCCGACGGCATGCGCGCCAAGCGCCAGTCCCCCGGCCTGGGCCGTGAGGAGCAACGCCGGCCGCACGGGCGGCGCGGCGAAGCGGAGGAACCAGGGCGCGACTGAGCAGGTTCGTGTGGATCACTTCCGCTGGCCGAGGTTGTCGTTGATGATGTTCGAGTGACCTACCGCATCAGCGCTCTGATCTCGGCCTTCGGCGTCCTTGCCAGCGCGATGCTGCTGGTTCTTGCCGTTCGTGAGTACCGTTCCGGGGCGACGTTCCTCTGGCTCGTGGCTGGAGCCGTGATCTTCCTCAGCGCTTCGTACACGCTGGTGCGGGACGTGCGGCGGCTCCGCACTGGGCCGACCGCCTGACAGCCGCACCGTTCCACGGGCACGCGATGAGGTCGTTCGCGTGATGCGCGGGGTTGGTGGGTGTTTCCTCAGAGACCTGGTCGCCATCGTCCCGCTCCTTCCCCGGAGTGGTCCACGACAGACGGCCCCGTTACGACCGCGAGCCGCCGCTCTGAGGCGGCGACACAGGTCTCCACCGCACGGCCGAGACCTCGCTACGAAGACCGTGCCTAGGACGCCCGCTCGTCCCGTCGCGCGTCGCCCGGTTCGCGGATCGGGCGGCGGAGGAGGTAGGCGGCGGCGGGGACGATCAGGGCGAGCATGCAGGCGATGAAGACGAGGCCCGCTCCTTCCAGGCCGAGGGGGTCGGCGAGGAGGCCGACGCCGATGACCGGGATGGAGATGCCCGTGTAGGCGACGACGAAGAGCGTGGAGATCACCGCCGCCCGGCGGTCGGCCGGTGCCGCCCAGGCGACGGCGGACAGGGCGGCGCGGAAGGCGAGGCCCTGGCCGATGCCGCCGACGAGGGCCGCGAGGACGATCAGGGCGAGCTGGTCGGTGTACAGCGCCCCGGCGAGGAGGACGAGGCCGGTGAAGAGAACGGCGCAGCCGAGCGGCAAGGAGCGGGCGACGCCGACGCGGCCGACGGCGAGTTGGCCCGCGGTGGAGGCGAAGAAGGCGACCGCGACGACGAGGCCGCTCACGGCGTGGTTGTCCACGTGGAGGTAGCGGGCGAGGAACGCCGGGCTGACCGAGGTGAACACCCCGAACAGGGCGAATCCCACGAAGGCGGCGATCGACGCGGGTACGAACACGGCCCGGACCTGGGGCGGCAGGGCGGGGCGCTGCGGTCGTACGGTCGAGAGCGGTCGCCGGTCGGTCACGGTTTCCGGGAGCCTCAGCAGGACGAGTGCCGAGGCGGCGACCAGGGTGAGGTGGACGGCGAAGGGCAGGAGGAGCGGCTCGGGCGCGTACTCGGCGAGCAGGCCGGCGAGCAGCGGCCCGCAACCGAGCCCGCCCATGTTGGCGGCGGTGGCCACGAGCGTCGCGCGGGAGGCGCCGCCGGGCGGGGCCAGTTCCATGACGTACGCGGTGGCCGCGCCGGTGAACAGGCCCGCCGACAGGCCGGAAAGGAGCCGTCCGGCGTACAGCCAGGTCAGGCCGTCGGCGAGCAGGAAGCACACGGCGCTCGCCGCCGCGAAGCCGAGGCCCCACAGCAGGGCCGGCCGCCTGCCGACGGTGTCGGAGGCGTTGCCGGCGAGGAGCAGCACGCCGATGACTCCGAAGGCGTAGACCGCGTAGACGACGGTGACGGTCAGTTCGGAGAAGCCGTACTCCTGCTGGTAGAGCGGGTAGAGCGGGGTCGGCAGCGTGGTGCCGGCCATGCAGACGACGAACACCGCGCCGGCGAGCAGGCACCGCAGCCACCCGTGACGATCGCGCTCGCCGTCCGCGTCCTGGTCACCGCCGCCGTCTCCGTGATCGCGCATGGCGCCGACCGTAACCCCGTCGCGGGGGCGGGGACGGTCGGCGCACCGGGGTGGCGGTCCGCTCCCCCGGTCGGCCGTTCAGGCGGTGCGGGCGTGCAGTTCCTGGGCCGTGAGGAGGTACAGCTCGGCGTCGAGCCAGAGCCGTACGGCCGGCTCGGCGCCCTGGCCCGTCAGGGCCGCCGGTATTCCGCGCAGGTGTGCGGCGGCGGTGGTCAGGCCGATGCGGGCCAGGCGGGCCGCCGCGTCGTCGAGGGCGGTGCGGGCGCCCTCGGGCAGCCGGCGCAGGCCGTGGACGGTCGCGGCGGACAGGGCGGCGAGCCCGGACGCCAGGGCGGCGGTGACCGGATCGCCCGGTGCGGGGTGTGGCGTCGGTGCGAGAGGTGTCGCGGGGGCCGGGGGCGCGAGGTCGGGGACGAGCATCCCGTCGGCGGTGAGGGCCGCGATCGGGTCGAGGACGAGGCCGTCGCCTGCGGCGCGGACCGTGCAGCTGAGGTGGCGCAGGACGCCGTGCGCGCCGCGCAGGGCGGCGGCGAGCGCGTCGAGTCCGCCGGGCGCGTACGGGTTGTGGGGAGCGGCCACCGTGGCGGGTGTGCCGTGGGCGTCGCGGACCGTGGCGGCGAGCTGCTGGCGTGCCGGGTCGTAGCCGATGTCCTCGACGGCGTGGACCTCGACCACCCTGACCGTGTCGGCCTCGATGCGGGGGCGGACGAAGCGGGGCGGCAGCTCGCGCAGTGCCGCCGCGTGGGCGGCGAAGTCCCGAACGAGCAGCGGCTCGGGGAGGTCGGCCCAGGAGGCGCCGACCGGAGTCACGCTCGTAGCGGCCAGTCTGCCGCCGCCGATCGTCACGGTGCGTCCCGGCGTGCGGGAGGCGCTCTCGCTGACCAGGTTGCCGGTGGCGACGGCGCCCAGGGTGGTGCCGAGGAGGCGGCGTGCGGCCAGTTCGTGTCCGGCCGGTTCCTGGCCTTCGGCCAGGGCCCAACGGCGGCGCAGTACCAGCGCGATGCCCGCGCCGCCGTGGGCGAGGAACACCTCCGCCGTGCGGTCGGCGGGGGTGCCGGAGACGCGGCAGCCGAGGGCGGTGAGCCGGGTGCGGCGCAGCGGGGTGTCGCCACGCTCCCCCGTGCCCAGGACCTGCGCCTGGGCGAGTCCTCCGCCGCCGGCCCGTGTCCGGGCGTCGAGCTCGGCGAGCAGGGCGGCCAGCTCCTCGGCGCGGAAACCGGCGCCGCGTCCGGCGTACTGCTCGACCTGGACGGCGACGTCCGTGAGCACGCCCGCGGGCCAGTGCAGGGCGGCGGCGGTCAGTTCGTCGCGGATCCGGCCGAGCGCGGCGGTGAGGACGGGGCCCGTGTGCGCGGCGCCGTCGAGGAGCAGTTCGGCCGCGAGGGAGGTGGCCGAGGCGAGGGCGGCGTCGCGTGCCGTCGTGGTCGTACGGCCGCCGACGTCGATCTGGCGCGGCGGGTCGTCGGGGCTCGCATCGAGCGCGGCGCGGAAGGCCCACACGGCGAGCGCGATCGACTCGCCGCGCAGGGCGTCCGCGGCGTCCGTGACGGCGTGGGCGACGCCGTCCCGTACCGGGAAGCGGACGGTACAGGTGGGCAGTTCGGCGACGGCGGCTGGCTCGTCGGGCGTGGGGTGGCGCAGCCGTGCGGTGTAGCCGCGGGCCAGGGCGCGGCGGGCGGAGGCCATGGGGCGGGCGCCGACGGCGGCGGTCAGGGTCTCGTCGTCGGTGCGGCCCGGGGACCAGGGCCGCCACGGCGGAGGTGGTGCCGTGTCCGGTCGGGTGCCGCCGACGTCGCCGGCCTGTGGAGTGGGGGTGTGGGTGTGGGTCCTCTGGTGGGCGAGGACGAGGCCGAGGAGATGGCGGCAGACGCCGGGCGCGCCGCAGCTGCACACGCCCTGGTCGAGTCCCGCGGCGGGTGCGAGGGACGCGGTGGTGCCGTCGGGGAAGGCGCCGGTGAGCGTGCCCTCGGGACCGGTGGTGACGGTGGCGCCCGCGCCGGCGTCGAGGTCCTTGACGGCGCGCTTGACGAGTCCGCGGTTGGAGAGCGCGGCGAGCGTGGTGGTGTCCAGGGCGAGCAGGTCGGTACGGGTCATCGGCCGAGCCTCTCCGCGACGAACTCGGCGAGCTGACCGGGCGTCATGGCGCCGACGTGCGCGCCCGCGTCGGCGAGGCGCTGGGCGACCTGCCGGTCGTAGGCCGGCCGGGCCTCCTCGTCGAGGGCGGCGAGGCCAAGGACGGTGGTGCCCTGTTCGACGAGCGCGCGGACGCCGCGCACCAGCCTGTGGTCGTCGCCGCCCTCGTAGAAGTCGGTGACGAGCGCGACGATGGCCCGGCGCGGGTTGTCGACGAGTCCCGTGCCGTACGCGACGGCGCGGGCGATGTCCGTGCCGCCGCCGAGCTGTACCCGCATCAGGAGTTCGACCGGATCGGTGACGTCGCTGGTCAGGTCGACCACGGAGGTGTCGAAGGCGACCAGGTGGGTCTTGAGTCCGGGCAGTCCCCACAGGCTCGCCGCCGTCACGGCGGAGTGGATGACGGAGTCGACCATGGAGCCGGACTGGTCGACGAGGAGGATCAGCTGCCACTGCTCCAGGTGCCGGCGGGTGCGGGAGTGGAAGCGGGGCCGCTGGATGAGCAGCCGGCGCTCCTCGGGCCGGTAGTGGGCGAGGTTGGCGCGGACGGTGCCGTGGAAGTCGAAGTCACGGGCGAGGGCGAGCCGGCTCGGGCGGCGCGAACGGGTGCCGGTGAAGGAGCGGCGGACCTCGGGCGTGAGCCGCTCCATCAGGCGCCGCACCACGGTCTCGACGATGCGCCGGGCGAGGCGCAGCACTTCGGGGTTCATCAGGTGCTTGGTGCGCAGCACGGCTTTGAGGAGGGCCTGGTCGGGTTCCACGCGTTCGAGGACGGCCGGGTCGGTGACGATCTCGTGGATCTCGTAGCGCTCGACGGCGTCCCGCTCGAGGCGCTCCACGGTCTCGCGGGGGAAGAGGCGGTGGATGTCGTCGAGCCAGTCCACGGGCGTGACGGCCGAGGCGCCGTCGCCGCCCTCGCGGCCGGTGCCGCGCACTCCTCGGCGGGCCTGCTCGGCGTCACGGCCGTAGAGCCAGTCGAGGGCGGCGTCCCGGGCGGCGGCGGCCGCTTCGAGGGGCCCGGTGTGGCGCTCGGCGGGCCTGCCGAGGATGAGCCGCCACCGCTCGAGCCCGGCATCGGTGGCGGGGGCGGCATCGGTGGCGGGGTAGGCATCCGTGGCGGCGGGCGCGGGCTTCGTGGGCCTCATCGGGTGGCTCCGAGGCCGAGGCGGTCGAGGGCGCGTGACACGTGGTCCTCCAGTTCCCGTGCCTGGGCGATCAGCAGCGGGTCGGCGGTGGTGCGGAGAAGGGCGCGGGAGGAGCCGCGCAGGCCGCGGCGTTCGATCAGGCGGGCGGCGATCTGCTCCCGTTCCGCGGGTGGGAAGTAGGCGAAGGCCTCCCGCAGGGACGGGAGGGCGACGAGGAAGTCGGTCTCGGTCATGGCGGCCACCAGGTCGTCGAGGGCCACGACGAGCGGGCCCCGCTCCCCCGGCGTCGCGCCGAGCTCTTCGCGGGCGACGGCGAAGAGCCCGGCCAGCCAGTCGCCGAGCACCCGGGGCTCGCTCACGGCCCGTACGGCGACGGCGGGTTCGGCCCGCTCCGGCGTGCGCCGGCCCGTGTCCGGCTCACCGGCGCCTCGGTCCGGCGTCCGGCGGGCCGGATCCAGGACGCGGCACAGGCCGAAGGCCGCGCCCCGCAGGTCCGCCGGCGCCAGGGGGTCGTTGCTGACGCGCCGGAACACGTCGACGGCCGCCTCGCGTGACACGGTGAGGAGGGTGTCGGCGTGGAGACAGGCGTCGCGGACCGCGGCCAGGGCCCGCAGCCGCTCGCGGTCGGGGCCGGTCGAGGCCGGTCCGCCGCCTGCGCCTTCGACGAGCCAGAGCACGCGGGACACGGCGGTGTCGACGACGGCTCCCAGCAGCGGGTCGCGGGCCACGCCGTACACGCGGTCGTGGCGCCAGAGGCCGAGCGCGGTGGCGAGGGCCGTGCCGAGCGGGCCCGGCCTGGCGGCCGCGGCGAGGCCCGATCGCAGTCGGGCGACCAGGGGGCCGGCCAGCTCGGTCGCACCGCACGCCACGGCGTCGAACAGGACCTCGGCCAGGCGTCCGCAGTCGGCTCCGGCGGCCGTCGCGCGGTCGCCGAGCGCCACGACGGCCGCCTCGTCGAGCCGGGCGCCGAAGCCGCCGGCCTCGATCAGCGCGGCCTCGCGGCCCGCCGACGCGCGTGGTTCCCAGCGTTCCTCGACGACCGGATCGGTGCCGTGGGACGGGCCGGAGACCCGCTCGTGGCCGGGGACCCCGAGCACTCTGAGCCGGTGCAGGACCCGGCTGCGGTCGCGCCCCGAAGGGTCGGTCAGGCGTACGGTCACGGGCTCGCCGGTGTCCAGGCCGAGGGCGGCGAGCCGGGCCGCCACGTCGTGGACGAGCGGCGGTACGGGCGTGTCCGGGTGGAGCCTGCCGGTGCGTTCGCCTCCGCACGCCGCGACCATCTCCGCCACGACCGGGTGCGAGCCGGGCCGCAGCGGGCCGCGCCGGGTCCAGGGCAGCGGCTCGTCGAGGGCCTCCGTGATCAGCGCTCCGGCGAGCCCGTCGAGCAGGTCGAGTCGGGCCGGGCCGGGGTGTCCGCGCAGGGCGGCGAGCGCGAGCGCCGACGTGCGGGCGGCGACGAGGGAGGCCGTCGACACGGGATGGCTGCGGGCCCGCAGGCGGCCGACGACCGACCGCACGAGCCGGTCGCCCGCGGCCTCGCGGCCGTGCTCCCACAGCCACTGGTGGTACGCGGGCGAGGGCATGCCCGACTCGTAGCCGGCGAAGGCGTCGAGCTGCCGGAAGGAGTAGGGCACGAGGAAGCTGCCGACCACGGCGTCCTCGGGCGCGGCGGGCACCTCGGGCCATGCCCGGTCCCGGCCGCCGGTGACCGGTCCGTCGGCGGGCGGTCGTCCGGCGAGCCGGCGGATCGCGGGGCGGTGGAAGCCTCCGGTGACCACCAGGACCGGCCGGTCGCCGGCCGCGGCACGGGCCGCGCGGACCCAGGAGGCCATGTACTCCTCGCGCGCCCGGTCCGACGGGTCGGCCTCGGTGTCGCCGCGGACGACGTCGAAGTACGTCTCCAGGCGGGCCGTCAGGTCGGCGGCGTCCGGGTCGGCCTCGACCATCCGGTCCCACAGCGCGTCCACCGAGTCCACGCCGAAGCGACGGCAGAGCCGGGCGGTCGCGTCGGCGTAGCGCGCCTCGGCGTCCGCGTACCGGTTGGCGCGGCCCTCGAACGCGGGGTGCCAGGCGGGCAGGTCGATGAACCGGACCTCGGCCCCGGCGGCACGGCCGTGCGCGAGGGCGATCCACTCGGGCGAGTAGTCGCACAGCGGGGTCCACGAGGTCGCGGCCCGCTCCGCGTCGCGGTAGTGGCTGAACACGGCGACGGGCAGCTCGTGCCCGAGCAGCAGCTCGTCGAGGCGCCCGTTGAGGTCGGACGGCCCCTCGACGAGGACGTGCGCGGGCCGCAGTTCCGCGATGGCGCGGGCGACGAGGCGGGCGCACGCGGGTGAGTGGTGGCGCACGCCGAGGTACGTGACGGTCATCAGCCCGCCAGCAGGTGCCGCGCCGCGTGCAGCGCCTTCCACTGGGCGCCGCGCCGGCCGGCGACCCGCTGCTCCAGGTACCGGCGCAGCCGGGCCAGGTCCTCGGGGCTGTCCTTGGCGGCCGTGCCCGCGAGGCAGGTGACGACGTCGGCCGCGTCGCCGGGCTCGCCACGCAGGAACCAGCCGCGGACGCCGACCGCGTGGGCGACGGAGACCGCTTCGGCCGTGCTCATGACCGCCGAGAGCCGGTCGGCGCCGCCGCCTTCGTGGGCGGCTCCTGAGCGCAGTTCGCGGAAGGTGGTGACGAGGACCTCCAGGACCTCGCGGTCGGGTGCCACGGTGACGCCCGAGCGGCGCAGCAACGCGGTCGCCTCGGCCTCGACCAGGGCGATCTCGGTGTCGAGGTCGGTGATGGGGAAGACGGTCTCGAAGTTGAAGCGGCGCTTGAGCGCGGCGCTCATCTCGTTGACGCCGCGGTCGCGGGTGTTGGCGGTGGCGATCACGTTGAAGCCCTGCCGGGCGAAGACCATGCCCTGCGGGCCTTCCAGCTCGGGTACGGCCACCACCCGTTCGGAGAGCAGGGAGAGCAGGGAGTCCTGCACTTCGAGCGGGCAGCGGGTGATCTCCTCGAAGCGGACGAGGCGTCCTTCCGCCATGCCCTTCAGCATGGGGGCGGGGACGAGCGAGCGTTCGGACGGGCCCTCGGACACGAGGAGGGCGTAGTTCCAGGAGTACTTGATGTGGTCCTCGGTGGTGGCGGCGCCGCCCTGGACGACGAGCGTGGAGTCGCCGGACACGGCCGCCGCGACGAGCTCGGACAGCAGGGACTTGGCGGTGCCCGGCTCGCCGACGAGCATGAGGCCGCGGTTGGTCGCCAGCGTCACCAGGGCACGCTCGACGAGCGCCGTGTCGCCGACGAACTTCCGGCCGATGCCGGCCTCCTGGTCGCCGGTGACGAACCGGCGCGCGGCGCGCAGGCTCAGCTGCCAGCCCGGCGGACGCGGATCGGTGTCGGCGGCGCGCAGGGCGGCCAGCTCCTCGGCGTGGCGGACCTCGGCGGGCGGGCGCTGGAGTCGCTGCTCCTGCTCGGGGAAGGTGGTCACGAGGTCAGCTCCGTGAGGTCGGCGAGGATTTCGGAGACGGTCACCGGGTCGAGGTCGGCGAAGCGCAGCTGGTGCTCGCGGGAGGCCCAGTGGTCGCAGGGCTGCTTGTCGAGCCAGACGGTGTCCAGCTTCTGGTCGGGGAACTCGCTGATGAGGCCGACGGCGATGCCCGGGTCCAGTTCGATGACCAGATAGCGCTCGGGCCCGAGTCGGCGGGAGAACCAGCGCTCCACGCCGGCGTCCTGCGGCTCGCCCCGCTCCCAGCCGCGCTTCTGCAGCCCGAGGAGCTTGCCGACGGGGACCGTGATGCCTTCGAACCGGGTCAGCCGGGCGCCCGCGGCCTCCTCCTCGGTCGCCGTGAGCACGGGCCGGCCCAGCTGCGGGAACGGCTGGACGATCTCGTAGTCGGCGAACAGCTCGGCCCAGCCGTCCAGCTCCTCCGTGAGGTGCAGCGGGTGTGGCAGGGTGACGGTGGCCGCGTCCGCGACGGTCACGGTCTCGTCGTCGACGTCCGCGTAGGTCCGGTCCTCGGCGATTCGGAAGGCGAGGGCCCGGCCCTCGTGCTCGGCGTGCCAGACCAGCCGGCGGGCGAGGTGCCACACGAGCGGGTGCTCGACGAAGAGCTGCCGGAACTCGGCGCCGGTCCAGGTGCGGCCCTCGGCCATCGCCGACTCCAGGCGCCGCACCTGGTCGGCGGCGATGGTCCGGACGTCCTTCTTGAGGGTGAGGAAGCGCTTGCGCTCGGCGGTGGCGCGTTCCGTCTCGTCGCGCGCGCCCGGCTTGGGCAGGTCCTTGAGGCGGCTGCCGGCCTCGTCGCGGACGTAGGGCTTGAGCTGCTCGTCGAAGCCGACGGTGAAGCGCCGGGTGCCGTAGTCCACGACGGTGCTGCCGTCGGGATCCAGGCCGAGGTCGGGCACCAGCCGGTCGGCGAGCTGCTCGCCGGTCAGGCCGAGTTCGGCCGCGACGTCGGCGATCTTCTCCTGGGCGCGCTGCTTGAGCGCCTTGAACTTCACCCGCTGGGAGATGCCGTGGAGGTGCGTGAGGGCCGTGTCGGTGCCGATGGCGGCGAGCACGTCGAGTCCGTCGACGGCACGCTGGTGGGCTCCTTCGCCGGGCCAGGCACGGATGACGGGGGTCAGCGCGCGCACGGTGTCGTCGTCGCCGAGCCAGCCGAGCGCGTGCAGTGCCCAGGCCTCCTTGGGCGGCATGCCGACGATGCGCCACTCCTCGAACAGCGCCCAGGCGAACTCGGCGAGCGACGCGGGTGTGCAGAGCTCGCGCAGCCGGGCGACGCCGGGGTAGGGCGCGCCGGGCTTGGAGACGGCGAGCATGGTCAGGACGTGACCGACGGCCCTGGCGGGCAGCGCGGCGCCGCCGTCCCGGAGGCGCGGCCGGGGCAGGACCCGGGGCTCGGCCCAGGCGACGGGCTTCGGCATCCGGGCGGGCAGGGCGGTCACCAGCGGGTCGGAGGCGAGCAGGGCCTCGACCGCCGCGGCGGCCTCCTCTCCGTACTCCTTCGCCGCGGTGCGCACGCTGTCCGCTCCGTGGCTGGAGGCGACGGCCCACAGCGCGCCTTCGGCGGCGGTCCTGGCGGGTCCCGGGGCGCCGACCGCGTCGGGCACGAGCAGCCGGGCGGCGTCCGCGCCGTGCCGGGCGAACCAGCCGCGGGCGGTGCGCCCGGCCGTCTTGAGGCGGTGGAGCCAGTCCGCCATCAACCGCGCGACCTCGGTGTCGAGGAAGGGCAGCAGGATCGGGGCCAGGTGGGTGGGCTCGCGGGCCGCCATGCGGAGGGCGGGCGGCAGGGCGGCCAGCCCGTGGGCGGCGATCATCGGCTTGAAGACGTTCGCTCCGTCGTAGGAGTAGTCCAGGCCCTTCCAGTCGGCGAGCAGCGGCCGGACGGTCTCGGCGGGGCCGTGGGTGAACACGCCGAGGGTGTGCCGGTCCTGGAGGGTTCCCTTGCGGAGCGCTTCGAGCAGTTTCTCCATGGGCTGGTACGGCTGCCAGCCGGTGACCCAGGACTCCGCGCGGGCCCAGCCGGCCTGTTCCTCGGGCAGCCAGTCGATGCGGGAGACGGCCGGGGGCACGAGCCCTTCGACCACCTTCGGCTTCACGGTGGTGCGCTTCGCGGTCCACGGCGGGCTGGTGAGCAGCGCGGGCAGGGCGTCCTGGGGTGCTTCGTCGGCCGGGTCCCGCTCCTCGGTGAGCGGCCGGACGGTCTCGGCGACCTCCGTGGGGAGGTCCGGGAGGACGTCGAGCACGAGCTCCCGGTGGGCGGCCACGTGCGCGGCGAGCATCCGGCGAGCCATGGGCGCGTGCGTGCCGGCGCCGTCCGCCGTCGCGGCGAGCAGCCGGAGCGCGCGGACCGGAAAGCGGCGGGCCGCTGCGGCGGCCTCGGCCCGTACGTGCTTGTCGCCGAGCCGGTCGAGGAGGGCCTGGAGGGCCTCGTCGACCGGGAGTTCGGCGAGCGCGCCGGCCATCGCCTTGGTGTCCCGGGTGTCGATGTACGACCGGTCGAGTTCGGCCGCGAGCAGCGGGGCCATCGCCGGGCCCACACCGTCGGCGACGGTGGCCACGGTGGCGGCGGTCCAGCCGTACCAGCCGAGGTCGGCCCGTCCTCCGTAGACGGCGACGTGGGAGGCGGAGCCGAGCGAGCAGAGCACCATGTCCCGTACCCACAGCTGGGAGTGTTCGCGGACGGCCGGGTCGGCGAGGCATTCCTCGACCCACTGCCGTTCGGTGGGTACGAGGTAGCTGACGGCCGCCTTGCGGCGGGGGCTGGTGCGGTGGTCGGCGAGGGCGGTGACGGCGGCGGCGTAGGTGTCGTCGTCCGTGACGGCGAGCAGTGCGCGGACGCGGTCGAGGGCGAGGTACCCGCCGTCGCGCTCCCAGTGGTTCTCGGCCTCGGGAGCGGTTTCGACGCCGACGGCGGAGGACTGGTTGCCGGGCGCCTTGGTCCACTGCCGGCGGGACTCGAGGAGTTCGACGGCGGCTCGTGCGGCGAACGGCAGGCCGTGGGCGTCGGCCCAGGCGTCGGCGAGCGCGCCGCGGTCCACCTCGTGCGGGAACAGGACGGCGATCGCCGCGGCTCCCCTGGGGTTCGGCCGGTCGCTCTCGTGGGCGCGGGCGGCGTCCACGAGGGCGGCGTCGCTGGTGGTGGCGGCGAGCGCGCGGTCGACGGTCACGGTGAACTGTCTGCGCCACCGGTGGAGGCGCGCGGCGCCGAGCCCCTCGACCGGGCGGACCGTGACCGGGGTCCCGCCGCGCCTCGGGCGGAGGTTCCGCTTCCACGCGGCGGGCAGCGTGAAGGTGTCCTCTTCGGGCCGTGCGGGCGGGGCCGCGGCGGCGGAATCGGAGGGCGTTGCGGCGGACGCGGTGACGGTGGCGCCCGGCGTGCCGGTGGCCTCGCCGACGGCGGCGTACCCCTTGCGCTCCTTCTCACCGATGGTCCTGACCAGGTAGGACTCCGCCGCGTCCGCGCTGTCGAACTCCTTGACCCGGGTCTGGCCCGCGGTGCCGATGCGCCCGAAGCGCACCGTCACCGACGTGCCGTCGGCACCGGCCTCCCAGAACTTCGCCGAACCGTCACCGGCATGCTCCCAACGCCGCACGGGCCCTCCCCTGGTACGAGATCACTTGTCCGCACGGTAACCAGCGGCACTGACATCGCCGGGCCCGGACGCCCGCGCCCTGCGTTCCCGAAGGGCAGGAACCCGGCTCCCGAGCCGTGGAATAGCACCGTGGGCCCGGGTGTTGGCGGTGGGCGAGGAGGTCGACATGGCACTTGAAGGTGTGTACGAGCCGAGTCCGGCAGCGTGGGTGCGGAACCAGGTCGAGCTGTACGAGTCGTCAGGCGGTACGAAGGGGACGACGATCCGGGGCCTGCCCGTCGTCCTCGTCACCAGCGTCGGGGCGAAGAGCGGCAAGATCCGCAAGACGCCGCTCATGCGGGTGGAGCACGAGGGTTCGTACGCGCTGGTCGCGTCGAACGGCGGCGCCGTGAAGCACCCCGTCTGGTACCACAACCTGGTGGCGGCTCCGCTGGTGGAGCTGCGCGACGGACCGAAGGTGTGGGACATGAGGGCGCGGCTCGTGTCGGGCGAGGAGCGGCGGGTGTGGTGGGAGCGGGCGGTGGCCGCGTTCCCCGACTACGCCGACTACCAGCACCGGACCGAGCGCGAGATCCCGCTCTTCGTCGTGGAACCCGTGGGCTAGGTCCTGTCGTCGAACTCCCGTCGCCGCCCGGAGGGCGGCCCTGCGGCGTCAGGTGGGAGATCTCGGCGTGCCGGGCGCAAGGCCTCGTACGGAACGTACTCGGGCTTGTGCCCGGTGCGGCGAGAGCGCGTGCACGGCGTCGCGGGGCAGGCGGGAGTGTGACGACAGGGCCGAGGGGCGTGCCTTTCGGATCACGTCGGCAAGATCCGGAAGACACGCCCCAGGTCGCCGGCCACCGGCGCACCTCGCGTCCACCCGTTCTGGCGGGTGGTCCCGGGTCCTAGGAGGGCTTGACGGAGGACCAGGCCGTGACGGTCACCTTGTCGTCGCAGAAGGCGAAGACGCCGTCGTCCATGGCGGTCTGGTGCTTCCCGGCGCCGAGCACTCCGATGACCAGCGTCGGGTAGGTGGCCGGGGTCGCGCCGGACTCGCAGTAGCCGTCCGCCTCGCCCTGGACCTGGACGAAGGTGAGCTTGGTCCACGCGCGGGCGCCCGGGGCCAGCAGCACGTCGGCCGCGGCCGGGCCCGTGTGGGTGGTGGGCAGCGGCTTGTTCTTGTCCGGCGAGCCGTTGCCCGCCGCCGCGACCGTGGGGTACCCGTACACCTTGCAGGCGGACGCGGAGGTGTTGGTGACGGAGACGACGGCGGCTCCGGTGCCCGTGCCCGGCGGGCGGACGTCGGCCTGGTGCGCCTCGGAGACCTTGATGTCGTCGATCGCGCACGGCTTCTTCGTCACGCCGCCGGTGCCGCCGGAGGAGGAGCCGCCCGAGGACGAGCCGCCGCCGGTGGAGCCTCCGCCCGACGAGGACGTGCCGCCCGTGGAACCTCTGCTGCCGCCGCTGGTCGTTCCGCCCTTGTCGCCGCCGGTGGGCGTGGGCTCGGCCGGACCCGAGGCCGCGGGCGGCGTCGACGGGTCGACGGCACCGCCGTCGCCGCCGGTCGGCTGACAGCCCGTCATCAGGGCGGCGGCCGCCAGGGCCGTCGCCAGAGCCGCCGCGGTCCGGCCGATACCTGCTGTGTACTGCATTGGGTTCTCCCCGAGGTTCACGACCGGTCCCACACCGGCACTCGCGTGCAGGTACACGGCCTCCTGGCCCGAGCGGGTTCCCGCCGCACACCGCTGTGGCGGTTCCGTGACGCACCCATGACGAACGGCGGCGGCCCGGGCGGGTTCCGGTGACGCTGCGAGGTGCCGCGCCGGGGTCACCGGGAGGTCCCGCCCTTGGAGTGGCTGACAGCCACCGCCCAATCGGTGAAAACTCCGTGGCCCCCGGCGAGTAATTCTCCGCTGCGCGCGTTGTCGGACGTGCTCTCAGTAGTCTCCGGAGGGTTACTGGTTCACGGCCGCGCCTTCTCTTGCGGCGCCGACGATTGGACAGGAATTGACCGTCGAGATCGGTGAGAAAACCAGAGAGGCAGTACCGCAGGAATCCCGGTGGAACGTCCTGTCTCGACGTGTCATCTCGTCGTATCGGCGCGCCAGGCCCGCGCTCTACGGTTACCTGGGATGCAAAGTCCTGGGGGTCGCCTGGCTGGCGATGCAATCGACCGGCAGCGACAAGTCCCTCGCCACCGTGCTGGGCTACGTATGGGACGCGCAGTGGTATCTGGGCATCGCACAGAACGGCTACGGGCAGGCGGAACTGGTTCCCGGCTACGGCGGTGGCCCGGCCGGCAGATGGCAGGACCTCGCGTTCTTCCCGTTGTATCCGGGTCTCGTGCGAGCGGTCGGCGAACTGCTGCCTACGGGCGCCGTCGGTACCGCGCTGCTGATCACCTGCGTGTCCTCCTTCGTCGCGGCGTGGGGGATCCACGATCTCGGGGCGGCCCTGCACGGCAGACGCGCCGGGGTGCTGCTCGTCATCCTGTGGGGTCTGCTGCCCCAGGCCTTCATCCAGTCCATGGCCTACCCGGAGGCGTTGTTCACCGCGCTGTCCGCCTGGGCGCTCTACGCCCTGGTGACACAGCGGCTGCTCACGGCTTCCCTGCTTGCCGTGGCCGCGGGACTGACGCGCCCGCTGGGCGTCGCCGTGGTCGCCGCCGTCGTCGTCACGGCGGTGCTCACCTCTCCGCGCGGGCGTCGGACGCTCGCCGCGGTCCTCATCGCGCCGCTGGGGTTGCTCGGCTACTTCGTGTGGGTCGGAATCTGCACCGGACGGCTGACGGGCTACTTCGACGTGCAGCGCGACTGGAACACGCGCGTCGACTTCGGCCGGTCCGTCGTCGAGGCCATCACCCGGGTGGCCGCCGGTCACGTGAGCGCGGTCGAGCAGACCTCCGTGCTGATCGTCATCGCCGGCCTCGTGCTCCTGTGGATCCTTTTGGGTTCGCGTCCGCCGGCGGCCGTCGTCGTCTTCACCGTGGTCCTGGTGGCCATGGCCGTGGGCGTGAGCGGCTTCATCCAGATCAAGCCCCGCTTTCTGCTGCCCGGATTCACTCTGCTGCTGCCCGCGGCCGTCTTTCTGGCCAAGGCCAAACCGATCTCCCTTGTCGTCACGCTCACCGCGATGGCGGCCGTTTCCCTCACGTACGGGGCCTATTTCGTCACGGCCGGCTATACGCCGTAGCCGCGTTGCCGACAGGCCCTGAGCGCTGTCCCGTAAATGAGCGTTTTCCAACCTTACGCTGATGCGTGGTGAAGGACGACTACTGCCTTCACGACGTTGGTGATGCGGTTGGTGCTGCATCGGAGTTTCCGGAGGAGTCGCCAGCCCTTGAGGGTTGCTATGGCCTGCTCGCCAAGGCAACGGATCTTGGCGTGGGTGGTGTTGTGGCGGCGCTTCCACTGCTTGAGGCGACGGCCCCGAAACGGGACCGGACGTGCCCACCGGCTCCTTGGTACGCCTTGTCCGCCCAGCACCTGAGCCCCTCTGCGGCGAGGGCGTCGATGATCCCGTGCTGCCGGGCGGCGGTCAGATCGTGGGTCGAGCCGGGCACAGCCGGCGAGGCCCAGAGCAGCCGTCCGAACGGATCGGTGAGAATCTGAACGTTCATGCCGTGGCGTTTGTGTTCCCGGAGTAGTACGGGGTGTCGGCGGCGATGCGGTCGATGGGCAGCAGGGTGCCGTCGAGGATGACGAACGCCTTGGTCTGTATGGTCTTCATCGCTTCGGTCAAGGTCGGGGCGAGGGTGGCCAGAACCTCGATGGCTTCACGTATGGAGCGGTAGACGGTGGCGATCCCGATGCCGAACCCCGCTGCGCGCTGGGCGTAGGTGTCGCCGCACCGCAGGTGGGCCAGGGCGAGCAGGGCCCGACGTGCCACGGGAAGCCGCCGCCACCGCGTCCCGATGTTCCGGCGCCTGGCCCTCAGTTCTCCGGCCAAGAACCGCAAGGTGCTGGTGGACAAGTCGATAGAGGACGGATAGACAAGCACGCGAAGCTCCTGGCGAACACGGGTGATCTTGGTCGAGAACCCATCTACCAGGAGCTTCGTCGTTGCGCACGACAGTCCAAGACGTTCAGCGCTGCCAGCTCTAAAGAGGCTCACAGACAGGGGCGTCTTGCGGCGGAAGCAGCTTGCTAGCCAGGCGTCCCGTCGCGCTGGCTTCGTCGGGCGAGGTTTCGGGCCTGCCCTTCGTGAATGTCGCTTGCCCACTCCCAGCCGGGCTTGGGCGATACGACCCGCGGGTCGCTGGACACCCGGGCGTCACGTAGGTCCTCCACGTACGCGCGATCCAGGTTGATCCTTGCACGTACCTCCTCACCCCTGGCGAGGGAGCCATGTCCGGGGATGACGACGTCGACGTCGTCCGCTACGCCCTCAAGCAGCCCCAGCCCGACCAGGTAGTTCTCAATCGGCTCAACGGTGTCGTCGAGCATGGGAACGAAGACGTCGGAGAGCATGTCACCGGCGATGAGAACTCGGCGTTCTTCGATCAACAGAGCCGCATGGCCCTGGGCATGCGCCGGATGCTCGATGATCCGCACCTTGGGGCCGTCCCAGGGAAGCTGCGCAGTTTCAGCAGGCAGACCAGTGATCAGGCCGTACAGGTCGAGCGGTGTGTCCTCGGCGATTTCCGGCGGCAACCCCTCAGCGACGCCGGCCTTCCAGTCCGCGTTCGACAACACATCCTGCATGAAGTCCGCGCAGCGGGCTGTGCCGTAACGAGGCGCTTCGCCGAGTTCGGCGTGCCAGAGCACGTGATCCCAATCAGGATGCGTCGAAAACCCTGCCACCACGGGCCGGCCCAGCTGTCGAAGGTCGTTTGCCAGGCAGGTCATTTCGGCACCGGTAATCCCGGCGTCTACGAGGAGCACGCCGTCCCTGCCCTGTACGACAACGGTGTTGTTCTCGAGCAACTCACTCTGGTGGATCAGCACGCCGTCGACGACTTGCTTCAGCATGGGTCCCTCCCCGTTTGATGTCCGCACCCTGCCAGAGGGTCCGGCGCACATCAACACGACCGGACGGGGCGCGTGATGGCGACTTTGCGGCGAGACCGTCCACAAAGGCTTCTTCAGGGGCCGGCCCGAGTCAGCTGAGGACCCGGAGATGGGACTTCAGGTTGGAAGAGGCTCAATGATCGTCGCTGAGCCGGTTCCTCGAGGACAACGTGCGGCACCGGCTGGAGGCCGCCGGGTGAGACGTGACGCCGGGCAACCGACGGGTGCACAACGGACCACACGACATGCTCGGCGAGGACCGGCTGCGCTGCCCGGACCGCGTCGCCGCCGGCACCACCGCAGCGGCCGCCGCCCATCGCAGCCGCCTCGACGCCGCCCTCGCCCTCCCTCGGGTGGAGTCCGTCGACCGTCCCCGCGGCGCTCCTGTCGCTGATGACTGCCGGTTTCTCGGCCAGAGCAGGCTTCGTCCACAGCGATGCTCGGTACCGACGTCGTGGACACAGGGGCAGGAGTTGAGCTTGTCCGCTACTTTTCGTCCGTGACGAATCAGCAGCAGGGCGGCGGCGAGGGCGAGATCCTCGACCCCAGGACGTGTGGCTGGTGCGGGGAGGAGATGACCTACCCGCGGCGGTTCTGCAGGGACAGTTGGGAGTTGTGCGCCGCGTGCGGCACGTGCTTGTGCGACGAGGAGTGCGACGCCCGCTGACGAATAGCGCAGCGGATGACCAGCGGGGATGTGGGACAGGGGGCGGTGGCGGCTGCCGGTGCGGGCCGCCCGTTCGCGCGTCGGGCCGGTCGTGCCGGCAGGTCAGAGGCGCTTGCGGCGGCGCTCCGCACTTCAATGGTCACCCTGGCGGCCGGCGAAGCTGCGGCGAAGTGACAGGTAGATCTCTGCCGTCAGGTCTGACCGGAGCCAGAGCAGCGCACCATGCGGAACGCCCGGGGCGGGTGGAGCGCTCCAAGCGCCCCGGGGTTGCGCCCGCTCTGGCACAGGGCGGAAGAGACGGCCTAGTCCAAGGGCCGACCGGGGGCGACGGCGGCGCTCGAGCGGGTGTCGGCGTCGTCGTCCGTGTCGGTGACGGTGCCGTTGGTGACGTGGCCCGCGAGGCCGAGCAGCAGGAAGAGCCAGACCAGGACCTTCGCCGGTGTGCCGAGCAGGAGTGGGCGCGTGCCGGAGTAGGCCTGCCCGGCCGCGGGGCCGGGCTCGTCGCCGAAGAGGCCCTTCGGGTAGACCGGCGTCAGCATCATCACGTACGCGCTGAACCGCATCCGGTAGCGGACGACGGCCGCCGTCGCCGCGAACACCGGTTCGGGCAGCCGCCCGAGGACGATGCCGATCAGCCAGAACACCCAGCCGACGGCGAACCAGCCGGACTGCGCGAGGCTGATCACGATCGCCGCCGGGATCATCAGGACCAGCCGGAACAGCACCGCGAGCCGGTTGAGCGGGGTGCGGCGCAGTTCGATGCGGACCGGATAGTCCGGGGCGTCGAAGGCGAACGGCGGATAGCGGTCGACGAGCAGGGTCGAACTCGCGGTGACGCGGGTCTGGTAGGCGAGGATGTCGCCGAGGACGGTCGCGATCGGGTCGGGCAGACGGCCGAGGACCAGCGCGGCGAACCAGCCGGCGATCGTCACGAAGAACGCGACGACCGAGAGCAGCACGACCGCGATGAACTGCGGCAGCAGCAGCAGCCACCGCAGGAACACCGTCCAGCGCCGCTGCCGCCCGGGAGGGGGCACGTCCAGGACCGGGCGGAACTCCCCTGCCTCGTCGTCCGCGACGGGACGCGGTCCCCAACCTGTGGTCATGACCGCCTCCGTATCCCGTGGGCTTCGTCCCGTGGTGTCGTCGTGCCTCGGCGCGCGAGGTCGTCTCGATCCTGACGCGGGACGCCGGGTCCCGCACCGCCACGGGGGCCAGGCGGGGAACCGCCGGTCGCCCGGTAGCGGGAGGCCTGCCGGAGAGGGGGCACCTTAGCAGCGCGGCACCCGTCGCCGGGCGGAGTTCGACTACTCTCCACACTCGCGCGACTTCGTGCGGTAGTCATGGAGACAGGGAGGGAACACCTTGGTCTTCAGTCTCAGTCGCCGTCGCAAGTCCGCCCCCGTCACCGCCGCAGGCCCCGTCGGCCGTGTCGCCTCCGCGGGCTCCGGTACCTGCCCGTACGTGCCTCCGCCCGCGCCCGGGCCGCCCGCGGTCGCTCCCGGCGCCGCCGGGACCCTCCGGCAGGAGGCCGAGCGTTTCGTCCGTCAGTTCCACCGGGAGCAGCCGCAGGCGGGCGACGTGGAGCGACGGCTGCGCGAGGTGCTGACCGAGATCGGCCGCACCGGTACCTACACCCACTCCCCCGCCGAGCTGGCCTTCGGGGCCCGGGTGGCATGGCGCAACGCGGCCCGGTGCATCGGCCGGCTCTACTGGCGCAGTCTCGTGGTCCGGGACCTGCGGGCGGTCAGGGACGCCAACGCGATCGCCGAGCAGTGCTTCGAGCATCTGCGGCAGGCGGGGAACGGCGGCCGGATCCGGCCGGTCGTCTCGGTGTTCGCGCCGGACCGGCCGGGACGGCCCGGGCCGCGGATCGTCAACGACCAGTTGGTGCGCTACGCCGGGCACCGCACGGGAGAGGGCCGCTGGATCGGCGACCCGCGCAGCGCCGGGCTCACCGCGCAGGCCCGTGACCTGGGGTGGAAGCGGGAGGACGAGGCGTTCCAGGTGCTTCCGCTGATGGTGCGGGAGCGGCCCGGATCACGGCCGGAGTGGTACGAGCTGCCGGACGGCGCCGTGACGGAGGTGCCGCTGCGGCATCCCGACCACGCGTGGTTCGCCGGGCTCGGGCTGCGCTGGTACACGGTGCCGGCCATCAGCGACATGGTTCTGGAGATCGGCGGCATCCGGTATCCGGCGGCGCCCTTCAACGGCTGGTACATGGGGACGGAGATAGGCGCCCGGAACCTCGCCGACACCGAGCGCTACGACCTCCTCCCGGCGGTGGCGGACCGGCTGGGGCTCGACCGGTCCTCGGAGCGGACGCTGTGGCGGGACCGGGCACTGGTCGAGCTGAACGTGGCGGTGCTGCACTCCTTCCAGGAGGCGGGCGTGACGATGGCGGACCACCACACCGAGTCCGGGCGCTTCCTGCGGCACATCGCGCAGGAGAGCCGGCACGGCCGGCCCACGCCCGCCGACTGGAGCTGGATCGTCCCGCCCCTGTCCGGCTCGGCGACCCCGGTCTTCCACCGGTACTACGACCCGGTGGACCCGTCACTGCGCCCGGCGTTCCTCGCCCGGGAGGCGTGACGGGTGACCCGGCGGTGCCGGAGATCACGGCTTAGGCTCGTGGCATGGCCGTGCACCTCTTCGCCGGAATTCCCGTCAGCGACTACGCCTCGGCGCTCGCCTGGTACGAACGGCTGCTCGGCTCGCCGCCCACGTTCGTCCCGAACGACACCGAGGCGGTGTGGGAGGTGGCCGAGCACAGGTCCCTGTACATCGAGCTCCGGCCGGGCCACGCCGGCCACGCCATGCACACCCTGTTCGTCGACGACTTCGACGCCGTGGTCGGCGACATCACCGCCCGGGGCCTGCGGCCCACGCAGCGCGAGACGTACGGGAACGGGGTGCGCAAGGCCACGTTCCGCGACCCGGACGGGAACGAGATCGGCTTCGGTGGAGCTCCCGTGCAGGAACGCCAGGGCTGAAAGCGGGCCGCGGTGCCGGGGAGGCTGCACGCCGTGGGCCCGAGGGCCCGGTGCGCACGGCGCCGGGCCCTCGGCACACCCGGACGGTCAGACCGCCGGGGAGTAGCCCGCCGGGCGGGTCGTGAAGGTGGCACGGCCCTGGGTACGGCTGCGCAGGTGCGTCGCGTAGCCGAACAGCGCGGCCAGCGGGACCGTCGCCGTCAGGACCGCCGTGTCCGCGTGGGTGGTGGAGTCGGTGATCCGGGCACGACGGGCCGCCAGGTCGCCGAGCACCGTTCCGACGGTGCTGTCGGGTGCGGTGACGGTGACCTCCACGACGGGTTCGAGCAGGGTGGTGCCACCCCTGCGCAGGGCCTCGCGCAGGCCGAGCCGTCCGGCGGTGCGGAAGGCGAGCTCGGAGGAGTCCTTCACATGGGTGGCGCCGTCGGTGAGCGTGACGCGGACGCCGGTCACCGGATGGCCGGCGAGCGGGCCTTCGGCGAGCGCGTCGCGGCAGCCCGCCTCGACCGCGCGGACGAACTCCTGCGGGACGCGTCCGCCGGTCACCGTCGAGCGGAAGACGAAGTCCCGCTCGTCCTCCCCGTCGGCGTCGTCGAGCGGCGCGACGTCGAGGACCACGACCGCGAACTGGCCGGACCCGCCGTCCTGTTTCACGTGGCGGTACGTCAGCCCGGTCACGCCCAGGGCGGGCGTCTCACGGTAGGCGACGCGCGGTCGGCCCACGGTGACTTCGAGGACGTGGGCGCGGCGCAGCTTCTCCACGGCCACCTCCAGGTGGAGTTCGCCCAGGCCGGACAGGACCGTCTGCCCGGATTCGGGATCGGTCCGCACGATGAGCGAGGGGTCTTCCTCGGTCAGGCGGGCGAGCGCCGTGGCGAGGCGTTCGGTGTCGCGGCCGAGCCGGGCCTCGATCGCGACGGAGACCACCGGGTCGGCGGAGACGGGCGGTTCGAGGCGCACGGGCGGCGCGTCGGGTGCGCAGAGGGTGGCGCCGGTGCGGGCGGCCTTCGGTCCGACGACGGCGACGATGTCCCCGGCGGCGGCGTGGTCGGCCTCGGTGGTGCGGTCGGCCTGGACGCGCAGGATGCGGGCGATCCGTTCGGTGCGGCCGGTGGTGGTGTCGAGCACGGTGTCCCCCTTTCGCAGGGTGCCCGCGTAGAGGCGGAGGTAGGTCATGCGGCCGGTGGGCGTGGTGGTCACCTTGAAGGCGAGCGCGGTGAGCGGCGCCGTCGGGTCGGCCGGCTGCTCGCCGCGTACCGGCGGCAGGTCGGCGGGTGCGGGCAGGTAGGCGACGACGGCGTCGAGCAGCGGCTCGATCCCCCGGTTGCGGTACGCGGAGCCGCACAGGACCACCACGGCCTCGCCGGCGAGGGTGAGGTCGCGCAGGGCGGCGGTCAGCGTCCGCTCGTCGAGGGTGCCGTGGGCGCAGAACTCCTCCACGGCGCCGGGGTGCAGTTCGGCGACGGTCTCGGCGAGCCGGTGTCGTCGCCGCACCGCTTCCTCGGCCAGCGCCTGTGGCACGGGGCCCGTCTCGTACGTGTCGGAGCCGGGCCGCCAGGTGTACGCGCGCATGCGGACGAGGTCGACGACGCCGGTGAAGGCGTCTTCGCGGCCGATGGGCAGCTGTACGGTCAGCGGCACGGTGCCGAGGCGGGTGCGGATCGACTCCACGGCGGTGTCCAGGTCGGCGCCGGCGCGGTCGAGCTTGTTGACGAAGGCGAGGCGCGGAACGCCGTGCCGGTCGGCCTGGCGCCACACGGACTCGCTCTGCGGTTCGACGCCCTCGACGGCGTCGAAGACGGCGACGGCGCCGTCGAGGACGCGCAGGGCGCGTTCGACCTCGTCGGCGAAGTCGACGTGCCCGGGCGTGTCGATGAGGTTGAGGCGGTGGTCGTCCCAGTCGCAGCTGACGGCCGCGGCGAAGATGGTGATGCCGCGGTCGCGTTCCTGCGGGTCGAAGTCGGTGACGGTGGTGCCGTCGTGCACCTCGCCGCGCTTGTGGGTGGCACCCGTGAGGTAGAGGAAGCGCTCGGTGAGGGTGGTCTTGCCGGCGTCGACGTGGGCCAGGATGCCGAGGTTGCGGATGCGGGTACGCATGATGTGGGTGGTCCTTCGCGTGCGATGCGGTGGCAGGGCAGCGCGATTCCCGTGACGGTGCGGGGGCCGGACGTGGCAGGCGGACGTGGTCGTACGGTGAGGTCTCGTACGGTTCGTCCCGCCGTGCGCGGGCCCGAGGGCGGGGTTCGTCGCGGGTCAGCGGTGTCGGCCGCGCAGCCGGCACCGGAGCGACGAAGAGGCCAGGATCACGTCGTACCGGGCACGGGAGACGACGGCGGCGACGGCGGTGGCCTTCGTGGCGCGCATGGTCATCTCCCTTCGGTTCATGGTCCGTTCGGCGGTACGGGCTGGAGTCTAGGCAGGGCGGGCCGGGAGAGGACACCGGTTTTCCGCGGCACCGGGTCCGTCGGGCGGGACGAAGCCCCGGCGTACGCGGAAGCCCGGACGGGCCGACCCGCGCCCGGGCGCGAAGACGCCCGGCCTCCCTCGGGCGAGGGAGGCCGGGCGGGTGACGTCGTCAGGAGCGGCCGCGGGCGCGGCGGTTTCCGCCGCCCTGGCCACCCTGGCCTCCCTGACCGCCTTGGCCTCCCTGACCACCCTGGCCGCCTCGGCCGCCGCCGCCCCGGCGGGCGCGCCTGCGGTGGGGTGACGGTACGGGAGCGACAGCGCCCCCGGCGGCCTCCGGGGACGAGAACATCATCGGCACGGCCGGAGGGGCCGGGGCCGCGGGCGCGGCCGGGGCGGCGCCTGCGGACGGCCCCGAGGGCGTCCCGGCGGGCGGTCCCGCCGTGCCGGTGGCGGCGGCCGCCGTCGCTGCGGCGGCGCGGGCGGCCAGCGAGTCGCGGGCGCCGCCCGCTCCGCCGGCTCCCGCGAGGACGCTCGCGTGGGAGATCTGCGGCGCGCAGGCCTGGCAGATCTCCGCGAGCGTCCACACCTCGGCGACGGCCGGGTTGTGAATGAGGACGAGCAGCGTACGGCCGGTGCACGTGGTGCGCGCGGCGTGGTGCCGGCAGTCGCTGGCCCCGCAGGCGCAGGCCGCGTTGGGCCGCGGTGCGGCCAGCCGGGCGTGGGCGCGCACGTGTTCCGCGGCGAAGACCCGCAGGGAGTGGAGGTCCTTGGACCGGGCCGGCATGCGGCAGCCCGGCGTGGAGCAGGTGACCGTCGCGGAGTGGTCGGGGTGACCCGTCAGTCGGATCGTCCAGGTCCTGCCTGGCACACGTGATCCAGGGAGCATGCTCAACGCGCGCGTTTCCGTTCAGGTGAGAGGGGTGTTGGCCATGGTTTTACCCCGTGCGCGTCGAAGGTTCACATCCCGGGTCCCCCTGGAGGGTCGTGGCGGCCGGATCCGGCCCCCGGACGGAGGGTCGCGGCGCGCAGTCGGCGCAGCGCGAGCGGGGCCCCGGAACCGGGCACGAGGGCGACGGTCCTGGTCGGCGGCTCGCCGGGGCGAGCCGCCGGGTGGGCATCGCGACGAGGAGACAGGCGCAGCCGTGCGCCGGGCCCAGCGGGGCGGAGCCGGGCCGCACGGGGACGGTGGCCGGATCGGTCGCCATGAGGAGGCGCGCAGCGCCTCCCGCAGCCGGCCCGGCACTCCGTCGAGCGGATCGGCGCCCAGGTCGGCTTCGGTTCCCCCACCGCGTGCCGGGACCGCTTCAAGCCCACCACGGGCGTGAGCCCGCACGGGTACCGGCGCAGCTTCGCCTGACCGCCCGGGCCGCCCGCCCGGCCACCGTCCGGACCGATGCCCCGGCACTCCGGCCCGGCGGCCCGCTCGGCGGCGCGGGCCGCCGCCGTCCACCCGCCGCCCGGGGCACGCGTGCGGCGGCCGTGCGGTGGCGGCGCGGGGACGGGGCGCGGAGCATGGAAGCGGCTCGTGATCGACGAGCGGCCGAAGTGTCTGGAGTGTGTTCCGCATGACCGAGAACGAGGCCTGGGGCGACGACGTCTACCAGCCCGACGGCAGCGAGGTGCAGGACGACGCGGGGCTGCTCGACGCCTCGGACACCCTGGAAGGTCCGCTCGACAGCCCGCTCGACGAGGGATACGTGCCCCCGGACCGGCCCCTGGCCGTCGAGCACACGGGCGTCACCGCGGCAGAGCGGCTGCGGGGCGAGAGCCTGGACCAGCGTCTCGCCGAGGAGGTCCCGGACGACGACCCGAACCTCGACTGGGACGGCATCGGGGACGCCTCGGACACCGACGGGGAGCCGCTGGACGGCGAGGTCGGCGGTCGCCGGGCCGGCCGTCTCGTCGCCCTGGACGGCGGACACGCCCTCTCTCCGCTCGAGGGACTCGCGCGTGACGTCGGCATCGACGGCGGTGCGGCCTCCGCCGAGGAAGCGGCCGTGCACCTCGTCGACGAGGAGTGACCCGGCAGGCTGCCGGTTGCCTGCCGCGGGGTCCGGGCGTGCCACCGAACCCGTACTCCTGACCCGGCTGATCCGCTTCAAACGCGCATCACCGCAGGTTGTCCGGGACTTTGACGAGACCGTCAGGTCGCCCACGAGGCGTTATCCAGCCGTTATAAACGGTCATTTTGTCCGTTCATCGCCGGATTCGCCGGGGACGAAGTGACGGACTTCCGCAGCGGTATCCGCCCGCGCACCTATCTCACCCTCCAGCCTTCGCGCAAGACCCTCGGACCAGGAAGTTCGCTCCACTGCTCGGTAGCTTCGGCGCACATGACCGCAGCACACATGACGTTCCCGAAGGCCCCGGTGACCGCCCTCGACATCGGCCCCGCCCGGCCGGACGACGGCGCCGACCTCTGGCGGATCGCCCGCGCGGCAGAGGACCTGGACCTCAATTCGCCCTACAGCTACCTGCTGTGGTGCCGCGACTTCGCCGCCACGACCGCCGTCGCCCGTGACGCCACGGGACGACCCATCGGCTTCGTCACCGGCTATCTGCGCCCGGAGGCGCCGGGCACCCTCTTCGTCTGGCAGGTGGCCGTCGACGGTTCACATCGCGGAACCGGGGTAGCCGGAGCACTGCTCGACGCCCTGGCCGCGAGGGTGGCGGCGGCCGAGCACGGTCCGATCCGGATCGAGGCGACGGTCACCCCCGGGAACGTGGCCTCGGACCGGCTGTTCCGCTCGTTCGCGCGCCGCCACGGCGCCGCCCTGACCCGGGAGGTCCTGTTCGCCGCCGACGCCTTCCCCGTCGACGCCGCCGCCCAGGTCCCCGGCGTCTCCGACGCCTCCGGCTTCGACGCGCAGGGCGCCGCGGCCCACGAGCCGGAAGTGCTCTACCGCATCGGCCCGCTGACGCGGCCCCTGCCGTAGCGCCGCGGTCCGCCGCACCACCGGATCCACTCCGCACCAGCGCGGACCCACTCACCCGGATCCGCTCCGCCCCGCCCAGACCCCTTCCGCCCCACCAAGCCCCACCGCGAAACAGAGATACGGGAGAACCGTGACCCTCACCGACATCGCCCCGTCCGTCTTCGAGACCGTCGAATCGGAGGTGCGCAGCTACTGCCGCGCCTGGCCGGTGGTCTTCGAGCAGGCCCGCGGGAGCCGGCTGTACGACGAGCACGGGAGGCCCTTCCTCGACTTCTTCGCCGGGGCCGGGTCCCTCAACTACGGCCACAACAACCCGGTCCTCAAGCGGGCGCTGCTCGACTACCTCGCCCGCGACGGCGTCACCCACGGCCTCGACATGTCGACGACCGCCAAACGCGACTTCCTGGAGACCTTCCGCTCGGCGGTGCTGGAAGCGCGCGCCCTGCCCTACAAGGTGATGTTCCCGGGCCCCACCGGCACCAACGCCGTGGAGGCCGCGCTGAAGCTCGCCCGGAAGGTCACCGGCCGGGAGACGGTCGTCTCCTTCACCAACGCCTTCCACGGAATGTCCCTCGGCTCGCTCGCCACGACGGGCAACGCCGCCAAGCGTGCGGGCGCGGGAGTGCCCCTCCCGCACGTCACGCGGATGCCGTACGACCAGTACCTCGACGGCCGGATGCCGGACTTCCTGTGGTTCGAGCGGCTCCTCTCCGACCCGGGCTCCGGCCTCGACCGGCCGGCCGCGGTCATCGTCGAGAGCGTGCAGGGCGAGGGCGGGATCAACGTCGCCCGCGCCGAGTGGCTGCGCGGGCTCGCCGATCTGTGCCGGCGGCACGAGATGCTGCTGATCGTCGACGACGTGCAGATGGGCTGCGGCCGGACGGGCGAGTTCTTCTCCTTCGAGGAGGCGGGCATCACCCCCGACATCGTCACGCTGTCGAAGTCCATCAGCGGCTACGGCCTCCCGATGGCCCTGTGCCTGTTCCGTCCCGAGCTGGACGTGTGGCAGCCGGGCGAGCACAACGGCACCTTCCGCGGCAACAACCCCGCCTTCGTCACCGCCACCGCCGCGATCGACACGTACTGGCGCGACGACGCCCTGCGCGACCGCACCCTCGCCCGGGCCACGCGGATCGAGAGCGCGCTCGGCGACCTGCTCGGCGACGACGGCCGCACGGGCGTCGCCCTCCGGGGACGCGGGCTCGTGTGGGGCCTGGAGTTCGCCGACGGGGACCGGGCCGCGGCGGTGTGCCGGCGGGCCTTCGAACTGGGGCTGCTCCTGGAGACGTCCGGACCGCACGACGAGGTCGTGAAGCTGCTGCCGCCGCTGACCGTGACGGACGACGAGCTGGACGAGGGGCTCGGCATCCTGACCCGCTCCGTCCGGCACGCCGCCGAGCGCGCCGCCTTCTGACGAGCCCTCAGGTCTCAGGACCTCAGGTCCTGAGCCTCGCGACAACCTGCCCCCAGCACCACCGAAAGGCCGACTCGCATGATCGTCCGCAGCTTCGCCGAGATCGAGAACACCGACCGCCACGTCCGTGCCGCCTCCGGCACCTGGGAGAGCAAGCGCATCGTCCTGGCCCGCGAGCGGGTCGGCTTCTCCCTCCACGAGACGGTGCTCTACGCCGGAACCGAGACGTCCATGTGGTACGCGAACCACGTCGAGGCCGTCGTGTGCACCGCCGGAGAGGCCGAGCTCACCGACAACGAGACCGGCCGCAGCTACACCATCGTGCCCGGGACCATGTACCTGCTCGACGGGCACGAACGGCACACCCTCCGCGTCAAGGAGGACTTCCGCTGCCTGTGCGTCTTCAACCCGCCGGTGACCGGCCGCGAGGACCACGACGAGAACGGCGTCTACCCGCTCCTCACCGAACCCGAGCCCGGGTCCGAGCCGCGCGACGCCTGAAAGACCGCACCCGACCCCCACGAGTCCGTACGAGAAAGGAAGGCACCGCCCGTCATGACCTCCGCCCCCACCCGTCCCGTCGACCTCTACCCCACCCGAGGCGCCCAGGAGCAGCTGATCGGCCGCAAGGACCCCGTCGTGTGGGCCGAGCCCGGAACTCCCGGGCCGTTCTGGGCCCGTGAGCTGGAGGAGTACGAGCGCGACGGCTTCGTCACCGTCGACGAGCTGGTCACTCCCGACGAGGTCACCGAGCTGCGGGCCGAGCTGGACCGACTGGTCACCGACCCCGCCGTGCGCGAGGACGAGCGGGCCGTCGTCGAGCCGCGCTCGCGCGAGATCCGCTCGGTGTTCGAGGTGCACCGGATCAGCGAGGTGTTCGCCAGGCTGGCCGCCGACCCGCGGGTCGTGGGGCGTGCCCGGCAGATCCTCGGCTCCGACGTGTACGTCCACCAGTCGCGTGTCAACGTCAAGCCCGGCTTCGGTGCGAGCGGCTTCTACTGGCACTCCGACTTCGAGACCTGGCACGCCGAGGACGGTCTGCCCCGCATGCGGACGGTGTCGGTGTCGATCGCGCTCACCGCGAACCACACCACCAACGGCAGCCTCATGATCATGCCGGGTTCCCACCGGACCTTCCTCGGCTGCGCGGGTGCCACCCCGAAGGACAACTACAAGAAGTCGCTGCAGATGCAGGACGCCGGGACGCCGTCGGACGAGGCGCTGACGACCTTCGCGGACGCGTGCGGCATCCGGCAGTTCACGGGCGCGCCCGGCTCGGCGACCTGGTTCGACTGCAACGCGCTGCACGGCTCGGGCGACAACATCACCCCGTACCCGCGGAGCAACGTGTTCCTGGTCTTCAACAGCGTCGAGAACGCACCGGAGATGCCCTTCGCCGCGCCGATACGGCGGCCCTCCTTCATCGCCGCGCGCGACGTCACCCCGGTCGGGTGAGCGTCGTGTCCCGACCCTCGTCGATGAAACGGCGCGGCTTCCTCGCCCTGGCGCCCGCCATCGGGATCGCCGGGCTCCTGACCGGGTGCAGCCGCACCGAAGTGGGCACGGGCGCACCGAAGGAGGACGCGGACCTGCTCGCGAAGCTGCGCGAGCGGGGCCACGTGCGGGTGGGCTTCGCCGGTGAGGCGCCGTACGGCTTCCAGGACGGCGACCGGCTCGCGGGCGAGGCGCCGACGCTGCACCACGAGGTGTTCTCGGCGCTCGGCGTGCCCGAACTGAGACCGACGCTCACCGAGTTCGGCGCGCTGATACCCGGCCTCCTGGCCGGCCGCTTCGACGTGGTGAGCGCCGGCATGTCGATCACGCCCGACCGCTGCGCCAAGGTCATCTTCTCCGCGCCCGAGTTCGTCTCCACCACCGCGCTGATGGTCCGCAAGGGCAATCCGAAGCGGCTCGGCGACTTCGCGTCCTGTGCGCGCGAGGGCGCGACGGTGGGTGTGCTGTCGGCCGCGGTGGAGGCCTCGTACGCGAAGGCGGCGGGCGTGCCGGACGGGTCGGTGAAGACGCTCGCCAAGCAGCAGGACGGTCTGGACGCCCTGCTCGCCGGCCGGATCGACGCCTTCGCGCTGACCGGCATCTCGCTGCGCTGGCTCGCGAGGACGAACCAGGGGGCGGCCGTGGAGGTGGCGGACCCGTTCGTGCCCGAAGTGGACGGGGTGAAGCAGTGGAGCGCGGGCGGGGCGGTGTTCCGGCCTGGCGCGCGGGCCCTGCGGGACGCCTTCGACCGTGAGCTGGCGAGGATCACGGGCGACCCGGCGCGATACGTGGGTCTGATCGGCCGCTACGGGTTCACCGAGCGGGAGGCCCCGCCGCGCGGGCTGCGCACCGCCGACCTGTGCGCGGGCCGGGGCCGGGTGTGAGCGCGTTCCTGACGGAGCTGGAGCGGGCGCTGCCGCGCCTCGGCGAGGGACTGCTCGTCACGGTGGAGGCGACGGTGCTCGGCGCCGGGCTCGCCCTTGTCCTCGCGTACGCGCTGGGGCTGATGTCCGGCGCGAGGCGGCTGCCCGTGCGGGGCGCGGCCCGGACGGTGGTCGAGTTCTTCCGCGGCACGTCGTTGTACGTGCAGCTGTTCTGGCTGTTCTTCGCGCTGCCGATGCTCGGCTTCCGGCTGGAGCCGCTGGCCTGTGCCGTGGTGGCCCTCGGTCTCAACTTCGGGGCGTACGGCGCCGAGGTGGTGCGCGGCGCGGTCGCGGCCGTGCCCCGGGCGCAGCTGGAGGCGTCGGTGGCCCTGGGCATGGGGCCCGGGTTGCGGATGCGCCGTGTGGTGCTGCCGCAGGCGCACGCGCTGATGGTCGCGCCGTTCAAGAACCTGCTGGTGCAGCTGCTGAAGGCGACGCCGCTGCTGTCCCTGGTCACGGTGCCCGATCTCACCTTCGAGATCGACCAGTTGCGCTCGGCGACCGGGGACACGGCGGCGGCGTACCTGCTGCTGCTCGCGGTGTACGGAGTGCTCGCCGGCGTGCTGAGCCTGCTGATGAACGCGTTGGAGCGGGCCGCCAGGGCGCGGCTGGGGACGGGCGGTGACGGGTGATGTGGGACGGGGAGGCGGCGTGGGCCGCGCTGCCCGCCGTACTGGAGGGCTTCGGGGTCACGCTGGTGGCGACCGTGCTCGGGTTCGGGGTGGCGCTGCTGCTCGGTCTCGTGCTCGCGCTGGTCGGGCGGGCCGGGCCGCGGTGGGTGGCCGGGCCGGTGAACGCGGCCGCCGCGTTCGTCCGCTCGACGCCCTTGCTGGTGCAGCTGTTCGCGGCGTGGGTGCTGGTCCCGGCCCTGGACGCGCTGGTGCTCGGCGTGCTCGTCCTGGGCGTGCACTACGCCGCGTACCTCTCCGAGGTGTACCGGACGGGCATCGACGCCGTACCGAAGGGCCAGTGGGAGGCGTGCACGGCGCTGTCGCTGCCACGCCGGCGGGTCTGGCGGGCGGTGGTGCTGCCGCAGGCGGTCCGCAACGTGCTGCCGCCGCTGGGGAACTACGCCGTCTCCATGTTCAAGGAGACGCCGCTGCTCTCGGTGATCACGGTGCACGAGATGGTGCACGAGGCGAGCTCGTTCGGCAGCACGCACTTCGCCTATCTGGAGAGTTTCACGCTGGCCGCCGCGGTCTTCCTGCTGGCGAGCTGGCCGACGTCCGTGCTGGTACGACGACTGGAGGCACGCCTTGCGAGAGGAGCTTGAGGACACGGTGGAAGCGGTGCGCTTCGACCGGGTGACCAAGCGGTACGGGGAGCACACCGTGCTCGACGGACTCGACCTGACGGTCGGGCGCGGCGAGCGGGTCACGCTGATCGGGCCGAGCGGCTCGGGCAAGACCACGATCCTGCGGCTGCTCATGACGCTGGAGCGGGTGACGGAGGGCGTCATCCACGTGGCCGGTGAGCCGTACTCCCACATGCCGGGCGGGCCGGGCGGGAAGCTGGTGCCGGCGAACGAACGGTACCTCGCGTCCCGTCGGCGCGGGATCGGCATGGTCTTCCAGCACTTCAACCTCTTCCCGCACATGAGCGTCCTGGAGAACGTCGTCGAGGCGCCCGTGCACGTGCTGCGGGAGGGCCGGGAGGCCGCGGACGTCCGGGCGAGGGAACTGCTCGGCATGGTCGGCCTCGCCGACAAGGTCGACGCCCGGCCGACCCGGCTCTCCGGCGGCCAGCAGCAGCGGGTGGCGATCGCCCGCGCGCTGGCGATGCGGCCGGAGATCCTGCTCCTCGACGAGGTGACGTCGGCGCTCGACCCGGAGCTCGTGGCGGAGGTCCTGGACGTGCTGCGCGACGTGGCCCGCGCCACGGACATCACGCTCCTGTGCGTGACGCACGAAATGGGCTTCGCCCGCGACGTGTCCGACCGGATCCTGATGTTCGACCAGGGCAGGATCGTGGAGTCGGGACGGGCGGACGAGCTGCTGGAGGAGCCCGGTCACGAGCGGACCAGGGCGTTCCTGAGGGCTGTGCGGTGAGGTGACGGGCCGTGACGCGCGGTGGGACGACATGCCGTGGGCGCTGTGCGGCGGGGTGACGACGGCCTGAGCGCGCTGTCGTCGGCCCGCCGTGCCTGCCGGGCGCCGCAGCGCCCCGGCAGGCACAGCGGGCCGACGTCCACTGCGAGTGGGGCGAACCGTCGGCCCGGCTGCGCCGGGCGCGCGACGCCGGCCGCGTCAGCGGGTGGGGTTGGCCGGGGCCTCGGGCAGCATGCCCTCGCGCAGTCGGGCGAGGCTGCGGGCGAGCAGCCGGGAGACGTGCATCTGGGAGACGCCGAGCCTGGCGCCGATCTCCGACTGCGTCAGCTCCTCCACGAACCGCAGGTGCAGCAGCAGCCGGTCGCGCTCGTCGAGGAGTTCGACGAGCGGCGCGAGCGTGTGGAAGTCCTCGAAGAGCTCGATCGCCGGGTCCTCCTCACCGATGAAGTCGGCGAGGGACGCGTCGGCGTCCTCCTCGTCACCGCTGCCGAGAGCGGCGTCGAGGGAGGAGGTGTTGTAGCCGTTCGCGGCGATCTGGGCCTCGATCACCTCGTCCTCGGACAGGTCCATCCGCTCCGCGAGTTCCGCGACGCGCGGTGCCCGGCCGAGGCGCGAACTCAGCTCGTCGTTGGCCTTGGCCAGTTCGACGCGGGCCTCCTGGAGGCGGCGCGGCACGTGCACGGCCCAGGTCGAGTCGCGGAAGAACCGCTTGATCTCGCCGACGATGTACGGCACGGCGAAGGTCGCGAACTCCACCTCCCGGGACAGGTCGAAGCGGTCGATGGCCTTGATCAGGCCGATGATCCCGACCTGGACGATGTCCTCCATCTCGTCGCTGCGGGCTCGGAAGCGGCCGGCCGCGTACCGTACGAGCGAGGTGTTCATCTCGATGAGGGTGTTGCGGACGTACTGGTGACCTTCCGTCCCCTCCTCCCGCCGTGCCAGCTCCTGGAAGAACACCTTCGACAGGGTGCGCGCATCCTGGGGCGCGACCTCGTGAGGAGCCTCGAGCACGGGCAGGTCGCTGGGCGTGCCGTCTGCCACGGCCGCCTTCGTCGTCGCCTTGACCATCTCGGTCCGCACGGGGACAACCTCCTGTTTCTCGCCGGACGTTCGCTTGTGGCGGATCGCCTACCCCGCCTGAGCGCTCGCACGCGTACCGGTTCGCGATTGTCGGTTCCCGCTCACGGATCGCGCCGGATATGCCTTCTGACGGTCCGCCAGTCAGGACATCGCGCATCTTTTCGGACTCGACGGGAAGGCGGGACATGCCGGAACGCGAGGTGAGGGAGGAAGGAGCCCATGATGACCACGAGGGGCGATACCTCGCCCGGGGTCCGTACGCCGGCGGAAGCTCGGCGGTCGATCCGCCGGGCTCTCGCCCCCGGCACCTCGGCACCGTCCCCGCAGGTCGACGACCTGCTGCTCGTGGCGAGTGAGCTGGTGACGAACGCGCAGCGGCACGGCGGCGGGGTCACCGGTTTCGCCCTGGACGTGCGCAAGGGGAGTGTGGCCGTCTCGGTCAGCGACGCCAGCAGGTGCCCGCCGCGCCGCCGAAGCCGGACGCGGGATCTGCGACCCGGCGGCTACGGCTGGCCGATCGTGCTGCGGTTGTCCCGTGAAGTGACGGTGGACGTACGGCCCGACGGCAAGACGGTGCGCGCGGTGGTGCCGCTCGACCGGTGACGCGGACGCTCCCGGCGCGCGGCGCCCGGGGTCACCACCAGTAGGCGGGATACCTCGGTGCACCCTTGCGGATCCGGGAGACCGCGAACTCCATCAGGACGAGCACGACCGTGGCCCCGAACAGGAGCGGTACGAAGCGGGCCGGGGCGGGCGACTGCAGGACCACCACCACGGCGGTCGCGCAGGCGGGCGAGTGCGGGGTGCGGGCGAGATGGGTCAGGGCGAGCGTGACGCCGGCCGCCACGGCGGCGGCCCAGGCGCTGGCGCCCGCCACGGCCAGCGTGGTGTAGCCCGCGGCGGCGGCGAGCAGGTGGCTGACGACGACGCTGCGCGGCTGGGAGAGCGGCAGGGTCGGCGCGCTGTGCACCAGCGCGGCGCTGGCGGCCAGCGGCGGTATCAGCACGGGCTCGTGGATCACCGCGCCGATCGCGACCAGACCGAGCAGGACGAGGGTGACGGCCCCGACGCTGTGGAACGCCGCCGCGGGCGCCGGACGGGCCGGGGGACGGCGGGGAGCGCTACGGGTCTTGGTCGCGGTGCCGGACGCGGACGCGGTTCCGGATACGGTCGCGGTTCCGGATACGGTCGCAATCCCGGATACGGCCGCGGACCCGGTCCCGGTTCGGGCCGAGGTCCCGGCTCGGGTCGTGGTCGGGGTCCTGTCCGCTGCGGGTATGACGGTGTCGGCGTTGGCGTTGGTGTCGGTGTCGGTGCTCATGGTGGGGGTGTTTCCGGGCAGGCGGCCTCGGGCCGGCGGGAGGCAGGATCAGCGGGCAGGCGTACGAGCCCTGTGGTCGACAGTCGGCCCGCCCTCGCGCCCACGCCCGCGCCGCCCGGATAGGGGCGACACGACCACGTCGATTGTATACAAATCGTTGAAAGCGCTACGGTCCGGGTCCGGCGCCGGCGCCCGGGCCGGCCCGGGCAAGGGCCGGAGGCGGCCTGTGGGAGGGTGAGGCCGTGACTTCGACCGAGACGGACGACCGCGCCGTTCAGCCCGCCGCCCAGCAGACCGCACAGCCCCTCGTGGGCACCGACCGGGTCGTCCTCGGCTGTATGGGGCTCGGGGGCGGCTGGGACCCGAGCCCCTGGGAGACCGCCGACGTCGACGCCGCGGAGGCGGTGATCGAGGCGGCGCTGGAGAGCGGGATCACCGCCTTCGACCACGCCGACATCTACCGGCACGGCAAGGCCGAGGCCGTGTTCGGCGAGGTCCTGGCCCGGACCCCGGGCCTGCGCGAGCGGATCACGCTGCAGTCGAAGTGCGGGATCCGGCTCGCCGACGGGGACCGGCCCGGCATGTACGACCTGCGCGGGCCCAGCATCGTCCGCCGGGTCGAGGAGAGCCTGGACCGGCTGCGCACCGACCACCTCGACGTGCTCCTGCTCCACCGGCCCGACCCGCTCGCCGACCCCGCCGAGATCGCCGAGGCCCTGGAGTCCCTGCACCGGCAGGGACTCGTGCGGCGCTTCGGCGTCTCCAACATGAACGCCGCCCAGATCGCACGCCTGCAGGACCGGCTCGCGCTGCCGCTGGTCGCGAACCAGATGGAGATGAGCCTGCTGCGGCGGGACTGGCTGGAGGACGGCGTGCTCGTCAACACCCCCGCGTCGGCCGCCGTGGGCTTCCCGGCGGGCACGGTCGAGCACTGTCTGAGGCACGGGATCACGCTGCAGGCGTGGGCCCCGCTGGCCCAGGGCCGCTACACCGGGCGTCAGGAGACGCCCGAGGAGCATGCCACGGCCGCGCTGGTCGCGGAGCTCGCCGAGGCCAAGGGCACCACTCCGGAGACCATCGTCCTGTGGTGGCTCCAGCGTCATCCCGCCCGGATCACCCCGGTCGTCGGCACCACCAACCCGGCGCGCGTCCGCGCCTGCCGGGACGCCGCGACCGGCGACCCGGCCGCACTCGGCCACGAGGAGTGGTACCGCCTGTGGATCACCGCACGCGGCGCAGCCCTGCCGTAGACGTCGCCCTGAGACCTTGCCGTAGGCATCGCCCTGGCGCTCTGTCGTAGGCACCGCTCTCCGCAGCGGCGACGCCCATCGCACGACCGCCCGCTCTCCACGCCCACCACCGAGGAGTCCGTCCCCATGACCGACGCCGACGCCCCCTCCTACGAGCTGCTCGCGGGAGCGCCGGACTCCCCCGTGCTGCTGCACGTGCCGCACTCCTCGCGTGTGGTGCCCCCGGAGGTGCGCGCCGGCATCGTCCTCGACGACGCCGGACTGGAGCGGGAGCTCGACCACATCACCGACGCCCACACCGAGGCGATCGCCTCCGTGGCCGCGGCGTCCGCGGACACGGCGCCCTGGCGGTTCGTCAACCGGCTCTCCCGGCTGGTCGTCGACCCCGAGCGGTTCCCCGACGAGCGCGAGGAGATGCTCGCGGTCGGGATGGGCGCCGTCTACACCCGCACCACGCACCGCGCCGAACTCCGTCCGCGCGGCTTCGACCCGGCGCCGCTCGTCGAGCGGTACTTCACGCCGTACGCGGAGGCCGTGACCCGGGCCGTGGACGAGCGGCTCGCGGCGACCGGCCGCGCGATCATCGTGGACGTCCACTCGTACCCGACGGCAGCGCTCCCGTACGAGCTCCACGGCGACGGCCCACGCCCGCCCGTCTGCCTCGGCACGGACGCGTTCCACACGCCGCCCGCGCTGCTCGCCGCCGCCCGGCGCGCGTTCGCCGGCTTCGGCGGGGTCGCCGCGGACAGTCCGTTCGCGGGCACGTACGTGCCGCTGGCGCACTACGGGAAGGACCCTAGGGTGGGCGCGCTGATGGTGGAGATCCGCCGCGACCGCTACATGACCGAGCCGGGCGGCCCGGCGGGGCCGGGGGCACGCGCCCTCGGGGTCGCGCTGGCCGCCCTGGTGGACGCCGTGACCGACGAGGTCCTCGGAAACGGCGGAACCGGGCCCCGGACGTAAAATGGTGGGGTGAGCACACACAGGTACGAGCTGGTGTTCTCCGACGGTGCGGGCGAGGTCCGCGACGTCGTGGTCGTCGAGCGGACCGCCGCCAGCGGGCCCGGCGGGCATCCCGTGTACGCCGATCCGACGGGCATCATCCGGGCCGAGATCAGCGACCACGACGAGGTGCGGGTGCTCGCCTCGGGCGGCCACCAGGAACCCGCCCAGGGCGTCGTCGCCCGGCCGCTGCCCGAAGCGCCGGACCCCGGCGTTCCGGACGTCGCCTAGGGCCCGGTTCCTTCAGGGCGGGCGGGGCCGGAGCAACAGCGGCGTCCGGTGCGGTGCGTCGCAGGGCCGGACAGGCCCTAAGCTGCCCGGATGACCAGTTTCGACCCCTCATCCGCTGCCGAGCAGTCCGCCCCGCGCTACGTGCGCGTGAACATCGAGCTCATCGCCGAGATCACCGACGAGCAGGCCCTGCGGGCCGCCGCGCTCGAGCAGGTCCGGGAAGACACCTACATGGACGACGCCGAGCGCGCCGAGTCCGTGGAGGCCATCGAGATCGACCCGTCCGGCTCCCTGGCCCACTTCATCGATCCGGTGGCCCTCCTCGGCTCCGTTCCCGGCGTCGAGCTCGCCTCCGCCACCTGGGAGTCCGCGCGGACCGAGTACGACCCGGACGACGAGACCTGGGAGGAGCACGACCTGGGCTGAGAGACTCCCCGCCCGGGGCCCGACCGCGCGGTGCCCGACTCGACCGGAGCACCGCGCGCCTGGTAGGAGAACCTCTGCACGTTCGTTTCGCTAGGGGGCAGCATGAGGCCGCTGGAAGCCGGGGACCCGGAGTCCGTCGGGGACGGAAGATACCGGTTGGTCGGACGGCTCGGCCAGGGTGGCATGGGCGTGGTCTATCTGGGCCGCTCCCGCTCCGGGCGGGCGGTCGCCGTCAAGGTCGTACGGCCCGAGCTGGGCACGGATCCCGAGTTCCTGCGCAGGTTCGCCCAGGAGGTGGCGGCGGCTCGGCGGGTCGGCGGGTTCCACACCGCTCCGGTGGTCGACGCGGACCCCGACGGGCGCCCGGCCTGGCTGGTGACCGCGTACGTGCCCGGGCCCACGCTGCGGACCGTGCTCGACGAGGTGGGCGCGCTGCCGGCGGACACCCTGAGCGTGCTGGCCGCCGGACTCGCGGAGGCCCTGGAGGCGATCCACCGGGCCGGCGTGATCCACCGGGACCTGAAGCCCGCGAACATCGTCGTCGCCGAGGACGGTCCGCGCGTCATCGACTTCGGCATCGCGCGGGCCCTGGACGGCACGACCGCCCTCACCCGGACCGGGCTCCAGGTCGGCACCCCGGGCTATCTCGCGCCCGAGCAGCTCACGGGCGGCGCGATCACGCCGGCCGTCGACATGTTCGCCCTCGGGGTCGTGCTGTGCCAGGCGTCCGGCGGCTCGCCGTTCGGCGAGGGCGGGTCCGCGGCCTGGCTCTACAAGGTCGTGCACGAGGAACCGGACCTCGGCGCCGTCCCCGAGATCCTGCGGGCGCAGGTCGCCGCGTGTCTGGCCAAGGACCCGGCGCGACGGCCGACACCCGCGGCGTTCCTGGACGGTCTGACGATCCGGTACCCGGCGGACGGCAGCTGGCTGCCGGACGACGCGACGGTGCTGCTCGCCACCGCGCCGGGGGACGCCACCACCGCCCTGACGCCAGACGCGGACGCGACGGACCGGCCGGCGCAGACGGACCGGCCGCAACAGACGGACCGGCCGCAACAGACGGAGCAGACCGACCAGAGCGAGCAGACGGAGCCGACGGGCCACGACGCCCCGCCGGAAGCCGCACCGCGTCCCCAGCCGGCACCCGCACCCCAGCCGGAGCCGACACCCGCACCAGGGCCCGGGCCCGACTACAAGCCCGTGCCGGTACCCGCACCCGATCCCGATTCCGAGCCCGTACCCGTACCCGTACCCGTACCGACTGTTCCCGTCCCCGTACCCGTCCCGGTCCCCGCCCCCGTACCGACCGCCGTACGCCCGGAAGTCACCGTCCCGGACATGCCCGTGCCCGGCACCGGACCCGTCGTACCGCCGGAGCGTCCCGAGCCGCGTCCCCGGCGGCGCGGGCTCCTGATGGCGGTCGGGGTCGCGGTGTGTGCGGCGGCGGTCGCGGGCGTCGTCATCTGGGCGCCGTGGAAGGGCGATCCCGGCGATCGGGCGGAGGGCGGGCAGGGGAGCGGCGGGCCGTCCGCGGGTGCCACTCCCGGCGCGTTCCCGACGGCTCCGCTCCTCGTACGCCAGGACGTCGCCCCCGGCTGGCCCCAGGAGTGCCACGGTGTGATCGCCGTGCGCCCCGCGGCGACGGACTCGCCACGGCAACTGGTGGAGAACGGCACCGACGGAGCTGACGGCACGTGCGACATGCTGCCGCAATGGGCGCCGGACCGCGGCTCGTTCGCCTTCACCCGCAAGTCCTCCGAAGGCGCCGCGGTGTGGACGGCGAAGGCGGACGGCAGCGGTGCGCGGCGGGTCGCCGCCATCGCCGGGGGCCGGGTGTCGTGGTCGCCGGACGGCACGCGCCTGGCGGTGCTGCGCGTGCAGGACGGCGTGCAGCAGCTGTACGAGGTGACGATTGCCGACGGCTCGGTCCGGCAGCTCACCCATGGGGAGGGCCGGGTGGAGGATCCGGCGTGGTCTCCGGACGGGACGCGGATCGCCGTGTGCCTGGAGGTGGGGAAGGACAACTGGCAGGTCCATCTCGTGGACCCGGCCGATCCCGAGCGCGCGCCGCGCCAGGTGACCCGGCTGCCGCACCCCGCTCTCGACCCGGCCTGGTCGCCGGACGGCCGAAGCTTCGCGTACACCGCCGGCACGTACCGGGGCGCGACCAAGGGGGACATCCGTCTGGTCGGCTCCGACGGCACCGGTGACCGGGCGCTGGTGGCGACCGCGGACCACGAGATGGACCCGGCGTGGTCGGCGGACGGACGCTGGGTGGCGTTCGTGCGCGGTCCGTACGAGGAGCCGGTCATCTGGGCGGTGCGGGCGGACGGCACGGGTGAGCGCCGGCTGACGACCGGCGACAAGCCCGAGGCCCACCCCGCCTGGCGCTGACGACCGCTCCCCTGCCCGGAGCCCCGGCGGCGACGCGGCGGCGGTACGGGCCCCGGGACTCCTGCCCGTACCGCCGCCGTGAGACCTCGCGGCCCGGCCTGCGACGACTCAGCTGGTGATGGAGAAGGCGTCTCCGTAGACGCTCCAGTACAGCGGGGTGTTGAGGTCGAAGTTGTTCTCGTTGAGGAAGCGGCGCTGGGCGGTGCTCACGCGGGTGGTGTCGCTGTGCGCCTCCTCCTTGCGCATCTCCTCCTCGCGCGCGTCGAGGAAGGCGTGGAGGTAGGCCTTCTCGTCGCCGCCGCGCGAGGGCGGGAGCGCCCGGGACAGGGCGACCGCGCGGATGGAGCGGAAGCCGTCCTCGCCGTGCATCACGGCGGCGTCGTAGTAGGCGAACTGGCCGAGCGCGCGCAGCCCGTCGGTCTTCGCCTGGGAGACGGCGGGGTTGAAGTAGACCCGGTCGCGCTCCTCCTCCTGCGTCTGCCGGAACACGCTGTCCTGGGCGGCCTGGCGCCAGGCGTTCGGGAAGCCGGGGTCGAGGCCTTCGTGGGAGTCGGTGCCGTTGACCGCGCGCAGGGCGGGCAGGTAGGAAGCCAGCGGGTTGCCGGGCTTCTTGGCCGTGTACCGCTCGACCAGGTCGAGCATGTCGCCGGTGCCGGAACAGAAGCCGACGATGCCCGCCGTGTAGCCGCGGCCGTCGTCGATGTCCTCGATGTACGCGAACTGGGCGCGCCAGTCGAGGGAGGAGTTCTCGAAGGAGGAGACCAGCTTCATGGCGATCTCCTTCTTGGCCGGGTCGTCGAGGCCCGTGCCGGGGGCCGGCGGCGTGGTGGTGCCGCCGTTGTACGCCTCGACCTCCCAGAGCGAGTAGCCGTACGGGGTTCCCCGCTGGGTCCCGAAGACGCGCAGGTAGCGGCCGGTGCCGTTGACGGCGAGGTCGTCGGTGCCGCCGTCGCCGGTCGTGGTCGCGTAGACCTGGCGCCAGGAGGAGCCGTCGTCGGAGAGCTCGACGCGGTAGGCCTTCGCGTATGCCGCCTCCCACTTGAGGACGACGCGCTTGACGGCGGTGCCGGCGCCGAGGTCGATCCGTATCCACTGGTTGTCGACGCCTTCGGCGCTGGCCCAGCGGGTGGTGGTGGAGCCGTCGACGGCCTTGGTGCCGGTGAGCGAGCTGGTCTCGTTCGACGAGGTGGTGACGGGCCGCCCCTGGGCGAGGTTCCCGGCCGCCGCACTGGCGGCGGGCACGAGACCGGACAGGGCGGGCAGCAGCAGCCCGGTCGCGGCACCGACGACGAGAGCGGCGGCGCGACGGCGGCGCCGCCGGAGCGCGGTGACGGTGTCTCGGGTGTCGACGGTAGGGGCGGTGTTGATGGTGGGGGGCATCTCGCTTCACTTTCCCGGGCGGTCGCGTGTGGTGCGGCGGTCCCGTGTTCAGGCGGACGGGTTCCTGAGCGAAGAGAACAGTTAGGAAAGCTTCCTAACATGCGCAGTGAGAGTATGAGGAGCCTTGGGACCGCGCAAGAGGGTGAACGACAAAGGCAGTTGAAACCCGTCGCCGGGCCGCGCCGGTGATCATGACCGGTCGGCCGGGCGGTAGGGTCGCGGGCGGGTCGTCGCAGGTGGCGGCATGGTGATGCGGGGGTTGTGTGAAGCGGGCCGTGGTCATGGGCGGGAGCTACGCGGGGCTGTTCGCGGCCCGGGTGCTGAGCGACTTCGCCGAGGAGGTCGTCGTCCTGGAACCCGACGACATCGGTGGGGACGGGTCGGGATCCCGGGTCCCGCAGCGGCGGCAGCTGCACGCCCTGCTCGCGCAGGGACACAGCCAGCTGGAGCGCTGGTTCCCCGGCGTCACCGCCGAACTGGTCGCGGACGGTGCCCGCATGGGCGAGGGCGACGACGTCCGCTTCTACGTCGACGGGCGGCTCAAGGCGCCCGCCGACGGGCAGCGGATGCTCGGGGCCAGCCGCCCGCTGCTCGACGCGGGGGTGCGCCGCCGGGTCGGCGCGCTCCCCAACGTACGGATCGTGCGTGCGCAGGCCCGCGGCCTGGTCCTGGACGGCGGCCGGGTCCGCGGCGTGACCACGGCGGAGGGAGAGGTCGTCGACGCCGGGTTCGCCGTCGACGCCACGGGCCGCTCCAGCCGGCTCGGCCACTGGCTGGAGGATGCGGGCTGGGAGCGTGCGCCGGTCGGCAGGATGCGGATCGACCTCGGCTACGCGACCGCCTCGTTCCGGCGCGGGGACGAACTGGGCACGACCGTCATCGCCCACTCCACGCCCGGCCCGCAGAGCGACTACCAGCCCGGACTCACCGAGCCCGGCGCGCTCGCGGCCGTCGAGGGCGACCGCTGGTCGGTGGTCCTCGCCGGCTACGCGGACCACCGCCCGGGCACCGATCCCGCCGACTTCCTGGCCCGCATGCGGCGCTGCGTGGAGCCACTGCGCACGGTCGCCGACGTGTGCGAGATGACCGGCGAGGTGGACGCCTTCCGCTTCACCGAGAGCGTCCGCCGCGACTACGCGCGCCTCGGCCGCCTCCCCGGCGGCCTCGCCGTGGTCGGCGACGCCCTCGCCAGCGTCAACCCCGTCTACGGGCAGGGCCTCACCCTGGCCGCCCTGCAGGCGAACTCCCTGGCCGCTCACCTGCGTTCGGGCGCCGCCTGGCACGAACCCGCCTGGGGCTACTTCCGCCGGGCGGAGGTCGTGGTCGACGCCGCCTGGCAGTTGTCGACCACCGCCGACCTCGCCCAGCCGCACGTCACGGGCCCCTACCCGCCGGGCTACCGGCTGCTGCGCTGGGCGGGCGACCGGCTCACGGAGGCGTCCGTGCTCGACTCCGCCGTCAACACCACGTACACGAACGTGCTCAACCTCATCGAGCACCCGCGCGCCCTCACCCGGCCCGCCCTGCTGCTGCGCGCGGCCCGGGTCCTGCTGGCCTCGGGGGGCCGGGTGTGAGCACGGCCGGGATGCCGCGCGTGAAGGTGCCGGGCGGTCCCGCGCTGCTGCTGCGGCCCTGGGCGTACGAGGACGTCGACGCGCTCGTACGGCACCACCGTGACCCGCTGATGCGGCGGTGGCTGGCGACCCGTCTGGCGGACGCGGAGGAGGCGCGGGCCTGGGTGGCGGAGCAGCACCGGGGCCGGCGTGCCGGTTCGCGCGTCGCGTTCGCGGTGGTCCAGGAGGACGCCTCGGGAGCGGGCGAGCCGCTCGGCCACGTGGCGTTCACGGCCGCGGCGGACGCGGTGCGCGTCGGCTACTGGACGGCGCCCGCGGCGCGAGGCCGCGGGATCGCCTCCCGCGCTCTCGCGCCGGCCACCGCCTGGGCGGCCGGCGCGCCGGACAGCCCGTTCGCGGGCCGCCGGTTCGAGCTGGTGCACGCGCTGGGCAACGAGGCCTCCTGCCGTACGGCTCTCGTCGGCGGCTTCCCCGCCGGAGGCACGCTCGCGGCGGATTCGCCCGGGCGTCCGCGGTCGATGCACCTGCACCTCTGGGCGGGAGAGGCCGCCGGGTCAGGTGCCGTACGGGAAGCGGGCTGAGGCGGCCGCGCGGGAGGAAGGACCGCAGGGCCACGAGCCCTGCGGAACGGGGACCAGCCCGGCGGGAACAGGGACCAGCCCGGCAGGAACAGGGACCAGCCCGGCAGGAACAGGGACCAGCCCGGCGGGCCGCGCCGGGGCGGCACGGCCCGCCGGGGCGGGTGGTCAGAGGCGCTGCCAGAGCGCCGGGACGTTCGGCGGCTCCCAGCCCGTCTGGGCCTGGTGTCCCTGGAGGCAGCGGTAGCTCGCGCCGCCGTAGGTGACGACCGCGCCGGCCGCGTAGACCGTGCCCGCCTTCCAGGTGCCGCCCGGCTCGGGTTCGCCGGGGCCCGGACCGGGGTCGGATCCGGTGGTCTTCAGGGTCAGGCCGTAGTTCTGCAGGATCGGGTTGAGCGGCTGGAAGAAGGTCGTGCCGCCGCTGGAGCAGTTGCCCGAGCCGCCCGAGGTGACGCCCTGCGCCTGGCTGCCGGAGATGTACGAGCCGCCCGAGTCGCCCGGCTCGGCGCAGACCGTCGTCCGGGTCACGCCGGAGATGGTCCCCTCCGGGTAGGTCACGCTGGTGTTGTGCTGCTGGATGGTGCCGCAGTGCCAGCCGGTGGTCGAGCCGGACCGGCACACGGACGCGCCGACGGGCTGCAGCACGGACCCGGTGACCTGCACGTTGACCCCGCCGGAGCCCTTGACGTAGGGAGTGGCGGTCCAGTTGGTGTTGGCGGCCACCCAGGCCATGTCGTTGCCGGGGAAGACCGAGGCCTGGAAGGTGCCCTGGGCGACCTGGTTGAAGCCGGTCGTGGCGGTGCCGGCGCGCCCGCAGTGACCCGCGGTGGCGAAGCCCTGGGTGGTGCCCCGTGTGACGGCGAAGCCCACGGAACAGCGGCCGCCGCCCATGTAGTAGGCGTCGCCGCCGCGGATGTCGTACAGCGGCCGGGGTGCCTCGGCGGTGCGGACCACCGTGACGAGAGCGCGCGGCACGCCCGTCGCGGCGAGCAGCCGTGCGGCGGCGCCGGGGCGGGTCTCCTCGACGACGAGGCGGTTGGAGCGGACGTCGACGTAGCGGACGGGAGCGTCGGCGCCCGCCGCTCCGTCGAGGCTGTCCTTGGCGCGTTCCAGGGCGGTCAGGCCGTGCGGCACCAGGCGGGCCCGGGCGCCCGCGGCCCGTATCGCGGGCAGGTCGGCGGCGCGGGTCGTGGCCACGGTGAGCGTCGCGGACTCGGGGCCGTCCACCCAGGCGCCGGCGAACGCGTCGCCGAGCCCCTGGCGGACGCGGGCGGCGGTGGCACCGGCCTCCGCCTCGTGGGCGAGCCGGCTGAGCGCCTGGGTACGGCTCAGGCCCAGGTCGCGGCGCATGGCCTGGAGCAGCTCGGGCGGTGCGGCGTGCGCGCCGAGCGCGTCGGCCGCGGTGCGGACGGCCGGCCCTGTGGCGGGTGGGGCCGCGGTGGGCGCCGCGGCGGTGGCGGGAGCGGCCTGGAGGGCGGCCAGGGCCAGTCCGGCGGCGGCCAGCACGGTGCCGGCCGTGCGGACGGAGCGTCGGAGCATGCGGATCTCCTCGGTTTGGTGGGGGACTGTCGAAACCGTAGGAATCCCGCCGCCGGTGCGGGAGTCGTCAGTCCGCCCCTGCCATCGCGTTATGGCCCCTCGTGACACTGCGGGCCCCTCGTGGCCCCGCAGTGGGCCTCGCATGGCCCTGCAGGGGCCTCTCATGACCCTCGCTCATGGCCCTCGTGGCCCTCAGGGCTCTCATGGCGCCGTCGGCGCCGGGAGGCGCGCCGCGCTGCGTGACAGGGCGTCCGCGTGCGCCGCGCGGGCGTGGGCGAGAACGTCGGGCGCGCGGCTCGCGGCGCGTCCTTCCGGGTGCCAGCCCAGCAGATGACGCCAGATCAGCGGGTTGCCGACGAGCGGCCTGGTGACGAGCCCGGGCGTGGCGGGGAAGGTGGCCCGGCACAGTCCGACGGCCCGGCCCACCTGCACCAGATGGACGCAGGAGGCGGTGTCCGTCTCGTACACGCAGACCGGCGTGAAGCCGGACCGCACGCACGCGGCGGCGAAGCAGTCACCGAAGCAGCCGTCGCCCGGCACGTCGGTCCACGCCTCCGCGGCGAGTTCGGCGAGGTCGACCTCGGAGCGGGACGCGAGCGGGTGACCGACCGCGAGCATCACGTGGACCGGGTCGCGCGCGACCTCCGTCCAGGCGAGCCGCCCGGCCTCGGGCGGACTGCTCTCGCCGCAGACCCCGACGAGGGCGAAGTCGAGCCGCCCTGCGGCGACCCCGCCGGCGATCTCCCGCTCCGACCAGGAGGTGTACGTGGTGACCGGGGCCCCCTGCCCCGCGTGGGCGAGCCGGTCGACCAGGCCGCCGAGCAGCGGCCCGTGCGTACCGCCGAGCCGGTGGCCGGCCGCGCCCTCGCGCGCGAAGCGGACCGCCTCCTCCTGGAGTTCGCACACGGCGGGCAGCACGACCCGGGCCCGGTCCAGGACGAGGTCACCGAGCGCGGTGGCCCGCACGCCGTCCCTGCCACGCTCGAACAGCGTCCCGCCCAGGGCCCGTTCGATGCGCTTGAGCTGGGCGCTGAGCGCGGGCTGGGCGAGGCCGAGCGCGGTGGCGGCCCGGGTGAGGCTGCCGGCGTCCGCGATGGCCCGGATCGTCTTGAGGTGCCTCAACTCCAAGTCCATGCACCGAGCTTGCCGTCCGCTCCCCCGGCAGGTCCAGACCAGTGCGCGAAGGGGTTGGGCAACGCCGGAAGGGTCGAAGCCCGCGAAGTCCGCCGGAGGGCGGTGGGCAGGGCAGGGGTTGAGCGAGGTGAAGGGCGGGGCGGCGGACGAGGGTGGAGGGCGAGGTGCAGGGCGAGCTGGAGGGCGGGGCCCGGACGGAGCGTGCGGCCGGGGCGGGTTCGTTGCGTGCGGGGGCGGGGGCGGCGAGGATGGCCCGCATGCGGAACATCGTGGTCGTCGACGCCCCGTCCAACCTCGGCCTCCGGCCGCCCGCGCCCGGCACCGTGCCCGGTTGCTGCAAGCTGGCCGGCGCTCTCCGCGAGAACGGGATCGTGCGGCGGCTCGGGGCCTTCGAGGGCGGCGTGGTGGTGCCGCCGCGCTACGACAGGGGCGACTGGCGGGAGGGCGACGGCGTCTTCAACGCCGCGGCCCTCGCCGCGTACACGGTCAGGCTCGCCGACCGGGTGCAGCGGCACGTGGCGGCCGGGGACTTCACGCTCGTCCTCGGCGGCGACTGCTCGATCCAGCTGGGCGCCGCGCTCGCGCTGCGCCGACTGGGCCGCTACGGCCTCGTGTCGGTCGACGCCTCTCCCGACTTCCGCAATCCTGACAACTCCGAGCGGATCGGCGCCGCCGGCGGTGAGGAACTCGCCCTGGCGACCGGCCGCGGCCAGGACGACCTGACCGATCTGGAGGGGCTGCGGCCCTATCTGCGGGACGAGGACGTCCGGGTCTTGGGCACCCGTGACGGCTACCGCGACGATCCGGAGCTCGTCCAGCTGCGCGAGCTCAAGGTGCCGGTCGTGACCGTCGGGGAACTGCGGGAACGGGGGCCCGCCGAGCTCGGCTCCGTGACCGCGGCCAGCCTGGAGACGCCGGCCCTGGACGGATTCTGGGTGCACCTGGACGCCGACGTGCTGGATCCGGAGGTCATGCCGGCGGTCGACAGTCCCGATCCCGACGGACTGCTGCCGGACGAGGTGACCGCGCTGCTACGGCCGCTCGTCCGCTCCCCGCGGTGCGTGGGCCTCAACGTCACGATCTACGACCCCGATCTCGACCCCGACGGGACCGCGGGCGCGCTCCTCACCGATCTCGTCGTCGCGGCGCTCACCGGGACCTGAAGACCGCCCGGCGGCGGCCCGCGCCCGCCCGATCCGCTCCAGGAGCTGCTCCGCGTCGGGACGGACGGCGGCCCGCAGGGGCGCCCAGTCCTCCTCGGCCCGCCCCGTGTACACGTCCCGCGCGTGGGCGAGCGCAGACCGCCGGTCGGACGGCAGGCGGTCGAGGGCCCACGCGGCGGCGCCGTCCTTCGCCCGGATCCGCCCGGTCTCCAGGGTGGTCCAGATCCGGGCGAGGGTGAGCAGCACGTTGCGGGTGTCGTCGTCGAGGTCGGCCATGAGGTCCGGAACGCCCGCGACGATCGCCCGCCGCACGTCCGCGGCGGGCACCGGATCGATGACCTCGGCGGGCGGCGGTCCGAAGAACGGGGCGTCGCCGGCCCGGGCCATCGCGAGCAGCGGGGCCAGGTCCGGCATGGGCTGCGCCCGGGGCAGTTCGCCGCGCTCGTACTCCTCCCGCAGCCACTCCCCGTAGAGGTAGTCGCAGACGGGCGGGTAGGTCCAGGGCCGGATCTGCCCGGCGACGACCACGATCAGCTCGACGGGCCGTGCGGGGCCGCCGTGGGCACGGCTGCCGGAGAGGGCGAGCAGGCCTTCCGTCAGCTCCCGCCGCTGGTCGGGCCCGAGACCGCGGTCGGCGACGACGAGGACGTCGACGTCGCTGTGCGGCCGCAGCCCGCCGAGCACGGCCGATCCGTGCGCGTACGCGCCGAGCGCCCGCTCACCGAGGACGGCGCGGACGAGCCGGACGACGGCGTCGGTCTGGGGCGTGCTCAACGGGCCTCCTGGGGGCTGGGGCGCGGCGGGATCCGAGATCGCGGCCGGGTGAGCGTACTGGGGGCGCGGACCTGGCCGCGCGGGGAATTCGGCGGGGCGGGCGGGGCGCGGGAACGAGGGGTGATCGCTGCACGGCCGGATCGGCCGGGAGCGGTCGACGGTCTCGTGAGCACGGGCGGCCATGCCCCCGGGAGCGGGCGCCCATGTCCCCCGGCAGCGGGCGGCCCCGTCCCCCGGCAGCGGGAGGACGGGGCCGGCGGTCGCGGGATCAGCCCTGGCGGGCCTTGACGCGCGGGTCCTTCTTGTTGAGGACGTAGGTCCGGCCCCGGCGGCGGACCACCTGGGAGCCGGGGCGCGCCTTCAGGGCGCGCAGGGAGTTGCGTACCTTCATCGTGGCGTCTCGCTCTCTCTCGCCCGGTCCGTCCGGTCGCTCGCGGTCAGCGTTCCTCGCGGAAGTCGACGTGCGTGCCGAGCACGGGGTCGTACTTGCGCAGGACCAGGCGGTCGGGGTCGTTCTGGCGGTTCTTGCGGGTCACGTAGGTGACGCCGGTGCCGGCCGTGGACCGGAGGGTGACCACGGGGCGCTGGGTGGTGCGTGGCATGAGTGCTCCTTCCGGCTGCCGCCGTCGAGCTCGTTTGACTCGGGCATGTCAGCCTCGCCCTCTGCAACACCGGCACCCCCCACCTCATTCCCGCAGCTGTGACCGCCTACGGTGGCCGGATGAGCGATGCCCTCCCCGCCGACCTGCCCGCCGACGTGGCCGCCGCGCTCGAGCTCCTCCTCGACGGGGACGATCCCGTCCAGGCGCTGCTCCGCCGCCAGGTGCCGCATCTGCGGGTGGCGGGCCGCTGCGACTGCGGGTGCGGCACCACCGACTTCGTGATCGACGCGTCGGCGGTCCCCGCCGCTCCGACCGGCCCCGGCACCGCGTCGGTGGCGTCGCGCACCTTCCTGGCCGAAGACGGGGCCCTCCTCGGTGACGTCGTCCTGTTCGCACAGCGCGGGCACCTCGCCTGGATCGAGGTCTGCGACCTCACCGACCTCCACGACGACACCAAGGTCACGCTCGATCTCGCGCTCCGGTGCCTCGCCCGCCCCGGGCCCGATCCCACCCGGTCACACTGACCGCCCCGCAGCGGATAGGGTGCCGGGCGAGCAACCGGGATCCTTAGTTCCGCACGGGGAGAAAGAATTGATGAGTGGTCAGCAGCCGGGCAGCGCCGGCGCCTCACCGGTCTTCCAGCCGCTCGAGGGCGACGACCCCACGACCGTCGCCGGATACCGGCTGGCCGCGCGGCTCGGATCCGGCGGCATGGGCAAGGTGTACCTGTCGTACACGCCCGGCGGGCGGCCCGTCGCCATCAAGGTGATCAGGCCCGAGTTCGGCGAGGACGCCGAGTTCCGTCGCCGTTTCGCCCAGGAGGTCCGTTCCGCGCAGCGCGTGCAGGGCCTGTTCACCGCGCCCGTCATCGATGCCGACGCCGAGGGCACGCGCCCCTGGCTGGCCACCGCGTACGTCCCCGGCCCCTCGCTCGCCGACGCCGTCGTCGCGCACGGAGCCCTGCCCGTCGAGACCGTGCTGCTGCTGGTCGCGGGCATGGCCGAGGCGCTGCAGGTGATCCACGGCGCGGGTCTCGTCCACCGCGACCTCAAGCCGTCCAACGTGCTGCTCGCCGCGGACGGCCCCCGCGTCATCGACTTCGGCATCGCCCACGCCGCCGACGCGACCTCGCTCACCGGCAGCGGCGTCACCATCGGCACGCCCTCCTTCATGGCCCCGGAGCAGGCCGCCGGCCGCCGGGTCACTCCGGCCACGGACGTCTTCGCCCTCGGGCAGGTCGCCGTGTACGCGGCGACGGGCGTGCCCGCGTTCGGCGAGGGCACCTCGCACGGGGTGCTGTACCGGATCGTGCACGAGCAGCCGGAGCTCGGCGCGGTGCCGGAGCGGCTGTCCGCCCTGGTCACCCGCTGCCTCGCGAAGGATCCCGAAGCCCGGCCGTCCGTCGCCGAGGTGATCCGGCTCTGCCAGGCGGCCAACGCGGCGACCGTGCTGCGCCGTCCCGAGGACTGGCTGCCGGGCGCCGTCTCGGCCGACATCACGGCCCGCACGGCCACCCCCGCACCGGCCGCCGCGCCCGCGGCCCCGGTTCAGGCTCCGGCGCATCCGCCGACAGCGCCGGCCGGTCCTCCGGCGGGCTACGCTCCCACCGCTCCGGCGGGGCCCGCCCCCGCCTACTCCCCCACCGCGCCCGTGCCGCCGTCGCCCGCCGGACCGCCCGCCGCCGCGCCGACGCCACCGCCGCACCCGGGCCACGCCTACGCTCCGACGCAGGGCCCGGCTCCGGCCCCGTACCCGGGCAGCGGTGCGTATCCGACCGCGCCGACGTATCCGACGCCGTACCCGAACGCGCCTTACCCGAACACGCCTTACCCGAACGGGCCGCGTCCCGGCGGCCGGCCTCCGGCGGCGCGCCAGAACCCGGCGAAGCGGACGCTGCTCGTGGGGCTCGCCGCCGCGCTCGTCTTCGGGGTGGGCGGCGCCACCACCGCTTACGTCCTGACGAAGGACGACGACAAGAACGCCTCGGCGAGCGGCAACGGCAAGCCCGGCGGGCAGAGCGGCTCGGGCGGGTCGTCCGGCGCCTCGCCCTCCGACGGCTCGGGCGGCGGCACGACTCCGTCCGGGAAGCCCTCGGCCAAGGCCGAGCCGACGCCCGTCGAGTACAAGAACATCAACCTGACGGCCGGCTACCACCTGACCTTCGGCGACCAGGTCGTACGGCCCCAGGACGGCGAGGACGGCGGCTACGACCTCTCCTACGACACCGGCGGGTACATCGACGCCGAGAGCACCGGCGGCAACATGGTGCTGCTCGACCCGGGGCAGGAGGGCACCCTCGCCGCGTGCCGGGCGGACACCCGGTTCACGCGCGAGGTGTACGTGAACAAACTGTCGCCCGGCCGGCAGGTCTGCGTCACCACCGGGACGGGTCACATGGGCCTGGTCACGGTCAAGGCGTTCTCACCGGAGGGTTCGCCCAGCACGTACATGACGCTGGACCTGACGGTCTGGCGCAACGGCGCCCCGTAACGCGCCGCCCTTGCGGACGGCGCCCTGCCGGACCTCACGAACCCGTTCGGGGCCGTGAGGTCCGCCCGCCGGCCGGGCATTCGCCGGGGCCGGGGGCGGCCGAGCGGTCAGCCGAGCGGTCGCCGGGGAGAGGCGCGGCCGAGCGGTCGGGGCTCCGGTCGCCGACCGTCGAGGTGTCGACGGACCGGGGCGCCACCTGGCGCCCGTCGCCGGTGACCGGCGGACGTTTCGCGGTCACTGCACCGGTCCCCGGCGGGTCGGGCTCGTTGCGGGCGGAGCCGGTCGACACGTCAAGCACCAGCCTCACCCAGACCCATATCGACGCGTACGGCACGGACACCACCTCCCCATGGGCCCCAACCTTCCCTGCAACTCCTCTTCGAATGGTAGTTTAGGGAATGTGAGGGAAGGAAAGGGAAGGTCGAAGGTGACGTGAACGCGGCGCAGCGGTACTACACGGTCGAGCAGATCGCCGATCTGCTCGACCTGCACGTGAAGACCGTCCGGGGCTACGTCCGTGACGGACGGCTGCCGGCGACGCGGGTCGGCCGGCAGTACCGGATCAGCCGGGAGGACCTGGAGGCCTTCACGGGAACGCCCCTCGCGCCCGCCCCCGCCCCTCGCGGGCCGCGCGCCGACGTGTCGAGCATCGTGCAGGTCGACGGGGTCGACCGGCACACCGCCGACCGGCTCGCCAACGCCGTCATGGCGACGGCGCTCGGGCGGCACGGCGGCGCGGGCGCCGATCCGGGCGGGCGGCTGCGGGTGGAGACCGTCTTCGACGAGGAGCGCGACGCGCTGAAGTTCGTGGTCCTCGGCGACCTCGACACCACCGCCGACCTGCTCAAGGTTCTCGACGCACTGATCGGAGGCACGCAGTGAGCGCCCTTCAGGACTTCCACGGCACACCTGTCTTCCTCTGTCCGGCCGAGGGCCCGCTCCTGCTCGGCGAGCGGGAGGCGCTCGACGTGATCGGCGAGGGCTCGTACGCCGGGGCGGCCTGGGTGGCGGTGCCGGTCGAGCGGTTCTCGGACGACTTCTTCCGGCTGCGCACCCGGGTGGCCGGTGACATCGTCCAGAAGTTCGCCAACTACCGGCTCGGCCTCGCCGTCGTGGGCGACATCTCCCGGCACCTGGAGCACGGTTCGGCGCTGCGGGACTTCGTCCGGGAGTCCAACCGGGGCACCCAGCTCTGGTTCGTCCCGGACACGGCCGCCCTCGCCGAGCGGCTCACTCCGGGCCGCCGAGGCCCGGCGCGGTGAACTCCGTCGGGGTGGAGTCCTCCGGCGCGGCCCCGACGGCGGTGGAGTGCGTCGCGGAGAACTCCATCGCGGCGAGCCGGTCCGGCTCGGCGACGACCTCGATCCGGGTGATCAGCCCGTCCTCCACCGCGAAGGTGAGGACCAGGCGCAGCCTGCCGTGTGGCGCCATCGCCAGGGCGAAAGCGCCGTCGACGAGGGCCAGGCCGGTGTAGCGGGCCCGACCCATCGCCGCCATGGCGCCCTGGGCCACGGCCCGGCCGCCGGCGACGACCACCGGTTCCGGCGTGGGGATGACCATCCGGTCGGCGTGCAGCACGACGTCGGGGTGGAGCAGCGCGAGCAGCGCCGCGAAGTCGCCGCCCCGGGTCGCCGCGAGGAACGCCTCGACCACCTGCCGCCGCCGGGCCGTGTCCGCGTCGGCCGCGGCGGAGCCGCCCTTCACGCGGCGGCGGGCGCGGCTCGCGAGCTGGCGCACGGCGGCCGGGGTCCGCTCCAGCATCGGGGCGATGTCCTCGAAGGGCACGGCGAACATGTCGTGGAGCACGAACGCCAGCCGCTCGGCGGGTGCGAGGGTGTCGAGGACGACGAGCAGGGCGACTCCCACGGAGTCGGCCATGACGGCCTCCTCCTCGGGGTCGCGCCCGGGCAGGTCGACGTCCGGCTCGCCCAGCCGGTCGTCGAGGGAGTCCTCGCGGCGCCGCTCGCGGGACCTGAGCATGTTGAGGCAGACCCGGGAGACGACGGTGGTGAGCCAGCCGCCGAGGTTCTCGACGCCCGCGATCCCGGCGGCGTCCGCCCGCAGCCAGGCCTCCTGGAGGGCGTCGTCCGCCTCGGCGAGCGAGCCGAGCATGCGGTAGGCGACCGCCCGCAGGTGCGGCCGGTCCCGCTCGAAGCGTTCCGTCAGCAGCGCGCCGTCGTCTTCCGCCCGCATGTCCCGCCGCTCCCCCGGTCGCCCCGCCTCCGTGAACGCCTCATGAAAGCACGCGTGTTCAGGCCTCCGGGACGGGGGTGCCCTGGTGGTAGTAGAGACGCCATCCGGTGCCGCCCGGGCCCTTGCGCCACAGGGAGCTGCGGCGGGCCCGGCGGCCGGCGATGACGCTCTCGTACGTCAGGTGCACGAGGTCCGGGGCGAGGAGCACCCCGCGCATGCCGGAGACCTCGATGCGCGGGCCGTCCGCTCCGCCGTGCAGGGTGGGCAGGGCCGCGACCATCTCGTCGTACGTCCAGCGCCGCCCGGAGGCCCCGACCTCGACGAACTCGGGATCGAACAGCCGGACGCCGTCGTCGGAGTTCCTGACGGCGGGATCGTGCAGGCGTCGTTCCCCGTCCGTCGCCGCGGCGATCGCGGCCCGGGCCTCCGGGCTGTCAGTCGTGTCGATCATGAACGCATCCTGCCGCGCCCGGAGGTCCGGGGCAACGGAATTCGGTACCGACGGGTAGGCGCGCGGCCCGTCTTGCTATACGGTCCGTCCAACAGCTTGCTAGACGCGGTGTCTAACAAGCGCCCTCCCGCCCTCCAGGTCCCGAAGGAGCCGCACCATGGCAAGCAGCACCGTCCAGCCGGCGGACCAAGGCCGGCAGCCCGAACGCGAGGCGGCCCGGCGGCTGCTCGACTCGTCCGCCAAGCTCTCCTACGATCCCGCGACGGAGGTCGACTGGGACACGCCGCTCGACGAGGACTTCCACGGGATGAGCCCCGAGTGGAGCTCCCTGTACGGCACCCGCTACTGGCAGGAACTGACCGAGGCGCAGCGCAAGGAGCTGACCCGGCAGGAGTCCGCCTCGGTGGCCAGCACCGGCATCTGGTTCGAGATGATCCTCCAGCAGATGGTGCTGCGGGACATGTACGCCAAAGACCCGACCGACCCGCGCTTCCAGTGGGCCCTGACCGAGATCGCCGACGAGTGCCGGCACTCGATCATGTTCGGGCGCGGCGCCGCCAAGCTCGGCGCCCCGGCCTACCGCCCGCCGCGCTTCGTGCTCGAACTCGGCCGCGCCTTCAAGACGCTGGCGGTCGGCGAGGCCGCGTACGCGTCGATCCTCGTCGCCGAGGAGGTGCTCGACGTCATGCAGCGCGACTGGATGCGCGACGAACGGGTGGTCCCCTTCGTGCGGACCATCAACAACATCCACGTCGTCGAGGAGTCGCGGCACATGAAGTTCGCCCGCGAGGAGACCCGCGCCCGGCTCCGCAAGGCCGGACCGCTGCGGCGTCAGGTCCAGGCCCTGGTCGTCTCGATCGCCTCGTACTTCATCGTCACCAGCATGGTGAACCGCGAGGTGTACGCGAACGCCGGGCTCGACACGGAGCGGGCGCTCGCCGAAGCGCGGGCCAACGAGCACCACAAGTCCCTGATGCGGTCGAGCTGTTCGGGCCTGATGGAGTTCCTGGCCTCCGCCGGACTGCTGACCCGCCCCGCCGTCGCGGTCTACCGGCGCGCCCACCTCATCTGAGCCTCGGGACCGCCGAGCCCCGCACCGTCCGATCGGCGAACCGATCGAGCCGTTCGGGCCGTTCGAGCCGTTCGAGCCGTTCGGGCCGTTCGAGCCGATCCACCCGGTCCACCCCGATCCAGCTGTTCGACCCGATCGACCCGATCGACCCGCACCCGTCCCCGTCCCGGAGCCCCGCGAGCTGACGACGCCATGACCTACGCGATCACCCAGACCTGTTGCAACGACGCCACCTGCGTCGCCGTCTGCCCCGTCAACTGCATCCATCCGACGCCCGACGAGCCGGACTTCGGCCGCACCGAGATGCTCTACGTCGACCCCAGGTCGTGCATCGACTGCGGCGCCTGCGCCGACGCCTGTCCGGTCGACGCGATCTTCCCGGTGGACGCGCTGACCGACGGGCAGAAGGAGTACGCCGCCGTCAACGCGGCCTTCTACGAGGAGCGCGCGCCGCGCCCGGCGCCCGAGGGCGGGCCCGTCTTCCACGCGTGGGGCGCGCCGTCCTTCCCGCGCACCCTGCCCTCCGACTTCGCGCCGATCCGGGTCGCCGTCGTCGGCACCGGCCCGGCCGGCATGTACGCCGCCGAGGACCTGCTGCTGCACACCAACGCCGAGGTCACCCTGGTCGACCGGCTGCCGGTGGCGGGCGGACTCGTCCGCTACGGCGTGGCGCCCGACCACCCCGCCACGAAGCGGATCGGCGACACCTTCGCCCGTTTCCACACGCACCCGCGCGTGCGGATGTACCTCGGCGTCGACGTCGGAACGGACATCACGGCGGAGGAGCTGGCCGCGCACCACGACGCCGTCGTCTACGCCGTCGGCGCCGCGGGCGACCGGCGCCTCGGCGTCCCCGGAGAGGAGCGCACCGGCAGCGTCCCGGCGACGGCCTTCGTCGCCTGGTACAACGCGCACCCCGAGGTCGCACCCGACGCGATCGACCTGTCGGACGCCGAGCGGGTGGTGGTGGTCGGCGCCGGCAACGTCGCCCTGGACGTGGCCCGCATCCTCGTCGCGGATCCCGAGACGCTGGCGGGGACGGACATCGCCGACCACGCGCTCGCCGCACTGCGCGCATCCGCCGTGCGCGAAGTGGTGCTGCTCGCCCGGCGCGGTCCCGAGGACGCCTCCTGCACCGCGCCCGAACTCCTGGCCCTCGGACGGCTCCCGGGCGTCCGCCTCGTCGTGGACGACCACGATCCGCGCGTCTGGGAGGCCGTCGAGGCGGCCGGCCCCCGCGACAAGGCCGCGCTGCTGCGCGGCGCGGTCCGCGAGCGGGTGGACTGGAGCCGGCCCCCCGGCCCGGAGCGGCGCATCGTCTTCCGCTTCCGCTCCGCGCCCGAGGAGGTCCTCGACGGGGCGGTGCGCGTGACGGGCGGGGCCGGGTCCGGACCCGTGGAGGTCCGGGCCGGCATGGTGCTGCGGGCGGTCGGCTACCGCGGACTGCCGGTCGCGGGGCTGCCGTACGACGAGTCCACCGGCACGGTGCCGCACCGCGGCGGACGGGTCGAGGACCGGCCCGGCACGTACGTGGTCGGCTGGATCAAGCGTGGCCCGTCCGGCGGCATCGGCGCCAACCGCACCTGCGCGGCGGAGACCGTGGGCACGCTCCTGGCCGACGCGGTCGACGGCGCCCTGCCGGCGCCGACCGGAACGGCGCGGGCCTTCGACCGGCTCGCCCGCGGCCGGGCCCGGCACGTGGTCGACGCGCGCGGGCTCGCCGCGATCGAGCGGGCCGAGCGGACGCGCGGCGAGGAGACGGGGCGGCCCCGGGTCAAGCTGGGGACCGTGCCGGAGCTGGTCGCCGCGGCACGGGGCCGGCGTCGGGCGGCGCGCTGACCCCGCCGGGCCCGTGCCTCGTCGGCGGGCTCCCGGCGTGGCAGCCGTGCCGGGCTGGATGATCCCGATATGAGTGCGAGGCATGAGTGAGAAACCAGCTGTTGTCGTAGGGGTCGACGGTTCCGAACACAGCCTGCGGGCTCTGGAGTGGGCGCTGCAGACGGCGCGGAGCCTGGAGGCACCACTGACGGTCGCCCACGTCCGCTCGGAGGCGCTGCAGCTCGGCAGCGCCCGGATCGAGTCGCTCGGACCGGCCCCGGAGCTTCCCGACACCGTCGTGGACGCCCTCGCCGCCGAGGTCGGGCCCCGGGCCGAGGGCGTCGACGTGCGGTACGCCTCGCTGGACGGCTCCGTGGTCGACGCCCTGACGGAGGCGGCCCGGGGCGCCCGGCTCCTGGTGGTCGGTTCGCGCGGGCGGGGCGGCTTCGCGAGCCTGCTCGTCGGGTCGAACAGCCGGGCCCTGGCGGCGTCGGCGCCCTGCCCGGTGGTCGTCGTGCCGCACGAGGCTCGGGCCGCGTCCCTCGAGAGCGGGGCGGAGGCGGGCCGGGTCCTGCTGGGGCTGCACATCGAGGAGACCGCCGACGAGGTCGTGGAATTCGCCTTCGAGGCGGCCGCACGGCGCAAGGTGCCGCTGGAAGTGGTGACCGCCTACCCGGTGCCGCCCTCCCCCGCCCTGCTGATCGGCGCGCCCGCCCCCGCGCTCCAGGTGCCGCCGCCGCTGCCGGACGAGACGCCGGAGCTGGTGGACACCACGACCCGGCGCCAGGAGGAGCGGCTGCGGCCGTTCGCCGAGCGCCATCCGGATGTCCGGGTGGTCCCGGCGATCACGCCCGCCGACGCGGCGGCGCGGCTGGTCGAGGACTCCGCCGAGGCCGGACTGCTCGTCGTGGGGCGCCATCGCCGGCACCGGGTCGAGACGCTGCTCGTGGGCTCCGTCGCGCACGCGGTGCTGCACCACGCGTCCTGCCCGGTCGCGGTGGTGCCGCCCGCATCGAAGCGCTGAGCGGGCCAATATGCCTCGTTTTCACCTCTTCGGGTGATGGCGGATGTGGAGAAACGTGTCTGCCTCGGTAGGGGCCGCGAACCTCGATGCACGGGGACCGATCCAGTGGAGCGTGTCCATGCATCTGATCCGACGCGGCGATCCGCACCTCGCCGTCCGGTCGAGCGAGGGTCTGACGACGGTCGAGCTGTACGGAGAGCTCGACCTGGTGCTGGTGCAGCGCGTCCGGCCCGAACTCGACGTGCTGGCCCGCGAGGCGTCCGCACTCACCGTCGACCTGCGACACGTCACGTTCTGCGACGCGTCGGGGCTCGGCCTGCTGGTCCGCTGCGCGCAGCGCGTCCAGGGCCGGGGCGCGGCCTGGCGGCTCGTCTGCGACCAGCCGATGATCCTGCGCCTCGTACGGCTCGCGGCGCTGGACGACGTCCTGCGGCCGTCGCCACCCGCACCACCGCCGGACGACGAGGACCCGCCGATACCGCACCCGAGCCTGCCGGGGCGGCTGCCGGTGTGAGGGCCGGTGCCGACCCGGGCCAGGGCCGACCAGACCGATGCCGACCGGGCCAGGGGCCGAGGCCAGGGCCGACCGGGCCGGTGCCGACCGGGCCGGTGCCGACCAGGCCGGGCGCCGGGTGCGTTGATGGCGCGAGCGCGGGCGACGGGTCCGTCGGATTGTGGGCGGGCTCCCGCCCGCGGTCCGACGGCGCGGTCGCCCGCGCCCGTGGTGTCACGCGGCCCGACCGGTCGGCGCCCGCGCCCGCCGTCCCGCGTTCAGGCCGGCAGCAGTTCGCCCGCGCCGCCGTGCTCCAGGGTCTGGCCCGGGAAACCCGCCGCCGGGAGGCCGGCCGGCGGGCGCAGGCCCGGGAGGCGGAGCTCGATGATGCCGCGGACGGCCGGCCACTCCTCGTCGAGGACCGAGTAGAACGCGGTGTCGCGGACCACGCCGTCCAGGCCGCGCGAGTGGGCCCTGCGTACCCCTTCGCAGGTCGCGCCGAGGCGCTCGATGGCGACCCGGGAGCGGGTGTTGCGGGCGTCGGCCCGCATGGAGATCCGGCGCACGCCCCAGGACTCGAACGCGTGGCGCAGCATGAGGTACTTGGCCTCGGTGTTCACGCCGGTTCCGCGGGCCTCGCTGGAGATCCAGGTGTTGCCGATCTCGGCGGCGTCGGGCACCGAGGTCAGCGGGTCGCCGTTGGGCACCCCGGTGACCGGCGGCCAGATGACGGGTCCGCGCCAGTAGTCGAGTTCCAGGAAGCGGGTGGAGCCGAGCACCCGGCCGGTATGCGGGTCGACCATGGCGAAGGGCAGGGCCCGTCCCGCCGCCTGTTCGGCGAGGGCGCGGGCGATGTAGTCGCAAGAGGCGTCAAGGCCGTGGGGCACGGAGGTGTAGGCATACGCCGCACGATCCAGTGCGCCCGCCCAGGCGATGCCCTCGGCGTGGCGCATGGCCAGCGGTTCCAGGCGCACGGTGCGCCCGGGCAGGACTACAGGTACTGGCACGGGACCTCGGGTCTTTCACGGGCAGGGGTCATCGCGCGCCGGATCGCGGCGACGATGAAAGGGAGGGGTTCCCGCCCGGTGCCGACCGCTTCGCCCAAGGGTGAAAAGGGCAAGTGAAACGGTTCGCCATCGGTGGCGGGAGGAACAGTATGCAGCCCCGACGGCCCCGAGAACAGAACCCCACACGAACCCGCGCGCACAGCTGAGTGAATGTCCGGTTTACCCCATCCCTCGTTCGGCCCAGCGGGGCCCGGACGGGCCCCCGACAGGGCCTTTCACCCGCCCCCGCCGAGGCCCTCGGCGCACAGTCGGGCGAGGCCCCGCGCAGGCTAGGAAGCGGCTCCCGCGCAGGCCGGATGGCCCCAGCCGTCGGGGTTCTTGGTGATGATCTCGCCCTTGCCGTACGGCTGTCCGCAACGGCAGCGGCCGGGGAACCTGGCCTTGAGCGTGGGGGCGGTGGAACCGGAGCGCGCACCGGCGCGCGCGGGGCCGGAGGCGCCGGTCGCCTTGCGGGGCCTCTTGGCGGCGGCGGGGCGGGCGGAGGCGGGCTCCGGCGGGGGCAACGGGGAGCCCGCGGCGGACCCGGCGGACTGCTGGCTGCGGGCGGTGTGACTGGCAGCGCGGTCGGCGGCGTCGTTCAGCGGGTCGCCGTCGACCTGGTGGGCGGGTGTGTAGACGAACTCCACGCGCCGGTCGGCGAGCAGTTCGTCGATGCGCACCACCAGCTCCTTGTTGGCGACGGGGGTGCCGGCCGCCGTCTTCCAGCCCTTGCGGCGCCAGCCGGGCAGCCAGGTGGTGACGGCCTTCATCGCGTACTGCGAGTCCATCCGCACCTCGGCGGGCACGGCGGGGTCGAGGCGCTCCAAGAGGCGGAGGAGCGCGGTGAGTTCGGCCACGTTGTTGGTCGCGGTGCCGAGCGGCCCGGCCTCCCAGTGGGCGATCTCGCCCGCCTCGGTCCCGATGACCCAGGCCCAGGCGGCGGGCCCGGGGTTCCCCTTGGACGCGCCGTCGCACGCCGCGATGATCTTCTCTGTCATCCCTCGATCCTGACATGCGCCGGGACCGGTCACGGACCACCCCGCGCGGCTCCGAGCCGCGCCACCTCGGCGTCGAGGGCGTCCCGGCCGATGGCCTCGGCACGGGTCGAGGGCACGGTGCAGGCGTAGGCGCCGGCCACGCTTCCGTACTGGGCGCAGGTGCGGGCGGGCGCGCCGGAGAGCCAGGCGTGCAGGAACCCGGCGGCGAAGGCGTCACCGGCGCCGTTGCTGTCGACGACCGGGGCTGCCGGGGCGACGGCGGGCACGTGGACGAGCTCGTCGTCGGCGCCGGTCAGCAGGTACGCGCCGGCGGCACCGGCGGTGGCGACGGCCACGGACGCACGGCCCCGGGCGACGATGTCGCGGAGGGTGCGCTCGGGGTCGCCGAGGGCGGCGGCCGAGACGAAGACGAGGTCGGCACCGAGGGCGAAGGCTTCGTGGTAGGCCGCCTCGCCGTCCCAGTCGTGCAGATCGGTCGACACCGTCACCCCGGCGGCACGCAGCTCGGGCAGGGCGTGCGCGCAGGGCTGGGTGACCGAGACGTGGGCGTGCCGGCTGCGGGCGGCGAGGGCGCGCACGGTCGCCGGCGGCAGCCGGTCGTCGTCATGCCCGCGGGTGGCGTCGTAGAGGGACAGCCGCCGCCCGTCGGGGCCGACGAGGTTGACGGCCCGCTTGGTTCCCGAGGCCTGCCGCACCTCGGTGAGGGGGATGCCCTGCTCACGGTGGAAGGCGCGGACCAGGTCGCCCTCGGGATCCGCGCCGAGCATGTCGAGGTGGTGGACGCGCATCCCGAGCCGGTGCAGCCCGAGCGCGACGAAGTCCCCGGTCTGCCCGGCCCGGGTCACGATCCCGGTGCCGATCATGTGGCTGTCGGCGAGCGGCAGGGGCAGCTCGGGGACGTAGACGATGGTGTCGACCCCGGCTCCGCCGAGGACGAGGACGTCGATGTCGATGTCGATGTCGATGTCGGTCGCGCGGTCGAAGGCCGCGGCGTGGGCGGAGGCGGTGGCGGTGGCCGCGGGGTCGCCTGCCGTGGCGGTGTCGCTGCTCATGCGGGCAGTCAAACAGCGCCCCGAGCCGCCCCGCAAGATCTTGCAGGAACTTTCTGCAAGTGCGGGGCGGCGGGAGTGCGGGGCCGGCTCAGCGGCCCAGTTCGCCGTCCAGCCACTGCAGGACCTCCGGCGTCACCGCGTCGGTGATGTCCGCGAACTCCTCGTGCTTCTTGAGGAACTTGGCGACGTACGGGCAGACCGGGACGATCCGCATGCCGGAGGCGCGGACGTCGTCCAGCGCCCGCTGGACGAGGACCGAGGCGAGGCCCTGTCCCGCGTAGGCGTCGTCGATCTCGGTGTGGAAGAACACCCGGCGGTCGTCACGGTCACGGTAGGCGGTGAGACCCGCCCGCTCGTCGTCGACCACGATCTCGTAGCGGTGGCACGCGTCGACGCGACGGACGACGGGCGCGGCCGATCGCCCGGCCCCGTCCGCACCGTCGGGCTGCTCCACGTGCTCGGACTGCTCGGTCTGCTCGGTCATGGCGGGCCTTCCGGTCGGGGCTGCGGTGACGACGGCCAAGTATCGCAGGACGGGCCTCCGTCACCGCGTCGGCGAACCCGCGGAGCGGGCGGTGAGGAGGTCAGCGGGTCAGTGCGGCGACGAGTTCGTCGCGGCCCTCGGCCGCCGTCTTGCGGAACGCCGACGTCCGGTGGTCGTCGACCGTGTACGGGGACGGTCCGAGACGCCGGGCGATCCGCTTGACGCCTTCTCCCGCGCGCAGTTCGGCGACGGTCTCGCCCTCGCGCGGCGTGAGCCCGTACCAGCCGCGGAACGACGGCATGACGAGGCCTCCCGCCGCCCCCCGGAGGACGACGGCGACGTCGCCGGCACCGTCCCCGCCGAGCGGCTCGGCCTGGGCCGACAGCCGGCGGACGGTGTCCGCCGTGCCGTCGGTCCTCCCCGGTCCCGGCGCGCCGGGAGCACACTGGCAGGAGGGGGCGGAAGGCCGGCGAGGGAAGAGGTGCCCCTGATGCGCACAAGCCGCTCGCTCACGCGGTCGCGCTACGCCCCCGACCGGGGGCTCACCGCCCGCATGACGACGACCATGTTCCTGATCGGGCTGTTGTACGTGGTCTTCGTCGGCGTCCTGATGGTTCTGCTGCGCGGGTCCTGGCCGGTCGTGCTGCTCATCGCGGGCGCCCTGTTCGTCGGACAGTTCTGGTTCAGCGACCGGATCGCGGCACTGGGCATGGGGGCGCGTGAGGTCAGCCGGGAGCAGGCGCCCGAGTTGCACGGCACCGTCGACCGGATCTGCGCGCTCGCCGACATGCCGAAGCCGAAGGTGGCGGTCGCCGACAGCGACGTGCCCAACGCCTTCGCCACCGGGCGGGGCGAGAAGACCGCCCTGGTCTGCGTCACGACCGGGCTGCTGCGGCGCCTGGAGCCGGAGGAGCTGGAGGGAGTGCTCGCGCACGAGATGTCGCACGTGGCCCACCGCGACGTCGCGGTGATGACCATCGCCTCCTTCCTCGGCGTGCTGGCCGGGATGATGACCCGCGTCGCGCTCTACAGCGGTCTCGGGCGCAGCCGGGACAGCAACGCGGCGGCCGCCATGATCCTCGTGCCCGTCGTCAGCGGCGCCGTCTACGTGCTCAGCTTCCTCCTCACCCGGGTGCTGTCCCGCTACCGCGAACTGGCCGCCGACCGGGCCGCCGCGCTGCTCACCGGCCGGCCGTCGGCGCTGGCCTCGGCGCTCACCAAGGTGAGCGGTGAGATGGCCCGGATTCCCACCCGGGACCTGCGGAAGGCGGAGCCGTACAACGCGTTCTGGTTCGCGCCGGCCTTCTCCTCGAAGGAGAGCCTGGGCCGGCTGCTGTCCTCCCACCCCACCCTGGAGCAGCGGCTCGACCAGCTCTCCCGGATCTCGGCGCAGCTCGGCGGGGCCTGAGGACGGTGGGCATCCTCGACAGCATCCTCGGCCGCAGCAGGCCGGTGCGTCCCGACCTCGACCGGCTCTTCGCGCTGCCCGCCGCCGCGCTCACCCTCCGGGCGGACACCGGGTACGCGCCGACCGGCGCGGGGTCCGTGTGCTTCGCCGGGGTCGAGGGCGGTGCCTTCGCCCGGCTGAAGGAGGACGTGCGGGAACTGCTCGACGTCGACGAGCGGGCGGGGGCCGCTCCGGTGGCGTTCGGCCATGACGCGTACGGCTACACCTGGCTCTCCGCCCGCCGCCCCGCCGACGACCTCGTCTCGCTCGTGAACGACCTCCACGCGGTGAACACCCTGCTCCAGGAGGCCGGCTTCGGCCCGCACCTGCTCTGTTCCCTCACGGTGTTCCGCGCGCCCGAGGCCGCCCACGACCTCGCGCTGGTCTATCTCTACAAGCGCGGGACCTTCTATCCCTTCGCGCCGTGCTCGGACGGCACCGAGGCCCGCGACAACGCCCTGGAGCTCCAGGTCAGAGGCCTGCTCGCGGGTGACCTCGCGATGGAGGCGGACCTGGAGCGCTGGTTCCCCGTCTGGGGCGCGCCGGGGCTCGGCGGCGCGGGGTGACGGCTCCTGTCCCGTCCCGGGAAAGGACCTCTGACCAGCGCCGACGGAACCGGAGCGGTCCGCGGGGGCGTCCTGGGCATCGACCGTCGCTTCCGAGCCCAGCAGAGGAACAGCCCGCATGACCTACCGACTGCGCCCCATCAGCCGTGCGGAGCACCTGGCCTTCGTCGCGGCCCGCCCGTCGGTGAGCCACATGCAGGTCCCGTCCTGGGCGGACGTGAAGCCGGACTGGCGGGCGGAGAGCCTGGGCTGGTTCGACGAGGGCGGGCAGCTGGTGGGAGCCGGTCTCGTGCTGCTGCGTCCGCTGCCGAAGCTGCGGCGGTACCTGGCCTACCTGCCGGAGGGCCCGGTGATCGACTGGGACTCGGCGGACCTGGCGCAGTGGCTGCGGCCGATGCTGGCGTACCTGAAGGGCCGGGGCGCCTTCTCGGTGAAGATGGGCCCGCCCGTGGTGGTCCGGCGCTGGAGCGCCGAGGCGGTCAAGGACGCGATCGCGGACCCGGCGGCCCGGCGGCTGCGGGACGTGCCGGCCACGGAGCAGGAGGCGCGGGCCTTCGGCATCGCCGACCGGCTGCGGCACATGGGCTGGCAGCAGACGGAGCCGGGCGGCGAGGACGGCTTCGCGGCCGGCCAGCCCCGCTACGTGTTCCAGGTGCCCTTCGCCGGCCGGACGATGGAGGAGGTCCGGCGGGACTTCAACCAGCAGTGGCGCCGCAACATCAAGAAGGCGGAGAAGGCCGGCGTCAAGGTCGTCCAGGGTGGCTACGAGGACCTGGCGGACTTCCACCGGCTCTACGTCGAGACCGCCGAGCGCGACCGCTTCATCCCGCGCCCCCTGGCGTACTTCGAGCGCATGTGGACGGCGCTGACCTCCGAGCACCCCGACCGCATGCGGCTTTACCTCGCCCACCACGAGGGCGAGGTGCTCGCGGCCGCGACGATGCTGACCGTCGGAGAGCACGTCTGGTACTCGTACGGCGCCTCCACCAGCCGCAGGCGCGAGGTGCAGCCGAACAACGCCGTCCAGTGGCGGATGATGTGCGACGCCCACGAACTGGGTGCGGGCGTCTACGACTTCCGGGGCATCACCGACACCCTGGACGAGGGCAACCACCTGCTGGGCCTGCTCCGATTCAAGGCCGGCACGGGCGGACAGGCCGTCGAGTACCTCGGCGAGTGGGACTTCCCGCTGAACAGGCTCCTGCACAAGGCCCTCGGGCTGTACATGTCCCGGCGGTAGGACGTGTCTTTCGGACCAGGCCGGGCGGGCGCCGGGACGCGGGCAGGATCCGGGAGACACGCCCCGGGGCTCAGCACGCGGTGTCCCACTCGTGGAGGGCCCGGAGGGCCGCCGTGCGGAGGGTCGGGGTGACGGGCGTGACGGGGGTGGGGGTGAGGAGGTAGTCGGCCACGGGCGTCAGGAGCAGGGGCGTGTCGGGAGCCGGGGTGAGCAGCCGGGACTCGTCCCAGGTGTGACGGATGACCGTGCGGCGCAGGAGCGTGCCGTGCCGGGTGACGAGGCGTCGGGTGGTGGCCTCGGCGCGGCGGCGCCGTTCGGGGCCGAGCTCGGGGGCGAGTTCGGCGCGGACGGCGGCCAGCGGGCCGAGCGGCAGGTGGCCGGCGGCGTGGTCGAGGAGGATGGCGGCCTCGGGGGCCAGACGGTAGGCCGCCAGGACGGCGGCGGTCTCGGCGGGTTCGAAGGGCCGGCCGGTGAGGCCGGCGATGTCGAGGACGGTGACGGGTCCTGGCGTGAGGGCGGGTTCCCGCAGCAGGGTCTCGGCGAGGGCGATGAGGCACTCGACGTGCTCGTCGGCGACCAGGTACGGCCGGACGGGCACGGTAGAGCCGTCGCCCGGCAGGGCCGCGGTGCTGAGGTGGACGCGGAACCAGGGGTCGACCAGGGGGTCCTCGGCCGGCCAGTGGACGGTGACGGCCGTGTGGTGGGGCCGGTCCCCGAGCAGGGAGACGTCGATGTGCTCCACCGGGTGTTCGGTGACCAGCCGGATGACGGCCTGCCACAGGGCCGCCTGGTCGGGTGCGACGAGGTCGAGGGTGTCCAGCGGCCGGAGCAGTCCGGCGGGGTAGTAGCCGGCGAGCGGCAGGCCGCGGATGGCGCGGACGCCGGTGGAGCGGGCGAGTTCGGCCGCCAGGCGCGTGTAGTGGGCGGCGCGGTCGCGGGCGCGGCGGAGTTCGGCACGGGCGGCCTCGCCCATCCGTACGCCGTCGCGGGCCAGGGCGGACAGCACCAGGTGCGGCAGGTGACGGCCGGCCCGGGCGCGGTGGAGCAGTTCGGCGGGCCCGTCCGCCGGGTCGGTGTCGAGCAGCCGGTACAACAACGCGGTGTTCACGGGCATCGGCCTCCGAATGTATGGTCGGCCCCGGCGCCACCGGCGGTCGAGGGGACGGGCGGGCGGTGCCGTTCCGTCTCCGGCGGGCCCGCGGCACGACGATTCTGACCTTCGGGGTTCAACACCTGATCACCACAGGCTCAACAGACTCGACAGGCTCTCGACACCGAGTGCGACGCTGTGGTTAAAAAGGTCACACAAAGACTGACATGTGCGCCGAACGGGGCGGCCACTGTGTTCTGGGGCGGGTGGGGGCAGGATATGGGCGATCTCCGTTTCTCGTTACTCGGTCTGATGCGGGCTCACCGTGGGGGGACTCCGCTGAAGGTGGGAAGTCCACAACAGCAGGCGATGCTGGCCGTTCTCCTGCTGCGGCCGGGGTACTCGGCGAGCGCCACCGACCTGATCGGCGCGCTGTGGGGCGAGGAGCCGCCGAGCGCGGCGATGACGACGGTGCGGACGTACGCGTGGCGATGGCGCAAGATGCTGGACGCGGGCGACCCGGGTGCGGAAGAGGAGGGGGCGAGATCCGGCCAGGGCGGTCGGCCCGCGTCGAGCGTGCTGGTGTCGATGGGCGACGGGTACCGGCTGGTGCTGCCGAAGCTCGCCGTCGACGCGGCGCAGGCGGAGTCGCTGGCCGCGGAGGCGGAGCGCACCGCGCGCACCGAACCGCTGCGCGCCCGCGACCTGCTCAACCAGGCGCTGGAGCTGTGGCAGGGCGAACCGCTGACGGGCATTCCCGGGCCGTTCGCGGAGCGGCACCGGCAGCGCCTGGAGGAGCTGCGGCTGACCCTCCTGGAGGAACGGATCGGGCTCGACCTGACCCTCGGCCGCCACTCGCGGTGCATCCCCGAGCTGACCGCGCTCACCACCGAGCACCCGCTGCACGAGCGGGCGTACGGGCTGCTGATGCGGGCGCTCTACCAAGCCGGGCGTCAGGCGGACGCGCTGGCGGTCTACCGCGGGGCCCGGCAGTTGTTCCTCGCCGAGCTGGGCGTGGCGCCCGGCGCGGAGCTCGACCAGCTGCACCGGAGGATCCTGGAGGGCGATCCGGCACTCGCCGCACCGGAGCCGAGCCCGGCGACGGGACCGACGGAGCCCGGGCTTCCCGCGCGGGCGGAGGTCCCGGCGGACGGGGACACGGGGGCCGTCCGGGGCGGCACCGGCGACGACTCGTCCCCGGACACGGCCGGTTCCCGGGCGGACGCGTCGGACCCTCCGGAGGAGAGGGACGGCCGGTACGAGCGGGAGGGCCGGGAGACGGCTGCCGCCCGGTCCTCCGCCGCGCCGCCGCGACCCGCCCAACTCCCCCCGGACGCCGCCGACTTCACCGGCCGGACCGCGCCCGTCCGGGTGCTGCACGAGGCGCTCGGGGCGCCGTCGGCACAGGCGCTGGTGATCGCCACCGTGGTCGGCATGGGCGGCGTCGGCAAGACGGCACTCGCCCTGCACGTGGCGCACCGGGTGCGGGAGTCCTATCCGGACGGCCAGCTGTACGTGGACCTGCGCGGCTCCGACCCCGTCCCGGCCGATCCGGAGGCGGTGCTCAGCGGGTTCCTCGTGGCGCTCGGGGTGTCCGGCGACGCGGTGCCGGACGGTCTTGACGCGCGGTCGGCGCTGTTCCGGTCCGTGGTGGACGGGCGGCGGCTGCTGCTGGTGCTCGACAACGCCAAGGACACGGCGCAGATCCGGCCGCTGCTCCCGGGGTCGGTCGGCTGCGCGGTCCTCACCACCGGGCGCACCCGGCCGGCCGGGCTGCCGGCCACCGTCCAGGTCGACCTGGACGTCTTCCAGCCCTCGGAGGCCCTGGCCCTGCTCGGCCGCACCATCGGCGAGGAGCGGCTGGCCGCCGAGCGGGAGGCGGCGCTCGACCTCGTGGTGGCCTGCGGGTACCTGCCGCTGGCGGTCCGTATCGTGGCCGCCCGGCTCGCGGCCCGGCCGGGCTGGACGGTGGAGACGCTGAGCCGTCGGCTGCACGTGGAGCGGCGGCGGATCGACGAGCTGCGGATCGGCGATCTCGCGGTCGCCGCCGCCTTCGAACTGAGCTACCGCCAGCTGACCGAGGACCAGGCGCGGGCGTTCCGTCTCGTCGCCTCGGTGGACGGGCCCGACATCGGGCTGCCGGCCGCGGCGGCGCTCCTCGACCTCGACGAGTACGACGCCGAGGACCTGCTGGAGGCGCTGGTGGACGTGGCGATGGTGGAGTCGCCCTTCCCGGGGCGCTACCGGTACCACGACCTGCTGCGGGCGTTCGCCCGACGGCGCCCGACGGAAGGGGGCGGCCCCTCGTCGGCGGGCGAGTCGACGGCGGGCGGGGAGACCTTGGCGGCCCGGGACCGGCTCCTCGACCATCTGCTCGCCACCGCCTGCACCGCGTTCCAGCACGCGGTGCCCGGCGATCCGGCGGCGGGCGCGCTGGGTCCGGCCCGCTCCCCCGGCGTCCCGCTGGCCGGCTGGGACGCCGCACGCGAATGGGTCGTGGCGGAGCGTGCGGGCGCGGCGGCGCTCGCGGCCCAGGTGGCCGCGGACGCGGGAGAGGCCACCCAGGGAGCGACGGGGAGCACGGCGGTGGGCGCGGCGGTGGCGGACGGGATGCGGGGAACGGCCCTGCGTGCCGCGATCGACCTGCTGATCGCGCTGACGCCGTTCGTCCTCACCCCGCCGAGCCGCCAGCTCGCCACCACCGCCGACGCGCTGGCGGAGGCGGCGATGCGGCACGGTGACGTGCGGGCCGCCGGACGGGCGCATTTCCTGCGCGGGAACGTCGCCCTGGCGGCGACGCGCCTCGACGCGGCCGAGGCCGCGGCACGGCAGGCGGTGGACGCGGCGCGGACGGCCGGCGACACGGTGATCCTGCGGCAGGCGCTCAACGACCTCGGGCTGATCTGCCAGTTCCTCAGCCGCTTCGACGAGGCGGTGAACCACTACGACGAGGCCCTGCTGCTCGCCAACGAACTGGGGCACCGCTCCGGTGCCCTGGTGACGACCGTGAACGCCGCGCTGGCGCGGGTGCGCAGCGGTCGGGCGGCCGAGGCGGTGGAGATCTGTCACGAGGTGCTCGCCGAGCTGCGGACCCGGCAGGACGATCCCGGTCGTGCGTACACGCTGTACGTCCTCGGCCTGGCGCTGCACGGACTCGGGCGGCACGAGGAGGCGGTGACCTGGTTCGGGGAGTGTCTGACGGTGGCGACGGGAGCCGGTCTGCGGGACCGGGCCGCGCACGCGCGCTACCGGCTGGCGGACAGTCTCCGCTCGCTCGGGCGGGCCGACGAGGCACTCGACCACGCCGGTCAGGCGCTGGTGCTGTGCGAGGAACTGGGGGCGGAACGGGACCAGGCCCACGCTCTGGTGGTGCTCGGCCGCTCGCTGGCGGACCTCGGGCGCGGGGCCGAGGCGGCGGCGCGGTTGCGGCAGGCGTACGAGATCTTCTGCCGGCTGGGACTTCCGGAGGCCGCCGAGGTGGCCGGGCTCCTCCAGGAGCCGGCGTTCGCGCTGGTCGATCCCTGAGATCTTGGAAAAACGGTACTGCTGGGTGGTGCGGCGGCCGTTCAGGAGCCGGTGCTGTTCCAGTCCGTGTCGTCGGTCGGGGTGGGGGTCGGGGCCGGCGCCGGCTGGGTGCTCGACGTGCCGGTCGCGTCGGCACCGTCGGCCATGGCCGTACCGGCCGCGCCGAGGGCGATCACCGCTCCGAGGCCGAGGGCCGCGAGGGCCAGGCGGATCCGGGTGGCACCGAGGGTGTTCGCACGCTTCGCCATGACTGCTCCCTAGGACGTCTTCCCTGATGGGAAGGGGTTTCGCGGGGCTTTCCCGGAGTGTTCCGGGCTGATGGGACCAGCATGGCAAGGCGCGTTCAACGGCCGATCGACGTACGAGCACCGTACGTCGACCGGCATCGTTGATCGGGGCGTTGAACGGGGCGTCGATGGGCCTGTGGACCGGGGCGCCGGCCCGAGCGTCGGTCGAGGACGGACCGGGGCGTCGACCGGGTTCAGGACGCCTCGCGGATCTCCAGCGTGCAGCACTTCACGCTGCCGCCACCCTTGAACAGTTCGGAGAGGTCCATCCCGATCGGCCGGAACCCCCGCTCGCGCAGCCTGGCCGCCACTCCGGTCGCGGCCTCCGGCAGCACCACGTTCAGGCCGTCGCTCATCACGTTGAGCCCGAACGCCTCCGCGTCCGCCTCCTCCACGAGGACCGCGTCCGGGAACAGCCGGCGCAGCACCGCGCGGCTGCCCTTCGAGAACGCTCCCGGGTAGTACATGACCTCGTCGGTGTCGAGCACACTGAGCGCCGTGTCCAGGTGGTAGAAGCGCGGGTCCACGAGGTCGAGGCCGATCACCGGGCGGCCGAGGAACTCCTGCGCCTCCGCGTGTCCGGCGGAGACGCTGCGGAAACCGCGCCCGGCCAGCAGGTAGCTGCCCGTGAGGAGCAGGTCGCCCTCGCCCTCGTTGACGTGGACAGGGTCGTGGGTGGTGAAGCCGTTGGCCCGGAACCACTCCAGGTAGGCGGGGCCCTCGGCGGCGCGCTCGGCGTTGCGGAACCGGGCACCGAGCACCTTGCCGTCGACGACCGTCGCGCCGTTCGCCGCGTAGACCATGTCGGGCAGGCCGGGCATCGGATCGATCAGGTCGACGCGGTGGCCGAGTTCGGCGTACAGCTCGTACAGCCGCTCCCACTGGAGGACGGCGAGGTCGGTGTCGACCGGCTTGGCCGGGTCCATCCAGGGGTTGATCGCGTAACTGACCTCGAAGTGGGTCGGACGGCACATCAGGAAGCGGCGGGGGCGGGCGGTGCGGGTCACAGGAGGCTCCGGAGGGTGGAAGGGTGAAGGTGAGGTCGAGGGTGAGGGTGGATCCACGAACAGGGGTGGACCCACGAGCGGGGTGGATCCGGGGGCGCGGTGGATCCGCGTCCGAAGGGGATCCGGGGGCGGGGACGAATCTGGTCGGCGGGGGTGAATCCGAGGGGTGGGCTCACGAGTGGCGGCGGAGAACAGCGGGCGGCGGCTGGGCTCCGTCCGGCGGACCGGCGCCGCGGACCCGGTCCTGATCCGCCGGACGGACCCTGGGTGCGATCAGGACTCCGCAGGGCGTTCGGGGAAGCTCCGCATGGCGCGCAGCGGGCTCGCGAGGAGCACCGCGCCGGCCGAGAGCAGCACGCTCGCCATGATCCAGATGGTGGTGCGGGCGCCGAGCACCTCGCCGAGCCAGCCGCCGAGCAGGGCTCCCAGCGGGATGGCGCTGAAGTTGACGGTCGAGGCGCTGGCCCGGATCCGGCCGATCATCGCGGGCGGGCAGTACGCCTGGTAGAAGCTGCCGGCGATGACGTTGCCGGCGATCACACCGCAGACCGCGACCGCCCAGGCCACGGCGCTCGCCGCCAGCGGCAGCCGCTCCCCCGCCAGCGGCAGCAGGAGGATGAACGGCGCCCCCACCAGCTCGCACAGGAGCAGTCCGCGGGCCGTACCGAAGCGGCGCGCGATCCGGCCGGCGAGCGCCGCTCCGGCCAGTCCGCCGACCGACACGACCGCGAACACGGCCCCGACGCCGCCGGGCGTGACGCCCACACTGCGGATGAGGAAGACGGTCTGCACCGCCTGGATGCCGTTGAGGCCGAGGTTGCCGACGGCCGCGAAGCTCGCGAGCGTACGCAGGTACGGGTCGCGCACCAGGAAGCGGACGCCTTCGCCGATCTCGCGGAGGATCCCGCGCCGTTCGGAGACCGCAGGCGGCTTCTCCTCGACGCGGAGGGAGCCGACGCAGACCGCCGCGACCAGGTAGGTGACCGCGTCGGCGAGCAGTCCGCTGACCGCCCCGAACGCCTGGGACAGCAGGCCCGCCAGGCCCGGTCCGGCGATCTCCGCCGCCGCGTCACCGGAACGCAGCTTGACGTTGGCCTCCAGGAGGTCCTGCTTGGCGACCAGAGCGGGCAGTACGGCGCTGTTCGCCGTGGACAGGAACACCTTGACGGCGCCGGCGAGCAGGGCCACGACCACCAGCTGGCCCATGGTCAGCACGCCCAGCCAGGCGGCCACCGGCACGCTGCCGAAGAGCACCAGCAGCAGGAGGTCGCAGACCAGCATCACCTTGAGCCGGGGCCAGCGGTCCACCCAGGCGCCCGCGAACAGGCCGAGGAAGAGCCACGGTACCCATGCGGAGGCGGTCAGCAGGCCGACCGTGAACGGCGAGGCCTCCAGGGTGACGACGGCCACCAGGGCGAGCGCGACGTTGCCGACCGCGGTGCCGAGGCCGCTGGTGGTCTCACCGATCCAGAGCCTGCGGAAGTTCGCCTGTGCCCAGAGGCCCCAGCGGCTCCTCCGCGGCGGTTCCGTCGCCGGCGGCGAGGAGGGGCCGGGGGACGGCGGCTTGACGGAGGCTGTGGTCATGGCGGGTCACTCTCCAAGCTTCTCGGCCAGCACGGCGGCGATCCGTGCGAGGGGCTCCGGCCGCGTCATGGCGCCGTGCGTGCAGGGGATGCGGTGCTCCTCGACGCGGCCGTCGACGTACGGGCCCCAGGCCGCCCCGTAGGGCCAGTCGGCGGGCTTGTCGAGGGTGGCGCCGAAGAACACGGCGTCGCCCCGGTAGTGGTCCGGCACGTGCTCGGCCATCAGCTTGCGGTGCAGCTCGAACACGTCGGGCAGGACGCCGGCGGCCTCGCCGAGGAGTGCGGTGAGGTCGGCCTGGCCGCGCCCGTCGGCGGGGTCGTGGCCCAGCGAGGCGAGCAGTTCGGCGAGGGTGTCGACCGGGTCGTCGCCGTTCTCCGGTGCGCCGCCGGCGGCGTACCGGGCGGGGTCGGCGGGCAGGCCGTCGAGGAGGGCGAGCAGGGCGACCTCCTGGCCGTCGGCCTGGAGGTCGACGGCCATCGCCTGGGCGACGACTCCGCCGAAGGACCAGCCGAGCAGGTGGTACGGGCCTTCCGGCTGGACGGCGCGGATCTGCGCGACGTAGTCCTCGGCGATCTCGGCGACGGAGGACGGTGGGGTCGCCCCGCTCAGTCCGCGCGCCTGGAGTCCGTGGACCGGGCGGTCCGGGTCGAGGTGGCGCAGCAGTCCGGAGTAGACCCAGCTGACGCCGGCGGCCGGGTGGACGCAGAACAGCGGGGCCCTGGTGCCGCCGGCGCGCAGCGGGAGCAGCACGTCGAGGGCGCTGCGGGCGTCGGTGGCGGCCGTGTCCGAGAGGTCCTGGGCGAGGCGTCGGGCCAGTGCGGCCACGGTCGGGGCTTCGAAGAGGACCCGTATGCCGAGGTCGGCGCCGAGCGCGGTGCGGATCCGGCCGAGCAGCTTCATCGCGAGGAGGGAGTGGCCGCCGAGGTCGAAGAAGCCGTCGTCGACGGAGACCGGACCGGGGAGGCCGAGGACCTCGGCGAAGAGGTCGCAGAGCAGTTCCTCGTGCGCCGTCCGGGGCGTGCGGCCCGTGGGCGAGGAGAGGAAGTCGGGCGCGGGCAGCGCGCGCCGGTCGACCTTTCCGCTGGCGGTCAGGGGCAGCGCGTCGAGCGGGACGACGGCGGCCGGGAGCATGTAGCCGGGCAGCGACTCGGCGGCGAAGGCGCGGAGTTCGGCCGGGTCGAGCGGTCCGTCCGCCACGACGTGGGCGACCAGGCGGGGGCCGGTGGTGTCGTCCTCGTGGACGGTGACGGTGGCGGCGTGGACCCGGGGGTGGCGGGTCAGCACGTGCTCGATCTCGCCGGGTTCGATGCGGAACCCGCGGATCTTGACCTGGTGGTCGGTACGGCCCAGGTAGTCGATCCGCCCGTCGCGGGTCCGGCGGACCAGGTCGCCCGTGCGGTACATCCTCTCCCCCGGCGCGTACGGGTCGGCGACGAAGCGCTCGGCGGTCAGCGCGGGCCGGCCGAGGTAGCCGCGGGCCAGGCCGGCGCCCGCCAGGTAGAGCTCGCCGGGGACGCCCGGCGGGACGGGGTTCAGGTGCTCGTCCAGGATGTAGGCGCGGGTGCCGAGGACGGTCCGGCCGAGGGCCGGGCGGTCGGTGGCGGCGAAGGGCTGGGTGAGCGCGTCGACGGTGGACTCGGTGGGTCCGTAGAGGTTGTGGGCGACGGTCGCCGGTGCCTCGCGCAGCCGGGTCCACAGGGACTGGCCGACCGCCTCGCCGCCGAGCAGCACCACCCGAGGCGCGTCCGAGGGCCGTGGAGCGTCCAGCAGCCCCTCGTCCACGAGCTGTTCGGCGTAGGACGGCGTGACCTCCAGGACGTCGATCGACTCCGTGCGGACGTGCCGGACGAGGGCGGCGGCGTCGCGGCGGACCTCGTCACCGATCAGGTGCAGCTCGTGCCCGGCGGCCAGCCAGAGCAGGCCGTCCCAGGAGGCGTCGAAGCAGAGCGAGGCGGTCAGCGCGACCCGACGGCGGCCGTGGCGACGCTCGGTGGCGCCGATGGGTCCGGTGGCGGAGCGGTGCGAGGCCAGCAGCGCGGCGATCGAACCGTGGCTCACCACCACGCCCTTGGGACGGCCGGTGGAGCCCGAGGTGTAGATGACGTACGCGGCGTCGGAGGCGGTGGGGCGGCGCTGCGGGCCGCCTGCGCCGGCGCGGCGGTCCGCCTCGTCCGCCGGGCCCGTGCCCGCCGTCGGGTCCGTCTCGGCCGTCGGGTGCGTCGCGGCCGCCGGGTTCGTCTCGGCAGTCGGGGAGGCGGTCAGGACGGGCAGGCCGGCGAGCAGTTCGGGCAGTGGCCAGCCGTCTCCGGTCACGGCCAGGGCGGGCGCCGCGTCGGCGAGCATGGCGGCGGTACGGTCGGCCGGGTACTCGGCGTCCAGCGGGAGCGAGGCGGCACCGGCCTTGAGTACGGCGAGCAGCGCGACCACGGTGTCCGCGGAGCGCGGCAGGGCCAGGGCGACCACCGAGTCGGGCCCGGCGCCCGCGGCCGTCAGCCGGTCGGCGAGGCGCTCGGCACGGTCGTCCAGTTCGGCCCAGCTCAGTCGGGCGTCCCCGGCGACCAGGGCGGTCGCGTCGGGGGTACGGGCCGCCTGGGCCGCGAAGACGGCGGGCAGCAGCGGCACCTCCGACGGCAGTGCGTCGCCACCGGCGACGAGCTCCGTGCGTTCGGCGGCGGAGAGGAGGTCGATGCGGCCGACGGGCCGGTCGGGGCGGGCGGCCGCGGCCGAGAGCAGGCGGCCGAGGCGGACCGCCAGGGACTCGACGGTTTCCCGGTCGAAGAGGTCGGTGGCGAAGTCGATCGCGCACTCGAGTCCGGCGGGCGCGCCGTCGGCGTCGAAGGACTCGCCCATGGCGATGGAGAGGTCGAACTTGGCCACGTGCCCGCCGACCGGTTCGACGGTGGCGGCGAGCCCGGCCAGGTCGAGCGGCGCCGCTTCCGGGTCGCCCTGGGCGCTGCCCTGGAGCAGCAGCATCACCTGGAAGAGCGGGTGGCGGGCCAGCGAACGGGCCGGGTTGAGCTCTTCGACGAGGCGCTCGAAGGGCACGTCCTGGTGGGCGTGGGCGTCGAGCTGGGTCTCGCGGACGCGGTGGAGCAGTTCGTCGAAGCTCGGGTCGCCGGAGGTGTCGGTCCGCAGCACCAGCGTGTTGACGAAGAAGCCGACGAGGTCGTCGAGGGCCTCGTCCGAGCGGCCGGCGACCACCGAGCCGATCGGGATGTCGGTGCCCGCGCCGAGCCGGGTCAGCAGCGCGGCAAGCCCGGCCTGCAGGGTCATGAACATCGTGACCCGGTGCTCGCGGCTCAACTCGGCCAGGGAACGGTGGAGTTCGGCGCCGAGCGGGAGGACGACGCGGTCGCCGCGGTGGCTGCTGTCCGCGCGGCGGGGGCGGTCGACCGGCAGCGACAGCTCCTCGGGGAGCCCGGCCAGGGCGTCGCGCCAGTAGGCGAGCTGCCGGGAGGCGAGGCTGTCGGGGTCGCTCTCGTCGCCGAGCAGTTCGCGCTGCCAGAGCGCGTAGTCGGCGTACTGCACCGGCAGCGGCTGCCACTCCGGCGCGCGGCCGTCGCGACGGGCGCCGTAGGCGGCGGCCAGGTCCCGCAGCAGCGGGTCCATGGACAGGCCGTCGCCGGCGATGTGGTGGAGGACGAGGACGAGCAGGTGCTCGTCGTCGGCGAGCGGGAACAGGTGGGCCCGTACGGGCGGTTCGGCGGCGAGGTCGAAGGGGGCGGCGGTGCATGCGGCCAGGGCGGCCGCGGGGTCGGCGGGCCGTGTGGTGCGGTGGTCGAAGGTGACCCGGGCCTCGGCGGGCGGGGTGATCCGCTGCCGGGGCTCGCCGTCGTGCTCGCTGATCAGCGTGCGCAGGATCTCGTGGCGGGCGACCAGGTCGCCCAGGGCGAGTTCCAGGGCCGTCGGGTCGAGCGGGCCGGTGACGCGCAGGGCGAGCGGCAGGTTGTAGAGGGCGCTGGGGCCCTCCATCCGGTCGATCAGCCAGAGCCGCTGCTGGGCGAAGGAGAGCGGAAGCCGTTCCGGGCGCTCGCCGGCCGTGAGCGCGGTCCGCGTGCCGGTGCCGTCCAGACGCTGGGCCAGACCGGACACCGTCGGCGCCTCGAAGACGTCGCGGACGTCGATATCGGCGGCGAAGACCGTGCGGACGCGGCTGACCAGCTTCATGGCCAGCAGCGAGTGCCCGCCGAGGGCGAAGAAGTCGTCGTCGACGGCGAGCGGCCCCGGGGCGCCGAGCACCTCGGCGAACAGGCCGCAGAGCAGTTCCTCCCGTGCCGTGCGGGCGGCCCGTCCGCCGGTGAAGAGCTGGAAGTCGGGGGCGGGCAGTGCGCGCCGGTCGACCTTGCCGCTGCCGGTCAGCGGCAGCACGTCGAGGGTGACGACGGCCGCGGGGACCATGTACGCGGGGAGCGAGTCGGCCACGAACCTGCGGAGTTCGAGCGCGAGTTCGGGGCTCGGGGCGGTGACCGCGCAGTGGGCGACCAGACGGCGGTCGCCGTCCGCGGTCTCGTGCGGGGTGACCACGGCCTGGCGGACGGCGGGGTGCCCGGTCAGCACCTGCTCGATCTCGCCGGGTTCGATGCGGAACCCGCGGATCTTGACCTGGTGGTCGGTACGGCCCAGGTAGTCGATCCGCCCGTCGCGGGTGCGGCGGACCAGGTCGCCGGTGCGGTACATCCTCTCGCCCGGCGCGTACGGGTCGGCGACGAAGCGCTCTGCGGTCAGCGCGGGCCGGCCGAGGTAGCCGCGGGCCAGGCTGTCGCCGGAGAGGTAGAGCTCGCCGGGGACGCCGGCGGGGACCGGGTTGAGGTGCTCGTCCAGGACGTGGGCACGGGTGCCGAGGACGGTGTGTCCCATGGTGGGGCGCTCCGCGTCGCCGTACGCCTGGAGCAGGGTGTCGACGGTGCACTCGGTGGGCCCGTAGAGGTTGTGGCCGGTGGTGGCCGGGGCCTCGCGCAGGCGGTCCCACAGCGCCTGGGCGACCGCCTCGCCGCCGAGCAGCACCACCCGCGGCGCGGGCTCGTCCAGCAGGCCTTCGGCGACGAGCTGTTCGGCGTAGGTGGGGGTGAACTGGACGGCGTCGATGCCGGTGGTACGGAAGTGGCGGACGAGGGCGGCGGGGTCGCGGCGCAGGTCCTCGCCGATCAGGTGCAGCTCGTGCCCGGCGACCATCCACAGCAGGCTGTTCCAGGAGGCGTCGAAGCAGAGCGAGGCGGTGAGGGCGGCGCGCAGCCGGCCGTGGTTCCGCTCGGGCTCGCCGAAGGTCTCCGCCCGGTGGGCGGCGAGCAGGCCGGCGATCGAACCGTGGCTCACGACCACGCCCTTGGGACGGCCGGTGGAGCCGGAGGTGTAGATCACGTACGCGGCGTGGGACGCCGTCACGCGGACGGGCGGGGCGTCGGCGGGCTGATCGGCCCAGTCGTCCTCGGCGGCGTCCAGGACGAGGAGACCGTCCAGGGCTTCGGGCAGCGGCCAGCCGGCGCCGGTGAGGACGGCCGCCGGGCGGGCGTCGGCCAGCATGTGGGCGGTGCGCTCCACCGGGTACTCGGCGTCCAGCGGCAGGAAGGCCGCACCGGCCTTGAGGACGGCCAGCTGCGCGACCACGGTCTCCGCCGAGCGGGGCAGGGCGAGCGCGACGACGTCCTCCGTACCGATGCCGGCGGCGTTCAGACCGTGCGCCAGGCGGTTGGCGCGGGCGTCGAGCTCGGCGTAGGTGAGCCTGGTGTCCTCGAAGACGAGGGCCGTGAGGTCGGGCGTGGCCTCCGCCTGGGCCGCGAAGGCGGCGGGGACGAGCGGCAGTCCGGCGGGCAGCGGGCGGTGTCCGGAGAGGAGCGCGGCGTGCTCGCCGTCGGCCAGCAGGTCGGCGCGGCCGATCCGGTCCTGGGGGCGCGCGGTGACGGCCGCGAGGAGCCGGCCGAAGCGGGCGGCGACGGACTCGACGGTCTCCCGGTCGAACAGGTCGGTGGCGAAGTCGATCGCGCAGTCCAGTCCGGCGGGCGCGCCGTCCGGGCCGAAGAACTCCTCCAGGGTCACGTTGAGGTCGAACTTGGCGACTCCGGTGTCCGCGGGCAGCGCCTCCGCCCGCAGGCCGGCCAGTTCCGACTCGGCTCCGTCGTTGGACTGGAGGACCATCGCCACCTGGAAGAGCGGGTGGCGGGCCAGCGAACGGGCCGGGTTCAGCTCTTCGACGAGGCGCTCGAAGGGCACGTCCTGGTGGGCGTAGGCGCCGAGGCCGGTCTCCCGCACGCGGCCCAGGAGTTCGGCGAAGGTCGGATCGCCGGAGGTGTCGGTGCGCAGCACCAGCGTGTTGACGAAGAAGCCGACGAGGTCGTCGAGGGCCTCGTCCGAGCGGCCGGCGACCACCGAGCCGATCGGGATGTCGGTGCCCGCGCCGAGCCGGGTCAGCAGCGCGGCGAGTGCGGCCTGGAAGGTCATGAACAGGGTGACCCGGTGTTCCCGGCTCAACTGGACCAGGGCGCGGTGCAGTTCGGCGTCGATCGGCAGGGCGACCCGTTCGCCCCGGTGGTCGGCGCGGGCACCGCGCGGCCGGTCGGCGGGGAGCGTCAGCTCCTCGGGGAGGTCGGCCAGGGTCTCGCGCCAGTAGGCGAGCTGGCGCGCGACCACGCTGTCGGGGTCGTCCTCGTCACCGAGCAGTTCGCGCTGCCAGAGCGCGTAGTCCGCGTACTGCACCGGCAGCGGCTGCCACTCCGGTGCGCGGCCGTCGCGACGGGCGCCGTAGGCGGCGGCCAGGTCCCGCAGCAGCGGGCCCATCGACCAGCCGTCACCGGCGATGTGGTGCAGGGCGACGACCAGGACGTGCTCCTCTGGAGCGACCCGGAGGAGGGTGACCCGTACGGGGGGTTCGGCGGCCAGGTCGAAGGGGCGGCGGGCCGCCCGGTCGACCTCGGCGTCGACCGACTCCGCGGCGCAGTCGAGCGGTTCCACCGGGAGCGGGGCGTCGGCGGGGGTGAGGACCAGCTGGTGGGGCTCGCCGTCGTGCTCGGCGATCACGGTGCGCAGGATCTCGTGGCGGGCGACCAGGTCGCCCAGGGCGAGTTCCAGGGCGGCCGGGTCGAGCCGGCCGGTGAGGCGCAGGGCGAGCGGCATGTTGTAGAGCGCGCTCGGTCCCTCCATGCGGTCGATCAGCCAGAGCCGCCGCTGCGCGGAGGAGAGCGGCAGGCGCTCGGGACGGTCGCCGGCGGTGAGCGCGAGCCGCGTCCCGGCACCGTCCAGGCGCTGGGCCAGGCCGGCCACCGTCGGCGCCTCGAAGACGTCGCGGATGCCGAGCTCGGCGCCGAGCACCGAGCGCACCCGGCTGAGCAGCCTGGTGGCGAGCAGCGAGTGCCCGCCGAGGGCGAAGAAGTCGTCGTCGGCCGAGACCTGGCCGGTCACGCCGAGCACCTCGGCGAACAGACCGCAGAGGATCTCCTCGGGTGCCGTACGGGCCGCGCGGCCGCCGGTGGCCACGGCGAAGTCGGGAGCGGGCAGCGCGGAGCGGTCGAGCTTGCCGTTGACGGTGAGCGGCAGCGCGTCGAGCGTCACGAAGGCCGCCGGGACCATGTGGTCCGGCAGGGCGGCGCTCGCGTGGGCACGCAGTGCGGCCGGGTCGAGCGGGGTCCGCGCGACGACGTAGGCGGCGAGGCGCAGGCCGGCCGTGCTGTCGTCGTACGGCAGCACCGCGGCCTGCAGGACGTCGGGGTGGGCGGTCAGGACGGTCTCGATCTCGCCGAGCTCGATCCGGAAGCCGCGCACCTTGACCTGGTGGTCGGTGCGGCCGAGGTACTCGATCCTGCCGTCGGGGCGGCGCCGGACGAGGTCGCCGGTGCGGTACATCCTCCCTCCTTGCCCGCCCCCGGGCAGGAGGGGATCGGCCGGCGCGAACGGGTCGGCGACGAAGCGCTCGGCGGTCAGCGCGGGCCGGCCGAGGTAGCCGCGGGCCAGGCCGGCACCGCTCAGGTACAGCTCGCCGGGGACGCCGGGCGGTACGGGCCGCAGGCCGGCGTCCAGGACGTGCGCGCGGAGGTTGGGCAGCGGGCGGCCGATCAGGGGGCGCGGGTCGCCGGAGAGCCGGTGGTGGAGGGCGTCGACGGTGCACTCGGTGGGGCCGTACATGTTGAGCACGACGGTGTCGGGGGCGGCGGTGAGCGCGGTCCAGAAGCTCTGGCCGATGGCCTCGCCGCCGACCATGAGGAGGGCGGGCGGGCAGCGGTCGAGCAGACCCTCCTCGACCAGTCGCCGGCCGTGGCCGGGGGTGACGTCGAGGACGTCGACGCCGGTGTCCTCGGCGTAGCGGACGATCGCGGCGGCGTCGCGGCGCAGGTCGTCGTCGAGCAGGTGGAGTTCGTGTCCCGCGACCATCCAGAGCAGCGTTTCGAGGGCGGTGTCGAAGGAGAGGGAGGCGGTCTGGGCGAACCGGAACCTGCGGCCCGGGCGGGCCTCCCGGGCGGCGGCGATGGTGACGTCGCGGTGGAAGGCGAGCAGGTTGGCGAGGCCGCCGTGGCGGACCACCACGCCCTTGGGGCGGCCGGTGGAGCCGGAGGTGTAGATGACGTAGGCGGCGTGGGACGGACCGACGCGGACGGGCGGGGCGTCGGCGGGCCGATCGGCCCAGTTCTCCTCGCCGGCGTCGAGGACGGTCAGGCCGTCGAGCACCTCGGGCAGCGGCCAGCCGGCACCGGTGAGCACGGCCGCCGGGCGGGCGTCGGCCAGCATGTGGGCGATCCGGTCGCGCGGGTACTCGGCGTCCAGCGGCAGGAAGGCCGCACCGGCCTTGAGCACGGCGAGGACGGCGACCACGGACGCGGCGGACCGCGGCAGGGCGAGCGCGACCACGTCCTCCGGTCCGACGCCGGAGGCGATCAGGCCGTGGGCCAGACGGCTGGTGCGGGCGTCGAGCTCGGCGTACGTCAGGCGGGTCCCGCCGAAGACCAGCGCGGTGTCGTCCGGGGTCGCGGCGGCCTGGGCGGCGAAGGCGGCCGGGACGAGGACGTCGTCACCGGGCCGGGCGGTGTCGTGCCAGGCGGCGAGCGCGGCCCGGCCCTCCTCGCCGAGGACGTCGAGCTCGGCGACCGGGCGGTGCGGCTCGTCGGCGACCTGGGCGAGCAGGCGTGTCAGGGCCTTCGCGAGCCGTTCGGCGGTGGCACGGTCGAACAGGTCGGTGGCGAACTCCAGGCCGCCCTCCAGGCCGGCCGGGCTGCCGTCCGCGTGGTGGCGCTCGGACAGGTTGAGGGTGAGGTCGAAGGCCGTGGTGGGCAGGCCGAGCGGCTCGTAGGCGGTGCGGGTGCCGGGGAACTCGGGGCCGCCGCCCGCGGTGTTGTCGAACGCGATCATCACCTGGAAGAGCGGGTGCCGGGCCAGCGTGCGGACCGGGTTGAGCTCCTCGACGAGACGCTCGAAGGGCACGTCCTGGTGCGCGTAGGCGGCCAGGTCGGACTCCCGTACCCGGCCGAGGAGTTCGGCGAACGTGGGCCGGCCGGTGAGGTCGGTGCGCAGCACCAGGGTGCTGGCGAAGAAGCCGACCAGCTCGTCGAGGGCGGGGTCGAGGCGGCCGGCCAGCGGGGTGCCCACGGGCAGGTCGTCGCCGGCGCCGAAGCGGTGCAGCAGGGTCGCGTAGGCGGCCTGGAGCACCATGAAGAGGGTGGCTCCGTGTGCGGCGGCCAGCTCGGCGAGCCGCGCGTGCAGCTCGGCGTCGAGCTCCAGCGGCACGACGTCGCCGCGGTGGCTGGCGACCGCCGGGCGCGGCCGGTCGAACGGCAGCGGCAGTTCGTCCGGGAGTCCGGACAACGCCTCCCGCCAGCGGGCGAGTTGGCGCGAGAGCGGGGACTCGGGATCGGTGTCGTCACCGAGCAGCCGGTACTGCCAGAGGGTGTAGTCGGCGTACTGGACGGGCAGCGGCTCCCATACCGGCCGCTCGCCGCCGAGCCGGGCGGTGTAGGCCTCGGCGAGGTCGCGGAAGAGCGGCCGCAGCGACCAGCCGTCGCTGGCGATGTGGTGCATCACCAGGAGGAGGACGTGCTCGTCGGGCGACTCGGGGCGCAGGTAGGCGTGCAGCGGGACGTCGACGGCCAGGTCGAACGTGTGGCCGACCAGCTCCTGCACCGGGCGGTCGGTGACGGTGAGCAGCGGGGCCGGGGCCGCGGGCAGGACGCGCTGGTACGGGACGCCGTCGTGCGCGCCGAAGACGGTGCGGAGCGATTCGTGGCGGGCGACGACGTCGCCGAGCGCGCTCTCCAGGGCGGCCGGGTCGAGCGGGCCGGTGAGCCGGAGGGCGAGCGTGACGTTGTAGGTGGTGGCGGGGCCCTCGGCCTGGGCGAGGAACCACAGCCGGCGCTGGGCGAAGGAGACCGGCAGCCGCTCGGGCCGGGGCTCCGGGCGCAGTGCGGGCCGGGCCGGGTCGGTGGCGAGCCGGGCGGCGAGGGCGGCGACGGTCGGGGCCTGGAAGAGGTCGCCGATGGCGAGTTCGGCGCCGAGCTCGGTGCGGGCCCGGCCGATGAGGCGGGTGGCGAGGAGGGAGTGACCGCCGAGTTCGAAGAAGTCGTCGTCGATGGTGATGTCGTCGATGCCGAGGATCTCGCCGAAGAGGTCGCACAGGGCGCGCTCGCGCTCGTCGCGCGGGGCGCGGCCGGCGCTGTCGGCGGCGAGGTCGGGCGCGGGCAGCGCGCGCCGGTCGACCTTGCCGTTGGCGTTGAGCGGCAGGGCGGGCAGCACGACGACGGCCGAGGGGACCATGTAGCCGGGGAGGGTCGCGGCGGCGAACTCCTTGAGGTCTGCGGCGAGTTCGGTGTTCCCCTCACGTACGGGGTCGGGGACCGCGCAGTAGCCGACGAGGCGGGTGTCGCCGGGGCGGTCCTCGCGGGGGATCACGATGACCTGGCGGACGGCCGGGTGACGGGAGAGGACGGCCTCGATCTCGCCGAGCTCGATCCGGAAGCCGCGCAGCTTGACCTGGCCGTCGACGCGGCCGAGGAACTCGATCGCGCCGTCGGCGCGGCGGCGCACCAGGTCACCGGTGCGGTACATCCTCCCTCCTTGCCCGAGGGGCCCGGCCAGCGCCGTCGGTTCGGCGACGAACCGCTCGGCGGTGAGCGCGGGACGGTTCCAGTAGCCGCGGGCCAGGCCGGCGCCCGCCACGTACAGCTCGCCGGGGACGCCGGGCGGGACGGGCCGCAGCCGGGCGTCGAGGACGTGGGCGCGCATGTTGTCGAGCGGGGCGCCGATCGGCGGCCGCGGGCCGGCCAGGTCGGCGGGGACGAGGGGGTGGTGGGTGGCGAAGGTGGTGGCCTCGGTCGGCCCGTAGACGTGGGCGAGGAGCAGGTCGGGGCAGTGGTCGAGGACGCGCCGCATCAGGGTGCCGGAGGCGGCCTCGCCGCCGGTGCAGACGGTGCGCAGGGCGCGGAAGGTCTCCGGGGCCTGCTCGGCGACCAGGTCGAAGAGCGCCTTGGTGAGGAAGACCGCGGTCACCTCGTGCCGGGTGACGACGGCGTGCAGGGCGGCGGCGTCCAGGCTGCCGGGCGGGGCGACGACGACCGTGCCGCCGGACAGCAGGGGCGTCCACAGTTCGTAGGTGGCGGCGTCGAAGGCGTGCGGGGAGTGCAGCAGGATCCGCCGGTGCCGGCCGTCCTGCCAGCGGCGGTCGGCGGCGAGGTCGACGACGTCGCGGTGCCGGACCGCGACGCCCTTGGGCGTGCCGGTGGAGCCGGAGGTGAACATCACGTAGGCGAGCCGGTCGGGGTGGACGGCGACGCCGGGGTCGTGCGACGGGGCTGCCGTCTCGTCGCCGGGGCGGACCACGGCGGCCGTGTGCGGGAAGCCGGGGTCGGTGCGGTCGGTGAGCAGGACGGGAGCGGCGGTGTCGGCGAGCAGCGCGGCCATCCGCTCCGGCGGCAGGCTCGCGTGCATCGGGACGTAGCAGCCGCCGGCCTTGAGCACGGCCAGGGTGGCGACGACCAGGTCGACCGAGCGTTCCATCAGCAGGGCGACCGGGGACTCGGGGCCGACACCGCAGGCGATCAGGTGGTGGGCGAGCCGGTTGGCGCGGGCGTCGAGCTCGGCGTAGGAGACGGTGCCGGCGTCGTGGGCGAGGGCCACGGCGTCCGGGGTACGGGCGGCCTGGGCCGCGAACAGCTCGGGCAGCGAGCCGTACGGGACGGGCGCGGCGGTGGCGTTCCAGTCCTCGCGCAGGCGGTCGTGCTCCTCGGGCGTGAGGATGTCGAGGGTGCCGATCGGCGCCTCGGGGTCGGCGGCCGCGGCGGCGAGGAGCCGGCCGAGGCGCTCGAACAGGGCGGTGACGGTGGCGCGGTCGTAGAGGTCGGCCGCGTACTCGACGGAACCGGTGAGGCCGGCGGGGGCGCCGTCGGCGGTGCGCCGCTCGGTCACGCCGATGTTGAGGTCGAACTTGGCCACCCGCAGGCCGAGCGGCTCGGGCTCCGACTCCAGGCCGGGCAGGCCGAGTTCGCCCTCCTCGTGGTTCTGCAGCACGAGCAGGGTCTGGAACAGCGGGTGGCGGCCGAGGGCGCGGGCCGGGTTGACCTCCTCGACGAGGCGCTCGAAGGGCACGTCCTGGTGGGCGAACGCGTCGAGCTGGGCCTCCCGGACCCGGCCGAGGAGTTCGGTGAAGGCCGGGTCGCCGGAGGTGTCGGTGCGCAGCACCAGGGTGTTGACGAAGAAGCCGACCAGGTCGTTGAGCGCCTCGTCGGAGCGGCCTGCCACGCCGGTGCCGAGCGGGATGTCGGTGCCGGCGCCGAGCCGGGTGAACAGCGCGGCGAGACCGGCCTGGAGGACGGAGAACAGGGTGGAACGGTGCCGACGGGCGAGGTCGGCGAGGGCGGTGTGCAGCTCGGGGCCGTAGTGGAACGGTACGGCGTCCGCGGCGCCGGTCGGCGCGGGCGGCCGCGGCCGGTCCACCGGCAGCTCCAGTTCCTCCGGCAGTCCGGACAGGGCTCCTCTCCAGTAGTCGAGCTGCCGGCTCATCAGGCTGTCGGGGTCGGTCTCGTCGCCGAGGAGTTCGCGCTGCCAGAGCGTGTAGTCGGCGTACTGGACCGGCAGCGGCTCCCAGTCGGGTGCGGAGCCGTCGAGGCGGGCGGTGTAGGCGGTGGCGAGGTCGCGCAGCAGCGGGCCGAGCGACCAGCCGTCACCGGCGATGTGGTGGAGCACGACGAGCAGCACGTGCTCGGTGGACGGTTGCGGGCGGGGCCCGGTGGTGGGTGTGTCGGCGGGTGTGAGCGAGAAGACCGTGACCCGGACGGGCAGTTCGGTGGCCAGGTCGAAGGTGCGGGCGGCGGCCCGGTCCCGCAGGGCCGGGTAGTCGCCGGGTGCGCAGCTCACCGACTCGAAGGCGATCCGCGCCTCCGCGGACGGCAGGATCCGCTGCACCGGGACTCCGTCGGCCACCGGGAACACGGTGCGCAGGGCCTCGTGCCGGGCGACCACGTCGGCCGTCGCCGCGCGCAGCGCCTCGATGTCGGGCGTGCCGCGCAGGCGGACCGCGAACGGCAGGTTGTAGAGCGCGGTCGGCCCTTCGATCTGGTCGATCAGCCAGAGACGCTGTTGTGCGTACGAAACCGGGATCACGGTGCTTCCTCTGCTCACGTCACGGCGTGGATGGTGGTCGGGTCGCCTCAGGCGGGGACTGCGGTGGACGGGTCCACCGTGCGGTCGACGGTGGGGTCCACCGTGGGCCTGCAGTCCAGGAGGTCCACGGGCCGGCCCATCGCGACGGCGATCTTCCGGTCGCCCCGGTACGGGTCGCGGCCGTGCGCGCAGAGCACGTTGTCGACCAGCATCACGTCGCCGACCTGCCAGGTCTCGCGGACGGTGGCCGCGTCGTAGGCCGCGTTGAGGGCGTCCACGTCCTCGCGTGAGAGCGGCTCGCCGTCGCCGAGGCCGGTGTTGAACGGGAGCCCGTCCGGGCCGAACTCGTCGACCATGGCCTCGCGGATGTCCGGGTCGAGCGACCACTCGTTCCAGAAGGCCAGGTGGTTGAACCAGACCTCCTCGCCGGTGTGCGGGTGGTGGACCGTGGCCGACCGCAGCTGGCTGGTGCGGAGGTTGCCGTCCGGCTGCCACTCCCAGGAGATGCCGTTCTCCCGGCAGTACGCCTCGACGTCGGCGCGCTCCTCGGTGCCGAAGGCGGTGCGCCAGCCGAGCGAGACGTAGTCCGAGTAGTTGCGGGTGAGCGTCCAGCCGGAGGACCGGCCGCGCGCCGCCAAGTGGTCGGGGAGCCCGGCGAGTACCTTGCGGACGTCCGCGGTCGGGGTGGCGCCGCCGGTCTCGGGCGCGGTGAGGCAGGCGAAGAGCAGCCGGCCGGGGAAGGTCAGGGTGTAGCTGTTCTCGTTGTGCATCCGGATCGACTGGGCGGGCGGCAGGTCGGTGGACGAGAAGACGCCGTCACCGAAGTCGCTGCGCGGGGTGGCCTTCTCCCGGTACGGGGTGGGCTCGGGGATCAGGACGTCGCGGACGGCGGCGACGTCCGCCGCCTGCGCGACCGGCAGGCCGCGCAGGAAGATCGTGCCGTGCTCGTGCAGGGCGGCGGTCAGCGCGGTCTCGTTCTCGCGCAGCCAGTCGCAGGCCTCGGCGAGGTCGGCGGCGGGCGGCACGTGGGTGAGGGCCGGGCGGCCGGGGTTCAGCTCCCAGGTCGGCATGGCGGCGCTCACCGCTGGTCGAGCGTGGCGAGCAGGCTCGCCGGGCGGATGTCGGTCCAGTTGGCCTCGATCCAGTCGAGGCACTCCTGGCGGGGGGCCTCGCCGTGGACGGTGGTCCAGCCGGCCGGCACGTCGATCCAGACCGGCCAGAGCGAGTGCTGGTTCTCGTCGTTGGCCAGGACCAGGTAGCCGGCGTTGTCGTCCTCGAACGGGTTGCTCATGGTGGTCTCCGTAGGGTGATCGGTGATCCGGGGTGCGATTCGAAGGTAGGCGCGCCGCGGCGGCGGGAGCGGCACAAGCTCCGGCAGGTGAGCGGCAGTTGGCGCACTGCCGGAGGGCGCGGTACCTGCGCACCCCGCGCCGGCCCACGGCGCCCGGGGTGTCGGGGCGGGCGGCTCATCGGCGGACGAGGCGCACCGGGAAGCGGTCGAGACCGAAGTTGATGATCGAGCGGTTGTGGTCGACCGGCCCGGCGGGCTCGATGCGGGCCGCCTTCTCCAGCGCCGCCGAGTAGAGGGCGCTGAGCTCGGCCTTGGCCAGCGGGGCACCGATGCAGTAGTGGGCGCCCAGGCCTAGCGCCAGGTGCTTGTTGGGCGAACGGTCGAGCAGGATCTCCTCGGGCCGTTCGAAGGCCTCCGGGTCCCGGTTGGCGGACCACACCCACACGGCGACCCGGTCGCCGCGACGGATCTGCCGGCCGCCCAGCTCGATGTCCCGGGTGGCGGTGCGCAGCGTGTGCAGGCCCACCGAGGTCCAGCGCAGCAGCTCGTCCACGGCGGAGTCCATGGACACCTCGCCCTGCTGCAGCTTCCGCCACAGGTCGGGGCGCTGGACGAGGGTGTGCAGGCCCATGGCGGCGGTGTGGCGGACGGTCTGGACACCGCCCACCACGATGTTGTCCAGGTTGAGCACGACGTCCTCCACGGGCAGGAGCCGTCCGCCGACCTTGTACGTGGCCATCATGGAGATCAGGTCGTCGCGGGGGTCGGAGCGGCGCAGCATCACCTGGTGCAGGAGGTACGGGATCAACTGCTGGTGTCCGGCCCGGCGTTCCTCCGGTGTGCGCCCGAGGAAGGCGACGTCGCAGACGCGTACCACCATGTCGCGGTCCTTCTCGGGCACGTCGAGCAGGTCGCACATGACGGCCAGCGGCAGCGCGGAGACCACGTCGACGAGGTCCACCTCGCCCTGCTCGACGGCCCGGTCGAAGAGCTCGCCGGCCCGCTCCGCGATGGAGCGGGCGGCGCCGCGCACACCGCCCTTGGAGAAGAACGGGTTGGCGGGGGCGCGCAGTTCGCGGTGGCGGGGCGGGTCGGTGAGAGCCATCATCCGGCCCGAGCCGACCGGCACGTTGCCCTCACCGGCGCCGAGCAGCGAGCCGGACTCCGAGCTGAACACGGCGGCGTTGCGCAGCACGTCCGCCGACTCCTTGTAGGTGAGCACCGACCAGACGGGGCCGTCGTCGACGGTGTCGGTGAGGTGGACGGGCGCCTCGCGGCGCAGTTCGGCGACGAGCTCCGGCGTGTCGGGCCGCGCCCACAGGCCCGGGTCGGTGAGGTCGACGGCGGTCGTGGTGAGGGTGGTCGTCATCAGTGCTCCTTGGAGGTGTCGGAGGACGGGGCGGAGGCGGGACCGGCGGGGAGGGAGGGGGAACCGTCGCCCCGCGCGGCGAGCGGCACGGAACCGGGTCCGGAGACCTGGCGCTTGGCCAGGAGGGAGGTGAGGAGGTCGACCGGTCCCGGCCGGTCGACGGTGGCGAGCAGGTGCCCGCCGGGCACGACGCGCTGGTCGAAGGCACCGCGGGTGTGAGCGGCCCAGCCGGACAGGCCGGTGGTGGCCAGCATCGGGTCGTCGGATCCCGCCAGCGCGTGGAGCGCGGAGCCGATCGGCGCGTGCGGGCGGTGACGGTAGGTGGCGCTGACGGCGAGGTCGGTGCGGATGGCGCCGAGCGCCAGCTCGATTAGGTCCGGATCGGCGCGGACCAGTTCCTCCAGACCGGTGAGCCTGAGGAGTTCGGCCGCGTCCAGGTTTCCGGTCTCGCGCGCCGCCCACTCGGCGGGGCTGGGTGCGCCGGCCACGACGACCAGCTCGGGGCGGCGGGCGGCGGGCAGCGCGCGGGCGACCTCGTAGGCGAGGAGGGCGCCGAAGCTCTGGCCGTAGAAGGCGAACCTGCCGCCCTCGCCGCCGGTCAGGTGCGGGGCCAGCGCCTCGGTGACGGCGGCTACAAGGGCGTCGAAGTCGGGCGGCATCGCATGCCGGCTGCGGCCGCCCCTGGCCGGCGGGCGCAGCGCCCACACCTCGGCCACGGGAGCGAGGGCGCGGGCCAGCGGGGTGTACGCGGTGGCGTCGCCACCGGCGTGCGGGAAGCAGAACAGGCGGACGGGACGGTGGGGCTGGGGCGCGGGGACCAGCAGCCAGTCGCCCTCGACGCGGGGGCGGGCGGTCCGGGGAGCCGGAGTGCCGAACGCGGTCGTCAGGGTGGTCATCGGACGGCCGCCCGGCGGGCGGTGAGCGCGGGGCGTGCGGCGGCGGGGCCGGCCGCGGCGGCGCGGCGGACGGCGGCGGTGAAGTCGGCCAGGTCGACGGCGTCGAGGAGGTGCCGGAGCTGGAGCTCGACGCCGAGCTTGCGGCGCAGGAGGTGGACGACGCGGAGGGCGGCGAGCGAGTGGCCGCCGAGGGAGAGGAAGTCGTCGGTCGGCTCGACGGCGGGCACCCCGAGCACGGTGCGCCAGACCTCGGCGACCTGCTCGTCCACTCCCCCGTGCGCCTCCGGTGCGGCCGCGTCCGAGGCCGAGGCCGAGGCCGAGGCCGAGTCGGAGGCCGCGGCCGGGGCGGGGGCCGGAACGGGCAGGGCACGGTGGTCGACCTTGCCGTTCGGGGTGAGCGGCAGGGCGTCGAGCACGGTCACGGTGGACGGCACCAGGTGGGCGGGCAGGGTGCGGCGGAGCTCGGCGAGCAGGTCGGCGGGGCGGACGGCCGCACCGACGGCGGAGCCGGTGACGTAGCCGGCGAGGCGGTGGTCACCGGGCGCGGCCTCGTGCACGGTGACCGCGGCGGCGGTGATCCCGTCCAGGGCGGCGAGCGCGTGCTCGACCTCGCCCAGCTCGATCCGGAAGCCGCGCAGCTTGACCTGGCGGTCCACCCGGCCGACGTACTCGAGCAGACCGTCGGCGGAGCGGCGGGCCTGGTCGCCGGTGCGGTACATCCGGGCGCCGGGCTCCGGAGCGAACGGGTCCGCGACGAACCGGCCCGCGGTGAGGCCCGGGTGCCCCGGGTATCCGTGCGCGAGGCCGGGTCCGGCCAGGTACAGCTCGCCGACCGCGCCGTCGCCCGTCACCGGCGCGAGCCGGTCGTCGAGCAGGTACGCGCGGACGCCGGGCAGCGGCTCGCCCAGGTGCGGGCCGGGGCCGGTGATCGGCGCGGTGATCGCGTCGACGGTGCACTCGGTGGGCCCGTACAGGTTGAGCGCGTCGATCCCGCCGTCGGCCAGTTCGCGCCAGGTCCGGGCGGGCACCGGCTCGCCGCCCATGAACAGTCGCGGCACGCGGGCTCCCGCCAGGGGCTCGCGGAGCAGCTGCCAGTGGGAAGGCGTCAGGTCGAGGTCGGTGACGCCGTGCTCGGCGAGCAGCCGTACGAGACGGGCGGGTTCGGCTCGCTGGGCGTCGTCGATCACCACCAGGGTGTCGCCGCGGCAGATCCGGATCCACTGCTGGACGGAGGCGTCGAAGGAGACGCTGGCGTTCCAGGCGACGACGCCCGGCTCCGGCCGGTAGGCGCCACTGCGCTCCAGGGCAGCGGCGAGATCCGCGACGGCGCCGTGCGACACCTCCACGCCCTTGGGCCGGCCGGTGGAGCCCGAGGTGTAGATGACGTACGCGGAGTCGAGCGGGTGCGGTGTGCACGCGGCGGCCGGGCCGGCCGCGGCGTCGGGTCGCAGCACCGGGACGCCCTCCGGCACGGGCGGCGCGGCGTCGGCGCTGACCACGGCGGCGAGCCGGGCGTCGGCGGCCATGAAACCGATCCGCTCGGCCGGGTAGGCGGGGTCGAGCGGCACGTACGCGGCGCCCGCCCGCCAGACGGCGAGCAGCGCGACGGGCAGGTCGGAGGTGCGGCCGAGGTGCACCCCGACCCGGTCCCCGCGCCGGACTCCGGACGCCTGCAGGGCGCCGGCCAGGGTGGCGGTACGGCGGTCCAGTTCGGCGAAGTCGAGACCGCCGTCGACGGCGCGGACGGCGGGCCGAGCGGGGTGGGCGGCGACGGTGGCACGCAGACGGGCCAGGAGGTCGCCGGCGGGGACGGGGGTGGGAACGGTGGTGCCGGTGACGGGGGCCGTGGCGGCGGCCGGCTCGGCGTAGGTGGTCATGTGAGGGCACTCCTCGGTGGTCGGTGGGTTCGATGGCGGGGTGATGCGGCGAGGTGGGTGGGATGGGTTGGAGGGGTTGGTCACGATGTGGGGGAGCCTCCCGCCGGTGCGGCGGGGGCTCTGTGGCGGCGGCTGGGCGGGGCGGCGGAGATGCCGTCCGGCCGAGTGCGGCCGGCCCTTGGGTGCTCGTCGGGCGGGGTGCCGGCCGGCGCGGTCGGAGAGCGGCGGGCGCCCGGCGGGGCGCCCGGCCGACCGCAGCGGCGTGGCGCGGCCGGTAGCGCGGCCCCTGGCGGGCGGAGGCGGTCGCGGGGCACAGGCGTACCCGACGGGCCGGACGGGCCCGGCGTTCCGGGCCGAAGGGCGCGCCAGCCCCCCGTGGCCCGCGTACGGGACCCGACGTACGGGACCCGACGTACGGGACCCGACGTACGGGACCCGACGTACGGGCCCGGGGCGCGTGGACGACGGTTCGGCACCCCTCGTGGCATGCCGTGCCCAGCCCGGTGCGTGGCCCTGGTACGCGGCTCGTGCCCGGCCAGGCGGCGCGATGCCGGCGGCCCGGCCTCGCCCCTCCCCCGGACCGGCGGCCCGGCCTCGCCCGGGCCGGGGGCCCGGCGGTCCCGCGCCGCGTCAGACGTCGCCGGCCAAGCGGCCCAGCGCCTCCTCGTACGCGTCCATGAACTCCTCCGCCGTGGTGTCGTCCACCACCGCGCGCTGGTGGTCCACGGCGAGCAGTACGCGGTGGGAGACCGGGTCCTGGATCAGGGAGGCGCCGAAGGCGAAGCTGTTGGGTTCGTGGCGGAGGGTGGGTTCGCAGCCGATGCGGCTGTCCTCGATGCGGGCCGCGCTGAGCCGGCCGAGGGCGTGGAAGCGGAGGTAGCCGAACTGGCTGTCGAGAGCGGTGTCGGCCATCATGCGGGCCAGGCGGGCGAACGGGACCCGGCGGTGCGGCATCATGTCCAGCTCTTCGCGGTGGACGTGGCGTACGAGCGCCGCCAGGTCGTCCCCCGGCTCGGCGACGAGCGGGACGGTGTTGAGGAAGAGGCCGTACACCTCGGTGCCGCCGAGCCGTTCGAGCCGGCCGTTCATGGCGAGGCCGGTGGTGACCCGGCGCCGCCCGGTGATCCGGGCCAGGGCGTGGAGGTGGGCGGCGAGCGCGACCGACTTGACCGGGACGGCGAGCGCGTCGGCGACGGCGCGCAGTTGTCCGGGGGCGTCGCGCAGCACCCGTTCGACGGTGCGGGGCAGCTCGTGGACGTCCTCGCTGCCGGGCCAGAGCTGGCCGGTGGCGCCGTCGAGCCGCCGTTGCCAGTACGCCAGGGACTCCTGGTCGGCGGCGGCCTCGCGTTCCACGGCGACGAAGTCGCGGAAGGCGGTGCGGGGCGGCGGGGTGGGCGCGGAGGCCGGGTCGGCGGCGAGCGCGGTGTGCCGTTCGAGGATCTCGGTGAGGAGCGAGGTGAAGCTCCAGCCGTCGAGGATGGCGTGGTGCTCGGAGATGGTGAGCTGGAAGGCGTCGTCGGCGAGCCGTTGCGCGGTGATCCGGAAGAGCGGTGGTGCGGCGAGGTCGAAGGGCCGGTCCCGGTGGTGCTCGAAGACGGAGCGGATCCGTTCGTCCTGTTCCGCTTCGGCCGCGCCGCGCAGGTCGGCGAACTCGACCGGTGCGGGCAGCGTGCCGTGCACGAGCTGGAGCGGTTCGCCGTAGCCGGAGAGGTCGAGTCCGGTGCGCAGGACGGCGTGCCGGGCCATCGCCTCCTCGACGGAGCGGCGCAGGGCGGTCTCGTCGAGGTCTCCGGTGATCCGGTAGGAGTTGACGTTGTGGTAGCTGTCGGTGCCGCCGGCGACCTCCATGTGGAAGACCATGGAGAGCTGCATCGAGACCATCGGGTAGGCGTCGACGATGCCGGGCGGGAGGTCGGCCCGGTCCTCCTCGTCGATCAGCGCGAACGGCAGGCCGGCGGCGGGATCGGCGGCGACCGGGCGGGCCAGCGGCAGGAGTTCGGCGACGGTGGGGGCGTTGAAGACGTCCCGAAGGGTGACCTGCCAGCCGCGGTCGTGGAGCGCGCCGGCCAGCTGGACGGCGCGGATGGAGTCGCCGCCGAGGTGGAAGAAGTCGTCGTGGACGCCGATCCCGGCGACGCCGAGCACGTCGGTCCAGACGCCGGCGAACAGTTCCTCCTCCGGGGTACGGGGCTCGACGTGCCGGCCGGTGGCGGTGGCTGCCGCCGCCCGGCCGGGTGCGGGCAGCGCGGCCCGGTCGACCTTGCCGTTGACGGTGAGCGGGATCGCGTCCAGGACCGTGACGGTCGCCGGGATCATGTACGCGGGCAGGGTGCGGCCGAGGAAGTCCCGCAGGTCGTGGGGTTCGGTGGACGTGCGTCCCGTGACGTACGCGGCCAGCCGGTCCTCGTGGACGGTGACCACGCACGCGTCCACCTCGGGGTAGGCGGCGACGGCGTTCTCGATCTCGCCGAGTTCGATCCGGAAGCCGCGCAGCTTCACCTGGAAGTCGGCCCTGCCGACGTATTCGAGGCCGCCGTCGGGCAGCCGCCTGGCGACGTCGCCCGTGCGGTAGAGCCGGGCACCGGGCGGGCCGTACGGGTCGGCGACGAAGCGGCCGGCGGTGAGGTCCGGGCGGCCCCAGTAGCCGTGCGCGAGGCTGCCGCCGCCGATGTACAGCTCGCCGGGGACGCCGGGCGGGCACGGCCGCAGCCAGTCGTCCAGGACGAGCGCGGTGAGGTGCGGCATCGGTGCGCCGACCAGGCTGCGTTCGAAGCCGGTGCCGCCTTCGGCGACGTCGTGGACGGTGACGTGGACGGTGGTCTCGGTGATGCCGTAGAGGTTGCAGAGCCGGGCGGGCGGCAGCGGGTCGAGTTCGTGCCAGCGCTGGACGACGGCCGGGTCGAGTGCCTCGCCGCCGAGCATGATCCAGCGCAGTGCGGGCAGGGCTCGCGGCCGGCGGCGCAGCGCCGGTTCGAGCTGGCGCAGGGCGGAGGGCGTGAGGCAGAGGTGGGTGACCGCCTCCTCGTCGAGCAGTCCGGCGAACTCGTCGGGCGAGCGGCTGGTGAGGTAGGGGACGACGACCAGGCGCGCGCCGTGCAGGAGGGCGCCCCACAGCTCCCAGACGGTCCAGTCGAAGGCGTAGCTGTGGAAGAGCGTCCAGACGGTGTCGGGGCCGAAGCCGAAGTGTTCGCGGCCGGAGTCGAGGAGGCGGCTGACGTGCTCGTGGGCGACGCCGACGCCTTTGGGGCGGCCGGTGGAGCCGGAGGTGAAGATGAGGTAGGCGAGGTCGCCGGGACGGCCGGCGGTGGGCGGCCTGTCCGCCGGGCGGGCGGCGATCTCCGCTGCCCGGTCGGTGAGGTCGAGGGTCTGCCAGGGGCCGTCGGGGGCCCGGTCGGGCCGGTCGGTGAGGACGAGGGTGACGGCGGTGTCGCCGAAGACGAGGGCCGCGCGGTCGGCCGGGGCGGCGAGGTCGACGGGCACGTAGGCGGCGCCGGTCTTGAGCACGGCGAGGATGGAGACCGGAACGGCGGCGGTGCGTTCGAGGAGCAGGCCGACCCGGTCGCCGGGGCGCACTCCGCGGTCGAGCAGGGTGTGGGCCAACCGGTTGGCGCGGGCGTCGAGTTCGGCGTACGTGAGGGTGGCGTGCCCGTCGCTCACGGCGGGCCGGTCGCCGTGGGCGTCGGCGGCCCGCTCGAAGAGGTGGTGGAGGCAGTGGCCCGGGTCGAGCCGGGCGGGGCGGTGCGGGCGGCCCGCCGAGGTGAGCCGGAGCACGGTGGCGTCCGGGTCGGCGAGGGCGGCGTCGAGGAGGCCGGAGTAGTCGGCGGCGAGGCGGCGCACGGTGTCGGCGTCGAAGAGGTCGCTGCTGTACTCGGCCTCGCCGCGCAGTTCGCCGCCGGTGCCGCCGTCGGTGGTGCCGGTGCTGTCGAACACCGACCAGGTGAGGTCGAACTTGCTGGTGCCGTTGGAGCGGGAACCGCGTACGGCGGTGGCGGCGCCGAGCGCGAGCGGTGTCCGGTCCTCGGCGTGGGCACCGAACACCACCTGGACCAGCGGCGGGTGCTGCGGGTTGCGGGCGGTGCCGAGCAGGTCGACCAGCTGGTCGAAGGGGACGTCGAGATAGCCGAAGGCGTCGAAGGCGGCGTCCTGGACGTCGGCGAGGAGCCGGCGGAAGGTGGCGCCGGGGGCGAGCCGGACGCGCAACGGCAGCAGGTTGACGAAGTAGCCCAGCAGATCGGCGAGTTCCGGGCGGTCGCGGGTGGTGACCGGGGTGCCGACGATCAGGTCGTCGGCGCCGGTCCAGCGGTTCATGAGGAGGGCGAAGGCGGCGAGCTGGACGGTGAACGGGGTGACGCCCTCCTGTTCGGCGAGCGCCCGGACCCGGGCGGCGGTGCCGGGGGCGAGGTCGAAGGGTTCGGTGGCGCCGCGGGGGCTGCGCTCGGCGGGCCTTGGCCGGTCGCCGGGCAGTTCGAGCAGGGTGGGGGCGCCGTCGAGGCTCTGTTTCCAGTGGGCCAGGTGCTCCTCGTACGAGGTGTGGCGCCCCTCCTCCGCCCAGTCGGCGTAACGGGTGGTGAGCTCCGCCAGGCCGTGCGAGCGCTGTTCGCCCAGGGCGCCGTAGAAGGCGGCGAGTTCACGCTCGAAGAGCTCGGCCGACCAGCCGTCCCAGACGATGTGGTGCACCACGAACAGGAGTCTGGTGCGGTCGTCGGCGAGCCGGAACGCCTCGGCGCGCAGCAGCGGGCCCGTGGTCAGGTCGAAGGGTTCCGCGGCCCGCTCGGCGATCAGCTCCTCGGCGCGCCCGGCCCGTCGGGGTTCGGGCAGCGCGCGGAGGTCGGTGACGGCGAGCGGCACGGCGAGCGTGGGGTGGACGCACTGGCGCGGGCCGTCCTCGCCCAGCTCGAAGGTGGTGCGCAGCACCTCCTGGCGGGCGACGACGCCGTCGAGGGCGCGCTGGAGCAGCGCGAGGTCGAGCGGGCCGGTGACGTCGTACGTCCACGGGGTGGTGTAGGTGGCGTCCTGCGGGTTCCACCGGTCGAGGAACCAGAGTCCGCGCTGGAGGCCGGAGACGGGCGCGGTACGGGCGGGGCCGGCCGGCGGCGTGTTCGGCGGCGCTGCGGGCAGGTCGGCGGACGGGGTCACGGCCTCGTTCCCTTCGGTCGGCGGGTGGGGCTGGAGGGCCTGCGGCCCCGGGTGTCGTGTCATCGCGCGGCCAGCCGTTCCGCGATGGCGCCGACCGTCCGGCCGCGGAAGACCACCTGCGGCGGGACCCGGGTGCCGGTCTGCTGGGAGAGCTGCATGGAGACCCGTACGGCGGCCAGCGAGTTGCCGCCGAGCCGGAAGAAGTCGGCGTCGGGTCCGGGGTCGTCGGCGAGTTTCAGTACGGTCCGGACGGCGTCGGCGACGAGGCGCTGGTCCGGGGTCAGCGGGTCGGCCTGGGCGGCCTGGGGGCGGTGGGCCGGGGCGGGCAGGGCCCGGCGGTCGGCCTTGCCGTTGGGGTTGAGCGGCAGCGCGTCGAGGACGTCGAGCGTGGCCGGGACCATGTGCTCGGGCAGCAGCCCGGCCAGGTGGTCGAGGAGTGCGTCCGGGTCGGGCGCCACCGGTCCGGCGGCGGTCACGTACGCGGCGAGCCGCTGGTCGCCGGGGGCCGGCTCGTGGACGGTGACGGCGGCCTCGCGTACGGACGGGTGGCGGGTGAGCGCGTCCTCGATCTCGCCGGGCTCGACCCGGAAACCGCGGATCTTCACCTGGTCGTCGATGCGGCCGGTGATCTCCAGGACGCCTTGCGCCGTCCGGTGGCCGAGGTCGCCGGTGCGGTAGAGCCGCTCGCCGGGTGCGCCGAACGGGGAGGCGACGAACCGTTCGGCGGTGAGGCCGGGACGGCCGACGTAGCCGAGGGCGAGGCCGCCGCCGGCCGCGTACAGCTCGCCGGGGGTGCCGTCCGGGACCGGGCGCAGCAGCTCGTCGAGGACGTGGATCTCCTTGCCGTGCAACGGCCGGCCGATCGGGATGGAGGCGCCGGAGGCGTCCTCGGGGGTGGCGCGGTGGCAGGTGGTGAGGCCGAGGCTCTCGACGGGGCCGTAGCCGTTGGCGACGACGAGCTCCGGGTACTGGTCGAGCGCCTTGCCGACGTGGGTGACGGAGGCCCGCTCGCCGGCGGTGAAGGCCACCCGGAGGTCGTCGTACGTCTCCGGGAACTCTTCGAGCAGGAAGTTGAACAGGCTCGCGGAGAGCTGCAGTTGGGTGACCCGGTGGCGCCGGGTCAGCTCGGCGACGGCCTGCGGGTCGGGCCGCTGGCCGGGCTGGAGCACGCACGCGCCGCCGAAGGCCAGGGCGCCGTACAGCTCCAGGGCGAAGGCGTCCCAGGAGACCGGGGAGCACTGGAGCCAGATCTCGTCGGGCCCGAAGCGGGCGTAGTCCTGGCCGAGGTAGGTGGTGGTGAGGGCGCGGTGCGGGACGGCGACGCCCTTGGGGCGGCCGGTGGAGCCGGACGTGAACATCACGCAGGCGAGATCGGTGCCGGTGACCGGCAGGCCGGGGTCGTGGCCGGGCCGGGCCGCGACGGCGGCGGCCTCGGTGTCCAGGTCGAGGTGGCGGGCGACCGGGAACGGCGGGCTCGCCCCACGGTGGGTGACGAGCAGGGCGGCGCGGCTGTCGCCGACCGCGCCGGCCAGTCGCTCGGCCGGGAAGTCCGGGTCGAGCAGGGTGTAGGCGGCGCCGGCCTTGAGGGCGGCGAGCAGGGCGACGACGAGATCCGGTCCGCGTTCGACCAGGACGGCGACGGTGTCGCCGCGGCCGATGCCGAGGCCTCCGAGGTGGTGGGCGAGGCGGTTGGCCCGCTCGTTCAGGGTGCCGTAGTCGACGCGTTCCTCCCCGGAGACCAGGGCGATGGCTCGCGGGTGGCGGTGGGCCCGGTCCTCGAACAGGGCGTGCACGGGCGCCTCGACGGCCGCGGCGAGCGTGCCGAGCCAGGCCTCGCACAGTTCGGCCATGGTGCCGGGGTCGAAGAGGTCGGAGTCGTACTCGAAGCGGCCGGTGAAGTCGGTGCCGCGGTCGTCGACGGAGATCGACAGGTCGAAGCGGGAGACCGGGTTGGAGTGGAGCTCGCGGGTGACCTCGGTGCCGCCGACGGTCAGCGGGCGGGTGTCCAGCGGGTGGAGTTCGAGGAGCACCTGGCAGAGCGGGTTGCGGTCCTCGGTGCGGTCGTCGGGGCGGTCCTCCATGACGGCGCCCGCGATGGCGTCGAAGGGTGCCTCCTGGTGACGGTAGCCGTCGATGGCCACCTCGCGGACGTGCCGCACCAGGTCGCGGAAGTCCATGTCCTCGTCGAGGCGGACGCGCAGCGGCAGCAGGTTGACGAAGTAGCCGATGAGCGCGTCGAGTTCGGCCCGGCCACGGACGCTCACCGGGGAGCCGAGGACGAGGTCGCGCCGGCCGGTCCGGCGGTGCAGGGTGAGGGCGAGTCCGGCGAGGAGCACCATGTACGGCGTCGCGTCCTCGCTGCGGGCCAGGGCGCGGACGGCCTCGGCGACCGGGCGGGGCATGGCGAAGCGGTGGAAGGCGCCGCGGAAGGCCTGGACCTCGGGGCGGGGCCGGTCGGTGGCGAGGACGGGTTCGGTGGGTGCGTCGCGCAGCTGCTCGCGCCAGTGGTCGAGCTGCCGCTCGGCGGCGCCGTCCTGCTGCTGCCAGGCGCTGTAGTCGGCGTACTGGACGGGGAGTTCGGGCAGGTCCGCGGGGCGGCCGGTGGCCAGGGACTCGTAGAGGGCGGCCAGTTCGGCCTCCAGGACGGGCAGCGAGCCCTCGTCCCAGACGATGTGGTGGCAGAGCAGCAGCAGGGTGGAGGTGCCGCCGGTGCGGTAGAGGTGGGCGCGGACGAGCGGGCCGGTCTCCAGGTCGAAGGGCACGAGCGCGGCCTCGGCGATCAGTTCGTCGAGGGCGTCGGCGGTGGTCTCCTGGACGGTGAACGGCAGCTCCACGGAGGGGTGGACGACCTGCCGGGGGCCCTCCTCGCCCAGCTCGAAGGTGGTGCGCAGCGCGCCGTGGCGGTCGACCACGCCGGCCAGTGCCCGGCGGAGAAGTTCCGGGTCGACCGGTCCGGCGAAACGGAACACCCAGGGCACGACGTAGGTCGGCGCGCCGGGGTTCCACTGGTCCAGGAACCACAGCCCCCGCTGGAAGTTCGCCAGCGGCGCCTCGGCGGCACCGGTGGGGACCAGCTCGGGGCGTTCACCGGCGTCCGATGCGGAGGTGACGGCGGCGGCGAACTCGGCCAGGGTCGGCGCGTCGAAGATGGTGTACGGGGAGATCATGCCGAACACGTCGAAGACGCGGCCGACCACGCGGACGGCGGTGAGGGAGTCCCCGCCCAGGTGGAAGAAGTTGTCGTCGGCGCCGACCTCGGGCACCCCGAGGACGTCGGCCCAGACGGCGGCGATCAGCTGCTCGGCGGGGGTACGCGGGGGACGGCGGCCGGCGGCGGGTGCGGCCGGCACCGCCTGGGGCTCGGGCAGCGCCGAGCGGTCGACCTTGCCTCCGGTGGTCAGCGGGAAGGCGTCCAGCGGGGTGACGGTGGCCGGGACCATGTGCTCGGGGAGCCGCTCGGCGAGGTGGGCGCGGAGCTCGGCGGCGTCGGGCGCGTGGGCGGTCCCGGCCGCGGTCACGTAGGCGGCGAGCCGGCCCTCGTGCGCGACGACGACCGCTCCGGCGACGTCCGGGTGACCGGCGAGCACCTGCTCGATCTCGCCGGGTTCGACCCGGAAGCCGCGGATCTTCACCTGGTGGTCGGCGCGGCCGACGAACTCCAGCGGGTCGTCGGCACCGGGCCGCCGCACCACGTCGCCGGTGCGGTACATCCGGGCGCCGGGCTCCGGCGCGAAGGGGTCGGCGACGAACCGGCCCGCGGTCAGGCCGGACCGGCCGTGGTAGCCGGAGGCCAGCAGCGGCCCGCCGAGGTACAGCTCGCCGGGCGTGCCGGGCGCCACCGGTCGCAGTCGCTCGTCGAGGACGTAGGCGCGACGGTCGCCGAGCGGGCGGCCGATGGGGACGGTGCCCGCCAGGAGGTCCTCCGCCGCTGCCGGGCCCGCCAGTTCGTGGACGGTGGCGGTGACGACGGTCTCGGTCGGCCCGTAGGCGTTGAGCAGCGGAACTCCGGTGGCGGCCCACCAGCCGGCGGCGGCGTCCGGGTAGAGGCGGTCGCTGCCCGAGATCATCAGGCGGAGCGTGCGCGGCGCGGCGCGGCCGTGCTCGCGGAGCGCGGCCACCACCTCCTGGAAGTAGCCGGCGGCCAGGTTGGCGACGGTGACGCCCTCGGCGTCGAGGAGGTCCAGGAGGGCGGCGGGCGCCATGAGCTGCTGCTCGGGCACGACGATGCGGGCGCCGGCCGAGAGGGCGGTGAGGACCTGCTCGACGGCCACGTCCACGGTAGGACGGGCGAAGTGCAGCACCACGTCGTCCTCGGTGAGTCCGAAGCGCTCGACGGCGGCGGCCAGGTGGCCGGTCAGGGCGGCGAGCGGCACGTGGACGCCCTTGGGGCGGCCGGTGGTTCCCGAGGTGTAGATGAGGTAGCCCGCGGCCCCGGCGGGACCTCCGGATCCGACGCCTCCGCCGACTGGATCCGCCCCGCCGGTTCGATCAGCTCCGCCCGCTCGGTCCTCTCCGCCGGCCCCACCGGCGGCTTCGGTCCCGGCGGGCGCGGCGAGCTCGACGAGTTCGCCGTCCGCGTAGGCGAGGGTGGCGCCGGCGTCCTCGCGGATCCAGCGGTTGCGCTCCTCGGGCGCCTCCCGGTCGAGCGGCAGGCAGACGGCGTCGGCACGGAGGGCGGCGAGCAGGCCGACCACGTGGTCGAGCCGGTCCCTGCCGGTGACGGCGACCGTGCACCCGGGGGCGATCCGGGCGGCGAGGGCACCGCTCAGCTCGTCGAGGTCCCCGTAGGTGACGGTCCGGGAACCGATCCGTAGGGCCGGGCGGTCCGGAAACCGGCGTGCGACGGATATGAAGGGAAAACCGCGAGATTCCATCATCCAACCCCGATGAATCGACGAAGCTACGGGCAGTGGTCGGTAGTGGTATCGACGATAGGGCGGGGCTTCCGGGCCGATCGGCAGAATTCTCGGAAGTCCATCGGCAGTTTCAACTGCCGCTTGACCAGGGGGTTTACCTGTGCACGACGCAGCCCGCCCAGGCGCACGCAGGCGCCTGGGCGGGCTGGAATAGGAACTCTTCGCGAGCTCTTCGGTCGTCTCTCGACGGAGGTTACGAGGAACTCACGGGAATTCGGGAGAACTCACGGGAATTCGGGAGAACTCAGGGAATCGCCGGGAACTCAGGGAAACGCCGGGAACTCCGGGGAACGCAGGGAACTCAGGGGAACGCAGGGAACTCAGGGGAACTCGGGAGACCAGACATCTTCCCGGTCCAGCGCGGCCGGCGCGTATTTCCCGAGTGCGCTGATCAGCATCCTGAGTTCGAGCGCGAGGCATTCCGTGAACCGGACGAGTCCGGCCTCCGGGTCCTCGGCGGTGGCGAGCAGCGCCGCCCGGCCCAGGCCCACCGCTCGGGCCCCGAGCGCCAGGCTCTTCACCGCCCGGCCGCCCTCCCAGACGCGTCCGGAGACCAGCAGGCAGGGCGGCGGCCCCGCGGCGGCGAGGCGGCGCAGGCATTCCGCCAGCGGCAGGCCGACCTGGGCCGGGAACGCTCCGGGCGCCCAGCCGGTGCCGCCCTCGGCGCCGTCCACGGTGACGGCGTCCGCTCCCGCCTCGGCGGCGACCCGGGCGGCCTCGGCGACGTCACGGCCGGGGTGCAGCTTCACCCACACGCGGGCCCGGGGGAAGTTGTTGCGCATCAGCCGGATCTGCTGGCGCAGGATCTCCGCCGTGAACGTGCCGGGAGTGCTGGAGCGCAGCACCCGGCCGTCACCGAAGACGTCGTCGATCCCGTACCGGTCGCCGAGCCGGCCGGCGGCCTCGCCGTCCAGGACGGTCATGCCGCCGAGACCCGGCTTGGCGCCCTGCCCGGTTTTCAGCTCGAAGGCCAGCCGCCCGGATTCGAGCAGCGGCAGCGCCGCGGGGTCGCTGTAGACGAGGTTCCAGACCTCGGCGTCGGCGTCCTCCGTGGACTGCTGGACGGCGACCCCGCCCCGCCCGTCCGGAAGCTCCTCCGTGTAGGCGCGCAGACGGCCCAGGAGCGCCCGGTCGGCGGCCTCGCCCAGCCGGCCGTAGCCGTTCACCGGAACGACGTTCTCGCCGATCACCATGGGCAGGCCGAGCGCTCCCGCCTGACGGCTGAGCGCGAGGCCGAGGTCGCCGCCCGCGGCCCGGGTGGAGCCGAGCGCGGACACGTACACCGGCAGGGCGGAGGTGAACCCGCCGATGGCGGTGGTCAGTTCGACGTCACGGTAGTCGGGCTCGCGGCCGAGGTCGATCAGCCGGACGAGCCGCTGCGGCATGAAGACGGGCGGGGTAATCCGCAAGGCGTCGAGCGGGTCCCGCTCGCCCTCCGCGTACCGGTCCGCCCGGTCCGCGCCGAACAGGACGCGGCCGTACTCGCCGGGCGGCGGGAAGGCCGCGGCGGCTCCGGCGCGGGCGCGCTGCCGGACCTCCTCCTCGGGGAAGCCGGGCGCCGAGAGGTCGCTCACGGCGACACCACCCCGGCCAGCTTCGGGAAGGCGCTGGCCTGCCAGACCGCGTCGAGCCCGGCGACGTAGCGGGTCAGCCGCTCGACGCCGATGCCGAAGCCGGCGCTGCCGGGGACGCCCTCGCGGACGAGGTCCAGGTACCAGCGGTACTTCTGCGGGTTCTCGCCGGTTTCCCGCATCCGCGTGACGATCTCCGCGTAGTCGTTGGTGCGCTGGCTGCCGCTGCACAGCTCGCCGTACCCCTCGGCCGCGATCAGGTCGAAGTTCTTCAGCAGGCCGGGCCGTTCGGGGTGCTCGCGGTCGTAGAAGCCGCGTGACCCCTTCGGGTAGTCGGTGACGAAGAACGGCCGGTCCCGCTGCGCGGAGAGCAGGGCCTCGCCGGTCCAGTCGAGTTCGGCGTCGGGGCTCTGCGGGTGGCCGAGCCCCTGGAGTTCCGCCACCGCCTCGGAGTGCCGCATCCGGCCGAAGGACCCCTTCAGGAGTTCGGTGAACGCCTCGACGTCCCTGCCGAGTTCGGCGAAGTCCTTGGGCAGCTCGCGGACCACGCTGTCGACCATGTGCACCACCAGCTCCTCGACCAGCCGGACGGCGTCGTCCCGGCTCGCACCCGCCATCTCCACGTCGAGCTGGTGGAACTCGGCGAGGTGACGGCTGGTCCCGGCGGTCTCCAGCGGCTCCAGACGGACGTTGGGAGCGACGCAGAAGATCTTGTCGAAGGCGAGCAGCGAGGCCTGCTTGTAGAGGATGGCGCTCGTCATCAGCTTGTAGCGGTGGCCGTAGAAGTCGACGTCGACCTGCTTGGAGCCGCGCGAGCCGGGGTCGGTGACCGGGCCGATCACCGGCGGGAGCAGCTCGGTGAAGCCCTGCTCGCACAGGAACTCACGGGCGGCGGCGAGGAGTCGGTGCTGGATCCGGAGCGCGCTGCGGGTGGCCGGGGCGGTCAGGTGGCGGCCGGGGTCCGGGATCGGTGCGGAGGCCGTGGGCCCGTCGGTGGTCATGGTGTGGTGAGTCCCAACTCTCGTCGTGACGTGGAGGTCGTGCGGGGCGGTACGGGCGTGGTGGGAGTGTCGGTGGGAGGCGGAGCCTCGGGGACGGGACCGGTGGGACCGGGGACCCGCGCGCCGGAGACGGGGACGGGACCGGTGGGACCGGGGACCCGCGCGCCGGAGACGCGGACCGGAGCGCCGGTGACGGGGGCGGGAGCGCCGGTGACGGGGGCGGGAGCGCGAGCGGCGTCCGTCGGCCGTGCGGCGGCGCGGGCGTCGTAGGTCCGCTGGACGTGCGAGAGCGCGGTGAGGAGCCCCGCGGAGCCGAGGATCGGCGGACGCGGGCCGCCGTCCGCAAGGCCGGCGATCGGCATTGATCCGACGCTCGACCAGTGCAGCCGGCCGTCGGGCGCGAGCGAACTGCGGGCCCGGCCGGCGTTGTCGGGGTGCAGGCAGTACGGGACGTCGAGGTAGCCGGCGGCGAAGGCCCGGACCAGCGCCCGGCCGATGTCCGCGTCGAGTTCGAGCACGGCGCCGATGAGCGCGCGGGCCTCGGCCTCGATGCCGGTGTCCTCGACGTCCGCACCGGCGCGGGTGCCCGGGGCGTGCCGGTGGCGGGCGCGCTCGCCGGCGGCGGCCGAGGCGGCCGCCTCCAGCGCCTGTACGTTCTCCTCCACGGTCGGGATCCGGTGCGCCTCGGCGGTGGTCTTGACGATCAGCCGGGCCGCGCCGGCCCGCACCGCCAGCCGGGCCGCGTCCTCCAGGAGCAGCCGGGCTCCGCCGGGGGTGCGCGGGAAGACGCCCATGTAGGCGTAGAGGACGACGTGGTGGTCCACGTCCGGCAGCAGTTCGCCGGCCAGTCGCCCGAGCACGGTGAGCGCCTCCTCGTCCTGGCGCGCGTCGGCCTGCTGGGCGTAACTGAGCGAGATGCCGCGCAGTCCGTGCTGCCGGAAGAACAGCGCCTCCAGCACGCTCACCGCGATCAGCAGGCTCGGCGGACAGAGCTGGCCCATCAGGCAGCCGCCGAAGGTCTCCAGGTGCGGCTGTGCGCCGAACTCCGCGGCAGAGGCCAGGAGCTCGCAGCTGCGCCGCCAGTGGTCGACCGCCTCGCGCAGCGGCGTACGGCTGTAGGGCAGGCAGTACGAGACCGGGCCGCCCTCGGTGGCGTCCAGGCCGGCCGCGAGGAGGGCGCGGACGATGTGCTCCGGCATGGCCGAGCCGTGCCGGACCTGCACCGGGAAGCGGGCGTCCGCGACGCCCCGCAGCACGGCGCGGGTGGTGTCCGCGGAGTGGGTGGCGATCGGATAGCCGTTGAGGCCGACGCCCTCAGAGAGCGCGCGCCGGGCGGCCGCGAGGTCGCCGGTGCGGGTGTAGCTGTCGAGCGTGAGCGTGCCGACGGTGACGGCGTCCGCGTACCGCGTGGCGATCAGTCCGTCCCGCATCCGCAGCGGGTCGGCCATGCCCATCCGGGGCTGCACGACCAGCTCGCCGGCCGCACGGGCGCGGGCGACGAAGGCGCCGAAGCCGGGGCTCACGTCGACCGCGGAGCCGGTCACAGGAGTGCTCCCGAACCGGCGGACACCGGCCGTGCCCCGGTCGGCGGCAAGCCGGAACCGGCGGGCAGGGGACGGGATCCGGTGGGCAGAGAAGGGGATCCGGCAGGAAGGGAGCGGGCCCCGGCGGGCAGCGAGTCGACGAAGGAGCGGAACTCGACGACCGAGCCGCCTTCCTCGAAGACCCCGTCGAAGCCGGCCGCCAGCAGCTCCCGCTGCCGTTCCGGGTCGCCGGGACCGGCGATTCCGAGTTTCCCGCCGATCACGGTCGCCGTGCCGGCCAGCTCGGGGCAGGCGCGCAGCTGAGCGATCACTCGCAGTCCGTCGGGGAAGCCGTGCCCGTTGACGCTGCTCAGGACGATCAGGTCCGGCTCGATCCGGCGGCACTCGGCGACCAGCAGCTCGTCCGGTACGCACGCGCCCAGGTTGGTGACCCGGTGACCGAGCTCCTCGAGCAGCAGCTGGAGGAAGACCAGGTTCCAGGTGTGCGAGTCCGAGGCCATGGTCGTCACGACGACGTCCAGAACGGCCGGCTCGGCCTTTCCGTGCTGCTCCACGGCATGCTGCTCCACGGCGCAAACCTCTGTGTCGGTAGGTGGTGGGACTCCCGGGGAGTGGCGGGCCGCCGGGTGTCCGGCCGTCCCTCCCGTGGACAGAACGCTAGGGAGGTTCAAGGAGCCGGACCGGCAGCTCACCCGGCAGGATGCGGGCAGTATCGACCGGGGACGGCGACGCCCGGCCGGAGGTCAGCTCGCCGTCGCCAGCTGCAGACGGGCGTGCGTCGCGCCGGTCCCGCAGAACCGGCGGAAGAGGTTCAGCACGGTGAAGCGGACGCCGTCGCGGGCCGGGACGCTGCGGATCAGCCCGTTCGCGAGCAGTTCGTGCATCGCCGCCAGGCACTCGTGCGGCGGCCGGCCGCTCAGCTCGGCGGCGTCCTCGCCCGACCAGTCCCCCGGTTCGGCCGCGAGCCGCTCCAGCAGGTCGCGCTGGCCCAGGGTCAGCCGGTCGAGGGCGGCCCCGAGCGCCGCGCCGACGTCCGCCCTGCCGCCGTACCCGGCCGGCGGCGGCGCCAGGTGGAACGGGCCGTCGGCGAGGCGTGCGACGAGCTGGCGCGGCGAGAGCACCGTCGACCAGCCCGCGACGAGTTCCAAGGCGCCCGGCAGGCCGTCGAGTTGGCGGCAGAGCGCGGCGACGGCCGGGGCCTCCTCGGGCTCCAGGCGGTAGCCGGGGCGCAGTCGGCGCAGGTGGGAGAGCAGCAGCCGGACGGCTCCCACCTCGGCGAGGGCCACCGGATCGTGGTCGAGTTCCGGCCCGGGTGTGGGCAGCGGAGCCAGCGGGATCACCTGGCCGCCGGGCAGCGGCTGCGCGACCCTGGCGGTGATCAGTACCCGGAGGCCGGGGCAGCGCAGGAACAGTTCGTCGAGGAGCGCCGCGTCCACGCCGGCGTCGGCCCCGTCCAGGACCAGCAGGGTGGGCCGCTCCCCGATCACTCCGGCGAGGTCCGCCATCGCCCGGGCGAGATCCGTACGGCGCACGAGCCCGGCGGCGGGGAGCCGGTCGCAGTCGATCCAGCGCACGGACCACCGGGACGCGAGGTGCAGGCGTCTCGCGACCTCCAGGACCAGCCGCGTCTTGCCGACGCCGCCCAGGCCGGCCACCGTGACCAGCCGGTCGCCGTGGACGGCGAGGGCGTCGGCCAGCACCTCGACCTCCAGCTCACGGCCGACGATCGCGCCGCGGGCGACCGGCGGGGCGGTCGGCTCGTCGCGAGGCTCTTCGGCGAGCGCGTGCCGGCGCGCCGCCGCCTCGAAGACGGACCTGTTGGGGCCTTCCAGCCGCAGCGCGTCGGCGAGGAGCCGGACGGTCTCCTGCCGGGGGCGCTGCACCCGCCCGCTCTCCATGTCCCGGATGGCCCGGACGCTCAGGGTCGCGAGATCGGCGAGCACCTGCTGGGTCAGGCCGATCCGCTCGCGCCAGATCCTGAGCAGCTCTCCGAAGCCCGCCGTCGACTGCGGCGACCGCACACCGTCCATGCCTCGTCCACCTTCCGTGGGTTGGCCAACAACCGGGGACGGGGGCCCGGGCGCCGCTGCGGCACGCCGGGGGCGGCGGCGACCGGTGGTGACCGTCGAGCCGTTTTCCCCCTGACGCCGATGGAACACGGCAGGGCTCTACGGCCGATCAACGCCCGATCACCGCACGTTCACGGGTCCTCCACGGTGTCCCCCACTGTGTGGACGCACCCCGGCTTGCGCCTCTCGGTGCTGTCCTGGCGGGTGGGGCCGACGGTGACGTGGGCGCCGACGCGTCCGGCGCGCGGCATGCCCGCTTCCCGCCGCCCCTGGTCAGCAGTGCCGCGATCGGCGAACCTGGGCGCATGCTGTTGCCCCACACCCGTGCGGAGACCGAGCTGATCGAGGTCGTCCGCATCGCCGATCCCGCCAGTCACCTCACGTCGAGGGAGCTGACCGGTGACACCGTCGCGATCTGGGCGGAGGACGAGGCGGAGGAGGCACTGGCTCTGGTCGCCGACCTGCCGAGCGACGAGCTGTACCGCTGCTTCCTGCCGGGCTGGGGAATCCGGGCGCACGGCGCCGACGATCGGCTCTTCGAGATCGCCTTCTGCTTCCGCTGCCACGGGGCCCGCGTCTGGGGACCGGGCGTCACCGCCGAACAGCGGCACCAGACTTTCGACGCCCAGAGCCTGGCGGCCCGCGAACTCCTCAGCAGATTCCGTGCCTGTCTGCTGGACTGACCGTCCACGGACGACGGCGCTTCCCCCGCAGGGGGCGCCGGGCAGGACAGCCCGGCGCCCCTGCGTGGGGTCAGACCTTCGCGGTTCTCACCGTCTCTCGGTCCGCTGGTCCACGCTCACGCGCTTCACGTCACCGCCACCGGCCAGGGTGACCCAGTTGCCGTGGACGCCTTCCTTGACGTGGAAGGACCCGTCGAGGATCACTCCGATCCAGTTCTCCTCAAGGACGAAGTCGCTCGCGCGACCATCAGGGTTCAACGTCGCCCAGGGCGCGTCCCGGCCGTCCTTCGCGAACACCACACCCGCACCATTACTGAACGCGAAACGGTTGCCCTCAATGGCGATCTTCTTCACGTCACCACCACCGGCCAACGCGACCCAACCACCGAAGACACCCTCCTTCACATGGAAAGACCCGTCCAGGATCGCCCCGATCCAGTTGCCTTCCAGGACGAAGTCACTCGCACGACCATCGGGGTTCAACGTCGCCCAGGGCGCGTCCCGGCCGTCCTTCACGAAGATGACGCCCGCCCCGTTCATGAACGCGATCCGGTCACCGCTCAGCTTGAACGACTTCACGTCACCGCCGCCGGTCAGCTTGTGCCAACTGCCGTACAGGCCGTCCTTGATGAACAGGTCACCGTCCAGGATCGCACCGATCCGGTTCCCCGAGACCTGGAAGGCGGACGCCCGCCCGTCAGGATTCAGCACCGCCCAGGGAGCGTCCCGCCCGCCCTTCGCCAGGACCACACCCGCACCATTGGAGAACGCGAAGCGGGAGACCGTCACCGTGGCGGGCTCCGTGTTCTGCGGTCGAGCGGGGCGACCGTGGAGCGAGGTCTAGAGACCCGGGCCGTTGTACGCGCCGCGGTGCGGCTTCGTCGTCGCGGAGACCGGGTTCGCCCAGTAGTCGCGGCCTCCGTTGCCGCTGATCACGGAACCGTTGTTCAGGGCCGGCGAGGTGGCGCGCAGCTTGTAGCCGTCGACCGAGTGGATGGTGTCGCCGCCGGTGCCGGGGTTCACGAACCGCGGGTCGCCGACGATGCCGTTGGCCGTCGGGCGTGGCACGTCCTGGAAGACGTTCCACAGCCACGTGATGCCGGCGCCGGTGGGCAGCCGGGAGTCGGCGGTGCCCACCCAGATGTTGTTCTCGACGACGCTCTCCTCGGGGAGCGTGACGTCGAGTCTCCGGTCCGTGCAGTAGAAGACGTTGTTGTACATGTGGAGTGCCGACCGGCCGGCGCTGACGCTGCTCATGCGGCAGTCGTTCTCGGAGATGTTGAACCGGATGACCTGCTTGGCGCCGCCGATGGTTCCGCAGCCGTCGCAGTCGAGGAAGAAGCCGCCGATGTTGTCGCGGCTGAAGTTGTACTGGATCGTGCAGGTGCCGGTGTTGCCCCAGTCGCAGTCGAAGGCCTGGCTGTCGGCCACCGACATCCGCGTGATGCCGTACACGGCGTTCTTCTGGATGGTCGGGTCGCGGTCGCCGAGCACCCAGATTCCGGCGAAGTTCCCGCCGGAGAACGGGTACGCGCCGTTGCCGACCCCGGAGGCGTTGTTGTACTGGATCATCGGCGCGTCGGCGTAGCTGGCGATGATGCCGTCACCGCCCACGTCCTTGATGACGTTGTGCTCGATCAGCACGCCGGATCCCTTGACCGACATCGCCCCGACGCGGATCTTGAGGCCGCCGCCGCCCGTGTTGCTGATCTGGTTGTGGTGGACGTGGACGTCGTTGAGCGTCGAGTCGGTGCCGCTCGCCCCGGTGACGATGCCCGCGGACTGCACGAAGTCCTCGGTGGCCGGGCTGGTCTTGTTCGTCTGTCCGGCCACCCGGTCGACGACGAGGTGGCCGATGTCGAACCCGCGGTGCGCCGTGCCGTCGGTGGCGGAGATCCGTAGGCCGGTACGGCGCGCCAGGGAGGAGGCCGGGTTGGTCAGCTTGAGGTTGCTGATCCGCCAGTGGTCCTGGTTGGTCAGGGAGACCGCGTCGGCGGCACCGTTGCCGTCGATCACGGGCAGCGCGCCGGTGCCGTACGAGGTGAGGGTGACGGGCGCGGTGGCGGTGCCGCTGCCGCGCGGAGCGAGCGAACCCGTGCACGTGGTGCCGGACGCGAAGGCGAGGGTGTCGCCGGGGGCGTACGTCCTGCCGTTGGCCTGGCCGATGCTGTTGAACGGCGATGCCTGGCTGCCGTCGCCCGCGACCGGGAGGGAGCAGTCCACGTACGTCGTGTTTCCCGCGGCGGACGCCGAGGGCGCGGCCGAGGCGGAGGCCTCGGCGAGAGCCACGGTTCCGGTGAGAGCGAGGGCTATGGCGAGGAGCCCGCGGCCCGTCGCCCGTCGGCCCGCGAATGGCCCGATGGTCATGACGCAACACCCTTCTGGCGGTCTGGTGTCGCCAGAAGCTAGGGGTGACCGATGATCGAGTCAATGCACATTTGTCGAATGATCGAATTTCGATCAGGATATGGGCGATCGTCCCCGTGGCGGCAGTAGCGGCGTGCCGCCGGCCCCTCCGGGCTGGGCCCGGCACCGTAGCTGGTTCAGCCGTTCTTTCGCTCCGACGGCGCAGTGGGGACGTTCCCGGATGGCGCAGCCTCAGCGGCTGCCTCCTAGTGGTGTTCAGAACGCGCTTGTCGGCGCGTCTTGATCCAACCACGGTGGACGCCCTGACCAGGTGTCCGCGATCGGAGCACCACTGTCATGACCCCCGAACCCTTCGACATCAAAACGGCGGACGACTACGACACGGGGGTCCGGGACACCTCTCGGGAGCCCGACACCGTCGAGCCCGGCACCGTGGAGCCCGATACCGTCGAGCCCGGCACCATGGAGCCCGACACCGTGGAGCCCGGGCCTTCGGACCGGCACGCCGCTCCCGAACCGGAAGCCGCACGGGCCGAGGCGATACGGTCCGAAGCCGCGCAGTCCCGGCCCGAGGGGCCTGAACCCGCGCGGTCCCAGCCCGCCGACCACGACACCGCTGCCGAGCCCGGCGCCGCGGACCCCGCTCCCGAACACGGCCCCGCAGTTCAGGACGAGGGCGGGGACGAGGACGGCGACGAGGCGATCCGCACCCTGTTGTGGACGGCAGCGACCGAGCGGCCGGTACCGGAGGTGGCCGCGCTCGTCGCCCGGCTCAACGAGTCCGGCGAGCTGTCACGACCCGCCGACCTGGCGCTGCGGGCCGCCGCCGTGTCCCGTCCGCTCGAAGAGGTGCGGCAGCTGGTCTCCCTGCTCAACGAAGCGGGGTACGACCTCCGTCAGGCCGAGACGACCCTGCGCGCCGCGGCCGTGGGCAGGCCGATCGAGGACATCGTCGCGCTCGTGAACATCATCGGCGCCGACAGCAGCAGCTGGCGGGCCGTCGGCGGCGGGGAGGACCCTTCACGGCCGACCATGACGGACGGGCGGCCCGCGTCCGCCTCCGCGCCCGCGCTCCCGCCCGCATCCGGGGCAGGAGCGTCGCCGAAGCCGTCGCGCGGGCCGAGGACGTCGGCGAGGTCGCCGCTGGACCACGCCCTCGCGGCAGGCCCGGGCAGCCACACGTCCACGCCCGCGTTGCGTTCGCCCCTGCGCTGGCCGGCGGCGGCCGCGCTGCTCGCGTGCGGCCTGATCCACCTGCCGACCGATGTGGAGGGCCTGCGCTCCGGCGCCAACACCTCCCTGCTGTCGATCGTGGTCACCCTGTTCTGCCTGGTGTGCGGCGCTTGGCTCGCGATGCGGGACAGCGCGACGGCCTGGGCCGCCACGGCGACGGGCACCGTCGGACTCCTCGCGGTCCACGTCCTCGCGGGCGCGCGCACGGTGGACGTGCTGCAGGCCAGCCTCGGCTCGCGGTTCGCCTGGGCGCAGGCCCTGGCCGTCCTGAGCTGCGCGGCCGTGATCGCCCTGGCGGCCGTGACGCTGTTCCGTCACACGAGGGCGACCGGCGCCGCCGACGGCGCCTGACCGCCCCGCCGCGGCAGGCGTCACCACCCGTGACCAGGCCGTGACGACGGCCGACGGCGGATTCGATTCCGTGTGACCGGTGCGCAGGGACCTGTTCCGGTGCATGCTGTGCATCATGTGGTGTCGAGTTCCTGTCTGGAGGCCGAACGAGTGCACGGCGGCAACGGGCGACGGCGCCTGACCAGGCGCGCCTCGGCCACGCGGAGCGGCGCGACCCACCGCCTGGCCGGGGCCCGCGGGCGGCTCGGCAGGGGTGTCGGCGGCGAGGTGCCCCTCGACGGGCTCACCACGCGCGGCCGGCTCGCCTGGCTGAATTCCGCCGCCTCGCGGATCGGCACGACCCTGGACCTGGAGCGCACCGCCGAGGAGCTCACCCGGTTCACCGTGCCCGATTTCGCCGACGGGGCGGCCGTGGACATCCTGGAGAGCGTCCTGCGGGGCGACGAGGGGGCGCGGTGGACGGGCACGGGCATTCCCCCGATGCGGGCCACGGCGATCTCCGCCGTCGAGGAGCTGTCGTCGCTCGAGCCGACTCCGGTGGGCGAGACGTTCGTCCGTGACGAGTGGCACCACGAGACGTTGCTGCACCGCTACTGCCTGCGGCAGGGCAGACCCGTGCTCGTGAGCCGCATGCGCCACGACGACTACCTCAAGGTCGCGCCCACCGAGAGCGCCGCGGCGAAGATGCGGGCCGCGGGGGTCCACAGCTACCTGGCGGTGCCGCTCATCGCCCGTGGGCTGCTGCTCGGTTCCGCCGACTTCGTCCGCGGCCCCGGCTCGCCGCCGTTCACCCGCACGGATCTGGCGCTGGCGGAGCAACTCGCCTCCCAGGCCGCCGTGTTCCTCGACAACGCGCGGCTGTACGGGCGGGAGCGCGAGCACGTGGTCTCGTTGCAGCGCACGCTGCTGCCGCGCGCCACCCCGGTCACGCAGGGGCTGCGCGTGCACGCCGAGTACGCGCCCACGGCGACCTACCACGGGGCGGGCGGTGACTGGTACGACGTGATGCCCCTGCCCGGCGGGCGGACGGCCCTCATGGTGGGGGACGTGATGGGCCACGGGCTTCCGGCCGCCGCCACGATGGGGCGCCTGCGGGCGGTCGCCCGGACCCTGATGACCCTCGACATGGCCCCGGAACGCGTCCTGGCGCGGCTCGACCTCGCCACCCGCGACCTGGAGGACGAGCAGGTCGCCACGTTTCTCTGCGCGGTCTTCGATCCGGCGGACTCCAGCTGCACGCTGGCCCTCGCCGGGCACCTGCCACCGCTGCTCCTCGACGGTCGGGGCTCCGCCGGGTTCGTCGACGTGCCGATCGGCGCGCCGCTCGGAGCGGGAGTCATCCCGTACGACCCGGTGCGTCTGACGGTCCCGGAGGGGGGCGGTCTGGTCCTGTACACGGACGGGCTCGTCAAGTCACGGCAGGCGGACCTGAGCGACCAGCTGGAGCTGCTGCGTTCGGCGGCGCGGGACCTGAGCCGGGAGGCCCTCGAGGGCGGCGGGCTCGTGGAGAGGGCCCCGGCCGGTCCGGAACGCTTCGACGAGGCCGTGGTGCTCAGCGCGACGACCGCGGAGGAGGGCCGGGACGACCTGCGCGTATGGCAGCTGCCGCAGGACGGGCGGGCCGCGTCCGCGGCGCGGCACCTGGTCAAGGAGCAGCTCGCCGCGTGGCACCTCGGGGACCTGGCCGACGTGTGCGAACTCGTCGTCTCGGAACTCGTCGGGAACGCGCTCCGCTACGGCAACGGGCCCGGTGCGCTGCGCCTGCTGCGGGGCGACCGTCTGGTCGTGGAGGTCTCGGACACGGGTCCCGACCTGCCCCAGATCCAGCACGCGGACGTCAGCGACGAGGGCGGCCGCGGCCTCCAGCTCGTCAACATGCTCTGCCGCCGCTGGGGTTCCTGCCGTACCGCGACCGGCAAGGTCGTCTGGGCGGAGCAGAACATGCCCTCCTGAGGGGCCCGGGGAAGAGGGCCGGGGCACGCGGGTGCGCGTCCCGGCCGGGTCACGTCAGGACGGCTGGTGGGTCCACTTCTGGTTGGCGCCGCCCGTGCAGGTCCAGATCTGGGCGCGGGTTCCGTCGGCCGACGAGTTGCCCGTGACGTCCAGGCACTTGTCGGCGGCCGTGTTGACGACGTCGTGGGTCGTGGGGTCGTACGACCAGCGTTGTGCGCCCGTCCCGTTGCAGGTGTAGAGCTGCACCTTGGTGCCGTCGGCGGTGCCGCCCGCGGTGGCGTCGAGGCACTTGCCGAGGGCGCGGACGCTGCCGTCGGCGGCGAGCGTCCAGCGCTGGGCCGTGGTGCCGTTGCAGGTGTAGAGCTGGACGGGGGTGCCGTCTGCGGTGGCCGCGCCGGCCACGTCGAGGCACTTGCCGGCCAGTCCGGTCAGCGGGCCGGTGGGGGCGGCGCCGCCGGGCGTGCCGGCCCAGGTGAAGGTCGCGGTGGTACGGGCGGGCAGGGTGTACGTGAAGGACTGGCCGCCCCAGTCGACCCGGACGGACCGGGCGGAGGTGCCGCCGTTGTGGGCGATGAGCGCCTTGGAGCCGTCCGGGTTGCGCCAGGCGACGTTGGGGAGGGCCTGGTCGTCGGTCGAGGCGATCCGGTACGCGCCGGGCCGGACGAACTTCGTGAGGTGGCCGGTCGTGTAGTACTCGATCGTGTAGTCGACCTGACCGGCGCGTGCGCCGCCCTCCTGGACGGTGATCAGACCGGTGCAGGTGCCGCAACCGCCGTTGTGCGGGCCCATGTCCTGGTTGAGGGCCAGGCTCCACTTCACCAGGCTGCTGCTCCAGTTGCGGGCGTAGCCGACGATGTCCTTCAGGTCCTCGTCGTGCTGGTTCGTGACCCAGGTGCCGCCGGAGTGCTCGGTGCTGAACTGCCGGACGGACGGGTACTGGGCGTGCACCTGGCTGCCGACGGCCGGGTCGCCGAAGTAGCCGTGCCAGGCGATCCCGCCGAAGAGGGGGTCGTTGCGCACGCCGGCGTCGCCGAGCACGCCCGCGCCGAAGTTCGCGTAGTCGCCGTAGTTCCAGTCGTGTACGAGGACCTTGGTGGTGAGGCCGGCTGCGCGGAAGGCGGGGTAGACGTGGTTCTTGGTGAACTCGACCAGGCCTGAGGGGTTCCAGCTCATGCCCGGGTAGTTCATGGCGGTGGGGTTGCCGGCCTGGCAGCAGTTCGGCTCGTTCTGGACGGAGAGGTAGTCGACCTTGATCCCGGCCGCCTGGTAGCTCTGGACGTACTTCACCAGGTACTGGGCGTAGAGCGGGTAGTACTCCCACTTCAGCCAGCCCATCTGGTCCATCCGGCCGTTGTCCTTCATCCATCCCGGGGCGCTCCACGGCACGCCCTTCACGCGGAGGGCCGGGTTGAGCTGCTTGGCCTGGACGGTCAGCAGGCGCACGTTCGTGTCGTAGCCGTTGGCCCCGAAGTCGGAGAGGTCGCAGCAGGTGTCGTCGAGGGAGACGTTGCCGGGCCGGGAGAGGTCGGAGGCGCCGATCGGGTTGCGGACGAAGGAGAGCCCGATCCCCTCGGTCGGGGAGAACAGTCGGCGCATGACCTCGTCGCGGGTGGCGGCGCTGACCGCCCCGCCGCGCAGGAGGTGGGCGGTCGTGTCGGTGATGGACGCGCCCCCGCCCTCGAACTGCTGGTAGGTGGTGGCCTCGTCCACGGCGATGGTGTGGTTCGCGCTGCCGCCGGCGGGACCGAAGGCGGTCGGTGTCTGGGGCGCGAGGCCGCGCGTGACGGTACGGCCGCCCGAGTCCGAGGTGGTGGTCAGCCAGACGTCCACCCGCTCGCCGGCGGCCTGGGCGTCGCCGGGACCGGCCATGACGAGGCCGCTCGCGAGGAGGGCGCCGGTCACGAGGGTGGCGAGGCGGCGGGGGCGCCGCCTGCCGCGGCGCGCGGGGAACCAAGACTTGTAGTGCACCTGACAGCCTTTCGGGTGGAGGGTGCCATGCCGCCACGACGGTCCCGCACGACTGGACCGCCCTGCGTCCCGCGGCACGACAAGGCTTTTTTCAAGGTGTGAAGTTATGGAGGCGACCAGGGCCCGTCAACCCCCTGCGCGTACAACTCCCGAACTCACGGGGCGCGTTCGGGAGATCCGGACGACGAGAGGGCCCTCCCCCGTGCGGGAAGGGCCCTCTGTCGTTCTCCTGATGCCGTGCCGGTCAGCTCTCCGCCTGCTCCCGGCGGCGGCGCCACCAGACGAGCGCGCCACCCGCGGCGACCGCGGCGGCGGCGATGCCGGCGATCAGGCCGACGGGAGTGTCGCTGCCGGTGTCGGCGAGGTCGCCGTCAGGGTCCTTCGGGCCGGGCGGGGCCGTCTGGGAGGGACCGCCGCTCGTCGGCGTCGGGTCCGGCTTCCCCGTGGCGGTCGGGGTCGGGTCCGGCTTGCCGGTGCCGGTCGGGCTCGGCGTGGGGGTGGGCGTGCCGCCCTCGGAGTGCCCGGCGCTGTTGCCGCCGAACATCAGGTAGCCGGCCTTGTGCGGGTCGTCGGCGATCGTGTCGACCGCGAAGCCGACCGTGCGGGGCTTGTAGCGCTGCTCGGTGCGGAAGCGGACCGGGTTCATGTTCTGCTTGGGCTGCTTCGAGAAGTCCACGCCGCCCACCGTGTAGACGTAGACGTCCTCGCCGTTGGACCACTTGTACTTGAAGGTGCCCTCGGTGAACGCCTTGTAGTAGCGCTCCCAGACCTGCCTGCCGGTCCAGTCCTGGTGCGGGGCGCGCAGCGGCCAGCGCGTCACGTCGTTGCTGTTGATGATCCTGCGGTACTCGGCGGGCATGTCGGCGGCGTTCTGACGCACCCACTCGGCGGCGACGCGGGCCGTGTAGACGCGGCGCAGGTCGCCGTAGTACTCGCCGTTGTTGACCTTCTCCGCGACCAGGGGCGTGATGTAGCGGTCGAGGACGGCGTCCGACTGCTGCGTCTCCGCCTCGGTGAGGTCACAGCCCTTGCCGCCGGGCGGCTGGGTGTGGGTCTCCTGCGGCACCGTGGACAGCTTCAGCGGCGTGTCGAGGATGTGGATGCCGCCGTCCTGCTCGCGGACGACGGCGGTCTCCGGCTCGATCCAGTAGCGGAACCCGGCCCAGCACGGGAATCCGTTCCGCTTGGGCAGGGCGTTCATGAAGTTCCGGCCCGCCTCCGTCTCCGGATCCATGGCCTTGAAGATGTCGTGCTTCAGCTCCAGGTCCGCCTCCAGCAGCACCCGTCCGGCGTCCGTCTTGCCGAACTTGGCGTCGATGATGCGGTTCGGCTCGTCCGGGTTGAGGTTCACCCAGAACGTCGACGGGTCGAGCGCGAGCCAGGTGAAGAACGCGTCGGAGATCAGGGCGCCCTTCTCCTGACCGCCCCATCCGGCCGCGTACTCGTCCTCCACCGACTTGGCGGAGAACGCGTAGTCCAGGCCCTTGCCGCCCTTGCCCTTGCCGATGTACCGGAGGTCGAGGGTGGTGAAGTCGATGCCGCCGAGGCCGCGGTTCATCAGCGCCCGCTCCCCGGTCTTCCCCAGCCGGTCGAGCTGTTCCTTGAGGGTCTGCGGGTTCGGCGGCGACTGCTTGATCACTTGGTTGCCCGAGCCCCGGGACCCGGTGGAGGCACCGTTGCCCGGCGACATCGTGGTGCCGTTCGCGCGGTACGGGCCGTTCTCGGTGCCCTTGGGCGGCACGCCCTTGTGGTGGGACTGGTAGTCGTAGAAGCGGACCCGGTCACGGCCGAGCGCGTCCTTGCCCGCGGTGTTCTTCAGCTCCGCCATGAACTTCTTGGCGTCACTGGTCTGGTTCTCGGCGAAGACGTAGGTGTACTTGTACGAGCGCCAGCCCTGGTGCTTCGCCCAGGCCCGGTCCGCGGGCTTCTCGCGGCCCTCGGGGCTGCCGTTGGACTTGACCTCGACGAACTCCCGGGTCCGCTTGTTGTACGCGTCCGGCCGGCGCAGGTGGCGCTCGCCCGTGTCGGGGTCGGTGAAGTAGAACTCCTTCTCGCAGATCCAGTCCGGACCCGTCAGACCCATCTCGCGCACGACCTTGGCCATGAACGCCTTGCCGCGGGCGTCGTGACCCTGGTTCGGGATGTAGACCTTGGCCAGGTAGTCGCCGAAGTCCTTCCACCGCTTCTGCGCGTTGAACCGGGCGTAGATGCGGCGCGGGTCGCTGTGGTCGTACTTGTCGTAGTCGCTGCCCGCGGCCTTCAACTCCTCCGTGGTGGGGTTGAGTCCGTCGAACTGCAGACCCGCGTTGGTGTACTCGTAGGTGTCCCACCGGTCCACCGCGCGGGAGGCGTCGCCCTGGGGCAGGCCGCCCGTGGGCACGTTCTTCACCCCGTACATCTCGTCGCAGCGCTTGCCGGGCTTCAGCGGCCGCGGCGCGGCCTCGGCGACGCCGGTGACGGGCTGGCCGGTGACGGTGACGACGGTGGCGCAGGCGAGCGCCACCAGGCTTCTTCTGAACGCACGCCAGCGGCGTGCTATTCGGGCTGACTTCACAGTGCTTTCCCCCGGGAGCCCCCACGGGTTCGGATTCCGGCCGCGCGGCGCCAGGGCCCCCGATGCTCACGTGGGCGCCGCACGAGCCACCCGATCCTAGGGCCTCGCTTTGCCCGAGCAACGGGGTTTCGGCGGTGCGGCGTGTGTCAACTCCGTGGAGATTCGTAGCCGTTGCCGTTCGGGGCGGGAGGATAGGGTTGGCTGCTGTGAGCGAGGAAACCTGGGACGGCGAGGACGAGTACGCCGTCGCCGAACGCATCGACGGGGCGCACGCCGACAATCCCCGCCTGTCGGCGTGGCTGACCGAACAGCAGGGCCGCTTCGAGGACTGGAGCCGTCACCACGGCGGTGGCTGGGACTTCGGCGAACGCTCCCTCGACCGCCTGGAAGCCCTGATCCGCGAACACGTCACGTCCGTCGACGACCTGTTCGCCCGCGAGGCCACGCCGCTGGTCCAGGTCGCCTGCTGGTACGTCGGCGAGGTCCACAACCGCACCCGCGGCACCCAGTGGCGCATGGACCCGGAGCCCGCCGACAGTCACCCCTGGTCCGCACGCCCCTACGTGATCGTGCCCTTCGCGCGGCTGCACGCGTACGAGGACCCCGAGGGCATCGACTACGACGCCAGGCCCCAGCACCACCCGCTCAGCAGCCTCCTCGCCCTCCTCCGCACCGATCCTCCGGCCGGCCAGGACTCGCTGCGGAGCGAACTGGACGACTACGGGCCGGGCGGCCGGTCCGCCACGTAGCGTGGGTGCCATGACGGCGATATCCCCGCGCGAAGCACGGCGCTGCTACAACGCCCACCACCCCGTACACGCGGCGTACTACTTCTCGCCCGAGCACGACGGCACCTACGCGGAGCTCGGTCTGGAGGCCGGTCCCATGGCCTACCTGGCCGGACGGGCCGCGCCTTTCGGGGCGGTCGGCCCCGGAGTGGTCACGGCGGCCTTCTACAACTTCCACCCGGACCTCGTCGCACGGCACCTCCCCCGCACCTGGGAGGTCACGTCGCCCGCCGCCGTCCTGGAGGCACGGCTTCGGATCGCGGACGCGTACCTCGCCCGGCTCCTCGGCCGCGAGGCGCTGACGTCCCCCGAGATGGCGGAGGCCGCCGAGCTGGCCCTCCGGGCGGCCGAAGGGTGCCGCCGGCCAGGCCGGCCCCTGTACTCGGCCAATGCCGACCTGCCGGTGCCCGAGGCTCCGCACCTGGCCCTGTGGCACGCCGCGACGCTGCTGCGCGAGCACCGCGGGGACGGGCACGTCGTCGCGCTCTCCTCAGCCGGTCTCGACGGTCTCGAGGCCCTGGTGTCCCACACCGCCACCGGGACGAACTGGCGGCCCGGGTACCTCCAGTCCGCACGGGGCTGGTCGCCGGACGAGTGGGCGGCGGCACGGCAGCGGCTGCTGGAGCGCGGGATCCTCGACGCCGACGGTGAACTGACCGCCCAGGGCGCGGAGCTGCGCCGTGCCGTCGAGGCCGACACCGACCGCCTGGACGTGGCGCCCTACGAGCACCTGGGGGCGGAGGGCACCCGACGGCTCACGGAGCTGGCGGGCGCCTTCTCCAAGGTGGTCCTCGAGGGCGGCGGGCTGCCGCTCAGGGACATCGGCAAGCGCTGAACGCCGCGGCCCCCCGAGCGCACCGGCCCCGGAACGCCGCGGCCCCCGAACGACCGGGACACCCGGTGCGTTCAGGGGCCGCGGCCCGCGGGCTCAGTCCTCGGAGCCCCGCTCCTTCGCCGCCCGGGCCATCGCCGCGAGCACGTCCTTCAGGGCTCCCAGGGTCGCCTCGTCGTGGACCCGGCCGTCGGCGATCTTGGCACCCGCGAGCGGGATGGGGAGCGATTCCGGGAGCACCCTCGCGCCCATCACCTCCAGGGTCTCCTTCACCCACGCCTGGGCCCGGTCACCGCCGGTCATCGACGGCGACGCGGTGACGACGGCGACGGGCTTGTCGACGAGCTCTCCGCCGCCGACCACCCACTCCAGGCCGTTCTTCAGGACCCCCGACGTGCCGTGCGCGTACTCCGGGCTGGAGATGAGCACCGCGTCGGCGGATTCGAGCAGCGCGCGGAAGGCCATGACCTCGGGCGGCGGGCACTCGCTCTCCACGTCCTGGTTGAAGAACGGCAGCTCCCCCAGGCCCTCGTAGACCGTCATCGAGACCGGCGGCAGGCACAGGTCGGCGACGGTGCGCACCACCGCGGTGTTGAGCGACCTGGCCCGGAGGCTCCCGGATATGGCGACGAATTTCATCTGATTCCTTTCCTGCTTTCAAGCGTTCCCCAGCATCGCGCACGGATCGCGGGCTGTCCCCGCGTTCCCGGAAGGGCGAGCGCGGCGACCGCCCCGGCCCCGACGTCGAGATCGGTCACCGTCCAGGAGCTCGGCCCCGGTCCCGCGTCACAGTGGACCACGACGGTCCCGAGGCGGTCAGGGCTGACGTCGACGGCTGTCAGGTCCGTCGCGATGCCGACGCCGACCGCCTTGGTCACCGCCTCCTTGCGGACCCAGGCGCGGTGGAAGGCTTCCGGCCGCTTCCCCGCCGGAAGTCCGAGGACGTACGCCGCCTCCTTCGGTGACAGGCACTGGGCCGCCAGCTCCCGGACGTCGAGGGGACGCGTCGCCTCGACGTCCACGCCCACCGGCCCGGACGGCGACACGGCCACCAGCGCGTACGGCCCGGAGCGGGAGAAGCTGAAGGCCGCGGACGTCGGGGGGTCGGCGATCCGCGGGGGCCCGTGGCGGTCGCTCCCGCATCCGGGGCACGGGGTGCGGCCCCAGACGATCGCGGCCGGCCCGACGCCCAGGTGCTCGGCGAGCACGCGCCGCAGGACGGCCCGTCCGGCCACGAAGGACGCCCTGTCCCGGGCCCGCAGGTAGCGGTCGGCCCTGGCGCGTTCCGCGTCGTCGAGCAGGGCGAGATCGTTCTCGCTCGCCGAGGAGGGCAGCGGCACTGTCCAGACGAAGGCACCGGCCGACGTCATGCGAGGTGTCCCTGCGCCGTCCGGCGCGCCGCGGCGACCGCCGCGGTGATGCGCCGGGCGACCGGCCGCCGGTGGTCCGCGAGATAGAAGTGCCCTCCGTCGAACATGTTCAGGCCCAGGAAGCGTTCCGTACGGCCCGCCCAGGCGGCCAGGCGGTCCCGCGCGACCACGGGATCGTCGGCACCGCCGAACGCGGAGACCGCGGTGCGCAGCGGTTCGGCGTCCATCACCGGCCGCCAGGTGTCGACGAGAGCGAAATCGCTGCGGAACACGGGACCGAAGTGGCGCCACGTCGCGTCCTCGTCGAGCACCGCGTCAGGTGTGCCGCCGACCGACCGGAGCCAGTCCCTCAGCTCGCCGTCCGTGAGCAGGTGGCGTCCGCCCGGCTTCCCCGGCTCGCGCGCGGCCTGCGGCGCCCCGCAGGAGGACAGGCCCAGCCAGACCGGCAGGGAGCGTCCCTCGGCCGTCAGACGGCGTGTCAGTTCGTACGCGACCAGGGCGCCCATGCTGTGCCCGAAGAAGGCGAAGGGGCGGTCCGTCCAGGGCAGGAGCTCCCTCGAGAAGTAGGCCACCAGCTCGTCGCTGTCGGCGATCGGGGGAGCGCCGCTCAGCCGTCCCCGGCCGGGAGCGTCGAGGACGCACACCTCCCAGTCGGCGGGGAACCCGTACTCCCAGCCCTTGTAGAGGAGGTGCGAGCCACCGGCGTGGTGGAACAGGAACAGCCGCAGCGCGGCCCCCGGAACGGGCCGGGGGCAGGTGACGGCTCCGTGGACCAGCGGACGCCTGGTCGCCCGGGTGGCCAGGCGGGTCACCACGTGCGTCCTCACTTCCCCGCCGGCGCCAGGACGTCGACGCCGGCGGCCTCCCGCGCCGACGCGCGCAGGTGCATCCGGGCGAAGTCCACGACCTGCCCGGCCATGGTCTCCAGCTGGCTCCGCACCCGCGGATCAGTGCACTCGCCGTCCGGTCCGAAGCCGGTCGTCTCGGTGTTGACCACGACTCCGAGCGGGGTGGGCCAGCCGCGCAGGGCGTGGGTCACGTCGCGGAGCGCGGCGAGCGTGGACACACCGCCCTGCCAGCCCTGGGCGACGGCGAGACTGCCGACGGCCCGCCCGCTGAAATACGGCCGGGCGTCCTCGCGCAGCTCCTCGACGTGGTCGAGGGCGTTCTTCACGAGCCCCGAGATGCTCCCGTGGTAGGCCGGGCTGGCGAGGACGAGACCGTCCGCGCCGGCTATCTCGTCCACCAGCCGGAGTGCCCGCGCCGAGCGGAGCTCGTCGCGCGGGTCGTAGAGCGGCATCACCAGCTCGGCGCCGCCGACCAACGACACCTGCGCGCCTTGTCGTTCGGCTTCGGCCAGGACGGCTCGAAGGGCCCGCTCGGCCGTCGAGTCCGGCCGGGGCGAACCCCCGATCCCGACCACCTTCACGGTCTGCTGCATAGGGATTCGCCCCGATTCCTCTCGCCGGTCGTACGGGCAGTGCGTGCGAACACCGCGGTCAGGCGGTGGCCTTCGCCGGGCTCGGCGCCACGGCCTCGCTCCGCGCGCTCTCGTGCAGGTCGCGGCTGCGGATGGTGAAGAAGGCGATGGCCGCGCCGACGGCCGCGACCACGGCGCACACGACCATGACGTCGGCGAGGGAGTCGACGAAGACGGAGCGGGCCGCCGCGGTCACCTGGTCGAGGACGGACGCGGGCACGGTGTCCTCCAGTCCCGAGGTGCCGCCGGTGGCGACCTGCTGTCCCACGGCCTCGGCCTCCGCGCCGAGCGTGGAGCCCGCGGCCCCGGAGGCGAAGTCGTCGACCACCTTGTGGTGGAAGAGCGCACCGAACGCGGCGACGCCGATCGCGACTCCGACCTGCTGGAAGGTCTCCCCCATGCCGGAGGCCATGCCGGCCTTCTCGGGCCGCACCACGCCGATGGTGACCGCGGCGCGCGGCGGGTTGAACAGGCCCATGCCGACGCCCGTGACGATCATGCTGGGCAGCATCGCCGTCCACGGGTCGTCCGGGCCGACGAGAACCATCAGGCCCATGCCGGCCGCGATGAAGCCGATGGACAGGCCGATCAGCACGCCGGGCGCCACCTTGGCGAGCAGTCCTCCGGTGACGCCGGCGACGACGAACAGGGTGAGCATCATCGGCATGAAGCGCAGACCGGTCTCCCAGGGCGAGTACCCCAGGACGTTCTGCACGTAGGAGATCTGCAGGAAGACGGCGGCGAGGCTGGTCGCGTTGGACAGCAGGGTGGCCACGCAGACGCCGGCGAAGGTGGGCGTGCGCATCAGGGAGAGGTCGAACATGGCCCGTTCGCCGCGCGCCTTCTCGACGACGACGAAGATCACCAGCAGGAGCACGCCGGCCGCGAACGCCCCGAGGATGGGCGCGCTGGTCCAGCCGGAGGACTCGCCCCGCAGGAAGCCGAGCACGAGCAGGGTGAGGCCGATGCCGAAGCTCAGCATGCCGAGCCAGTCGATGCCGTGCGCGGCCGGTTCCCGCGACTCCCGCAGCCGCAGGGCGCCCACGATCAGGGCCACGGCCCCGATGGGCACGTTGATCAGGAAGATCCAGCGCCAGGTGAAGGCGTCGGTCAGGAAGCCGCCCACCAGCGGCCCGAAGGCCAGGGCGAGGCCGGCGATGCCGCCGAAGAGGCCGAACGCCTTGCCCCGGTCGGCGCCCCGGTACTCGTTGCCGATCAGAGCGGGCCCGACGGAGAACAGGACCGCGGCACCGACGCCCTGGACACCGCGGGCCACGTTGAGCGCGAGGACGCTCTGCGCCAGGCCGGCGGCCAGCGAGGACAGCGTGAAGAGGACCAGGCCCGCGTTGAAGACCCGCTTGCGGCCCAGCCGGTCGGCGAGCGAACCGCCGGTGAGGAGGAAGGCCGCCAGGGTCAGGGTGTAGGAATCGATCACCCACTGCAGGTCGGAGAAGTCCGCCCCGAGCGAGGTCCGCAGGTCCTGCAGCGCGACGTTGACGACGGTCACGTCGAGCATCAGCATGAACATCGCGACCGAGGCCAGCGCCAGGGTCCATGACCGGGCGCGGTCGGCCGGCGGCCCGTTCTCCGCCTGGGTGCCGACGGCTGCTTCGGCTGACATCACGTTCTCCTCGTTGCTCCGCGGCACCTCGGCGCCGCTGTTGTCGGTCTCTTGGGAACTCACCGCGGTCACACGGGCCCGCCCGTGCGGCTCGCCGCGGGCCCGGAACGCCACGTCCGTGCCGCCGGGTCGTACGAGCCCAGCTCCGCTCCCCGTATGCCGGTCACCTGGACGAGGGCGCGGCCGTCCGGTCCGGCCAGGGCACAGCGCTCCTCGCCGGACGCGGGGTCGAACCAGTGGCGGAGCACCAGTCCGTCCGGCCACCCGGCGGCCAGGTCCGCGTCGTTGGCCGGGGTGTACAGGTCCACGGAGGCCAGCCCCGTGGGCACCATCACCGGCACCTCTCCCGGCTGCCTGCCGTCGAGTACGGAGGTCCGCAGCAGGCAGTCGAGTGCGACGCTCGGCAGCAGGAAGCGGGAGTACACGCCACCGCCCGGCGGGAGGGTGAGACGCAGGTCGGCGGAGCCGCCGTCGGCGGTCAGCCGGGGACGGCGCAGCGCTCCGAACACCCCACTCAACTCGACCGGCGTGCCGCTGAGTTCGTACGTGTTGGGCGCGTCGTGGCCGCCGGCCGGGGCGGGCGGGCACCAGGGGCCGTCGGGGAGCGCCCGGGCCAGGTGCACCACCATGCGCGAGTGCTCGCGCTCGGGCACGGGGGCGGCCGCGGGTGACGTGATCCGTACGGCGACCCGGTCGCCGTCGCGTACGGCCGAGACGCACAGGGTCCGCGGCCAGCGGTGCCGGGCGGCCCGGATGAACTGGGACAGGACGACGTCGGTGATCCGCGCCGGGACCATGCCCGGGGCCAGCTCGGCCGCGGCTTCGGCCGCCATTTCGAGGATGAACGTGCCGGGCACGGTCGGCCGGCCGTCCACCAGGTGCTCCAGGAGGTACGGGTGCTCGTCGAGGTCCACCTCGAACGTCCACGTCGCCGACGTGCCGTCGCGCTGCGGGAAACCGGTGAGGAAGGCGCGCCGGGTCGCGGCCGGTGCCGGCGTGCGCGGCCTTTCCGGTGCCCTCCCGGCCTCCGCCTCGCAGGCGGCGCGGAACCCGGGGGCCCTGCGCTGCAAGGTCGTCCAGTCCGCGTCGCCGATCCACGTGGTGGCCAGTCCGTGGCTGCCGCGGCCGCGGAGCTCCGTGCGGAAGAACTCCCGGCCCTGGACGTCGGTCAGCTGCCCGATCTCGCCCTGGCGGGCCAGGAAGGCACCGCTCGGGGTGTCCGCCGAGGCCATGCCCGATTCGACCCACAGTCCGGAGGCGAGGGCGACCTCGTCCGCGCCCTCGGCCGCCCGGGCGTGCGCGGCGGCGAGCAGCAGGTACTCGTTGGCCGCGCCGTAGTCGGGCTCGCCGCGCAGTCCGGTGAACGCGGAGACGGAGCTGACGCTGCACCACAGCGCGGGGCGCCGGTCCCCGAGCGCGGCACGCAGGTGCGCGTATCCGCGGACCTTCACGTCCCGCACCGCCCGGAAGTCGGCGAGCTTCTTGCGGGTGATGCCCGCGGAGCGGCCCAGACCGGCGCCGTGCACCAGCACGTCCACCCGGCCCTCCTCGGCCAGGATCCCGTGGATCACCGTGCGCACGGCGGTGTCGTCGAGGACGTCGCACTGCCGGTAGTGGACCCGTCCGGCACCGCAGGAGCGTTCCAGCTCCTGGAGCGTGCCCGCGCGTTCGAGCTGCTGGACGGCCCGGTCGTAGCGGCGGCTCAGCGCCGCGGGGGTCTCGCCGGGGTACCGCGTCATCAGCTCGCGCAGGGCGTCGGTCCGCGGCAGGCGGGCGAGGGCCGTCGCGGACGGGTCGGGCGCGGGGCCCGTGCCGAGCAGCCAGACGCTGCGCGGTGCGCGGTCGGCCACGAGCTCGTGCACGAGGTGGGCGGTGAGTCCGCGGGCCCCGCCGGTGGCCACGATCACCGGGTCGTCCGGCAGTCCGAGTGGCGTGTCGTCCCGCGGCGCCTCGACCGGCAGCAGCATCAGCTCGTGCCGTACGCCGCCCGTGTCGTAGGCGACGGGGATGTGGCGGTGGGCGGCCGATTCCTCGGTCAGCCGTGCCAGCCCGGTCCGCGCGTCCTCGCCGTCGACGACCAGGGCGAACACCAGGCAGCCGGACAGCTCCTGGGCCAGGCTGCGCACCAGGCCGCCGAACAGGCCCACGGCCGGGACGGGAGTCGTGCCGTCCACGGCGTCCAGCGCGAGCACCGCGAGGCAGCCGGCGTCGTCGAGTGCCGCGGCGCAGTGCTTGGCCGCCAGGAACGCCAGGTCGTGAAGGTCCAGGACCCGCTGCGGCACGTCCCAGGCGGACGTGGTGGCGCGCGGTCCGGAGACGACGACGCGGACCTGGCCGAACGACCGGCCGTCCGTGGTCAGCAGCCGCTCCAGCTCCTCCGGCTCGTCGAGGTGGACCACCGGGAACGGCAGGGTGGCGTCGCGCGGTGCGGTCCGGGGAGCGACGACCAGGCAGTCCGCCGGCACGCCGGCGTCCTTCAGGGCGCCCGGCTCGTCGGTCAGCACCAGGCTTCCGGCGGGCAGCGCGGCGACGCGGGGGCGGACGTCGCGGACCGGGACGGGACGCAGCACGAGCGCGTGCCGGGCGAGGTGGCCGCTCAGGGAGCCGGCCTTCCCCGCGGTGTCCGCCCGGTCGGCCCGGTCCGCCGCCGCGGAGTCGGCCGGCGGTGGGGTCGTCACCACGATGGCGGGCGTGTGGTCGTCCTCGAGCGGCCGGATGACCGTCCGGCCGCCCGGGGAGTGCAGGGCGCGCAGCAGGGCCACGGCGCCTTCGGCGCCCCGGTGGTTGCGTTCCCGCGGGTGCTCGTCCCCCCGGGCCTGGACGGGCGTGTCGCCCGTCGCGAGGCCCACCCGGCCCAGGACGGTCATGCCGTGTTCCCGGGCGACGCTCAGCCGGGTCAGGACGAAGCCGATGGCGGCTTCGGCGTTCTCCCTGCTTCCGTGGGTGGGGACGTGGTCCGTGGTGGCGTTGACGCCGATGACGACGGCCAGGTCCATCTCGCCGTCCCGCAGGTAGCGGATGGCGGTGGCCAGGGCGGAGCTGGTGGAGTCCCGGCCGGCGTCGAGCGTCATGTTCGGCCCGTGCAGGTCGAGGCGTTGCACCACCCGGGCGGCGATGACGTTGGGCATGAGCCCGGGATAGGCGTCCTCGTTGACGGGCCGGGACAGGGCGCGCACCGCGTCGTCCAGGGTCCGGGGCGGCACGCCCGTGGGTCCGGTCAGCCGGCGCAGCAGGTCCTCGCGGTAGCAGCGCAGGTCGGAGGCGAGCGCGGCCCTCGTCGGTCCGCTGTGGCCGACCAGTACGCCGGTGCGCGCGGCCAGTGCCTCGTCCTTCACCCAGTCCCCGGCGAGGAGGTCGGCGCACCGCAGGGCCATCAGCTGGCTGCGGTCCATGGCCGCGATCGCCGAGGGCGCGAGCCGGACTTCCACGGGCGAGGGCAGGGGGTAGGTCTCGCCGAAGGACGGGGGCCAGTCGGCCGCCCCTCCGGAGAGCCAGCGGCCGACGCGCTCCTCGTCCGGGTCACCGGGCAGGTGCGTGCCCGCGGCCACCACGACCACCGGGTCCTCCTCCGCGCTCGCCGGCCGGCCGGCGGGGCTCGTCTCGCGGGCCGGGGGCCGGTCCGTGAGGACGAGGTGGCCGTTGGTGCCGCCGAACCCCATGGCCGACACCCCGACGGTGCGGGGGCGTCCGCTCGTGGCGACCCAGGGCACGTCGTCGACCGGCACGTGGACGGCCGTCGACACTCCCTCGGGAAGCTCGCCGAACTGCCGCTGCGCGGGGATCACCTCGTGCCGCATGGCGAGGAGCGCGTGGATCGCCGACACCGCTCCCGCCGCCCAGCCGGTGTGCCCGACCAGTGACTTGTTGGAGGTCATGGTCCACGTCTTGTCCGGACCCGCGCTCCGGGTCAGCGCGCTCATCTCCGTACGGTCACCGGTCGGCGTGCCGGTGGCGTGCGCGACGATCCAGTCCACGTCGTCGGAGGTGATGTCGGCGGAGCGCCAGGCCCGGTCGAGGGCGATCGTCTGGCCCGAGGCGTTGGGGGCGTAGATCGCCTTGCCCCGCCCGTCGGACGATCCGCCGAACCCGGCCACGAAGCCGAGGACGGGGTCGCCGTCGGCGATCGCCCTGGCGTGGGTCTTGAGGGCGAGGACCGCGGCTCCGTCGCTGAACAGCACGCCGTCGGCCTCCCGGTCCAGGGAGCGCACCCGGCCGGACCGGGAGAGACCGCGGAGCTTGGAGAACAGCACCAGGTTCTGGGCGCTGAGCGCGAAGGCCCCGCCGCACAGGGCCACGTCCGTCTCGCCCGCGCGCAGTGCGCGGACACCCAGGTCGACGGTGTAGAGGGAGGACGAGCAGGCGGTGTCCACCACGACGATCTCGGTGGAGTCGGGGAGACCGGCGGCGGCCATGCGGGCGATGCGGTACGGCAGGACGTCCTCCGGGGATCCGGAGGCCAGCGGGAACAGCGCGTCGATCTCGTCCGGTGCCTTCGCGCCCGCGTCGGCCAGGATCTTCCGTACCCCGGCCGAGACCAGGCTGTGCTCCAGGTGGTGGCTGCCGTCGGGGGTGAGGCCGACCGCGAACAACTGGCGGTCACCGGGCCGGACGGTGACCTTCTCGGTGGCGCCGAGCAGCGAGTGGCGCAGCCACAGCGCCGTGTACTCCTCGCTGTCGAAGGCCCCGGCCTCCAGTTCGTCCCGCAGGCGCGGGTGGGGTTCGAATCCGGTCATGAAGCCGGACACGCGCGAGTAGGTCTTGTCCTCGGCGGTGTCGTCGGCCGACCAGACGGCGTCGATGTCCAGTCGGTCGCCGGGCTCGCCGAAGACCGGCTCGCCGCTGTTCAGGAGCTCCCAGAACTGCTCGGGTGAGCTCGCCCCCGGAAGGGCGAGTCCCATGCCCACGACGACGACCGCGTCGTCGGCGGGTGCCGTCCCGGTCGGCGTCCCGCCCACGAGCAGTGTCCTGCCGTCGACGGACGACGCGTCGTCGGACACCAGGAACCCGACGAGCTGCCCGACGCCGTCCGCCGCCGACGGCTCCCTGTCGTCCCGTGACACCACGGCGTTGACGCGGACGCCGTCCGGCGTCCGGGCGCCGGGATCGCGCACGAGGCCGGCCACCGCTTCCTGCGCCGGCGGGTCCGTGACCACGTGCACGATCGCGGCGTGCCCCTGCCGCGTCATGAGTGCGACGGCCGCGGCCGTCGCCTCGCGGGCGCCGAGCAGGCCCTCCTCACCGGCCACGGTGTTCACGAGCGCGTCGATCCCGGCGGGTGGGACGTCGGCCCGGTCGAGCGCGGCCCGGATCCGGGGCGCTTCGTAGGCGTCGCAGGTCACGACGCGGGCGCCGAGCCGGGTGAGCCGCCGCGTGATGGACGTGCCGAGTGGCCCGCCGGCACCGGTGACCAGGACGGTGCGGCCGGAGAGGTCGAGGGACATGCTGGCTCCCGTTCTTTCTGGATCAGCGCGCGGACGGCTGGACGGCGGTGATGAGGTCGGCCAGGTCGGCGAGGGTGGGCTGGGCGACGAAGCGGCCGTCGACCGCCGACTCCCCCAAGCCGAAGTGCGCCGACACCTTCCCCAGCATCTCCGCGCGCTTCAGCGAATCGATCCCCAGATCGGCCTCCAGATCGGCGTCACCGGTGATCACCTCCACCGGATACCCGAGCACCGACGCGTACAGCTCACGCAACTCGTCCAGCACACTCACACCGGACGCGACAGACGCGGCCACCGGGACCGGAGCCGGAGTCGCCTCGGCCACCGGGGCCGCGCCCCGGACCTGGGCTATCAGCGCCGCCAGGTCGGCGAGGGTGGGCTGGGCGACGAAGCGGCCGTCGACCGCCGACTCCCCCAGACCGAAGTGCGCCGACACCTTCCCCAACATCTCCGCGCGCTTCAGCGAATCGATCCCCAGATCGGCCTCCAGATCGGCGTCACCGGTGATCACCTCCACCGGATACCCGAGCACCGACGCGTACAGCTCACGCAACTCGTCCAGCACACTCACACCGGACGCGACAGACGCAGCCACCGGGGCCGGGGCCGGAGCCGGAGTCGGAGTCGCCTCGGCCACCGGAGCCGGGGCGGCATCGGCGCCTCGCGCCTGAGCGGTGCGGGTGGTGTCGACCTCGGGCACGCTGCGCCGGACGAGTCCGGACAGTCCCGCCCGGCCGCACTCCACGAAGCGCTGCGCGCCGTCGGCGTGGAGCTCGCGCACCGCCGCCATGAACCCGACCGGGGTGGTGAGCTGTCGGACGAGCAGCGCCTTGAGGTCGGTGTCGTCCTTGAGGTACCCGCCGGCCACCGGCGAGTACACGGTGGCCCGCAGCGGGTGCTGCCGGATTCCGGTGATCGCTTCACCGAAGGCCTCGGCGGCGACCGCGAGCCCCGGGCTGTGGAAGGGGAACGGGGCGTTCAGCCGGGTGGCCTGCACGCCCATCGCCGCGGCGAGCCGCGCCACGACTCCGACCGCCTCGTCGGGCCCCGCCACGACCGTCTGGCGCGGCGCGTTGGACACGGCGACGGCCAGTCGCCGGTCGGCGACGGCGCCCACCAGGTGTGCCGCCCGGGCGGCCGGCAGTTCCAGGGCCACCATGCCGCCGTCCGACGGGCAGTGCGCCAGGAGGGCTTCCGAGCGGTGGCACACCAGGCGCGCCCCGTCGGCCGGGCTGAAGGCGCCGGCCACCGTCAGGGCCGCGATCTCGCCCATGCTGTGCCCGGCCACGACGTCCGGCGTGTCCTGTCGCAGCGCGATGCGGAAGCTGCCGACGGCCGCGGTGAACACGGCGAGTTGCAGGGCGAAGGAGTCCGAGCGCACCAGGTCCGCCGCGGACGGCGCGTCGGTCCGGGTCAGCAGGTGCGAGACGCCGCCGCGTCCGAACTCGGCCGCGATCCGGTCGGCCGTGTCGAGGACCTCGCGGACCTCGGGCGAGTCGTCACCGGCGAACAGTCCAGGTGTGTAACCCCCCTGGCCGGGCAGGAGGAAGACCGTTTCCACCACCATCATGCGTCCTTTGCGTCCTTCGTGAAGTGGGTGACTTTGCGGGGCGACACCGGAGGTCACCAGGTGACGGGCAGTCCGCGGACGCCGTAGAGCACCATGTCGTGCCGGAACGGCAGGTCCTCCAGCCGGCTGCCGAGCTTGAGCGTGGGCAGCCGGTCGAAGAGGCCGGCGAACACGGTGCTCAGCTCGACGCGGGCGAGCGTCAGCCCGATGCACTTGTGGAAGCCGTGCCCGAACGCGACGTGCGCCTGCGGGTCCTTGCGGTGGATGTCGAAGGTGTCGGGCGCCTCGAAGACCGCCGCGTCGCGGTTGGCGGCGTTGATCATCACGAGGACGCCGTCCCCGGCCTTGATCTCCTGGCCTCCGACGGTGAGGTCCTCCGTGGCGGCGCGGGGCAGTCCCGCGTGGTTGATGGAGAGGTAGCGGAGCAGTTCCTCGATGGCCTGCGGGTACAGCGACGGGTCGGCCTTGAGGTCGTCGAGCTGGTCGGGGTGCTCGAGGAGGGTGGCCGTGCCCAGGCCGATCATCTGGGCCATGGTGTCGTAGCCGGAGAGCATCAGCAGGGCGGCCAGGCCGACGAACTCGTCGTGGCTGATCCTGCCCGCCTCCTCCTGCGCCACCAGTCGGCCGAGCATGTCGTCGGTCGGCTGCCGCTTGCGGGCGGTGACCACCTCGTCGAAGTACGCCATGAGTTCGCGTGCGGCGCCTTCGGCCTGTTCGGGCGTGCTGCTGCGGTCGAGGATGGTGTCCGTGAGGGTCACGAAGATCCGGTGGTCCTCGTAGGGGACGTCCAGGAGTTCGCACATCACGGTGGCGGCCATCGGGAGGGCCAGCTGCTTGACGAGGTCGGCGGTGTTCCCCTCCCGCGTCATCTCGTCGAGCAGGGTGTCGAGGATCGCCTTCATCCTCGGCCGCTTCGCCTCCATCTGGCTGATGAGGAACTCGCGGGTCACCAGGCGGCGCAGCCGGCCGTGGTCCGGTTCGTCCTGGTTGAGGAAGAAGCCGGGCGGGAGCGGGGTGTCGCCGGAGATGTAGGAGGGGTAGCCCGGGGTCTTCGGGTCCGAGCTGAACCGGGTGTCGGTGAGCACGGCGCGGGCGTCGGCGTGGCGGGTCACCACCCAGACGGCCTCGCCCCGCGGCGTGAGCACCCGGAAGACCGGCTGCTCGGCGCTGAGTTCGCGGTACCGGGGCGGCGGGTCGAGCGGGTGGCGGCGCGGCATCGGGAAGGCGGGTGCGGCGGGAGCGGTCATCACGCGGTCCTCCGGGTCTGGGTGCGGGCGGTGCCGGCGGCAGGAGCGGGCAGGAAGCCCGACGAGACGAAGTAGTCGAGGTAGAGGTCGAACAGCCGGCGGTCGACCGGTCGGCACTCGATGCCCGAGCCGTGGAGTGCGGCGCGCAGGTTGTCGGTGCGGAAGTCGGGCCTGCTGCCCAGGTAGCCGACTTCCTCGGCCGGCTGGTCGGCGCCGAACAGCGGAAGGTAGACGGCGAGTTCGTTCTCGTCGCCGCGCTCCACGGCGGCGGCGAGCTCGCGGTACCAGCTCCGGTAGTCGAGGCGGCGCAGCGGGTAGCCGTACGCCACGATCAGCTCGAAGATCTCGTTCATGCCGACGGAGCCGGCGCTGGGAACGTTGAACACGGCTTCCTCGCGGCCGCCGGAGAGCGCGGTGTGCACCACGGTGGCCGCGCAGAAGTCCACGGGCACGAGGTCGAGGAGCAGGTCGTAGTCCAGGTAGGCACCCAGCTGGATGCAGCCCTTGATCAGGTGGTTGATGAAGGTGTCGGGCGAGCAGGCGCCGCTGGTCTGCGAGCCCGTGATGGCGCCGAGGCGGTAGACGTGCGTCGGCACGCCGCGGTCCCGGGCCTGGAGCATCAGGCTGTCGGCGACCCACTTCGACTGCCGGTAGCCGCCCACGACGTGGTCGGCCTCGGTGAGCCGGGTCTCCGCCCAGCTGCGCTGCCCTTCGTGTCCCGGGTACACGCCGATCGTGGAGACGAAGTGGACGGCCTTGACGCGCTTGCGGCAGGCGAGCCGCAGCACCTCCAGGGCGCCGAAGACGTTGACCGGCTTGATCTTGGCGTACGGAACGATCCAGCTGGAGATCGCCGCGTTGTGGATGATCAGCTCCACGTCGGCGGCCAGCCGGTGGTACAGCGCCTTCGTCAGCCCGAGGTAGGGGCGCCCGGTGTCGCCGGGGACGCCGACGATGCGTTCCTCGTCCCCGTCGCGCAGCAGCCCGTACTCGGCCAGGTTCCCGCGTACCCGCTCGTGTGCCTGGTCCGGCCCTTCGGCTCGTACCAGGACGTGCACGGTCGCGGACGAGCGGTCGAGCAGTTCACGGAGCAGGAAGGCCCCGGTGTAGCCCGTGCCGCCGGTGAGCAGGACGGTGCGGTACGGGCCCGTCGAGGCCGGCAGGGCGCCTTCCTCGGGTACGACGTCGGCCGGCAGGACGGCGTCGGCGGTCATCGCCTCGCTCGCGACGCCCCGGGGGTTGCCGGCCCCGGTCACGGCCGGGTCCGCCTGGGAGCTGACCATCCGCGCCAGCTGGGCGACGGTGGGGTCCTCGAACATCCGGCGGAGGTCGAGGCGCACGTCGTAGACCTCGCGCACCTGGGCGGTCATCTGCAGCACCGTCAGGGAGTCGCCGCCCAGGTCGAAGAAGCTGGTCTCCACCCCGACCTTCGGCAGGCCGAGCAGGTCCTGCCAGATCCGGGCGAGCTGCGTCTCCACCGGTGTGCGGGGAGCGACGAAGGCGGCTTCGGGGGTCTCCTCGGCGGTCAGCGGAGGAAGGCTCTTTCGGTCCACCTTGCCGTTGGGCAGCTTCGGCAGGTCCGGCAGCACGACGAAGTGCGCCGGGACCATGGCGTCCGGGAGGTGCGTCCTGGCGTAGGCGCGCAGGGAGGAGCGCAGTCCGGCCGCCCAGGCCGAGGTGAGCGGGTCGTTGGCGAGTCGTCGGGTCGTGCTCATGCCTTGTCCTCAGCGTCGTCGTGGGCAGGGACCGGACTTCCGAACTCCACGTCGAACGTGTCCAGTCGGCCGTCCTGCGGCACCAGGACCCGGACCGGTCGTCCGTGCTCGGCGGCCAGGTCGTACAGCTGCTCCGGATGGATCCCGGCCTCGTCGTCGAGGTCCCAGAGCAGCCGCTCCAGGTCCCAGGCGGTGGCCGCGCCGTCGGTCTCCTCCAGCGCGCGCACCGCGGCCGTGGTCCGCAGCAGCCTCCGGTTGGGGACGCCGGTCACGACCAGGCCCCCGGGGCTGCCGGTCAGCCGCTGCCGCAGTCCGTCGAGGCCGTCGTCGAGGGTGTTCCAGGAGACCCGGGGCTCGACCGTGCCGGGCGTCGCACGGTCGCCGACCAGCAGGGTGACGTCGTAGCGGAAGAGCGAGAGCTCGTTGTCCGCCAGACCGCGCTTCAGCTCGAAGCGGACCTCGCCGATGCCGTCGAGATCGGCCGCCAGCTGCTGGAAGAAGGCCGGGGACAGGCACAGTTCCCGTTCCTCCTGGAGCCGGCGGGAGACCGCGGACCGGATCTCCTCGACCGTCTGGAGCGGTCCGGCCCGGTGCAGGGTGACGGCGGTCTGGAACTCGGGCAGCATCTCGACCGAGCGGACGTCGCCGACGAAGACGGCGCCTCCCGGCCGTACGGCGCGCACGGCGTCGGTGAGCACGGTGCGCAGGTAGTCGGTGCCGGGGAAGTACTGCGCGACCGAGTTGATCACCACGGTGTCCAGGCTTCCCGGCTCCAGACGGGCCAGGTACTCGGGGCCGGACCGCTCCAGGTGGACGTGCTCGGGGAGCGGGCGTCCCAAGGAGGCGGCCGCGGCGGTGAGCGCGGCGGGCGAGACGTCCACGCCGTGGTACTCCCCGACCTGGTCGGCCAGGTTGCGGAGCACGAGGCCGACGCCGACGCCGATGTCGGCGACCGTGGTGGGGCGCAGCGCGCGGATGCGTTCGACGGTGTGTCCCAGCCATTCCCGCATCTCGGGGACGGGGATGGGATCGCCGGTGTAGCTGCTGAGCCAGCCGGCGAACTCGCTGCCGTCCACCGGGGCACCGTCCGGCGCCTCGCCGTCGACGGCGGTGTACGCGCTCTCCCAGACCTCGCCCCAGCGGCGGACGTGCGCGTCCTGCACGGAGGCGTCGGACAGGGAGTCGGCGGGAGACACGTAGGCGACGAGCTCCGTGCCGTGGGCTCCTTCGACCGCCGTGACGGCGACCGCGTCGAGCTGCGCGTGGCGCGAGAGGACGCTCTCCACCTCGTCGGGCTCGACCCGGTGGCCGAGGATCTTCACCTGCCGGTCGATGCGGCCGAGGAACTCCAGGCTGCCGTCGGCGCGCCGGCGCACCCGGTCACCGGTCCGGTAGTAGCGGCCGTCGCCGTCCGGGCCGGTGACGAACCGCTCGGCGGTCAGCTCCGGTCGCCCGATGTAGCCTGCCGCGACGCCGTCGCCGCCGATCCACAGCTCGCCGGAGACGCCGACGGGGAGCGGCCGGCCGCGCTCGTCGACCACGAGCACCTCGGTGTTGGCGATCGGCCGGCCGATGGGAATGGTGTCGGCGCCGGCGTCCCGCCGCGGGTCCAGTTCGTGCACCGTCGACCAGATGGTCGTCTCGGTGGGGCCGTACATGTTGCAGATCCGCACCTCGGGCAGGGCTTCGAGCAGGCGCTGCGCGAGACCCGAGGGGAACGCCTCGCCGCCGATCAGCAGGGCGCGCAGTCCTCGCAGGGATTCCAGGGCGGCGGGTTCCGCGGCGACCGCGGTGAACAGCGAGGGCGTGCCCTGTACGAGGGTGACCCGGTGCCGCTCGCAGAGCGCGGCGAAGGAGTGGGCGCCCTCGGCGACCTCGGTGGCGTGGGCGTCGCGCAGGCGGTCGACCCAGGTGAGGCTCTCGAGGACGGCCTGCGCCTCGACACCGAAGTCGACCAGACACGCGATCTCGTCGACACCGGCGGCGGCGAGCGCCCGGACGAGATCGGCGCAGCTGTCCGGGGATCCGAACAGGCCGGAGGTCTCGAAGTACCGGTTGATCGCCATGTCGATCACGGCGTCGATCTGCTCCTCGGCGCCCATCTCCGGCAGGTCCTGCCCGGTGGAGGCGAAGAGCGTGCGCCACAGCTCGGTGGAGCTGCGGAGGTAGTCGCGGAAGGGTTCCCGTGCCTGCTGCCTGGCCTGCTCCGTGTCGTCCGACATGAAGGTGTGCACCATGACGGTGACCTGGCCGGGACCGGTGTGCCCGGCGGCTTCCCGGGCCTGCCGGTAGGCCTTGATCTTCTCCGCCAGGTCGTCGGGGTTCTGGCCGAAGAGGTGGGTGAGGAGGTTCGCCCCGGAGGCGCCGGCCTTCTCGAAGGTCTGCACGGTGCCGACCGAGGTGAGCCAGATCGGCGGTTCGTCCTGGACGGGCGCGGGGAAGATCCGTACGTCGACGGTCTCGCCGCTGCCGCCGACGCGCCGCACCGGCTCGCCGCGCCACAGCTTGCGGAACTCCTCCAGCTGTTCGGTCATCCGCTCCTTGCGCACGGGGAAGTTCTCCGGCCGCAGCACGAAGTCGTTGGAGTTCCAGCCGGCGGCGAACGCCAGGCCGACCCGGCCGTCGGAGAGGTTGTCGACGAGCGACCACTCCTCGGCGATGCGCACCGCGTCGTGCAGCGGGGAGACCACGCTGCCGCAGCGCAGCGCGATGCGGTCGGTGATGGTGGCCAGCGCGGCCGACATCACCGAGGGGTTGGGGTAGAGGCCGCCGAACTCGTGGAAGTGCCGCTCGGGCGTCCACACGGCCTCGAACCCGTGGGTGTCGGCGTAGCGGGCCGCGTCGAGGACCAGCTGGTAGCCCTCACGGTGGGACGCGCCCGCGGAGGCGGCGAAGAAGAAGAGGCTGAACCCGAGGGCCCGCTCCCGCGCCTCCGACCGCGGTACGAGGTTGCCGATGACGCGCTCTCCCGCCACGACCACCTTGGCGCCGTGCGTGAGCGGCCACAGCAGTTCGAGGACCGAGATGTCGAAGGAGACGCTGGTGACGGCGAGCACGACGTCGTCGCCGTCGCAGCCGACCTTCTCGTCCATGCCGGCGAAGAAGTTGACGGCGTTGCGGTGCCGGAGGGCGGTGCCCTTCGGCTTGCCGGTCGAGCCCGAGGTGTAGATCACGTACGCCGTGTCCTCACCGGACACCTCGACGCCGGGCCGTGTGGCCGGTGACCGCTCGATGGCCCGCGCGTCGCCCACGACGTCGACCACGCGCGGGGCGGTGATCCCGTCGGGCGTACCCGGCCCCTTGACCAGGCAGCCGATGCCGGCGTCGGCGGCGATGTCGGCCAGCCGTCCGGCCGGGAACGACGGGTCCATCGGCACGTACGCGGCACCGCTCTTGAGCACCGCGAGGAGGGCGACGACGAGGTCGGTCCCGCGCCGCAGGCTCACGCCGACCAGGTCTCCCCGTCCGACGCCCTGGCCGCGCAGGTGGTGCGCCAGCCGGTTCGCCCGGGAGTCCAGCTCCGCGTAGTCCACCTCGTCGAAGCGGTGGGCGACCGCGATCGCGTCCGGGTTCGCCCGCACCTGACGCTCGAACCGTCCGTGCACCGTGTCCTCGGTGTCGTACGCGACGGCGGTGTCGTTCCACGCGGCCAGCTGGGCGTGTTCGGCGGGGGCCATGAGGTCGACCGACGCGAGCCGCTCCTCCGGCTGCCGGGCGACGGCCGCGAGGGCCCGCTCGTAGTAGCCGGCGAGCCGCGAGCAGAACTCCTCGGGCAGGACCGCGAGGTCGCAGTCGAGCCAGAGCTGCAGCCGGCCCAGCTCGGGGTCGATCAGGAAGTTGACGGCCAGCGGGTAGTTGGTCTCGGCGACGCCCACCGTGACGGCCATGAGGCCGTCCGCCGACCGGTGCCGGTCCCGGTGGAAGTCCATGAAGTTGACGTAGCTGTCCAGCCGGAGGCCCTCGCCGACGTCGTGCTGCATCTGCGCGAAGGGGTAGCGGCGGTGGGCCGCGGACCGGCGCTCGTGCTCGAAGACCCGTCGCGCGGTGTCCAGGAGGCCGGCGGAGGACAGGTCCACGCGCAGCGGGAGCGTGTTCAGGAAGACGCCGATCGTCTCGTCGCCGCCCGCCTCCTCCAGCCGGGCGTTGGCGACGACGCCGGTGAGCACCTCGTCGTCACCGCCGACCAGGCGCAGCACGGCGAGGTGCGCCGTGGTCAGCAGCGCCTTGAGCGGCAGTCCTTCGCGCCCGGCGAGGGCGCGCAGGGCCGCGGCGACCTCGTCGTCCACCGGCACGTCGTACCGGTGGTTCGCGGCGGGCCGGGTGCCCTCGGGGCCTTCCTGCCCGGTGGCGCCGCGGGGCACCAGCCGGGTGGGCTCGGCGCCGCGGAGCAGCCCGGTCCAGTAGTCGCGGGTCTCCTCGTCGGCGAGGGCCTCGCGCTCCGCGGCCACGAAGTCGCGGTAGACCGAGCGGACCGGCGGCAGGGACAGTTCCTCGCCGGCGAGGCGCGCCCGGTAGTGATCGGCCACCTCTTCGAGCATGCGCATGTCGCTCCACCCGTCGAGGACGACGTGGTGCTCGATCACCGACAGCTCGAACGCCTCGGGGCCGCAGGGGTGCGCCACGAACTTCAGCAGCGGCGCGACCTCCGGGTCGAAGCGGGTGAACTTGGCCTCCTCGACCCAGTCCGTCACGGCGCGCAGCCGGGCCGCGTCGTCCAGGCCGGCGAGGTCCAGGCCGGTCTCCAGGGGGATCTCGACGTGGCTGTGCACGAGCTGCAGGGGCTCGGAGAAGCGGGCCAGGTCGAAGGAGCAGCGCAGGGACGGGTGCCGGGCGGCGGTGTCGTCGATCGCGGCCCGGAGGGCGGCGGGGTCGAGAGGGGCCGCGACCCGTGCGCTGGTCACCACGCGGTACACCGAGGAGTCCTCGGCATAGGCCGCGTGGTAGAGCATGCCCGCCTGCATGGCGCTGAGCGGGTAGGCGTCGTCGAGCCCGTCCGGCAGCAGCTGCCGGTCCTCCTCGGAGAGCAGACCGAACGGGCGGCGGTCGGCGGAGTCCTCCCGCTGTTCCGACGGTCTGACGGCACGCGCGAGTTCGCGGATCGACGGCCCGGCGAACAGGTCGGCCACGTCGAAGGTGAGGCCGCCGCGCTCGACCTCCGCGCGGACGCGGATGGCGTGCATGGAGTCGCCGCCCAGGACGAAGAACGAGTCGTCCACGCCGATCTCGTCGGTGTCCAGGACGGTGCGCCACGCCTGGTGGAGCAGCCTCTCCTCGGCGGTCTCCGGCGGCGTCAGGGTGCGCGCCGGCCGTGCCTCCGGCATCGGCAGCGCCTTGCGGTCCAGCTTCCCGTTGGACAGCAGGGGCAGGGCGTCGAGGGTGACGAAGTGCGCCGGGGTCATGTAGGCGGGCAGGCGCTCCCGCAGCCAGTCCCTCAGCTCCGCCGCTTCGGGGGCGTCGCCCTCGGGCACGACGTGGGCGACGAGCTGGCGCTGTCCGTCGCTGCCGAGCGGTGCCGTCACCACGGCCTGCCCGACGCCCGGGTGGCCGAGCAGCGCGGACTCGATCTCGCCGGGCTCGATGCGGAACCCGTGCACCTTGACCTGGTGGTCGAGTCGGCCGCGGTAGAGGACGACGCCGTCCTCGCGGAGCACGGCCAGGTCTCCGGTCCGGTACAGCCTGCCCGGGCCGAAGGGGTTGTCGACGAAGCTCGCGGCGGTGAGTTCGGGGCGGTTGAGGTAGCCCGTGGCGACCTGGACGCCGCCGATGTGCAGCTCGCCGGCGATGCCGTGCGGAAGCGGACGCCCTTCCCGGTCGAGCACGTACAGGCTGGTGTTGGCGACCGCCCGGCCGATCGGCACCGGCCTGTGGGCGTCCTCCGGGGTGCACCGCCAGTGGGTGACGTCGATGGACGCCTCGGTCGGTCCGTACAGGTTGTGCAGTCCGGGACCGTCACCGTAGAGCTCGAAGTACCGGCCCACGGTCTCGGAGCGGAGGGCCTCGCCGCTGCAGAACACCCGGCGCAGGGCCGGCAGGTCCCGGCTCGTGGGCTCCGCCAGGAACAGGTCGAGCATCGACGGGACGAAGTGCACCGTGGTGACCCGGTGCCTGCGGACGACGTCGGCGAGCGCGCGTGGGTCCCGGTGTGCGCCGGGGGCCGCCAGATGGAGCACGGCGCCGTTGAGCAGCGGCCAGAAGAACTCCCACACCGAGACGTCGAAGGTGAAGGGCGTCTTCTGCAGGACGCGGTCGTCCGCTCCGAGGCCGTACTCCTGCTGCATCCACAGGAGCCGGTTGACGACGCCGCGGTGCGGGACGGCGACGCCCTTGGGGCGGCCGGTCGAGCCCGAGGTGTAGATGACGTACGCGGTGTCCTCGGGCGTGGCGGTGCCCTGCAGCGGGCCGGACCCGGGCAGGGTGGGCAGCAGCTCGTCCACGGCGAGGACCCGCGCACCGGTGCCGGCGAGGCGCCCGGCGAGGTCCGACCGGGTCAGGACGACCCGCGCCCCGGAGTCCTCGATCTGGAACTCCACGCGCGCGGCGGGGAGTTCGGGATCCAGCGGCAGGTACGCGGCCCCGGACATCATGACCGCGAGCAGCGCCACGACCAGGTCGAGCGAGCGCTCGTCGTACACGCCCACCACGTGGCCGGCGGCCACGCCGTCGGCGCGGAGACGGGCGGCGAGGGCGCGGGCCCTGGCGACGAGCTCGCGGTAGGTGAGCGAGCCGTGCTCCGTCTCGGCGGCGACGGTGTCGGGCGTCCGCGCGGCCTGCTCCTCGACGAGTTCGTGGAGGGGCCGGGTGAGGTCGAACTCCCGCGCGTGGGCGTCGGCTTCGGCCTCCACCAGGGCGCGCTCGGAGGCGGTCAGCAGCTCGATCCCGCCCAGGGGCAGCTGCTCGTCCGCCTGGACGAGCGTGCCCAGGAAGGCGGCGAACCGGTCGCGGTGGGCGGACACGGTCGCGGCGTCGTGCAGCTCCGGGTTGGGGTCGAAGGACACCAGGAGGTCCGCGCCGTCGGCACCGCCGAAGAACTCGACCGAGAGGTCGCGTACGGGTCCCGAGGACACCTGGCGAACCGTGCCGTCGAGCCCGCCGAAGCGCAGCCGCCCGTCGAACGACACGACGTTGACGACGACGCCCGGGGGTTCCTCGGCCGCCCCGGTCCGCCGGAGCTCCCGCTGCAGCGCCTCGCCACGGAAGCGCTGGTGCGCGAGCACCTCGCCCGCCCGGGCGGCGACGTGCTGCACGAGGTCACGGAAGCGCATGTCGGAGCGCACGGAGAGGCGCAGCGGCAGCACGTTGGCGAGCATGCCCGGCGTGGTCAGGGCGGTGCGCGTGGTCCGGGCCCGTACGGGCAGACCGATGGCGATCTCGTCCTGCCGGGTGATCCGGTGCAGGTACGCCGCCGTCGCCGCGAGGACGACGACCGCCCACGGGGTGCCGTACCTGGCGGCCATCTCGTCGATCCGTTCGACCCGCACGGGGGGCTGGAACCGCTCGGCGGGCCGGGAGGTTCCGGCGCCGCGGTCGCTCAGGCTGATGCGGTCGGGCCACTCGGCGGCGTTTCCCAGCCAGTAGGCACGGTCGCTCTCATGGGCCGGCGACTCGCGGTACTCGGCTTCCTCGTCGAGCAGTTCGCGCAGTGTGGCCGCGCTCTTCTCGCGGACCGGCGTCCCCTGCTCGAGCGCGGTGTAGATCTGCGCGAGCCTGCGCCAGTAGAGAACCTGACCGTAACCGTCCAGCACGATGTGGTGGTAACGGAGGTGGAAGAGGAAGTGGTCCGGTGCCAGCCGGAGCAGGGTGTGGGTGAACAGCGGGTCTTCGGCGAGGTCGACCGGCGTGGCCAGGTCCGACCGGACCCACTCCTCGGCGGCGCCGAACGGATCGGCCTCCGTGCCGAAGTCCTTCACGTGCAGCGGGGCATCGACTTCGGCCGTCAGCTGCCAGGGGGTGCCCTTTTCATCAGCAACGAACTTCACGCGTAACGCATCGGTCTCACCGACCGCTCGCCTCACCGCCTCGGCGAGGTGGGCCTCATCCAGCCGCCCTCGGATCTCGACGTATCCACCGCAGTTGTGGAGGGCGCCGCCGGCATCCATCTGGTGGGCGATCCACACGTCGTGTTGCGCGGCGGACACAGGTAAGCGCCCGGTAAAACTCTTCACGAGTCACTCCGTCTTTCGGTTCCAAGAAGGCGCACGCCTCCGACCGCCCCGGCCGCACAACGGCAGGGGGCAGCACAGGAGTTGCTGCGCACTTAGTGCTTGCAGCCAGTGGAGACAGTGGCGGCGCGGCCGCCGTCGGCGAGCCGCGAGGGCTCGCAACAGCCGCTACGTACGACGTCGACTGGAGGACGCCGAACCAGGCCAGCTACGCGTGAACATAGAAATCCCCCGTACATGCCACATGGTGGCACTCCCCGTTGACCCGGCGCCCAAGACGCCGGGCTGTGCGTCACGCCCGGAATCGCGCCCTCTCGAGCGGTCCCGCCGCATGACTGGTCCCCAGCCAGCCACAGCACACAGGTCGTGTCAACCCGTTGCAGTCGCGAAGCAGGGTCGATCATCAGCCGCGTTCATCCGACACCCGGGCGGACTTGGCCATTCCATGGCCGGATAGCAACCACCAGAGGGAAACCCTGGAATCTTCGCTCACGGCACGCGCACGTGGCGGCACGAAGGGTGACATTAAAGCTTGCGTCAAGCGGCGCTTTAGGTCCCCTTCGGTACGCGGTTAGTAATGACATCCATTTTCATATAGAGTCCGCCGCGACCCGTTCCTCGTCACCACCCGGAGGTCCCCATGGCCGTTCCCAAGCGGAAGACGTCCCGCAGCAACACCCGGCATCGCCGCGCCCAGTGGAAGGCCACCACCGCCCAGCTGGTGCCGATCACCGTCGACGGCTCCGTGTACCTCGTGCCGCAGCGCCTGGTGAAGGCGTACGGGCGCGGCCTCATCCGCCCCGAGGGCTGAGCCCGCATGGCACCGAACGACCGGCTGCCCGTGACCGTGCTGTCCGGGTTCCTCGGCGCGGGGAAGACCACCCTGCTCAACCATGTGCTCGGCAGTCGCGAGGGCCTGCGGGTCGCCGTGATCGTCAACGACATGAGCGAGGTCAACATCGACGCCGCGCTCGTCCGCGGGGGCGAGGCGGCACTGTCCCGCACGGAGGAGCGCCTGGTCGAGATGACCAACGGGTGCATCTGCTGCACCCTGCGCGACGACCTCCTGGAGGAGGTCGACCGGCTGGCCCGCGAGGGCCGCTTCGACCACCTACTGATCGAGTCCAGCGGCATCTCGGAACCCATGCCGGTGGCCGCCACCTTCTCCTTCCCGCGCGACGACGGCGCCACCCTCGGCGACCTGGCGCGCCTGGACACGATGGTGACCGTGGTCGACGCCGCGAACTTCCTGTCCGAGCTCGACGGCGGCGACGAGCTCGTCGCGCGCGGGCTCGACCAGTACGAGGACGACGAGCGCACCGTCAGCGATCTCCTCATGGACCAGGTCGAGTTCGCGGACGTCCTCGTCCTCAACAAGCTCGATCTGGTGGACCCGGACGCCGCCCGCCGGCTGCGGGCCACGCTGTCCCGGCTCAACCCGGAGGCCCGCGTCGTCCCGGCCGTCCGCGGGCAGGTCGCCCTCGAACAGGTCCTGGGAACGGGCCTTTTCGACGTCGAGCGGGCGCAGCAGGCCCCCGGCTGGGTGAAGGAACTGAACGGCGACCACGTACCGGAGACCGAGGAGTACGGCATCTCCTCCCTGGTCTTCCGTGCCGAGCGCCCCTTCCACCCGCAGCGGTTGTGGACCTTCGTCACCCGGGACCTCGACAGCGGCGCCTACGGGCGGATCCTGCGGTCGAAGGGTTTCTTCTGGCTCGCCAGCCGGCCCCGGGTCACCGGCCTGTGGTCACAGGCCGGCGCCGTGGCCCGCTTCGAGCCGTCCGGCGCCCGTGGCCCGGAGACCACGCAGGGCCAGGAGCTCGTCTTCATCGGCACCGGCCTGCGCGCCGGGGCCCTGCGCGCGTCCCTGGAGTCCTGTCTGCTGGCACCCGGCGAACAGGTTCCGGCCGAGGACGAGTTCCCCCCGTGGGAGACGTACGGCATCGACGACACGTGCGAGCACGAACACGCGGCCTGACGCGGGCCGGTACGCTCCGGGCCGGACGGTGGTCGCAGCCACGGCACCGTCCGGCCCGGTCATGCCCCGAGGCAGTCACCCGCCGACAGACGTCGGGTTCCCCGGCTCGACTGCCGTCGCATTCCACCGTCACGCGACCGATGCGCGGTGCCGGACCCCTGGGGCGGTGCCGACGGCACCATTGGCCCAGTGGCTCGACGGCCACCTACCGGGTCGTCACGGCCGAGGCGGAGCTGGGGGCCTCAACTGGGACGGCCTCCTCAGCGAACTCCTCGACGGGCCAGAGCGGCGTCCGGTCAGCGGCGGGGCGGCCGCACGCAAGGAGAGCCGGCCGCGGCGGTCGGGTCCCCCTGGCCGTGGTCACGGGACACCCGCGGGTAGCCGCACAGGTCGCGGCTCACCAGGTCGCCGGAGGCGTTGCGGAGGGTGGCCGGAAGGGTGCGGGGGGCCTTGCCCTGCTCCACCCAGGCCACCAGGGCCCCCAGGTCGTCGACAGCCGCTCCGCTCCCGTCGTTGAGGCCGCAGTGGGTCGCGCCCGGGACGAGGAAGAGACGGTAGAAGTCGTCGACCTTCTTGGTGCCGCCCATCTTCCGCTCGACCTCCTCGCGGTACTTCACGGTGCCCTGGGACGGGATGAACTCGTCGGCCTGGCCGTGCCAGGTCAGCAGCTTGCCGCCGGAGTCGCGGAAGTCGGACAGGTCGGGGTCGTCGGTGCCGATGACGCCGTCGTACTCGGCCTGGGACTGCCGGAACAACTGCGTGAACCGACCGTAGGTGATGGTGGAGACGTCGAACGACGGCTCCTTCTCGAGCCAGCTGGCCACCCAGGCGGCGGGCACCGGGAACGGCGCGCCCTTGACGTTGCCGTCGGCGTCGGGCGGGGTGGTGCCCGCCAGGCCCGACAGTTCGGCTCCGACGGGAACGCCCGGCCACAGCTTCCTGCCCGACGGGGTGCGCGGGCCGTCCCAGATCTTGCGCACCACGGTCGCGTCCGCAGCCGTGATGGTCAGCTCCCGGCCCGCGCAGAGCACCTTGGTGCCGATCAGGCCGCGCGGGTCGAAGCCGCACCGCTCGGGGGCGTCGACCAGGCCGTCGACGGCGCCGTCGAGCGGGTCGCAGGCCCGGACCGCGGCCTTCGTGAAGGCGCCCAGCTCGCACGGGGTCAGGTGGTTCTCCTCCTGGTCCATCACCACCTGCGGCCACAGCGTGGCGACCTCGAACTCGTCCCAGTGGACGGCGGGCGCGTTGGCCAGGATGCCGTCGTAGTCGTCGGGGTGGCGCTGGGCCTCCATGTAGCCCTGGCGTCCGCCCGTGGAGCAGCCGTTGAAGTACGCGTAGGAGGCGAGCCTGCCGTAGAAGCCGGCGATGACCTCCTTGGCGACGACCGCCGCCTCGTGCTCGGAGCGGCTCGCGAAGTTCTCCAGCAGCACCTCGTTCACCCGGCCGTCGCCGGTCAGGGCCCAGCCGGTGTCGATGTAGGTGCCGACGCCCGCGTCGGTGGTCGCGGCGGCATAGCCGTTCCTGACCGCCTTCGCCAGACCCTTGCCGTAGTCGCCGGCGGCGTACGCGCTGCCGCCGATGGTCTGCAGGCGGCCGTTCCAGCCCTGCAGGGGCAGCCACGTACGCACCTTGGCGTGGTCGCCCGCCCCCGGGTGGGTCAGCGTGACCGTCACGTCGCAGTACGCCGGTACGTCGTCGACCTGGTCCGCGGGCAGCGGCCAGACCTCGGGCACGTCCACGGTGCCGGCCTCGTGCCGTACCGCCGTCACCTTCTCCACCCTGGTCCCGGCCGGGGCCTCGACGGACCGCGGGGTACAGGCGGGCGGGGCGGACACGGCGGCGGGGCCGCGCTGCGGCTGCGCGGCCGCGTTCGGCAGGCACACCGCCGCCGTGAGCAGCGGTACGCCGGTCGCGAGAGCGGCCAGAAGTCGTCGTCCCATGGTGTTCCTCCGTCACATGCCATGGTCGTCACCGGTTTAACCGGTGACGACCATGGCATGGTCGCGATCGGGCTGTCAACGCCCGCAGCGGCGGGCACGGCGAGCCGTGGGAGCGGAAAATTCCGGCAGGACCGAGGGACGGCCTGTTAGCCTGTCGACGACATTGACCGTGTATCGAGGAGTCGCAGACGTGGTGGGTGACGACGACATCTCCGGGTGAGATCCGGATCTGACGGCCGCCGGGCGTGCTGAAGAAGCGCCGCCGGAGTGGCCCGTTCGTCGTACCCCTTTCCCGCACGTCTGCCCGGGGCACAGCTGTCTCCGCCCCCAGTCCTCCCGAGGTCACTTCCATGTCCGACGCCACCGTCGTCTGCTCGAACCTGTCCTTCGCCTGGCCCGACGACACCCCGGTCTTCCGCGACCTGTCCTTCACCCTGACCACCGGAAGCACCGGCCTGGTCGCCCCCAACGGCTCCGGCAAGACCACGCTGCTCAGGCTGCTCGCCGGCAAACTGCGCCCCGCCGCAGGCTCGGTGTCCGTGGGCGGCACGCTCGGCTACCTGCCGCAGGACCTCCCCCTGACCGGTGACGTCACCGTCGCCGAGGTGCTCGGCGTCGCCGCCGTGATCCGCGCCCTGGACGCCGTCGAGTCCGGCGACGTGAGCGAGGAGCACTTCGCCACCATCGGCGACGACTGGGACGTCGAGGAGCGCACCCGCGCCCAGCTCGACCGTCTGGGCCTGGCCGGCCTCGCCCTCGACCGCCGCCTGAGCACGCTCAGCGGCGGCCAGGTGGTCCGGCTCGGCCTCGCCGCCCAGCTGCTGAAGCGCCCCGACATCCTGCTGCTCGACGAACCGACCAACAACCTCGACGGGGATGCCCGGCGCAAGCTGTACGACGCCCTCGGGGACTTCAAGGGCCTTCTGCTGCTGGTCGCCCACGACCGCGCCCTGCTCGACCGCATGGACGGCATCGCCGAGCTCGGCAGCTCCCGACTGCGCTTCCACGGCGGCAACTTCACCTCCTACGAGGAGGCCGTGCGCGCCGAGCAGGAGGTCGCCGAGAAGAACGTCCGCAACGCCGAACAGGAGCTGAAGCGGGAGAAGCGGGAGCTGCAGCAGGCCCGCGAACGCGCCGACCGCCGGGCGGGCAACGCCGCCCGCAACCTCAAGAGCGCCGGACTGCCGCGCATCTTCGCCGGGAACATGAAGCGCGGCGCGCAGGAGTCCGCGGGCCGGGCCGGCCAGATGCACGCCTCCCGGGTCGGCGAGGCCAAGGCCCGCCTGGACGAGGCGGGGCGCGCGCTGCGCGAGGAGCAGCACATCACCCTGGAACTGCCCGACACCCAGGTGCCCGCGGGCCGTGACCTGTTCCTCGGCGAGGGGATGCAGATCCGGCACGACGGCCGGTACGTCTTCGCGGAGGGCGGCATCGACCTCTCCGTACGCGGACCCGAGCGCATCGCCCTGACCGGCCCCAACGGTGCGGGCAAAACCACCCTCATGCGCCTGATCACCGGCGAACTCGCCCCGGACGGCGGCCGGATCAGGCGCGGCGACGGCCGCATCGCCTATCTCTCGCAGCGGCTGGACCTGCTGGACCCGGACCGTACCGTGGCGGAGAACTTCGCCGCGTTCGCGCCGGAGCGGCCCGAGGCGGAGCGGATGAACCTGCTCGCGCGCTTCCTGTTCCGCGGTCCCCGGGCCCACCTGCCCGTCGGCGTGCTCTCCGGCGGCGAACGGCTGCGCGCCACGCTGGCCTGCGTCCTGTGCGCCGAACCGGCCCCGCAGCTGCTGCTGCTCGACGAGCCGACCAACAACCTCGACCTGGTCAGCGTGGGTCAGCTGGAGAGCGCGCTCGACTCCTACCGGGGCGCGTTCCTGGTGGTCAGCCACGACGAGCGGTTCCTCGCCGAGATCGGGGTGGACCGCTGGCTGCGACTGGCCGACGGAACGCTCGGGACGACGGGAGCCCCGGCGGTGTGAGGCGCCGGGGCGCCGCAGTGGGTTCCGGTGGAGCGCCGGAACCCGGGCGAGCCTTGCACCCCGCGTCGGTCACCTGTCAAGATGGTGATGTGAATCTTGACCATGTCTTCGTGTGCGGACACCCGGTGCTGGACTTCGCGGCCACGCTGCGCGCCCGGCGTTCGACCCGTTTCGAGATGTTCGTGACGCCGGACCGGCTCAACGCCTGGTACCTGGAGTCCGGGCTCGTGGACACGATCACGCCCGGCGGAGAGGACGACGTCCGTGCGGCGGTCACGCTGCGCGAGGCCGTCTACCAGCTCGTGACCAACCGCCGGCTCGGCGAGGACTTCGACCGGCAGGCGCTCGCGGTGCTCAACGCCGCCGCCCGCCAGGTCCCGGCGACCCCCCAGCTCACGATGGCGGGCAGGCACACCGACGCGACGCCCGCGCAGGCCCTGGCCACCGTCGCCCGGCAGACCGTCGAGCTGCTCAGTGGCCCGGACGTCCCTCTCCTCAAGGAGTGCGGCAACCCCGAGTGCACGCGCGTCTACGTCGACCGCTCCCGCGGGATGCGGCGGCAGTGGTGCGGCATGGAGTCCTGCGGCAACAAGATCAAGGCCGCGGCCTACCGCGCCCGCAAGAAGACGGCGCCGGCCGCGACCGGGAACTGATCCGGCCGACGGAACCGACGCCGTGGGACGGGACCGGAGGCGGGCCGACGGCCGCCCCTACAGTCCCAGGTCGAGGGCGAGGCAGGAGAAGAACTTCCAGGAGCCCTCGGGGTCGTACGGGGCGGCGGACCCGCCCGGCGAGCCCTGCACCCCTTCGGTCGTGTCCTCGGCGCGGATGCGCTCGGGGAGCTTGCCGTACCGTGCGTGCCGTGCCGCGGCCGCGGCGGTGTCCGCGGCGAGTTCCCTGTCCATGCCCGTACTCCCCTTCATCGGTGTTCCTCTGCCGGGTTCATCGGTGTCCCTCTGCCGGGCGGTCTCGCCACCTGTCAGGGCGGTGACGAGCGGACCACGAGCCGTCAGACGGTGACGGTCCTGCCTTCGGCGTGGGCGGAGAGGCCCGTCGCACCGCAAGGGGTTCCTCTCCTTCGGTTCGCGGACGCCCCGTCACAAGCGGTCGGCGTCGGCGACGGCCTGCGCGAAGACGGCCGGCGCCTCCTGCGGCAAGTTGTGACCGATGCCGGCGACGGTGCGGTGTTCGTAGGGGCCGGTGAAGTGGTGGCGGTAGCCCGCGCCGTCACCGGGCGGGGTGAACGGGTCGAGGGCCGGGTCGAGGGTGATGGTGGGCACCCCCACGAGCGGCTGGGCGGCGAGCCGCTCCTCGTAACGGCCGTATCGGCGGTCGCCCTCGATCAGGCCGATGCGCCAGCGGTAGTTGTAGAGGACGACGGCCGCGTAGTCGGGGTTCCTGAACGCCTCGGCGGTGCGCTGGAAGGTGGCGTCGTCGAAGTCCCAGCCGGGTGAGACGAGGGTCCACACGTAGCGGCACAGGGCGATGCGCTCGTCGACGTCCTCCATCGCCCGCTTGCCGCGCTCGGTGGCGAAGTACCACTGGTACCACCAGGTGCGCTCGACGGCCGGGGCGGCGGGCAGCTGCTGCGCCTTGCGGTCGGTGATGAGGTAACCGCCGGTCGAGACGAGCGCCTTGACCCGCTCGGGCCACAGGGCCGCGATGATGTCGGCGGTCCGCGAGCCCCAGTCGAACCCGGCGAGCACCGCCTTGTCGATCTCGAGGGCGTCCATCAGGGCGATGACGTCGAGCGCGACGGCGGACTGCTCGGCCGTGCGGGGCGTATGGCGGGACAGGAACCGCGTGCTGCCGTGGCCGCGCAGATACGGCACGATCACGCGGTACCCGAGGTCGGCGAGCAGCGGGGCGACGTCGACGTAACTGTGGATGTCGTACGGCCAGCCGTGCAGGCACAGGACGGCCGGACCGTGGGCGGGCCCGGCCTCGGCGTAACCGACGTCGAGGACGCCCGCCCTGACCTGCTTCAGCACGGGGAAGGCGGTGTGGGGGCCGGACGTGCCGCCCGCAACGGACGGTCGTTCCGCGCCGGACGCGCCACCCGTGGCCGGTGCGCCGTCCGCGGCGGACGCCGTCGGCCGCAGGCCGGCCAGCGAGACCGCGGCCGCGCCGGTGCCCAGGCCAACGGCCCTGCCGAACGTACGCCTGTTGATCATGACAAACCCCTCCGTCGCGCGCTTCCGGTGACCGGCCGGGAGCCGGCTGGTGGCACTGCGACCTTCACACGGCACGCGTCACCTGTCAAACCGGTGACACAGATTCATCACCGTCTTGACTGGTGACGAAACGGTGTGTCACTTTACGACCCGTCAGGAACGGAAACACCAGGAAGGGCTTGTCATGGCGAACAGCAACGGTGGGCGCAAGCGGCGCACGACGGGCACGGTCGCGACGGTCGCGGCGGGGCTCGCGCTCGCCGCCTTCGCACTCGCCGGCACCGCCGACGGAGCGCCTCGGCACACGGGTGGGGAGCCCCGGCACGCCGGCGGACCCGGCAAGCCGACCATCGTCCTGGAGCACGGCGCCTTCGCCGACGGCTCCAGCTGGAACGGCGTCATTGCCGAACTGCGCACCGACGGCTACCCCGTCGTCGCCGCCGCCAACCCGCTGCGCGGCCCCGCCTCCGACGCCGCCGCCCTGCGCACCGTCCTCGACCACGTCGAGGGGCCCAAGATCCTCGTCGGCCACTCCTACGGCGGCAACGTCATCAGCCAGGCCGCCACCGACGACCCGCAGGTCAAGGGCCTCGTGTACGTGGCCGCGTTCCTCCCCGCCCCTGGCGAGACCGCCCTGGAGCTCACCGGCAGGTACCCCGGCTCCACCCTGCCCGACGCCCTCGACCCGGTCACCTACCAGCAGGCGGACGGGACGACGGCCATCGACCTCTACATCCGACAGGACAGGTTCCGGCAGCAGTTCGCCGCCGACGTCCCCGCCGAGCAGGCCGCCCTGATGGCCGCGGCGCAGCGCCCGATCGCCCAGGCGGCGCTGGAGGAGCAGGCCACCGGCGCCGCCTGGAAGACCAAGCCCTCCTGGGCCGTCGTCACCACCCAGGACCGCAACATCCCGGCCGCCGTCCAGCGCTTCATGGCCAGGCGCGCCCATGCCCGCACCACCGAAGTGGCGGCCTCCCACTCCGTCGCCGTCTCCCACCCCCGCCTCGTCGCCGACGTCATCGAGCGGGCCGCCCGCGCCACCGCCGGCTGACCGGGGCCCGACCCGCACGACTTCCGCCACCGGAAGGGGGCGACGGTCGAATGACGTGACCGCGGTGACTCTCTCTCCCCCCACGGCGGCAGCCGGAAGGGGGCGGTCCGGATCACCCGGAGGTCCGGAAGGGGCGCTGATAGCCTGCGCGCATGATCGCCCAAGGCTCCGGACACCGGATATCCAACTGGCTGGCGCCTGAAGGTCCGCAGCGCGCGCTCATCCTCGCGAGCTTCGTCAGCCGGGTGGGCAACGGGCTGTTCAACACCGCCGCGGTGCTCTACTTCACGCTGGTCGTGCACCTTCCCGCCGCACAGGTCGGTGTCGGTCTGACGATCGCGGGGCTGACCGGTCTGCTGGCGGGGATTCCGGCGGGGAATCTCGCCGACCGGTACGGGCCCCGCACGGTCTGGCTGACGTCCCTGGCGATGCAGGCCGTGACGATGGCCGCTTTCGTGTTCATCCAGAGCTGGGCCACGTTCACGCTCATCGCCACCCTGGACCGGCTGGCGGCAGCGGCGAGCGGCGCCGCGGGCGGTGCGCTCGTCGCCCGCGCCGGCGGCGAACGCCCGGCCGCGTTCAGGGCGAAGCTCCGCACCTTCGTCAACCTCGGGGTGGTCCTGGGCACCGTCGGCGCCGGCTTCGCCCTCGCCGTCAACTCCCGCTCGGCGTACACCGCACTCATCCTCGCCAACGCCGCCAGCTTCGCCTGCGCCGGCCTGATCGCCCTGGTCGGCGTCCCGGACTACCGGCCCCTCCCCCGGCCCGAGGAGCACCGCGGCTGGTCCGTCCTGGCCGACCGGCCCTACGTGTCCTTCGTCGCGCTCTACGGCGCCATGGGCCTGCAGTACCAGACGGTGTCCCTGCTGCTGCCGATCTGGCTCTCCGCTCACACCGACGCGCCCCGCTGGACCGTGGCGGTGGTCTACGCGGTCAACAGCGGAGTGTGCGTGCTGCTCCAGAGCAGGATCGGCTCCCGGATCGAGACGCCGCGCCAGGGCGGACGGGCGTTCCGCATCGCCGGGCTGCTGTTCCTGGTCAGCTGCCCGTTGATGGCCCTGACCGCGGACGTTCCGGCCTGGGTCGCGCCCGGGCTCGCCATCCTCGCCGTCTGCGTGCACAGCCTCGGGGAGGTGTGGGAGTCCTCGGCCGGCTTCGCGCTCGGCTTCGGTCTCGCCCCCGACCACGCGCAGGGCCAGTACCAGGGTTTCCTCGGCATCGGCTTCGACGCCGGGCAGGCCTTGGCCCCGGTGATCCTCACCACGGCGGTCCTCGGACTCGGGCACGCCGGCTGGCTGCTGCTCGGCGTGTTCTTCGCGGCGCTGGGGGCCGCAGGACCTGTGGTGGCCGCCTGGGGCGAGCGAACCCGTCGTACGGGCCAGGACCCGTCCGGCACGTCACCTGGCCGCTCGGGTGACGCCGCGCTGCTGGACGCCGAGTAGACCGTTTCCTCCGGATCGGGCCCGGTGGAGAGACGTCCGAGGGGAGCCACGCCTCGGGCTTCCAGGCGCTGCCGCGCGGGACCGCGCCCGGCCCCGTGGGGCGCTCGGCGCGGTCGGCGGTGATCAGTGGACGGCGAGGGCGACGATCTGGGTGGCCTCCTCGTCCGAGAAGTTGTCGTCGCTGACCAGGATCAGCGACCGCTCACCGGACGGGAGTTCCGGGCCCCACGTCATGCCTTCGGTGTTCTGGATGCTGGAGAGGCCCAGGGTGTCCAGGTCCACCACGAGCTTCTTCCTCATGGGGACGACGGGCTGTCCGGCGAGGGAGTCCATCGCCCGCACGTCGGTCGCGCCGCGCGTGGTGGCGTCGTAGACGCGGATCTTGTAGCCCGCGCCGGCGACCCAGGTGCGTTCCAGGACGAGGTAGCGGTCGGGGTCGTCGGGGAACGCGAGCAGGGACGGGACTCCGGTGTCCGGGCCCCAGGGGCTGGTCGGGTCGGACTCGGCGAAGATCTTCTCGAGCGGGTACGCGAACTGTCCGAGCACCTCGCCGCCGCGGGTCTGCTTCGTGACGCGGACGAGCGCGCCGTGCTCCAGGTCGGGCACCGGCCCGTCCTGCAGCAGTGGGCCCTCGACCGCGCTGGTCAGGACCTTGCCGCGGGCGCCGAAGGTGATCGCCTCGACCGCCTGGTTCCGGCGCGGCCCGCGCTGTTCCAGGGTGACCTCGTAGTTCGACGGCAGCTTCAGCTGCCCGAGGTGGGCACCGGTGGCGGAGGCGAACTGGATGGACGGCTGGATGACCGGTGCGTTCGCCGCCGTGGGACGGTCGCCCTCCTGCGCCCACCAGTAGTGGCAGCTGCGCGGATCGACCCGGATCTCCTCCGGATCGACGGCCTTGCCGTCGCCGAGGGACGGGGACGGGTACACCGCGCCGTCCGCCTGGCGGAACGGGTGGGTGCCGGTGAAGTCGACGGAGTGCACGCCGTCGGCGTCCACGTCCAGCGCGGCGGTGTAGAAGCGGGCGGGCTGCAGGTAGGAACGGTCGTCGCTGATGAACACGTACTCGCCGGTGCACCGGTTGCGGTCGACACCGGAGAGGCCGCCGACCGTCGTTCCCTGGAAGTCGAGCTTGTGCGGAACGATCCTTTCGCCGAGCAGGCGCGCAGTCGCGGCGCGCTCCGACTGTCCGTCGGCGCCGCCTGGTGGGGCGGCCGCGGCCGCTGCGGGGGCCAGCGTCGAGGTCAGGAGCAGGGCTGCGGCGCACACGCGGCGCGTCAGAGAAGATCTCATGTAGTTGATCTTGGCCCAGCCCGGCCCGGCGCCGCAGTCGCCCATCCGGGTGTTGCTGCCGGGGGTCCGCCGACGACCGGGGCCAGGCGCGAGCGCGCCGCCATGCCCGCACCGCTTGCTCGTCCTCGCCGCACGTGACCGACGCGGCGTCACCACCGCCCCTGGGGTGGTGACGCCGTACGGTGCGCGGTGTGGCCGGATCCCCCCGGACTGCTCAGCGCAGGTCGAAGCGGTCGAGGTTCATCACCTTGTTCCACGCCGCCACGAAGTCGCGGACGAACTTCTCGTCGGCGTCGCTGGCGGCGTAGACCTCGGCGATGGCGCGCAGTTGGGAGTGCGAGCCGAAGACGAGGTCGACGGCGGTCGCCGTCCACTTCGTCTCGCCCGTCGCGCGGTCCCGTCCCTCGAAGACGTTCTCGTCCGACTCCGAGGCCTTCCACTCCGTGCCCATGTCGAGCAGGTTGACGAAGAAGTCCGTGGTCAGCGCCTCCGGACGCGGTGTGAGGACGCCGTGCGGGGAGCCCCGGAAACCGGCGTTCAGCGCCCGCATGCCGCCGACCAGGACGGTCATCTCGGGCGCGGTCAGGGTCAGCAGGTTCGCGCGGTCGAGCAGCAGTGTCTCCGGCGACAGCTTCTCGCCGGCCCGCAGGTAGTTGCGGAACCCGTCCGCCCGCGGTTCGAGCACGGCGAACGACTCCACGTCCGTCTGCTCCTGCGAGGCGTCGGTGCGCCCCGGCGCGAACGGGACCGTGACGGCGTGGCCGGCGTTCCGCGCGGCCCGCTCGACCGCGGCACAGCCTCCCAGGACGATCAGGTCGGCGAGCGAGATCTTCCTGCCGCCGTTCCCGGCGGCGTCGAAGTCGCGCCGGATCTCGTCCAGCCGCCGCACCGTCCCGGCCACCTCGGGCAGGTCGTTGACCTCCCAGTCCTTCTGCGGCGCCAGCCGGATCCGCGCCCCGTTGGCGCCACCGCGCTTGTCGGTGCCGCGGAAGGTCGCCGCCGCGGCCCAGGCCGTGGTGACCAGCTGCGGGATGGTCAGGCCGGAGTCGAGGATCCGGTCCTTGAGGGCGGCGATGTCCTCGTCCGCGACCAGTTCGTGCTCGACCGCGGGGACCGGGTCCTGCCACAGCTGCGCCTCGGGAACCCACGGTCCGAGGTAGCGCGACACCGGACCCATGTCGCGGTGGAGCAGCTTGTACCAGGCCTTGGCGAAGGCCTCGGCGAGCTGGTCCGGGTTCTCGTGGAAGCGCCGGCAGATCGGCTCGTAGACGGGGTCCTGCCGCAGTGCGAGGTCGGTCGTCAGCATCATCGGGGCGTGCCGCCTGGACGGGTCGTGCGCGTCCGGCACGGTGTCCTGCGCCGCGGGGTCGGTGGGCTTCCACTGCTGGGCCCCGGCGGGGCTGCGGGTGAGCTCCCACTCGTACCGGAACAGGTTGTCCAGGTAGCCGTTGTCCCACTTCGTCGGCTCGTTGGTCCACGCGCCTTCGAGTCCGCTGGTGAGGGTGTCGGCGCCGCTGCCGCTGCCGTGGGTGTTGCGCCAGCCCAGGCCCTGCTCCTCGAGCGGGGCGGCCTCCGGCTCCGGGCCGAGGTACGACGGGTCGACGGCGCCGTGGCACTTGCCGAAGGTGTGGCCGCCGACGATGAGGGCGACGGTCTCCTCGTCGTTCATGGCCATGCGCCCGAAGGTCTCCCGGATGTCGCGGGCCGCGGCCACCGGGTCCGGATTGCCGTTGGGGCCCTCCGGGTTCACGTAGATCAGGCCCATCTGCACGGCGCCGAACGGCTTGGCTAGTTCACGGTCGCCGCTGTAGCGCTCGTCGCCGAGCCAGGTGTCCTCGGGGCCCCAGAAGATCTCCTCGGGCTCCCAGATGTCCTCGCGTCCGAAGCCGAAGCCGAAGGTCCTGAACCCCATGGATTCCATGGCGCAGTTGCCGGCGAACACGAGCAGGTCGGCCCAGGAGATCTTGCGGCCGTACTTCTGCTTGACCGGCCACAGCAGCCGCCGCGCCTTGTCCAGACTGGCGTTGTCCGGCCAGCTGTTGAGCGGCGCGAAGCGCTGCGCCCCGCTGCCGCCGCCGCCCCGGCCGTCCTCGATCCGGTACGTGCCGGCGGCGTGCCAGCTCATCCGGATGAACAGCGGTCCGTAGTGACCGTAGTCGGCGGGCCACCAGTCCTGCGACTTCGTCATCAGCTCGATGACGTCCTGCTTCAGGGCGTCGACGTCGAGGGTGGCGAACTCCGCCGCGTAGTCGAAGTCCTCGTCCATCGGGTCGGGCCCGGCCGCGTGCTGTTCCAGCACCTGGAGGTCCAGCTGGCCGGGCCACCAGTCCCGGTTCGTTCTGGGGCGGGTCGACGTGGGGGTGGGTGAGGGAACTGCTGGGTTTTCGCTCTCGCTGCCGGACACGTCCGCCCCTTCTTCCTTGCCTGGTTCTTTTCTGGCTTTTCGCCCGTATCGTTCCGCACCGTGGACCGCACGGCGAGAAGAACACGCCGTCGGGCGAGGGGTACGGATCCACCGTTCGTGACGCGGCGGGCGGTCAGAACCGGTCGGACGCGAGGTCTCCGGCCCGGCCCAGCCGGCCCGCCCGGTCGCGGGCGGAGGCGGCCCGGGCGGCGTCGCCCAGTGCCTCCGCCAGCCGGGCCGTGCTCAGCCAGTTGTACGGGCTGTGCGGCCGCAGCGCGGTCCGCTCGCTGATCAGGACGCGCGCCACGTCGTGCCGGCCCGACCTCAGGGCCGCGTCGAGGAGGGTCTTCTGCAGTGCGTCCCGCTGGGCGTGGCTGCCTCCGAACTCGTGGAGCCGCCGACGCAGCGGCCACAGCCGTTCCACGACGGTGTCGTGGTCCGCCGCCGCGTGCGCGACCAGTGCCTCGCACACCGGCAGGCCGATCTCCGCGGTCATCGCGTGGTTGGTGACCACGTCCGCTCCGGGCTCGGCGAGCCAGCGCCGGCGGTCGGCGATCAGCCGCCGTGCCTCCGCGACCCGGCCGGCGCCCACGTAGGACATGACCGCGTGCACGTCGTTGAAGGCGTAGAAGGGAGGGTCGGCCCGGGCGGACCAGGCGTCCGCGAGCGCCTCCCAACGGCGGGTCTGGTCGGAACCCGCGAGATGGAACCTCCACAGCATGGCCGCCGCGTCGAGGAGTTCCATGGCGAGGCCCCGGGACCCATCGTTGTGCAGTGCCGCGTCGTAGACGCCGAGCGCCGTGTCGGTGCGGCCGGCCTCCAGGGCGTAGAGCGCGTAGTGCCACCAGTTGTGGACCGTGAGGAAGTTGCCCTCCGACCAGTCACCGGTACGGGCGTCGAGATAGGCGATGCCCTCGGCGAAGCGGCCCTGCATCTCGTAGGTGTGCACGACGGCGTGGATGGCCCACACGTCATGGCGGTTCCGCTCGACCGCGGCGGATCCCGTCTCCCGGGCCTGGGTGTAGTGCCCGGCCTCCTCCAGGCCGAAGGCGTACATGCCCAGGAGCGGGCCGCGATGGGGGTCGTCCTCCTCCCAGGCGGACAGTGCGCCGCCGATCCTGTCCCGCAGGCGAAGGGCGTCACCGGTGAGGAAGTCGAGCTGGTGTCCGACGAAGAGCGCGAGCGCGTCCCGCGGCCAGGCCACGGTCAGCTCCTCCAGGAGCGCGCTGCCCCGCCGCAGGTCTCCCGCGAGCAGGCTTGCGGCGGCGGCCGTGTGCAGTCGCTCCCGAGGGCCGAGCCTGCTCCTGTCGAGGCCGGAGGCGAATCCTTCGAATCGCCGCCGCGCCGCTGCGGCGTCGGCCGGTTCCGTACCCAGCACGCCCAGGTAGGCCGCGAACGCCTGCGCCACCGGTGCGGCGGGGGCGGTCTCGAGGAGGTCGTCGACCGCACCGGTGACCTCGGGGCGGAAGAACAGCAGGGCTTCCACGGCACGGTCCAGATGCGCGGCCGCCTCCGATGTGCCGTTGTACAAGTCGTGACCGTACCGGTCGGTCGCCAACGCTGATCACCTCGTCACGAGAGCCAAGCCTTCGGATGGGCGCGCCGCGATCGCGGACCCCCCTCCCATGGAGCCAGCAGCGGGCGCCGGGGCACAGTCCCTGAACAGGTGATCTCGGCGGAGGGACGGACGGTCGCCGAACCGTCACCCGGTTGACAGGCGGACGACCTGAGCCAAAGGCCTGTCCGGAAAGTATGATCAGGCGATGTCTGACATGACCGAGACCACGCCTGGCTGGCTGAGCGCCGATGAGCTGAACACCGCCAGGGGGCAGATGCCGATCCTGTACGTCGAAGCCGTGCCCGTACGGGTCGACGACAGCGGCGAAGTCACCAGCATCGGACTGCTCTTGCGGATCGGTGCTGACGGAACGATCAGCCGGACGCTGGTGTCCGGTCGCGTCATGCACCACGAGCGGGTGCGGGACGCGCTCCTGCGCCATCTGGAGAAGGACCTCGGTCCGGTCGCCCTGCCCCGCATCCCCGCCTCGCTCCAGCCCTTCACGGTCGCGGAGTACTTCCCGACGGCGGGCATCACACCTTTCCACGACCCGCGCCAGCACGCGGTGTCCCTCGCGTACATCGTGCCGGTCACGGGCGACTGCCGTCCGCGGCAGGACGCGCTGGACCTCGTGTGGGTCAGCCCTCAGGAGGCGGCTTCAGCCGCCCTGCAGAACGAGATGCCCGGCGGTCACGGCGTCCTCCTGAAGCAGGCGCTCGCGCACGTCGGTCACGTCTACTGAGGGCGTCGCCCCTCGCTGCCGTCGTGTCGATCGGGGCCGTACCGGCCACCCCGGCCTCCTGTTCCCCGCGCGTGCGGGATCCGGGCGTGAGCCGGTTCGGAGGTGGCCGGTCGTGGCCGGCGGTCAGGAGACCATACGGGCCTCCTCCACTTCGGTGAGCCTGACCGTGCACAGGCCGCCGCGCTCGGTCTTCACGTCCGTCACCTTCAGCTGGGTGCCCGGCGCGAGGATGTACTCCTCCTCCCCGGTGAAGGCGGAGAAGCTGCGGATGCCCACGGCACGTGCCGGTGTCACCTCGAAGAGGGTTCGCTTGCCGCGGCTGCCGAGGAAGGCCCGGGCCACCTCCGGCTCGGAGGTGCAGGAGGAGACGCCCCACCAGGTGACCGTGCCGCCGACCGGGTACTGGCTGCGCAGGTCCAGCGAGACGCCGCGCCACAGTGGCCGGGTGTGGGCGGGAAGGTTCGAGACCGCCGAGAAGAGCAGACGCAGGTACGGGAGGTAGGGCAACACCTTGGTCCGGTCCGGCGCGCGCAGGACGGCGTTGATGTCGCGGTAGAAGCCGGACTCGCAGGTGTAGAGGTAGAGCGCGGCGATCGCGTCCGCGGACAGACCACCCGCGGGCGTGCCGGCCGGCTCGTCGGCACGTCGCTTGGCGAACTCGCGGGACCGGTCGATGTGGCGGCCGAGGCCGGACAGCACCTTGGTGACCGGGGCGACGGCCTCCTCGAAGGGCATCAGCGGGGTGTCGAGGACCCCGGTGATGGCGGGCAGGACGAGTCCCTCGTCCTTGACGCTGGTGAGCCGCTCCAGATAGAGCTGGTGCAGTTCCATGGTGGACGTGATGAACGCGCCCATGCGGGTCGCGACCTCGCGGTCCGCGCCGCCGTCGGGCTGCTCGTTCCACCCCTTGCTCGGGAGCCAGTCGATCTCGTCGGCGCCCAGCGAGGCGAGGGCCTCGTTGACCGTGGCGAAGTGGTCTCCTTCGCAGAAGATGTCGCCCTGGGCCGCCGGGTTGGCGTGGTCGATGTGCCTGACCTCGACGTCCGGGTACTTCTGCTGGAGGCGTAGGACGATCTTCTTCAGGTTGCGCGCGTGCGCTCCCCACCAGGCGAAGACGACGCCGCGGTCCTCCTCGTCGGCGTGCTGCTTGGCCTTGAGGATCTCCTCGACGATCCGCTCGGCCACGGGCCGCCAGAACACGGTGTGCCGGTCGGTGCCCATCGCGCCGTCGGCGCTGGCGGTGAGCGAGGCGTTCAGGAGCAGGACGCCCTGCGTGAGCATCGCCTGGAACCACTCGGGCGGCTGGACCGTGTCGCGCTCCTTCAGCAGGGCGCGGACCTCGGCGACCGGCGTCTTCTTGGCTATGCCGTACTTCCACATCGCCGCCGCCTTGATGATGCAGCGGATGCTGACCACCCTGCCGAACTGGCTGTCCTTCCAGTCGCTGAAGGTGTTGTCGAACATGGCGATGCCGGTGGCGCTCTCCGGCCGCGGGTAGGGGTTCTGGCCGAAGACGACGACCTTCCACTTGTGCGGCGGGTTGGGCTTGAGCGCCTGGAAGGTCAGCTCGCGGACGGGGACGACCTGCGGGCTGCGGCTCTGGCCGATGACCTCGGCGGCGCCGGGCTGGGCCTCGATGACCGGCTTCAGGAGCGGGAGCCAGGCCTCGCCGCCGCCGGTGAAGAGCTCGCCGAGGCCCAGCGGGTCGTTCGGGTCGTTCGGTCCGGGCTGGGCCGGCGTGGTGGTGGCGTCGGTCATGGAGGAAGGGCTCCCGGTGGTCGTACCTGCGTGAGGGGGATGACCGGCGGGCAAGCCGGCCGCGTGGGCGGGGTCAGCGACGAAAGGAATGCCCTTTCGGCGGCACGATGCGCACCCGCTGCGTGGGCGGCGCGCTCTCGATGCCCGCGAGCTGCGCGGTGATCGTGGCGCGCAGCTCGTCGTCGTCCTCGAACCAGTGGTCGTGGAAGAGCGTGTAGCCGGTCCACATCAGGTTGGCGCAGACCCGCGCCGGGACCCGGCCGGTCCGGGCGCCCATGCCGACCAGCGCCACCGAGCGGATGCTGCCCGGCGCCTTGCGGTTCTGCCGGTGGACGGCCTGGAAGGCCGCGGCGCACGCCAGGGCGACGTTCAGCGTGTCGCGCACGTTCTGGGAGGACTGCTCCATCGTCGGCGTCGATATCAGGTACCGCGGAGTGGTCGCCCCGGACGGGACGCAGACCGCGCTGCCGACCGGGAGCCTCCCGGCGAACCGGTCGCGGATCGCCCGCTGCACGCGCAGCTGGATGCCCGCCCCGAGGTGCCGCTTGATGACGGCGTCGACCCCGCCGTCCATCCGGCCCAGGGAGTTGGTCGGGGTGACCCACGCGTCGACGTCCTCGTCGAGGATCGAGCCACGGCGGATCTCCATCCCCGGGGTGTCGGCGAACGCCGCCCGCCAGGCCTCCACCACGTCCTCGTTGACGTCGGTCAGCACGACCCTGAGCGTGGTCCCCATACGGCTGTCAGTCATCGTCCACCCCTCCCGGGAAACGGTCTCTCCAACACCTCCGACGCTAGTGGTGACCACTGACAACGCCGGTCGGGGAAGGGTGCGGTGAGCTGCCGTCAGGCGGGTCCGGTCCACCGGGTTCCGGCTCGACGCGGGGGTGGTGGGGCAGGAGGCGGCCCCGGGCGCGCATCGTGGATACCGAAGCGCCCGGGGCCTCCTCTCGGCCGGACGGCGCAAGGGGGAATTGCGCCGCCGGTCGTACCCACGGCTCGGGCCGGAGCGCGACATCGTGGCGATCGTCGGCACCGGCTGCAGCCCGCGGGTTCCCAGCGCGCCGCCGTTTCCCGCCCGTCGCCCCCCCGGCCGACAGGCATCGGGCCCCAGCCCTCCGGTCGGGCGCTCCATGTCCGGCAGCGTCCTCCGCCTGCGGCGGAGGTCGGACACTGAGCACCACTCTCCAGGGGTGACGGGAGGCGCGTGGTTCCTGCGCTCCGATTCTCACCGGTGTCGGGCCCGGATTCCACGTAGAGGAACTGCAGACAATTGCACGCCCCCTCCCGCGTGGGGGCCGGTCGCCCGTACCGTAGGAGCCGTACGAGTCGAGGAGGCACAGCATGAGCACGTCGCCGCCGCACGAGCCGGGCTCCGCCGGCGTCAGTCCGTACCGCGTCACGGCCGGTCAGGGCCCGCAGACGCTTGCCGAGCTGCGGGCCGAGCTCGCCGGCATCGATCCCGTCGAGCTGGCCGCCTTCGACGCCCGGCTGGGTGCCGCGCGGTTCGGGCGCGAACAGCAGGCCGTCATCACCGAGGCGCGGCACCTGGTCGCCCTGCGCACCCGGCCCGAAGTGCGGCAGGCGATCCGTGCGTCGCTCGCCGGCAAGACCGAGCTGATGACCGTCGAGGACCTCTTCGCCGAGCTCGACAAGGGCACCACCACGTGACCCGCTGGGCCGTCGAGATCCCCCGGAGGCTCTACCACGAGATCGCGCGTCTCTCCCCCGGCGGCCGTCGCGCGCTCCACGACGCCCTCGCCGCCCTCGCCGAGGACCCGCGCCCCGCCGAGTCACGGACCGAGCCGGTACGGACGGCAGAGCTCCGCCGGGTCTCGACCGCGCCGGCCTCCGACAACGGCGTCACCATCACGCTGCTGTACCGCATCCACGAACCCGCCCCGGGCAGGCCGGGGCGCGTCGAGATCATCTTCCTCGTCGCAGGGCCCTGAACGGACCCGCGACCGCCGGCCCCCGAGATTGACGGTCCGAGATCTGCGGTCTCCCGAGGAGCCGGGGACGGCGGCGAACAGCTGCGGCGACGAGCGACTTTGTCGAAGCACCTCCTGAAGGAGGAACGCGCGGTGGGGCCCCCGGAGTTCCCCGCGGTGCTGTGACATTCCTCTGTGCCTCCGCGCCTTCCCGTCACGCCCGCCATCCGCGCATACTCCAGGCCCCAACGAATGGAGCTGGTGACACAGATGACGGCGCGTACGGTCTCCGCGGCAGCCTCGGGCACCTGGCGGCTCGGTGATCTCACGGTGAACCGGATCGGGTTCGGCGCCATGCGCCTCACCGGCAGTGCCGCCTTTCACCAAGGCGTCCCCCGTGACCGCGGCCAGGCGATCGCCGTCCTGCGCCGCGCGGTCGAGCTCGGGGTGAACCATGTGGACACCGCCGCTTTCTACTTCTCTCGGCTGCGCTCCGCGAACGAGCTGATCAACGCGGCTCTGGCGCCGTACGCGGACGACCTCGTCGTCGCCACCAAGGTCGGCCCGGCCCGCGACGCCTCCGGCGAGTGGGTCCAAGGGGCGCGGCCCGACCAGTTGCGAGGCCAGGTCGAGGAGAACCTGCGCCAGCTCGGCCGTGACCACCTCGACGTGGTGAACCTGCGCATCATGGGCCAGGATTCCGTCAGCGAGCACTTCGGGGCCCTCTCCGAGCTGCGCGACGCCGGGCTGGTCCGGCACCTCGGCATCTCCAACGCCCGGCCCGAGCACCTGGCGCAGGCGCGGGCGATCGCGCCCGTGGTGTGCGTCCAGAACGCCTTCGGGATCGGCTCGCGGGGAGGGAGGGAGATGCTCGATGCCTGTGCGGAGCACGGGATCGCGTTCGTGCCCTTCTTCTCCATCGCCGGGCAGGGACGTGAGGCCGGTGCCGTCCGGGCGGAGCACGACGAGGTCCTCGCCGTCGCCCGCGCGCACGGCGCCTCGCCGGCGCAGGTACGGCTCGCGTGGTGCCTGCGGCAGGGCGCCCATGTGCTGGTCATCCCCGGCACGGGCGACCCGGACCACCTCGTCGACAACGTGGCGGCGGGCGCCATCCGGCTGACGGAGGAGGAGGTCCGGCTCCTCGATTCGACCGGCCGCACCGCTTCCTGACGCGGCGGCACGTGCGGCGCGGCTGCCGGTGCGATGTGGCGGTCAGCCCGTGTGCCAGGCGTGGGAGCGGGCGCGGGAGAGGGCCCGGCCGCCGAGGGCCGTGGCGATCAGGCCCAGGATCAGCGAGACGTAGGCGCCGCCCAGGCCGTTGCCGGTGCCGAGGCCGCCGTCGGCGGTGGCCGCGACCAGTCCGCCGAGGACGAGGCCGACGGCACCCGCCACGATGGCCGGGACCGGACCGGGGCGGCTGGACGGGCGTGCCAGGGCACGCCAGGCGATGATCACGCCGACGAGGGCGATGATCGCGCCCACGGAGGAGCCGAGGCGTCCGAGGCTGAAGGTGTAGACGCTCGCGGCGAGCAACTGGTCGGTGGCCATGGGGCGCTCCTTGTCGTACGGCTGCTGGGCGCCGGTCGCGCTCAGGTGGTGCCGATCGTGCCCGCCGGCCCCGTCGCCGGTCGTCCGGCAGCCGCAGACACTTCGCGCTGCCACGGCTGCGGCAGGTGTGGCGCGGATACCGCGGTCGCGGTAGGCCGCCGCTGCTCCGCGAGGTGGATTCGCCTCGGGCGCCGCCCGGCTATGGTGCGCGCATGAAGACGGCAGAGGTCGGTGTGCGGGCCCGGTACCGGGACGGGGTCAGGCGGGGGTTCGGCTTCGCCGACGGGGCCGGCGGCGGGGTCGGGGTCGGTGACTGGGTCATCGCGATCGGTGTGACGGCGGCGCTCCTGGTCACCGGGCTGTCCGAGCTGCGTTCCGCGGCGGGCGACGCGGTGACCTCCGGCCGTGATCTGCTCGGTCTCGGCCTGCTCGCGGCGGGCGGGCTCGCCCTGGCCGCCCGGCGGCGGGCCCCGGTGGTGGTGCTGGCCGTGACCGGTGCGTGCGCGGTGGCGTATCAGGCGGCCGGGTGGGACGTACCGGTCGTCGCGTACCTGTTCGCGGTGTACGCGGCCGTACGGGCGGGCCACCGCACGGTCACGGTGGCGGCGAGCGTGGTCATGCTCGCCGCGCTGCCGTTCGCGGCCCTGGTCTCGGGCCTGGACGACACGGGCGAGGCGTTCACCCGGGCCCGGGGCGCGCTCGAGATCGCCTGGCTGATCGCGGCCAGCGCCGCGGGAGAGGCGCTGCGGCAGGCCGAGCGGCGGGCGGAGGAGGCCGAGCGCACCCGGGAGGAGACCGCGCGGCGCCGCGCGGACGAGGAGCGGCTCCGCATCGCCAGGGAACTGCACGACTCGCTCACCCACCAGATCTCGGTGGTCAAGGTCCAGGCGGAGGTCGCCGTGCACGTGGCGCGCCGTCGGGGCGAGGAGGTGCCGGCTTCCCTGCTGGCGATCCAGGAGGCGGGGCGCGAGGCGAGCCGTGAGCTGCGCGCGACGCTGGAGGCGCTGCGCGACGACGACACGGCGCCGCCGCGCGGGCTCGACGACGTACCGGAGCTGGTCGAGCGCGCCCGGGCGTTCGGCGTGGACGCGACGCTGACGATCGAGGGCGAGCGGCATCCTGTGCCGGCCGCGGTGGACCGGACCGTGTACCGGATCGTCCAGGAGTCGCTCACCAACGTCGCCCGGCACGCGGACGCCGCCACGGCTTCGGTGCGGATCGACTGCCGGCCGGACGCCGTCGCGGTCCGTGTCGACGACGACGGCCGGGCGGTCGGGGCCGGTCAGGTGGGCGGGACCGGTCAGGCGGGCGGGGCGGCGGTCTTCACGAGCACCGGGAGCCCCGGGACCGCCGGGAGCCCCCGGACCGCCGGGACCGCGCGCGTGTCCGGCGTCCGGCCCGAAGCAGCGGCCGGCGGCGCACCCGGCTCCGGACTCGGTCGGTCCGGGCCCGGCTCCGGACTCGGACTGCTCGGCATGCGCGAGCGCGTGACCGCGCTCGGCGGCCGGCTGCGCGCCGAACCGCGCCCCGAGGGCGGCTTCACGGTCCAGGCCGAACTGCCGGTGGAGCGGGCGTCGTGATCCGGGTGCTCCTGGTCGACGACCAGCCGCTGATCCGCAGCGGGTTCCGCGCGCTGCTCGATCTCGAGGACGACATCGAGGTGGTGGCCGAGGCCGCCGACGGTGCCGAAGGGCTCGCGCTGGCGCGGGAGCACGTGCCGGACGTCGCGCTCGTCGACATTCGGATGCCGGTCGTCGACGGCATCGAGGCGACGCGGCGCATCGCCGCCGACCCGTCGCTCGCCGATGTCCACGTCGTCATCCTCACCAATTACGGCATGGACGAGTACGTCCTCGACGCGCTCCGCGCGGGTGCCGCCGGCTTCCTGGTGAAGGACGTCCTGCCGGAGGACTTCCTGCACGCCGTACGGGTCGCCGCCCGGGGCGACGCCCTGCTCGCCCCGTCGATCACCCGCAAGCTGATCAACCGTTACATCACCGTGTCCACGGGGCCCTCCGGACCGCTCCCCGCCGACGCCGTCGGGGCGGGGGCGGCGTTGGCGGCGCTCACCGGGCGGGAGCGCGAGGCGGTCGTCCTGGTCGCGCACGGCCTGTCGAACGACGAGATCGCCGAGCGCATGGTCATCACCACGCTGACGGCCAAGACCCACGTGAACCGGGCCATGACGAAGGCCGGTGCCCGCGACAGGGCCCAGCTCGTCGTCCTCGCCTACGAGTCCGGCCTCGTCCAGGCAGGCGTCTCCCGGCCGCAGGCACCGGACGGGCGCGGCTGACGAAGCCCGTGGCGGCGCAGCCGCGGGGTGGGGCGGCACGTGGCGGCGCAAACCGTGGTGGTCCCCGAGGTGCGCCGAACCCGCCGCGGGCCCGGCGCGCTACTCACCCCGTACTCGCTCCGCACTCATCCCGCACTCATCCCGCGTCTGAGTATCCGCGCCGACGCGGGCCGCGGCTCTCCGCTCGTACCGTCCTGATCATGATCTCCGTTCGGGGCGACCGCCCAACCTCCGCCCGCCTGACCCTGTGGTTCCTCTGCGGCCTGCTCGTCGTGGGCGCGGGCATCGCCGGCGAGTGGCTGTGGAACGGCACGCCGTACCCCGCGGCCGATCCCGACCGGGTCGCCGCACGGCTCAAGGCGCAGGCGCAGCGGGCGTACGCCGAGGCGGCGCTGCCCGGGGATCCCAAACCGTACTCCCGCGTGGAGACGGGCACCTGCTATTACCGCGGCCTGCGGTCCTTCGCCCACATCGACCAGGGGCGCCGCGGCGTGCGCAGCTTCCGGCTGTCCTGGCGGGTCACCGGCGTGGCGGAGGACACCGCCCGTACCGCCCAGGAGCGGACCCGGCTCCGCCTGGAGCGCGACGGCTGGAAGCTCACGAGCGAGAACGTCTCCGACCGGGGGTTCCGGTTCGAGCACCCGGAGACCGGCGACAAGGTGGACGTGGACTGGTACGAGCCCACGGGGACCTACGTCATGAGCACGTACGCCCCGTGCGGCGAACTGCCGGAGGGCTTCGACGAGTACGACTGGCCCGCGGCGGACTGGGCGCCCGGTAAGGAGCGGCGCACCGGCACCCGCCCGGGACCCGTCGGGAGCGACCCCGTCAGCTCCGGCGGCGGGCGTTGAGCCGGGCCGCCTGTCGGGTGAGGTGGTCGCGTTCGGCGAGGTTGGTGGCCTTGCCGGCGGCGTCGGCGTAGAGCCGGGCCGCCGTCGCCAGGTCGCCGTCGCGCTCGTGGAGGTACGCCGCGACCGCCGCGTACCGGGGCAGCGAGCCGTCCAGTTCCGCGAGCGCCGCGAGGCCGGCGCGCGGTCCGTCCGCTTCGCCGACGGCCACCGCACGGTTGAGGCGGACGACCGGGCTGTCGGTGAGGCGGAGGAGTTCGTCGTACCACTCGACGATCTGCACCCAGTCGGTCTCCCGGGCGGTGGGGGCGTCGGCGTGGAGTGCGGCGACGGCTGCCTGGGCCTGGAACTCGCCGAGCCGGTCACGGGCGAGGGCCGCCTGCAGGATCCCGACGCCCTCGGCGATCGACGCGTGGTCCCACCGGCTGCGGTCCTGCTCGGCGAGCGGCACGAGGCTGCCGTCGGGCGCGGTCCGGGAGGCCCGCCGGGCGTGGTGGAGCAGCATGAGGGCGAGCAGTCCGGACACTTCGGGGTGGTCGATCACGGCGGCGAGCTGCCGGGTGAGCCGGATGGCCTCGGCGGCGAGGTCGACGTCGCCGGAGTAGCCCTCGTTGAAGACCAGGTAGAGGACGCGCAGCACGGTGGCGACGTCCCCGGGCCTGTCCAGTCGTACGCCGGAGACGGTGCGCTTGGCGCGGCTGATGCGCTGGGCCATGGTCGCCTCGGGCACCAGATAGGCCTGCGCGATCTGGCGGGTGGTCAGTCCGCCGACGGCGCGCAGCGTGAGGGCGACGGCGGACGAGGGCGTCAGGGACGGGTGGGCGCAGAGGAAGTAGAGCTGGAGGGTGTCGTCGACGGCGGGCGCGGGTCCCGGTGCCGGTTCCCCGGTGAGGAGGTCCTCGCGACGGCGTCGGGCGTTCTCGGCGCGGGTCGCGTCCAGGAACCTGCGCCACGCCACGGTGACGAGCCAGCCCCTGGGGTCCCGGGGCGGCTCGGCCGGCCAGACGCGGAGGGCCTCGACGAGCGCGTCCTGGACGGCGTCCTCGGCCGCCGCGAAGTCTGCTCCGCGGCGGACGAGGATCCCGAGCACGCTCGGCGTGAGGCTCCTGAGCTGTGCCTCGTTCATCGGGGAGGTCACTCCGTGATGGTGGGCGGTGCGGAGAGGAAGGGCCGGAGCTCGAGCCACTCGTGGATCGGCCTGCCACCGGCTCCGGGTGCGGCCGACAGCTCACCGGCCAGCTCGACGGCGCGCTCGTAGCTGTCGACGTCGATCACCATCCAGCCGGCGATGAGGTCCTTGGTCTCGGCGAACGGGCCGTCGGTGACCGGCGGGCGCCCTTCGCCGTCGTAGCGCACGAAGGTGCCCTCGGGTGCGAGCGCCTGGCCGTCGACGTACTCGCCGGTCTTCTCGAGCCGGGCGGCGAAGTCGTGCATGTACTGCATGTGCGCCGAGATCTCCTCGGGCGTCCACTGGTCCATGGGCACGTCGTTGACCGGGGCCGGGGCGCCGCGGTAGTGCTTCAGGAGCAGGTACTTGGCCATGGTGTTCTCCTCGGTGCCGATGCGACCCATTGTGGTCGCGTTCACCCCGGGGACGGAGCCGGACCCGCGTTCTCGACATCGGCGCAGGATTTTCTTTCGACGATTTCCTTCGACATTGGTCGAGTGGGGCCGTCGGGCGTGACCGGATCTGCGTTTCGTCGTGCTGGAGTCGCCGCCGGACCTGCCGTACGCGTCGGGGAGGAGGTGGTGCCGTGTGTCGGTGCGGGCCCGTAGGCTTCGGCCACGAAGTCGCAGACGGGCACGGGCACGGCGCGCGGGGGGCATGGTGGTTGGGGCGGAGCAGAGGTGGGAGTCGGTTCTCGACGGGGTCGTGGTGTACGCGCAGGGCGCGTTGTGCACGCGGCTGGCGCGGGGCACCGTCCCGTCGGACGGGCGGGTGCGGGTCACGGGTCTGCCGCGGACGGTGGACGCCGGCTCCCTGCGGGCCCGGGTCCTCGGCGGTTCGGACCTGCGCGTCACCGAGGCGCGGATCGAGACGGAGGCCGAGCCGGTCGCCGAGGGTGACCGGGACGCGCTGCTGCGTGAGGTCGAGCGGCTGCGCGGCGAGTGCGCCGCGGCCCGGGGCCGCAGGCAGCGGCAGCTGGCGCTGATCGACGAGGTCGCGGCCCTGCGTCCGGTGCCGCCGCCGCGCAGGCGTGACGACCCGCCGCACCGGACCACTCCGGTCGAGGCGTGGCTGGAGCTGACCGAGTTCGTCGACGAGCGGCTCACCGGGCTGCACGCGCGGCTCGCCGAGCTCGACCGGGCGCTGCAGCAGGTCGAGCACGAGCTCTCCGTCGCCGAGGACGGATTCGGCCGGGCCTCCACCGCCCGGCCGTCCGCGCGCGTGGCCACCACCGTGTGCGCGGTCGTCACGCTCGACGGCGCGCCCGGCGAGGACGGCGGAGCCGTGGAGCTGGAGCTGGAGTACGGCGTGGCCGGAGCGGTCTGGGTGCCCACGTACCGCCTGTCGTGTCGTCAGGAGGACGGCGACGGCCGGCTGGTGCTGCGCGCCTCGGTCGCCCAGCGCACCGGTGAGGACTGGACCGGGGTGCGGGTCGCGCTGGCCACCGCCGACCTGCGCCGCCGTACCGATCTGCCGCGCCTCGGCTCGCTCCGGATCGGACGGAGCCAGCCCGCGCCCGCGCCCGCGGGCTGGCGGGAGCCCCCGTCGGGGCTCGCGGATCTCTTCACGGCGTACGACGCGCAGGCCGGGCGGCTGCGCCGGCCGCGCACGGCCGGTGGGCCCGCCGCCGCAGCGGCAGCACCGCCGGGTGCCGGGGTTTCCCCCGCTCCCGTGTCACCTCCACCTCTCCCGCCGCCACCGTCGCTGCCGGCGCCTGCGCCGGTGCCGCAGGCTCCCGGGGGTGCGTACGGCGGGTCTCCGGAGGTCGTGCGCGGCGCGCCGCGCGCCCGTGCGGCCGCTCCCGCGCCCGCGCCGATGATGCCCGCGGCGCCCGGCATGGCCGGCCCACCGCCGCCGCCTCCGCCGGGCGGGGCGGTCCCGACAGGTGCGGCGGGCGCGCCGCCCCTGCCCTCGGAGCCGGTGTCCGGTCCGCCGCGGCCGAGCGGCGACGAACTCGACTACGCCGCCCTCGTGCTGTGCGGTCCGGACGAGAAGGGCGAGCGCCGCGGCCGGCTGTTCCCGGGCGGCCCCTCCGACGGGGCGGCGGCCCAGCACCGGCGCCTGGCCGAGACGGTGGCCGCGCTGCGGCTGCCCCGGCACGCCGTACGGCCGCGGGAGTCGGCCGGTTCCTTCGACCACCGCTTCGACGCGGCCGCCCGCGCCGACATCCCGTCGGACGGCACGTGGCACACCGTCACCGTCGGCGAGGTAGCGGTCGGTCTGCGCACCGAGTACCTCACCGTGCCGTCCGTGGAGCAGACCGTCTACGCGACGCTGGTGCTGTCCAACGCGTCCGACCAGGCGCTGCTCGCGGGTCCCGTGGAAGTCACGGTCGACGACGAGTTCCTGCTGACCACCGGGCTGCCGACGCTCGCCCCCGGCGCGGTACGGCGCGTGGGCCTCGGGCCGGCCGAGGGGATCCGGGTCACCCGGCGCACGAACCTGCACGAGTCGACGGCGGGTCTGCGGGGTGGCACCACGGTGCTCGACCACCGCGTCCACGTCGAGCTGGCGAACACGCTGGCCCGGCCCGTCACCGTCGAGGTGCGCGAGCGGGTGCCAGTCACCTCCGAGGCGGACGTCAGGATCGAGGAACGGGCCGACTGGACGGCGCCCGAGGACGGTGCCGGGAGGAAGAACGGCTCCGGACCGCAGGGGTCGCGAGGTACCGGGGGACCGGAGGGGGCGGAGCACCACGCCGCCGGCACCCGCGTCTGGCGGGTCACGCTGCCCGCCGGCGGCACCGCCGCCCTCGACGGCGGCTACGAGATCCGCATCCCGGCCGGCAAGGCCCTGGTCGACGGCAACCGCAGGAGCTGACACACCCATGACCACGGCCCCGAAGAACACCGGAAACCCGGACACGGCAGCCTCCGGACCGCCGGCTGCCCCAGCGATCCCGCTGCCCGTCACCGCCGTCACCTGCCTTGAGGACCGGGCCCACGTCGAGCGCACCGCCGTGCTCGACCTGGAGGCCGGCGTGCGGCGGCTGCGGCTCGGGCCGGTCAGCGCGCTGGCCGTCGACCGCACCCTGCACGCCGAGCTGACGGCAGATCATGCCGCGAGCGTGCTCGACGTGCGGATCGTCCGCGGCTGGCAGCCGTCCGCGCCCGGTCCCTCCGCCGACGACTCCGCGCTGCGAGCGCGCCTCCACGCCCTGGAGGAGGAGCGCTCCGACGCGGAGCGGCGCCGCGACCGGCTGAAGGCCCGGCTCGATCTGCTGGGCCGGCTCGCCGCCGACCTGCTGCGGGAGATCGGCGAGGGCGCCGGGACCGGCGAGACCGATACGCGGCGCTGGACCCGCGAACTCGACCGGGTGGACGCCGAACGCGACACGTACGGCGAGGAACTCCGGGCCGTGGAGGCCCGGCTGGCGGCGCTCGCCACGGAACTCACCGAGACCGAGCAGGCCTTGCACGGGTCGGAGGAGGAGCCCGCCGAGCTGGTCGGCCACGTCGAGCTGACGGTCGAGTCCGCCGTCGCCGGGCCGGCGCGGCTGCGTCTCGGACACCTCACCCCGTGCGCGCTGTGGCGGCCCGCCTACCGTGCCGTGCTCGACGGGGACTCGCTGACGCTGGAGACCGAGGCGGTGGTGTGGCAGCGCACCGGCGAGGACTGGTCGGACGTACGGCTGACGCTGTCGACCGCCAGGTCGTCGCTGGCCACCGATCCGCCGCGGCTGGCCGAGGACCGGCTGACGCTCAAGGACCGCTCGGCGGAGGAGCGCCGGACGATCGCCGTCGAACTGCGCGAGGAGGAGACCTCCGCGCTGGGTCCGCTGCCCGTGCTCGGGCTGCCGGGCGTGGACGACGGCGGCGAGGCACGGGTGCTGACCGCCCCGGTGCCGGTGCGCGTCCCGGGCGACGGCCGCGCGCACCGGGTGCCGCTGTCGGCGTTCACCACTTCGGTGCGCAGCGAATACGCGTGCTCGCCGGAGCTGTCGCCGCTGGTCACGCAGGTGGTGCGGTTCGACAACCGGTCCGGGCACGCGCTGCTCGCCGGGCCGGTGGACCTGATCCGCGGCAGCGGGTTCAGCGGGCGGGGCACGCTGGACTTCGCGGCTCCGGGCGCTCCCGTCGAGCTCGCCTTCGGCAGCCGGGACGACCTCCGGGTGGTCCGCAGGACGGAGGAGACCCGCGACACCACCGGGCTCGCCCAGCGGACCGTGGTCACCCGCACCGTCCGGCTCCACCTGTCGCGCTTCTCCCCTCCCGGCGAACAGGGCGAACGCATGGTCGTCGTCAGGGAGCGGATACCCGTCTCGGAGGTGTCGGCGGTCCAGGTACGGCTCCACGAGGAGGCCTCCTCCCCCGCTCCCGAAAGCCTCGACGCGGACGGGATCGTCCGCTGGGACGTCGTGCTTCCTCCGGGCGGCCGGCGCACGGTCACGCTGGTCTACGAGGTCTCCGCGAAGGGTTCGGTGGTCGGCATCTGAACGCGGCGGGCGCACGCCGGCGAGCGGTCGCGCCGGCTCGCGGCCCCGTCCGCCCGGCCCGCGGAGCGTGCCGAGTACGGCGGCCGGCGGCTGAGTACGCGAACGGGGTGACCGGCACCGCCCGTCGGGTGGATCATTGCCGGGTCGGTCGACGCGGATCGGGGGGACATCGTGGCGCGTGCCGTGGTCGTGCACGGGGTGGGGCAGGAGTATCTGGGGCGGCGAAGCCTGCACGGTCCGGTCGCCGCCGCGCTCGCCGACGGGGTCGAGCTCGCCGCGGAGGCCGGCGACGTGCCCGCGAGCGCGGTGCCGGCGGTCGAGGACGTCGAGGTCGCCTTCTACGGCGACGCGTTCCGCACCGCGGGTGCCAAGAGCGGCCGGCCGGCGGTGCGTACGGTCGGCGACCTGACCGATCCGTACGAGCAGGAGCTGCTCCTGGCGATGGCGGAGTCCGCGGGCGGCGCCGGGGAGCGGCGGGGGCCGACGAAGGCGCCGACGCCGCGCGTCCTCCAGCAGGCGATGAACGCGCTGCTGCGCTCGCCGTTCCTGCCCGGGCCGGTGGCCGAGCGCTTCCTGCTGGGCGTGCTGCGGCAGGTGCGCCGGTACTTCGGCGAGGAGAAGGTGCGCGCCCGGGCCCTGGACGCGGTCGCCTCCCGGGTCGGGCCGGACACGACGGTGCTGGTCGGTCACTCGCTCGGTTCCGTCGTCGCGTACGAGGCGCTGTGCGCCCATCCGGAGTGGCCCGTGCGGCACCTGGTGACGCTGGGTTCCCCGCTCGGCATGCCCTCGCTGGTCTTCGACCGGCTGCGGCCCGCGCCCGGCGACGGGCCGGGCCGCTGGCCGGAGGGCCTCACGGACTGGACCAACCTCGCCGACCGGCACGACGTGGTGGCGTCGGTGAAGGAACTCGCCCCTCTTTTCGGCACCGTGGGCCAGGGCGTGCCGCCGCGGGTGCCGCGCGACGTCCCGGTGGACAACGGGTGGAAGGTGCACGACCTGCTGCGTCACCTGACGGCGCGGGAGACGGGTGCGGCGATCGGCGAGGGGCTGCGGGCGGGCTGATGGGCGAAGTGGAGCCGAAGCGGTACGTGCTGGCTTTCGGCGCCGCGCGGTACACGCACGAGGAACTTCCGGCGCTGCCCGGTGTCGCCGACGACCTGCCGAGCGTCCTGGGCTCGCTGGGCCGGGTCGGGTACGAGCCGGTGCCGGTCTTTCCCGACGGCAGTCTGGATCCGCCCCGCCCGGACGACGTGCTGCTGCCGCTGCTGCGGTGGCTGTCCGAGGGCTTCGAGGACGGCGACACGCTGCTCGTGTACTACAGCGGTCACGGCCAAACGGAGGGGCCCGAGCACTTCCTGATGTGCTCGGAGTCCGATCCGGGGGTGGCGGAGGTGCAGCGCACCGCCGTGAACGCCCGGGAGCTGGTGAAGCTCCCGGCGCTCAAGGGCGTCCAGCGGATCCTGCTCGTCTTCGACGCCTGTTACGCGGGCCGGGGCGCGGTCGACGCCGTCGGCTGGGCCGCCCAGGCCAAGCTCGCGGTGGCCCACGCCCCGGGCGCCGACCACCGCTTCCTGAAGTCGTTCGGTGTCCTCAGCGCCGCGCGTACGTCCGAGGAGGCGGAGGACGGCGCGTTCAGCGCGGCGCTCGCCCATGTGCTGGGGGACGAGGAGTGGCTGGGCCACCGTGCCAGTCACATCGCGCTGCCCGATCTCGTGCAGGCGCTGAACGCGGAGTTCCGGCGGCGCGGGGTGGCCCATCACGCGGACTGGGCGCAGCTGTGCGACGACACGGAACGCGGCAATCCGGCCACGGGGTTCTTCCCGAATCCGTTCCACGTGCCGGAGCTGCGGCTGGTGGACCGGGACCTGGACGTGGCCGAGCAGCGGCACTTCGTGCGGCGGCTCAGTGCGGTGTCCGGCTATGACGCCGCGGAGCGGCAGCGCCGCTACCTGGACCTGGTGGAGCACTTCTCGCTGCGGGGCACGGGCCGGCAGACGTTGCGGGAGATCGGCCACTACTTCACCGGCCGGGAGCGCGTACTGGGCCGGCTGGCGGGCTGGCTGCGCGGCGAGAACGACCGGTCCGCGCGTGTGTTCGTGGTGACGGGCCCGCCGGGCGTGGGCAAGTCGGCGGTGCTCGGCCGTCTGGTCGCGCTGTCCGACGCCGACGCGCGTGACCTGATCCCCGCGGACACCGTCGCCCCGGGGACGCAGCCGCCGGGCGGTTCCGTCACGGTCGCGGTGCACGCCAGGGCGTTGTCCCTGCCGCAGGTCGTGTCGGCGCTCGCCGCCGCCTTCCACTGTCCCGAGCCGACCGAGGCGGCCTTGCGGACGCGCCTCGGCTCTCTCGACGGCGTCGCCACCGTCGTCGTGGACGCGCTGGACGAGTCGGGCGTCGCCCACGACGAGGAGCGTCGCATCGCCGGCTTCCTCGCCGATCTGGCGGCGACGTCGCCCCGGCTGCGACTGCTCGTCGGCACGCGCCCGCACCTGGCCGATGCGGTCGCGGACCGGGCGCCGTACTGCCGGGTGGTCGATCTCTCGGCTCCGGAGTGGACCGAGGACGAGGATCTCGTGCGCTACTCCGAGCGCATCCTCAGGTCGCCGCTCGGGCCGCACAGCGGCACCGGGATGCCCGACGACCTCGTCTCCTCGGTGGCACGCGAGATCGCCGAAGCCGCCCGCCCCATCTATCTGGCGGCCCGGCTGATGGCGCGCTCCGTGGCCGGCTCGGACTTCCCGCGGGCGGGCACGGACGAACCGCTGGCGCTGCCCGCGCGCGATCCGGAGGCGGGACCGACCGCGCAGATCGGGCGGGCGTTCCGGTGGGCGCTGGCACGACGGCTGTCCCCCGCCGAGGTCGCGGAGGTCACGGCGCTGCTGCTGCCCCTCGCGTACGCCGAGGGGCACGGCATGCCGCTGTTCCCGACCTGGGCGGCGCTGGCCGCCGACCGGCCGGAGCGGATCGCGCAGACCGCCGAGCGCCTGCACCGTCTGCTGCGGGACGACGCCGTCGGGCCGTATCTCGTGGAGGCGGTCGACGAGGACGGCCGTTCCGTCTACCGGCTCTACCACCAGGCGCTCGCGGACGAGCTGCGGCGGCGCGACGCCCCGCCGCACGCGGAGACGCGGTGGTACGAGCGGCTCCGGCGTACGGTCCCCGGCGCGGGTGACGGCGCACCGCTGTGGCACGAGGCGGACCCGTACCTCCTGCGCCGTCTGCCGGCGATGGCGGCGGCGGCCGGCCGGCTCGACGAGCTCGTCACCGACGCGGAGTTCCTGGTCCACGCGCACCCGTCGGGCCTCGCCCCGTGGCTGCACGGCCTGCGCACCGAGGAGGCGCGATCGACGGCCGCCGTCTACCGCGAGCATCTGGAGCTGCACCAGGAGCTCGCGTGGGACGAGCGCCGCCACGTGCTCGCCTGTGACGCCGCCCGGCACCGGCACGCGGTGCTCCTCCGGAACCTCAACGCCGACGGCCGGGAGGGCCGTTGGCGGCCCTTGTGGTCCGCGGCGGGCAGCACCGCGGCGACGCTCTCGGTCCAGCGCCTCGCCCACAGCGTCGGGCCGGTCGACGCGACGGCCAGGGTCGTCCTCGCGGGGCGGGACGTCGTCGTCACCGTCGGCGCCGACGGCGGCCCCCCGCGGGCCTGGGAGGTGACGACGGGCCGTCCGGTGGAACTGCCGGCCGCCGTCTCCCGGGCGGACGTCACCGCCCTGGCCGCGGCCTCGCCGGCCGGCCGGGACGTCCTCGTCGCCGGCACGGCCACCGGCGGGCTCCGGATCCACGACCTCGGCAACGGCAGGACCCACGTGGGTGCTCCTGGCGACGTCCCGTCCTCGCGGCTGACCGAGATCGTCACCGTGGACCTGCCCGACGGGAGGGCTGCGGTGAGTGTCTCCGACGACGGAGAGCTGCGCGCCTGGGAACTCGGCGACGCCAAGGCGCTGCCCTGGACGGCCCGGCTGCCGGACGGCCGTCCCGGCGGTCTGGCGACGGTCACCGTGGACGCGGATCCCTACGGCCGCACCGAGGGTGCGCGGCGGGGCCGTCCCCTGGTCGTCGCCGGGGGCCGGCACGGTGTCCTGCACGTCTGGGATCCGCTGCACGACCCGGCCGGGCCGCACGGCTTGCTCACGTCGACCACGGCGGACCAGCGCCGCCCGTCCCTCGACTCGGTGGGCTGCGCCCTCGTCCACGCGGTCCCCGTCGCGGTGACGACCGATCAGCGGGCGGTACGGATCTGGTCGCTGCGCCGGCCGCGCGCGCCGCGAGAGGTGCACACGCTCACGCTGCGGTCGCCCGCCGTGGCGGTGTCGTGCACGACGCTCAGCGGCCGGCCCACGGCGGTCCTCGCCTGCGCGGACGGCACCGTGTCCCTGCTCGACCTGGAGACCCGCCGTTTCCTCGCCTCGTCGAGGGCACGGCGGGCGTCCTCGCCTCCTGGAACCGCCGACCGGCCGCCGCCGCTGCCCTTCACCACCCTTCACACCTCGGTCTCCGCCGACGGCATGGCCACCGCCGTCCTCGGCACGCCCGACGGCACGGTGTACGTGTGCGACCTGGCCGCACAGCCGGTGGCACCGACCGGCGGGCACACCGGGCCGGTCAGGGGCGTCGCGTGCCTGAACGACGGACATCGGCCGCTGCTGCTCCTGACCGCGAGCGCCGACACGACGGTGCGCGGCTGGCGGATGTCCACGGGAGCGTCGGCCACGCGCCCGCTGACCGACGGCGTCTCGGCGTTCACGGGGGTCGTCGCGGCCCGGGTGGACGGCCGGCTGCTCGCCCTCACCCGGGCCGCCAACCGGCCCGCGGAGGTCTGGGACCTGGACAGCGGCACGACCATGGAGCGGGAGCGGCCGCGCTGGCCGGTGGCGGCGGCGATCGGCGACGACGCGGGCCGTCCGGTCGCCGTCACGGCCGATCACAACCATGCCGTCGAGGTGTGGGACCTGATCAGCGGTGCCACTCTGCACCGCCTGGCGAAGTGCGCGGGTCCGGTGACCGCGCTCTCCTGCGCGCCCCCGGGCGGCGGCCTGTCCGTCGTCGCCGCCCAGGCGAACGGCGCGGTGACGCTGTGGAGCGGCGTTGCCGGCGGCAGCGAGCGGCACGAGCTCCGCGCGGCGTGGCGGGTGACCGCGGTCGTGTGCGTGCGCACGGCCGTGGGCCGTCCCGTCGCTGTCGCCGCCTGCGTCGACGGCGCGGTGCGGGCGTGGGACGGGACCGACACCGTCACGCTGGCGCGCTACCGTCCGAAGACGGACCGGGAGGACGACGCGAGCGCGTGGGAGCGCAGGGCCACCGCCGTCGCCGCGCGGATCGTGCGCGGCTCGCTGCTGCTCGCCACGGGTGACACGGCAGGACGGGTCACGATCTGGCGGGCACCCGTCGGGGCCCGCGCGCTCCCTCACTGCGGCAGCCCCGCCGACACGTTCTCCCTCGCCGGTGACGATCCGGTCAGGTCCCTGGAGTTCGCGCCGGACGGCCGCCTCGTCGTCGGCTCGGACGACGACGTGTTCGTCTTCGCCCCTAACGGCCCTGGAGCGACTTGACGTTGTCGCCGAAGGTCCAGTTCTTCGAGCCGTCCCAGTTGGCTGACCAGGTCATCAGGCCCTTGAGGGCGCCGGCGTAGTGGGTCCAGGCCTGGGCGACGGAGGACGGAGCCATGTAGCCGCCGCCCGCGCCGGGTTGCGCGGGAAGTCCGGGGACCTGCTTGTCGTAGGGGACGCGGATCGTGGTGCCCTGGACGACCAGGCCGCGGTTGAGGCAGTCGGTCTGGGCGACGAAGCCGGTGACGGTGCCGGCGGAGTAGGAGTCGCCGGAGCAGCCGTACATGCTGCCGTTGTAGTACTGCATGTTGAGCCACCACAGGCGGCCGTTGTCCGCGTACTTCTTGACGATCGGGAGGTAGGCGCCCCAGATCGATCCGTAGGCGACGCTGCCGCCGGTGACGTACGCCGTCTCCGGAGCCATCGTCAGGCCGAAGCCGGCGGGCATGCGGGCCAGGACGCCGTCGATGATGCGGACGAGGTTGGCCTGCGAGGCGGACAGGGTGCCGATGCTGCCGCTGCCGACGAGGCCGGTCTCGATGTCGATGTCGATGCCGTCGAAGTTGTACGTCTTCAGGATCGGCACGATCGTCTCGACGAAGCGGTCGGCGACGGCCCGGGAGCTGAGGTCGATCCCGGCGGCGGCGCCGCCGATGGACATGAGGACCGTGGCTCCGGCCGCCTTGGCCCGGCACATCTCGGCGGGGGTGGGGACGCGGACGGTGCTGTCCATGCCGTCCTCCCAGAGCACTGTGCCGTCGGAGCGGATCACGGGGAAGGCGGCGTTGACGACGTTGTAGCCGTGGGCGGCGAAGCGCGGGTCGTCGATGGGCGCCCAGCCGAAGGGCGGGTGGACGCCGTTGGCGGCGCCGTCCCAGTTCTCCCAGTATCCCTGGAGCACCTTTCCGGCGGGCCTGGGCTTGAGGGCGCAGGTCTCGGCCGTGGTCGCGGCGGCCCGGACCACCGTGGTCGCGGGCTTGCCGTCGGTGTCGGCCGCCGCGGCGGGGGCCGTGAGGCATGAGACGGCGGCGAGCAGGGTGGCGAGCCCCGCTCCGAGGACGTGGGCGATCCGGTGGCCTGGCATGCGTGCTCCTTGGGACGTGGGGGGAGGGTCCTGAGCATGGCGAGCGAGGGGTGCCACGTGCGGTCCCCACGACCGTAGATTGGTCCAGACCAAGCGTCAACACCCATGGACGGGCGGGCCGTTGACGACGGGAACGTAACCCCGCTCAGGAAGTCCGCCGTGTCAGTCCGTGGGGGCGAGCCGGTCGAGTTCGCGGGCGATCGCCTCGCGGAGGCCGTCGTGCAGTGGTCCGAGGCGGTAGGACCCGGCGCTCCAGTGGGCGCGGGGGTAGAGCCACACGGGCATGTTCACGATCTCGGGCGGCTCCCACGCGTAGCGCGGCCAGACGTGGGCGTGCAGGAACGGCTCCTCGTTGCCGAGGATCTCGATGTTGACGCGACGGAAGGCCGGGTCCTGCCTGGCGCACGCACGTTCGACGGCCTCGGCCATGCGGTCCAGGTCGTCGAGGTACGCGCGGCGCTTAGGCCTCGGCAGGTCCGAGAGACGCTCTACGTAGGGCTCGTCCGCGAGGAGGACGGAATAGCCGGGCAGGAACTGGACGTCGCCGATCACGGCGAAGCTCGCGTCGAGCCGTCGCATCACGGTCGGGTTCTCGCCACGGAGCGCGGCTCCGATGCGATCCGTACGCCAGTCGGCGTGTGCTGCGTCTGTCATGCCGCGAACCTATCCGTGCGGCCCACTATCGTGAGGCGTGGGGCGACGGCAGAGGAGGGCGGCGCCATGACCGGACCGAGCAAACCGGTCGGGCCGACCGGACCGGGCGGACCGAGTGGCGGGCCCGGCGGGTCCCGGTCCCATCCGGTCTTCGCGCGGTTCTACGCCAAGGTCGCCGGTCCGGCCCTCGACAGGGCCGGGGCGGCCCGGCACCGTCGACGGCTGCTGGCCGGGCTCACGGGTGACGTCGTCGAGATCGGTGCCGGGAACGGGCTGAATTTCGTCCACTACCCGCCGGACGTACGGCGAGTGGTCGCCGTCGAGCCGGAACCCCGGCTCCGCGCGCTGGCCCGCGAGGCCGCACGTACGGCACCGGTGCCGGTGGAGGTCACCGCGGGGGTCGCCGAGGACCTGGCCGCGCCGGACGCCTCGTACGACGCGGCCGTCGTCTGCCTCACGCTCTGCTCGGTGACCGATCCGGATGCCGCGCTCTCCGAGCTCCATCGCGTCCTGCGGCCGGGCGGCGAGCTCCGCTTCTTCGAGCACGTGCGCGCCGAGTCGCCCGGCATGCGCCGGGTCCAGCGCGTCCTCGACGCCACGATCTGGCCCCTGCTGGTGGGCGGCTGCCACACCGGACGCGACACGCGCGCGGCGATCACGGCCGCGGGCTTCTCCCTCACCTCGATCGACACCTTCCCGTTCCCCGAGGCCCGTGTCCCCTCGCCGGCCGCCACCCACATCCTCGGCACGGCCGTACGCCTGCCCGGCTGACCCCTGCCCCCGGATCCCGATCCGCGGTCCGATCCCGGTCCAGGATCCCGTGATCCCGAAATCCCGAAATCCTGCATCCGATCAGTTTCGGAGAAGCCTCCTCACGCGCGTACTCCCTAGGATGGAGATCAGTCAGCAGGACCCCGAACACCCCATGCACAAGGAGTAGTTCAGCCATGACGGACGCGAAGAAGACCTCCCGCAGCACCAAGCCGACCGACGCCGCGGCCGAAGGGTTCACCGACGAGGAGCGCAGCGCGATGAAGGCGCGCGCCAAGGAGGTGCGGGCGGCCTCGCGCGGCGGTTCGGCCGCGGACAAGGCGGCCGCGGCGGAGGCCGAGGTCGTCGCCAAGATCGCGGAGATGCCGGAGGAGGACCGCGCCCTGGCCGAGAAGGTGCACTCGCTGGTGAAGACCGTCACGCCGGAGCTCGCGCCGAGACTCTGGTACGGCATGCCCGCCTACGCCAAGGACGGCAAGGTGCTGTGCTTCTTCAAGCCGGCGTCGAAGTTCAAGGCCCGGTACGCCACCCTGGGGTTCAGCGACGTGGCGGGCCTGGACGACGGCGTCATGTGGCCGACCGAGTTCGCCCTCACCGGCCTCGGCCCGGCCGTCGAGGAGCGGATCGCCACGCTCCTCAAGACCGCGGCGCACTGATCACGCGACCGGCGCCGCGAAGCCCGTACCGGGGTCGTCGCCCGGCCCCGGACCGGGATCGGGGCCGGCGCCCAGCAGGGCAGCGAACAGGCCGGCCGCGTCGGTGCCCCGCGGCAGGTCGCTGACCTGGCCGTCGCCGACCTCCACCACCTGCCAGGCGCCGGTGTCGGCGAGGCGGGCCAGGTCCGTGGCGACGAAGCGGCAGCCGAGCGCCCGGACCAGCGGGCGCACGGCCGTGAGGTCGGGCGCCGGACGGACCAGCGGCGTGTCCGGATGCGGGCCGACGAGGACCGGCCGCCCGTCGAGCCACCAGACGCGGGCCTCCTCGGCGCGCCCGTGCGCGTCGCGCACGTACCGCTCGAAGCGGCGCAGCACCACTCCGCCGGCCAGGAAGTCGCCCTGCAGCTCGACGAATCGCCCGACCACCCGTCGCAGGCCGGCGGCGTCGGCGAGATCCGGCACGAAACAGGCCTGCGCCCATTCGTGCTTGCGTGACTTCACGTAGTCCTTGACCACGGCCGGGCCGTGCCCGCCGAGTCCGGCGGCCGCCGCCGCGAGCGCCGCGTCCCGCGGCATCCCCGTTCCCGGGATCCAGGTGCTCGGCGGGGTGACGCCGGAGAAGGTCGCGTACCAGCCGGGCAGCTCGTGGGCGCGGGCGTAGGCGCGCGACGAGGTGAGCAGCGTGCGGCCGCGGTCGGCGAGTGCCGCCTCCATAGCCGCGTACGCCGTCGGGGGCAGCATCCAGCCGCGGTACCAGAGCGTCCCAGGCCCGGCCGGGACCCGCCGTACCGCCTCCGGCGCGTGTCCGGCGAGCAGCGCGTCGTGGTCGACGACCGCATGGCCGGTGCCGAGTTCCCCGGCATGCCGCGCCTCCGCGGCGAAGTGCGGATCGGGGCGGTGTGGACGGAGCGGATCGGACGGCAGGACGAGCATCGTCCGCCCGTCCGGGACGGGCTGAGAGCCGGACTGTGCGAGGGGTTGCGGGCCGGGCCGGGAGCCGGGCCGTGCGAGAGGCGCTGCCATGGCCGCAGCGTAGGGCGGCGGCGTCCTGGCCGAAACGGATTTCCGCCCCACCGGACGGACTTACCCGTTCCGGTGGTTTGGCCGAACTACGCGTAGACCGGATAGATGCCTGAGGCATGTAGTGGATGCGGCAGCCGTCTCCGGAAGCCGGCGACGACCCATCGACCCATGACCGACGATCGACCACCGCCGTCTGCGAGGTCCCCCCATGACCGAAGTCGTGGCCTTCCCCCAGAACCGTACGTGCCCCTATCACCCGCCCACCGCCTACGACCCGCTCCGCGACGAACGCCCGTTGTCCCGTGTGACCCTGTGGGACGGACGGCAGGTGTGGTTCGTCTCCGGCCACCAGGCCGCCCGAGCGCTCCTCGCGGACCAGCGGCTGTCCACCGACTCGACGCACCCCGACTTCCCGATCCCGACGGAACGCGCCGCCGCCGTACGCAGGCGGCGCCGCGCCGCGCTGCTGGGCTGGGACGACCCCGAGCACAACGTCCAGCGACGGATGCTGATCCCGAGCTTCACCGTCAAGCGCATCGAGGGGCTGCGGCCCCGCATCCAGGCGACCGTGGACCGGCTGATCGACGACATGGAGGCGGCGGGGCCGACGGCCGAGCTGGTGAGCGCGTTCGCGCTGCCCGTGCCCTCGATCGTCATCTGCGACCTGCTCGGCGTGCCGTACGAGGACCACGACTTCTTCGAGGAGCAGTCCCGGCGGCTGCTGCGCGGGCCGACGGGCGAGGACACCGAGGACGCGCTGGCCCGGCTCGAGGGCTATCTCGGCGACCTGATCGACGGCAAGCGCGACGAGCGGGGCGAGGGCGTGCTCGACGACCTCGTCGCCCGGCAGCTCAGGGACGGGAAGCCCGGCCGGGAGGAGCTGGTGCAGCTGGCGAGCATCCTGCTGATCGCGGGGCACGAGACCACGGCGAACATGATCTCCCTCGGCACCTACACGCTGCTCCGTCACCCCGATCGCCTCGCGGAGCTGCGCGCCGATCCCGCGATCCTGCCGGAGGCGGTCGAGGAGCTGCTGCGTTTCCTGTCCATCGCGGACGGGATGCTGCGGGTCGCGCGGGAGGACGTCGAGGTCGGCGGGGTGGTGATCCGCGCGGGCGAGGGCGTGGTGTTCTCGACCTCGCTGATCAACCGTGACGCCGGGACCTACGCCGATCCGGACAGCCTGGACTGGGTGCGTTCGGCGCGGCACCACCTCGCCTTCGGCTACGGGATCCACCAGTGCCTGGGTCAGAACCTGGCCCGCGCGGAGCTGGAGATCGCGCTCGGCACGCTGCTGCGCAGGCTGCCGGGGCTGCGGCTGGCGGCACCGGCCGAGGAGATCCCGTTCAAGCCCGGGGACACGATCCAGGGGATGCTCGAACTCCCCGTGACATGGTGAAGGACCGCTGATGCGCATCTCCGTCGACAGGGACGTCTGCATCGGCGCCGGCCAGTGCGCCCTGGTCTCCCCCGACGTCTTCACCCAGGACGACGACGGCTTCGGCACGGTCGTGCCGGGGCGGGAGACGGGCGCGGGCGGCCCGCTGGTCCGCGAGGCCGCCCGCGCCTGTCCCGTAGGGGCCGTCACCGTGGAGGAGGTGACCGGGTAGCCGGTGCGTGATCAGGCGGCGCCGTCGCGCAGGAGCAGCCGCGCCACGGTCAGGCCGGGCTTCGCCAGCTCGGCCTCCACGGCGGCCGCCCGCTCGCGGCCGAACTCGAGACCCGGCTGCGGCCGCCCGGTCCGGGCGACGTGACGGATCCGCAGGTGCGTGGGCGGATGGGTGGCGTCGACGCAGTGACCCCGAAGCTCGCCGGCGCGCCGCAGACGCTCGTACTCGTGCGCCGGAACGCGACGGACCTCGGTCGCGACGCGCTCCCACAGACCGTCGGCCGCCTCGTCACGCCGGCCCGCCGGGGCACCGCGGCGGGCCGGGCCGGCGGTGCGCGTGCGGGCGGCGACGACCTCGCGGCCCAGCGCCGTCTCGGCGCTGCTCGCCGCGAGGAGCCGCTCCATCATCCCGACTGCGGCGTCCCGCCCCGCGATGCGGGCGGCAGTGCCGTCGGCGAGGTACTCGGAGCGCTGCGAGGCCCGCAGGGTCGCCTGGTCCAGGAGCAGGACCAGGCCGTACACGCCCCAGCGCGGGAGCGCGGTGAGCAGGTTCGAGAACCCGTCCAGCAGGGAGCGGCCCGGGCTCGGCTCGAGCATGTACAGCCAGGTGGTGAGGGAGTTCAACGCGCTGCCGACCAGAAGGGAGTGCCGCGTGTCGCCGTGCGCGTAGTGGCCGAACTCGTGCCCGAGGAGCGCGACCCGCTCCTGAGGTGTGAGGACGGCCCACAGGCCCATGCCGAGGACCAGCACACGGCGTCGGCGGAGGCCGTACGTGACGACGCCGGCGTTCACCTCGGCGTCGAGCACCACGGCGTCCACGCCCCGGGTGCCCACCGCCGCGGCGATCTCGTCGAGCAGGCCGAAGAGCCGGGGGGCGTCGGCCCGTTCGAGCAGGGGCAGCTCCGCCCGTTCGTCCAGGCGACCGAACCGCGGCCGCAGGAGGACGGCGAGGCCGAGCAGCAGCACACCGATGACCGGCTGGGCGCCTTCGCCCCAGCCCGCGATCAGGAACCACAGGCCCAGGAACGCGACGACGAGGGTGAGCCCGTGGACGGCGAGGGCCAGGACGGTCGCCAGCACGCCGGCGGCGCCCGGCCGGGGCGGCGCGCCGGAACCGGAGTCCGGCTCCCGGGCGAGGTCGGCGAAGAGCTGCTCGCCGTACCGGTGCGCCATGGCCCGCCGCAGCCGCTCGACGCGGTCGGGTTCCGGGTCGGGCCCGGTGTCGCCGTCGGCCGGGTCGACGTTCCAGTCACAGGCGGCACACCAGGTGACGAAGCGCGGATCGACGGGGACGGACTCCCCGCAGGTGGGGCAGGCCTCGGTCCCCCGCCCTCGCCCGGGTTCCGGCGCGGCCGTGTCGAGGTCGGCCGGTTCGACGTCGGACGGTTCGACGTCGGACGTGTCGACCCCGGCCGTGTCGACCCCGGCCGTGTCGACCCCGGCCGTGTCGCCGGCGACCGTGTCGACCGCCTCCGTGGCCCCCTCCGGGATCCCGCTTCTCATCCCCATCCCTCGTTTCCCGCCCCTTGTTGCTCTGCACGTGAGAGCGCGCACCCTACCGGTCCGGTCCTGCCGCGCCCCACCGGGTTTCTCCTTGTCGTGGGGTCCACGGCGAGCTATCTTGCATTACATGGTTCCTGGTGAAGCAATGAACGAGGTGGGGGGCAAGGTCCCCAGCCAGCTCCGCAAGGGCGTACTGGAGCACTGCGTTCTTGCGCTGCTCAGGAACGGGCCGAGGTACGGGGTGGAGCTGCTCGGCGAGCTGTCGGCGGTCAGCGTGATGACCACCAGCCAGGGCACGATCTATCCGCTGCTCTCGCGGCTGCGCCGCGAGGGGCTGGTCGACACCGAGCTGCGCGAGTCGCCGAGCGGTCCGCCCCGCCGCTACTACACGCTCACCGCCGTCGGGCGTGCGGCACTCGCCGAGTTCACGCGGGCCTGGCCGCTGTTCCGGGACGCCGTCGACCACTTCCTGGACGACTCCCCGAAGCCCGCCGCCCCACCGGCCACCACGGCCCCACGGACCACTACCGCTTCTCAGAACGACTCTCAGGGGGAACCCGCATGAACACGACCGACCACCCGAGCGTCGTCGCCTACCTCGACGCCGTGGCCCGCGAGACGGCCGGACTGCCCGCCGAGCGCCGCGCCGAACTACTGGCGGACCTGCGCGAGCACATCGAGGTCAGCGGCGCCGGCACCGAGGAACGGCTCCGCGAGGTCCTCGCCGAACTCGGCGAGCCGCGTACCGTCGCGGCCTCCGCGCTCGCCGAGGAGCCCTACCCGGCCATGACCGCCGCATCCGCCGCATCCGTCACCTCCGCCATGTCGGTCACGTCCGCCGAGCCCGCGCGCCCCGCCCGCTCCCGGCTGACCATCGCCCTGCTCGCCTCGGCCGGCCTGGTCTTCCTCCTCAGTCCTCTGGTGGGCGGCGTGGTCCTGATCGCCGGTCTGGTGCTGCTCTGGGGATCGCGTTCCTGGTCGGCCCGTCACAAGCTGGTGGGCACGGCCACTTCGGCGGCCGTGCCCCTCGCGGTCCTCGCCGGCTCCGTGCTGCTCGCCGGCGGCAGGCTGGGCCCGATGGAGCTCCTGCTCCTCGTGTGCGTCTCCGTGGCCCTGCCCGCCGTCGGCGCCCTGACCCTGCTGCGGGCGCTGCGCGCCTGAGGCCCTCGCGGCTCGTCACCGACCGCGTTCCGGCACGAACGAGCCCCCGGGAGGTCGCTCCCGGGGGCTCATCGGTGCTGTGGGCGAGCGGATCAGAAGGTGAGGTTCCAGGCGTCGATGCGGCCCGTGTCCTGGCTCGCGATGTCCTGGACGCGCAGCTTCCACGTCCCGTTCGCCGCCTCGGCGGAGGCGTTGACCGTGTAGGTCTTCAGCACGTCGTCCGCGCTGTCGCTGTTGCCGAAGTCCTCCAGCGGGTACACGGTGCCGTCCGGCGCGACGAGCGAGAGCACGAGGTCGCCGCGGTAGGTGTGCTTGATGTCGACGCCGACCTTGAGGGTCGCCGGGGCGTTGCCGGTGACACCGGTGACGCCGATCGCGCTCTCGACGGTCGCGTTGTCCGTGATGGCGACGTCGGCGAGGTTCTCGAAGTACCGACCGGTGGGCGGCTGGGTCGTCCCGCTGACCGCCTTCAGGGCGTCGACCTGACCCTCGCCGAAGAAGCCGTTCTTCGTCGTGGTGCCGGTGCAACGGCTGTCGGACGGGCACGCCTTGTCGGTGGCCTGGGTGGCCAGGGCGTTGCGGATGTCCGCCGGGGTGAACGTCGGGTTGGTGCTCGCGATGAGCGCGGCGACACCGGCGACGTGCGGCGAGGCCATCGACGTACCGCTCATGGAGCCGTACTTGCCGCCGGGCAGCGTCGAGTAGACACCGGTGGAACCGTCACCGCCGGGAGCGGTGACGTCGATGATGCCGTTGCCGAAGTTGGAGTACGAGGCCTTCGCCCCGCCGCTGGCCTGCGCGGAGACCGTCACGACGCCCGGGAGCTCGGTCGGGATGTCGATGCAGGCGTTGGTGATGGTGCGGGTGACCGGCGTGGAGTCGTTCGGGCTCTCGCTGTCGGTCGTCTTGTTGGCCAGGTCGTAGTTGGAGTTGCCGGCCGCGGCGACCTGGAGCGAGCCCTTGGACTCGGCGTAGGCCTGCGCACGGCGGACGCCCTCGATGATGGCGGCCTGGTCGACGTTGTCCGGGCAGTTGAACTGCCACGGGTCGGTGTAGTAGCTGTTGTTGGTGACCTTGAAGCCGTGGTCACCCGCCCACATGAAGCCGCAGATGGTGTTCTCCGCGAAGAACAGGCTGCTGGTGGGCTCGGCGACGCGCACGGAGGAGATCTTCACTCCGGGGGCCACGCCGATCACGCCCTTGCCGTTCTTGGCCGCGGCGACGGTGCCGGCGACGTGCGTGCCGTGCGTGCCGACGTCACGCCAGGCGCCGGCGCGGGTGTCCGCCTTGCCGTAGGCGCAGGAGACGGAGTCGGCGGCGTTGAAGTTGGGCGCGATGTCCTGGTGCTGGTCGTCGACGCCGGTGTCCAGGACGCCGACCTTGACGGTGGCGGAACCGGTGGTGACGGCCCAGGCCTGGTCGGCCTTGATCTGGGTCATGTCCCAGCGGTTGGACTCGGTCAGCGTCGTCGCCGACTGCGAGGGGTTGGCGGGCAGCGCCGGGTTGTACGCGTCGGCGGGCACGTCGGAGGTACGGGTCGCGCCGACCTGCTGCACGCCGGTCACGCCGCGCATCGTGGCGGCGAAGGAGGCGGAGGTGGAGTGCGCGACGACGACGCCGATGGCGTCGTAGGAGGCGAAGACGGACCCGCCGTTGGCGGCGACGGCCGAGCGTACGGCGGTGGTGTCACCGGGCGTCGTGATGACGAGGTACGCGCGGGTGCCGGCGGCCCAGGCGGCCGTGCCGGTCGCCGAGGCGGCGGAGGCGGAAGTCCCGGAGGCCTTGGCGGCCTTGGCGGCCTTCGCGCCGGTGGTGGCCCGGCCCTCGGCCTGGGCGGTGCCCTGCGGCTCGATGCCGTTCGCGGCCCGGCCGTCGGCCTGGGCGGGGGCGGCGATGGCCACGGTGGCGCCGACGACGACGGCGATCGCGACCGGGAGTCTCAGCCGACTCGATATGTGGGAAAACAATGCGTCCTCCGATGACCCGGAGGCGCGGGTGGCGCCGACCGGGTCCTGTGTTGTGTGGGGTGGACGCAAGATCCCAGGAGGCCGGGAGCGGAAGAAAGGATTCTGCCCGGCATATCCCTTTCCGTTACCCATTGTTGATCTGACGGCACGCCATGTCCGGGACCAACGAGAACGGTCGGGACATTCCGACCAGCGGGTCCGGGGAGCTGGGGAAACCCGCTCGGCCGGCGGGTCATGGCGCAGAATCGCCACCATGAGGCTGCCCACTCCCGTGCGCGTACTGAACGAGACACTCGCGTTCCTGCTGGAACTCGCGGCCCTCGCCGTGCTCGCGTGGTGGGGCTGGGAGAGCTCCGACGCCGTCGCGGTACGGCTGGTGGCCGCCGTCGCGGCCCCGACCGCGGCCGCGGTGCTGTGGGGCCTCTTCGCCGCCCCCAAGGCGCGCTTCGCGGTCGCCCTTCCCTGGGTCCTCCTGGTGAAGGCCCTGGTCTTCGGTGCGTCCGCGGCCGCCCTGTACGCCGTGGACCGGCACACGGCGGCACTCGCCTTCGCCGTGGTGGCGGTGACCAACACGGCTCTGGCGACGGCGGACCGGCGGGCGGAGACGGGGGCGGGGGCGGGGGCGGGACGGATACGGCCCTGAGGACCTGCGGCCCTGGGGCTCTGAGTCCTGCGGCTCTGGGTCCTGCGGCTCCGAGTCCTGCGGCTCTGAGGCCCTGAGGCCCCGAGGCTCAGAGCGCGCGAAGTGCCGCGCTCAGGCGGTCAGTCGGGCGGTCACGCGGCGGTCCGCCGCGCGTACACCTCGATCTCGATCTTCATGCGGAGGTCGGAGAGGCCGCACACGAGCATCGTGGCGGCCGGTCGTACGTCGCCGAAGCAGCGGCGCAGGACCGGCCAGCAGGGCTCGAAGTCCGCCCGGTCGGGAAGGAGGTAGCGCACCCGCACCACGTCGGCGAAGGTGCACTCCGCCTCGGCGAGGGCGGCCCCGATGTTGCGCAGGCACTGCTCGGCCTGCTCCACCACGTCGTCGGAGATCGTCATGGTGGTGTAGTCGAAACCGGTCGTCCCGGACACATGGACCCAGTCGCCGTCCACCACGGCACGGGCGTAGCCGATCTGTTCCTCGAAGGTCGAGCCGCTGAGGATCGCACGTCTTTCTGTCATGCGCCGAACGCTAGGTTGCCTGTGTCGATACGTCTAATACATCGAAGGGGATGACCTGATATCTCTGAGCGTATGGAGCGCCCCGACATCCCCCTGGCTCAGCTGCACGCCTTCGTCGTGCTCGCCGACGAACTGCACTTCGGCCACGCGGCCGCCCGCCTGGGCATCGCACAGCCACCGCTGAGCCAGCAGATCCGCCGCCTGGAGGACAAGGTCGGCCACCCGCTGTTCCACCGCGAACCGGGACGCGTCACGCTCACCCCGGCCGGCCGCGAACTGCTGCCGGTCGCGCGGCGGGTGCTCGGCGAGCTCTCGGACGGCCTGGCCGCGGCCCGGGCCGTGGGCAGCGGCCGGGCCGGGCGGCTGCGGATCGGCTTCTCCGCGTCCCTCGCCCTGACCGTGCTGCCCGGCCTGCTCCGCACCTTCCGGGAGCGGTTCCCCGACGCCGACCTCGACATCCGCGAGATGACCAGCGCGCCACAGATCGCCGCGCTGCACGACAGGACCATCGACATCGGTCTGCTGCGCGAACCTCCCTCCGGCGAGCAGGAGCTCGGCTTCAGGACCGTCCTCACCGAGCCCTTCGTCGCGGTGCTGCCGGCCTCCCATCCCCTGGCCTCCCAACGCACGGTTCGCGTCGCCCAGTTGGCGGACGCGCCCTTCGTGCTGCCGCCTCGCGACGTCGGACCGCAGCTGCACGACCGGATCACCGGCCTGTGCACCGCGGCGGGCTTCACGCCGCGGATCGCCCAGCGGGCGGTGGAATGGCAGACCGTGTGCGCACTCGTGGAGACCGGCCTCGGCGTCTCCCTGGCCCCGGCGAGCATCCGCCGGATCCGCCTCGGAAACGTCGCCTTCCGCCGCGTCGCCCCCGGCACCACCCGCACACGGGTCGCCGTAGCCTGGCGCAGGAACGACCCCAACCCCCTGGTCGACCATCTCCTGACGACCGTCGGCAACGCCGCACCGGACGGGTCCTAGGCCGTGTCTCATAATCGATCTTGTGGTGGGGCAAGGAGAGATCACGGATGCGGCGTGGTCGGTCGGCCGCCGGCGTTCGACAAGGTCGCCTACCGGGGGCGGAACGTCGTGGAGCGGTGCCTCGCCCGGTTGAAGCAGTTCCGCGCGGTGGCAACCCGTTTCGACGAGCTGGCAGTCCGCTACCGGGCGGGAGTGGTCATCGCGGCGCTGAGCCTCGGGCTCAGGGCTGACGGTTGATCATCGTGTTCAGTGCCTGTCTCTGATCCCTGTCGGCTGGCAACGTGCGCAGGCCACTGGAAGCAACCCGCAGACACAGGCTCCAATGCCTGCAAAGGGTGTCAAAGTGGTCTACAACTGGGGCATCGACGCGGCTGTACAGGAGACCCGGTCGATGCCAACCGGTCACTGCAGTGCCCGGTCGCTCCCGGGCGGCCGAGCATCGGAAAGGATTCACCTCATGGCCGACATCAACGTCGCGCTGCACGTACAGGTCAAGGCCCTGCCCGGCAAGGAGGAAGAGGTCGCCGCCCTTCTCCGCGAGGGCCTTGCCATCGTGCAGGAGGAGCCCGACACCGTGGCCTGGTTCGCCGTACGCCTGAGCCCGTCCACCTTCGCCATCTTCGACGCCTTCCCCGACGACGACGCACGCCAGGCCCACCTCGCCGGCCGCCTGGGCAGCGCCCTGACGGAGCGAGCCGGAGAACTGTTCGCCCAGCCCCCTTCCGTCGAGCGACTCGACGTCCTCGCCCACAAACTCCCCTGAAGAACAGGCGGCGCCCTTGACCCGCCGCCACGGCCCACGCACTCCGCAAGCGGCCGGCCCCGGCCGACAGCCTGCGAGGCGCTCGGTGAACCTCCCCACTCGCTTGAGCGACGAAGCAAGTGAGGCGACGAGCGGCCCTGGCCGGCCTCAGAGATCCCCATCAGGGCGGCGGATCTCAGAGCTGGAGCGGCTGCGTCGGCCGCCCACACACACGACCGACACGAGCAAGGCCAAGGCGCTGGAGCGGGTGGAGGAGGTCTCCGCTCACCCACGCGTTCGCCCCAGACATGCCAGGTGCCGTTCGTATCACCGTCATGGTGATACGAACGGCACCTGGCTGCGTCCTCGGCTGCACCCGTCCTGACCAGCTCCGGCAGTCCAGACACAGCCACTCAGTCCGAGTTGAACCACACCCGCACTCCGGGGCCGTCCGGCGTGATCACCGATATCCACGCCTCCGTCTCCCTGATGGTGATCCACCCGTGGCACTCGAACGGGCCACGATCCCACGGATCCAGCCCCCGCCGGTCTCCGGGATCCGTCAGGCCCTGGCCGCGCAGATCACGTCGTACGGCCTGCCGATGGCCAGGGTCAGCCGCATCGGCTCGGTGGTGCCGGAGGGGCACTGCTTCGCGTCCTTCACGAGGTCGAGCACCTTGAAGCCGCTGCCCGCCGCAGACGCGCACGCGACCTCCTGCGCCGTGTCCGTGACGCAGTCGCCCTTGACCAGCTGGCCGCCGCCCGCGCCCGCGTCACCGGGGTGGTCGCCGGAGAGGTTGCGCCCGCAGACGGTCTTGCTGGGGATGCCGCCGCCCTTGTCGCCGCCGGAACCGAAGGAGATCTTGACCTGGATGATCAGGTCGGTGCCCGCCGGGCACTGGATGGCGTCGGGCAGGATGCTCGCCTCCATCACCGCCAGCGCCTTGAAAGTGGCGCCGGAGTCGTCGCAGTCCAGGGCCCGGTAGCCGTCGGGCGCGTCCTCGGGGTCGGGGCCGCCGCAGTCCCCGACGTTCCAGGAGGAGGCCTTGTCGCCGCCGGAGCCGCCGGACGACGAAGAGGAGGACGACGACGAGGAGGAGGTCGAGCCGCTGTCGTCGAAGACCTTGGAGGCGCCGTAGGCCAGACCGAGGATCACCGCGAGGATCACCAGGGTCGGGAGGCAGCCTCCCTGGCGGCGGCCGGGTGGCGGGGTCGTGCCGTGCGTGGCCATGACGCTCCTTCCGGCCCGGGCGCCGTGCCGGGCCGAGAGATGGGTACGGGGAGCGACGGGGTCGCTCGGACACGGGGACGCGCCGTGTACATGCCATGGTTCCGCTCGGGCTCCGCCCCGGTTCCGGCGCCGGCTACGGCCCTGGCTACGGCTACAGCTACAGCTACGACCCTGGCCCTGGCCCTGGCATCGCCGTCCGCGACCTTCCCCGTCCGCCGCGTGGCGGCCTTCCCCTTCGCTTGGCCTGCCCGCCTGCCTGCCCCCGCACCGTCAGCCGACCGCGTCCGCCGCGGTCACGGCGTCGAGTTCCTTCAGGGCCGCCGTCACCGACTCCTCGGAGGCCGGGAGCAGCGGCAGCCGCACGTCAGGGGTCGGGATGCGTCCCTGGGCATGGAGGACGCCCTTGACGACGGCCGGGTTGGGCTCGGCGAAGAGCAGGGCGGACAGGCGGGCCAGCCGGTGGCCGAGGGCGCGGGCGCGGGCGATGTCGCCGTCCTGCCAGGCGTCGAAGAGCGCCGTGAAGCGGTCGGTGGCCAGGTGCGCGGAGGCGAGGATGCCGCCCGCGGCACCGAGGGCGAGGAGCGGCGAGGTGAAGACGTCGTCTCCGGCGAGGACGGCGAAGCCGTCGGGCAGGTCACCGAGGAGGGCGACGGTGTCCTGGTCCACGCCGCCGACGGCGTACTTGACTCCGACGACTCCGGGAACGGCTGCGAGCGCCCGCAGGGTGTCGGCGTCGAGCGGGCGACCGGTGCGGTACGGGATGTGATAGACGATCAGCGGTACGGCGCTCTCGGCGGCGAGGGCCGTGAAGTGGGCGACGACGCCCGCCGGCGAGGGCCGTACGAAGGCCGGGACGATCACCAGGGCGGCGCGCACCTCGGGCCATCGGGCCAGGCCCGCGAGTTCCCGGGCGGCCTGCGCGGTGGCGCCGCTGCCCGCGCCGACGACGAGCGGCGCCCCGCGCAGGCGGCAGACCCGCGCGCAGGTGTCGACCACGGCCGCGCGCTCCTCCGGATCGAGGGCGCCGACCTCTCCGGTGGTGCCGAGCGCGACGAGCCCGGCGGCGCCGCCGTCGAGCGCGGAGTGCGCGAGGGCCTCCAGGGCGTCGAGGTCGGGGCGGCCGTCGGGGCCGAACGGGGTGACGAGGGGGACGTGGATGCCGTGCGGAGTGAAGTCCTGTGCCATGCCTTCGAGACTGGCGGCAGCGAACCCACAGGTCCAGTTCGCGTTTCCGATGCGAACCGTAAGCTGTGCTGATGCTCGACGTACGACGACTGCGCCTGCTGCGCGAACTGGCCCTGCGCGGCACCATCGCCGCCGTCGCCGAGGCCCTGTCCTTCACTCCCTCGGCGGTGTCCCAGCAGCTCGCGACCCTGGAGCGGGAGGCCGGCGTGGCCCTCCTCGAACGGTCGGGGCGCGGTGTACGGCTGACTCCCGCCGGCGAGAACCTGGTGCGGCACGCGGAGGCGGTCCTCGAACGCCTGGAGCAGGCGGCGGCCGAGCTCGCCGAGGCGCGGCACGGTCCGGCGGGCCCGCTGCGCATCGGCGCCTTCCCCACGGCGAGCCGCGCGATCGTGCCGGAGGCGCTCGTACGCCTCGCGGTCCGGCATCCGGCGCTCGAGCCGATGGTGTCCGAGACCGATCCGGCCGCGGTGGCGCACGCCCTGCGCGCGGGCGACCTGGACGTGGCACTGATCCACGACTACGACCTGGTGCCCTCGCCGCTGGAGCCGGGGCTGGCTGCCGAGGAGTTGTGCGAGGAGGAGATGTATCTGGCGTCGGCCGCCCCCAGGCCCGACGGGCAGGAGCGGCAAGGCGTGCGCCCGGGCGGCCTCGACCGGCAGGGCGAGCGGCTCGACGGGAACGACCGGCAGGGCCCGCGGCTTGACGGGCTCGAGGTGCTCGCCCGCTGGCGGGACGCGCCCTGGATCATGCCGGGTCCCGACACCCTCTGCCGGGCGGTGACCGAACAGGTCTGCAGGGCCGCCGGGTTCGTGCCCCGTGTCCGGCACCAGGTGGACGAGTTCGCGACCGTCCTGGCCTTCGTCTCGGCCGGTCAAGGGGTCGCGGTGGTCCCCCAGTTGGGCGCGGCGGACCCGCCGCCCGGGGTGCGCCTCACCGCACTTCCGGTGATCCGCCGGACCCGGATCGCCTTCCGCAGCGGCGCGGGACCGCACCCGGCGGTCGCGGCCCTGACCCGCGCGTTGCGGGAGTCCGTACCGGAAGGGCTGGGCGGACGGTCCGGCTCCGGTGGAGCATGATCCCCATGCGCCTGAACCGACGCCGCCCCCAGGACACGTACCGTTGGATCAAAGGCGCCTTGGAGGGCGTCCCCGACGGCGACCGGCGGGCCTGCGCCGACTGCGGGACGTCCATCCGCGCGTACCAGTACCGGCAGCACCCGCCCGATTCCGACGCGTACGAGCGGTGCATCGGCTTCGCCTGGTGCTCCGCCTGCCGCGTCTTCGACGCGAACGTGGTGTTCGTCCCGCGCAGGCGGGTGCTCGTCGACCGCCTCGCAGGCCTCCCCGCCGAGCGGCGGGAGGCGCTGCTGCGCAAGGAGGCCGACCTGGTCGCTCATCTCGACCGGAACTGGCACCGGTAGGCCGGCGGGCCCGGCAGGTCGGCAGGTCCGTAGAGCGCGGAGGCGTAGAACCGTGGAGCGTAGAGCCGCGGACCGGCGGGTCAGGGCCCGGGGGTCACTGGCCCACGCGGCCGTCGATCCGCTCCCTCAGCAGGTCCGCGTGACCGCAGTGCCGCGCGTACTCCGCGATCTGGGCCACGACGATGTCGCGGAGCTGCACGTCCCCGGCGGGGCGGGCACCGAGATCGGCGGAACCGGCGAGGAACCGGTCGGTCACCTCGCACTCGGCGCGCCAGCGGCACCAGGCCTCCGCCACGACCTCCGGGTCGGCGACCGCGCCGTTCCAGTCGGCGTCCCGGTCCTCGGCCGTGCGGTAGATCCGGGGCAGGTCCTCGCCGGCCATACGGCGGAGGTGCCGCTCGTCCTCGGCCAGGTGCCGCAGCAGACCGAGCAGGGACATCGTGGAGGGCGGCACCGAGCGCCGGGCCATCTGCTCCGCGTCCAGGCCGGCGCACTTCATCTCGAAGGTGAGCCGGAAGTAGCGCAGACCGTCGGCCAGCGTGCCCCGTTCGCCGACGATCTCCCCGTCGGTCTCGCGCGGGTCGTCGTCCGGGTCGACCCACATGTCGGGTTCGACGGTCGACGGCGTCCAGCGGGTCACCGCTGCGTCGTCAGTGCGCTCTGCTGCGTCCGGTTCCATGCGCGCATCCTCACGGGCCCCGGCCTCGTCCGCCATCGAATATCGAAGGTCGGAGCAGGTCAGGGCACTGGCGCAAGTCGGGGCGCGTCGGAGCAGGTCAGAGCAGGTCCGGTGCGGCGAACAGCTCCTCGACCCAGTAGGCGCTCGCCTCGTGGCAGTCCGCGGCCGGAGTGCCGGGGAAGAGGCGGAACCACGAGACGGCGCGCGAGAGCGCGGCGAGCCTGACGGCGAGCGTCGCCGCGCGCCGCAGTCGCGCGAGCGGCACGCCCAGGTCCGTCCACGGCTCCAGGTACGCGTCGCGGACGGCGGTCACGGCGTCGAGGCCGTAGCGTTCGCGGACGTCCCGGGCGGGCACGAGGAGGCTGGCGAAGGGATGCGCGACGGCGGCGTCGCCCCAGTCGAAGAAGGTGAAGCGGCCGTCGCCGGGGGCGAGGACCTGTCCGTCGTGCAGGTCGCAGTGGTCGAGCGAGTCGGGGACGCCGATCGAGTCGAGTTCCGCGCACCAGTCGAGCAGGAGCGGACGCCGGCCGCGCAAGGAGTCCCGTGCCTCGGGCGCGAGGGTCGGGTTGGTCCCGACGAGGCCGTCGAAGATCTCCGGCAGGTGCCGGGTGCGGGCGCTGGGCACGCCGAGTTCCGTCATGCGGTCGGCGTACGGGGTGAGGGCGCGCTGCATCCGCGCGTACTGCCCGACCGCCGCCAGCCAGTCCCCCAGGCCCGCGTCGCCGCGGTCGAGCACGCCGCGGAAGAGCGGGCCGCCGTCGGGCAGGAGGCACCAACCGCGCTCCGGGTCGACCGCGAGCGGCGCCATGACGTGTTCGGGAACCCAGTCGGCGAGGGCGCCGCCCAGGGCGGCCTCGAAGCCGGCGGCCGGGGCGCTCGCCTTGAACCAGACGGCGTCCCTGTCAGCCGTGCCGGTGCGGAAGCGGACGAGGACCGACCAGGGCCGGACCCGCGCCTCGCGGGGCCCGGTCTCCCGCAGCCCGTGCCGGGCGAGCCCTCGCTCCGCCCAGCCCAGCGCGGCCTCGCGCCAGTCGGGACGCTCCCAGGGCGTGACCGCGTCGCCGAAACGGCCGCGGTCGACCGTCATCCCCGGCGCGGACTGGCCGCCGACCGCAGGGCCGGAATCGGTGCCGGTCCCGGTTCCGGTCCCGGTCTCAGTGCCGGTCCCGGTCCCGGTCTCAGTGCCGGTCCCGGTCCCGGAATCGGTGCCGGTCCCGTTCTCGGTGCCGATCCCGGTGTCGATTTCGGTGTCGGTGTCGGTCTCGCTCCGCATCCGGCGATTGCACCACCGGTGGCGGCGCGGGCGCACCCGAAATTCGCGCGGAGCCGGTCAGCGCCGGGAGCCGGGGCCCGTCGGCGCGGGCCCCGGTCCAGGAAGGTCCGTACCGCGTCGGATCAGTCGCGCTCGGCCGCGCGGGCCGCCTTCTCGGCGCGCATCTCCTTGATGCGGACGTTCTCCTTGCGGACGTCCGCCTGGGTGGCGCGCTCCTTCTGGAGCCACTCCGGGTTCTCGGCCTTCAGGGCCTCGATCTGCTCGGTGGTGAGGGCGTCGGTGACGCCGCCGCGGGCGAGGCCGGAGATGGAGATGCCCAGCTTGGCCGCCACGACGGGGCGCGGGTGCGGGCCGTTGGCGCGAAGCTCGCGCAGCCACTCCGGCGGGTCGGTCTGGAGGGCGTTCAGCTCGGCGCGGGAGACGGAACCCTCACGGAAGTCGGCGGGGGTGGCGTCGAGGTAGACGCCCAGCTTCTTCGCCGCGGTGGCGGGCTTCATGGTCTGGGCGTTCTGGTGCTGCGTCATGGTGACAAGAATATCGGGCAGGTACGCGGTCGCCGACCACGGCCGGTAATCTGGCCTGGTGACAGGCTCGGACGCATCCCTCTCCCCCGCTCCCGCCCCAGACCCCACCCCCGATCCCGCTCCCGACCTCGGCGTCTCGTCCGCTGCAGCGGCAGCGGCGTCGCCGTCGTTCCGGCTGGCGTACGTGCCCGGCGTGACGCCCGGCAAGTGGGTGCGGATCTGGAACGAGCGGCAGCCCGACGTGCCGCTCGTACTGACCCAGGTGTCGGCGGCGGACGCGGAGGCGGCCCTGCGGGAGCACGGCGCCGACGCCGCTCTGCTGCGCCTCCCCGTGGACCGTACGGTGTTCAGCGCCATCCCCCTGTACACCGAGACCACCGTGGTGGTGTGCCCCAAGGACCACATGGTGGCGGCCGCGGACGAGGTGACCGTCGGCGACATCGCGGACGAGGTCGTGCTGCACCCGCTCGACGACACCCTGGACTGGGAGCGTCCGCCGGGGCAGCCCGCGTTCGAGCGACCGGCGACGACGGCCGACGCGATCGAGCTGGTGGCGGCGGGGATCGGGCTGCTGATCGTGCCGCAGTCGCTCGCCCGCCTGCACCACCGCAAGGACCTGACCTACCGGACGATCACGGACACACCGCAGTCACAGGTCGCGCTGTCCTGGCCGGAGGAGGCCACCACCGACCTGGTGGAGGACTTCATCGGGATCGTGCGCGGGCGGACGGTGAACAGTTCGCGCGGGCGGAGGCCCGACGAGAAGCCGTCGAAGGACGCGAAGGCCGAGCGGGCGGCGAAGCCGAAGGGCCAGCAGCAGAAGCAGCAGCCCCGTCAGGGCCAGAAGCAGGGCCAGAAGGCCGGGCAGAAGCGGCAGGCCGCCGGCGGCGGCTCGCGCAGGGCCGGCGGCGCGCCCAAGGGCTCGCGCTCCGGTGGTACGGGAAAGCCGCGCCGCCGCGGCTGAGGGGCCTGGGACCTCCGGACGATCGCGGCGGCCTGGGTACTCGCCTCGGCGGGGCGGCCGACGGAGGGCGTCTCGTGCCGGGGCGCAAGCGCCCGTGATGAGCGCGGGCGTCGCTCCGTAGGCGAGGCCGACGCGGGTGTTGCAGACGAGGGTGGCCACGAGCGGTCCCCAGGTGCTGCCACCACCGGGACGTCGAACGGCTCGACGGGCGTCCCTGTCGCGCCCCTGAAGCCGGCCCGTCAGGCGGAGTCGCGGCGGACCAGTTCGGTCGGCAGGATCACCGTCGCCGGCTCCTCCCCCGCTATCCGGGCGAGAAGGGTGCGGACCATCTCGGCGCTGATGCGGTCCCAGGGCTGGCGGATGGTGGTGAGCGCGGGACGCGAGGAGAGGGCTGCCGGGGAGTCGTCGAAGCCGCCCACGGCGACGTCCTCGGGGACGCGGCGGCCGGCCCGGTCCAGGGTGTCGAGGACGGCCAGGGCCATCAGGTCGGAGGCGACGAAGACGGCGTCGAGGTCCGGGGCCCGGTCGAGGAGCTGCCTGGCGGCCGCCTCCCCGCCCACGCGGCTGTAGTCGCCGGTGGCGACGAGGGCCTCGTCGTAGGGAAGTCCGCACTCGGCGAGGGTCTCGCGGTAGCCGGCGAGTCGCTCGACACCGCCGGGGGTGTCGAGGGGGCCGGTGACGGTGGCGATCCTGCGCCGCCCGGTGCCGTAGAGGTGGCGCACCATGTCGCGGGCGCCGTCGCGGTCGTCGGCGGCGACGTAACCGATCTTCGCGGTCTGGCCGAGCGGTTTGCCGCAGGCGACGACGGGGACGCCGGCGGTGTTGAGGTGGTCGACGAGCGGGTCGCCGGAGTGGCTGGAGACCAGCAGGACGCCGTCGACGTGACCGGCCTCGATGTAGCGGAGGTTGCGGCGGCGTTCGTCCTCGGTGCCCGCGATCATCAGCAGCAGGGGGATGTCGCGGTCGGCGAGCGCCTGGGTGCAACCGCGCAGCAGGACGTTGAAGTTGGGGTCCTCGAAGAACCGTTCCTGGGGCTCGGTGAGCAGGAAGGCCACCGAGTCCGACTTGCCGGTGATCAGCGAGCGGGCGTGCCTGTTGACGACGTATCCGGTCTTGCGGATGGCCGCGTCGACGGCCGCCTTGGCCGCGGGGCTGACGTAGTGGCCTCCGTTGAGGACGCGGGAGACCGTGCCGCGCGAGACGCCGGCCTCGCGCGCCACGTCGTGGATGGTCGCGGGGCGCCGCCTGCTCGCTGCTGTGCTCATGGTGTGCGTTTCTCCTCGTTCCCCTGTGCTTCAGGACTTTACGGCGCCGGAGAGCAGGTCGAGGCTCCAGAAGCGCTGGATCACCAGGAAGAGCGCAATGAGCGGGAGGACCGCGAGGAGCGCTCCGGTGATCACCAGGGTGTAGAGGGCGGGTTGGCTCGCGCCCTGCATGAGCAGGGTGAACAGGCCCACGGTCATGGGGAACTTCTCGTCGTCGCCGAGCATGATGTACGGCAGCAGGAAGTTGTTCCAGACGGCCACGAACTGGAACAGGAAGATCGTGACGAGTCCCGGGGACATCATCGGTACGGCGATGCGCAGGAAGATGCGCAGTTCGCCCGCGCCGTCCATGCGGCCGGCCTCGACGAGTTCCATGGGGATGGCGGCCTCGGCGTAGATCCGGCCGAGGTAGACGCCGTACGGGGAGAGGATCAGCGGCATCAGGACGGAGAGGTACGTGTCCGTGAGGTCGGCCTCGGCCATCAGGAGGTACTGCGGGATGGCGAGGATGACGGGCGGCATCAGGACGCCCGTGAGGATCACGTTGAAGAACAGTTCGCGGCCGCGGAAGCGGTAGACGGCCAGGGCGTAGCCGGCGAGCGCCGACACGACGGTCGACAGGAGGGCGCCGAGGCCCGCGTAGAACACGGAGTTGGCCATCCAGCGCCAGTAGATGCCGTCGCGGTACGCGCCGAGTTCGCCGAGGTTGTCGGCGAGGCCGTCGCCGGGCAGGAAGGTGAAGGTGGAGAAGAGGTCGGAGCCCGACTTGGTGGCGGCGACCAGGACCCAGGCGACGGGCAGCAGGCAGTAGAGCGCGCCGAGGACGAGCGCGGCGGTCGGCAGCAGCGCGGTGCGGCGGGTGGCGGGGGTCCCGCTGCCGGAGGCGGCCGGCGGGCACTGGGAGGTGCCGGGGGTGGTGCCGGCGGCCGGGGCCTCCTTGCGCGACTGCGTGGGGGCGGCGGGCCCGCTCATCGGGGTGCTCCTTGGGTGGTGCGGCGGTTGGAGGCCCGCAGGAGGGCGAAGGACAGCAGGAACGTGGCGATGGCCAGGATCACGGCGGTGGCCGAGGCCGCGTGGATGTTCCCGCCGACGAAGGCGTCGTTGAAGACCTTCATCAGGGGGCTCCAGGTCGTGGTGATGCCGTTGGTGAGCGGCTTGAGCGTGGTGGGCTCGTTGTAGACCTGGAGGGTGGCGATCACCGAGAAGAAGAAGGTGAGGACGAGGGAGGGCGCCACCATGGGGATCTTGATGCGCAGGGCGATCTGCAGTTCGGAGCAGCCGTCCAGCTTGGCTGCCTCGAAGACCTCCGCGGGCAGGGAGCGCAGCGCCGTGTAGATGACGATCATGTTGAAGCCGGTGCCGCCCCAGACGGCGATGTTCGCCATCGACCCGTAGAGCAGGCCGCCGTCCATCAGGTCGGGCTCCGGGAGCCCGGCGGCGCGCAGGAGGTAGTGGAAGGGGCTGACGTCGGGGAGGTAGAGGAAGCCCCACAGCAGGGCCGCGATCACTCCGGGAACGGCGTACGGGAGGAAGATCGCGAGCCGGGCGAAGGAACGGGCGCGGACGCGCTCGGAGTCGAGCAGGAGCGCGAAGAACAGGGCGAGGCCGAGCATGACGGGCACGACGATGACGCCGTAGCCGAGGACGCGCAGGGCGCTGTGCAGGAGTTCGGGGTCGGTGAGGGCCGCGGTGTAGTTGTCGAGGCCGGCCCAGACCTCGTTCTTGGCGCCCTTGCCGAGACCGAGGCCCTTGACCTCGATCTTGTGGAAGCTGAGCCGGACCGCGTAGCCGATGGGCAGCGCGAAGAAGAGGAGGAAGAGGGCGGCGGCCGGGAAGAGGAAGCCGTACGGGGCCGTCCTGACCCCGTACGACCGGCGTGCGCCCTGGTGGGGCTTGCTCACCGGGCGACCTCGAAGCCCTGCTTCTTCAGGTCGGCGACCGTCAGGTCCTGCATGGCGGTGAGGGCCTCGCCGAAGCCCGACCTGGCCTTGGCCGCCTTCCCGAACTCGTCCTTGAAGGCGCTGTAGGCGACGTTGACGTTCGGTCCCCAGGCGGCGGGGGCGGTGGTCTTCGCGATCTCGGCGGCGCGGGCGAAGAAGTCGGGCTGGTTCGCGAAGAACTCCGGCGGGTTGGCGAGCGCGGGGCCGCTCTGGGCGGCGGAGGCGGCGGGGTAGATGCCGGCCTCCTTGACCAGGGCGGTCAGCGCCTCGGGGTCGGTGTTGAGCCAGGTGGCGAACCGGGCCGCGGCCGCCTTGTGCTTCGAGTCGGTGGTGACGGCGGTGGTGGAGCCGCCCCAGCTGCCGGTGCTGGGCTTGGCGGTGTCCCACTGGGGCAGCGGGGCCATGGCCCACTTGCCCTTGGTGTCGGGGGCGGCGGTGGTGAGGGTGCCGGGGGCCCAGACGGCGCTGACCCAGGCGATCTGCTCGCCGGTGTTGAGGGCCTTGTTCCAGGCGGGCGTGTACATGGGCTGGTTGTCGATGGCGCCGTCCTTGACGAGTCCGCCCCAGAATTCGGCGACCTTCTTGCCGGTGGCGTCGTCGATGCCGACCTTCCACTTCTGGCCCTCGGTGGTCCACCAGGTGGCGCCGGCCTGCTGCGCGAGGCCGGCGAAGAGACCGGCGTCGTTGGCGGAGAAGGTGGTGAGGGACTTCTCGGGGGCCTTGGCCTTGAGCGCCTTGGCGGTGGCGGCGAACTCGTCCCAGGTGGTGGGGACCTCGAGGCCGTACTTCTCGAAGAGGTCCGTCCGGTAGAAGAACATGAGCGGGCCGGAGTCCTGCGGGACCGCGTAGACGGCGTCGGAACCGAGGGTGGTCTGCTGCCAGAGGCCGGGGGCGAACTTGTCCTTGGCGCCGGAGACCTCCTTCGATATGTCGGCCAGGGCGTCGTTGCTGACGAGGGTCGGCAGGGCCTGGAACTCGGCCTGGACGAGGTCGGGGGCCTGGTGGGCCTTGGCAGCCGTGATGATCTTGGTCACCAGGTCGTCACCGGAGGCCTGCTTCTGCACCGTGACCTGGATCTCCGGGTGCTTGGCGTTCCAGATCGCGGCCACCTTCTCCATGTTGGGCGCCCAGGACCAGTAGGTGAGCGAGACGGGGCCGGACTCCGCCTCGCCCTCCCCGCCGGAGCCGGAGCCGCAGGCGGTGAGGGTGGTGGCGCCGAGGACGACGGCGGTCGTGACGGCGGTGGCGACGAGAACGCGACGGCGCAGCGCGTGGGGCATGGGGTGCTTCTCCCTGACCGAAAGGGGCCTTCCGCGGAGAGCGGGAAGGCCTGCCATGCATCTGTGAGCGTTCACAGTAGAGAAACGTTCCGGACACTTGTCAATGGTTGATCGTGTGCGCTTATGTTGCGTTGTGGCATCGAGACCTGCTGTGTGCACGTTCACAGATTGGCCCCGATCCAGCCCACTCACGCGAGGTAGATTCAGATCCCGACGTTCCAGGAGACACGCATGCCGCCGACCGCCCCCAAGGGCCTGCACCGGCTCGCTTTCGGCGGGGACTACAACCCCGAACAGTGGCCGGAAAGCGTCTGGCACGAGGACGTACGGCTGATGCGCGAGGCCGGCGTGACCATGGTCAGCGTCGGCATCTTCTCCTGGGCACTCCTCGAACCCGAGCCGGGCCGCTACGACTTCGCGTGGCTGGACCGCATCCTCGGTCTGTTGCACGACAACGGGGTCCGGGTCGACCTCGGCACGCCGACCGTGGCGCCGCCCGCATGGTTCTACCGGGCCCACCCGGAGGCCCTGCCGGTCACCCGGGAGGGCGTGCGCCACTCCTACGGATCGCGCGGGGCGATCTGCCACAGCTCCCCGGCGTACCGGGAGGCGGCCGCCCGCATCACCACCGCGCTCGCCGCCCGCTACGCCGACCACCCGGCGCTCGCCCTCTGGCACGTCCACAACGAGTACGGCGTGCCCGTCAGCGCCTGCTACTGCGAGATCTGCGCGGCCGGCTTCCGGCGCTGGCTCGCGCAGACGTACGGACCGGTCGATGCCGTCAACGAGGCGTGGGGCACCGCGTTCTGGGGCCAGGCCTACACCTCGTACGAGCAGATCGACCCGCCCCGGCTCACCCCGACCGTCGGCAACCCGGCGCAGCAGCTGGACTACCGGCGCTTCGCCGACGCCACGATCCGGGAGAACTTCCGCTCCGAGCGGAACATTCTCCACCGGCTCTCCCCCGGCGTCCCCGTCACCACCAACTTCATGACGGCGCTCAGCCAGTGCGACAGCCTCGACTACTGGGCCTGGGGCCGCGAGGTCGATCTGGTCACCAACGACCACTACCTCATCACCGACGGCCGCCGCACCCACGTCAACCTCGCCATGGCGGCCGACCTCACGCGGTCGGTCGCGGGCGGCGCGCCCTGGCTGCTGCTGGAGCACTCCACCAGTGGCGTCAACTGGCAGCCCCGCAACCCCGCCAAGCGCCCCGGCGAGATGGCCCGCAACTCCCTGGGGCACGTCGCCCGCGGCTCCGAGGGCGCGATGTTCTTCCAGTGGCGGCAGTCGCGGCGCGGCGCCGAGAAGTTCCACTCCGCGATGGTCCCGCACGGCGGAACCGACACCCGCGTCTGGCGCGAGGTGGTCCGGCTCGGCGCCGACCTGGAGTCCCTGGAGGCCGTACGCGGCACCCGCACCGTGCCGGACGTGGCCATGCTGTGGGACTGGCAGTCCTGGTGGGCGCAGTCCCTCGAGTGGCGGCCCAGCGAGGACCTCGACGCCCGGGAGCGGGCCGACAGCTACTACGAGGCGCTCTACGACCGCCACCTCACGGTCGACTTCGCCCACCCCGAGTCCGATCTGTCCGCCTACCCGCTGGTCGTCGTCCCCGCGCTCTACCTCGCGACCGAGGCCGCCGGGCAGAACCTGCGCGAGTACGTCGAGAACGGCGGCACCCTCGTCGTCTCCTGCTTCTCGGGCATCGTCGACGAGCACGACGCCGTCCACGGGGGCGGGTATCCGGGCGTCCTGCGGGACGTGCTCGGCGTGACCGTCGAGGAGTGGTCGCCGCTGCTCGCGGGCGAGCGCGTGGGGATCGCCGGGCCGGGCGGGGCGTCGCTGACGGGCGACGTGTGGACCGAGTTCGTCGAGCCGCGCGGCGCCGAGACGGTGTGGACCTACGCCGACGGCCCCGCCGCGGGCGGGCCCGCGGTGACCCGGCACCGGCTGGGCCGCGGCACCGCCTGGTACGTCTCCACCCGACTGGACGCGGCGGCGCTCGACCACATCCTGGGCGCGGCCTGCGAGGACGCGGGTGTCGCGACGCGGTCCCTGCCGCGGGACGTGGAGGTCGTCCGCCGCGCCGGCGAGGAGGGCCGCTTCCTCTTCGCGCTCAACCACTCCGCCGAGGACGCGAAGGTGCCGCTGGAAGGTCCCGGCACCGAGCTCCTGGCCGGCACGCAGGTCGCCGGTCACGTCGCCGTCCCGGCCGGCGCGGTCCGGGTCGTCCGTCTGGACGGCTAGGTCCTGTCGGGCCCTGATCCGCCAGGCGGGCCTTCATCCGCCCTGCCCTCCTCATCAGCCGGACAGGCCGGACCGCGCCCTGCTCCCGGTCCTTCGGACAGGGTCTGGCCGACCCCCCTTCCCCAGCCCTCCCGACAGGGCCTGACCGCACCCCCTTCCCCAGCCCTCCCGACAGTGTCCGACCGCACCCCCCTTCCCCAGCCCTCCCGACAGTGTCCGACCGCACCCCCTTCCCCAACCCTCCCGACAGGGCCTGACCGCGCCCTCCTCCCCGGCCCTCCGGACGGGTCGCCTGACCGCGCCCCTCCCTCCTGATCTCCCCGGCCGGCGGCCGCGCACCGCGCCGCCCCGGGGTGAGCCGTACCACCGCACGTCTTCCCCCATCCTTCAACGTCGAAGGGACTCGACGATGCACGCCGTACCACGCACGACCCTGCGGGCCGCCGCCGTGACCGCCGCGCTCGGCGCTCTGCTGCTCGCCCCGCTGCCCGCCCAGGAGGCGCGGGCCGCGAGCACGCTCACCAACGCCGGCTTCGAGGCCGACGGGACCGGCACCGCGACGCCCGCCGGCTGGTCCACGTACTCGGCCGCCGGGCAGAACTCCGCCTCGTACACCGAGGCCGGCGGCCACGGCGGGAGCCACCGGCTCGCGCACTGGTCGTCTTCCGGGTACAAGGTGGAGACCTACCAGTACCTGACCGGGCTCACCGACGGCAGCTACACGCTCAGCGCGTGGGTGCGCTCCAGCGGCGGACAGAACGCGGCGTACCTCGCGCTGCGGAACTGCGGATCCGCCGAGCAGCGGACCGAGCTGCCGCCCACGCCGAACGGGGCGTGGATACGGATCGTCACCCCGGTGGTGGTGAGCGGCGGCGCCTGCACGGTGAGCGTGAACTCCGACGCCCACGCGGGCAACTGGATCAACGTGGACGACCTGGCCCTGACCCGGGGCACGGCCGGGCTGCCGGTCAGGGGCGTCGACGTGTCCTCGCTGAAGAAGAGCGAGGACCTCGGCGGGACCTACCGCACGAGCGGCGGCACCAACGGGGACGCGCTCGCGATCCTGAAGGCCTCGGGTGCCAACTACGCGCGCCTGAAGGTGTGGGTGGACCCGGCCGACGGCTACAACGACAAGGCCCGGGTCCTCACCATGGCCAAGCGGATCAAGGCCCAGGGCATGAGGCTGCTCGTCGACTTCCACTACTCCGACATCTGGGCCGACCCGGGCGCCCAGACCAAGCCCGCCGCCTGGTCGGGGCACTCGTACGCGCAGCTCAAGACGGACGTGTACGGCCACACGTACGACGTGCTCAACGCGCTCAAGGCGCAGGGCACCACGGCCGACATGGTGCAGATCGGCAACGAGATCGACACCGGGATGCTGTGGCCCGAGGGGTCCACGTCCGACTGGTCACAGCTCGCCGGACTGCTGAAGGCCGGGGCGTCGGCCGCGAAGGCGGTGTCCTCGACGACGCAGGTGGCTCTGCACCTGGCGCACGGCGGTGACAACGCGCTCTACCGGACGTGGTTCGACAACGCCACGGCCCAGGGCGTGTCCTTCGACGTGATCGCGCTGTCGTTCTACGGCTACTGGCACGGGCCGCTGTCGGCGCTCCAGACCAATCTGGACGATGTTTCCGCTCGGTACGGAAAGAAGGTGCTCGTCGTGGAGACGGCGTACCCGTTCCGCCTGGACAGCAAGGACCCGCACGAGAACATCATCGACACCACCGGCGAGCTCGTCTCCGGCTACGCGGCGAGCAGCGCCGGGCAGTCGGCGTGGCTGCGCGACGTCATGAGCGTGGTCGAGGCCGTGCCGGCCGGGCGGGGGCTCGGGGTCGTGTACTGGGAGCCGGCGTGGACGGCCGTCTCCGGGAACGGCTGGGACCCGGCCGATCCCGCCTCGGGCAACGGCTGGGAGAACCAGGCGCTGTTCGACTACGACAACAGGCTCGTACCGGCGGCCGGTCTGCTCGGGCACCGCTGACGCTCCGGTGGCGGGGCCGTGAGCCCGGCGCTGGGATGGGGGCATGGACGATCGAGCCGCCCCCTGGTGGGCCGTGCTGCCGCCGGCCGCGGGCGCGGCGGTCATGGCGACGGGCATCCTCTCCGTCGGCCTGCATCTCGTCGGGCTCGAGGTCGTGTCGCTGGTGGCGTTCGGTCTCTCCTGGGTCCTGTGGCTGGTGCTCGCCGGTGATTTCGCTGCCCTGTTCCTGAGCGACCGGCGCAGCTGGGAGGCGCGGGCGGACACTCCGCCCGCGCTGACCGCCGTCGCGGCGACGAGCGTGCTCGGGGTGCGGTGCTCGCTCCTGGGGTGGGGGCCGGCAGGGCTCGTGCTGCTGGCGCTCTCCGCCGTCGCGTGGGTGGTGCTGCTCCCGGTGGTGCTCCGCCATCTGGGGCGTCGGATGCCGGGAGGGGCGTTCCTGATCTGTGTGGCGACCGAGGCGCTGGTGGTGCTGGCGGGCACGCTCGCGCCGCGCTACGGCCGCGGGCTCGCGTGGGCGGGTCTGCTGCTCTTCGCGCTGGGGCTGGTGCTCTACGCGGACGCGCTCGTCCGTTTCGACTTCGGGCAGGTCGTGACGGGCGCCGGTGACCAGTGGGTGGCGGGCGGGGCGCTGTCCATCTCGGCGCTCGGCGGGGCGAAACTGCTGGCGGCCGGGGTGTGGACGGACGAGCCGCTGCGGACGGTCACCGTGGTCCTGCTGGTGCTGTCGCTGCTCTGGTACGGGGTGCTGCTCGGGGCCGAGGTGGCTCGGCCCCGTCCGGGGTACGACGTGCGCCGCTGGGCGACGGTCTTCCCGATGGGGATGACGGCCGTCGCGTGCCTGTCCGTGGCGACCGCGGCGGCGACCAGGTGGCCGGCCCCGCTGGGGCGGGTGCTGCTGGGGATCGCCGCCGCGGCCTGGCTGCTCACCGCGTACGGGCTGGCGCGTCGGGCGTCGGAGGCGAGACCGGCGCGTCAGGAGTCGAGCGGGAGGCCGGTGTAGTTCTCGGCGAGTTCGGCGGCGGCGTGCGGGGAGCCGGCGATCCGGTCGAGCTGGGACTGCTGCAGTCTGGTGTCGAAGGGGGACTGGGCGGGGTCGGCGTGGAGGGTGGTGGTCATGAAGTACGAGAAGTGCTCGGCCCGCCAGACCCGGCGCAGACAGGTGTCGGAGTAGGCGTCGAGGAGCTCGGTCGAGCCGGTCTTCGCGTGGTGGGCGAAGGCCCGGGCGAGGACGATGACGTCTGCGGCGGCCAGGTTGAGGCCCTTCGCCCCGGTCGGCGGGACGATGTGCGCCGCGTCCCCGGCGAGGAAGACCCGGCCGTGGCGCATGGGCTCGGTGACGGAGCTGCGCATGGGCAGGACCGCCTTCTGGGTGACGGTGCCGCGGGTGAGGCGCCAGCCGGGGTCGCCGGTCAGCGAGAGGCGGGCGTCGAGTTCGTCCCAGACGCGCTCGTCGGGCCAGTCGGCCGGGTCGGTGCCGTTCGGGACCTGGAGGTAGAGGCGGCTGACGGACGGTGAGCGCATGCTGGCGAGGGCGAAGCCGCGCTCCGAGTGGGCGTAGATCAGCTCGTCGTACACCGGCGGGGCCTCGGCCAGGATCCCGAGCCAGGAGTAGGGGTAGGTGCGCTCGAAGGTGCGGCGCTCGGTCTCGGGGACGGCGTTGCGGGTGACGCCGTGGTAGCCGTCGCAGCCGACGACGTAGTCGCAGGTGAGTATCCGCTCGCGGCCCTCGTGGGTGTAGCGGACGAGGGGACGGTCGGTGTCGGCGCCCTCCACGGCGGTGACCTCGGCCTCGAAGTGCAGCGGGCCGCCCTCGGCGAGCTGGAGGGCGACGAGGTCCTTGACGACCTCCGTCTGGGCGTAGACCCACACGCGCCGGCCGCCGGTGAGGGCGGGGAAGTCGATGCGGGTGGCGCGTCCGTCGTGGCGCAGCTCGATGCCGTCGTGCGGGAGTCCCTCGGCGTCGAGGCGGGCGCCCGCGCCGGCGGCGCGCAGGGCGTCGACGGTGGCCTGTTCGAGGATGCCGGCCCGCTGGCGCCGTTCGACGTAGGCGCGGTCGCGGCTCTCCAGGACGACGCTGTCGATGCCCGCCTGGTGCAGGAGGCGGGCCAGGAGCAGGCCGGAGGGGCCTCCGCCGATGATGCCGACGGTGGTGTGCATGGGGTCTCCTCGTCGCGTCGAACGTCAGGAACTGCGTGCGGGTCTGCTCGCACCAGGGTGTTCGCATAGTGAAGACATCTTCACTATGCTGGGAGTCTGGTCGCGGGCGGGTTGCCCTGTCAACGGGGTGCCGCACCCTGCCCGCGCCGTGTTCACTACGGTGGACCGAAGATCCACGACGGAGAGCCGATGCCACCCACCGAAGACCTGACCGCCGAAGCGCCGCCCGAGGCGGTGACACCCCTGCTCCGCGGGGTCGGCGTGCTGCGCCGGCTCACCGACGCGGGCGGCCGGATGTCGGTCGGCGAGCTCGAGCGCGCCACCGGGCTCGCCCGTTCCACGGTGGACCGGGTCACCGGGACGCTGGCGCGGATGGGGTACGTGCGGATCGAGGGGCGCGAGGTGCTCCTCGCACCACGGCTCCTCGAGCTCGGCAACGCCTATCTGGCCTCCGTACGGCTGCCCGACCTGCTGGGCGCCCGCGCTGACGCGCTCGCCGACGAGCTGGACGAGTCCGTCTCGCTCGCCGTCCCGGACGGGGACGGGATCCGCTTCGTGCACCAGGCGACCCGGCGCCGCGCGATGTCGGTGAGCTTCCGCATCGGCGACCTGCTGCCCGCCGAACGCACCGCGCCGGGTGCTCTCTTCGCCTCCGAGTGGGACGCGGCCGCGTGGGCGGCGTGGCGCGAGCGGCGGACCGCCGATCCGCAGGGCCGGGGCTTTCCCGCCGCGCCGTCGCGCACGGCGGGCGCCGTCGACTTCGAGGAGCGGGCCGCCGGGGCGGGGGCGAGCGGGTGGGCCACGGACGACCAGCTGGTCGAGGCCGGGCTCGTGGCGCTCGCCGTGCCGGTGCGCGGCGGCGACGGTCGGATCGCGTGCGCGCTGAGCACCGTGAGCCACACCAGCCGGCACGACGCCGCCTCGCTGCGCGAGGCGCTGCTGCCCCGGCTGCGGACGGCGGCGGCCGGGATGGAACGCGCGCTGCGGGAGGCACCGGCGGCGGTTCCGGCCGCGCCCAGCGGGCTCGCCGCCTGGACCGGAGCGTCGAAGCAGGAACTCGGCCGGGAGTTCGTGGAGTCGCTGGCACGCGGGCTCACGGTGCTCACGGCGTTCGGCGAGGGCCGCGCGGCGCTGTCACTGACGGGGGTCGCCGAGGCCACGGGCCTCGCCCGGGCCACCGCGCGGCGGGCCCTGATCACCCTCGAACACCTCGGCTGTGTGTCGGTGGACGGCCGGGAGTTCCGGCTCACGCCCCGGGTCCTCTCCCTGGGCTTCGCACCGCTGTCCCGGACCACGCTCACCCGGATCGCCCAGCCGCACCTCGCGGACCTGGCCGAGCGGGTGCGCGAGTCCACCTCGCTGGCCGTGCTGGTCGGCGGCGAGGTGCAGTACACCGGCCGCGTCGAGACCAGCCGCATCATGAACGTCCACATCACCATCGGCACCCGGTTCCCCGCGTACGCGACCTCCATGGGCCGCGTCCTCCTCGCCGGTCTGCCGGCCGAGGAGCGCGCGGCCCGTCTCGACGCCTCCGCGCCACGCGCCCTCACCCCGCACACGGTGACGGACCGCGCCGAGCTCGACGCGCTCGTCGAGCAGGTGGGGCACGACGGGTACGCGCTGGTCGACGAGGAGCTGGAGGAGGGACTGCGGTCGATCGCGATGCCGGTCCGCGACCGTACGGGCCGCGTCGTCGCCGCCGTCAACGTGGCCCTCCACGCCAGCCGCCGATCCGCCGAGGAGTGCGTGCGCGAGGTCCTCCCGGAACTGGCCGCCGCGATCACCGGCATCGAGGCGGACCTGCACGTCACGGAGCGCTTCGCGCGGGTCCCGGCGCACTAGGCCCTGTCGTCAGACTCCCGCCTGCCCCGCGACGCCATGCACGCAGGGCCGCGCTCCGGGCGACGACGGGAGTTCGACGACAGGACATAGCGCCCGCCCGGCGCCTCAGGCCCGGCCGGACCCCGGGAGCTCTCCGGCCGGGCCGGCCGTCAGGCCGTCCCACCCGGACGCAAGGTCAGGGGCCCGCCCCTCCGTAAGGCGTCATGGGCCGCGAGCGCGGCGTGCAGCGTGAGCAGGTCCGCGCCCCGGGCCGCGTCCAGTCCGGTGAGGTCCGCCGCCTTGCGCAGGCGGTAGTCCACGGTGTTCCGGTGGACCTGGAGCCGGGCGGCCGCCCGCCGCCGGTCGAGGCCGCAGGCGAGGAAGGTGCGCACGGTGCCGAGCAGTTCCGGGCGGGCGCCCAGCGGGCCGAGCAGCGCGGCGAGCCTGTCCCTGGCCGGGCTCGGACGGCTCAGCTGGTATTCGAGCAGCACGTCGTCGAGCAGGTAGAGGCCGGGCGGGCGGCCCGACGCCTCGGCCACCTCCCGTATCTCACCGGCGAGTCGGGCCGCCTCCGCGACGCCCTCCGGCGTGGCGACGGCCGCCGCCACCAACAGGTCGGCGCCGCACATCCGGGCGAACTGCGAGACCAGCCAGGAGAGCCGGTCGCGGTCCGCCTCCCCGAAGTCGGCGACCGGCGTCCCGTACGGGATCAGCACCAGTCCGCCGTCGCCGGAGAGCACGGACAACGGCACGCCGCAGGTGTGGCGTTGCAGCTCGTTGCGCAGCCGCCGGAGTTTGCGGCGCACCACGACCGGCCCGTTCACGCCGGGCAGCAGCTCGTCCGGGTGGGGTCCCATGGCGAGGCTCAGCACGAGGTAGCAGGGCGGCAGTTGGATGCCGGCACGGTCGGCGGCGGCCTGCGGGCTGCCGCCTTCCAGCAGCCGGGACAGCAGGGACTGCAGGGCGACCTGCTCGTCGCCGAGGGCCGACTGCCGCTCCTGTACGTACCCCGCGGCGACCGCGCTGCTCACCTGGCGCAGGAAGTCGAGCAGGCGGCGCTGGACGAGCAGCACGTCGCCGTGGTCCACCGGCTCGGCGGTCGCGAGGACCTGGGCGGCGCACTCCTCGGCGCCGACGTGGTAGGCGCCGACGACGGACTCGATCGGCACGCCTTCGTCGGCGCGACGGGCGGCCGACTCCCGGATCGCGGCCTGCTCGTCCTCGCCCAACGGCGCGCCGGTGCGCAGCATTTCGGCGAAGGCGACGATGCCGCGCGCCACCTGCTTGACTATCTCGCCGCGCAACTGCTCCGAGGGCAGCGTCCCGTAGGCCGGCACCTGCTCGACCAGGCGGAGCAGCACCGCCGACTCCAGGGTCCCCGCCGCGGCCAGCAGCCGGCTGTGGACGGGCATGCCCCCGATCTGCGGCACCGGGCCACCGTTTCCCCCGTTGGACACGGTCACAATCCACCTCGCGAATCTCTGTCTTACACACCGGAGACGCGGTCCCACGAGCCATCCATGATGGTCTGCGAGCAACCGCTACTCGTTGGTAACACACCGAGCGAGCGCATCCATCCCCTGCCGGGAAACGAGGGAGTCATGTCCAAGCCCGTTCGTTCGATCGCCGTGGCCGTCGTCGCCGCGATGTGCCTCACCGCCGCTCCGGCAGCCGTCGCCGCCGAGGCCGGGGCCCCCGCGGCGACGGCGAGGGCATCGGCCGGTGACCCGTTCTACGCGTACGACGGCAGCACACCGCTGTCCTCCTACGCGCCGGGCAGCGTGCTGAAGACGCGGACGCTGCGGTACCACGTCGTCGGCATTCCCACGCCGGTGACGGCCGTCCAGCTGCTCTACCGCACCACCGACGCCCAGGGCCGTCCCTCCGCCAACGTGACCACCGTCGTGCGCAGCCTCGTCGGCGACGGGACGAAGGCGGTGTCGTACCAGTCGTTCTACGACTCCCTCGACCCCGAGGACGGTCCCTCCCGGGCGATCGCCGGGAACGTGACCCTGGGCGGCCTCATCCCTGACGCCGAGGCTCTCTTCATCGCCCCGCTGCTGGCGAAGGGCTACGACGTCGTCATCCCCGACACCGAGGGGCAGCGGGCCGACTTCGCCGCCGGACCCGAGTACGGAACGAACACCCTGGACTCGATCCGCGCGGCGACACGGTCCCCGCAGACCGGAATGGACTCCTCGACGCGGTTCGGCCTCATGGGCTACTCCGGCGGCGCGATCGCGACCGGCTGGGCCGCCGCGCTGGCGCCGCGGTACGCCCCCGACGTCAACAGCAGACTGGTCGGCTTCGCCGAGGGCGGCCTGCTCGTGGCGCCGGCCCACAACCTGAAGTACGTGGACGGCTCGCTCGCCTGGTCCGGCGTCATCCCCATGGCGATCATCGGCGTCGCGCGGTCCTACGACATCGACCTCAAGAAGTACATGAGCAGCTACGGCCTGGAGGTGTACGCGAAGCTGGAGCGGGGCTCCATCGTCGACGCGCTCGGCCGCTACCCGGGCCTGACCTGGAAGAAGATGGCGAAGCCTGAGTACGCCGACCCGAACTCCGTACCGGAGTTCGTCGCGGCGGTGAACAAGGTGAACCTCGGCACGGCCCCCACCCCGACCGTGCCCGGTCTCATCGCGCAGGGCAACGCCGGGTTCCTGGAAGGGACCTTCGGCAGTCCGCCGGGCATCGGTACGGGCGACGGCGTCATGGTCGCGGGAGACGTACGGGCGCTCGCCCGGCAGTACTGCGCCACCGGCAACTCCGCCATCGCGTACCACCAGTACGACCTGTTCAGCCACACCGGCGCACCCGTCGTGTGGGCGCCCGCCGCCCTCGGCTGGCTGGACGCCCGGTTCGCCGGCCGCCCGGCGCCGTCCGACTGCGGCCGCATCCCCGCGGGCAACTCGCTGGCACCGGAGCAGCCGGCGCCGCTGCGCTGACCCGCCGTCCCCGCGGGCTCCTGTCGCACCGTCGCCCCTACGGGGCGTGCGGCTTCGCCGGCCCCTGTCCGCCCGACGGGTCCGGGCCCTCCTCCCCCAGGACCCGCTGGGCCACGGCGAAGGCGGCGTTGGCCGCCGGGACACCGCAGTAGACCGCCGTCTGGAGCAGGGCCGCGGCGATCTCGTCGTCGGACAGCCCGTTGCGGCGGGCGGCCCGCAGGTGCATCGCGAGTTCGTCGTGGTGGCCGTGGGCGACGAGGGCGGTCAGGGTGATCAGGCTGCGCTCGCGCCGGGAGAGGGTGGGGTCGGTCCAGACCTCGCCCCACGCGTAGCGGGAGATGAAGTCCTGGAAGCGGGCGGTGAGCGGGGTCTGCCGGGCCTGTGCCCGGTCCACATGGGCGTCGCCGAGCACCTGGCGGCGCACGTTCGTTCCGCTCCGAGCGGAAGTACCCGTGAGGTGGGCGCGCAGGGCGGCGAGGACGGCCTCCGGCCGTTCGGCGGGGGCGAGATGGGAGGCGCCGGGGAGCTCGGTCAGGGCCGCGCCGGGGACGGCGTCGGCGATCTCCCGGAGGTGGACGGGCGGGGTCGCGGGGTCCTCGCGGCCCGCGACGAGCAGCGTGGGCGCGGTGATGTCGCCGAGCCGGTCGCGCAGGTCGAAGGCGGCCAGCGCGTCGCAGCAGGCGGCGTACGCCTCCGGGTCGGCGGCCCGGTGGTCGGCCACCAGGCGCGGCACGCTGAACCCCGGTGTGAACCAACGGGCGTCGGCCGTGTCGGCGAGCTTCGCCAGTCCTTCGCGTCGTACGGTGGCCGCCCGCTCCTCCCAGGGCGCGGAGCCGCCGAAGTGGGCGGAGGAGCAGAGGACGGCGAGGCGGTCGACCCGCTCCGGGTGGTGCGCCGCGAGATGGAGCCCGACGGCGCCGCCGAGCGAGACCCCGGCGTACGAGAAGCGGTCGAGGCCCAGGGCGTCGGCGAGGTCGACGACCAGTCGGGCCAGGTCGGCCACGGTCGCCCCCGGCCCGATGAGGTCGGCGGGCGAACCGCCGTGCCCAGGGAGGTCCCACCGGATGACCCGATGGGTGGTCGACAGCTCCGGCGCCACGGCGTCCCACAGGGCCGTCGACGTTCCGAGCGAGGCTCCGAGGACGAGGGCCGGCGCGGTGGCGGGCCCTTCGACGCGGTGGTGGGGGATGCGAGGGCTCAACGTCGCTCCAGGGCTCGGTCGGTGAGGACTCCGGCGCAGCCGGTGGCGCGGGTCGGATCGGTCAGGCCGGCGAGGTCCGTCCCGGCCACTTCCGGGTGCTCGGCGAGGAGTTCGGCGAGCGGTCGGCCGTCGCTCCGGCTGCGGGCGGCGAGTTCGGCGAGCAGCGTCCGCGCGCGGGTCCGGCCCAGCAGGGGCGTCAGCGCGACGGAGAGCCGTTCGGCGACGAGCAGTCCCCCGGTGACCTCCAGATGGGCCCGCATGGCGGTCGGATCGACGCGGAGTCCTTCGGCGAGGGCGGCCGTGTGGTGCGCCGCGCCGCCGACGAGCCGCAGCAGCTCGCGCAGCGGTTCCCACTCGGCGTGCCAGGCGCCGGCCGGCCGTTCGTCCTCCGCGGCCAGGGAGCCGTAGAGGCTCGCGGCGAGGTGCGGGGCGCGGCGCGCGGCGGAGGCGACGAGAGTGGCCCGCACCGGGTTCGCCTTGTGGGGCATGGCCGAGGACCCGCCGCCGGTCTCTTCGGCGACCTCGGCGACCTCGGTGCGGGAGAGGACGAGGACGTCCGCGGCGATCTTGCCGAGCGCTCCGGCCGTGAGCGCCAGGGTGCCCGCGAGGTCGGCGACCGGGGTGCGGAGGACGTGCCAGGGCAGGAGCGGGACGGCGAGGCCGAGTTCACGTGCGTACGCGGCGGGAAGAGCGGTCACGTCCTGGACGCGGACGCCGGTACCCGCGACCGCTCCGGCTCCGGCACCCGCGACCGCTCCGGCATCGGCACCTGGGACCGCTTCCGCACCGGAGACCGCACCGGCGTCGTGGTCGGCGAAGGCGGCCAGGGTCCCGGCGGCTCCGCCGAGTTGGGCGGGCAGCCCGTCCCGTACCGCCTCGATCCGGTCCCGCGCGTCCAGGACGAGCGAGCGCCAGCCGGCCGCCTTCAGGCCGAAGGTGGTGGGGACGGCGTGCTGGGTGAGGGTGCGGCCGGGCATCACGGTGTCCCGGTGCGCGGCCGCCAGGGCGCCGAGCGCCCGCTCCGTGCGGGCGAGGTCGTCGAGGACGAGGCCGAGGGTGCGGCCCGCGACCAGCATGGCTGCGGTGTCCAGGACGTCCTGGCTGGTGGCGCCCCGGTGCACGTACGGGCCCCACTCCCCCGCGGCCTCGGTCAGGTCCGCGACGAGCGGGATGACCGGGTTGCCCCCGGCGCGCGCCCGCAGCGCGATCGAGCGGACGTCGAACCGGTCGTGCCGTGCCGCCTCGCTGACGGCCCGGGCCGCCTCCGCCGGGGCGGTGCCGGTGGCGGCCTGGGCGCGGGTGAGCGCGGCTTCCGCGTCCAGGAGGGCCTGGAGGAAGGCCGTGTCTCCGGTGGCGGCCTCGGCGGGCGAGCCCGCCCGTACGGGATCCAGCAGCCCGGCGTCGGGTTCCAGCAGCCCGGCGTCGGGCTCCGGGAGCCGGTCGCCGGTCGGGGCGCGGTCGGTCGGAGCGGGGTCGGTCACGGAGGGGTCGGTGGCGGAGGGGTCGGTGGCGGAGGGGTCGGTCACGGGAACTCCAGGAACACCGTCTCGCCCTCGCCCTGGAGACGGACGTCGAAACGGTAGGTGCGGTACGGTTCCTCGGCCGCGACCAGGGTGGCGCGCCGGTCCGCCGGGAGCCCGTCGAGCAGCGGGTCCGGCCCGTCGGCGAGGTAGGCGCGGGTGTAGAGGTGGTGGAGCAGCCCGCGGGCGAACACGCAGACGCTGATGTGCGGTCGTCCGGGGTTGCCGGGCGGCAGGGTGTGCAGCGCGTAGTGTCCGTCGGCGTCGGTGGCCACGCGGCCGAAGCCGGTGAACCCGGTGCCGTCACGGCCGAGGTACCCGCCGGTGACGGGGTCCCTGCGCAGTGAACCGGGCGCACCGGTGAGGGAGCCGTCGGGGGCGGCCTGCCAGAACTCGAGGAGTGCGTCGGGTACGGGCTCGCCCGCGCCGTCGAGCACGTACCCGTGGAGGGTGATGCGCTCGGGGTGCGCCTCGGGCGCGATGCGCTCGCCGCCGGGGAACGGCAGCGCGTAGCCGTAGAAAGGTCCGACGGTGTGGGACGGCGTGGGCAGCAGGGGCGTGGACTCCACAGTGGTCAGCGTCCTTCCTCGATCCAGGTGGCGGCCGGCCCGTCGAGGACGATGTCCCAGGCGTAGCCGAGGGAGAACTCCGGCGCGGACAGGCCGTGTTCGTAGCGTGCGACGAGCCGGTCGCGGGCAGCCGGGTCGGTGACCGAGCGGATGATGGGGTCGTGGGCGAGGAGCGGGTCGCCGGGGAAGTACATCTGGGTGACGAGCCGCTGCGTGAACGCCGTGCCGAAGACGGAGAAGTGGATGTGGGCCGGGCGCCAGGCGTTGGTGTGGTTGCGCCAGGGGTAGGCGCCGGGCTTGATCGTGGTGAAGGCGTAGCGTCCCTGATCGTCCGTCAGAGTGCGTCCGACGCCGGTGAAGTGGGGGTCCAGGGGCGCCGGGTGCTGGTCCCGGAGGTGGGCGTAGCGCCCGGAGGCGTTGGCCTGCCAGATCTCGATCAGCTGTCCCCGTACCGGCCGGCCCGCCCGGTCGAGGAGCCGGCCGGACACGGTGATCCGCTCGCCGAGGGGTTCGCCGGCGTGCGTGCGGGTGAGGTCGTTGTCGTGCTCGGTGACGTCGGTGACGCCGAAGACGGGACCGGCGAGTTCGACGGCCTCGGGGTCGCCGCCGACGGCGACCAGCGGCCGGTGAGGGTGCCGGAGCAGGGAGCTGCGGTAGGGGGCGTAGTCGCGCCCCGGGTGGTGGCGCGGTGGGGCCCCGGCGGCGAGGGCGGTGTCGTAGGCGCCCTGGAGGACGGCTATCTCGGTGTCGATGCGGTCCTGCGTGAGGTCGTTCACGAGAGCTCCAGCGGGTCGGGCAGAGAGGGACGGGTACGGTGGCGCGCAGCTGCCGGGTCCGGCACCGGGAGGGCCCGGAGCGCGGGTCCGAGCAGGGGCGCCGCCGTCCGGGCGACGACGTCCTCCGCCGTCACGCCCGGCGCCGTCTCGACGAGGACGAGTCCGTCCTCCGTGACGTCGAGGACGGCGAGGTCGGTGATGACGCGGTCGACGCAGGCGCGGCCGGTGAGCGGCAGGTCGCACTCCTCGACGATCTTCGGGGTGCCGTCCTTCGCGGTGTGGGTCATGACGACGATGACGGTGCGGGCGCCGTGGACCAGGTCCATGGCGCCGCCGATGCCGGTGACCAGGCGGCCGGGGACGGCCCAGTTGGCGAGGTCGCCGCGGGCGGAGACCTGCATGGCTCCGAGGACGGCGACGTCGATGTGGCCGCCGCGGATCATGCCGAAGGACAGGGCGGAGTCGAAGTAGGAGGCGCCGGGGAGGACGGTGACGGTCTCCTTGCCGGCGTTGATGAGGTCGGGGTCGACCTCGTCCTCGGTCGGGTAGGGACCGGTGCCGAGGATGCCGTTCTCGGATTCGAGGACGACCTCGACGCCTTCGGGGAGGTGGTTGGGGATGAGCGTGGGCAGGCCGATGCCGAGGTTGACGTACTGCCCGTCGCGGAGTTCGAGGGCGGCGCGGGCGGCCATCTCCTCGCGGGTCCAGCTCATCGTGTGGTCCTCTTCTCTATGGCCTTGTCGGCGGTCTGCTCGGGGCTGAGGGCGAGGACGCGCTGGACGAAGACGCCGGGCAGGTGGACGTGGTCGGGGTCGATGGCCCCGGGCTCGACCAGTTCCTCGACCTCCGCGACGGTGATCCGCCCGGCCATGGCGGCCAGCGGGTTGAAGTTGCGGGCGGACGCGTGGAAGACGAGGTTGCCGTGGCGGTCGCCCCTGGCGGCGCGGACGAGGGCGTAGTCGGTGCGGATGGCGTGCTCCAGCACGTGCGGCACGCCGTCGAAGTCGCGTACTTCCTTGGGCGGGGAGGCGAGGGCGACGCCGCCCTGGCCGTCGTACCGCCAGGGAAGTCCGCCGTCGGCGACGAGGGTGCCGACGCCGGCGGGGGTGTAGAAGGCGGGGATGCCGCAGCCGCCGGCGCGCAGACGTTCGGCGAGGGTGCCCTGCGGGATCAGCTCGACCTCCAGTTCACCGGCGAGGTACTGGCGGGCGAACTCCTTGTTCGCGCCGATGTACGAGCCGGTGACGCGGGCGATGCGGCCGGCGGCGAGGAGCACGGCGAGCCCGGTGTCCATGGCACCGCAGTTGTTGGAGACGACGCGGAGGTCGCCGACACCACGCTCGTGGACGGCCCGGATGAGGGCGTTCGGCACGCCGCTGAGGCCGAAGCCACCCACCGCGAGCGACGCTCCGTCCGGGACGTCCGCCACCGCCTGCGCGGCGGTGGCGACCACCTTGTCCATGGGATAGCCCTTCGTTTCCGTGCGGGAGAAAGGATCCGGAAGCTCCGGACCGACGGGAGAGCGGCAGAGAAATTAATCAGTGCACTGACTGTTTTTGCCGACCGGGCCATGCTGGCAGGCACCTGGCCCACCGTCAACGGGTCCTGACCGGCCAATGCGACGCGGGGTATCGTTCCGTGTACCGACGAAACAGCAGGAGGAGGCGCTCATGGCCGCGGTGGATCTGGCCACGCATCCCGGGCATCTGGCCCGGCGGTTGCAGCAGGCGCACCACCTGCTGTGGACGACGATGGTCTCGGAGGAGATCACCTCCCCCCAGTTCGGCGTCCTCAACGCGTTGACGGCCGAACCCGGCCTCGACCAGCGGACGGTGGGCGAGCGGGTGGCCCTCGACCGCTCGACGATCGCCGAGGTCGTCAGCCGGCTGATCCGCAGAGGGCTGCTCGACAAGGTGCGCGACCCCGCGGACGGACGCCGCTTCCTGCTGCACCTCACCCCCGAAGGCGCGCGCGTGCACCGGAAACTGACGGTGCGTACGGCGCGCATGAACCAGATCTTCCTGGCCCCGCTCTCCGCCGAGGAGCAGACCCTCTTCCTGTCCCTGATCCGGCGGGTGTCGGACGCCGCGGAGGAGCTCCGCAATCCGACGGAACCCCTCCCCGCACCGTGAGTCACTCCCCCACGGCCGCCGCGGCCGCCGGGGGCGCGCCGACCGGCGCCGCCGGGCGGCCGATGCGCGCGGCGAGCGGGACCAGGGCCACGGCGACGGCGCCGACGATCCCGGCGACGGCGAAGGTCGTGAAGCCCCAGCTCTGGTTGCCGGCCGCGGCGAGCGCGCCCACCAGCCAGGGCCCGACGACCGCCCCGATCCGGCCGACACCGGTGACCAGGCCGAGGCCGGCGGCGCGCTCGGCGCCCCGGTAGACCCCGCCCGTCGCCGCGTACACCATCACCTGGGCACTGAACAGCCAGACCCCGGTGACCGCGACGACGACGTACGTGACGCCGAGCGGAAGATGGGCCTTGAGCAGGAGTGCGCCCACCGCGGTGAGGACGAACCAGATCGCGGCGATCCGGAGCGGGCCGTACCGGTCGGCGAGCCGTCCGGAGACCAGCAGGCCGACGATGCCGCCCGCGTTGATGACCATGAGGAAGGCGACGGAGGAGTCCAGGCCGTAGCCGGAGGCGCGCATCATCGTCGGCAGCCAGGTGGCGACGCCGTAGACGAGGAGGAGACCGCAGAAGGACGCCGCCCACAGGAGCGGGGTCACCCAGCGGGACTCGGCGCGGAAGAGCGCCCGAACGGCGGCGACGCGCCCCTGGGCGCCGGCGCTCGGCGCGACGGCCGGGGTGGGCCGGGCGAGGCCGTAGCGGTCGGCGACGGCGTGGGCCTGCTCGCGCCGGCCGCGGGCGAGCAGCACGCCGGGCGATTCGGGCAGCAGGGCGAGCAGCAGCGGCACGGCGACGACGGCCGGCAGGACGCCCGCCCAGAACACCCAGCGCCAGCCCGCCGCTGGTGCGAGGCTGAGCCCGAGGCCGGTGGCCGCCATGCCGCCCACGTGGTACGAGGTCATGAGCAGGCCGGTCATCACGGCGGCCCGCCGGGGCGGGGCGAACTCCAGGACCATGGCGAGGCACAGCGGCATGAGGCCGCCCAGCCCGAGGCCCGACACGAAGCGCCCGGCGCCGAAGAGGACGAGGTCCCCGGCGAGGGCGCAGACCGCGGAACCCGCGGAGAAGAGCACGATGCTCGCGACGAGCATCGGCCGGCGGCCGAGCCAGTCGGTGACCGTCCCGGCCGTCAGTGCACCGATCAGCATGCCGAACGTGGTCCAGCTGCCGATGGTGCCGGCGCTCGCGGGCGTGAGGCCGAGGCCGGGGTCGTCGAGCATGTGCGGCATCACGGCGCCGTAGATGGTGACGTCCATGCCGTCGAAGAAGACCGCGACCCAGCAGAGGGCCAGGACGGGCAGCACGGAGCGGAGGGTGTGGGGGCGGGGCGGAGCGAGGGGGTTCGTCATGGGGTTCCCTGGGACGCGGCTCGTTCTCGGCTCTTGCTCACCAAGATTGTTGTTCGCCTGGTGAAATCCATTTCACTGGCTAGGTGGCATGAGTGTCCGCGCGGAGCGACCGGGTGTCAACGGTCGGGACCGAAAACCGTTGGTGCACTGACGATCGCCGCGGCGTGAGCGAGGGAGGGAGAACCCGGGCGGCGGCGCCGAGCAGGGGCGAGCAGAGGCGGGGGCCAGGCGGGGGCAGGCTGAGGCGGGGGCGCCGGGCGGAGTGAGCGACGGGCGGTGGCGGGCGAAGGCGGGGGCGCCGGGCGGCGGGGGTGGCGGGCAGGGCAGGCGCGGGCGGTCAGGTGAGCAGGGGGCCGGGCGCCGGAGAGCAGGGGGCCGGGCGCGTCGGACGGCGCCGAGCATGGTCGGTCAGGTGAGCAGGGGGGGCGGGCGCGCCGAGCGGAGTGGGCCGGGCGCGCCGGACGGACGGGCGCGGGCGGTCAGGTGAGCAGGGCGGGGGTCGCGCGGTCGAGGACGTCGGCGATGCGCCGCCAGGTCTCCTCGTCCCGCTCGACGGGAGCGATTTCACGGCCCGCGCCCGCACCCCAGGCCGTGGCGAGCGCCACCGGGTCGGAACCCGTGACGGCGGCCGCGGCGAGGGCGGCGGCGCCGAGCGCGACGAGTTCGGTCGCGGCCGGGACCACGAGCGGCCGGCCGGAGAGTCGTCGCACGGTCTCGGTCCAGGTGCGGCCGCGGGCTCCGCCGCCGACGAGACGCAGCGGGCGGTTGCGCACGGCCGGGTCGGCCGGGTCGAGTCCGCAGGCGGCGAGGAGCTCGTCGAGCGCGCGGAGCACGGTGAACACGGCTCCCTCGTAGGCGGCGCCGAGCAGTGCGCCGGGCGTCGTGGTGTGCCGCAGGCCGGTGAGGAGCCCGGTGGCGAGCGGCAGGTCGGGAGTGCGTTCGCCGTCGAGGTACGGCAGGAGGACCAGGCCGTCGCCGGGTTCGGCGGCCTCACGGTCGAGCCCGAGGAGGCCGGCGATCCGGTCGACGGCGAGCGTGCAGTTGAGGGTGCAGCCGAGCGGCAGGTAGCCGCCGTCGGCAGCGGCGAAGCCGGCGATCCCGGGACTGGCGGGCCGGGTGCGGGTGGCGGCGAAGACGGTCCCCGAGGTACCGAGGCTCACGACCGGGTGGTCGAGGAGGCCGCCGCCTCCGTCGGCGCCGCCGAGCCCGAGGCCGACGGCCGCGGCCATGTTGTCGCCGGTTCCGGCGGCGACGGCGACGCCGGGCGGCAGACCGAGGGCGTCGGCGGCCGCGCGGGTGAGGGTGCCGACGCGGGTGGCGGCGGTGGGCGCGACGACCGGGAGCAGGGCGGGGTCCAGGCCGAGGAGGTCGAGGAGTCCGGGGTCGTAGGCGGCGCGCCCGGTGTCGTACCAGCAGGTGCCGGAGGCGTCGCCGGGGTCGGTCACGGCGGCGCCGCAGAGCCTTTCGGTGAGGAAGTCGTGCGGCAGCCGGACGGCGGCGGAACGGGCGACGACGGCCGGCTCGACCTCGCACAGCCACTGCCATTTGGCGGCGGTCATGGAGGCGACGGGGACGGAGCCGGTGCGGGCGAGCCAGGCGGCGGGGCCGCCGAGCTTCTCGGTGAGGGCGGCGGCCTGGGGCGCGGAGCGCGTGTCGTTCCAGAGCAGGGCGGGCCGCAGGGGACGGCCGGCGGAGTCGAGCGTGACGAGGCCGTGCTGCTGCCCGGCCACGGCGATGCCGGTGACGGCGGCGGGCGGCACGGCGGCACGGGCGAGGCCGTCGGCGACGGCCGTGGCGAGCGCGGACCACCACTGCTCGGGATCGGTCTCGCGGGCGCCGCCCTCGCCGGTGACGGCGTGGGGCGCGCGGCCGACGGCGAGCAGGGTGCCGTGCTCCGCGTCCACGACGGCGGCCTTGGTGGACTGGGTGGAGCTGTCGACGCCGATGACCACCGGGCGCTCCGGCATGGGCGGACCTCACTTTCCCTGGGCGGGCACTGGCGCCCGGACCGTCTCGAGGGTATTAGTTATCTCAGAAAACAAATCTGGCGGCCAGCCTTGCGAAGGAGCCGGACATGCCGCAGCAACTCCTCCCCACCCCCGACGACCGCTTCACCTTCGGCCTCTGGACGGTCGGCTGGCAGGGCCGTGACCCGTTCGGGGAGGCCACCCGGCCGGCGCTCGACCCGGTCGAGTCCGTCGAGCAGCTCGCCGCCCTCGGCGCGTACGGCGTGACCTTCCACGACGACGACCTGATTCCGTTCGGAGCGGAAGAAACCGAGCGCGAGACGGCGGTCAAGCGCTTCCGCGCCGCACTCGACCGCACGGGTCTGAAGGTGCCGATGGCCACCACCAACCTCTTCACCCATCCCGTCTTCAAGGACGGCGCGTTCACGGCGAACGACCGTGACGTGCGCCGCTTCGCGCTGCGCAAGACGATCCGCAACATCGACCTCGCGGTCGAGCTCGGCGCCACCGTGTACGTGGCCTGGGGCGGCCGCGAGGGCGCGGAGTCCGGCGCGGCGAAGGACGTGCGGCTCGCGCTCGACCGGATGAAGGAGGCCTTCGACCTGCTCGGCCAGTACGTCACCGAGCAGGGCTACGAGCTGCGCTTCGCGATCGAGCCGAAGCCGAACGAGCCGCGCGGCGACATCCTGCTGCCGACCATCGGGCACGCGCTCGCGTTCATCGAGCGCCTGGAGAGGCCGGAACTCGTGGGCGTCAACCCGGAGACCGGGCACGAGCAGATGGCCGGGCTCAACTTCCCGCACGGCATCGCCCAGGCCCTGTGGGCGGGCAAGCTCTTCCACATCGACCTGAACGGCCAGTCCGGGATCAAGTACGACCAGGACTTCCGGTTCGGCGCGGGCGATCTGCGCCAGGCGTTCTGGCTGGTCGACCTGCTGGAGACGGCCGGCTACACGGGACCGCGGCACTTCGACTTCAAGCCCGTGCGCACCGACGGCTTCGACGGCGTATGGGAGTCGGCGAAGAACTGCATGCGCAACTACCTGATCCTCAAGGAGCGCGCCGCGGCCTTCCGGGCCGATCCCGAGGTGAGCGCGGCCCTCGCCGCGTCCCGTCTCGACGAGCTGGCCGCGCCGACGGCACCGGAGGGGCTCGCGGGCCTGCTGGCCGACCCCGCCGCGTACGAGGACTTCGACGCGACGGCGGCGGCGGAGCGCTCGATGGCCTTCGAGCGGCTGGACCAGCTGGCCCTGGAGCACCTGCTCGGCGTACGGCGCTGACGTACCGGAGAAATTCCCTTACGCAGCGTCGCCGCTTGTGTCATCCTCCGAGGGTCACGCCTTCTTCGGCGATCGGGGATGCGACATGTGGCCTCCAACACGTCTTGCCCGCTGGGCTGTTGCTCTTCTCCTCTGCCTGCCCGCCGCCGTGGCGTGCGACCAGGTGGGCAGCGAGGAGGGCGCCGGGCCCAGCGGCGGCGCCGAGGGCGGCGGAGTGCCGGGGCCCGGGAAGGGCGGCGGTTCCGGAGGAGGCAGCGGCGGGAAGGACGGCGGGGGCAAGCCGGGACCGCTGAAGATTCCGGAGTGGGGTGCCAATGGCTTCCTGTTCGACGACAAGAGCCCTCTGGGGAAGAGCAACTGGCGGGACGTCAGAAGGAGTTTCGTCGAGGCCTGCAAGGACGGAACCCTCTGCGTGAACCTCGTGCGGGTCTACCGCACGGAGGACGGCCGGGAGTCGGAGGGCCCCTGCGGCTACGATCACATGGAGCCCGCGGGCGACACCTGGGTCGAGCGGGGCCGGACCGTGTACGTGGTGGGCGTCTGTGGCCCCGAAGGTCCGGGGGACGTCGGGGAATCCGAGCAGACCGGTGAGCCCGAGCAGACCGGCTCACCAGAAGAGACCGGCGGACCCGACACCCAGCCGACCGACGGGACCCCACCCGACGCCGAGACCGCGACCGCGACCGCTTCGTGAACGAGGGCGCCACCGGCCCCGGCCGTCTCGCCACGTTCGTGGGCGCGGTCGCCGCACCGACCGGTCTCGTCACCGGCCTGCTCTACTACTTCGGCTACTTCCACGCGTACTGGTTCTTCGCGTACTTCAGGGTGAACTCCACCGTCCTCGGCTTCAGCACGGCGGACTACCTCATGCGCAGCCTGGACGCCCTGTGGGTACCGCTGACGGTGGCCGCGACCCTCGGCGTGGCCGTCTTCTGGGGTTACGACCTGGGGCGCCGCAGGCTCGGCCCCGTCATGGGGCCGTTGGCGCGGCGCCGCGCCAACGCCGCCCTCGCCGCGATCGGGTTCCTCCTCCTGTCCGGCGGCCTCTGGTCCACGTTCCAGGTAACCTTCCTCTCCCGTGTCCTCACCCTGGCCCCGCTCAGTCTGTCCGCCGGGGTCGCCCTGCTGGCGTACACCCGGCACCTGGCGCGGCGGAACGCCGCCGAGGCGCCCGGCCCCGAGCCGCCCGCCGCTCCGGAGCCGGCACCCGTTCCGGCCGGCGCGGACGGCCGCGGGACCGACGCGGCAAGCACCACCGCGGCGGCGGGAGCCGACGCGCCTCATGCCCCCGAGAGCGTCGTCGCCGACGACGACTCCCCGACAGCACCCGCGCCCCCACCGGAACCGGAAGCGGCAGCGGCAGCGGCAGCAACGACAGCCGCAGCCACACCCGTGCCTGATCGCGGACCCGTACGCGAACCCGCGGCCCCCTCCCCCGCCCGCCCCGAGTGGGCCGTGCTCGCCGAGTGGGCCGTGGTGTTCACGCTCGTCATGCTGGGGCTCGTCTGGGCCGCCAACGACTACGCGGCCTCCGTCGGCACAGTGCGGGCCCAGCGCTTCACGGCCGGGCTGCCGCATTACCCGACGACGATCGTCTACAGCGAGCACAGTCTCAGCATCAGCGGTCTCGGTGTGACCGAGACCCGGTGCAAGGACGACCAGGACGACCAGGACGACAAGGGTGGCAAGGACGACAAGGGTGGCAAGAGCGGCAAGGGCGACGAGGCCGCCTACGGATACCGCTACGACGGCCTCACGCTGATCCTCCAGTCGGGGAACCAGTACGTCCTGGTGCCCACCCGCTGGACGCCGGCCGACGGCGTCGCCCTCGTCCTCCCCCGCAACGACTCGGTGCGGCTCGAGTTCGGCCCGCCGCCGGGTGTCGCGCCCCGCCCGGCGCTCGCACCCTCCTGCTGAGCCGGTCCCATCGGCACGGCCATGGCCTTCGCCGCCCCCGGCCCCATCCCGTCCCGCACCCCGTTCCGCGTACGCAGCCCGGAAGGCGGACGGTTCGCCGCCGGCGACGACGTTCCTGACGACCGGGTCGACGACGACCGGCGCGACGATGAACGGACCGACGCGTCAGCGGCGTTCAGCCGGCGAACGGCGTGCCCGGCAGTCCCTCCCCCGCGTCCGGCAGGACCAGCAGGGCTCCGGCGAGCGGTTCCGGGTCCGCGAGACCGGCGCGGGCGGTCGTGACGTACAGGTCACGCAGACCGGGGCCCCCGAAGGCGCAGGCGGTCGGGCGGCTCACGGGCAACGGGACCACCCGCTCCAGTGCGCCGGCCGGCGTGTATCTGTGGAGGCGGCCGCCGTCCCACAGAGCGATCCACACGCAGCCCTCAGCGTCCACGGTGAGGCCGTCGGGAACGCCCGCGCCGGGTTCGACGGTCGCGAACGGGCGGCGGTCGACGACGCGGCCGTCCTCGACCCGGAGGGCGTCGACGCGGCGGGTCGGGCTGTCGACGTAGTACGCGAGGGCGGGGTCGGCGAGGCTCCAGCCGATGCCGTTGCTGACGGTCACCCGGTCGAGGAGCGGCGTGGCGCGGCCGTCGGGGGCGATCCGGAGCAGGCTGCCGCCGCCTTCCGCCTCGTCGTAGCGCATGCTCCCGGCCCACAGGCTGCCGTCGGGGGCGACGGCGGCGTCGTTGCCGCGGCGTCCGGCCACGGGGTCGTGGTGCAGCCAGGAGAAGGTGCCGTCGGGGTCGTAGCGGCCCACGCCGTCCCTGAGGTTGACGACGAGTCCGCCGCCGGCGCGGGGTTTCGCCGCGCCGACGTGCTGCCCGACGGGGGTGACGCCGTGGGTGCCGTCGGCGGGGTCGTAGGCGTGGACGCGCGAGCCGAGGATGTCGACCCAGACGAGCCGCGAGCCGGCCGTGTCCCAGGTGGGGCCCTCGCCGAGGGTGTCGTCCGCCCGTACGGCGACCTCGGCGGTCATCGCGCTCCGTCCCGGTGGCCGAGGCGTACGGAGAGGTCGGCGGCGCCCTTGGCGGCGAGCGCGGCGAGTTCGGTCTCGCGCTCCTCGCTCCAGCGGATGACGGGCACGGAGATGGACAGGGCGGCGACGACCCGCCCGGAGCCGTCGCGTACGGGGGCGGCGACGCAGGAGACGTCGGGGTTGGACTCGCGGTGTTCGGTGGCGGTGCCGCGGGCGCGGATCGCGGCCAGTTCGGCGCGCAGGGCCTCGTGGTCGGTGATGCTGCGCGGGGTCATGGCGGCGAGTTCGCGTCCGTCGACGCGCGCGTCGAACTCGGCCTCGGGCAGGGAGGCGAGCAGCATCTTGCCGACGGACGTGCAGTGGGCGGGCAGGCGCCGGCCGGCGGCGGAGACCATGCGGACGGCGTGGGTGGAGTCGACCTTGGCGATGTAGATGACGTCCAGGTCCTCCAGGACGGCGACGTGGACGGTCTCGTCGCAGGTCTCGGCGATCTCGTGGGCGACCTGCCGGCCCTCGGCGGCGAGGTCGAGCTGTTCGGCGTAGCGGCTGCCGAGCTGATGGGTGCGGACGCCGAGGCGGTAGCGGCCCGGTTGTCCGGGGACGGGGGTGAGGTAGTGGCGGGCCGCCAGGGTGGTGAGCAGTTCGTGCGTGGTGGTGCGCGGCAGCCCGAGCCGTCGGGTGATCTCGGGCGCGGAGAGCGTGTCGTCGCTGTGCAGGAAGAGCTCGAGAATGTCGAAAGCTCTGGTCACAGCAGGTACGAGTCGTCCCATGACCGTCACCCTCCCCCTCTGTTCGTTCGATATCCCGACCGTCGGTCGGTATGACGAACTGAGGCTAGCCGGACCGGGGTTCGTCGGGCAACGGTCGCGCGGACCATTGACACCCCGGGGAGAGCTGCATACGGTCACGCCAACATTTCGAACGTGTGACGAAATCTCGAACATCACCCTGGGAGAGTAGCTGCCGTGCGCATCACCGGCATCACCACGCATGTCGTCGGAACCCCCTGGCGCAACCTCACCTACGTCCTGGTCCACACGGACGAGGGCCTGACCGGCGTCGGCGAGACCCGCATGCTCGGCCACACCGACGCCCTTCTCGGCTATCTGCGCGAGGCGGAGGCCAACCACATCGCCGGTTCCGACCCGTTCGCGGTCGAGGACCTGGTCCGGCGGATGAAGTACGGCGACTACGGCCGCGCCGGCGAGATCGTCATGTCCGGCATCGCCGTCGTGGAGATGGCCTGCTGGGACATCAAGGGCAAGGCGCTGGGCGTGCCGGTGTGGCAGCTGCTCGGCGGGAGCGTGACGGACCGCGTCAAGGCGTACGCCAACGGCTGGTACACCACGGAACGCACGCCGGAGGCCTACCACAAGGCGGCCCAGGAGGTCGTCGCGCGCGGCTACCGGGCCCTGAAGATCGACCCGTTCGGCAACGGCCACTTCGAGCTGGACGCCGAGCGCTCGCGGTACGCGGTGTCCCTGATCGAGGCGGTCCGCGACGCGATCGGTCCGGACACCGAGCTGATGCTGGAGATGCACGGGCGCTTCTCCCCCGCCACGGCGGTACGGCTCGCGCACGAGCTCGCCCCGTTCCGGCCGGCCTGGCTGGAGGAGCCGGTGCCGCCGGAGAACCTCAAGGCGCTGAAGAAGGTCGCCGACAAGGTGGACCTGCCGATCGCGACCGGCGAGCGGATCCACGACCGGATCGAGTTCCGCGAACTGTTCGAGTCCCAGGCGGTGGACGTCGTCCAGCCGGACCTCGGGCACATCGGCGGCATCCTGGAGACCCGCAAGCTCGCCGCCACCGCCGAGACCCACTACGTGATGGTCGCCCCGCACAACGTGGGCGGCTCGGTGCTGACCGCGGCCTCGCTGCAACTGGCCGCCTGCACACCGAACTTCAAGATCCTGGAGCACTTCAACGACTTCGCGGACGCCGAGATCACCGGGATCGTGCGCGGGGCTCCCCGGGTGGACCCGGAGACGGGCTGCTTCGAGATCTCGCACGCGCCCGGGCTCGGTGTCGAGCTGGACGTGGACGCCGCCGCCGAGTTCCCGCAGCAGCGGGCGCGGTTCGACCTGTGGGCCGAGGGCTGGGAGCGGAGGGCTCCCAAGTGAGCACGGCCGCAGGGGGGACGAGCCGCGCGGTGCTCGTCCCCGCGCCTGGTGAACACCGTATCGTGGAGCGGGAGTTGCCCGAGCCGGGTCCCGGCGAGGTGCGGCTGCGGGTCGCCGCCGCCGGGATCTGCCTGAGCGACCGCGAGCTCTACGACGGCCACCGCGACCGCGGCTACGTCCGCTACCCCGTGGTGCCCGGCCACGAGTGGTCGGGGACCGTCGAGGCCGTGGGCCCCGGCGGCGACCCGGCGCTGGTGGGCCGCAAGGCCGTCGCGGAGGGCTTCCGCAGCTGTGGCGGCTGTGAGCGGTGCCGGTGCGGCGAGACCAGTCTGTGCACCGGCGGCTATTCGGAGACCGGGTTCACCGAGCCCGGGGCCTTCGCCGACCATGTGGTGGTCCCCGCGCGTCTGCTCCACCTGCTGCCCGACGGGGCCGATCTGCGCGCGGCCGCGCTGCTCGAACCGGCGGCGGTGGTCGCGGCGGCGGTGCGGGCCGGGCGGCCGCGCCCCGGGATGCGGGTGGCCGTCGTCGGCGCCGGCACCCTCGGCCTGCTCGCCGTGCAGCTGCTCGCCGCGTCCTCGCCCGCCGTCCTGGCCGTGGTCGAACCCCGGGCCGCGCGCGGCGAGCAGGCGCTGCGGCACGGTGCGACCGAGCTGCTGACCCCGAAGGAGGCGGAGCACGCCGCCCACGGCCGTTTCGACCTGGTGGTGGAGACGGCCGGCGCGCCGACCACGGCCGCGTCCTCGTGCCTGCTCGCCCGCAGGGGCGGCCGGGTCGTGCTCACGGGGATGTTCACGCCCGGGGCGGCGGGCATCGACCCCGTCCACCTCTCGCTCAGCCAGCTGGAGGTGCGGAGCGTCTTCGGGGCGTCCTCGGCCGACTGGTCCGAGGCGGTGCGCGCCTTCGGCCTCGGTCTGATCGATCCGGCGCCGCTGATCAGCCACGAGTTCCCGCTGGAAGGGTTCGCGGAGGCCCTCGCCCTGGTGGGCGGGGGCGATCCGGGGACCGGCAAGGTGCTGTTGCGTCCCTGACCGCGCGACGACGCCGGCTCGGTACCGCCGACGCCGGCTCCGTAGCGCCGGAGTCGGCTCCGTACGACCGACGTCGGCTCCGTACCGCCGGAGTCGGCTCCGTACCACCGACGCCGGCTCCGTACCGCCGCACACCCTCGTTCACGAACGTCGTCCGAGATATCGGACAGAGAGACAGAGGACTTCCGTGACCGCTCTGCCCGCACCACCCCGCCTCCCCGGCGCCGCCGCGCTGGCCCGGATCGGCCATCCCGTGCCCGTCGCCGAGCCCGCCGACGCCTCCCCGCACAGCTTTCCCGACGGGGGAACCTGGCGGACGGAGATCCCGTCCGTCGAGGGTCCCGAGGCGCTCGCCGAGGTCCTGAAGGAGAGCACCCGGCTCGACGTGCCGGTGCACCGGATCAGCCAGGGCAGCGGCGTGTGGATGCTCACCGACGCCGAGATCACCGAGATGGCCGAGGCCTGCGCCGAACGCGCCGTCGAGCTCTGCCTGTTCACCGGGCCGCGCGGTTCCTGGGACATCGGCGCCGCGACCCGTACCGACTCGGGCGGGGCGGGCCTGCGGGCCCGCGGCCACGACGCGCTCGCCGGGTGCGTCGAGGACGCCTTGCGCGCCACCGAGCTCGGCGTGCGCTGTCTGCTCGTCGCCGACGAGGGCGTGCTGTGGACCCTGCACCGGCTGCGCGCGGCCGGCGGGCTGCCCGCCGACACCACGTTCAAGGTGTCCGCGCTCATCGGTCCGGTCAACCCCGCCTCGTACGCGGTCTACGAGCGGCTCGGCGCCGACTCGCTCAACGTGCCCTCCGACCTGACCCTCGCCCATCTCACGGAAATCCGCCGGGCCAGCCGCGCGCCCATGGACCTCTACGTGGAGGCGCCGGACGACCTCGGCGGCTACGTCCGCATGTACGAGACGGCGGAGCTCATCCGCCGCGGAGCGCCGCTCTACCTGAAGTTCGGCCTGAGCCGCTCGGCCGGGATCTACCCGTACGGCGCCCATCTGCGCGAGCACACCCTCGCCACGGCCCGGGAGCGGGTGCGGCGCGGGCGGCTCGTCCTCGATCTGCTGGCCCGGCACGGCGCCGGCGGCGGCATGTCCCCGCTCGGCTCCCGGCTGCCCGGCGAGCTCCGGCGTTTCCCCGCGACCGAAGGGAACTGATCCATGCGCACCCGCACCCTGCGCGCCGCCGCGGCGGCCGTACTGCTCACCACGCTCGTGGCCGGATGCGGCCAGGAGGCCCGCGGCGGCAGCCGCTACCAGCCCGACAAGGGCAAGGGCGGCACCATCGGGCTCGCCATGCCGACCAAGGCGTCCGAGCGCTGGATCGCCGACGGCGAGAACATGGCGAAGCAGTTCCAGAAGGCCGGATACGAGACCGACCTCCAGTACGGAGACGACAAGGTCGAGAACCAGATCGCCCAGATCGAGAACATGATCACCAAGGGCCGCCGGCTCCTGGTGATCGCCGCGATCGACGGCTCGGCGCTCACCGAGGTCCTCCGGCGCGCCCACGACGCGGGCATCCCCGTGATCTCGTACGACCGGCTCATCATGGGCACCGAAAACGTCGACTACTACGCCTCCTTCGACAACGAGCGGGTCGGCGAGCTCCAGGCGCAGTACATCGTCGACCGGCTCAAGCTCGGCGCGCCCGGCAAGACCGGCGGAAAGCCGTACGACATCGAGCTGTTCGCGGGTTCCCCGGACGACAACAACACCCGCTACTTCTGGGGCGGCGCCATGAAGGTGCTCCAGCCCTACCTCGACAGCGGGCAGCTCGTGGTCCGCAGCGGGCAGACCCGGATGAACCAGGCGACGACGCTGCGCTGGGACGGCGGCACCGCGCAGAAGCGGATGGACGACCTCATCAGCAAGAACTACGGCGAGGAGAGCGTCGACGCGGTCCTCTCCCCGTACGACGGGATCTCCATCGGGATCATCTCCGCGCTGCGGAGCGCCGGTTACGGCACGGCGGGCCATCCGCTGCCCGTCGTCACCGGACAGGACGCCGAGCTCGCCTCGGTGAAGTCCATCATGCGCGGGGAGCAGACCCAGACCGTCTTCAAGGACACCCGGAAGCTCGCCGCCCAGGCGGTGGCGATGGGCGACGCGGTCCTGAACGGCCGCAAGCCCGAGGTCAACAACGTCAAGGACTACGACAACGGGAAGAAGACGGTGCCGGCGTACCTCCTCGACCCGGTCAGCATCGACAAGTCCAACACGCAACTCCTCGTGAGCGAGGGGTACTTCACGGCGGGACAGCTCTCATGAGCGGGCCGACCGTGCTCGAGATGCGCGGCATCACCAAGACCTTTCCGGGGGTCACCGCGCTCAGCGACGTACGGCTGACCGTGCGGCCCGCCGAGATCCACGCGCTGTGCGGGGAGAACGGCGCGGGCAAGTCGACGCTGATGAAGGTGCTCAGCGGCGTCCACCCGCACGGCTCGTACGAGGGCGAGATCCGCTTCGAGGGACGGCCCCTCGCCCTGCGCGACATCCGGGACGGCGAGCGGCAGGGCATCGTGATCATCCATCAGGAACTCGCGCTCGTCCCGCACCTGTCGATCGCCGAGAACATCTTCCTCGGCAACGAGCGCTCGCGGCGCGGGGTCGTCGACTGGCAGGCGACCCTGCGCGAGGCGGCCCGGCTGATGAAGCGCGTCGGACTGCGCGAGCACCCGCGCACTCCCGTCTCCGAACTCGGTGTCGGCGGACAGCAGTTGGTGGAGATCGCGAAGGCGCTCGCCAAGGAGGTCAGGCTGCTGATCCTGGACGAGCCGACGGCCGCTCTCAACGACGCCGACAGCGCCGCCCTGCTCGGACTCGTCCTGGAACTGCGCGCCCAGGGCATCGCGTGCGTCCTCATCTCGCACAAGCTCGGCGAGATCCGGCGCGTCGCCGACACCGTGACCGTGCTCCGCGACGGCCGCACGGTCGAGACGCTCACCGTCCGCGCCGACCCGGACGCCGAGCCGGACGTCTCCGAGGACCGCATCATCCAGGGCATGGTGGGGCGCGCCCTCGACCGGCGCTTCCCCGAGCGGACCGCGTACGACGGCGAGGACGCCGGACGCGAGGCGCTGCGCGTGCGCGGCTGGACGGTCCGCCACCCGGCGGACCGGCGGCGCACCGTCGTCGACGACGTGTCCCTGACCGTGGGCCGGGGCGAGATCGTCGGAATCGCGGGACTGATGGGCGCGGGCCGCACCGAGCTCGCGATGTCGCTCTTCGGGCGCTCCTACGGGCACCACGTGGCCGGCTCGGCGGCCGTCGACGGACGGGAGGCGAGTCTGGCGAGCGTCCCGGAGGCGATCGCGGCGGGCCTCGCGTACGTCACCGAGGACCGCAAGCGGTACGGGCTGAACCTCGTCGACACCGTCCACCGCAACATCTCGCTGGCCTCGCTGCGCCGGATGGTGCGGCGCGGGGTGGTCGACGAGCACCAGGAGCGGCGGGTGGCCGAGGACTACCGCGGCAGCCTGAACATCAGGACGCCCACCGTCCTGGAGGAGGTCGGCCGACTGTCGGGCGGGAACCAGCAGAAGGTGGTCCTCGGCCGGTGGATCCACGCCGATCCGCGGGTGCTGATCCTCGACGAGCCGACCCGCGGCGTCGACGTCGGCGCCAAGTACGAGATCTACACGGTGATCGACCGGCTCGCGGCCGAGGGGCGGGGCGTGCTCCTGATCTCCTCGGAGCTGCCGGAGCTCCTCGGGATGTGCGACCGGATCTACACCATGGCCGAGGGACGGCTCACCGCCGAGGTCGCCCGGGCCGACGCCACCCAGGAATCCCTGATGCGCCACATGACCCCGAGCGACGCGACCGCGACCGCGGCTCCGACCCCGCCCCCGACCACGACCACGAGCGGAAGCTGAGGCTCCGACATGACCACCACGACCCCTTCCGCACCGGACACCGCGCTCGCGGGACGGCCGGACCGCTCGTCCGCGGGCGCGCTGCTGCTCGCGGGGCTGCGGGCGAACATGCGCCAGTACGGCATGCTCGTCGCGCTCGCCTTCCTCGTCGTGCTGTTCCAGATCTGGACCGACGGGACGCTGCTGCTGCCGAACAACGTCTCCAACCTGATCCAGCAGAACAGCTACATCCTCATCCTTGCCATGGGCATGATGATCGTGATCGTCGCCGGTCACATCGACCTGTCCGTCGGCTCGCTCGCCGCGTTCGTCGGCGCCCTGGCCGCGGTGATGATGGTCCGCCACGACATGCCCTGGGTCCTGGCCCTGGCGCTCTCGCTGCTCGTGGGTGCGGCTGCCGGCGCCTGGCAGGGCTACTTCGTCGCGTATCTGCGCATCCCGTCGTTCATCGTGACGCTGGCCGGGATGCTGCTCTTCCGCGGACTCACCCAGATCTTCCTGGAGGGCCGCTCGCTGGCGCCGTTCCCCGACGGCTTCCAGAACATCGCCAAGGGCTTCCTGCCCGAGATGGGCCCCTACACGCAGTACCACAACCCGACGCTGCTGCTCGGTCTCGTCGCCGTCGTGCTGCTCCTCGTGCGCGAGGTGCGCGACCGCCGGCGCCGCGCCGAGTACGACTCCGAGCCGCTGCCCACCGGACTGTGGCTGCTCAAGTGCACGGCGATGACGGCGGCCGTCGTCGCCTTCACGCTCACCCTCGCCAGCTTCCACGGCGTGCCCGTGGTCATGCTCGTCATGTGCGCGCTGCTCATCGCACTCGGGTACGTGATGCGCAACGCGGTGATCGGGCGCCACGTCTACGCCCTCGGCGGGAACAAGGCCGCGGCCACGCTCTCCGGGGTGAAGGACCGCCGGGTCACGTTCCTGGTCTTCGTGAACATGGGCGTGCTCGCCGCACTCGCGGGCTGCGTCTACGCGGCGCGGCTCAACGCGGGCACGCCGCAGGCCGGCCTCAACTTCGAACTGGAAGCGGTCGCCGCCGCGTTCATCGGCGGCGCGTCGATGAGCGGAGGCATCGGCCGCGTCACGGGCGCCGTGATCGGCGGCCTCGTCCTCGGCGTCCTCAACAACGGCATGTCCCTCGTGGGCATAGGCACCGACTACCAGCAGGTCATCAAGGGCCTGGTGCTGCTGGCGGCGGTCGGCTTCGACGTCTGGAACAAGCGGCGGGCCGGCCGCTAGTTCCCGGTCGCGGCCGGTGGTCCGGGCCGGCCGGCCGCCAGGGCCGGTCCGGAGCCGGTGGTCCGGGCGGGCCCTGTGCTCGCCCGGACCACCGGCTGCCGCCTCGCGTGCGTCCGCGCGTCAGGCGCGCCACGGGAGGGCACGGTGGGCGACGCGTTCACGGGAATCGTGACGGCGGTACGGACAGGCGGCGATGCCGAGGTGCTCCACGGACATGGTGAAGGGCCTTTCGGAAGCGTGCCCGACGCGAGGAGGGTGAGGCGCCCCGGCGCCGGGCGTGAGTGAGAGGACCGTCGGAAGACGGGTGCAGCGGTGAACGGGCGTGACGACGTCGGACATCGGACGTCGGGATCGGTGGTGCGGCTTCGGCAACGCGCGTGAACTCCGGACGCGGCCCGCGACGGGGGCACCGAGGGAGGGAAGGGCCGGTCAGACGGCCCGCTGCCGAGTCAGGCGCAACACGAGGCGGACCACACCCGACCGAAGTCGATGTGGTCGCGCGAGACCAAGCGCTGCTGGGCATCCATGCGCCTACTTGAGCAGCACCTCGTGCGTTCCGTCAACCGGCGACCGGATCACGGGACGCCACACGGCCGAACCCGCCCATGGCGGCGCATGGTTGACAGGCCCTCGTGACCCCCGCATACGATCGCCTCACCGGCCGCGTTGAGGGACGCGGCGAGCGTGACGACACCGCCACCGGCGCACCGTACCCGCGTACGAGTGCCACCGGATGGCCACCCACGCCCGCATGTCCTCACCCGGAGCGCCGCCCCATGGTCACGCCTGCTGATGCCCCGTCCGCCGCCTCTGCCCGGAATCCGCTCGGGCCGCCGGAGCCCCCGAAGACCGCCGGGCCGCCCCGCGCCGACCTGCCGCGGATCGTGCCGCGCCGCCGCGTCGGCCGCTGGGCCGCGGCCGCCGTGGCGCTGCTGCTCTTCGCCATGGTGGTCAACTCGGTCGTGCGCAACGACGCGTTCCAATGGGCTGTCGTCGGCCGCTACTTCACCACCGCCGCCGTACTCGACGGACTGCTGCTGACGCTGTGGCTGACCGCCGTGGTGATGGTGCTCGGCTTCCTCCTCGGCATCCCCCTCGCGGTGATGCGGCTGTCGGGCAACCCCGTGCTGCGCGCGCTCAGTTGGGGCTTTGTGTGGATCTTCCGGTCCACGCCGTTGCTGGTGCAGCTGCTGTTCTGGTTCAACATCGGCGCGCTCTACCCGACGCTCGGACTCGGCGTTCCCTTCGGGCCCGAGTTCGTCACCGTCAGGACGGTCAACCTGCTCGGCCCCACCTTCACCGCCGTCATCGGCCTGACCCTGCACGAGGCCGCGTACGCCGCCGAGGTGGTGCGGGGCGGCATCCTCTCCGTGGACCAGGGGCAGACCGAGGCCGCCCAGGCGCTCGGTCTGAGCAGGCCCCGCACATTGCGCCGGATCGTCATCCCGCAGGCCATGCGCTCCATCGTCCCGACCGCCGGGAACATGCTGATCGGCACGCTCAAGGGCACCAGCATCGTGAGCGTCCTGGCCGTGCACGACCTGCTGTACTCGGTCCAGCTGGTCTACAACCGGACCTACCAGGTGATCCCCCTCCTGATGGTCGCCACGCTCTGGTACGTCGCGGTGACCTCCGTGCTCGGCGTCGGCCAGTACTACGTGGAGCGGTACTACGCGCGGGGCACCGCGCACAGGCTTCCGCCCACCCCGCTGGAGCGGCTGCGCGCCGGTGCGACCGCCCGGTCCAGGCGAGCGGGCGCAGGAGCCCGGGGCGCCGACGAGCACCGCGCGGGTGCCTCCTGATGCGCATACCCCCTGGTGAGGACCGGGCGCATCATGCAAGATCATTCCCATGACCAACACCAGCAGACGCACCGTCCTCGCCTCCATGGCGGCCGTGGCCGCCGGCCTGCCCACCCTCAACGCCGTCGTGGGGAACGGCGCGACGCCCGCCGCCGCGGCGGCCGACACGTACAGCTCCAACATGGAGCTGTACACCCTCAAGGCGGACCGGGAGGGCATCGACTGGATGCGCCGCTTCCGCATCGGCGGCGGCGCGGTCACGGACAACGGCCGCCACGCCAGCGTCCCCCTCAACAGCACGGCGGTCCTCGCGCCGCACGGCGGCGGCATCGAGGCGGGCACCAGCGAGCTGTGCATGGCCGTCGCGGGCTACAAGCCCTTCGACTACGACATCGATCCGGCGACCGCGGCGGAGCCGGACGAGCCGCAGCGCGACTTCTGGATGTTCGAGGCGCTGGCGTCCTCGTCCACGCAGCACGTCACCTCCACCCACTGCAACGACCCGGCCGCCGTGGCCGTCTGCAGCAGCAACCTGTACGCCGTCTCCCTCCACGGCTTCTCCTCCGAGGAGAAGAAGATCATCATCGGTGGGCGCGACGAGCGGCTCAAGCGCAACCTGTACGAGGCCTTCACCGCTTCCGGTTTCGCTTCCGCCATGGTCGTCGACGTGGTCATCGCGGCTCCCGGCGACCCCATCAACGGCGACGACAGCCGCAACATCGTCAACCGCACCCGCACCGGCGCCGGCGCCCAGCTGGAGATATCCACCCCGCTGCGCGAGGCCATGTTCGGCGACTTCTCTACCGGCGCCTCGCGCAGGAGCACGGCCGGCCAGACGAGCGCCGCCAGCCCCAAGGCCGACATGTACTGGAACGGCTTCGTCAAGAACGTGCGCCGGGCCATCGTGAACCACGAAATGGGCAAGGACCCCTTCTACATCCAGAAGCCCGAGGACCCGGACCCCAACCTTCCTGTCTGAGGTCGTCGCGGCGGCTCTTCCCGGGGCGTGAACCCGCCCCGGGGTCCTCTCGCGGCCCGTCAGGGCCACCCTCCGGCCGGTTCGACGGCCGGCCGGCCCGCCAGAGCGCGCTGGAGTTCGGCCATCCCCTTCGAGGTCTGGCTCTTGACGGTGCCCACCGATATCCCGAGGGCGAGCGCGGTCTCCCGCTCCGAGAGGTCGAAGGCGTGGCGCAGCACCACGCAGGCGCGCTTGCGGAACGGCAGGGCGCGCAGTGCGCTGCGCACGTCGAGGACGGCCGGCACGTCCGGGTCCTCGGCCCGCTCGGAGCGCCGGTCCCAGAAGAGCGCGATCCGGCGGCGTTCGCGCACCGCGCCGCGGATGCGGCTGCGGACGAGGTGGGCGACGACGCCGCGGGCGTAGGCGAGGGGGCGGTCGGCGCCGCGTACCCGGTCCCAGCGGTGCCAGAGGGCGACCATGGCGTCGGCGGCGAGGTCGTCGGCGGCGCCCGCCTCGCCGCTCACCATGTGGGCGAAACGGGCGAGTTCGGCGTAGTGGCGCTCGAAGAAGGCCCGGAACTCCGCCGCGTCGTCGCCCCGAGCACCACCGTCTTCCGCCGTACGGTCTCGGATTTCCGCGCCCATCGCCCGTCCTCCCTGCCGCACGCCGGCCGGCGGACTAGGCCTCCGCGGGGGCGGGTCCGGTGCTGCCGCGGTCGACGAGCTCGGGGGCGATCAGGACGGTGCCGGGCGGTTCGTGGCCGTCCAGGTGGGCGAAGAGCCGTTCGACCGCCCGGCGGCCCATCTCGTGGGCGGGGACGCCGATGGAGGTGAGCGGTACGGAGGCCTGGGCGGCGGCCTGTCCGGCGCAGACGGCGAAGACGGAGACGTCCTCGGGGACGGCGCGGCCGTCCCGGCGCAGGACGGCGAGCAGCGGTTCGACGGCGGCCTCGTTCTGGACGACGAGGGCGGTGGTGCCGGGGCGCTCCTCGAAGACGCGGCCGACGGTCGCGGCGACGGCGGCGTGCCCGCCGTCGCTGGGCCGGTGCAGCAGTCCGACGGACCGCTCGTCGGCCGCGGCGCGCAGCCCGCGCAGGGTGCGCTCGGCGTAGCCGGTGCCGCGGGCGTAGACGGCGGGCGGTTCGCCGAGGACGGCGATCTGGCGGTGGCCGAGCGCGGCGAGATGGTCCACGCACTCGGCGCCGGCCGCCTCGAAGTCGAGGTCGACGCAGCTGAGTCCGGTGGTGTCGCCGGGAAGCCCGATGAGGACGGCCGGCCGGCCGGCGGCCTTGAGGTAGGGCAGGCGGGGGTCCTCGAGCTCCACGTCCATGACGATCATCGCGTCCGCGAGTCGGCTGCCCTCGACCCGACGGATGGCCTCGGGCCCTTCCTCCCCGGTGAGCAGGAGGACGTCGTAGCCGTGGGCGCGGGCCGTGGTCGTGACGGCCATCGCGATCTCCATGAGCACGGGCACGTACATGTCGGTCCGCAGCGGCATCATCAGGGCGAGGATGTCGGTCCGGCTGCTGGCCAGGGCCCGCGCCCCGGCGTGCGGGCGGTAGCCGAGCTCCTCGATGCTCCGCTGGATGCGTTCGCGGGTGACCGCGGAGATGGACCGCTTGCCGCTCAGCACGTAGCTGACGGTGCTGGCCGAGACTCCTGCGTGCCGCGCGACGTCCGCGAGGGTGACCATGCTCTTCTCCGCCCGGTTCAAGCGCTTCGACGATGCGGGGTCGACCTTACCGTCCGGGACTCCGGTTGTGACCCCGGCGGACCAGGGAAGGCGGCACCCGTGGTGCGGCCGGGCGGGCCCCCTTCCCGAGGGCCGGCCCGGCCGATCGTACGCGGAGCGGGTGCTCTTCGCGGGGCGGCGGATTATTCGAGCAGTTCCGCGTACGAGCCCATGGCCAGGGCGATGTCCGCCTGGGCCCAGAAACGGTGGTAGGTGAACACCGGCGCGGCGCCGCCCGCCAGGTAGGCCTCGATCTTCGGCCAGGCCGGGTCGTTCTCGTAGAAGGAGCGGATCGAGGTGAAGGTGGACGAGGAGTTCACGGCGTCGCCGTTCGGCATCGTGCCGGTCCAGCCGCTCGGGACGTACACCGGGTCGTCGAAGCGGTTGTAGTCGGCGCGGGTCTCCGGGACGGCGATGCCCAGCGGGTCCTGGTGGTGGGTCCACATGCCGTCGAGGAGGGCCTTGGCGACCCGCTTGGCCTCGGCGTGACCGGACCTGGCGGCGTAGTAGGTCAGCGTCTTGGCGTAGGCGGCGGCGACGCCGACGTCGTCGGTGTAGTCGGCGACCGTGACATGGAGGCCCTTGTTGGCGCCGGGGCTCGCCGCGTTCCAGGTGTCGGGGGCGCCGCTCCACTGGAGGGTGGAGGGGACGCGGTAGGTGCCGTCGGGGTTGATCGTGGTCTTGGAGAGCGCCCACGTGACCCACTTGTCGAGCACGGTCTTCGCCTGGACGTCCCCGGTCTGCTGGTAGTACTCGGCGACGCGCTCCATCGACCAGGCCTGGAAGCCGAACCACTGGTTGGACGGCGGGTCGTGGTAGACGGGCTTCTCGTCGTAGAACAGGCCGTGGAAGGTCGGGGTCCCGGCCGGCGGGGTGGCGTAGCGGCCCTGCCAGCTGTTGGTGGCGCCGCCCGCGATGGCGCCCTCGTCGGACTGGAGCCAGCGGTAGAACTCCAGCTGCCGGGTGAGGCTGGTCGCCCAGTCCGCCGCGCCCGTCGCCGACTTGGGGCGGAGCGGGGCGTAGGCGCTCAGCGCGTACGCGGCGAGCGGGTTCTGGTAGCCGCCGTGGGCGTGGCTGGAGCCGATCCGCCAGGCCCAGCCGGCGGACGTGTCGGTGGCGCCGCCCCAGGCGTAGTACCAGGACAACAGGTAGTGGGAGCTGTTCTTGCCGCTGCCCGCCGGGCAGGCGGTCGGCCCGACGCAGTCGCCGGCCTTCTTGAAGTACTTGTCGAACATCGCGTAGCGCAGGTAGTCGCCCATCTTGGCGGCCTTGCCGACGGTGGCGGCGACCTGCGCGCCCTTGCCCTGCTGCTTGGCCCACAGGTCGGCCCAGTAGACGGCCTGGACGGCGCGGGCGTCGGCGTCCGGCGCGTTGGTGAACTTCCACTGCCTGGCATAGGAGTTGTCGCCGGTGAACAGGTCGAGGTAGCCGTTCGTCCCGCCGTAGGCGAACCGGTCGCAGGTGGGGTGGGTGACGGTCTCCCAGACGGACTCCTGCGGGCCGCGCTGGAAGGTGTTGACGTACGAGGGACCGGTGGCCGTCGGGCCGGCGGAGCACTTCCCGGGCTCGTTGCCGAAGCCGTAGACGTTGTCGACGTCCTGGATCCAGTGCATGCCGTAGACGTCGTCGGTGCCGTACGCGCTCTTCAGTTCGGCGGCCAGCGGGTCCGCGCCGGCGGTGACGGCCGGGTCGAGCCGCGCCGGGTACTGGGACGGCAGGTCCCACTCGGGCGCGTAGGTGGCGGGCTTGCCCGGCGTGTAGGAGGAGTTGGTGGGCTGGTCGGCGTGGGTGGGGATCATGTACTTCTCGAGGGTGTCCCACGCGCCGTTGAACTTCGACCAGTCACCGGTGATCTTCCCGTACATCGCCTGGAGCCAGACGAGGTAGCTGTACGCCTCCGAGGTCGTCTCGTGGCCGTGGTCGGGGGCCTCGACGATCAGGGTCTCGACGGAGTGGTACGGAATGCCCTCCGGCGAGAAGTAGCCGTTGGCCGGGTTGGTGATCTTCCCGTACAGGTCGAGGAAGCGGGCCTCGTAGGTGGAGCTCGCGGCCAGCTGGGCAACGGTGACCTCGGCCTTGGTGTGGCCGGGCGCGGTGGCGGTGAACACGGCGGTGCCGGTGCCGGTCTGCGCGGCGGCGACGGTCACCTTCTGGGCGGTGTTCCAGTTCGCCGGGGTGAAGGTGAGCGTGGCCGGGCTCGCGGTGAGGCCGGTGACGCCCGAGGTGCGGGCGACGCTCACGGTGACGTTCGCGCTGGGCTGGGTGGACAGCTTCAGGTCGAAGGTGCCGGTCGCGCCCTGGCGCACGGAGAGCTGGGCGGGGGTCGCGACGAGCGCGGGTCCTGCGGCGACGGTGATCCCGACCGGGGCGGACTCGCCGGTGGCGCCGAGGGAGTCGTAGGCCTTGGCGTAGAGCGAGTGGGCGCCGGCGGGCAGGGACGTGGCGCCGAGCGTGAAGGGAGCGGTCGTGTCGGTGCCGAGCAGGGTCGTGTCGCTGTAGAACTCGACCTTGCCGATGGTGGCGCCGTCGGCGGCGGCCGCGGTGGCGGCGAGCGGCACCGGGTCGCCCTGGGTGTAGACGGCGCCGGGCGCCGGGCTGGTCAGGACGGTGACCGGGGGCTGGTGGGCGCCGGTGCAGGGCGTGCCGTTGACGCTGAAGGAGGTCGGTGCCGTGTTGGTGCCGGTGTACGCGAACTGGGCGCCGGTCGTGACGGCGGCGCCGGCGGCCACGGTGCCGTTCCAGGAGGCGTTGGTGACCGTGACGGTCTTCCCGGTCTGGGTCCAGGTGCCGTTCCAGCCGTTGCTCAGTTTCTGGTCACCGGTGTAGGCGTAGCTGAGGGTCCAGCCGTCGAGGGCGGTGGCGGCGCGGTTGGTGAGGGTGAGCTCCGCGGTGAAGCCGGAGCCCCAGTCGTTGGTCCTGTAGTCGACGCTGCACTGCACGGCGGCGGCCTGGGCGGGTGGTCCGACCGCCAGGAGTGCGGCGGGGAGGGCGAGTACGGCGGCCAGCGCGATGAGGGGCCGGACCGGACGGCGTGGTCCGTGCGGCCTGCGGGGGCGTGATGGCATGCGGGTGGTTCTCCTCGCGGCTCGGAGTCGGGTGTGGTGCGAGCGGGTGTGGTGCGAGGGCGAGTGGTCAAGCTCTGAACCAGTGGGAGCGCTCCCACTGTGCAGACCTGACGAGACGCCGTCAAGACAGCCGAAGAGTCGAAGGCACCTGATGCGGAATTTTGCTCGACTCCTCTTTTCCTTGGCGGCGGTTGCCGCTACGGTCTGCCCGACCAGTGGGAGCGAATCCATCCCGTCGGCGCACCGGGCTCGGTGTGCCCTCGCTGCGAGGACTCGCTCATGCGACATCCCCCACGTCTGACGGCGCTGCTCGCGGGAGCGGCGCTCACGGCGGCGAGCACCGCTCTCGTCGTCTCGGGTACGGCCTCGGGAGCCGCGTCCGCACCCGCCTGCACCGTGGAGTACGCGATCGTCGGCCAGTGGACCGGCGGTTTCCAGGGTGCCGTCACCCTCACCAACAACAGTGCCGCGCTGAGCGCTTGGCAGCTCGGCTTCGACTTCCCGGCCGGCCAGGTCGTGAGTCAGGGCTGGGGCGGCAAGTGGTCCCAGTCCGCCGGGGCCGTGACCGTCGTCAACGAGAGCTGGAACGGCGGGCTCGGGACGGGCGCGAAGGTGACGGCCGGCTTCATCGCCTCCTGGACGGGCACCAACCCGGCCCCGGCGGCCTTCACGCTGAACGGCGCGCCGTGCGACACGGCCGGAACCCCGACGCCCACTCCGACCCCCACCCCGACTCCGACCCCGACGGACCCGACCACCCCGCCGACGACCCCTCCCCCCACCCCTCCGACTCCGGTCACCGGCGCACCCGAGCTCGGCGTCACCGGCAACCGGCTCACCGACCAGAACGGCGCGACCCGCCGCCTGCTCGGCGTGAACCGCTCCGGAGGCGAGTTCATGTGCGTGCAGGGCCACGGCATCTGGGACGGCCCGGCCGACGACGCCGCGATCAGGGCCATCGCCGACTGGAAGGCCAACACGGTCCGCATCCCGCTCAACGAGGAGTGCTGGCTGGGCCTCGACAACATCAAGCCCGAGTACCGGGGCGAGAACTACGTGACCGCCGTGAAGGACCTGGTCGCCAGGGTCCTCGCGCACGGCATGACCCCGGTGGTCGAGCTGCACTGGACGTACGGGCAGTACACGGGCAGCTCCTCGGGCTGCGGCGACGTCCACGCGTCCTGCCAGAAGCCGATGCCGAACGCCCGGTACACCCCGGCGTTCTGGACCTCGGTCGCGAACACCTTCAAGAACGACAGGCGGGTCGTCTTCGACCTGTTCAACGAGCCCTATCCCGACCGGGCGACCTCCACCGCCGCCCAGGCCTGGTCCTGCTGGCGCGACGGCGGCAGCTGCCCCGGCATCGGCTACGAGGTCGCCGGCATGCAGGACCTGGTGGACGCGGTCCGCGCGACGGGCGCGAAGAACCTCGTCCTCGTGCCCGGCATCGCGTACTCCAACGACCTGAGCCAATGGCTCCAGCACCGCCCCACCGACCCGGCGGGCGGTCTGGCCGCCGCCTGGCACGTCTACAACTTCAACGCCTGCGCCGACGAGACGTGCTGGAACGCCACCCTCGCCCCCGTCGCCGCCCAGGTTCCCCTGGTGGCGGGCGAGATCGGCGAGAACACCTGCGCACACGCGTTCATCGACCGCGTCATGAAGTGGTTCGACGACCGCGGCCTCTCGTACCTGGGCTGGACCTGGAACACCTGGAACTGCAACTCGGGTCCCGCGCTGATCAGTTCGTACGACGGCACCCCCACCGCATTCGGCATCGGGCTGCGCGACCGCCTGCGCTCCCTGAACGGAAACTGAAAGGGACACCCACCACCATGAGCCGCACAACCACCCGTACCGCCCTGCTCGCGGCCCTCGGCCTGATCGCCGCCACCGGCGCCACGGCCACCGCGCTGAGCACCGCCACCGCCGGCGCCGCCGCCGCGGGCTGCAAGGTCGACTACCAGATCGCCAACCAGTGGAACACCGGCTTCACCGCGAACGTCACCGTCACCAACCTGGGCGATCCCGTAAGCGCCTGGAACCTGGGCTGGTCCTACGGCGGTGACCAGAAGGTCTCGCAGGGCTGGAACGCCGACATCACCCAGTCCGGCGCCGCCGTCACCGCGAAGAACCTCTCGTACAACGGGACGCTCGCCACGGGCGGTTCGACCTCCTTCGGCTTCAACGCCACCTACAGCGGCACCAACGCCGTCCCGGCGAGCTTCACGCTGAACGGCGTGACCTGCACCGGCTCGGTGCCGCCCACCACGCCTCCGACCACCCCGCCGACCACTCCCCCGACGACACCGCCGCCGGCCGGCACGAAGGCCGACAACCCGTACGTCGGGGCACGGGTGTACGTGAACCCGGAGTGGTCCGCGAACGCGGCTGCCGAGCCGGGCGGCACCCGGGTGTCGAACCAGCCCACCGGTGTGTGGGTGGACCGGATCGCCGCCATCAACGGCGCGAACGGCGCCATGGGCGTGCGGGCGCACCTCGACGAGGCGCTGCGGCAGAAGGGCGACGGCGAGATGGTCGTCCAGTTCGTCATCTACAACCTGCCCGGCCGGGACTGCGCGGCGCTCGCCTCCAACGGCGAACTCGGACCGACGGAAATCGACAAGTACAAGACCCAGTACATCGACCCGATCGCGGCGATCTTCTCCGACCCGAAGTACGCGGGCCTGCGCATCGTCACGACGCTCGAGCTCGACTCCCTGCCCAACCTCGTCACCAACGTGAGCGGCCGCCCGACGGCGACCGCGAACTGCGACGTGATGAAGGCCAACGGCAACTACGTCAAGGGCGTCGGCTACGCCCTGAACAAGCTGGGTGCGATCCCGAACGTCTACAACTACCTGGACGCCGGCCACCACGGCTGGCTGGGCTGGGACGACAACTTCGGCCCCTCCGCCGAGCTGTTCAAGACGGCGGCGACGGCCGAGGGCTCCACCGTCGCCAACGTGACCGGCTTCATCGTCAACACCGCGAACTACAGCGCCCTGAAGGAGGAGAACTTCTCCATCGACGACTCCGTCAACGGCGTCTCGGTCCGCCAGTCCAAGTGGGTCGACTGGAACCGCTACACCGACGAGTTGTCGTACGCGCAGGCGATGCGCGACAAGCTGGTCTCGATCGGCTTCGACTCCAGGATCGGCATGCTGATCGACACCTCCCGCAACGGCTGGGGCGGTACCGCCCGGCCGGCCGGGCCCGGTGCGAAGACGGACGTCAACACGTACGTCGACGGGGGACGTTACGACCGCCGCATCAACCCCGGCAACTGGTGCAACCAGGCGGGCGCGGGCCTCGGCGAGCGTCCGAAGGCGGCCCCGCAGCCGGGCATCGACGCGTACGTCTGGATGAAGCCCCCGGGTGAGTCCGACGGTGCCAGCTCGGAGATCCCGAACGACGAGGGCAAGGGCTTCGACCGCATGTGCGACCCGACGTACACGGGCAACCCCCGGAACAACAACAACATGTCGGGCGCGCTCCCGAACGCCCCGCTCTCGGGCAAGTGGTTCTCGGCCCAGTTCCGGGAGCTCATGCAGAACGCCCATCCGGCCCTGTGACGCACCCCTGACCCACCCCCCGGGCGGGCCGGAGCCCTCGGGTTCCCGGCCCGCCCACGGGCGTGGGCGGCCGCGTCGACCGCACGCTCAGGACGACTCCCGCACCACCAGCTCCGTCGGCAGCACCTGGTGCGCGCCCTCCTCTGCCGCCGTCGCCTCCCCGGCCAGCTCCCGCAGCAGCATGCGGGCCATCGTGCGGCCCATCTCCTCGATGGGCTGGCGGACGCTGGTGAGCGGCGGGTCCATCAGCCGGGCGACGGCCGAGTCGTCGACGCCGACCAGCGCCACGTCGTCCGGCACGCGGCGGCCGGCCTCGCGCAGGACGCCGCGGGCGCCGGCGGCCATGACGTCGGAGGCGGCGAACACGGCGTCCAGGTCCGGCGCCCGGTCGAGGAGCGCGCGCATGGCACGCCGGCCGCCCTCCTCGGTGAAGTCGCCGGTGGCGACGAGGAGTTCGTCGGCGTCGAGCCCGGCCGCCGCGACGCCCTCGCGGTAGCCGTCGAGGCGCGCCCGGGCCACGTACATGTCGAGGGGACCGGTGATGGTCGCGATGCGGCGGCGCCCGCGTCCGGCGAGGTGGGCGACGGCGGCGCGCCCCGCTCCCGCGTTGTCGGAGTCGACGTAGGCGGCGGGCTCGTCGGCGGTGCGCCGGCCGTTGAGGACGACGGGCAGGCCGAGTTCGCGGACCCGCTCGGGCAGCGGGTCGTCGGCGTGCACGGAGGCGAGCAGCACGCCGTCCACGCGCTGCGCGGCGAGGTACTGCTCGAAGCGCTCGCGCTCCCGCTCGCTGCGGACCAGGGTGAGCAGCAGCTGTTTGTCGGACGCGCCGAGCTCGGCGCTGATCCCGCGGATGATGTCGAGGAAGTACGGCTCGGCGAAGAGCCGCGCCTCGGTCTCGGGGATGACGAGGGCCACGGCGTCGGTGCGGCTGCCCGCGAGGGTGCGGGCGGCCTGGTTGGGCACGTACCCGAGCTCCTCGATGGCCTGTTCGACGGCCTCACGCGCCTGTTCGCTCACCCGGGGCGAGCCGTTGATGACCCGGGACACGGTGCCCCGGCCGACCCCCGCCCGGGCCGCGACCTGTTCCAGCGTGGGCCTGCCACTGTGCCGTCCGCTCACGCCCTCGTACTCCCCTCGTGCGGCGTCGCCCCGTACCGTGCGGCGATCAGGTCAAGATAGGCCACCGCTCCCGCCCCCGTCGCAAGCGGCACCGGACGGCGCCCGTCCGGCACCCCGTTCGACAACCGATGCATGGGAGCGCTCCCATGCTACGCACATCCCGGCACCGGACGAATTCGCGTTCATGTCTTGACACCTCCACCCGGAAGGCAGGAACCTTCCGGCAACAACGACGTGGGAGCGCTCCCATAACTGGCACGAGCAGGCACCACCTTTTGGACGAGGAGAGTGGCATGCGCACTACCAGCAGCAGACCGGCCCCCGGCCGCGCCCGCCGAACCGCGCTCGCGGCGGTCGCGGCCCTGACCGCCGGCACGACCCTGCTCACCGGCTGCGGCGACGGCGGGGACGGTGGGGACTCCGCCGACGGCGGCACGATCACGCTGCGGGTCGGGACCTTCGGTTCCTTCGGCTACGACAACAAGACCGGCGCCAAGCTGTACGCCGAGTACGAGAAGAGCCACCCGAACATCAAGATCGTCGAGTCGAACGTCGCCGACGGGCAGAAGTACTGGGACACCCTCAAGCTGCGCCTCTCCCGCAACAGCGGTCTCGCCGACATCCAGGCCGTCGAGGTGGGGTACATCGCCGAGGCGACCGGTCCCGCCATGGCCGACAAGTGGGTGGACCTCTCCAAGACCGGCGGCGCCGACGTCGGCGCCTTCCTCGACTGGAAGGTCAAGCAGGCCACCACCGCGGACGGCAAGGTGATCGGCCTCGGCACCGACATCGGCCCCATGGCCATCTGCTACAACAAGGAGCTCTTCGCCAAGGCCAAGCTGCCCACCGACCGCACCGAGGTCGGCCGGCTGTGGGCGGGCGACTGGGGGAAGTTCCTGGAGACCGGCAAGACCTACCAGAAGAGCGCACCCTCCGGCACCTTCTTCCACGACTCCGCGAGCGGCCTGTTCAACGCCGTCGTCAACAGCGACCCCGAGCAGTACGCGAACTCCCAGGGCGAGCTCGCCTGGGAGACCAGCCCCGGCGTGAAGAAGGCCTGGGACACCGCCGTCGAGGCGGCACAGAGCGGCATCACCGCCAAGCTGCGGCAGTTCGACGAGAAGGGCACCTGGAACGCCGCCTTCAAGAACGCGAAGTTCGCCACGGTCGCCTGCCCCAGCTGGATGACCGGCATCATCAAGGACCAGGCCGGCAGCGCCAACCAGGGCAAGTGGGACATCGCCGCGCCACCCGTCTCCGGCAACTGGGGCGGCTCCTTCCTCGCCGTGCCCAAGTCCGGCAAGCACGCCAAGGAGGCCGCGGAGCTGGCCGCCTGGCTGACCGCCCCGGCCCAGCACGCCAAGGTGTTCGCGGTCAACGGCAACATCCCGTCCACCAAGGACACCCTGTCCTCCGCCGCCGTGGTCGACGCCAGGCTGCCGTACTTCGGCGACACCCCCGTCGGCCAGATCTACGCGGCCGCGGCGGCCCAGATCAAGCCCGCGCCCATCAGCCGCTGGGACGGCCAGGTGAAGACCTTCCTCACCGACAACGGCATCCTCGACATCGAGCAGCGCGGCACCGATCCGGCGAAGGCCTGGGAGAACGTCAGGAAGCTGGTCGACGACAAGATCGACCAGTAGCGGGAGGCGGCGGGGCCCCGGCCGCGGAGCCGACCGGGCCCCCGCCCCAGCGCACCGACCGCGCCCCGCCGAACCCACCCCACGCCCCACCCGTACGCACCGACCTGGAAGGACGCCCCCGTGGCCACCTCCGTACGGGCGAGGAACGGCGGCTCCCCGCCGCCCGACGCACCGCCCGCCCGCTCCCGGCGCCCCGGCGCCCGCCGCCCGGACGACGGCACGTCCGCCCTGCGCCGCCGGCTCTACCGCTGGGACCTGAAGGCGACCCCGTACGCCTTCGTCGCCCCCTTCTTCCTCACCTTCGCCGCCTTCGGCCTCTTCCCCCTGCTCTACACGGGCTGGCTCTCGCTCAACCGGGTGGAGCTCGGCGGCGAGCCGGAGTGGCGGGGACTGGAGAACTACACCGGCCTCGCCGACAGCGAGTTCTTCTGGAACGCGCTCGCCAACACCTTCACCATCGGCGTGATCTCGACCGTGCCGCAGCTCCTCATGGCGCTCGGCCTCGCGCACCTGCTCAACTACCGGCTGCGCGGCCGGGGTTTCTTCCGGGTCGCCGTCCTCGCCCCGTACGCGACCTCCATCGCGGCGGCGACCCTGGTCTTCGCCCAGCTGTTCAACACCGACTACGGTCTCATCAACTCGGCGCTCGGTCTGGTGGGCTTCGACCCGGTCGACTGGGAGTCGTCCAAGTGGCCCGCGCAGATCGCCATCTCGGTAATCGTCACCTGGCGCTGGACCGGCTACAACGCGCTCATCTACCTTGCCGCGATGCAGGCCGTGCCGCAGGACCTGTACGAGGCGGCGGCCCTCGACGGGGCGTCGCGCTGGCGCCAGTTCCTCAGCGTGACGATCCCCTCCATCCGTCCGACGATCCTGTTCACGATCATCGTCTCGACCATCGGCGCGACCCAGCTGTTCGGCGAGCCGATGCTCTACGGCGGCAGCGTGGGCATCTCCGGCGGCAGCGGCAACCAGTTCCAGACGCTCAGCCTGCTGATGTACGAGAAGGGCTGGGTCACCGGGGCGCTCGGCCAGGCCTCCGCCATCGCCTGGGTGATGCTGCTGCTCCTGCTCCTCGTCGGCGGCGCGCAGTCGCTGATCGCCCGCGCGAACCGCAAGAAGCTGGGGGCCTGATCCCGTGCGCACTCGTTTCCGGCAGACCGCCGGCCGGCAGCACCACGCCGGGCCGCTGACCTACGTCCTGCTCGGCCTCGCCGCGCTGGTCTCGCTCTTCCCGCTGTACTGGAACCTCGTGGCGGCCTCGCACTCCGGCGAGCGGGTGGTCACGGCGCCCGCGCCGCTGCTGCCCGGGCCGCGCCTCCTCGACAACCTGTCCTTCGCCTGGAACCAGGTCGACATGGGCGAGGCGCTGGTCAACACGACCGTGGTGGCCTCCCTCGTCGCCCTGTCCACGGTGCTCTTCTCGACCCTGGCCGGATTCGCCTTCGCCAAGCTGCCGTTCAAGGGCCGCGGCGCCCTGCTGACCCTGGTCGTCGCGACGATGACCATCCCGCCGCAGCTCAGCGTGATCCCGCTGTACCGGATCGTCACCGACCTCGGCTGGGTCGACCAGCTCCAGTCCGTGGTGCTGCCGTCCCTGGTGGCCGCCTTCGGCGTGTTCTTCATGCGCCAGTTCCTCATCGAGGCGCTGCCCGTGGAGCTGGTGGAGGCGGCCCGGATGGACGGGGCCCACTCGCTGCGGATCGTCTGGCACGTGGTCTTCCCGGTCGCGCGCCCGGCGATGGCCGTCCTCGGGATGCTGGTGTTCGTCCAGGCGTGGAACGACTTCTTCTGGCCGTTCATCGCGCTCACGCCCGACGGCAACCCGACCCTCCAGGTCGCCCTCGCCGGGCTCGGCGCCGGCAACCACAGCGTCGACCAGGCCGTGGTCCTGACCGGCGCGCTGATCTCCACGGTGCCGCTGCTGCTGGTCTTCGCGCTGCTCGGCAAGCACATCGTCGGCGGGATCACCGCGGGCGCGGTCAAGAGCTGACGCCCGGCCGCCGATTCCTTCTCCGTACCGCCGCCGTGCCTCCCGGCACGCCCGTGGCACGTCCGTCACCCGTCTCTGTGTTGGGAGCGCTCCCCTATGACCGCGTCCGAAACCCGGCCGCTGACCGCCGTCCGCCGATTCCCGTCCGACTTCCTGTGGGGCGCCGCCACCGCCGCGTACCAGATCGAGGGGGCGGCGGCCGAGGACGGCCGTACCCCGTCCATCTGGGACACCTTCTCGCACACGCCGGGGAAGGTCTTCGAAGGGCACACGGGCGACGTCGCCGTCGACCACTACCACCGGTTCCGCGAGGACGTCCGGCTGATGTCGGAGCTGGGGCTCAACGCCTACCGGTTCTCGGTGTCCTGGTCGCGGGTCCAGCCGACCGGGCGGGGTCCGGCGGTGCAGAAGGGACTCGACTTCTACCGGCGGCTCGTCGACGAGCTGCTCGCGGCCGGGATCGAGCCGGCGCTCACCCTCTACCACTGGGACCTGCCGCAGGAGCTGGAGGACGCGGGAGGCTGGCCGGAGCGGGCGACGGCGGAGCGGTTCGCCGCGTACGCGGGTCTGGTCGCCGAGGCCCTGGGCGACCGGGTGAGCCGCTGGACCACGCTCAACGAGCCCTGGTGCAGCGCGTTCCTCGGTTACGGATCCGGGGTGCACGCCCCGGGCCGTACGGATCCGGTGGCCGCGCTGCGCGCCGCCCACCACCTCAACCTGGGGCACGGGCTCGCGGTACAGGCGCTGCGGTCGGCGCTGCCGGCCGGGGCGAAGCTGGCGGTCTCGCTCAACCTCCACGAGGTGCGCCCGCTGACGCCGTCGGCGGAGGACCGGGAGGCGGCGCGGCGGATCGACACCGTCGGCAACGGCGTCTGGCTGGGACCGATGCTGGACGGGCGCTACCCGGAGGAGCTGTTCGCGGACACCGCGCACCTCACGGACTGGGGGTTCGTACGGGCCGGTGACGAGGCGACGGCCGGGCAGCCGCTGGACTGGCTGGGCATCAACTACTACACGCCGACGGTGGTGTCGCGGGTCGCGGACGGCGAGGCGAAGCCGCAGGACGACGGGCACGGGAACAGTGCGTTCTCGCCGTGGCCGGGCGCGGACGACGTCGCCTTCCACCAGGCGGACGGGGCGCGGACGGCGATGGGCTGGCCGGTCGACCCGTCGGGTCTGGAGGACCTGCTGACCCGGGTGTCGGCCCGGTACCCGGGTCTTCCGCTGGTGGTGAGCGAGAACGGCGCGGCGTACGAGGACGTGGTCGGCGCGGACGGTTCGGTGCACGACCCGGAGCGGGCCGCGTACGTCCACGCGCATCTGGAGGCGCTGCACCGGGCGGTGGAGGCCGGCGCGGTGGTGCACGGCTACTTCCTGTGGTCGCTGCTCGACAACTTCGAGTGGGCGTACGGCTATGCGAAGCGGTTCGGCGCGGTCCACGTGGACTACGCGACGCTGCGGCGCACGCCCAAGTCGAGTGCCCGGTGGTACGCGCGAGTTGCCAGGTCGGGCGAGCTGCACGCGCCGGGGGCGGAAGCCTGACGGTCCGTCCGTGGAGGTACGGTTCCGGGGCGGTTCCGCGCGCCCGGGAACCGTACCGTGACGGAGGAAGTGCGAGGCAATGGCCGAGATCCACAAGACCACGATGACGCCGACCAAGCTGGAGCTCCTGGAGACCTGGCTGCCGACCCGCCCCTGGTACAGGGGCGGCGAGGGCACGCTGCCCGTCCTGGAGAAGGCGGGCGGGTTCCGGCTCGACGACCCGGAGGGCGAGGTGGGCATCGAGTTCGCGGTGGTCGCGGACACCTCCGGCGAGGAGGTCCACTCCTACCTGGTGCCGATGACCTACCGGGGAGCGCCGCTGGAGGGCGCCGAGGGTGCGCTCATCGGCACCTCGGAGCACGGCGTGCTCGGCACCCGGTGGCTCTACGACGGAGTGCACGACCCGGTCCTGCTGGCCGAGTTGACGGCGCTGCTCCAGGGCCGGGCGGTGCCGCAGGCCCAGAGCGTGTCGGACACGCCGGACCCGACCGTCGAGGCGTCCTTCGACGGGACCGGCGCGTTCGACGCGTCGGCCGCGCCGGTCGTGGAGGACGGTGCGTACGGCACGGACGTGCGGCTGGGCGCGGACGCGCCGCTCCTGCTGCGGCTGGCGCGGGTGCTCGACCCGAAGGCCACGGGCTCGCGCGGCCAGGTGACCGCCGACTGGCGGCTGCCGGACGGTGAGGAGCGGCGCGGGGCGTACGTCCTGGTGTTCGACGCGGCCTGAGGCCGCCGGACGGCCGGTCCGTCCGGCCGCCGGACGGCCGGTCCCCTCAGAAGACGGACAGGCCGGTGATGGTGGTGAACCGGTCGAGGGCGGTGACGCCCGCGACCGAGTTCCCGCGCTCGTCGAGGCCGGGGCTCCACACGCACAGCGTGCAGCGGCCCGGGACGACGGCGATGATGCCGCCGCCGACTCCGCTCTTGCCAGGCAGTCCGACGCGGTAGGCGAAATCGCCGGCGGCGTCGTACGTGCCGCAGGTGAGCATGACCGCGTTGACCTGTTTGGCCTGGCTGCGGGTGAGCAGCCGGGAGCCGTCGGCGCGGATGCCGTGGCGGGCGAGGAAGCCGGTGGCGAGGGCGAGGTCGGCGCAGGAGGCCTCGACGGAGCACTGCCGGAAGTACTCGCGCAGCAGGGTCGGCACGGGGTTGGCGATGTTGTCGTACGAGGCCATGAAGTGGGCGAGGGCGGCGTTGCGGTCGCCGTGCGCGGTCTCGGAGGCGGCGACGTCGCGGTCGAAGTCGAGGTCCTGGTTGCCGCTCTCGGCGCGCAGGAAGTCGAGCAGGACGCCGGAGGCGTCGCCGGTGATGCGGTGGAGCTGGTCGGTGACGACGAGGGCGCCGGCGTTGATGAAGGGGTTGCGGGGGATGCCGTTCTCGTACTCCAGCTGGACGAGCGAGTTGAACGGGCTGCCGGACGGCTCGCGGCCCACGTGGTCCCACAGTGGGTCGCCCTTGCGGGCCAGGGCCAGGGCGAGCGTGAACACCTTGGTGACGGACTGGGTGGAGAAGGGCCGCTGCCAGTCCCCCACGCCGTACACCGTGCCGTCGAGCTCGGCGACGGCCATGCCGAAGCTTCCGGGGTCGCCGGAGGCGAGCGCGGGGATGTAGTCGGCGGGCCGTCCTCGTTCCGTGAGGTCGGCGATCTCCTCGGCGATCCGGTCGAGGACGGGTTCGAACGTCAACAGCATGCGCACATCATGCGCCGGGCGGTCACCGGGTGCTGTCAGTGCCCCCCCTCTATGATCATTCCGGTGTCGCTCGGATCGCGGCATCCGGCCACGAGAGGGCCGCTCAGGGACGGGGCTTCGTGGTGCGACGACAGATGCGGCGCGGCCTTCGGCTCGCGCGCACGGGGGCGCTCGTCTCCACGGCCGGCACGCCCGGGGTGACGCCGCCGTGCGGTGGGTACGCGGAGATCGACCACGTCTTCGTCCGGGGGAGCGCCCTCGCCGGGCCGTACGGCGGGGACTCGCTCGCGGTCCCGACGGTGTGCACGGGCGTCGCGGCCTGCTCCGACCACCGGTTACTCGTCGGTACGGTGACGGTCGGGTAGCGGCCCGCCGGTCCCGCCGCCGCGGGGCGGCGGGTCCGGCCGGCGGCCGGACAAGTGGCGGAGCCGGTGCGTCCGGGTGAGGGTGGCCTGGGGGGCGAACGGGAGTGAGGTGAGCCGGGTGCCGTTGACCGCGGATGAGCCGGGAGCGCCCTGCTGGCTGAGTCTGGCGGCGCGCGACCTCGACGCCGCCGAGGAGTTCTACGGCGCTGTGCTCGGCTGGACCTTCCGGCGCGGGCCGCTGGGCCAGGGCTTCTCCGTCGGCGAGCGGGACGGTGTGCCGGTGGGCGGGATCGGCGAGGTCGCCGTCCGCATGGGCGTACCCGTGGCCTGGACGGCGTATTTCGCGGTCGCCGACGCGGACGCGGCGGTGGCGCGCATCCGGGAGCGCGGCGGCACGGTCGGCGTCGGCCCGGTGGCCTTCCCGCCGCGCGGCCGGGCGGCGCTCGCCACCGATCTGGAGGGCGCGGCGTTCGGGGTGTGGGAGGGCCGGATCTCCTCCCGCTGGCGGCTCGGCGAGCACCACGCTCCCGCCTGGCTGGAGCTGCACACGCGCAACGCGTTCGACGCCGCGCTCTTCTACGGCGGCGTCCTGCAGTGGGTCGACGGCAACGCGGACCGCTTCGAGGTGGCGTACGAGGACGAGCAGGTGGTGCTGCGCACCCACGGCGAGGCGGTGGCCCGGCTGAACAGCGGCCCGGTGGAGGCGGCCTCGGCGCAGCCGCAGCTGCGCCCGCGCTGGCTGGTCCACTTCCGGGTGCCCGACCTGGAGCGGGCGACCACGGCCGTGCTCGACCGCGGCGGCGCGCTGATCCCGGAGGCCGACCAGGGGTGGCCGACCGCGGGGGCCCGCTGCGTGTCGGTCCGTGACCCCCAGGGCGGGCTGTTCACGCTGGACGCGTCGCCGGAGGCGGAGGGCTGAGGGCCCGCGGTCAGCTGCCGGCGGGCCCCGGCGGTGTCAGGCCGAGCTCCTCGCCTTCGGGCAGAGGTGCGAACCAGGACTCGGTGGCGGCCTCGGTCACCTCGGGGAGGGTCGGCGGGGTCCACCGCGGGTTGCGGTCCTTGTCGACGACCTGGGCGCGGATGCCCTCGACCAGGTCGGGCGAGCGCAGGGCAGCGCGGGACAGCCGGAACTCGGTGTCGAGGGCCGCTTCGAGGGAGTCCAGCGTCCGGGCGCGGCGGACCGCGGCGAGGGTGGCCTTGAGGGCGGTGGGCGAACGGGTGAGCAGGACGGTGGCGGTCTCCTTGGCCTCCGGGATCCCGGAGTCGCCGAGCCGCCGCACGATCTCCTCGACGGTGTCGGCCCGGTAGCACTCGTCGATCCACTCGCGCTGTCCCGCGAGCTCGCCGGGCGGCGCCGTACGCGCGAAGCGGGCGACGGCCTCGGCCGCGGGGAGGCGGGTGAGCTCGGCGGCGAGCGCCGGCAGGTCCGCGGCGGGCACGAAGTGGTCGGCGAGACCGGTCAGGAGCGCGTCGGCGGCGCCGGCCTGGGTGCCGGTGAGGGCGAGGTGGGTGCCGAGTTCGCCGGGCGCGCGGCCCAGCAGCCAGGTGCCGCCGACGTCGGGCACGAAGCCGATGCCGGTCTCGGGCATGGCGACCCGGGAGCGCTCGGTGACGACGCGGACGGAGCCGTGGCCGGAGACGCCGACGCCGCCGCCCATGACGATGCCGTCCATGAACGCCACGTAGGGCTTGGCCAGGCGGGCGATCCGGGCGTTGAGCCGGTACTCGTCGCGCCAGAAGTCGAGGGTCGCGGTGCCGCCCGCGCGGGCGTCCGCGTGGATGGCCCGGATGTCGCCGCCCGCGCACAGCCCGCGCTCCCCCGCGCCCCGGAGGACCACGGTCGTCACGGCCGGGTCGTCCTCCCAGGCCGTGAGTGCCTCGTCGATGCGCCGCACCATGGCGTGGGTGAGCGCGTTGATGGCGCGCGGCCGGTTGAGGGTGAGGAAACCGGCGCGGCCCCCGGTGTGGACGAGGACCTCCGGTTCGGGGAGGCCGGCGGGTACCGACATGCTGTGTGTCCTTACGGCGGGCCGAAACGATCTTCCGTCCACCGTAACGTCCCCGGTCGCTCCCGCACAGGCCCTTCCGTCCGCTAGCGTACCCGCGGGTAACACGTGGATCGAAGGCGACCGAGGGGAGCGGACACATGACGGACGCGGTGCGACGGTGGAGTCTCGAGGAGTCGGTGCGGGTCGACGCGGACCGCTCGACCCTGTACGGCCTGGTGTCCGACCTGCGGAACATGGGCCGCTGGAGCCCGGAGTGCCGCGGGGTGTGGGTGCGTCGGCCGCCGGTGCGCACCGGCACCCGGTTCGTCGGGTTCAACCGGCGCGGACCGTTCCTGTGGTTCACCACCGGCCGGGTCACGACGGCCCGCCCGGGCGAGGAGTTCGTCTTCGACGTGGGCGTCTTCGGTCTGCCGATCGCGCGCTGGGGCTACCGCTTCGAGACCGAGGAGGGCGGCACCCGGGTCACCGAGACCTGGCAGGACCTGCGCACCGGCCGTGGCGGTGGGCTCGCGAGCCTGCTCGGGACGGTGTTCGCGGGGACGAACCCCGAGCGCCGGATCGCCGTGAACCGGCACGGCATGCGCACCACGCTCGCCCGTCTCGCAGCGCAGGCCACGGCGGTCCGAAGCGCCGGCTGACCCGGCCGGGGCCACCCCGGCCGGTGGCTCTCCGTGGCGGCGCGTCCCGCTGCTCTCCGTGACCGTTGCCCCGCCGCTGCGCCGCGCGGACACGCCCGTGGCGTCCCCCCGTTTCCCCTGGGGGCGGCGCCGGGGGCAGCATGGAAGGAGGCCCCGGCGAGCAGGGCGGGAAGGAGCGCACCGTGACGCGACGCGCGGACCGGTCCCGCGGCGAGCCGCGGGGACGGCCCACCGGGCTGCGGAGCGTAGCCGGGCAGGTCTTCACCCTGCAGGCGATCATCGCGCTGCTGCTCGTCGCCGCGGCGGCGTTCGCGATCGTCCTCCAGGACCGCCACGACAGCGAGCGCAACGCCCGGAACCGTTCCCTGGCCGTCGCCGAGACCTTCGCCCACGCGCCCGGCGTCGCCGAGGCCCTGCTGGCCGCCGATCCGACCGCAGAGCTGCAGCCGCGCGCCGAGGCGGCCCGGATCGGCTCCGGCGTCGACTTCATCGCCGTGCTCGCTCCGGACGGGGCGCGCTACACCGACTCCGACCCCTCCCTCATCGGCCAGCGGGCCAGCGGCGACATCGGCCGGGCCCGGGCCGGGGAGTCGTTCACCGAGATCTTCCGCGGCGCTCCGAACGACGCGGTCCGCGCCGTCGTCCCGGTCCGGGACGACAGCGGGACCGTGGTCGGCATGGTGACCAGCGGCATCGAGGTGGCGACGGTCGGCGAGACGGTGGAGTCCCGGCTGCCGCTGCTGTTCAGCGCCGCCGGGGTCGCCCTGGTGCTCGCGCTGGGCGGCGCGGCCCTGGTGAGCGTACGGCTGCGGCGGCAGACGCACGGTCTCGGTCCGGCCGAGATGACCCGGCTCAAGGAGCACCACGAGGCCGTGCTCCACTCCGTGAAGGAGGGCGTGGTCATCGTCGCGGGCGACGGCCGGCTGCTGCTCGCGAACGACGAGGCGCGCCGACTCCTGAAGCTGCCGGAGGACGCCGAGCGGCGCCATGTCCGCGAGCTGGGCCTGGAACCCCGTACCGCCGCGCTGCTGTTGTCCGGACGGGCCGCGACGGACGAGGTGCACCTGGCCGGGGACCGGCTGCTCGCGGTGAACGTCCGGCCGACGGCCGACGGCGTCGCCGACGGCGGCTGCGTGATGACCATGCGCGACACGACCGAACTGGCCGCGCTGACCGGCCGGGCCGAGGTGGCGCGGGGCCGGCTGCGGCTGCTGTACGAGGCGGGCACGCGGATCGGCACGACGCTGGACGTCGTACGGACGGCGGAGGAGCTGTCGGAGGTGGCGGTGCCGCGGTTCGCCGACTTCGTGACGGTGGAGCTGCTCGACCCGGTGGTGCGCGGCGAGGAGCCGTCGGGCGCGTTCACGGAGATGCGGCGGACGGCGCTGAGCGGGGTGAGCGAGGAGACTCCGCTGCAGCCGGTCGGTGACCTGATCCGGTTCGTGGTGCCGACCACGCCGATGGCGTCGGCCCTGGAGGAGGGCCGGGCGGTGATCCAGGCGGATCTGGCCGCGGCGCAGGGCTGGCGGGCGCAGGACCCGGAGGGCGCGGCGCAGGCGCTGGCGTACGGGCTGCACTCGCTGCTCACGGTGCCGCTCCTGGCCCGTGGCGTGGTGCTGGGGATGGCGAACTTCTGGCGCGGCGAGGACTCGCCGGAGCCGTTCGGCGAGGAGGACCTGTCGTTCGCGGAGGAGCTGGCGGCACGCGCGGCGCTGGCGATCGACAACGCGCGCCGGTTCACCCGCGAGCACTCGATGGCGGTGGCGCTGCAGCGGAGTCTGCTGCCGCGGGTGCTGCCGGACCAGACCGCGATGCAGGTCGCCTACCGCTATCTGCCGGCCAAGGCGGGCGTGGGCGGCGACTGGTTCGACGTGATCCCGCTGCCGGGGGCCCGGGTGGCGCTGGTGGTGGGCGACGTGGTGGGGCACGGGCTGCACGCGGCGGCGACGATGGGCCGGCTGCGGACGGCGGTGGCGAACTTCTCCACGCTCGACGTGACACCGGACGAGCTGCTGAGCCATCTGGACGAGCTGATCGACCGGCTCGGCGAGGAGATCGAGCCGGGTCTGCAGCGCGAGGGCGGGGCCGGCGAGGCGGAGAAGGGCGGCGCCGAGGGCTCGGCGGGCGCGACCTGTCTGTACGTCATCTACGACCCGACGACGGGCTCGTGCACGATGGCGAGTGCCGGGCATCCGGGGCCGGCCCTGGTCCGGCCGGACGGCACCGTGGAGTTCCCGGCGGTGCCCGCCGGGCTGCCGCTGGGTCTGGGACTGGGCGACCGGCCCTTCGCGTCGGCGCGGCTGAAGCTGGAGCCGGACAGCAAGCTGGTGCTGTTCACGGACGGGCTGCTCGAGAGCCGGGAGCGGGACTACGACTCCGGCCTCACGCTGCTGCGCCAGGCCCTCGCGCGGCCCGCGCGGTCCGCGGAGCAGACCTGCGCGGACGTGCTGGCGGCGCTGCTGTTCCCGGTGCCGGCGGACGACATCGCGCTGCTCGTGGCGAGCGCCCACCGGATCCCGGCTGACCGGATCGCGGAGTGGGAGGTGCCCTCGGACCCGTCGGCGGTGGCGCCGGTGCGGACGGCAGCGGCGGCGCGGATCGCCGAGTGGGGCCTGGAGCACGTCGGGTTCACGGCGGAGCTGGTGCTCAGCGAGCTGATCACCAACGCGATCCGCTACGGTCGGCCCCCGGTGAACGTACGGCTGGTGTACGACCGGGTGCTGATCTGCGAGGTGTCCGACGGCAGCAGCACCTCGCCGCACCTGCGGCACGCGACGGACACCGACGAGGGCGGCCGCGGGCTGTTCCTGGTGGCCCAGTTCGCCCAGCGCTGGGGCACCCGCTACGCCCGCCGCGGCAAGACCATCTGGGCCGAGCTCCCGGTCGCCCCGGACCACCCGGGCGGCAACGGCGCGGGGCCGGTTCCCGACCTGGACGCCCTGGAGGACCTCGCCTGGTGATCCTCGCCTAGGGTCGGGTCGAACCGATTCCCTCGGAGGAGAGCCGATGACGAGTCCGGCCGGCACCGGAGCTCTGCACCACGTGGAGATCTGGGTGCCCGACATAGGCCGCGCCGCGGCCTCGTTCGGGCCGCTGCTCGAAGCACTGGGCTACACGCCGTTCCAGAGCTGGGAGCGGGGACGGAGCTGGCGGCTCGGCGCCACGTACCTGGTCTTCGAGGAGTCCGCGGCGCTGACCGCCGGCACCCACGACCGGCTGCGCCCGGGCCTCAACCACCTGGCCTTCCACGTGGCGACCCGCCCCGAGCTCGACCGGCTGGTCGACGAAGCCGTCCGGGCGGGGTGGCGGCTGCTGTTCGCCGACCGCCATCCGCACGCGGGCGGCGAGCAGAGCTGCGCCGGGTATCTGGAGAACCCGGACAGGTTCGAGGTGGAGCTCGTGGCGTCGGAGTGGTGAGCACGGCGCACCGGCGGCGAAGGGCCGCACCCGCCCCCGGTCATCCACTCCACCCGTAGTACTCTCCGTGGAGTAATCGCGTACGGGCGAGAACCGGCCGCAGGACGGGAGTGATGACGGTGGCGCGCAGGAACCCGGAGCGCCGGGCGGCGCTCGTCGACGCCGCGATCGAGGTGCTGGCCCGCGAGGGCGCCCGGGGCCTCACCTTCCGGGCTGTGGACTCCGAGGCGGCCGTCCCGCCCGGCACCGCGTCGAACTACTTCGCCAACCGCGACGACCTGCTCACCCAGGCGGGCGCCCGCGTCTACGAGCGGCTCCAGCCGGACGAGGAGACGATCGCCCGCCAGCAGGCGGCGAGCCCGGACCGTGAGACCTACACGCAGCTGATGCGGGAACTCGTGGGCCGCGTCAGCTCGTTCCGTACCGGCTACCTCGCCCTCCTCGAACTCCGCCTGGAGGCCACCCGCCGCCCGGAACTCCGCGCGGTCCTCACCGCCCGGGTCCGCGCCGACGTCGACTACAACGTCACCTACCACGAGGCCTCCGGCCTCCCGGGCGACGCGACCGCCGTCAAACTCCTGATCCTGGCCTTCAACTGGCTGATCGTCGAGCAGCTCACGCTGCCCGACGTCTTCCCGGAGGAGGAGCGCGACGCGCTGATCGCGGCGGCGGTGGACCGGATCGTCGGCGGATCACCGGCCTAGGCCGCTTCTTTCGGATCAGGTCCGGACACGCCACGGCCCCGGCCGAGATCCGGAAGAGACGGCCTGGTCGACCACCGCCGCGCGGCCGGACCGCCGCGGTCACAGCCGGTCGGCGAACCAGGCCGCCGCCAGCGTGCCCACCCCGGCCAGGGCGCCGGGCTCCTCGAAGAGATGGCCCGCGCCGGGAATGGTCACGAGCTGGTGCTCGCAGCGCAGCATGCGCTCCGCGCGGTGGTTGAGGTCCAGGACCAGCGAGTCGGCGCCGCCGACGATCAGCAAGGTGGGCGCGGTGACGTCGGGCAGGCGTTCCTCCGCCAGGTCGGGGCGGCCACCGCGCGAGACGACGGCACCGACGGTGCTGCCGGGTTCGGCCGCGGCCCACAGGGCCGCCGCCGCGCCCGTGGAGGCGCCGAAGTAGCCGGGGCGCAGCTCTTCGGTGCCGGGCCGGCCGGCGAGCCAGTCGGTGGCCCGGGTCAGGCGCTCGGCGAGCAGCGGCGTGTCGAAGACGTTGGCCCGGTCGGCGGCCTCGGCCTCGGTCAGCAGGTCGAAGAGGAGCGTGCCGAGCCCGGCGCGGTTGAGGGTCTCGGCGACCGCGCGGTTGCGCGGGCTGTGCCGGCTGCTGCCGCTGCCGTGCGCGAAGAGCACCACGCCCGAGGCGCCGTCGGGCACGGTGAGCCGCCCGCCCGCCTCGGGCCCGCCGAGCGGGACGCGGACCTCGGTGTCCACGCCGGCCTCCCCGCGCCGCAGCCGCAGCGTGGCGACGACCTCCTCGTCCGGGGTCTGCGCGAAGTCCTGGTAGAACTGCCCGATCGCGTAGAAGTCGACGGGCTCGCGCACGCAGTACGTCTGCTCGGCCGCGTCGCCGACCCGGGTCCTCCAGCCGCGCGGCGCGACCGGCACCGCGAGCACGATGCGGCCGGCGCCGCGGGCCCGAACCACCTGGCACGCGGCCAGCGCGGTCGCCCCGGTCGCGAAGCCGTCGTCGACGACCACCGCGGTGCGGCCGGCGATGTCGGCCGGTTCGCGGGCACCCCGGTAGCGGCGGGCCCGCTCCTCCAGGACGGCCCGCTCGCGCCGTTCGACGTCGGCGAGGTCCTGCTGCGAGACCCCGCCCCGGGCGATGACCTCCTCGTTGAGGACCCGCACGCCGTCCTCTCCGATCGCGCCCATGGCGAGCTCGGGCTGGTACGGCACGCCCAGCTTCCGGACCAGGCAGATGTCGAGGGGCGCGCCGAGCGCGTCGGCGACCTCGGCGGCGACGGGCACCCCGCCGCGCGGCAGTCCCAGGACCACCGGGTCCTGTCCTTCGAGGTCCACCAGAAGCGCGGCGAGCTGCCTGCCCGCGTCGGTGCGGTCGGTGAAGTACATGTCCGCTCGCCTTCCTGCCCGCCCGTGCGGGCCGGCCACGCCGGGCCGGTCACACGGGCGTGGCCGTCAGGGCCGGTCCGCCGGGCTCCCCGGCGGGAGCGGGGTCGATCCGCATCCCGTACGGGCGGCTGATCCGGCCGAGCGCGTCGTGGAGCCATCGCACGTCCTGCTCCGGGGCCCGCTCCAGGCGCAGCCGGCGGCTGCGCAGCGGCACGAGCCGCACCCGCACCAGGCTGCCGTCCGTGTCGTGGACGGAGACGAGGTGGAGGAGCCGCAGGTCGTCGCGGTAGCGCTCCTGTCCTGTGATGCCCTCGTAGTCGTTGACGAGATCGCCGCAGCCGTGCAGGACGAGCCTGCCCCGGTACGTCTCGAGCGGCCGCGGGTGGTGCGAGGAGTGCCCGTGGACGATGTCGGCGCCCGCGTCGACGAGGGCGTGGCCGAAGGAGACCTCGGCGCGGGCGGGGGCGTAGCCCCAGTTGGATCCCCAGTGGACGGACACCACCACGAGGTCGCCGGGGCGCCGGGACGCGCGCAGCCGGGCGAGGAGCCGGGCAGCGGCCGGGTCGTCGGGTCCGGTCGCCTGGTGGACGCCGCCACGCCGGGCGGTGGCGGCCCAGTCGCGGGGCACGCCGCTGGAAGAGAGTCCCAGCGCGTGGACGACGAGCCGACGGCCGTCGGGCAGCGGGACTTCGGCCGGCCGCCGCGCCTCCTCGGCGTCGCGGCCCGCGCCGGCGGTGCGCAGCCCGGCGTCGGCGAGGGCGTCCAGGGTGTCGTCGAGTCCGCGCCTCCCGTAGTCGAGGACGTGGTTGTTGGCGAGGACGACGACATCGGGGCGGACGGCGGTGAGCGCGGGGAGGTTGGCCGGATCCATACGGTAGTGGACGGCCTTGCCGGGTGTGGGCGCGTCGTTCCGGGTGACCGCGGTCTCCAGGTTGACGACGCGGGCGGCCGGCCCGGCGGCGTCGAGCAGCGCGAGCGCCTCGCCCCAGGGGTAGTCGGGCGCGGCCTGCCGGGGCACGGGCCCGGAGACGGCCTCCGCGAGCGTCACGTAGTCCCGCGCGTCGCGCACGTACCGCTCGGGCAGCGCCGGGTCCAGCGGATGGGGAAGGATCTGGTCGACTCCCCGGCCGAGCATCACGTCGCCGCAGAGGAACAGTCCGGTCAGACCGCCGCCCATACACCCAGGGTAGTCCTCCGGACCTCACGGGTTCCGGCCGTCGCGCGCCTGCGCCTCCTCGGTCCTGTCGCCAGACTCCCGCGTGCACGGCGTCGCGGGGCAGGCATGAGTTCGACGACAGGGCCTAGCGGCCGGCCCGGGCCGCGCGGAGGATCGTGGCGTCCACCAGGGCGAGCGCGTCGTCGGCGGTGCGGCCGGGGGCGCGGTTCCAGGGACCGATGAGGGCGTGCCAGCCGCGGGAGCGGAGCTCCTCCAGCATCCAGGCACCGGCCTCGTTCATGGTGGCGGCACTGCCGTAGCCGAGCCGGTGCGCGGCGAGCATCGCGCCGCAGACACAGCGGGCGCCGCGGGCGTCGCGGAGCTTGTACGGGGTGTTCTGCCAGCCCCACTCGGTGAGGACGCGCCGTGCGTGCGCCAGGTGGACGGAGGGGCGGACGTCGGGGCAGCCGACGCGGCGCCAGACGTGCAGGCGGTCGGGCAGCATCGCGCCGAGCCGTCCGGGCAGCGGCCGCTCGCCGGGCCCGGCGGCCGCCCGGTCGACGGCGTCGAGGGCGTCCGCGACCAGCCGCTCCACGGGGACGGACAGCAGCAGCCGCCAGTCGGCCGCCTCCTCCCGCACCGGTGGCGCCTCGCTCCAGCGGGCCACGATCTCCTGCCAGGCGGCGGTGTCGAGAAGCGCGGCGGCCTCACGGTCGAGGGCGTCGGGGGTGGTGGCTGCGGTGGTCATACGGGCGACTCCACGACTGACTTGTTACCACTTTGGTAGGAATGTCGGCTTTGTCGTGTTCAAACTTGAGCCGTCTCCGCCAGGCATACCGTCGTCGGGACGAACTCCGCGCGGGGCCACGAAGGAGCACACATGAGGATCGCCGTACTGGGCACCGGTGAGGCCGGCCGACGGCTCGCGACCAAGCTGGTGTCGCTCGGCCACGAGGTGACCATCGGTTCCCGGTCCGCGGAGAACCCCCGGGCCAGGGAGTGGGCCGCGGAGCACCGGGCCGCCCACGGCACCTTCGCCGCCGCCGCGGCCGGGGCGGAGCTGGTGGTGAACGCGACCGGCGGCCTGGTGTCGCTGGCCGCGCTGAAGGCGGCGGGCGCGGAGAACCTGGAGGGCAAGGTCCTCGTCGACGTGGCGAACCCGCTGGACTTCTCGCAGGGCATGCCGCCGAAGGTGCTCACGCCGGACGGGGGCAGCCTGGCGGAGCAGATCCAGCGGACGTTCCCCGGGGCGCGGGTGGTGAAGACGCTCAACACCATGACCAACACGATCATGGTGGACCCGGACCGGATCCCCGGCGACCACGTCGTCTTCGTGTGCGGCGACGACGCGGAGGCCAAGGACGTGGTCACCGGGCTGCTGCGGTCCTTCGGCTGGCCGGACGACCGCATCCTCGACCTGGGCGACCTGTCCGGGGCGCGCGCGACCGAGCTGGTGCTGCCGATCTGGCTTCGGCTGTACGGGACCTTCGGCACCGCGGAGTTCAACTTCGCGGTGCCGAGGGCCTGATCAGACGTTCAGCGGACCGACCGCCGCGCCCGTGAGGCGGGCGGGAGTGAGCAGCTCGGCGAGCTGGTCCGGCGGGAGGAGGCCCTTCTCCAGGGTGAGCTCGGCGACCGAGCGGCCGGTGGCGAGCGCCTCCTGCGCGATGGCGGTGGCGGCCGTGTAGCCGAGGTGCGGGTTGAGGGCGGTCGCGAGGCCGATGGAGTTCTCGACGCTCGCGCGCAGGGTCTCGGTGTTGGCGGTGATCCCGGTGACGCAGCGCTCGGCGAGGGTGACACAGGCCGCCCGGAGCGAGTTGATGCTCTTCGACAGGGCGTGGAAGATGACCGGCTCGAAGGCGTTGAGCTGGAGCTGGCCGCCCTCGGCCGCCATGGTGATGGTCATGTCGTTGCCGATGACCTCGAAGGCCACCTGGTTGACGACCTCGGGAATGACCGGGTTGACCTTGCCGGGCATGATGCTCGAACCGGCCTGCACGGGCGGCAGGTTGATCTCGCCGAAGCCGGCGCGCGGACCGGAGGACAGCAGCCGCAGGTCGTTGCAGGTCTTGGAGAGCTTCACCGCGATCCGCTTGAGGACGCCGGACAGCTGGACGAACGCGCCGCAGTCCTGGGTGGCCTCGACCAGGTTGGCGGAGGTGACCAGGGGCAGGCCGGTGATGGCGGCGAGGTGACGACGCGCGGTCTCGGCGTAGCCGGGGGCGGCGTTCAGACCGGTGCCGATGGCCGTGGCGCCGAGGTTGATCTCGTGGATCAGCTCGATCGCCTCGGCAAGGCGACCGCGGTCCTCCTCCAGCATCACGGCGTACGTGGAGAACTCCTGGCCCAGCGTCATGGGCACGGCGTCCTGGAGCTGGGTGCGGCCCATCTTGACGACACCGCCGAACTCGACGGCCTTCTCCGCGAAGGCGTCCTGCAGCACGGCCATGGCGCGCAGCAGCTCGCGGGCCGCGCCGATGGCGGCGATGCGGATGGCGGTCGGGTAGACGTCGTTGGTCGACTGCCCGAGGTTGACGTCCTCGTTGGGGTGCAGGAGGTGGTACTCGCCCTTGCCGTGGCCGAGGAGTTCGAGGGCGCGGTTGGCGACGACCTCGTTGGCGTTCATGTTGGTGGAGGTGCCGGCGCCGCCCTGGACGACGTCCACGACGAACTCGCCGTGCAGCGCGCCGCCGCGTATCTCGCGACAGGCGGCGACGATCGCCCCGGCCTTGTCGGCGGGGAGCAGGCCGAGCTCCTCGTTGGCGAGAGCGGCGGCCTCCTTGACGGCGGCGAGCGCCTCGACGAGCTGCGGGTAGACGGAGATCGGGGTGCCGGTGATGGCGAAGTTCTCCGTGGCGCGCAGGGTGTGGACACCCCAGTACGCCTCGGCGGGGACGTCGCGGTCGCCGAGCAGGTCGTGCTCGCGGCGGACGTTCTTCTGCTGTGCGGGGATCACGGTGACGGATGCCTTACGCGTGGGGAGGGAGGGCGGAGGACACGAGAGGAAAGAGGGATCCGGCCGGCGACGGCGGGTAGGGGTCCGGGGCCGGAGCGGGGGGGTGCCGGGCCGTGGCGGCCTTCTCCACGAGTGCGGCGAAGTGGAGGTGACGGTCCGGACGACGCCTGCCCCCGCGGAGGTTACGTACCCCGGCGGGCCCGCGCGGGCGGAGCAGCAGCGCGCGGGTCCCGCGAGATCAGTGCGCGACGGCGAGCGCGGGCTCGGCGCGGACCGGTCCTTCGAGGAGGGTGCGCAGGAGGTGGTTGCGCCGCTCCGGCGAGGTGCTGTCGGCGAGCAGCCCGGCCAGCAGCGCCATCCGGGCCTGACCGGGGCGCAGGGTGCCGGCCAGCACGGCGCCGGCGGCGGCGAGGTCGACGGCGCCGCCGCCGGTGTAGACCTCGGCGACGGGACCGGAGGCCACGCGGGTGGAGAGGACGACGTGGACGCCGTCCTCGACGGCGCGGGCGACGGCCTCGGCTATCTCGGGGGTGGCGTTGCCCGCGCCGGTGCCGACGAGGACGATGCCACGGGCGCCGGCCGCGACGGCCGCCTCGAAGAGGACCGGGTCGTTGTCGGAGTGGTGCACGACGATGTCGACGCGCGGCACGGGCCGCCCCCCGGCCTCGGTCGCGGCCTCGGGCAGCGGCAGCGGCGCGGGGCGCACGGGCTCGCGCTCGATGTCGACCTGGCCGAAGCCGAGGCGGCCGACGCGCCGGCCGGAGGGGTCGGCGAAGGGGTCGGCGTCGAGCGTCTTGGTCTTGACGGTGCCGCGGGCGGCGTGGACGAGGCCGTCGAAGACGACGAGGACGCCGAGCCCGCGGACGGTGGCGGCGACCTGGAGCGCGTCGTAGAGGTTGCCGGGCCCGTCGCCGTCCCCCGTGCCGAAGGGCCGCTGGGCGCCGGTGAAGACCACCGGGCGGGGGTCGGAGTGGTGCAGGTCCAGGAAGAAGGCCGACTCCTCGAGGGTGTCGGTGCCGTGGGTGACGACGATGCCGTCGACGCCCGGGTCGGCGAGGGTCTCGTGGACGGCGCGCAGCAGGGCGAGCTGGCGGTCGGTGGTCATCCGGGAGCTGTTGACGTTGAAGAGGTCGAGGACCTCGACGTCGACGTTGTCCGGTACCGCGGCGGTGGCCACGACGTCGTCGCCCGAGGCGTCGGCGGCGTATCCGCTGCCGGTCCAGCGGCTGGCGATGGTGCCGCCGGTGCTGATGACCACGATGCGGCGCGGCCGGGCGTCGCGCGTCCACTTCATGATGGCGCTGTCCTTCCCTGGGGTGCGCGGCAACGATAGGCCAATCGTCACGCAATGCGATTGCCAATCCAGCCCGCACCCGTCGGCAGATGTGGTGGATAATTGCGCCATGGACCGAATCGACCTCCATATCTTGCGCGAGCTCCAGGCGGACGGCCGGCTGAGCAACCAGGAGCTCGCCCAGCGGGTGGGCCTGAGCCCGTCCCCCTGCCTGCGGCGGGTCCGGCAGCTGGAACAGGACGGGGTGATCCAGGGCTACCGCGCGGTCATCGACCCGGAGGCGGTGGGCCGTGGCTTCGAGGTGCTGGTGTCGGTCGAGGTGAAGCGGGACCGCGAGACGGTCGAGGCCTTCGAGGAGGCCCTCCAGGACATCCCGGACGTGATCGAGGCGTACCGGCTCTTCGGCAGCCCCGGCTGCCTGCTGCGCATCGCGGTCGCCGACCTGTCGGCGTACGAGCGGCTGTGGATCGAGCGGCTGACGACCCTGACCGGCGTCACGGAGGTCAACTCGCAGATCATCATGAAGCGCGTGAAGGAGCCGCGCGGCCTGCCGGTCGACCGCTGAGCGGCCATGGCTCGACCGTCGGCCGAGCAGCGCTCCACCGCCACCCGACCACCGCTCGACCACCGGCCGACCACCGCTCCACCGCCACCCGACCATGACTCGACCGCCGGCCGAGCGCTCCACCACCACCCGACCACGGCTCGACCGCCGCCCGACCGCCGCTCTATCGCCACCCGGCCACCGCTGGACCGCCGCCCGACCCACCGTGCGACGGCCCCCGGACCACCACTCGACGGCCCGTCGACCGCCACCACCCGAAGGCCCGTCGACCGCCACCACCCGAAGGCCGACCGGCCACCAACCGGTCCCGGTCGACAAACCGGCCACTCCCGGGTCGGCAGGCAGCGAACGCCAGTCGGCCACCAGCGACCCGCGGCCGGGCACCAGCCGGCCCCGCCGGTCCGGCTCTGAACCTCCGTCATTCGAGGGCATCCGCACGGAGGAAGGCGTTCCATCGACGCTATTTGGTCATGTACGGTTCAACCGCACGTGTGTAGGGCGACCGAATCCCGACGTTCTACGCGCGCAGAGTTGGCACCCGCACCGCCTTTCCCCCTCATCCCCTCACGGAGGTCCGACGGATGCCCGGACTCACGAAGTCCCGCCGCCGCTTCGCCGCCCTGACCACCCTCGGTGCCCTCGTCGCCGCCGCCGCGCCCGCGCTCGTCACTCCCGCGGCCGCCGCACCGGCCGCGGAGACGGCGCGGACCGCGTCGGCCGCGCAGACCGCGGAGGCCGCGCCGCTGCGCGTGCTCTTCGACAACTCCAAGGCGGAGACCGCCGGGAACGCCGACTGGATCATCGGAACCGGCCAGCCGGATCCGCTCACCCAGGACGCCACCCCCACGGTCGAGACCGACTGGACCGGAGCCATCTCGGCCTGGGGCGTCGCCCTGCAGAAGACCGGCCGGTACTCGCTCAAGACCCTGCCCTCCGGCGGCACGATCACGTACGGCACCACCGCCGCCACCGATCTGCGGAACTTCGACACCTTCGTGCTGCCCGAGCCCAACGTCCGGCTCGGCGCGAGCGAGAAGACCGCGGTCATGCGCTTCGTCCAGAACGGCGGCGGCCTCTTCCTCGTCTCCGACCACACCGGAGCCGACCGCAACAACGACGGCTGGGACGCGGTCGAGGTCATCAACGACCTGATGTCCGACAACGGCGTCGACAACACCGACCCCTTCGGCTTCACCGTCGACACCGGCACCGTCCAGACCGACAACCCGCGCGCGATCACCGACGCCGCCGACCCGGTCCTCAACGGCTCCTTCGGCAAGGTGACCGGCAGCATCATCCGCAGCGGCACCACCGTGACCCTGAAGCCCGCCGACAACCCGGCCGTCAAGGGCCTGGTCTACCGCACCGGCTACTCCGGCACGACCGGCGCCTTCTTCGCCACGAGCACCTTCGGCAGCGGCCGCGTCGCCGTGTGGGGCGACAGCTCCCCGGTCGACGACGGCACCGGTCAGTCCGGCAACACGCTGTACGACGGCTGGAACGATTCCGCGGGCACCAACGCGGCGCTCGCCCTCAACGCCACCGACTGGCTCTCCGGTGCGACGACCGGCGGCGGAGGAGGTGGCGGCACCTGCACCGCGGGCCAGCTGCTGGCCAACCCCGGCTTCGAGTCGGGGAACACCTCCTGGACCGCCACGTCGGGCGTCATCACCGACGACAGCGGGCGCCCGGCCCGCACCGGCTCGTACAAGGCCTGGCTGAACGGATACGGCTCCGCCCACACGGACACGCTCGCCCAGACGGTGACGATCCCGGCGGGCTGCACGACCGCCTCCCTCGTCTTCCACACCCGCATCGACACCGCCGAGACCACCTCGACCACCGCGTACGACACGCTCAGGGTCCAGGTCCTCGGCAGCGGCGGCAGCGTGCTGTCGACGCTCGCGACCTACTCGAACCTCAACGCGTCGAGCGGCTACGTCCAGCGGAGCTTCAGCCTCGCCGCCTACGCGGGCCAGACCGTGACGCTGAAGTTCACCGGCACCGAGGGCTCCCAGCTCCAGACCTCCTTCGTGATCGACGACACCTCGCTCACCGTGGGCTGACGCCCCGCTCCCTCCCCCACACGCCCCCGCGCCGCACCGCCCGTCGAGTGCGGCGCGGGTCAGTCCGCCACGTCAGAAAGGGCCCCCATGTCCATCGCGAAGAGAACCGGCTGGAAGACCTGGGCGGCGATATCCGCCGTCGTCGCCGGCCTCGCCCTTCCCACGGTCACCGCGACCCCGGCCGGTGCCACGACCACCGCGTACGACAGCACGTACTACAAGAACGCGGTCGGCAAGACCGGCGCGAGCCTCAAGTCCTCGCTGCACACCATCATCAGCAGCCAGAGCAAGATCTCGTACGACGCCGTCTGGAACGCGCTGAAGGTCACCGACCAGGACCCGAACAACAGCGCCAACGTGCTCCTGCTCTACAGCGGCGTCTCCCGCAGCAAGAACCTCAGCGGCGGCGACGTCGGCGACTGGAACCGCGAGCACGTCTGGGCCCAGTCGCACGGCAGCTTCGGCACCTCGGCCGGCCCCGGCACCGACCTGCACCACCTGCGTGCCTGCGACGTCCAGGTCAACAGCACCCGGGGCAACAAGGACTGGGACTTCGGCGGCAGCGCGGTCAGCGGCGCCACCGGCAGCTACACGGACAGCAACTCCTTCGAGCCGCGCGACGCGGACAAGGGCGACGTGGCCCGCATGATCCTCTACATGGCCGTGCGGTACGAGGGCGACGACGCCTTCGCCGACCTGGAGCCCAACGAGTCGTCGACCAACGGCAGCGTGCCCTACCACGGCCGGCTCTCCGTCCTGAAGCAGTGGAACGAGCAGGACCCGCCGAGCGCCTTCGAGGAGCGGCGCAACGACATCATCTTCAACTCGTACCAGGGCAACCGCAATCCGTTCATCGACCACCCGGAGTGGGTCGAGGCAATCTGGTGACCCGAGCGTGAGGCGCGCCGGGCTCCCGACGGGGAGCCCGGCCGCACGATACGGACGGGGGGGCGGGCATGGACGACGGATCGGCGTGCCGGGAGGCGGCACGGGAGGCCGCGCGCGAGGCCGTACGGGAGCGGCGCGGCAGGCTGTGCACGCGGATCGCGGCGGGCGGGATCACCGTGAACGACATCCTGTGCGCAGAGGACAGCACCGGCTTCGTCGGGCCCGGGAACGCCGACGCGTACACCGTGGTCCTGACCCGCTCGGGCGGCTATCTGCGCCGCATCGCGGGCGAGGAGTTCTTCGCCGACGCCGCCGGCGGCTATCTCACCCGGCCCGGCGACGAGCACCAGGTGGCGCACCCCGCGGGTCCCGGCGACCGGTCGTCGGAGATCCGCGTCGGCCCCGAGCTGTTCGCGGACCGCTTCGACGGACGGCCGGTCTCCCGTCGCTTCACGGTCACCGGCGCCACCGACGTCCGCCACCGCGCGCTCCTGGCCGCGGCCCGGCGCGGCACCGACGGCTTCGAACTGGCGGACCGGCTGCACCAGTTACTGGACGGCGTCGCCGCCTCCGCCGGCCACTGGCGGACCGACACCGGATCCCGGCCCGCGACCGCCCGCGCCCACGCCCGGCTCGTCCGGGACACCTGCGCGCTCCTCGCCGGCGGCGCCCCCGCGCTGCGGCTTCCGCTGGACGAGCTGGCCCGCGGCGTGGGCAGCTCCCCTCACCACCTGAGCCGGGTGTTCCGCGCCGTCACCGGCACCAGCCTCACCCACTACCGCAACGAGCTGCGGATCCGTGCCGTGCTGCACGCCCTGGAGGAGGGCGAGGACAGCCTGCGCGTCCTCGCCCACGCCCACGGCTTCGCCGACCAGGCCCATCTGACCCGGCTCTGCCGCGGCCACACGGGTCAGCTCCCCAGCGCCCTGCGGGTGCTTCTCTCCGATCGCGCATGAATGTCCAACGCCCGGCACGCGAACGGGCCGCAGGATGGCACCGGCCGGAGCCCCGGCCGGTGCCGCGGCGTCGACGGGACGCCACCGGCGGCATCCCGTCTTCCGAGCGGGGGAACGCGACGATGACCCTTCTGACCAGAGCCGGCACGGCGCTCGCGGCCGTCCTGGCGGCCGCGGCGTGCGCCACCTCGGCGCCCGGAGCCGCCGGCGCGCCCGCCACGCCCACCGCCCGCGCCGACGGGGCACCCGGTCTCACCGGCCACCGCCCGTGCCCCGGGCAGCCGGACGTGACCTGCGCCGATCTGACCGTGCCGCTCGACCGCAGCGGCGCGGTGCCCGGCACCCTGAAGCTCCGGGCCGCCGTCTTCGGCGCGGCCGACGCGCCCCGCGGCACGCTGCTCTTCCTCACCGGCGGACCGGGACAGCCGGGCGTGCCGTACGTGGCGCGGATCCGCTCCCGGCTGCCCAGTGCGCTCGGCGAGTACCGGCTCGTGATGATCGACCAGCGCGGTACCGGTGGCACCGCCGTCGACTGCCCGGCGCTGCAGAAGGAGGTGGGCAGCAGTGACACCGTCGCCCCCACCCCGGCAGCCGTGACGGCCTGCGCCGAGGGCCTCGGCGCGCGCCGGAACTTCTACACCACCTCCGACACGGTGGCCGACCTGGAGGACCTGCGGCGCGCCCTGGGAGTGCGCTCGTGGACCGTCGACGGGGTGTCGTACGGCACGTTCACCGCGGGCCAGTACGCCCTCGCTCATCCGCAGCGGGTGCGCCGGCTCGTGCTCGACTCGGTCGTGCCGCTCGACGGCGCGGGCGTGCTCTACGAAGCCGCGCTCGGCCACTCCGGAGAGGTGCTGCGCACGGCGTGCCGGGAGCAGCGGTGCGGCTTCGACCCGGCCGCCGACCTCGCGAAGGTGGTCCGGCGCGACGGCAACGGGGTCGGCGTGTTCAACCTCCTCGTCATCGCGAGCATCATCGACCCGAAGCTGAACGACCCACGGTTCGGCATCCTGAACGCCCTGCACGCGTCGGCGGGCGGTGACCGTGCCCGCCTGGACGGTCTGGTCGCCGGCTTCTCCGGCCCGTCCGACGAGTCTCCGGCCGACTTCAGCTCCGGACTGCACGCCGCGACGCTCTGCGCGGACTCCCGCTGGCCGTGGGGCGACGCCTCGGCGCCGACGGAGGGACGGGAGCGGGCGCTGCGACAGGCCGTCCGGCGGATCAGACCGGCCGAGGTGTGGCCGTTCCAGCGGGAGACGGCGGGCGAGCAGGGCATTCCGCAGACCTGTCTGCCCTGGCCCGCCTCGCGCCCGAACCGGCCGGCCGCGGGACGCACCCTGACCATGCCGGTGCTGCTGCTCGCCGGTGACCGGGACCTGTCGACGCCCGTGCGGTGGGCCCGCGAGGTGGCCGCCGCCACCCCGAAGGCCGAACTCGTCGTGATCGAGGGCGCGGGACACTCCACCCAGAGCCGCAGCGACGGCGGCGCCCGCGCGGCCGAGGCGTTCCTGCTGCGCTAACGGAACCCCGTCGCGGGACCCCGTCGGCAGTACCCCGTCGCGGGATCCCGTCGGTGGGATCCCGTCGGTGAGGTCCTAGGATGCGTCCGGGTCCGTGCCGGCGGGGCTCGGGCGGGCGGGGGACGCGGGGTGGGCGCAGTGCGGGAGCGCCGGGTGGTCCCTCGTGCGGACGGCCGGCAGCCACGCCGTGGCCGCCGGGTCCGCTCGCGGCAGGCGGATGCGCAGCCACGTGGAGGAGCGGACGTCGTCCTCGTCGATGATGGTCTGCCCTTCGGGCAGCCGGCAGTCGGCGTCGAGCAGGTCGCCGTGCCACACCCGGGTCGCCACGACGTTCTCGGCGGTATACGGGCGCAGTGGGTCGACCGCGAGGCCGAGGCTGCACTCGGGGGCGCGGTCGGTGCGGTCCTGGCAGCCGCGCTCGGCGTTGAACACCCGGATCCGGGCGGGGCCTTCGCCGGCCCCGCCCGGTCCCGCGTACGACCAGAGGGCGGCGCCGGCCGCCGCGCACACGGCGAGCGCGACGAGCAGGGAGCGCCGGACGGTCCTCCGGGCCGGCGGCCGTCCGGGAGCCCGGGCCGCGATCCGTGCGAGCAGGCGCTCGGCGGTGTGCGGGGCGCGGGCGGCGTGCGTGGGCGCGAGGCAGTCGGCGGCGAAGGCGCGCCAGAACTCCGGGACGGCCGGGTCGAGCCGCAGGGCCGCCCGGCCCTCGGCGTACTCCTGCACCGCGGCTCCGCGCGCCGCCGGCGTGGCGCCGGGGAAGGGCGGCGCGCCGGCGGCGAACACCTCGTGCACGACGATCCCGAGCGCCCAGATGTCGGCGGTGGGCCGCACCCTGACGCCCTGCTCGCCGAGCCGTTCCTTCCAGCGCTCGGGCGGCAGGTAGTCGAGGGTGCCCATCGGGGCCGAGTAGCCGTGGGTGCCGGTGAGTTCGATGGCGAAGCCGAAGTCGGAGAGGCGGACCTCGCCGTCCTCGCCGATCAGGATGTTCTCGGGTTTGAGGTCGGTGTGCACCCAGCCGGAGCGGTGGAGATGGGCGAGTCCTTCGCAGATCCCGGTGATCAGCCCGGCTCCCTCGGCCTCGTCCAGCGGGGAGTGCAGCAGCTCGCGCAGGGTGCCGCGGGCGCGTTCCATGACGAGCACGATCGCGCCGTCCAGGGACGGCCGGTCCGGGGCGGTGAGGACGAGTGAGTCGAGGAGCCGGACGAGCCTCGGGTGGCGTGCCGTGCGGCCGAGTTCGACCTCGCGGCGGGCGGACTCGGCCACGTTGCGGGCCTGTCGGGGCGCGAGCCCGGCGGTCGGCATGACCTTGAGGGCGACGGGCGGTCCGCCGTGCCGGTCGGCGTCGGCGGGGTGGGCCGCGTAGACGGTGGCCCATCCGCCGGCGCCGATCGGTTCGTCGACGATCCATGCGCCCACCCGGTGGCCGGGGGGCAGGAGCTCCGGACCGTCGCTGTCCCAGGAGCCGGCCAGGTCGCGTGACACCCGCATCACGCCGTCCTCACCCCCTGGCGTCCGGCTCGGCCGGTTCGGAGCGCGGCGGGAGGAGCACGAGGTGCTCCTCCCGGACGATCCCGAACTTGAGGGCGAGCCCGACGACGGCCTCGCGCTTGCCGTTCCTGCGGTCGGCCCGGCCCGCGGCGTCGGGGGCCGGGGCGCCGATGCGCAGTTTCTCGTCGGCGAGGTAGTCGATGTGGGCGCTGACGGCACGGGCGGTGAGCCGGGCGCAGGCGGTGTGCCCGCGCAGCCGTTCGACGACCTGGGGCGTGGTGGGCACGGCGACGGGCGACCGGTCGCGCAGCCACGGTTCGCAGAGCGCGACGAGCACCAGGAAGTAGGTGGCGGTCTCGTCGAGCGAGTACGCGGTGAGGGTACGGCTCTCCCAGGAGCCGCCGGCGGCGTGCGGGTCCAGGTAGACGTGGTCGGGGGCGAACACCTGGAAGAAGACCGGCGTGTCGCGGCGCGAGGGCAGCACCACGCGGGAGAACTCGAAGGGGATGGGCGCCCCGAGGCGCCGCGGCGGGATGCGCAGGTACTCGCCGGCGCCCTCGGGGTTCTCCACCAGGTAGCCGTGGCCGGTGCTGAGGTTGCTCAGCTGCCAGTGGTCATCGGTGGCGCGGATCTCCCCGGCGAGGCGTGAGACCGCCTCGTCGGCGATGCGGAGTTCCACCGGGGTGGCGGACGAGCCGCGGCCGAACCGCACCCGCTCCCCCGGCCCGAGCCGCAGGGTCACGGCGTCGCCGCCGCTCCCCTCCGGTAAGTGGACGACAATCCCGCTCACCGCTCCCCCGTCCCACGTGCCCCGACCGTTGTCCGACACAGCGAACGTTACCGCCTGCGCACGGGGATTCACCGCGTGGCATCGGCCACTTCGGGCCGGCGCGGAACGCGGGAAATAGGGGGTGGAGGTGTGAGGAAGCGGGCGGAGGGGCGGCGGGGTGTCAGGGAGCGGGGCTCCCCGATCCCGGGGCGGCGACCGCCCGGTCGCCGAAGGCGGTCCAGGGCAGCCAGCCTCCGCTGGGCCGTTCCTGGACGCGGGTGCGGATCCGCCCGTCCCTCCCGACCGCGAAGACGTGGATCCGGCCGGTGGCGTCGGCCGCGGCCGACGGTGTCGCGGCGAGTTCGGCCCCGCCTTCGCCGAAGTCCTCGCCGAACACGTCGGCGGGCGCCCAGCCGCCGCCGGGTGCGGTCTGCCAGCGGTGGGCGAGCCGTTCACCGCCCGGAGCGAGGGTGAACGCCTCGAGCCGCCCGTCCTCACCGGGTACGAGCAGCGGCGCGGCGGTCGACCAGCCGAGCAGCGGCTGCCAGTCGTCCCAGCCGCCGCTCGGCACCGACTGGCGGCGCTGGAAGGCCGCCACGCCGGACGGGGCGATCGCGCTGACGGTGAGCCGGCCACCGCCGTCGCGGCCGACGCGCGGCGCCGCGCCGGCGGCGGTGCCGAAGCGGTTCCACGACGACCAGGCTCCTCCCGGCGTGGTCTGCCAGCGGTGCAGGATCGCCGTGCCGCCGGGCGCCAGCACGAACACTTCGAGGCGACCGTCCGCGTTGGCGGCGACGACCGGCGGCGCTCCCGCCGCCCCGCCGAAGCCGGGGTCCCACGGATCCCAGGCCAGGGCCCCGGGGGACGACTGGCGGCGCCGGGCGACGACCGTGCCGCCGGGGCTGAGCGCGAACGCCTCCAGCCGGCCGAGGGCGTCGCGGGCGACGGCGGGCGCGGCGCCCGCGGGGCCGCCGAACTCCTCCCAGTCGTACCAGCCGCCGTCGGGCCGCTGGACCCGGTGGTGCAGGTTGGCGCCGCCGGGAGCGAGCGAGAACACCTCCAGGCGGCCGTCGGTGTCGCGGCCGAGCGTGGGCACCGCTCCGGCCGGGCCGCCGAACCGCTCCCACTCCGACCAGGTGTCGGTGCCGGCGCCGAGCCGGACGCGTCGCAGCACGGACAGGTCGCCCGCGTCGAGGGCGAACAGGGTCAGCCGGCCCTGGACGTCCAGGGCCGCGGCCGGGTTGTCCGGGCTCTGCCACGTCGGAGGCGTGTCCTGCCACGTCAAGGGGGCGACGTACAGGCCGTGCCGGAACCAGCCGGCGGCGCTCGCGTACCACTGCTGCCCGTCGGTGAAGGGCTCGACGGCGTGTCCGGGCACATGTCCCGCGTAGCCGTCGAGGCCGAAGCGGAAGGGGTCGCGCGAGGCGAGGACGTCGGTGCCGTCGTAACCGCCGCGGGGCCCGATGAACAGGTAGTACCAGCCGTCCCGTTCGACCACGAACGGCGACTCGGTGACCGACACCCCGGAGGAGGCGGTGGACTCGTCGGCGAAGGCGGTGCCGGGTGCGCTCCAGTGCCGCAGGTCGGTGGAGCGGCGGTACGCGACGAGGTGCCGGCCGTCGGCGGCGGACAGCTCGGTGTAGTACATGACCCATTCGCCGTCGATCCGCACGACCATCGGGTCGCGTGCGGCGATGCCGCGGAACAGCGGGCCGGACGGTACGCGGGTCCAGGTGAACAGGTCCGTGGAGGTGGCCAGGTTGACCGCGGCGCCGGTGCGGCCGCCGGCGGCGTAGAACATCCAGTAGGTGCCGCCCGCCTCGATGACGTGCGGTGCCCACAGGTGTTCCTCGCCGTGGTACGAGGGGTCGACGGTCAGGGCGTCGGGGTGGCTGGTCCACGGGCCGTACGGGCTCGGGGCGGAGGCGTGGGCGAAGGCGACCTCGGCGGAGCTGTCGGGGGCCTGCCCGGGCGGGGCGCTGTCGCCGACGATGCCGAACAGGTGCCAGCGGTCGCCGGCCCGGACGAGGGTGTGGTCGTTGAGGTAGCGGCGGCGGCCGGGGAGCGAGAGGTCGTGGACGTGGGTGAAGGGGCCTGCGGTGAGCCACCGGTGGGGCGGGTCGGCCGCGTACGAGGGAAAGGCGGGTGCGGCGGATGCGGTACGGGCCGGGAGCGGGAGCACGAGGGCTCCCGCTCCGGCCGCACGCAGCAGGTTCCGCCTGCTGAGCGGTCGCATGCGGTTCTCCAGGGGGACCCGGGGGTCAGTCGACGGCGGGGCCGGAGGTGGTGTTGAGCCAGGACCATTCGGACCAGCTGGAGAATCCGGTCTGCCACTTGTGGAAGACGCCCGCCCGGCTGGTCCCGAGGACCTCGATGCGGCCGTCGGCGTTGGTGGCGGCGGTGACCTCCGTGCCGCCGGTGCCGAAGGTCTCCCACTGGCCGTAGGGCGCGTTGACGCCGGTCTGCCAGAGGTGCTGGGCGACGCTGCCGTTGACGGCGAAGACCTCGACGCGTCCGTCGGGAGAGCGCTCGCTGGTGAGCTGCGAGTCGGCGGGACCGCCGGTCGGTTCCCACTCGGACCAACTGGCCGGGCCGGTCTGGTACTTGTGGAAGACGCCGACCGGGCCCGAGGCGAAGACCTCCAGACGCCCGTCCTGGTTGTGGTCGACGGTGAGGTCGCGTCCGCCACCGCCGAAGTTCTCCCACGCCGACCAGCCACCGTTGACGGCCGTCTGGTAGAGGTGCTGGAACACGTCCCCGTTCAGCGCGAAGACCTCCAGACGGCCGTCCGGGGCCTTCTCCATCTCGATCCGGCCGTTCACCGGACCCCCGCCCGCCGACTCCCACTCCGACCAACCGCCGTTGGGCGCCGTCTGCCACTTGTGGAAGACACCCACCGGCCCGGAGGCGAACACCTCCAGACGCCCGTCGCCGTTCGCACCGACCGCGATGTCCTTGCCGCCACCACCGAACGACTCCCAGCCCGACCAGCCGCCCGAAGGCTGGAGCTGGTACCGGTGCTGGAACACGCTCCCGTTGATCGCGAACAGTTCCAGCCGGCCGTCCGCGTTCGGACCGACGGCGAGTTCGGCTCCGCCCGGCCCGCCCAGGAACTCCCACTCCGACCAGGCACCGTTCACGGCCGTCTGCCAGGCGTGGTGGATACCGTCGGCCCCGGCCGCGAACACCTCCAGCCGCCCGTCCGCCGACTTCGCCGACACCACACGGCCCGACTCCACCGGGTACACCAGCGGCGCGGGTCCGGGCTCGTGGTGGCCGAGGCGGTCGACGGCGGCCCGGGCCTCGTCCATGTGCCGCCAGTGGTGGCCCGCGTTGTAGGTGGACCAGGGCTGCCAGTTCGTGCCGCCGTTGGAGATCTCGTAGGCGGCGCTCGCGTTGCACTGGGCGTCGTAGGCGCAGGCGTCGTCGACTTCGGGGTGCCAGTAGTCGTTGATCTGCCACAGGCCCCGGTCGCGGGACGGCGGCGTGTTGTTGTACGTGTTGGTCGCCGACGGGTCACAGCTGGACTCGGCGAGGGCGACGGCGACGGCGGTCACCAGGGCGTCGCCCCGGAAGCCCGCGTTGTGGCCGACCTGGGCGCACAGGTCGCTCGGGGCGGCGTACGCGGGCGAGGCGCCGGCGAGGACGCCCGCGGCGAGGAGCAACGAGACGAGCGTCGACAGGACGACGCGACGGGGCGCTCTCCGAGCGCGCTGCGTGGTTTCCACCGGATGTCTCCTCAGTTGACGGCGGGGCCGGAGGTGGTGTTGAGCCAGGACCATTCGGACCAGCTGGCGAATCCGGTCTGCCACTTGTGGAAGACGCCCGCGTGACTCGTCCCGAACACCTCGATGCGGCCGTCGTCGTTCGCCGTGGCGGTGACCTCGGTACCGCCGGTGCCGAAGGACTCCCACTGGCCGTACGGCGCGTTCACCGCGGTCTGCCAGACGTGCTGGGCGACGCTGCCGTTGACGGCGAACACCTCGACCCGGCCGTCGGCGGTCCGCTGGCTGGTCAGCTGGGAGTCGGCCGGGCCGCCCGTGCCCTCCCACTCGGACCAGCTCGTGGGACCCGTCTGGTACTTGTGGAAGACGCCGACCGGACCGGAGGCGAAGACCTCCAGACGCCCGTCCTGGTTGTGGTCGACGGTGAGGTCGCGTCCACCGCCCCCGAAGTTCTCCCACGCCGACCAGCCGCCGTTGACGGCCGTCTGGTAGAGGTGCTGGAACACGTCCCCGTTCAGCGCGAAGACCTCCAGACGGCCGTCCGGGGCCTTCTCCATCTCGATCCGGCCGTTCACCGGACCCCCGCCCGCCGACTCCCACTCCGACCAACCGCCGTTGGGCGCCGTCTGCCACTTGTGGAAGACACCCACCGGCCCGGAGGCGAACACCTCCAGACGCCCGTCGCCGTTCGCACCGACCGCGATGTCCTTGCCGCCACCACCGAACGACTCCCAGCCCGACCAGCCGCCCGAAGGCTGGAGCTGGTACCGGTGCTGGAACACGCTCCCATTGATCGCGAACAGTTCCAGCCGACCGTCCGCGTTCGGACCGACAGCCAGCTCCGCACCGGCCGGCCCGCCCAGGAACTCCCACTCCGACCACGCGCCGTTCTTGCTCGTCTGCCAGGCGTGGTGGATACCGTCGGCCCCGGCCGCGAACACCTCCAGGCGCCCGTCCGCCGACTTCGCCGACACCACGCGGCCCGACTCCACCGGGTACACCAGCGGCGCGGGACGGGGGCCGCTGCCGGGCACGCAGGGCAGCTCCACGCCGCCCTCGGCGAGGTACGGCTCGGGGTCGATGCCGTACGTGGCGGACGGGTCGCCCCAGATCCGCAGGTGGAGGTGGGGGCCCGACGAGTTGCCCTCGGAGCCGATCAGGGCGATCTGCTGGCCGGCCACGACGTGGTCGCCCACGAACACGTCGCGCTGGAACATGTGCCCGTACTCGGAGATCTTTCCGTCGGGGTGCTGGATGCGGATCCACTGGCCGTAACCGGGCTCGTATCCCGAGATGGTGACCTCGCCGTCGCCCACGGCGTAGATCGGCGCCCCGTAGGCGCCGCCGATGTCCACGCCGTTGTGGCCGCTGTGGTAGTGCTGGGTGACGGGGCCGGCGGCAGGGCAGGCGACGGCGGAGCCGAGGACCTGCGCGGGAGCCCGCACCGGTGTCCGCGCGGGTGCCTGTGCGTCGGCCGGGGACACCAGCACGAGTCCCGGCGCGAGGGCCGCCGTCGCGGCGAGCAGGACGCGCAGCGCGCGTCGGGGAAGACCGGACAACACGTGACGTCCTCCCGTCACGCCTTGCGCAGGCGGTCGATGACACCGTTGATGTCGCGCTCCAGCATGTCCCGGCGCACGTAGTGGCCGCCCGGCAGCTCGTACGACTCGTGCGGGATGCCCACGCGGTCGAGGTTCCACTTGAACTCGCGCTGCGTGTCGAGGACCACGGTCTCGTTGGCGTAGCCCTGGATGTCCTCGGGGCTGGTGCCGGCGACCAGGAAGACCCGCTTGTGCCGGTAGCTCTCGATGCGCTGGACCGGATTGTCGGCGCTGACCCTGGCCTCGTCCCAGAACGGCATGCCGTAGACGCTGCCGCCGTTGAGTTCCACCGCGGCCGAGGACAGGTTGGCCCAGTGGGTGACGGCGCCGTTGCTGCCGCGCAGGCTGGCCGGGCCGGAGTGGGCGCTGACGGAGGCGAAGTGGCCGTAGTACTTGGCCGTGTACTTCAGCGCGCCGAAGCCGCCCATGGAGAACCCGGAGACGGCGCGTCCGTCGTACTCGGCGTACGTGCGGAAGTTGGCCTCGACCCACGGCAGCAGCTGTGCCATGTGGAAGTGCTCCCAGTTGCGCGGACCCGCGGCCGAGCTGACGGGGTTGGAGTACCAGCCGGCGCGTCCGCCGTCGGGCATCACGACGATGAGTCCCTTGCCGGCGGTCAGGCCCCGGATGTCGTGGTGGGCGTCGAAGGTGATGAAGTCCTCGAGCCCGCCGTGCAGCAGGTAGAGGACGGGGTAGGTGCGTCCGCTCCAGTGGTAGTCGTCCGGCAGCAGGACGTTGACACCGGGGTTCCAGCCAATGGCGTCGGTCTGGAAGCGGTAGTACCACATCCGGGGGTCGCTCTCGTTGCGGTCGACGATGCGCAGGCCGAAGCCGTCACCGGCCGCCGCGGCCGTCGGGGCCGCCGCGAGCACGCCGCCGGCGCCCAGGGCCAGGGCGGCGGTGAGCCCGCCGGCGGACTTGAGGATGTTCCTGCGGGTGGGGTGGTGCGCGGTCAACGTGTCCTCCAGGGAAAGGAGCGTGGCGAAGGCCGATCCGCCGCCGTGGGACGGCGGTTGGAAGGTAGCGACGCGTCCCCCCGGCGGGGAACCCGGAACCTTACGGACTGACAGCGGCGGCCCGCGTCGGCTAGCGCGTGCAGAACGGCCCGCACGGCGGCCGGCGGGTCCGGCTACCGTCGTGATCATGAAATGGACGCGATCACGATCACGAAGACGGCCCGTCGCCCTCCTCACCGCACTCGCCTCCTGCGCCTCGCTGCTCGGCCTCGCCGCCGCGCGGCCGGCGGCGGCGAGCGGCACCGAACTCTCCGGCGCGGCGAGCCTCGGAGTCCAGCAGCAGGTCCTCTTCCGATCCGGAACCGCCGGCTACGGCTGCTTCCGCATACCCACCCTGACGACGACGAAGAACGGCACCCTCCTCGCCTTCGCCGAGGCAAGGACCTCCCCGTCGTGCGCCGACCGCGGCCCCATCGACATCGTGGTGCGCCGCTCCACCAACGAGGGCCGCACCTGGTCCCCGATCCGGGTCGTCTCCTCCGGCCGGGCGGGCACCGCCGGGCCCGCGCAGGTGCGCGGCAACCCCTCGCCCGTCGCCGACGTGATGGAGGACAAGAAGGGGGCCGTGTTCCTCTTCTCCAACTCCGAGCCGGCGTTCCCCGGCGGCACCCGCATGTCCTGGGTGCAGCGCAGCGACGACGACGGTCTCACCTTCCAGGCGCCCACGGCCGTCCCGCGCCTGACGACCGGTAAGGGATGGTTCGGCACCGGGCCCTCCCACGGCATACAGATCCTGAAGAAGGACCATCCGCACGAGGGACGGCTGGTCGTCGGGGCGTACGAGACCGTGAACGGGGACGACCAGCGCGTCGGGGTCCTCTACAGCGACGACCGGGGCGCGAGCTGGAAGAGCAGCCTCACCGAGGACTCGTTCCTGCGGGCCAAGGAGGTCCCCGGCATCTCGACGGCGCCTGATCCCGACCGGGAGGGCTGGGGCCCGGAGTCTCCCGTCGCCAGACCCGGAGAGCCGGTCGTCGCCGAACTCGCCGGCGGCAGCGTCTACGTCAGTGCCCGCAGCCCGTACGACGTGCGCGTCAACACGACGCTGCCGGCGGCGTACGAGGACCGGCACCGCATGCACGTCACCGCCACCGAAGCGGTCGACCCCGTGGACGGGCAGCCGAAGGTCAAGGTGCCCGCGCTCGGGTTCACCAAGGGCTGGGTGGGCCCCGACGTCCAGGTGTCGGTCCTCGCCCCGCGCAAGACCTATGAGACCGTCCCGGGCGACCTGCTCCTGATGTCGAGCCCCTCGCACCCCGACCTGCGACAGGAGATGCGGATCCGCTACTCGCTCGACGACGGGGCGACCTGGAAGGACGCGCCGGGCGGGCAGGTCAGCAAGGTCCTCGGTGACCGGGCGGGCTACTCCGACATGGCCGAGCTGTCGGCCGGTGACATCGGCATGGTGTACGAGGGCGGTACGTCCTTCTCCGCCCAGCACGTCTACTTCAACCGCTTCACGGTGGACCAGCTCAGGCTTCCCGAAGCGGGCACGTTCGCGGCCAGGGGATCCACCCTGCCGCAGCAGGCGCCGGCCGCCGCGCGGACCACGCCCGACACGACCGTCGAGGCGAACGACGCCTACCTCGGCAACGGCACCTCCTCCGGCACGGGCGCCGGGTTCGGGACCGTGACGTTCGGTCAGGGCCTGAAGCTCAACGGCGGCGCGGGCGGCACCAAGGGCTCCGCCGACCTGCCGTGGACCGCGTCCCTGAACGGCGGCTCGGGCGACATGACGTACTCCCTGTTCTTCGCGTACGACTCGACGTCCGCCTCCCCGCAGCAGGCCCTCATGTGGGCGTACGGCGTCGGCGATCCGAAGCAGCAGGTCTGGGCCCGGGTGCAGCCGGAGCACAACCAGGTCATGGCGCGGGTGGAGGGTGAGAAGGGCGCGGTGACGCTGACCGTCGCGGCACCGCTCGACAAGAAGGCCACCCCGGCCTTCGGTGACGGTGCCTGGCACCACCTGGTGCTCACCCGCAAGGGCGCCGAGATCAAACTCGCCGTCGACGGACTTCCCCCGGCCGTGAAGTCCTTCGATGTCGGCCGGCTCGCCCCCTGGCGCAAGGACGACGTCCAGGGCATCCGCCTCGGCGACAAGCTCGACACCGGCAACGCCGCGGTCGACGCCAACGACGGGTTCACGGGCACCCTCGACGAGTTCCGCGTCTACCGCGAGGCGGTCGGCCAGACGCTGTGGCCGCAGCTGCGCGGCGCCGAGCCGGAGAAGGTCGCCCCGGCCTCGCTGAAGGCCCACCTGCCCTTCGAGGTCGTCGACACCGCCGGGTCCGCGGCGCTGACGAACGTCCGCATCCAGGACGACGTCTCCGGCCGGTGTGCCGACGGCACCCTGCTCGGCACCCTGAACCCGGAGGGCGCGCAGGTCTCGGGGCGCGTCGGCGGCGGCGCCCTCGCCGTCTCCCCAGCCCTCCCGGGCGTGGAGACGCCATACGTCCCCGCCGTGGACAACGGCGCCGGGGACTTCACGTTCGCCCTCTGGTTCCAGTACGACTCCGGGGCGAACCCTCTGGGCGCCGCGCTGCTCTCGGCGTACGGGTCCACCGACGGCGAGCCGTCGCTGTCGGTCGGCGTGGAGCCGTCGACGAACCGCCTGAGCGCCCGCGCGGTCACCACGTCCGCCTCCGTCACGGTCGAGCTCGAGGACACGAAGGCCGGCAAGGCGTTCGGCGACAAGGCGTGGCACCTGCTGACCCTGATCCGTGACAACGGCGCCCTGACGGTGCGCGTCGACGGCGAGCCCGCGGCCACCGCGACGGGAGTCACCGGCTCCTTCACGGACGGCGTCTCCGCCCCCGAGGGCGTCAGGATCGGCTCGAAGCGCGACGCCACCGGCGCGAAGCCCGAGGGCGTCGAGATCCTCACCGGAGCGCTCGACGACTTCCGCTTCTACCCGCGGGCGTTGAGCGACGCGGAGCGGGCCGACGTCCTCGACACGGGAACGGGCGGCTGGAGCCCGCCGCTGAGCCCCGCTCCCACCCTGTGGTGGACCATGGAGCCCGGTAACACGGAGCAGCACCTCGTGATGAGGTCCGCCGTCGATTCCGCCGCGCGCAGCACCTTCGACGCCTCGTCGCAGTGCAACAACGCCGTCGTGCGCGGTGGCGCCACCGTCACGGAAGCGGACGGCAGGTTCGGCCGCGGCATCGGCTTCGACGGGGTGGACGACTCCGTGGAGCTCCCCTACGGGGAGGCGGAGGCCCTCGGCGACGGTGACTTCACCCTGGCGGCCTGGGTCCGCTACCAGGCGGCCGAGAACGGCGAACCGGTGCTGGTCAGGGCGTACGGGGTCGGAACCACCGAACGCCAGCTGTGGATCCGTGCCCGGTCCGGCACGAACGACGTCGTCGCCCATGTCCAGACGGACCGGGGGACCACCAGCCTGGTGGCCAAGGCGCCGCAGAACACCGTGTTCGGCGACGGCACCTGGCGGCACGTGGTCCTGCGCCGCGAGGCCGGGACGCTGACGCTGTCGATCGGTGACGGGACCGAGCTGCTGTCGACCGCGTCGGGCGCCGTGGCCGGCTCGCTGACCTACCAGGACGGCTTCGACGTCCAGGGCGTCCTGCTCGGAACCCGCCCGGACGCACAGCCCAAGGACTGGTTCCGGGGCTCGATGGACGAGTTCCTGCTGACCCGCAGGTTCCTGTCGGACGACGAGATCAAGGCGGTGGGCGCGCCGCTTCCCGCGGACGGCTCCACGGTGGTCCGCCTGCCGTTCGACACCATCACTTCGAACGGGACGCACGTCCGTCTGTGACGGGCACACGGCGTACGCCACGACGTGACGCGTACGCCCGGACGTGACGCGTGGGTCCTTCGCGGACCCTGAGGGGCCGTGTCCCCGTCGAGGCGGGGGCCGGTGCCGGGAACATGCCCGGCCCGCCCCCGCCTCCTCCGTCGGGCTACGGAACCCGTGCGGGCTCCGGCGGGCTCGCGGGCGCCGTCCCGTGACTGTCGGGCTCCGCCCCCGCGCTCCCCGGCTCCGACCCATGGCTCTCCGGCGCGCCGAACCACGCCACCGCGACCGCGCCCGCGACGGCGAGCACGAAGCCGAGGACGGCCAGCCAGGCGAAGCCCGGGCGGGAGGCGTCACCCAGCCACCACACGCCGATCATCCCGGGCAGCACGGTCTCGCCCACCACGAGCGCCGCCGTCGCCCCGTTCACCGAGCCGATCTGCAGCGCGACCGTGTGCAGGTACATGCCGCCGACGCCGGCCACGAGGATCGCGTACAGCGCCGGGTCGGTCAGGAGCGCGCCCGGGTCGTAGGGGTCGATGCCGTTCAGGATCCGCACTCCGACCCCGAGCGCGCCGAAGCCGAGACCCGACAGGAGGCCGGCGAGGATCGCCGCCCGGGCGCCGAGCACCCGTACGAGGACCGTGCCGCCGGCCATCAGCAGCAGCGAGACGGCGAGCAGCCACCAGTGCGTCGCGATCGGGGTGCGCCCGCTGCCCTCCGGGCCCGCCGCGCTCGCCAGCAGCACCAGGGCCGAGCAGACCACGCCGATCGAGGTCCACTCCGCGCGGGTCAGCCGGATGCCGAGCAGGCGCACGCTGAGGACGGCCGTGATGACCAGGTTGGCGCTGATCACGGTCTGGGAGAGGAACAGGGGAAGCATGCGGGCGGCGAGCGCGCCGAGGCCGAAGCCGACGAAGTCCAGAATGGTGCCGACGACGAACTCCCAGGTCATCGCTGCTTTCGCGGTCGACGACAGGCTCGGCCCGCCGTGCTGGGTGATCTGTCCCGCCGCGGCCGCCTCGCGCCGGGCGGACTTGCGGGAGCCGACGGCCTGCAGGACGGATCCCGTGCCGTAACAGACCGAGGCGGCGACGGCGGTCAGCAGTCCTATGAGCACAAGCAGGTCCCTTCACACGCTGGGGGTCGGTCCGCCCAGTTCGTTCTCCGCTTGGCAGACGTCGGATCGGGCGCCCGCGTTGCCTCCGGCCCACGAGCAGTCCCCGGCCGCCCGGGCGGCCCTGCCCTCAGGGGGCGACGGCCGCGGACGTCCTGGTGCTGTGCGGCCCCGTCCGAGTCGGGGATACCTGTCGTCGGTGCCGCCACGCGGGTGATCGGGGGGCGACTTCGCTGCCGTTGGCGCGGCGTCCGGCCATTCCGCTCCGCGGGGCGGGACAGTGGACGGGATTCCCGGCCGGACCAACCCGGGGCCCATCGACGTCGGCGGCCGGGCGTGGTCGGTCGTCCTACGCCTACTCGTTCGCAAGGGGATGCATCGATGACCGACGCCGGCTCGTCCTACCGTGATCTCCGGGCGCTGGTGATCAACTGCACCCTCAAGCGGTCGCCGGAGCGCAGCCACACTCAGGGGCTGATCGACATCAGCACCGGGATCATGGAGCGCCAGGGCGTCCAGGTCGAGGTGCTGCGAGCGGTGGATCTCGACCTCGCGACCGGTGTGTGGCCCGACATGACGGAGCACGGCTGGGAGACCGACGAGTGGCCCGTCGTCTACTCGCAGGTGATGGCCGCGGACATCCTCACCCTGGCTGGACCCGTATGGCTGGGAGACAACTCCTCGGTCATGAAGAAGGTGATCGAGCGCCTGTACGCCTGCTCGTCGATCCTGAACGAGGACGGCCAGTACGCGTACTACGGCCGGGTCGGCGGCTGTCTGATCACCGGCAACGAGGACGGCGCCAAGCACTGCGCGATGAACGTCATCTACAGCCTGCAGCACCTGGGGTACGTCATCCCGCCGCAGGCCGACGCGGGCTGGGTCGGCCCGGCCGGCCCGGGACCCTCCTACCTCGACCCCGGCTCGGGCGGGCCGGACAACGACTTCACCAACCGCAACACCACCTTCATGACCTGGAACCAGCTCCACCTGGCCCGCATGCTCAAGGACGCGGGCGGGATCCCCGCCCACGGAAACCAGCGCTCCGAGTGGGACGCCGGCTGCCGCTTCGACTTCGAGAACCCGGAGCACCGCTGAGCTCCGGCCGGGCGCTCCGGCGGCCCCGGTTTCAGTCCTCGAAGAGCAGCCGGAGCGCCACCTCGCGGTAGTGGCCGACGTGGTGCAGGGCCAGGCTCTGGGCGGCGTCCGCGTCGCCCGCGCCGATCGCCTCGTAGAGCAGCCGGTGCTCCTCCCACAGCGGCCCGGGCTCGTCGACCTGCTGGAAGAGCCAGCGGAGCCGGCCTTCGAGGGATTCGAGGGTGGTGACGAGGAGTTCGTTGCGCGACATGCGCACGATCTGGGCGTGGAAGGCGGTGTTGGCGCGGGAGAGCCGTTCGGGACCGCCGTCCTCGGTGGCGGCCCGGGCCTCCGCGAGGAGCCGGGCGAGGGTGTCGAGTCCGGCGTCGGTGCGCCGCTCGGCGGCACGGCGCACGGCGAGAACCTCCAGGGCCTCGCGCATGTCGAAGAGGTTCTCGACGTCCTGCCGGGTCATCCGGCGGACGACGATCCGGCGCTGGGAGACGGCCTGGAGGAAGCCTTCGCCGATGAGGATGCGGATGGCCTCGCGGACGGGCACGCGGGAGACACCGAACTCCTCGGCGACGTCGCGTTCGACCAGCCGGTCGCCCGGCTTGAGTCGCCCGGTGATGATGCGGTCGCGCAGCCCCTCGCAGACCTGGTCGCGGAGCCAGCCGCCCGCGCGGGCGGGCGCGGTGGGGTCGGCCTGCCGTGTCCCGGTCATCTGTCCCTCCCGGTGTCGATCACCTCACGGTATGCCACCCGGGCGGCGGCTCCGGTTCCGGGTGGGTGGTGGGACGCCCGGTCCTGACCCCCGGTCAGCACCCTTTTCCCGTAGGGCTTCCGCCCGGCGCACGACCGGTTCGGGTTCTGCCCCCACCTGGTTTTGGTTCTTCGGACGATCATCCCTACGATCCTCCGATGATCACGAGAAAACGGCTGGCGACCGGGGCCTGCGCACTGCTCGCCGCCCTGGCCGTCGGGTTCCTCCCGGCCACCACCGCCACCGCCGACACCGGCCCGGTCGCCGCGGACTCCGCCAAGGAGCCGCCCAAGGTCGAGCTGGTGCTCGACGTCAGCGGCTCGATGCGGGCCCGCGACATCGACGGCCAGTCCCGCATGTCCGCCGCCAAGCAGGCCTTCAACGAGGTCCTGGACGCCGTCCCGCAGGAGGTGCGGCTCGGCATCCGCACCCTCGGCGCCGACTACCCCGGCCAGGACCGCCAGCGGGGCTGCAAGGACACCCGGCAGCTCTACCCGGTCGGCCCGCTCGACCGGACCGAGGCCAAGACCGCCGTGGCCACCCTCGCCCCCACCGGGTGGACGCCGATCGGCCCGGCGCTGCTCGGCGCGGCCGAGGACCTCAAGGGCGGCGACGCCACCAAGCGGATCGTGCTCATCACGGACGGCGAGGACACCTGCGCCCCGCTCGACCCCTGCGAGGTGGCCCGTGACATCGCGGCCAAGGGCATCCACCTGGTCATCGACACCCTCGGACTCGTCCCCGACGCCAAGACCCGTCGCCAGCTGATGTGCATCGCCGAGGCGACCGGCGGCACCTACACCTCCGTGCACCGCACCGAGGAGCTCTCCGGGCGCGTGCGGCAGCTCGTCGACCGCGCCGCCGACCCGGTCGTCACGCCCGTCGCCACCGACGGCGCCGGGCGCTGCGCCGACGCGCCGACCCTCAAGCCCGGCCTGTACACCGACCGCCAGGTCATCGGCACCCACCGCTGGTACCGGGTCGACGTGCTGCCCGGCCAGGAGCTGCGCGCCTCGGTCAGCATCTCCGCCGACCGCGCCGTCCACGACGACTACGGCGTGCTCCTGCGCGCCGTGACCCTGCACGGGCGCGAGATCGTCCGCGGCTCCGAGGCCGGCGACGGGCGCACCGACGTCATCTCCACCGGACTGCGCTACCCGAAGAAGGAGGACGAGGAGGCGATGGACGACGACACGAAGCCCGCCGCCGAGACCGTCTGCCTCCAGGTCAGCAACTCCTTCTCCGCTCCCCCGTCGGTGAAGACGACGCCCGGCATGCCCGTCGAGCTCGCGATCGACGTCGTCGACGGCCCCGGCTCCGCCTCCGACGCCGCCTCCTTCGGCCTCGGCCGCGGCTGGTGGCTGCTCGGCGCCCTGGCGCTCGCCGGGTTCCTCGGCGGCCTCGTCTGGGGCTGGCTGTCCCGCTGGCGCATCGCTGTCTGGAGGACCCACTGATGCGTACCGTACGCAGACTGTTCACGGCCGTCGCGCTCGCCGGCGCCGCGCTGCTCGGCCCGGCCGCCGCGGCCGGACTCGCCGACACGGCGACCCCCACCCCGAGCGGCAGCGCGAGCGGCGACGCCGCGGCGCAGGCCGGGCCGACCGAGGCCGGCACCTCCTTCCGCACCGCCGCCTTCTTCCGGCAGGAGCAGCAGGCCACCGCGCAGGCGTCCACGGGTGACTACCTGTACTGGGTCTTCCCCGCCGACACCGGTCAGCGGCCGACCGTCACCGCCACCGTCACGCTCCCCGAGACCGCGCTGCGGCACGGCTCGTCGACCTGGCGGATCGACGTGTACGACGGACTGCGCAGGCGTCAGCCGTGCATGTACGGCATGCAGTCCCGGGTCGCGGCGAAGGAAGCCGCGACGGTGGAGCTCGCCTGCACGCTGCGGCCGGTACGGGCGGCGGCGGACACCTGGTCCCAGGACCCGCTGCCGGGCAGCTACTTCGTCCGGCTGACCGCGACCGCCCTGCCCGAGGAGGACTCGGGCCAGCCGTTCTCGGCACGGATCGGGGCCACCTCCCGCGACATGGGCGGTGCGTACGCGACGGACGGCGCCCTGGCCGTGCCGCTGGTGCCCGGGGCCACGACGCCGGAGACGGTGGAGGCCCGGGCGCCCGAGGACGGCTGGTCCTCGGGCTGGTGGTCCGACCGCTGGCTGTGGACCGCCGCGGGCGGGGTGCTGGCCGCGCTCGCGGGCATCGGCGGCTACGTCCTGACGCGCGGCTCGGGCCGCCCGTCCGGCGTCCCGCCCACCGCGTGACCGGCTGACCGGCTGACCGGCTGACCGCCAGGAACGAAAGGACCGGCCCCCTGTCGCTGCGGCGGCAGGGGGCCGGTCCTTTCCTCGTGGCCGTCAGCGTCCGCCGGGGCGGACCAGACCCGTCTCGTACGCGTGGACCGCGGCCTGCGTGCGGTCCCGCAGCGACAGCTTCGTGAGGATCCGGCTCACATAGGTCTTCACGGTCTGCTCGCCGACGACCAGCCGGGCGGCGATCTCCGCGTTGGACAGGCCGTGCGCGATGAGCGTCAGGACCTCGGTCTCCCGTTCGGTCAGCGAGCCGACGCGGTCCATCAGCGGGACACGCGGGGCGTCGCTCAGCCGGGAGAACTCGGCGATCAGCCGTTTGGTGAGGTTGGGCGCGAGCATCCCGTCGCCACGGGCCACCACCCGTACCGCCTGGGCGAGTTCCTCGGCGGACGCGTCCTTCAGGAGGAACCCGGAAGCGCCGGCGCGCAGCGCCTCGTACACGTACTCGTCCAGGTCGATAGTGGTGAGGACGAGGACCTTGACGGTGGCGTCGGCGGGCGCGGTGAGGACGCGGGTGGCCTCGATGCCGCCGGTGCCGGGCATGCGGATGTCCATGAGGACGACGTCGGGGGCGAGTTCGGCGGCCTTGGCGACGGCGTCGGCCCCGTCGACGGCCTGGCCGACGACCCGGATGCCGGGCTCGGCGTTCAGCAGGACCGTGAAGCCCTGCCGGACCATGACCTGGTCGTCGGCGATGAGCACCCTGATGTCGCCGGTGCCGTCGTGGGTCATGGACCGTCCTTGGGGTCGAGGGGTGCGGGCAGGGTGGCGGTGACCTCCCAGCCGCCGTCGGGCGTGGGTCCCGCGGCGAGTTCTCCGCCGAGCATGGCGGTGCGTTCGCGCATGCCGAGCAGTCCGTGGCCGGGTTCCCCGCCGCGGCCGGCCTCCGGTCCGGGCGGGCGGGCCGGGGCGGTGTTGGTGATCCGTACGGTCAGTCCGCCCCGGTGGTAGTGGGTCCGCACCGAGGCACGCGCGCCGGGTGCGTGGCGGACGGCGTTGCTCAGGGCCTCCTGCACGATGCGGTACGCGGAGAGTTCGGTGCCCGGGGAGAGCGGCCGGGGCTCGCCGCGCGTCTCGGCGGTCACGTCGAGGCCGGCGGCTCGGACGTTCGCGAGGAGTTCGCCGAGCCGCTCCAGGGTGGGCTGCGGGGCGTGCCGTACCCCCGCGGCGGCGTCGCCGGCCGCGCCGTCGCCGCGCAGCACGCCGAGGACGCGGCGGAGTTCGGTGAGCGCGTCGACGGCGTTCTGCCGGATGCCCCGCGCCCGCCGTTCCGCCCGTCGAACGCGAGGAAGCTGCGGCCGGGCCCGGCCATCGCCCGCAGCGAGGCCGCGCGGCCGTGCGCTCCATGGGTCTCGGGGTCCGCGCGGCGGCACGCAGGGCCGTCCGCTGGTCCGCGTACCGCGCGTCGAGCTGTGTGGCCAGCGCCGACGGTTCGGTGGCGGTCAACGGGGCGGCGGCGCGGGGTGCGGGGGCCGGCACCTCCCCTGGCCTCGCCGCCCCCGCGACCGGCACCGCGACGGCGGCGGTGACGAGCGCGGCGAGCAGCGCACGACGGAGGCGGGCCGCCCGGGGGCGCGGGTTGTCCGTGGGGGGCGAGCGAGGGACGCCATGGGGCGATTCCTTCCGTACCGGGGTTCGTTCCGCTACGGACGTTAGGAAGCGCCCTCTGTCGTCGGCGTCCCGCCGGGGCGCCAACCCGACAGGTGGCTCTCGGGTATGACGGTTCATCAATGCCGCCCTGCGCCGTTCGGTTGCTTGGACTCCCCGCGGAGGGACCGGAGCGGACCGACGGAGTGACGGGCGACGGGACGGCCCGCGGGGCCGATGGTCAGCCGAGGAAGAGCGGGAGCCGTGCCGTCGTCGCGGCCAGGGCGGTCCGCTCCGTGGGGGCGGGTGGGCGGCGGCCGGTGGCCACGAGCAGGGTGTCCGTGTCGGACAGCGCGGCGGGGAACGGCGCGCCGGCGATGCGTTCGAGGAGTTCGCGGGCGCGGCTCAGGCTCGCTGCCGGCGGTCGGGGTGCGTGCGGGAGGTGGGCCACGAGGTCGAGGTGGTGCAGCGTCCACTCCAGGACGTAGGCGGAGAGGTAGTCGGCGACGGTGAGCACCTCGCCGCGCGTGCCGACCGTGAGGTCCGGGTCCGCGAGGACGGCGGCACGGCCGGCGGCGGAACCGACGTCGTCGAGGTGGAACTTCAGGAGTTCGGGGTCCTGGTAGGCGGCGGCGAGCCGTACGGTCAGCGCGTCGAGCGGGTCGTCGCCGGACGGCGGCGCGTCGGAGACCTCCCAGTAGCTCGCGGCGTCGCGGGTGGGTGGGGCGTCGGCGGGCGTCGCGAGCGTGATGAGGACGTCCTGGGCGTCGATGACGAGGTGGCACACCAGGTCGCGGACGAGCCATCCGGTGCAGCCGGAGGGCCGGGCGAAGTCCTCTCCGGCGAGTCCGGCGACCGCCGCGCGCAGGGCGTTCCAGGCCTGTGAGAAGTGATCCACCTCCGCAAAATATCAGCGCCGCCACCGCTCACACGCGATTTCCGGCCATGGAAAATCAGCCGCAACATTACAGTTCGCGCAACGAACTACTAATATGCGCGGCACGAACCAGGTGGCTCTTTGTCTGGTGCCGCTTCAGGTTCTCGAACGACCGGTCACCGCCCAGCTTCGCGTCCAGCTCCGCGATCAGCGCGATCGGCGCCATCGGGGCGCCGGCGGGATCAGGCACCCGGTTCGGCGAAGACGACCGGCACCTCGTTGTCCAGGACGACCCGGCCGAGGAGCTCCGCGAGCCGCTCGCGCTCGCCCGGCTCGAGCCCCGAGGGCAGCAGGTCGATCCGCCGGCAGGCCTCCCGGCAGAAGGCGTCGGCGAGCCGCCCGCCCTCCTCGGTGAGCACGATCCGCACCGCCCGGCCGTCCTCCGGATCGGGCTCGCGCCGCACCAGCCCGCGCTGCGCGGTCCGGTCGACGAGCCCGGTGAGGCTGGACTTCGCCAGGCCCAGGACCGCGCCGAGTTCGCCCATCCCGTACGGCCTGGGCATCAGCACGCACAGCAGCTGTCCCTGCTGCGGCGTGATCCCGTACTCCCTGCTCGACTCCGCGTACACCGCGTTCACCAGGAACGAGGAGCGCACCAGTGCGGCGACGACTCCCATTTTCCCATCCGTGGACTTCCCCATCGGCCCAGAATAGGCCACCGGAAAGCCCCCATAACCTCACCCGAGCAGGAAATTCGCCCCACGAACTAGGGCTTTCTCGACTACGCTCACCATGGTCACGACCACGATCGGAGGGGGTACGCGCATGCCGTACGAGACCGGCGCGAAGGTGAGACTGACCAGGGACGTACAGGTCACCGGGAACACAGCGGCGGCCGGGGCCGGCGGCCCCGGCCCGCTGTTCCTGGCCGAGGGCCTGGAGGGAGTCGTCACGGGCTCGGCGAGAGGAGCCGGCGGCCCGGCCCAGGAGGCGCTCGCGAGCTTCGACCAGCAGCTCGGCGCCAACCGGTTCGACAGCTTCACGACCGCCCTGCTCGACGACCTCCGTCAACGGCTCATCCAGCAGGGAGCGTTCGACTCCGTCGTCGGCGATCGGGGCGGATACCGGGTGCGCTTCGAGAACGGGTTCGTCCTCGACGGTCTTCAGGAAGACTGGCTGACCGGGGCCTGAGCACCTGCCGGCGCGCCGGCGGCCGACGGGCCTCGTCAGCCCGGGTGGACGATCGAGCCCAGCGGCGGGCAGGGCATGAGCACGGTGCCGGCGCCGGGACGCTCGACGAAGGTCCGGGCCTGCGCGGCCCGCAGGCGCTGGGACTCCAGGTCGTCGGCGTGGCGGGCATCGCGCCTGGCGCGGTCCTCGTCCCATGAGTCGTCGATGAGACCGAGGCTGGTGTTGCCGGCGCTCCGCTGGAACTCCGCCTTCACGGCGGCCTGCCGGACTGCCGTCTGCACCGCGGCGAGTTCCATGCGGGCGGCCAGGACACCGGGGGTGTTCGGTGCGCGGGTCGGCAGGGGGGCCAGCGGGAGCAGCGACACCCCGGTGTCGAGGCGGCCGATGTCGTCGAGGCTCGCCGCCTGGGCTTCCTGCACGGTGATCTGCATCTCCTGGTGCAGCCAGAAGAACTCGTCGAGGTCGGCCTGGGTGATGCGCATCCGCTGGTACAGGGACCGGAAGCGGGGATCGTCGTGCAGCGGGCGTATGAGGGCGGCGTGGAGCGCCACGCAGTCGTTGTAGCCGGCTGCCACGGCGGCGTCGAAGTGGAGGACGGCCTGGTCCTTCTGTCCGTACACACAGGCCAGACCGCCCAGGCTCGCGTGGCCCGCGGCGACGAGCCAGGTGCCGTCGGGTCCGAGCGCCGAGGCGCGCGCGACGACGTCGTGGAGGCCCGTGGTGGCCGCCGCGCCGGCACCGTCGGTCAGGAACGTCACCAGCACCTCGTGAAGACGGTCGGACAGTGAGTGGACGGTGTCGGCCATGTCTCTCCTCGTACCTCGGTGATGAAGAACGCAAGGGGTGTCGCGTCCGTGGTCACCCCCGTGGGATGACGGACGGACGGGGTGCGTGGTTCCTGCCCGCGCCGGACCGTGATCACGAAGGGCACGGGCTCCGGGCCCGACTCCCGGCCGGCCTGGGTCCTGTCGTCGAACTCCCGCCTGCCCCGCGACGCCATGCACGCACCTGACGCCGCAGGGCCGCCCTCGGGCGACGACGGGGGTTTGACGACAGGACCTAGCCCTGCTCGCGCTCGCGCTCGTACCTCAGCAGCACCACGCCGTTGCCGAAGGTCCGGGTCCGCTCCAGGCGCAGGGAGGCGCCCGTGTCCGCGGGCGGGAAGAGCGGGGTGCCGCGGCCGACGAGGACGGGATCGACGTAGAGCTGGTAGGCGTCGATCAGGTCCAGGTCGCGGAAGGCGGCGGAGAGCTCCGCGCCGCTGAGGGCGAGGTCGCCGTCGGCGGCGGCCGCGAGGGCGCGGACCTCGTCGGCGTCCACACGGGGCACCACGGTGGTGTTCCAGTCGGCCCGTTCCAGCGTCGTGGAGTAGACGACCTTCGGGGTCGAGCGCCAGATCCCGGCGAACTCCCGCATCGCGGGGCCGCACTCCGGGTCGGCGTCGGCGGTGGGCCAGAACCCGGCCATCAGCATGTGCGTCCGCCGGCCGCTGAGGAACCCGCCCATGGCGGCGAGTTCCTCGTTGAGGTGCAGGTGGAGCGCCTCGTCGACCCGGTGCCAGCTGATGTCGTGGCCCTCCCCCTCGATGTAGCCGTCGAGGGAGATGGTGGTGAACTGGACGATCTTTCCCGGCACGGCCGACACTCCCTGGGTTCACGGAGGCCGCCCTGCCACCGGTCTCAGGCCATGCGGCGGGCGCCCTCCTTGATGGCCTCACGGATACGGTTATAGGTGCCGCAACGGCAGATGTTGCGGATCTGGTCGAGATCGGCGTCGTCGATCTCCCGGCCGGCCTCGTGGGCGCGCCGGACGGCCGCCACGGCGGTCATGATCTGGCCGGGCTGGCAGTAGCCGCACTGGGCGACGTCGATGTCGAGCCAGGCCTCCTGCATCGGGTGCAGGTCCTTGCCGACGGTGCCTGGCAGGCCCTCGATGGTGGTGACCTCGTCGCCGTCCGCGAGCTCCTTCACGGGGACGGAGCAGGGGGTGAAGGCCTTGCCGTTGAGGTGGCTCGTACAGGCCTTGCAGACGCCGACGCCGCATCCGTACTTGGGTCCGGTGACGCCGAGGACGTCACGGAGCACCCAGAGCAGCCGGACGTCGTCCTCGACCTCCGCGGTGACGGCCTTGCCGTTGAGGATGAAGGTGTGCTGGGGCACGGTGGCTCCTGTTCTGCGGTGCGCTCGGGCGCGGCGGCTCAGAGGGCGCGGTCGCGGCCGTCGGTGGGGGCGGCGGGGATCGGGGGCACGGTGGGCAGCGGGGTGAAGGGCAGCGGCGCCGTGTGATTGACGGGGAACGTCGTCGGCATCGTGCCGGTGGCCCGGCCGTAGGCGCAGGCGACGGCGGCCGCTGAGGCGGCGACTGCCAGCTCGCCGGCGCCGCCGGGCTTGTCGCCGGTCGACGGCATGACGACGATCTCCAGCTCCGGCGGCGTGTTCCACTGCCGGGTGTAGAAGTAGTTGTCCCAGCTGCTCTCCAGGAAATGGCCGTCCTTGAGGTGGAGGCCGGAGGTGAGCGTGAGGGCGATGCCGTCGTTGATGCCGCCCATCATCTGGGCTTCCAGGCCGCGCGGGTTGACGGCGAGGCCGACGTCGACGGCGCAGACGACCTTGGTGACCCGCGGACCGGTGTACGCGTCGGGCACCTTCCGTCCGGTGGTCGCGGGACGGCAGTCGATCTCGGCGAGGACGGCGACGACGGAGTGGTACTCGGGGTGGATCGCGATGCCCTGCGCGGTCCCTGGCTCCATCTGCCGTCCCCAGCGCCCGAGTTCGGCGACCTTGTCGAGCACGGCGCGGGTCCGCTCGTCCTTGAGGAAGCGGCGGCGGAAGGCGAGCGGGTCCAGTCCCATGCGCGCGGCGAGGGCGTCGACGACGAGTTCCTGGGCGGTGCGCACGTTGGGTGAGTAGATGCCGCGCATGGAGCCGGTGTTGAAGCCGTGGTCGACCTCGTTGAGCAGCTGCGTGGTCACCCCGAAGTGGTAGGGGCTCGACTGGGTGAGCTGGAACATCGTCTCGGAGAACGTGAGGTCCCCGACCGGGAGCTTCGCCGCCTCGGAGGTGATGATCTCGCCGACGCCGTGACCGAAGTCGGTGGCGACGGAGGTGTGCCGCTGCTCGTACGTGAGGACCTCGCCGAGCGCGTACGTGGCGCGCACCCGGGAGGTCGACATCGGGTGCGTACGGCCCTGCCGGAAGTCGTCGGTGCGGTGCCACATCAGCCGGACGGGCTTGCCCATGGCCCGGGAGATCTCGGCGGCCTCGCCGGCGGCGTCGTGGAAGAGCTTGCGGCCGAAGGAGCCGCCGCCCTCGGTGACATGGACCTTCACGGCGCTCACCGGCAGGCCGAGCTGGAGCGCGATCTTCTCCTGGGCGACGACCGGCGACTTGAGGCCGGCCCAGATCTCGGCGGAGCCGGGGCGCACGTCGGCGACCGCGCAGTTGGTCTCCAGGGCGCCGTTGCTGGCGAAGTGGAAGGTGAAACGCACGTCGACGGACTTGGTGAGCAGGTCGAGCGGCGGTACGACGAGGGGCAGTTCGGCCCGGCGCAGCTTCTCCAGGACGGTCGCGTCGGAGGCCCCCTCTGCCGTGCCCGGGCCCCAGCTGACCTCGAGGGCGCGAACCGCGTCGATGCACTGGCCGAAGGTGCGGCCGCGGACGGCGACTCCGGTCGAGACGGTGACGACGTCGGTGATGCCGGGCATGGCCGCGACCTCGGCCAGGTTGTCGACGGAGCGCACGGTGCCGTTGATCGTGGGCGGGCGGCAGACCATCGTCGGCAGCGCGTCGGGGACCTGGACGTCCATGGCGAAGGTCTTGCGGCCGGTCACGGCGGCGAGTGCGTCCAGGCGCCGCTGGGCGGTGCCGATCACGGTGAAGTCGTCCGGGTCCTTGAGGGTGACCGCGACCTGGGTGTCCGTCAGGGCGGCTGCCCTGACGGCGAGTTCACCGTAGCTCAGGCGGACCCCGGCGGCGGAGGTGATGGTCCCGGCCTTGGCGGTGAGGGTGGAGACGGCCTCGCCGAGTTCGAGTGCGGCGGCGCGCAGCAGCCGGTCGCGGGCGACGGCGGCGGCGACGCGGATCGGGGTGAAGGTGGAGATGGTGGTGTTGGAGCCGCCGGTGAGCTGGTTGAAGAGCAGCTCGGGGCGGGCGTCGGCGAGGGTGACCCTGACCCGGTCGAGGGGCAGGTCGAGCTCCTCGGCCACGATCATCGCGGTGGAGGTCGTGATGCCCTGGCCGACCTCGGCGCGGGGCAGCGCGAAGTGGGCGGTGCCGTCCGGGTCGAGGCGGATGGTGATGAGGTTCGCCGTGGGCAGCGCGGCGGCGGTGAGCAGGTCGTTGAGGTCGAGGATCTCGGCGGGCCCCGGGAGCGACGGCACGACGGCGGGAGCCGCGGCGGGGACGGCGGCGGCCGCGGGCGTGGGCGCGAGGGCCTCGGTGCCGATCCGGGCGGCGACGGTGAGGGTCGGCGCCGCGAGTACGTACCCGAGGAACCGGCGGCGGCCCAGGGCTCGTCCGCCGCGTGGCGGTTCGGCTTCCTGTCCGGGTTGGGGTGCGCGGTCCTGCGCTGCCATGAGGAGTGGCCCTTTCGACGTCGGCGGGGGGCATGGATGTGCCGAGGTGATCATCACCCGTTCGGACCCGCCGCGGAGCCGGAACCGCGCAGCCTTCACGCCTGACCCGTCAGGCCCTCACGTGACGAGGACGGGCGGACCGGGCTCCCAGGGGCGGGAAGAGTCACCGGGCCCGGGAGCGGGAGGAGGGCGGCGGCAGCTGCGCGCGCACCCACTCGACGTCGGGATTGGTGTGCGGCCGGCCCGCCACGAAGACCGTCGGAACGGTCTCGTTCCCGTCGTTGGCCGCCCTCACCTCCGCCGCGCCCTCCGGGTCCCGCCAGATGTCGACCCAGTGCACGCGGCGTGCGTCCCGGCCGAGCCGCACGCGAAGGCTCATGCAGAACGGGCAGCCCGCGCGCCAGTAGACGACCGGACGCCCGTCCTCCGCGCTGCGTCGCTTCGCCTCCGACGCGCCGACCGACCGCGGGAACAGCAGCGGCGAGTTCGCACCCGCGAGCACCAGGAAGCCCACCAGGAGCACCACGGCGGGGCCGGTGTCGCCCCTGACGAACATCCCGACGGCGAGCAGTGCGCCGCAGAGCCCCAACAGAATCGGCAGAAGCCAAGCACGCGTCATGAACATGCAGGCTATCGCTCGCGCAGCGCGGAATTGGCCAGGACCCCGCGGGCCGTCGCGACGGCCCGGCCGCGGGAGGCCCGCAGCTGTGCGCGCGAGAGCCGGGCCCGCTGGCCGCCGCCGGCGATCAGCGCGTTGACGGAGACCATCGGATCCCCGCCCGCCGTACGGGCGAGCAGCGCACCGACCACGATGGGCAGCAGCGCCACGGCGAGCGCCGAGCCGGTGGCGGTGGCCGTGGCGGTGACGTTGCGGAGTGGGCGGATGCGCGGGGCGTCGTCGGTCATGACGACAGTCCACCAGCCGGCCGCGGCCGGGGGCATCGGGCGCCGTACTCAACTGCCGGGGCAGCGGGCGGCGACCCACGCGGCCGGGTACTCAGACCGCAGGGCGTCCGTACTCAGCCGGGAGGCTGGCGACGGCGCTCGGCCACGGCACTGAACGACGGTGCGCGGGACCGGCACTCGGCCGCGGCACTCGGCACCATCACGCCGGACCGGCACACGGGACCATCACTCCAGCCCCGCACTCGGCCTCGACACTCGGGACCGGCAATCGAGTCCATCACTCAGGACCGGCGACCGGGACCGGACTCAGCGGCTGTACCCGCCCTTTGCGCCCCTCTCGGAGCGACGTGCCCGCTCCGCGACCCGACGGCGTCGGCTCCCGGCAGCGGTCAGCCGGCCCGCTCCGAGGCAAGTCCGCGAAACCGGCCGCGCCGGAACGATTCCTCAGCAACCCTGGTGTCCTCATCACGGGCATGGACGACCGGCGACGGACGGTCGGGCCCCCGGGACCACGGAAGCGCGAAGACTGTGACCGACACTTCCACGGACACCGGCCGCTCTGGCAGCCCCGTCCGCCCCGGCCACCTCGTCCTGGTGGTGCAGCACGAGGACGGTGCCGGGCCCGGGCTCGTCGGCGAGCGGCTGCGCGCGGCCGGGCTCGACCTGCGGGTCGTCCACCCCTGGCGGGGCGAGGCGCTGCCCGCGTCCCTGGACGGCTGGGCCGGGCTGCTCGTCCTCGGCGGTTCGGCCAACTGCGAGGACGACGCCGCAGCGCCCTGGCTGCCGCGGGTCAGGGCACTGGTCCGGGAGGCGGTCGAGGGTGAGGGGCGGGTTCCGGTGCTCGGCATCTGCCTGGGCGGTCAGATCATGGCCCACGCACTCGGCGGCCGGGTCGTCCGCCGGTCCCGTGGCCCGGAGCTCGGCACCGTACCGCTGCGCCGGCTGCCCGCCGCCGAGGACGACCCGGTCCTCGGCGCGGTGCCGGAGGGCGCGCCCGCCGCTCAGTGGCACTGGGACGAGATCGGCGAACTTCCGCCCGGGGCCGTGCCGTTGCTGGCCGGTGACGACTGCGCGCACCAGGCATTCCGGGTCGGGCCGCGCGCGTGGGGCGTGCAGTTCCACCCGGAGGTGCTCGCCGACACGGTCGCGTTCTGGGCCTCGGTCGACGAACCCCAGGTGCGCGGCGCGGGGATCGACCCGGACGTGGTCGTCGGCTCGGTACGGGACGCGGAGCAGCGGCTGCGCCGGGTGTGGGGCGCGGTGGCGGCGGCGTGGGGCGCGGTGGTGCGGGACGCGCGCGTGCCCGTGTCGGCTCCGCCCGGCGAGGAGTGATGGGATGGACCGGCGTCACCGATGTCCCGATTCCGTGTCCCGCACCACCGAGGAGAGCCCGCCGCCATGGCCGACGAGTACCGCATCGAGACCGTCCGCACCGGTTACCGCACCTGGACCGCCCGAAACGACCGGGGCGCCGAGGTACGGATCGCCGCCGCCGACGACGCGGACGCGCAGCCGTCGTTCACGCCCGTCGAACTGCTGCTGGCGGCGATGGGCGGCTGCGGCGGCCTGGTGATCGACCGCACGGCGCGGGCCGTCGACCACGACGACCTGAGGATCGTGGTGGAGGGCGTGGCCGGTCCCGAGGACGACGGCAGGATCGGGCGGATCCGGGTGAGCTACGAGTTCGAGCTGCCGGACAACAACCCGCGGGCGGCTGACGTGTTCGCCCGGGGCGTGCGGCTCACGCACGAGAAGTACTGCACGGTCAGCCGGACCGTCGAGCACGGCGCCGAGGTCGAGGCGGTCCTCCCGGACGGGACGACGGGCTTCCGGGCCGGCTGAGCCGTACGGGCGCGCACGCGGCCCGCGCCCGGAATCACTCCTCGATGGCTCCGCCGATCCGCCGCAGGTGCTGCCGGAAGCTGTACGAGGGGTCCTGCTCGCGCCGCTCCAGGTACTCGGCGAAGCGGGTCTGGTCGCGGAGGGTCTCCCCCGCCCTGATCCGCCGGGCCTGGTTCCGCTCGGTGCGGAAAATACCCTCGGCGGCGTCGAGCACGGCGCCGACCCGGTCGGCCGCCACGAACAGGACGCCGTCGTCGTCGGCGAACACCACGTCGGCGGCGCCCACCGTGTGCTCCCCGAAGCGGGCGCTCCGCAGGGCCTCCGGGCCGCGCGGGTCGAGCCGTACCGGCCCGGGGGCGTGGGCGCCGTACGAGAAGACGGGCAGCCCGATCTCCAGCAGGTCGGGCGTGTCGCGGTGCAGCCCCCAGACGACGACCCCGGCGACACCTGCCGCCTCCGCCTCCAGGACGGCGAGATCGCCGATGCAGGCCTCGTCGGTGCGACCCTCGTTGTCGATGACCAGCACGTCGCCGGGGACCGCGTAAGCGGTGAAGGCCTCGAGGAACACGTCGACGCTGCCGTAGTGCCGTACGGGCAGCGCCCGGCCGGCGAGCCGCCGTCGGGGCAGCACCGGCACGATCCCCGCGGGCGCGGCCCGCAGCGGCACCCCGAGCCGCACGCAGGCGTCGGCGACCAGCGGAGTGGACAGCTCGGCGAAGCGCTTGAGCATGGCTTTCCCATCGTCGGCGTCGGGCGGCCGTCCGGATGCTATCCGTCTCACGGCCCCGGAAAAGGGCCGATGGACGGCAGTTGGCCCGGCTGCGTGCCGTCGTGGTGGAATCCCGGGGTGGTGACGGAAGAGACCCTGTGCCGTGTCCGGCGGCGGACCGACGAAGACATCGAGGCGTGCGTGCGTGCCCTCGCGGACGTCCACCGCCACGACGGCTACCCGCTGGACTGGCCGGCCCGTCCCGCCGACTGGCTGCGCGGCGACTCCGTGCTCGGCGCATGGGTGGGCGAACTGGACGGCCGTCCCGTAGCCCACGTCACCCTGTCGACCGCCGCCGAGGACGATCTCGCACCGGCCGCCTGGAGCGAGCGGACGGGCGCGGCCCGCGACGCGACGGCAGTCCTCGGCAGACTCTTCGTCGCCCCACGGGCACGGAGCCACCGCCTCGGCGCCCGCCTGATCGCCGAGGCCACGGCCGAGGCCCGCCGCCGCGCCCTGCACCCGGTCCTCGACGTCGTCGCCTCGGACACGTCCGCGGTCGCCCTGTACGAACGCCTGGGCTGGCACCGCCTGACCACGGTCCGGCAGCAGTGGGGCCGGGGCCGGACGGTCACCCTGCACTGCTACGCGGCGCCCGCGTGACGCGCGGAGCGAGTGGACTCACGGGAGTGGTGGCGTGAGCCGCGTGAGCCGCGCGAGCGCGACCATGCGTGCCGCATGAGTCGCATGAGTCGCTTGAGTCGCCCGAACCGGGTGAGTCGATCGCGTGGCCGCGCGGGTCAGACGAGCCAGATCTCGCGGACCGCGCGCAGCGGGTCCTTCTCCGTGCGCGGGGTGGCGTCCCAGATCTTCGTCGCGCGGGTGGTCGCGGTGTACGCGGGCCAGTCCGGGCCCGGGTTCTGGTCGGTCACGAAGGCGACCCAGGCCCGGTGCACGGCGTCGGCCAGGGAGCGGGGCGGAGTCGGGCCGGCGGCGGCCCCGACGCCGTCGGCTTCGAGCAGGTCGAAGGCGAAGGGCAGGTCCAGGCAGTGGCAGGCCTGGCCGTTGACGGGTGACGGCCACTCGAACTGGTAGAGCCAGGTGGGCCGTTCACGCTCCGCGCGGGCGTCGGCGACCGCGAGGGACGGGGCACGGAAGGTGACGTCGGTCAGGGCCTGGCCGAAGTGACCGGCGGGATCGGTCTCCGCGTACGTCTCCGCGAACGCGGCGGCCCGCTCGCCGGTGAGGCCGAGGCCGCCGAGCAGCACGGGCAGCGGCGGGCCGTCCTGGCCGGGCCCGGGGACCATGTTGAACTCGTGCGCCGTGAAGCCCAGCATCAGCGGCACTCCGGCGCCCGCGTCGCCCGTCGTGAGCGCGTCCAGGACCGGCTCGGGGATGAGCTCGCCGTCGGCGAAGGGCGCGAGGGAGAGCATCGGCGGCAGTCCCTCCCTGTCGGGGCCGGGCTCCCCGAGCCGGTCCTGGAGGTCGAGCAGCTCGTCGTCGCTCAGCTCCCGGAGCGCGGCGGCCGTGGCGGGCCGGCCCGTACGGGAGGTGAAGAGGCGCGAGACGGCTCGGGCCACCTCCGGTCCGTCGGGCCGCATCACGGCCCCGGAGACCGAGAGCGCCCCACGGAACAGCCCCTGGGCCGACGGCACGGCGAGCAGGGTCTGGACGGCGCCGCCGCCCGCCGACTGGCCGGCGACGGTCACCTTGGCGGGGTCCCCGCCGAAACGGGCGATGTTGTCCCGCACCCACTCCAGGGCCGCGATCCAGTCCCGTACACCGCGGTTGTCCGGCGCGTCGTCCAGGTGCAGGAAGCCCTCGATGCCGAGCCGGTAGCCGAGCGAGACGAGCACGACACCGTCGCGGTTGAACGCGGCGCCGTCGTACCAGGGGCTCGCGGCCGAGCCCGCGACGTAACCGCCGCCGTGGATCCAGACGAGCACGGGGAGTCCGGGCCCGGCCTCCGGGCCGGCTGCGGGGGTGAAGACGTTCAGGTTGAGGACGCCCTCGCCGGGGATCGACGGCTCGGGGATGGTGGTCACGTCGGCGAACGGCCTGCGCTGCGCCGTCGGCCCGTACGCGGTGGCGTCCAGCGGCTCGGTCCACGGCTCCGGCGGCTCGGGCGCGGCGAACCGCAGCGCGCCGACGGGCGGCTTGGCGTACGGGATGCCGAGGAAGCGGCAGCTTCCGTCCGGCCGCCGCTCGCCGCGGACGGGACCGCGGGTCGTCGTGACGAGGGGGGCGTCCAAGGGGGTCTCCAGGGACATGTTGCGCCTTCCTGGCCTGGCGTGCGGCGGCCGCGTTCTCGGTGCTGTGAAACAAGGGTGACATGAGGAACTTACACGTGTCACTAGCATGGCCCAAGGTCCTCCGCCGCGTCGCTGCGTTCACCTCGGGACCGCGCCGGGTCGGCCCGCCCGGTCGGCCGTCGTTGCGGCATACCGTTTCGTCGTACCGGTTCGGCGCCCGCCGCCACGGGAAGGGAGGCGGTGTGAATGTGACTCCCCATGGCGCCGTCGGCGCCCTGATCCTCATCACGGGCGCCGCCCTCATCGCGGCCGGCGCGCTCTGGAAGGGGCGTGCGGTGCGCCCGCTGGCGCCCCGGCGTGCGCGGGCCGTCGCCTGGCGGGCGTACGCGCGGGCGCTCACGCGCTCCGCCGAGCTGGCGATCGCCTCCGCACGCGACGCGGCGGGTCGGGGAGAGCCGGCGATCGTGACGGTCGAGGACGTCATCCGGCTCGCGGACGAGCGTTTCGGCTACGAGAAGATCGCCCACGAGGACGCCGCCGCGGCCCTCCGGCAGGCGTACGAGCGCGCCGACTGCGCGGCGGACTGCGTCACGGACGCCTACAGCTCGATCCAGTAGCGGCGCTTCAGGCCGCTCCCGACTCACGGACGTCCTAGAGGACTCCTTCGTTGCGCTCGATGGTGCGGGCGGAGGCGATGTCGCCGTCGCCGCAGGTGACCAGCGCCCGGGTCAGACCGAGCGCGCGGGCCTCCGGCAGCACCGCGCCCAGTGCCCACGTGGCGCGGCCGCCGCGGCGGCGGGCGGACGTCGTAGCCGGTGCTTCCGCCCGCGCGCAGCAGGAAGTCGTCGAGCTCGGGTCGCACGTCGATCGCGCCGAGGTACGTGCCGCCTTCGGCGATCCACCAGTGGGTGGCGTGGCCCCGGCCCTCGGGCCGGCGCGGCTCGCTGCTCGCTACTCGCCCGTCGTGCCGTCGATGCGCTCGCGCAGCATGTCGGCATGGCCGTTGTGGCGGGCATACTCCTCGATCATGTGGGCGAGCACGTAGCGGAGCGAGTACGTCTCGTCGCCGCGGCTTCCGGTGACGTCGAGGGACGGGGCCTCGGCCACGATCACGCGGGCGCGGGCGCACTCCTCTCGCCAGACGGCGAAGGCCTCGTCGACGTCGGCGTCGTCCACGTCGAAGTCGGCCCGGTCGGTGGAGCCGGGCGGGGTCCACCGGCTGCGGCTGTGCTCGCCGTTGATCACGTTGCGGAACCAGCCGCGCTCAACCTCCGCCGCATGCCGGACCAGGCCGAGGAGGGAGAGGGCGGAGGGGGCTATCGCCCGCGTTCGCAGCTGGTCGGCCGTGAGGCCCGCGCACTTCATCGCCAGGGTGTCGCGCTGGAACTGCAGCATGGCGGTGAGGGTGGCCCGTTCGTCGGCGTTGCGGGGCGTCGGGCTCCGGTGATCTTGGGTCATGACCGGCATCCTGCCAGTGGGCGAGGGCGGAGGGCCGGGCATTTTGCGAGCCAACGGCCCGACGGCGACCGGTCCGACGGCGTGAGGCCCGTCGGCTACCTGCCCGACGCGACCGGACCGACGGCCTCCGTTCGAGGGGGTCCAGCCGTCCGGCTCGACAGGGTCCATCCCAGCGGCGTCCAGGCCAGCGACGTCCGGCCCAGCGGCGTCCAGGCCAGCGGCGTCCAGGCCAGCGACGTCCGGCTCAGCGGCGCTCCGGCCCGGCAGCGACCGGCCCGACGGCGACCGGTCCGACGGCGTGAGGCCCGACGGGTGCCCCTGTTCCTGCGTCCCACCGGCGCCGTGGCTGCGCCTACCGCAGGTCCGCGATCTCCTCCAGGCTCTGGAGCGGGTTCCGGAAGAGCGGGTTCAGCAGGACCGTGCCCGCCGCGACGGGCATGGTGGCCGGGCCGGCGTGGGGGCTGACGATGCGTTCCGGGTCGTCGCACACGTGGGAGAGGTCGACGGCCGTGCCCTGGATCTCCTCCAGGTAGCGGGGGTCGAGGAGGCTCGCCAGCTCGGTAACCACGACCAGGTCCGGGTTGAGCACGTCGAGCAGCAGGGCGACCGCGCGGCCCACCGCGCGCGCCCGTTCGCGCAGGAGCCGGTCCGCGCGCCGGTCCCCGGTCGCCGCCGCGTCCACCACCAGGAACGCGTCGGGGTCCGGCACGATGCCCCGGCGGTACGCGGTCTCGCCGAGCGCCCGGTTGGACGCGGTCGCCGCGAGACAGCCCGAACGGCCGCAGGCGCAGGGGGCGGTGGAGTCGGGGACGGGCAGGTGCGCCACCTCGCCGGCGGCCGAACCGGGGCCTTGGTGGACGACTCCGGCGATGCCGAGGGCCGCGTCGACGACGTTGCCGACGAAGAGGTGGACGAGGCTGCGGCGCGCCTCGGGGCGGCCGAACAGGATCTCGGACTGGGCGACGGCCCGGGCGTGGTTGTCGACGCGTACGGTGGATCCGCCGAGGCCGCGGGCGAGTTCGGCGGCGAGCGGCCGGTGGTACCAGCCGAGCGCGTCGTGCCGGACGACCCGCCCGTGGTCGGGGTCGACCCAGCCGCCGAGGGCGGCGCCGATGCCGAGGAGCGGGCGGGCGCCGAGGTGTTCGTCGAGGAAGGCGCGCAGTTCGCGCGCGACGGTCGCGGGCAGGACGCGCGGGTCGGCGCCGGCGTGCTGGACGGAGTGGCGTGCGACGACCCCGCCGCGCAGGTCCACGAGGCCGAGGGTGGACGCGTGGACGCCGAGGTGGACGCCGCCCGCGACCGGACCGCCGGTGGTGCCGAGGTGCAGGTCGACCGGGATCTGCGGGCGTCCCGGTCCGCCGGTCTCGGCGCGGTCGGGGAGTTCCCGCAGGAGTCCGTGCCGGAGCAGGTCGGTGGCCTGCCGGGAGACGGCGGCGGGGCTGAGGCCGGAGAGCCGGGCGATGGCGCTGCGGGCGAGCGGTCCGTGTTCGCGCACCGTCCGAAGAACGGTGGCCGCGTTGACTTCGCGCCGTCCGTCCCCGGCCGGCCGGGAGCCGAGCGCGGGAGCGGAGGGGGACACGGGAGCGGACGGGGAGGCGCGGGCAGACGGGGGTACGCGGGCAGACGTGGGTCCGGTCCCGGGCGCAGGGCGGGACGTGGGGCTGGGGCTCATCCGTGCCTCGTCTCGGAAGGGTGGCACTTGTTTACCGCAACCCACCGACAGCGGGAGCGGCGTCCGGGACGGGCGACCACCTCGGAACCCGCAGGCCTCTCCTAGTCGCCAGAGCCGGCGGTCGACGGTGGGACCTCGACGGCGAAGAACAGGAAGCAGGGTCTGGTCGAGAGGTCGTGGAAGGCGTCGGGGAACAGTTCGCGGGCGGCGGGGGCGGGCTGCGGCTCGGTGATGCCGGAGAGGCGGAAGCCGGCGGTGGTGAACGCTTCGGTCATCGCGTGCAGCGACTTGCGCCAGAACGTCATCGGGGCCGTACGGCCGTTGAGCGTCCACTCGAAGGAGTAGTCGGTGGTCGCGAAGTAGTCGGGTCGGGGGTCCTGGAACGTGTAGGCCACGAAGGGGTGGTCCACCGACGCGATCAGCCGGCCGCCGGGCCTGAGCACGCGCCGCAACTCGGCCAGCGTCGGACCCCAGTCCTCCAGGTAGTGCAGCACCAACGAGGCGACCACGTCGTCGAACGCACCGTCGGCGAAGGGCAGGGGCTCGCTCAGGTCGGCCAGGTGCAGGGGGACCTCGTCGCCGAGCCGCCGCCTCGCCAGTGCCAGCATTCCGGCGCTGACGTCGATGCCGGTGACGACGGCCCCGCGGTCACGCAGGGCGGCGGAGAGAGGACCCGCACCGCAGCCGGCGTCCAGGATCCGTCGGCCGGTCACGTCTCCGGCGAGGGCCAGCATCGCGGGACGCTCGTAGTACGCGTTCACGGGGCTGTTCTCGTTCTCCGCCGCGTACGCCTCGGCGAAGCCGTCGTAGTCGTTGGTCGTGCCGCCCGGTGCATCGGTCAAGTTGCCCATCGCAGCAGCCTAGTTGTCACGGGTGCCGCTCGGCGTGGCCCCCTGGCGCGGGGATTACTTCCTCTGCGAAATTAATTGCCGGACGCGGAGCATCCGCTCCCCGTCCGTCTCCCCGGCCCGAAGGGATCCGCATGCCGCCGACGAACCGCCCCAGCGTGATCGTGGTCCTCACCGACCAGCAGCGGTGGGACACCACGGGTGCGCACGGCAATCCCGCCGGGGTGACGCCCGAGTTCGACCGGCTGGCCAGGGAGGGGACCCTCGTCGAGCAGGCGATCACCCCGAACCCCGTGTGCGCGCCGGCCCGCGCGGCGCTGCAGACCGGGCGCTTCCCGACGGGAGCCGGAGTGTTCCGCAACGGACTTCCGCTCGGAGCGGAAGTACCCACGCTCGCCGATGCGTTCTCCGCCGCCGGATACGTCACGGGCTACATCGGCAAGTGGCATCTGGCGGGCGACGAGCATCCCGACGGCCCGGTGCCGCCCGAGCGGCGTGGTGGCTACGCGCGCTGGCTCGCCTCGGACCGGCTCGAGTTCACCTCGGACGCCTACCGGACGGTGCTGTACGACGAGGAGGGCGAGCCGGTACGGCTGCCCGGCTACCGGTCGGACGCGCTGGTCGACGCGGCGATCCGCTTCGTCGCCGATCACCACGAGCACCCTTTCCTGCTGTTCCTGTCCCTCCTCGAGCCGCACCACCAGAACGCCACCGACGACCACCCTGCCCCGACCGGCTACCGCGAGCGCTTCGAGGGCCGGTGGCTGCCACCCGACCTCGCCGCACTCAGCCCGGGCGCGGCACAGGGCGGCGCGCACCGCCATCTCGGCGGGTACCTGGGGCAGATCAAGCGGGTCGACGAGGGCGTGGGCCGGCTTCGCGACGGTCTTCGCAGCCTGGGCATCGAGGACGGCACCGTGTTCGCGTGGACCGCCGACCACGGCGCGCACTTCCGCACCCGCAACGGCGAGTACAAGCGCTCGGCCCACGAGGCCTCGGTCCGCGTGCCGTTCGTGCTGACCGGGCCGGGCTTCCTCGGCGGCGGGCGCATCAGGCAGCCGGTGTCCACGGTGGACCTGATGCCGACGCTGCTCGACGCCGCGGGGATCGAGGTGCCGGCGGGCGTGCACGGGCGCTCGCTGCGCCCGTTGACCGGCGGTGGCAGCGAACCCGACCGCCCCTTCTCGGTGTTCGTACAGGTCAGCGAGGACGTGATCGCCCGCGCGGTGCGCACGGACCGGTGGAAGTACGTGGTGACCGCGCCTGACGGTGCGGACGCCTGGTGCGAGTCCGCCGCGGACCGCTACCGGGAGACCGAGCTGTACGACCTGGCCGCCGATCCGTACGAGTTGGAGAACCTGGTCGGCCTCACCTCGCACCGGCAGGTGGCGGACGGTCTGCGGGACGCGCTCGGCGCCTGGCTGAAGGAGGTGGAGGGCGTGTCCCCGGTCATCGAGGCCGCCGCGCCGCGCACGCTCGACCAGCGCTCGCCGTACTCGTTCCCGAAGGACCGGGTGCCGTGGGAGGGCGTGCGCTTCGGTCACGACTGACCGGCCGAACGACCGTCCGCCGGACCGCGGCGCCCGCCGTCACGCGCAGGCCGCCGTCACGCGCAGGCCGCCGTCACGCGCAGGCCGTCGTCACTTGCGGGTGTCGTCTCGCGCGAGTCTCGTCACGCGCAGGCCGTCGTCAGGCGTCCGGCGACTTCGCGTAGTCGACGAAGCCCACCCAGTCCAGGGCCACGCAGCGTTCGTCGCCGACCACCCAGGCGTTGTGCCCGGGCTGGATCTCGTAGAACTCGCCGGGCGCCAGCTCCGCGGACTCGCCGTCGTTCATGACGACCTGCATGCGGCCGCTCACCATGTAACCGACGTGGTGGGCCTGGCAGCTGTCGGTGCCCGCGATCGGCTTGACGTGCTCGGACCACTTCCAGCCCGGCTCGAACACGGCCCGGCCGACTGCCCCGGTCTCGACGTTGAGCAGGTCCATCCTGCCCTTGCCGCCCTCGAAGGGGCGGGTCTCGTCTGCGGAGTCGAAGCTCCTGGAAACGATTCCGGTCATCGTCGTCCGCCTTCCGGCGATGGAAACGCACGGATCCCCGAGGCCTCTTCCAGGCTACGCCGCGAGGCACGGACGCACCTGGCCGTAAACCGCGTTGCCGGAGATGATCAGGCCGGGTTAGGTTGCCCGTATGACTGCCGGGTCGGCCATGGGCCGTGATCGAGAGAGGCGCCCGGCCGTGGCGTGAGCGCCGCCGGGAAGCGGGCGCGGGGTCCGCCGTGGCCGTCCGCCCCGTGGCACGCGCAGGTCGCGTGCACGGGGACCGGAGGGAACACACCAGCGCGCACTCTGCGAAAGGACCACCCGTGGCCGTAGAGCTCAACCACACCGTCATCTTCTCCCGCGACAAGCGGGCATCCGCCGAGTTCCTGGCCGAGGTGCTCGGCCTGGAGGTCGGCGCTCCCTTCGGGCCTTTCGTGCCCGTGGACACCGGCAACGGCGTCACCCTCGACTACTACGACGCCGGGGACACCGCCTTCACGCCCGGTCACTACGCGTTCCTCGTGCCCGACGAGGAGTTCGACACCATGATCGGGCGTCTGGAGCGGATGAAGGTCACGTACTACGCGGACCCGAGCCACAGCGAGCCCGGCCGGACCAACCGCCTCTTCGGCGGTCGGGGCGCCTATTTCGACGACCCCGACGGCCACAACATGGAGATCATCACGCGGCCGTACGCCCGCCCCTGACCGGGCCCGGCACCCCTGACCGTCCACGCCTTGTTGAATTCGCGGCGGACACCCTGCGGAATTGGAAGTTCCGCTCATATCCCGGGACGGTTTTCTGTACGGATCCCTTATCGGGCAGATCTACACATAAAGACCAGATAAGCGCACAATGAAACCGCGGCACCGATGCCGCAAGCGCGGTCAGACGTGCAGAACGCCAGAAGGAGGCGAGTCGTATGGCCGACGTCTCTCACCGTCCCGGCGATATCAGGGGACACCCGGACGCCTCGGAAATGCGGGACCGTTACTCCCGTATGCTCCAGACCCGGGGTGTGGCAGCGGTCGAGGAGCTGGTGATCCTCGCCGGCATCTACGCCGCGGTCTCCGCGTGGACGGTCCACTTCTCCGCCACGAAGCCGGAGCTCGCCATCAGCAACCTGGTCGTCGGCATCGCCCTCGCGGCCCTCGGCCTCTGCATGTCGATGGCCCCGGAGCGGTCCCAGGACCTCAACTTCGTGGTCCTGCTGCTCGGTGTGTGGCTGATCGTCTCCCCCTGGGTGGTCTCCAGGGACGCCGGTACCGGCGCGATCCTCAGCAATGTCATCACCGGTGCCTGCGTCTGCCTCTTCGCCCTCGTCGCGGGCGGACTGCTCATGAGCAAGAGAAGGACGTAACGATCCACCTGATCCTCTCCCAGCAGAGGTCACTCGCCGGGGTCCCCGGAAGGTCCGCCTTCCGGGGACTTCCCGATGCCAGGGGGTTCCGGCCCGCCCCGGGCCGGCGCGCGTACAGAGCCGGTCCGGCGCAATTGCGGCCGGCCGCTTGTGCACGGTGGCGCAGGACCCGCCCCGGCCGCCCCGCCTAGCCTCGCCGACACGAGGCGCGACGGCACCAACGAGGGGCGGTACCACCGGTGAACTGGCTCATCCACGACTACCGCGAGAGCGATCTCGCGGCGGTCGTCCATCTCATCGACACCACGGCCGAACTGGGCCAGGAGTCGGTCTTCTCGCTCGCCGAGTGCATCGGCGCCCTGACCTCCCGCCAGCCGGCCGTCGTCGCGGTCCACCAGGGCGCGCCCATCGGGGCCGCGCTGGCCTGCGTGGCCGGCGAGCGCGCCTGGGTGATGCGCGTGGCGATCTCCTCGGCCTGGCGCGGCCGGGGCCTGGCCAGCGCGCTGCTGGTGGAACTGGAGCGGCGCCTGGTGGCCGCGCGGGTCGCCCGTATCGCGTACGTCCTGCCCGAGGAGGAGCTGCTCGGCGAGGGGCTGCTGAACGCCGGGTACACGCGGCAGCCGGCCGTCGCCTACTTCGAGAAGGTCGAACCGCTGCACGGCCCCGCCGCCAACCTCCTCGACGACCTCGGCGGCCGGCTGCTCCCCGCCGACCTCTGGGCGAAGGTCGCCGGCATGGAACGGGAGAAGGACCTGATCGAACGGCGCGTCGTGCTGCCGCTGGCCGAGCCCGAGCGCGCCGCCCGGCACGGGGTGCGGCCGCCGCGCGCGATCGGCCTGTTCGGGCCGCCCGGCACCGGCAAGACGACCTTCGCGCGCGCCATCGCCTCCCGGCTCGGCTGGCCGTTCGTGGAGATCCTGCCCTCCCGGCTCGCCGACGAGGGGAACCTGGCGGCGGCGCTGCGCTCCGCCTTCGCCCGGATCGCCGAGCTGGAGCGGGTGCTGGTCTTCATCGACGAGGTCGAGGAGATCGCGCCCGTACGCGCCGAGCCGGTGCAGCCGGGCGGCATGCACGGGGTGACGAACGAACTCCTCAAGCTCATCCCGGGGTTCAGGGAGCGCGACGAGCGGCTCCTGGTCTGCGCCACCAACTCCATCCGGTCACTCGACCCGGCCTTCCTGCGTCCCGGCCGCTTCGACTACCTCATCCCCATCGGTACGCCGGACAAGGCCGCCCGGGCCGCGATCTGGTCGCGCTACACCGACGCGCGCCCCGAGGTCGACGTGGACGCGCTGGTCGTCGCGAGCGAGCTGTTCACGCCCGCCGACATCGAGCACGCGGCGCGGATCGCCGCGCAGAACTCCTTCGAACGCGACCTGGTGGCGGTCGGTGCCCGCACCGGTGAGGCGGTGGCGCCCGGCGCTACCACGGCCGACTACCTGGACGCGATCGGGCAGTGCCGGCCGACCGTGACGCCGGAGTTGATCGAGCAGTTCGAGTCCGACATCACCACCCACGCTCGGTTCTGACGCCGCATCAGGCCCCGCGGTCCGGCCGGGTCCGGGACGGTCCGGGACGGTCCGGCCGGCACGCGGACCGCTCCTTGTGCCTATCGTGGGGGCCCGAGGAGTGAGGAGCAGCAGGTGGAGACGGTCGAAGGACTCGCGGTCATGGCTTTCGCCGACGGCGAGGAGCTGGACGCGTGGCTGGCCGAGCACCACGGTGACACGCCGGGCGGCATCTGGCTGCTGCTCGGCCGCGCCGGCTCCGGCCTCCCCTCCCCCACCGCCGAGGAGATCCTGGACTCCACGCTCGCGTACGGGTGGATCACCGGCAAGCGCAAGTCACGCGACGAACGCGGCTACCTCCAGAAGATCACTCCGCGCCGGCCCCGGAGCCTCTGGTCGCAGGTGAACGTGCGCCAGGTGGAGGTCCTGCTCGCGGCCGGCCGGATGCGGGAGCCGGGGCTCGCGGAGGTGCGGGCCGCGCAGGCCGACGGGCGCTGGGCGGCCGCGTACCCCTCCCAGAAGGACGCGACCGTGCCGGACGACCTGGCGGGGGCCCTCGCCGCGGAGCCCCGGGCCGCCGCCGCCTTCGAGGCGCTGGGCAGGACCGACCGGTACCTGATCATCCTGAGCCTGTGGCAGGCGCGGACGCCGAAGACCCGCTCCGCCCGGATCGAGCGGGCGGTGGCACGGCTCGCGGCGGGCGGGACGGGGACCGCCGGCTGACCGGCCGGCGACGCTGGGCCCTGTCGTCACACTCCCGCCTGCCCCGCGACGCCGTGCACGCGCTCTCGCCGCACCGGGCACAAGCCCGAGTACGTCCCGTACGAGGCCTTGCGCCCGGCACGCCGAGGACACGCACCTGACGCCGCAGGGCCGCCCTCCGGGCGACGCCGGGAGATCGACGACAGGACCTAGCGGCTGCGCCGGTAGAGGACCTGGCGGGCGTCCCACTCCACGAACGACTCGGCGTGCGTCATGCCGACGGCCTCCAGGAGCCGGCGGGAGGGGGCGTTGGCCTCCTGGGTGACCGCGACGACCGTCGCCGCCTCCGTCAGGGCCCGCTCGACGGCCGCGGCGACGGCCTCGCGGGCGTACCCCCGGCCCCAGTGTTCGGGCAGGAACTGGTACGAGACCTCCGTCTCCCCGTTCCGGCCCGCCCGCTCCACCGTGACCAGGCCGAGCACCGTGCCGTCGGCCGCCCGCTCTACCGCGTGGAAACCGGGCGCGCCGACGATCCGCCGCTGCCGGATGCGGATCACGGAGTCCACCACCGGACCGCCCAGGTGCCGCCGTACCTCCGGGTCGGTCCACAGCCGCGTCACCGCCGGCAGGTCCCCGGTGCGCACGGGGCGCAGCACCAGCCGGTCCGTCACGATCGGCGCGGGGCCGAGGCCGGGGACCGGGTCGCCGGCGGGTGCGGTGCCGGAGGCGGGCGGGGAGGAGGAGGCCATACTTCGATGATGTCAGGCCCCGGGACGTACGACCCTCGGGGTAGTGATCACCGGTCTCCCGGCCGAGGCGGCGGCGGGCCGTCCGCCCATAGCGTCGCGGTCATGAGAATCGGAATCCTCGGAACGGGAAACGTCGGCCGCACGCTCGCCGACGCGTGGAACGCGGCGGGTCACGAGGTCGTCCTCGGCTCGCGCAAGCCTGAGGAGGCGGAGCCCGGGAGCGGGCGGGTGCCGATCGTGTCGACCGAGTCGGCGGTCGCGGGCGCCGACGTCGTCGTCAACGCGACGCCCGGAACGGCCTCGCTGGCGCTGCTCACCTCCGTCGGCGCGCCCGCCCTCGCGGGCAAGGTGCTCCTCGACGTCGCCGTCGGCTTCACGGCCGACGGTGACCTCTCCCATCTCGGCGAGAGCCTGGGTGAGGAGCTCCAGCGCTCCTTCCCCGACACCCCGGTGGTCAAGACCCTGTGCACCATCGACCGTCTCGTCATGGTCGACCCCGGCTCCCTGGAGGGCCCGGGCACCGTCTTCCTCTCCGGTGACGACCCGGCGGCCAAGGCCACCGTCCGCGGCCTCCTCCACGACCTGGGCTGGACGGACGACACGCTCCTCGACCTCGGCGGCATCGCCACGGCGCGCGGCCAGGAGCACTTCAGCCTGCTCTTCATCGGCATCGCCGAGGGCACCGGCACCTACCGCTTCGGACTGCGCGTGGTGATGCCGACGGAGGAGGCCGCGGCGGAAGCGCACTGACACGGCACCGGCGCCCGCACACCTGACGCCGGGCTCAGCTCAGCAGGGCCTTCAGGTCCGCCCACTGCAGTTCCATGGGCGGGTGGGTGTCGCGGGCGGTGGCCGTGTCCTTGTAGCCGCTCGAGGTGACCACGCAGACGACGGGGCCGTCCTCCTCGTCCTCTGCCGGTCCGTGGGACCGCAGGCCCGCCAGGCCGGCCGTGGAGGACAGCTCGCACCAGAGCCCCTGTGCGGCCAACTCGGCCTGTGCCTGCGTCATCTGGTGGTCCGTCACCGTACGGGCGGCGCCGCCGGTCTGGCGGAGGGCGACGACGGCGCGGTAGCCGCTGATCTCGCAGTCGATGGCGTAGGCGCCGGTCGGGCCGACCGGGACGCGCGCCGTGTCGGCGCCGGTGCGCATGGCCTCGGTGAGCGCGCCGGCGGCGGCCGGCTCGGTCGCGTACAGGCGCGGGACGGAGTCCGTGACGCCCAGCCGGGCGAGTTCCAGGAAGCCCTTCGCCACGCCGAACAGCAACTCTCCGTAGCCGGTGGGCACATGAACGGCGGCCGGGGCCCGGCCGAGATCGAGGGCGATCTCGTACGCGATGGTCTTGTAGCCCTCGGGCCCGAAGGGGTGACCGGTGTGCGCGGTGTCGGTCACGCTGCTGACCGACTGGTACCCCAGCTCGTCCACGAGGCGGCGCATGAACGGCCGTACGGAGGCGGGCGGGACGGTCAGCACGGTCGCGCCGTAGGCGCGCAGGTGGGACGCGACGGCGGGCGGCGCGAGCGGCGACGCGAAGACGACGCAGGGCAGCCCGGCACGGGCCGCGTAGGCGGCGGCCGAGGCGCCGTGGTTGCCCGAGGACGACACGACGATCCCGCGCGCGCCGGACCGCACGGCGGCGCTCACCGTGACCCGGTTGAGCCGGTCCTTGTGGCTCCAGGTCGGGTTGCGCGACTCGTCCTTGACCCACACGCCGTCGGCGAGCCGCACCAACGGCGTGTCGCCCTCGCCGAGCCCGGGCGCGTCGAGCGGCGGGAGGAGCGGAGCCCAGCGTTCCAGGCCGTGGGCGGCGGCGCGGGTGAACAGGTCGTCCGGGACGCGGTCGTAGTCGTAGTCGACGTCCAGCGGATAGGCGACGTCGTCGGTCGACGTGACCGGGTCGCCGGCCGTGAGGGGCGGCCACAGCGGATGACGGACGGCGGGGTCGCGCAGCGAACGCTGGGCGGTGGCGAGGGAGTTCATCCGCCCATCCTCCGCTGCAGCGCGGCGAGCGCTCCGGCGTGCCGGCCGGGCACGGCGCGGCGCAGCTCGACGAGCGCGGGGCCCAGGGCGCGGGCCCGCGCCGGGTCCGTGATCTGCTCCCACTGGTGGTGCGCCCGGTCCACCGCGCCCTCGACGTCCGGTTCGTCCGGACCCTGCCGCAGCCCGAGACGGGCCTGCGCGGCGGCGATCCACAGCTCGCAGCTGCGCGCCGGCTCCCCCGCGAGCCGCGCCAGGTCCGCCCGCACCTCCACCCAGTGCAGCGCCTCCCCGGACCGCGGCCCGTACCGCCGCAGCGCGTCGCTCTCCCACGCGGAGGCCATCGCGGCGGCCTCCGCGTGCCGCCCGGCCATCGCCGCGGCGAGGATCGCGGGATGCGGATCCGCTCCGCTCCCGGGCCGCGGCGGCCCTCCGGCGCCCACCCCGGGCGCCTCCACCGGCCGCGGCGGCGTCACGGCACTCTCCGCCCGCACCGCCGCCGCCTTGACGTCGGCGCGCCGCGCAGCGAGGCCGCCCTTCCGCGACGGCGCGGACGGCGCGGCTGCCGGCCGGCGGCCGGGCGCCCCGTTCGGCGGCTCCGGCGCACGTGGGGTGGCGGTCACCGCCTCGGCCTCCACCGAAGCCGGCGCGGGCACTGGCACCGGCACCGGCACCGGCACCGGCATGGGTGCGGGCGGCACCGCAGTCGCCACCGCCGGCGATTCTTCGTCAAGTCCGCTCTGCGGAGGGCCAGGCGGGGCCTGCCCTGGCCCGGGGCGCGCCTGCGCCGAGCGCGGCAGCAGGCGCCGGGTCCGCGGAGAGTCGACGACGTCGGCGCGGGCGGCGGCCGGCGGCTTCGCGACCGCGTCCGGCCCGGCCTTGACGGGCGGAGCCGGGATGGGCGTCACGGCCGCTGCCGGCGCGGCCTGGACCGGCTGGGCCGGTGCGGTTGTCACGGCCGCTGCCGGCGCGGCCTGGACCGGCGGGGTCGCCGCGGCCTGGACCGGCAGGGCCGGGGGTGTCAGGAACAGGGACTCGGGGTGGTCCGTGGACGCGGCGGCGGAGGCCTCCGCGTGGAGGACCGGGAGCGGTGGGCGTGCGCCGGAGCGCCAGAGGGTGGCGAAGTGGCGGAGGTAGTCGGGCGTCAGAAGGGGTCCGCGGCGCGGGAAGGGCGTCACGCGCGCGTAGAGCGGGACGCCCGGGCCGAGGGCCAGCGCGCCCGGCTCCGACGCGAGGCGCTGCCAGAGCTCCGGGTCGGCGGCGAGGTCGGCGACGACGTGGGTCGTGCCGGGACGGCGCGGCGCGAGCTCCGTGGTGAGCCAGTGCCAGGGAAGTCCCGTGTAGCGGAGGGTCGTCGGGGTGCTGCGGGCGAGCGCGAGGTGCGGCAGCCGCTGGCGGCGGTCGAGCTGGACCTGGCCCGCGAGGTAGAGGGCGAGCGGCCCGGGCGTGGCGGCGGCGGCGCGGAGCCGGGTGAGGACGGTCTGCGGGTCGAGCGGGTCAGCCAGTTCGACGATCGTCGCCATGTCCGCACCGGCGAGCACCCCGGCCGGTACCGCCGCGAGCGCGGGCAGCACGGACGCCGCGTCCATGGCCCGTCCCCGTCCCGCCGGTGCCGCGGCCAGCAGCACCGCCGTACCCATTGTGTTCTCCGAGTCGTTCACCACAGCAGCACCGTAACCCGTGGCCACGTGGCCGAATGTCTACTGGCTCTCTTGTGGGCCTCAGGCATATGTCAGAAGCACCACCGTATCGAGTGTTGCCAAATGGCTTACGAGGTGTCCCGGCCTGTGCGAAAGTCGTACCCGGGCTTCACTTCCCAGACTTGGCCGCGCCACGTCGCCTGCATCGGAGTACGACATGCCGTCCCATCTGTTCGCGGACCGTCCCGCCCAGCCGCCCGAGCCGGGCGCGGTGGACGCGCTGATCTCGCAGACGCGTCGGCTGCGCGGCGACGTGGACGCGGTGCGCCGGGACGCCGTGGTGGACGAGGACGACCCGCAGAACCGGTGGCAGCGCGCGCTGTGCGACCTGGCCGTGCACCAACTGGACGACCTGGGCGCGCACTTGGGGCAGCTGAAGGCGGGTCTCCCGCTGCCCGCCCCGGCGCCCTCGGACGCGTCGGCCGCCTATGCCGAGCCCCTGCTCGGCGCCATCCCCTCGCCGCGGCTGACCGGTTCGCTGCTCTCCCGGGTCGGCAGCGCCGAGTGGGACCTGCTCACCGACGACGTGCACTGGTCCGACGAGCTCTACCAGATCTTCGGGCGCGCGCGGGAGAGCGGCCCGATGTCGCTCGACGAGCTGCCGTCGATGGTGTTCGCGGAGGACCAGCCGGTGCTCCAGGCGATGGTGACCGACTGTCTGATCGACGGGAAGCCGATCGACGGCGAGTTCAGGATCGTCCGCACCGACGGCCGGGTCCGCACCGTGCACATGACGGGCGAGCCGGTGCTCGACTCCGACGGCTGCACCGCGTCCATGTGGGCCGTCTTACGGGACGTCAGCGAGCTGCGCCGCAGTGAGCGCGCGGTCCGCGAGACCCGGGACAGCCTCCAGCGCCACCAGCACATCGAGCACACCGAGCGCCGGGTGGCCGTGGAGCTCCAGGAGGCCGTGCTGCCGCCCTGGCGCGGCTCTCTGCGCTTCGCCCACGACGGCCCGGCGCCGCTCGACGTGGCCGGGCACTACCTGCCGGCCGCCACGACCGGCCTGATCGGCGGTGACTGGTACGACGCGCTGGCGCTCCCGGACGGGGACGCGCTGCTCACGGTCGGCGACCTGACCGGACACGGCGTGGCCGCGACCTCGTCGATGGCGATGCTGCTGGGCGCGCTGCGCGGCATGGCGGTGGCCGGGATCCGGCCCGGGGCCCTGATGGGGCACCTCAACCAGCTCCTGGAGACCTCCGTCCAGCCCGCCCTGGGCAGCGCGATGTGCTGCCGTTACGACCCGGCCGCCCAGGTCCTCACCTGGTCGCAGGCCGGCCACCCCGCCCCGCTGCTGTTCCGCGACGGGACGGGGCGCGCCCTGGCCAGACCCGAGGGGGTGCTGCTCGGGGCGACGACCGGCGCCGCGTACGAGGAGGCCGAGACGCGACTGCTCCCCGGCGACGTGCTGCTGCTGCACACCGACGGCCTGACCCGTGCGGCGGGCTGCCTGGACGACGACCCGGGCACGGACCGGCTGCTCGCCCTCGCTCCGCGGCTGGCCACGGCGCGGGACGCGCAGGACTGCGTCCGGTCGGTGGTGGAGGAGTTCGGCGAGGGGCCGCGCGAGGACGACGCCTGCGTGATGGTGGTCCGGGTCGGCCACTGACACGGCCTGGCGCCCGTACGGGTACGGCCCGTACGGGCGGATCACGCCGTACGGCCTCCGGCCACCGGTGTCCTTCCGGGGTGACGCGTGCGTGATGACGTGCCCCGGGTCACGGGGGCGGGCCGGCCACGGCCCTCGCCGTCCGGCCCTTCCCTTCCGTCGTTCCTCGGGCCCCGTCGCGCCCGCTCCTCACACCTCACCGGTTCTGGGGCGGTTCGCCGGCGCCTTCGGGAGGGCGGTCGCGATCTCCTCCCTCAGGTGGTCGATCTTGGTGTATCCCGCGTACTGCCCGGTCAGCCGGTACATCTCGCGGAGCCGGTCCCAGGTGCGGTGCGAGGAGGTGTCGCCCATGGAGACCAGGGCGAGGCGCGCGTAGCGGTCCGCCTGCTCGGGGTCGTCGGCGATGAAACAGGCCGAGGCGAGCGAGATGTGGTCGAAGAGCTTCGAGCGGTCGTGCCCGTTCCGGCGCAGTTCGAGGGCGAGCTTGGCGTGGCGCTGGGCCGGGACCGCGGCACCGGGGTCGTGCTCGGCCAGGGTGCGGTACGCGAGCGCCTGCATGCCGTGGAGGTCGGCCTCGTCGAAGTTCTGCATCCAGCTGGGCTTGTTCTCGCCCTTGTCGGAGACGAACAGGTCCTCGGCCTCGCCGAGGGTGCGGCGCATGGCCTGCCCGCGGCCCATCGACGCCTGTGCCCAGGCCTCGATGGTGTGGAACATGGCCCTGGTGCGCGGCAGCAGCCGTTCGCCCGAGCCCGAGGTGGCGAGCTTCATCAGGTCGAGCGCCTCGTCGGGCCGGCCGAGGTGCACCATCTGGCGGGCGGCGCGGGACAGCGCCTCGCCGGCGCGCGGCCGGTCGCCGCCCTCGCGAGCCGCGTGCGCGGCGATCACGAAGTACTTCTGGGCGGTGGGTTCGAGGCCCACGTCGTGGGACATCCAGCCGGCGAGCACGGCCAGGTTGGCGGCCACGCCCCACAGCCTGCGCTGGAGGTGTTCGGGGTGGTGGTAGGCGAGCATGCCGCCCACCTCGTTGAGCTGGCCCACGACCGCCTTGCGCTGGAGGCCGCCGCCCCGGGAGGCGTCCCAGGCGCGGAAGACCTCCACGGAGCGTTCCAGGGCCTCGATCTCCTCCGACCCGATGGGGGCGGCCTCGTAGCGGTCGTACCCAGCGGGGTCGGCGTGGAGGGGATCGATGGCGCGGGGGGCGGCGCCGGCGTGTGCGGGGTCGGTGTGGAGCCAGTCGTGCATGGCGTTGGTGAGTACGGAGCCGGCGGCAAGCGCGGCGCCCGCGCCCACCAGGCCGCGTCGGTTGAGCATGAGGTCCATTCCCGTGAATTCGGTGAGGACCGCTGCCGTACGCTCGGGCGCCCAGGGCAGCCCGTCAGGGTTGTCGTTGTTCCTGACGTCCCGCCGCTTGCCGGCGCGCCCGCGTCGTACGAACCCGAGGTCCTCGATGGTCACGACACGGCCGAGTCGCTCAGTGAACAGCGCTGCCAGCACCCGCGGCACGGGATCACGCGGGGTCTCCCCCATGTCGATCCAGCGCCGTACCCGCGAAGTGTCGGTCGCCAGCTGGGGATGGCCCATGGCCGCCGCCTGCCGGTTCACCATTCTCGCGAGTTCGCCCTTGGACCAGCCGGCCAGGCCGAAGAGGTCTGCCAGGCGGGTGTTGGTCTGTCCTGTCACGTCTAAGCCCCCAGGTTCTCGGCTGAGTTGACAGTAGCCCCCTGTCATAGGGCTGGCGACTATTCGCCATGGTTCGCCAGGGTGCGCCCGATGTTCCGCCACCCGCGCCGGGGTGTCAGGTAGGAACGCGCCACCCCGCCCCATCGACCGGCCCTCATTTTCCCCAGGGTGCGGACCGTTCGGGCGGGCGGGGCGACGCACGCAACTCGTCGGCGCACGAAGGGATCTGTCTCCTCCATGTACACAGCATCGTCCTCCGTGTCCGCCCCGCCCCGGCCGCTCCACCGCACCCTGCCGGCCGGCTCCGGACCGTACCTCGCGCCCGCTCCGGCACAGGGAGCGGTGCGGCCGAGGCGCTGGGTCGGGAGCACCGTCCAGCCGCCCAGCGGGCGAATCGACCTGTCCGGTCCCCAGGGCGCGCAGCTGCGCAAGGCCATCGCGTCCGTCCACCGGATCTGCCCCGAGTTCAACCCGGTGCAGGTGCTGCGCCGCAGCAGTCGTTCCGTCCTCATCGTCGGGACCACAGGCCGGACGACGGCGGTGGCGAAGTGTTTACTGGACCACTCCTCCGCGTGGGTCGAGCGGTTCAGGCACGAAATAGCTTCATACCGTGCGTTCGTCCGGCACCGTCCCCCGGTGCGCGCGCCGCGGCTGATCGCCGCGGACCCGGAGAACTGCACACTGGTCATCGAGCGGATGCCGGGGCGGGCGGCGGCGCTGACGCGCCACCCCGTCGAGGCCCCGCCCCGCGCGGACGTGCGGGCCGCGCTCGGCGCGATCGCCCGGCTCAACGCCTGGCGGCCGCCGGCCGGGACGTTCGACGCGCCGCTCGACTACGGGGCGCGGATCGCCCGCTATCACGAGCTCGGGCTGTTCACCGACCGGGACCGGGACGACCTGCAGAAGCTGCTGCGCGGGCTGGCGCACTCAGGTGGCAGGCAGGGCATGGGGCAGTTCTGTCACGGTGACGCCCTGCTCTCCAACATGCTGCTGTCGCCCGCGGGACCGGTGCTCGTCGACTGGGAGCACGCGGGCTGGTACCTGCCCGGGTACGACCTGGCGACGCTGTGGGCGGTGCTCGGTGACGCCCCGCTGGCGCGGCGGCAGATCAGCCAGCTGGCGCAGCAGGCGGGCCCGGCCTCCCGGGACGCGTTCCTGGTGAACCTGATGATCGTGCTGACCCGGGAGATCCGTACGTACGAGACGGCCGTACAGCGCACGATCAAGGAGGCCCCGCCGGCCGGTTCGGTGCCGATGCCCGCCGGTTCGGTGTCGCCGGGCGAGGAACAGCGGCTGCTGCTACGGCGGTTGCACGACGACTGCGCGATGGCACGGCGGGCCGTGCGCGCAGCGGTCGGGACCCGCTGAGGGACCCGACACCATGAGGGGGGTGGCGCGCCGCGCGCCCGGTGCCGACACACCGGGGCGCGGCGCTTCGTCGTGCCGTACCGGGCCTCTCATTGGTCCATGCCACTGACGCGCCGCAGGCGGGCGCACCGCCCGCGCGAAACTCTTCTCCAGCCGCTCTGACGTGGGAAATCTCCTGTGTCGACGGGTGATTGACGGATGGTCCGGAAGCCGCTACCCCTGTACGGGTTCGGTTCCGCACGCCCCTGTTCCCGGTCCTCACCCGTTCCTGGAGGCTGCCTTGCTCCGTTCCACGTTTCTCAGACGTGCCGCGCCCGCCGTCCTGCTGCTGCCGCTGCTGACCGGGGTGCCGTCGGCCACCGCCGGAGAACCCGAACCCGGCTCGCTCCAGGAGCAGTTCGCGGTGGCGGCCGAGCGGCACCGGGTTCCGCGGAGCGTGCTGCTCGCCGTGTCGTACCTGCAGTCGCGCTGGGACGCGCACGGCGGCGCGCCGAGCGTGACCGGCGGCTACGGTCCGATGCATCTGACGGACGCGGTGACGGCGCTGGCCGACGCACCGCACCACTCGGACGGTACGGAGGACGCGCGCGGTGACGGGGCGCGGGCGCCGCGGCTCGCCGCCGGGGTCCCGGCGCCGACGGCGGAGGCGCTGCCGGCGCGGCTGCGGACGCTGGAGCGGGCGGCCGGGCTGACCGGGCGGTCCGCCGAGGAGCTGCGGACGGACACCGCGGCGAACATCGACGGGGGCGCGGCGCTGCTCGCCGAGGCCCAGCGTGCGGCGGGGCTGCCGGCGAGCGCGGACCCGGCCGACTGGTACGGGGCGGTGGCGCGCTACTCGGGCGCGGACGACTCGGCGACGGCGGCGGCGTACGCGGACGACGTCTTCGACGTGATCCGTACCGGCGGCTCCCGGACCACGGACTCCGGGCAGCTGGTGACCCTGCCGGCCGATCCGGCGGTCGCCCCGGCCACCGGTCAGGTCGCCGCGCTCGGGCTGCGGGCGTTGGAGAAGGGTCCGGTGGAGTGCCCGGAGTCGGTGGCGTGCGAGTGGGTCCCGGCGCCGTACGAGGAGTTCGGGGACGGCGACTACGGCAACCACGACAAGGCGGACCGGCCCGTGTCGCAGTCGGTCGACTACATCGTGATCCATGACACCGAGGCGGACTGGAAGACCACCCTGAGGCTGGTCACGGATCCGACGTACGTGTCGTGGCAGTACTCGCTGCGTTCCTCGGACGGGCACGTCGCGCAGCACCTGGCGCTGAAGGACGTGGGCTGGCACGCGGGCAACTGGTTCGTGAACGCCAAGTCGGTGGGTCTGGAGCACGAGGGCTTCCTGACCTCGCCGGACTCCTGGTACACGGAGGCGATGTACCGCTCGTCGGCGCGCCTGGTGCGCTACCTGGCGAAGCGGTTCGACGTCCCGCTGGACCGGCAGCACGTGCTCGGCCACGACAACGTGCCGGGCACGACCGCGTCGACGATCAAGGGCATGCACACGGACCCGGGTCCGTACTGGGACTGGGCGCACTACTTCCGGCTGCTCGGCCGTCCGCTCACGCCGAGCGCGGGCCCGGACGCCGGGGTGGTGACGATCCGCCCGGACTACGCGTCGCACCGGCCGGTGTACACGGGGTGCGTGAAGGCCGGGGAGGCGTGCGCGCCGCACGGGAGCGGTGCGGTGCGCCTGCACACCGCGCCGAGCGCCGACGCGCCGCTGGTGAAGGACATCGGACTGCGGCCGGGCGGGCAGGACTCGACGACCGGGGTGAACGACACGGGGGCGCGGGCCTCCACCGGCCAGAGCTTCGCGGTGGCGGAGCGGCGGGGCGACTGGACGGCGATCTGGTACCTCGGGCAGAAGGCGTGGTTCCACAACCCGAAGGAGGAGCCGACGGCGGTGAACGCGCGGGGCCTGCTGCTCACGCCGAAGGAGGGCGTGGCGTCGGTGCCGGTGTACGGGCGGGCCTATCCGGAGGCGTCGGCGTATCCGGCGGGGGTTCCGGTGCAGTCGGTGTCGCCGCTGCCGTACCGGCTGCTCGCGGGGCAGCGGTACGTGGTGGGCGACCGTACTCCGGGCGAGTACCTCTTCGCACCGACGTTCGACACTTCGGTTCACCGGGTCGTACGCGGCCAGGAGGAGTACTACGAGATCCAGTTCGGCCATCGAGTGGCCTTCGTGAAGGCCGCTGACGTGCAGGTTTCCCAGGGCTGACGGAAGGGCGGCGGAAACCTTTCGGTCGCCGGCGGTCCGTGGCGCGAGCCGCGGTACGTCGGCGGCTCGTCGTGCTCGTATGACTATTCCGGTGTTCGCGTGGGGCCAGGGTGCCACGGGTAATGCTCGGCCGGACGAACGCCCGACGCTCACCGAGAGGCCTCCCTGGCATGGCTCAGCCCTTCGTTCTGCCGGATTTCTACGTCCCGTATCCGGCGCGGCTCAATCCCGGTCTGGAGGCGGCCCGCGCGCACACGTGCGCGTGGGCGCGGGAGATGGGGATGCTGGAGGGCTCCGGCGTCTGGGAGGAGGCGGACCTCCGGTCCCACGACTACGCGCTGCTCTGCTCGTACACCCACCCGGACTGCGATGAGGAGGCGCTGTCCCTCGTCACCGACTGGTACACCTGGGTCTTCTTCTTCGACGACCACTTCCTGGAGGTCTTCAAGCGCACCCCGAACCGGCCGGCGAGCAAGGCCTACCTGGACCGGCTTCCGCTGTTCATGCCGGCCGACCCGACGGCCGGCATGCCCGAACCGACCAATCCGGTCGAGGCCGGTCTCGCCGACCTGTGGCGGCGGACGGTCCCGTCGATGTCGGAGGCCTGGCGCATGCGGTTCGCCGAGGCGACCGAGCATCTGCTGTACGAGTCCCTGTGGGAGCTCGACAACATCAACGACGGGCGGATCGCCAACCCGCTCGAGTACGTCGAGATGCGCCGCAAGGTGGGCGGCGCGCCCTGGTCGGCGGGCCTCGTGGAGTACGCGGCGGGCGCCGAGGTGCCCGAAAAGGTGGCGCACTCCCGGCCGTTGCGGGTTCTGCGGGACGCGTTCTCGGACGCGGTGCACCTGCGCAACGACCTCTTCTCGTACCAGCGTGAGGTCGAGGACGAGGGCGAGAACAGCAACGGGGTGCTCGTCCTGGAGAAGTTCCTCGGCTGTTCGACGCAGGAGGCGGCGGACGCGGTCAACGACCTGCTGACCTCGCGGCTCCAGCAGTTCGAGAACACGGCGCTCACCGAGGTCCCGGCGCTCTGCGCGGAGCACGGCCTCGGCCCGGCGGAGGCCGCCGCCCTCGCCGCGTACGTCAAGGGGCTCCAGGACTGGCAGTCCGGCGGGCACGAGTGGCACATGCGCTCCAGCCGCTACATGAACGAGGGCCTGGTGACCGGGACTCCGGCCGCCGGTCCGGGGCTCGGGACGGCGGTCCTCGACATCCGCAGCCTGTTCGGTCGGCGCCAGGCGGAGAGCCGGTCGCGCACCCTCACCCATGTGCCCCACCAGAAGGTGGGCCCCTCGCTGCTGCCCGACTTCGACCTGCCGTATCCGCTGTCGCTGAGCCCCCACTACAAGGAGGCCGGGCGCCGGTCGGTGGACTGGGCCGAGCGCATGGGGCTCCTCGAGGGGGTCTGGGACCGCCCGATGCTGGAGGGCTTCGACTTCGCGCTGTGCGCGGCCGGACTGGATCCGGACGCCACCCCGGAGGAGCTGGGGCTCAGCACCGAGTGGCTGACCTGGGGCACGTACGCGGACGACTACTACCCGCTCGTCTTCGCACGCTCACGGAACCTGGCCGGCGCGAAGGAGCAGAACGACAGGCTCACGGCCTGCGTCCCGCTGGACGATCCGGCCGCCGGGGCGGCGGCCGCGGTGAGTCCCCTCGAGCGGTCGCTGGCCGACCTGTGGGCGCGTACCGCCGGTCCGATGACGGCGGAGGCCCGGGCCCAGCTCCGTACCGCGCTCCTCCTCATGCTCGACAGCTGGCTCTGGGAGCTCCACAACCTGTCCCAGCACCGGGTGCCCGACCCGGTGGACTACGTCGAGATGCGCCGCACCACCTTCGGTTCGGAGCTGACGATGCTGCTCTGCCGGCTGCGGCACGCCGAGGTGCTGCCACCGGAGATCTACCGCTCGGGCACCGTGCGCGCCCTGGAGAACTCCGTCTCCGACTACGCCACGCTCCTCAACGACCTCTTCTCGTACCAGAAGGAGATCGAGGTCGAGGGAGACGTGCACAACGGCGCGCTGGTCCTGCAGAAGTTCTTCGACTGCGACTACCCGACGTCGGTGGCGATGGTGGACGACCTGATGCGGGGCCGGCTGCGTCAGTACGAACACCTGAAGCGCCACGAAGTGCCCTTGCTCTGCGCGGACTTCGGACTGGACACGAAGGGCCGGGCGGCCTTCGATTCGTATCTGCGGGAGTTGGAGGACTGGCTCGCGGGAATCCTCAACTGGCACCGCAGCGTCCGTCGTTACCACGCGGACAGTGTCCGTTCGGGGTCCGGAACGCCCTTGCGGTGGCAGGTTCCGCAGGGCCTCGGGACGTCGGCGGCGCGGCTCGCCCCGGCACACCGCCCGCTCGTGCCGTGAGGTCGCCGGAGCCCGCCCCGGGGTCCCGGGGCGGGCTCCGGCGACGACATCAGGGGCGCAGGCCGCGCAGCTGGTCGAGTTCGCGGCGGTCCCGCTTGGTGGGACGGCCGGCGCCGCGGTCGCGGACGGCGATGACCACGGCCTCCTCGCGGGGCGGCGGGGGCGGGCTGTTGTCCACGTACGCCTCGGCGGCCGCGGGCGGTCCGACGCGCTTGGTGAGCAGTTGCTTCACCTCGACGATCCGCTGCCGGCCGCCGTGGAAGAGCCGCACCTCGTCACCCGGCTTCACGGGCTGGGCGGGCTTGGCCCGCTCGCCGTTGACCTTGACGTGTCCGGCGCGGCATGCCGCGGCGGCCTGGGAGCGGGTCTTGGTGAGCCGTACGGCCCAGATCCAGCTGTCGACGCGCACGCTGCTCATCGGCCCCCGCCTCCGGTCAGCCCTGCTGGAACAGTTCGGCGGGCAGCGGCTTCAGCAGCGCGTACAGGTCGTCGGTGATGGGCCGGTCCCAACTGGCGATGGTCACCAGGACGTTGTCGCTGCGGTCGAACTGCACGCAGGAGATCCGGCTCTCGGAGAGCTTGAGGCGGCGCACGATCAGCAGGTTGTCGCCCTGCATCACCGGCACGTCCTCGCGGCCCTGCACCTCGACCGGCTCGTCGTTCTCCAGGGCGGCGAGCAGCTGGGCCACCTCGAACGGGACCTGCCCGTCGGCCAGCTCCCGTGCCGGGGAGCCCTCCGGGAGGTTGCCGATGATCATCGCGGGTCCCCGGCCGCCGAACAGGTCGTAGCGGAGGAACACGCCCTGGCAGCTGCCGTCGGGGGCCGGGAGCAGACCGGCGCCGAGATTGCCGGGCCAGTCCCCGGGGTCCATGGCCAGGACGTCGAAGTCCGGGCCCGCGGGTGTGGCGGCGCTGCGGCGGCGGAGGAAGGACATACCGCCATGGTACGTGCCCCGGTGCGCGATGCGGCGCGCCGGGGCCCGGGTCACGGGGCCGCGCCCGCCGGTCCGCTCAGGGCGCCGCCCAGACCCGCGCGGTCGGTGCCGAGCTTGCGGTAGACGGCGGAGAGCAGGCGGGTGGCGGTGGCCTGGTCGACGCCGAGGACGAGGGCCGGGTCCTGGCCGCGGGCGGCCGCCTCGGCGGCGGCCCGCTCACGTGCGGTGAGCGAGTCGGTGCCGGCCGTCCGGAGCTCGCGGGGGCGCAGCCCGGCGGCGGCGAGCTCGGCCCGCGCGTCCTCGACCAGGCCGTCCGCGCCGCAGCTCTGGGCGGTCTCCAGGCCGCGGTAGAGGTGCTCGGCGGCCTCCTGCGTGCGGCCGGTGCGGCGCAGGGCGGTGCCGAGGGCGACGAGGGAGCGGGCCAGCTCGTAGGCGGCGGGCGAGCGGTCGAGCCAGTCGACGGACTCCTCCAGGAGCTTCACCCGGTCGGCGTCGGTCTCGCCGGAGACCTCGGCGGTGACGCGGAGCGCCTGCCCGATGACGGAGGGCGCGCCGTACTGGCGGGCCCGTTCGACGGCGGCGAGCGCGGTGGCGCGGGCCCGCTCGGGCGTCTCGCTCGCCTCGGCGAGGGCCAGGTGGAGCTGCCAGGGGCACCAGGCGGGGTTGCGCATCCCGCGCGGGTCGAGGCGGCGGCCGACGGCCGCGAGCTCGGCGGCCGCGGCCTCGGTGCGGCCGGTGGCGAGGAGCAGTTCGGCGTGGACGGTCTGGGAGTCGGGGAAGGTGACGGCGGCCGGGAAGGGCTCCCCGAAGTCATGGGTACGGGCGACCCGCTCGGCCTCCTCGGTGCGGCCCCGGGCGAGCAGCACCTCGATCATGACGCCCGCGGCGTACCACTGGGCGGGTGTGCGGGGGCCGACGCGCTCGGCGAGCCGCAGGCCCGCGCGGACGAAGTCCTCGGCCTCGACGAGGCGGCCGCGGCGGTAGCGGATGTAGCCGAGCAGGGTGTAGGCGAAGGAGAGGTGGGCGCCGCGCCAGCCCTGGCGCTCGAACTCGGCGGTGCCGGCGGCGAACAGCTCTTCGGCGCGGCCGGGCCGGTCGGCGTAGAGGAAGGTGAGGGCCACCAGGACGGGGACCTCGAAGCCGCGGCTCTCGTCGGCCCAGCTGAGGCCGCCGGCCAGGGCGCGCTCGGCGTGGGCGACGGCGACGGCGGAGGGCTCGGCGCGCACGGTGGCGTCCCAGGCGCGCAGGCCGATGATGTAGCGCTCGGTGAGGTCGCGGCCGGTGAGCCGGTCGGCGAGCCGGGCCAGCCGCCGGGAGCGGGCGGGCGACTCGGGTTCGTCGGCGCGGAAGGCGTCCCACATGAACTTCTCGGCCTGCATGCGCAGCCGGCTGCGGGCGTCGGTGGTGAGCCGGGACTCCCGGCCGAGGAGCTCGGAGGCCTCGACGAGCCGGTCGCTGTGGGCGAGGACCTGGGAGAGCCGGTAGACGATGCCGTGGCGCAGGGCGGGGTCGGCGACCGGTTCCTCCAGGGCGGCCCGGAGGTGGTTGACGGTGGTGGCGGGCTCGGTGAGGAGCGAGGCGCAGCCGAGCTCGAAGAGGACGGCGGCGCGCTCGTCGTGGTCGGGGGGTTCGCGCAGGGCGCGGGCGAGATAGCGGCGGGCGGTGTCGGGCGCGCCGGCCCGCAGGGTCTCCTGGGCGGCGGCGCGCAGGTGCCTGACGACCCACGGGTCGCCCTCGGGGTGGGTCTCGACGAGGTGGCGGGCGGCGGCGGTGGGGCCGAGCCCGGCGTCGACGACGCACCAGGCGGCCTGGCCGTGCAGGGCGACGCGGGTGGCGGCGGGGATGGCGTCGTAGACGGCGGTGGCGATGAGCGGGTGGACGAACTCGAGGGTGTCGGTCGCGTCCCCGGTCCCGTCGTCGATCCCGTCCTCCGTGGCGTGCTCCGTCGTGTCGTGCCGGGCCTCGGCGAGGACGCGGGCGCGGCGCAGCAGGTCGGCGCCGCGGGCGACGTCCTCGGCTCCGAGTCCGGCGACGGCGCCGGCCAGCTGCGGGGAGATCTCGGTGCCGAGGACGGCGCAGGCCCAGGCGAGGCGGACGGTGGCGGTGCCGAGCCGTTCGATCTGGGCGATCAGTCCGCTGCCCTTGACGGCTGCGGCGAGGTCCCGCAGGGCGGGCGCGCGGTCGGCGGTGGGTTCGAGGCCCCGGTCGCGGATCCTGGCGGCGAGTTCGACGGCCTCGAAGGGGTTGCCGGAGGTGACGGCCCAGCACTCGCGGCAGAAGGTGTCGTCGGCGTGGGCGCCGACGCGGTCGCGGACGAGCCGGGCGATGGCCTCGGAGGTGAGGGGTTCCAGGCCGAGGGGGCGCTGGCCGGACCGGCGGCCGGTGAACTCGTCTCCGTCGTCGGGCAGTTCGTCGGGGCGGTAGGCGACGACGAGCAGCATGGGCAGCTCTTCGGCGCGCGGCGAGAAGGCGGAGAGCCAGCCGAGGGACTCCGGGTCTGCCCAGTGGGCGTCGTCGAGGACGACGACGAGCGGGGCGCGGCGTACGGCGAGGTGGGTGAGGACCCAGTCGAGTCCGTCGCGCAGGCCCTGCGGGTCGGGCGGCGAGCCCTCGGCGGCGGTGCACAGGCCGAGTGCGGGGCCGACGATGTCGTACCAGCCGCCGAGCCGTTCGCGCAGTTCGCCGCGGGAGGCTGCGGCGAACTGGGGCTGGAGGAGCTGGCGGGCGACGTGGAAGGCGACCCGCTGTTCCTGGTCGCCGCCGCGTGCGGACAGCACGGTGCAGCCCTTGGCGGCGGCGCGCCGACGGATCTCCGCGAGCAGGGTGGTCTTCCCGAGGCCGGCGGGCGCGGCGTAGGCGAGGACGCCGCCGCGGCGCACGGTGCGCCCGTTCGCTGCGCCGGGAGCGGCTCCGGCCGTGCTCTTCACGAGCCGCAGGGCCGGGGCCCCGGCGACGGTCCGTGGCGGTGCGAGCCGGTCGGAACGCCCGGACGGGCCGGGCCCTCCGACGGGCAGGACCGTCTTGCGTGCCTCGGCGGCCTCCGCCCGGCGCTCGGCTTCCGCCCGGCGTTCGGCCGCCGCATCGGCGCCGTGCGCGCCGATGCCGACGCCGATCCCGACGAGGAGGTTCAACGCCTCCTCGGCGGCCGCGAGTTCGGCGTCGCGTTCGAAGAGCCCGAAGCCCCGCCCCACGCGACCGCCGTCGTGCACTGCCATGGTCAACCCCCACCCCGGGGGCGCACGCCCGGCGCACAGGGGGGTGCGTCGGGGCGAATGCCCCACGAAAACCCCAGCGTACGCCGGGATGCGCCGCCCAGGAGGCCGATCGTGACGGTTGTGTGAAAGGGAACCGAAAGCGGCCGACTCCTGCCCCGTGAGGACGCGTTCGAGCCTCAGGTCAGGTCGAACTCGCCCTCGCGCGCGTTCACCACGAACGCCCTCCACTCGGCCGGGGTGAACACGATCGACGGGCCTTCGGGGCGACGGCCGTTGCGCATGGCGATGAAGCCCTCGACGAACGCGATCTGGACGTCTCCCACCCCCTGGCTCCCGGAGCGCCAGTCGGCTCCCGCCAGGTCGAGGTCCGGCATGTCCTGCCCGGCGAGGCCGTGCTGGCCCACGGTGCCGGTGATCGTGCTGGTCATCGTCCTGTCCGCCACGTCCGTGCTCCTCTCGCGTTCCCCGCGTCACGCTGTGCGTCTGGTCCGGGCCTCAGCGTAGCGACCGGCCCGGAGCCCCGACACCCCTCAGACGGTCGGTGGCCGGTCACCGACGAGCCACATGGAGAAGAACTGCGCGCCCCCGCCGTACGCGTGCCCGAGCGCCGTTCGCGCCCCCTCGACCTGGTGCTCGCCGGCCTGCCCGCGCACCTGGAGCGCCGCCTCCGCGAAGCGGATCATGCCGGAGGCGCCGATCGGGTTGGTGGACAGCACACCCCCGGAGGGGTTCACGGGCAGGTCGCCCCCGATCTCGGTGACGCCGGCCTCGGTGAGCTTCCAGCCCTCGCCCTCCTCGGCGAACCCCAGGTTCTCCAGCCACATCGGCTCGTACCAGGAGAACGGCACGTACATCTCGACCGCGTCGATCTGACGGCGCGGGTCGGTGATGCCGGCCTGCCGGTAGACGTCGGCGGCGCAGTCCCGGCCCGCCCGCGGCGAGACGAAGTCCTTGCCGGCGAAGAGCGTCGGCTCGCTGCGCATCGCGCCGCCGAGCATCCAGGCGGGCGGGCGGGGCGAACGGGCCGCGCCCGCACGGTCGGTGAGGACCATCGCGCACGCGCCGTCGGAGGACGGGCACGTCTCGGAGTAGCGGATCGGATCCCACAGCATCGGCGAGGACCGCACCTTCTCCAGCGTGATGTCGTGCTCGTGGAGGTGGGCGTACGGGTTCTTCAGGGCGTTGCGGCGGTCTTTGTACGCGACGAGGGAGCCGATCGCGTCCGGTGCGCCGGTGCGGCGCATGTAGGCGCGCACGTGCGGGGCGAAGAAGCCGCCGGCTCCGGCGAGCAGCGGCTGCTGGAAGGGGACGGGCAGCGACAGGCCCCACATGGCGTTGGACTCGGACTGCTTCTCGAACGCGAGCGTGAGCACCGTGCGGTGGACCCGGGCGGCCACCAGGTTGGCGGCGACGAGGGCGGTGGAGCCGCCGACCGAGCCGGCGGTGTGGACGCGGAGCATCGGCTTGCCGACCGCGCCGAGCGCGTCGGCGAGGTACAGCTCCGGCATCATCACGCCCTCGAAGAAGTCCGGGGCCTTGCCGATGACGACGGCGTCGATGTCCGCCCAGGTCAACTCGGCGTCGTCGAGGGCCCGTCGGGCGGCCTCGCGGACGAGTCCGGCGATCGAGACGTCCCTGCGGGCGGCGACGTGCTTGGTCTGGCCGATGCCGACGACGGCGACGCACTCCTTCGCCGTCCCGGCCGTGCTCACTGCGCTCATCGGGGGTCTCCTTCCAGGACGGCGACCAGGTTCTGCTGGAGGCAGGGCCCGGAGGTGGCGTGGGCGAGGGCGCGGTCGGAGGCGCCGCGGTGGATGCGGGCGGCGGCCTCGCCGAGCCGGATCAGTCCCGCGGCCATCATGGGATTGGCGGCGAGCGCGCCGCCGGACGGGTTGACGCGGACCTCGTCGCCGAGGCGGAGCGCCTTGCGGAGCACGACCTCCTGGGAGGTGAAGGGGGCGTGCAGTTCGGCGGTGTCGACGGGCCGGTCCGCGGTCGTGTCGAAGGCGCCGGCGCGTTCCGCGGCGAGGCGCGTGGACGGCGAGACGGTGAGGTCGCGCACGCCGAGGGAGTGGGCCTCGATGCGGTGGTCCATGCCGGTGATCCAGGCGGGCCTGGCGCACAGTTCGCGGGCCCGGTCGCCCGCGGCGAGGATCACGGCCGCGGCGCCGTCGCCGATGGGCGGGCAGTCTCCGGTGCGCAGCGGCGCGACGAGGTGGTCGCCCTGCGGGCGTGCTCCGGGCAGTTGGGCGTGCGGGTTGGCGGCGGCGTCCTGGCGGCTGCGGGCGGCGATCGCGGCGAGTGCGGTCTCGTCGGTGTCGCCCGCGTCGATCAGCGCCTGCGCCTGGAGCGCGGCCAGGGCGACGGAGTCGGGCCACAGCGGGGCCACGTAGTACGGGTCGAGCTGCCGGGTGAGCACGTCGCGCAGGGAGCCGGGCGAGGACTTGCCGTACGCGTAGACGAGGGCCGTGTCGGCCTCGCCGGTGAGCAGCTTCACCCACGCCTCGTACAGCGCCCAGGCGCCGTCCGTCTCGACGTGGGACTCCGAGATGGGCGGCCAGGCGCCGACGCCGTCGAGCGCCATGGTGAAGGAGAAGGCGCGTCCGGCGAGGTAGTCGGAGGAGCCGGAGCAGGTGAAGCCGATGTCGGAGGTCCTGAGGCCGGTCTGCCGCAGCACCTCGTGGAGGACCGGCATCAGCATCTCGACCTCGGAGAGTTCGTCGGTTCGCCGGGCGTGGTCGGTCTGGGCGAAGGCGACGATGGCGACGTCCCGGCGTGCTGCTGTCACAGGAGCTCCTTGTACGTGTCGTAGTCGGCGTCCGGTTCGCCGCTGGGACGGTAGTGGTCGGGGTAGCGGCCGCCCTCGGTCCACACGGGTTCGACGCGCAGCCCCATCCGGACCTGGTCGTACGGGATGCCGCCGATCCGGCCGTGCAGGGCGAGCCCGGCGCCGTCGAGGGCGATGTGGGCGTAGACGTACGGCACTTCGATGTCGAGATTCGCCGTATGCGCAGCCTTGATGTTGACGATGCAGAAGGTGGTGACCGTGCCGCGGGGTCCGACCTCGACCCGCTCGGTCGTCGCGACGCCGCAGGTGGGGCAGGCGCCGCGGGGCGGTACGTAGACCTTGGCGCAGGACGGGCAGCGTTCGCCGACGGTGCGGCGCTCGGCCAGGTCGTGCAGCCAGGCGGTCTGGGCGCGGCCGGGCGTGTAGGTGTAGTCGAGGCGGGCGGGCGCGACGATGCCGGCGACGGGCTCGTCGAACACGCCGTCGTGCGGCCGGGCGGCGGGATCACGGCCGCCGTCGCCGTCGTCGTCGCTGTCGTACGGCTCGAAGCAGGCGATGTCCGTGATGGCGCCGTGCCGTTCGGCGGCCCAGCGGATCCGGACGCGCATTCCGGTGCGTACGGCCTCGGGGCCGGGGACGTCGAGGGCGTGCAGCAGCGCGGTGTCGGCTCCGTCGGGCCGGACCAGGACCCAGGCGAAGGGAGTGCCGAGCGGCTGGCCGTGCCGCGGCTCAGGGTTCCAGGCCCAGGTGGTGACGGTGCCGGTGGGTGCGAGCTCGACGAGTTCGCGCAGTTCGGCCGCGGTCTCCGGGTCGTACTCGACGGGCGGCACGAGCACCCGTCCGGCCTCGGTGCGCACCCCGAGCAGGACCCGCTCGCGCAGGCCGGTGAGGAAGGCGGACTGGACGGGTCCGAGGGAGCGGGTGAAGGGGAACTCGACGACGAGGGGGGCGCGGAGCGTTTCCGGGGCGGCGGTCATGAAGGCGGCTCCTTGGTCGGTGGTCGGCGGGTGTGCGTTCCCCGCCCGTCCGGCGTTCGAGGACGCGGCCGCAGGCCGTTCGGGGCCTGGCGGCCTGCCCCCGGGCCGGGAAGGGGCGGGGGGGAAGGGTCACTCCCGGCGGTACACGGGCGTGCGCTTCTCCGCGAAGGCCCGGGCGCCCTCCTTCGCGTCCGCCGTGGCGAAGATCGGCCAGCCCCGCTTCAGTTCCGCCGCCAGGCCCTCCTGCTCCGTCAGCTCGGCGGTCTCGTAGACCGACGCCTTGACGGCCTCGACGGCGAGCGGCCCGCAGGCGTTGATCCGCTCGGCGGTCTCCAGGGCCGCGTCCAGGGCCGTGCCGTCGGGGACGACACGGCCGACGAGGCCGATGCGCGCGGCCTCGTCGGCGGTGTACGGGCGGCCGGTGAGGAGCATTTCGAGGGCGTGGGTGCGAGGGATCTGGCGGGGCAGCCGGACCGTGGAGCCGCCGATCGGGAAGAGGCCGCGGCGGACCTCGAAGAGGCCGAAGGTGGCGGAGGCTCCTGCGACCCGGATGTCGGTGCCCTGGAGGATCTCGGTGCCGCCGGCGACACAGTGGCCCTCGACGGCGGCGACGACCGGCTTGCGCGGGCGGTGGTGCCGCAGCATGGCCTTCCAGTGGAGGTCGGGGTCGGCGGTCATGCGGTCCCGGTAGGCCTCGCCCTCCATGCCTTTCCCGGCCAGCGCCTTGAGGTCCATGCCGGCGCAGAAGGAGCCGCCGGCACCGGTGAGCACGACGGAGCGGATCGAGTCGTCGGCGTCGGCTTCCAGCCAGCCGTCGTACAGGCCGACGAGCATCGGCAGCGAGAGCGCGTTCTTGGCCTCGGGCCGGTTCAAGGTGAGGACGAGCGTGGCGCCTTCGCGCCGCACGTCGAGGTGTTCGGTGCCACCCATGGGGGTCTCCCGTCTCCATTTCTGGAACAGGTTGCAGGAGTGGCGGGCCCAGTTCAATAGTTTTCTGACACTCAGTCAGATTGTTCTGCGCGAACCCTTCCCACCTCCGCCCGTCGGCGCTCTAATGACCGCCCAGTGACCGACGGGAGTCGGCCCGGGCCAGGATCAGGAGGAACGGTGGAGTACAACCTTGCCGACCTGTTCGAATCGGTCGTCGACGTGGTCCCGGACCGCGAGGCGCTGGTCTACGTCGACCACCCCGGCACCGGCGCCGAGCGCCGGCTGACCTACGCCGGGCTCGACGCCGCCGCGAACCGCATCGCCCACCATCTGATCGACGCGGGCCTGCGGCCCGGCGAGCACCTCGGCCTCCACCTGTACAACGGGATCGAGTACCTGCAGACGGTGCTCGCCTGCCTCAAGGCCCGGATCGTGCCGGTCAACGTCAACTACCGTTACGTGGAGGAGGAGCTGGTCTACCTCTACCGCGACGCGGACCTGGCCGCGCTCGTCTTCGACGCCGAGTTCACCGAGCGCGTCGCGGGCGCCCTGCCGCAGACGGAGAAGCTGCGGCACCTCGTGCGGGTGGGGACCCCGCCCGACCGGCGCCCGTCCGCCACCGCTCAGGGTGCCGCTTGGCAGCGCGGGGCCGGATCCGAGGGCGCGCCGGCCCTCGACTGCGTGGAGTTCACGGCCGCCGAGGCGGCCGGATCACCGGAGCGCGGCTTCGCGCCGCGCTCACCCGACGACCTCTTCATCATCTACACCGGCGGCACCACCGGGATGCCGAAGGGCGTGATGTGGCGCCAGGAGGACCTGTTCTTCGCCGGCCTCTTCGGCGGCGACCCGAGCGGCGAACCCGTGAAGCGCCCCGAGGAGCTGGCCGAGCGGGTCGCGGCGGGCGGTGCGGGCCTCACCTTCTTCCCCACGCCCCCGCTGATGCACGGCACGTCCACGCTCACCTCGTTCATCGCCTTCAACTACGGGCAGCGGGTGGTGATCCACCGCAAGTACGTGCCCGAGGAGGTGCTGCGCACCATCGAGAAGGAGCGGGTGTCCAGCGTGTCACTGGTCGGCGACGCCATGCTGCGGCCCTTGGTCGACGCCCTCCACGGACCGCTGAAGGGCACCGACCTGTCCTCTCTGTTCAGCCTCTCCTCGTCCGGCGCGATCATGTCGGACACGGTGCGCGACCAGTTCCGGGCCCTGGCCCCGAACGTCCTGCTGCTCAACAACTTCGGCTCGTCGGAGTCCGGTTCCAACGGACGCGCCACCGACGACTCCGGCCCCGCCAAGGGCTTCCGGCTGCACGTCAACGAGCGCACCCAGGTCGTCGACCCGGCCACCCACGAGCCGGTTTCCGTCGGCGAGGTCGGCCGCCTCGCCCAGCGCGGCCACGTCCCGCTGGGCTACTACAACGACCCGGCGAAGACCGCCGAGACCTTCTTCCGGAAGGGCGACGAGCGCTGGGTTCTGCTCGGCGACATGGCCACCGTCGACGCCGAGGGCATCGTCACCGTCCTCGGGCGCGGCTCGCAGTGCATCAACACGGGCGGCGAGAAGGTCTACCCGGAGGAGGTCGAACAGGCGCTCAAGTCCCACCCCGACGTGTACGACGCGCTGGTCGCCGGCGTGCCCGACGCGAAGTGGGGCAACCACGTGGCGGCCGTCGTCCAACTGCGCGAAGGGGCGGCGCCGTTGGACCTGGCGGCGGTCCAGTCCCACTGCCGCGCCCGGCTGGCCGGCTACAAGGTGCCGCGCCAGCTCGTCCTGACCGACACGATCCAGCGCTCCCCCAGCGGCAAGGCGGACTACCGCTGGGCCCGCTCGGTGGCGACGGAGGCGGACGCGGGGACCGCGGGGTCCATGGGGGCCTGAACCGCAGCCGCACCCACCTTAATGGGAATGATTTTCATTCTGCTAAGGTCGGGGCGTCCCCGCACGTCACGCCCCTGAGGACCCCTCGTGTCTCCCCTGCCCGAAAACGCCCCCACCTCCCGCCGCGGCCTGTTCGCCGCCGTCTCCGCCGTCACCGCGTCCGCCCTCCTCGCGGGGTGCTTCGCCGGAAGCGGCGGCCGGGCCGCCGAAGGGGGCGGCGGGGACGGCGGGCGGATACGGGTCGCGATGATGCAGCCGCCCCGGTCCGGCCTCTCCCCGCTCTCCGACGACGCCTTCAAGCTGTCCCGCTGGTCCACCGCCGAGACCCTCGTCCGGCTCGACCCCGACGGCAACGCCGTCCCCGCGCTCGCCACCGCCTGGCGGCAGCAGGGCCGGACCTGGACCCTCACCCTCCGCGAGGGCGTCACCTTCCACGACGGCAGCCCGCTCACCCCCGCCGACGTGGTCCGCTCCCTCACCGCCGCGGCGACCGCCTCCCCCAGGCCGCGGATCCTCGACGGCGTCGGTCTCACCGCGCGCGCCACCGGCCCCCGTACGGTCGACGTGACCACCAGCGCCGTCGACCCGCTCGTACCGCAGCGGCTCAGCTCGCCGCAGCTGTCGGTCCTCGCCGCCAAGGCGTACCGCGGCAGGACCGTCGACCCGGTCGGTGCCGGCACCGGACCCTTCGTGCTCGTCCGCGCCGACGGCACCGCGACCGCGACCCTCGACCGCTACGACCTCTACTGGGGCGGACGCGCCAAGGCCGCCGGCATCGACGTGCGGTACGTGCCCGACGGCACCGCCCGGGCCGCCGCGCTGCGCAGCGGCGAGGCCGACATCGTGGAGGCGGTGCCGGTGTCCCAGGCCCGGCTGCTCGACCAGGACCTGATCACCGAGGTCCCGATGCCGCGCACCAACACCCTGTACCTGAACACCGGGCGCGGCGCGTTCCGCGACCCGGCCCTGCGCGCCGCCGCCCGCGCGGCCGTGGACGCGCGCAGCCTGGTCAGCGGCGTCTACGAAGGCCGGGCGGACGTCGCCGGCGGGCTGCTCGGACCGGCCCTGCCATGGGCGGCGAAGCTGCGCACGCCGGTGCGGCACACCGCCGCGGGCGACCCGAAGGGCGCCACGATCACCATCGGCACCTTCACGGACCGGGCCGAACTGCCCGAGGTCGCCCAGCTGCTCCAGCAGCAGCTGCGGAAGGCCGGGTTCACGGTCCGGCTCGACGTGCGGGAGTACGCCGCCATCGAGGCGGACGCCCTGGCGGGGAAGTTCGACGCCTTCGTGCTGTCGCGGGCGACCGTCCTCGACTCCGGTGACCCCGCCGCGTACCTCTACAGCGACTTCGCGGGCGACGGCTCCTTCAACATCTCCCAGCTCGCCGACCCGGCCGTCGACTCCGCGCTCGCGACGGCGTCCGCGACGGCTTCCGGCGACGCCCGCCGGCGGGCCGTCGTGGCCGCCGAGGCCGCCGTGCTCGCCACCGACGCGGCGGTGCCGATGCTCCACGAGCGGGTGATCCAGGGCGACGCCGCGAACGTCGTCGGCGCCGCGCACGACCCCCGCGAGCGCGAGCTCGTCACCGTCGGCACGTACGTACGGTGACCCGTCCCCACGTCACGGCCCCGGCCCTGCGCGCCGGGGCCGCCCGGGCGGTGGCGCTGGCCGCCGTCGTGGCCCTGGTCGGCCTGTTGCCCTGGCTGTCCGGCCGGGATCCGGCGCTCGCCCTGCTGCGGGCCCGGTACGCCGAGCAGGAGCCGACTCCCGAGGCGCTCGCCGCCATCCGCGCCGATCTCGGCCTGGACGCGGGCCCGTCGGGGCTCCTCGGCGACTGGTTCGGCCGGCTGCTCCACGGCGACCTGGGAGTCTCCTGGGTGTCGGGCGCCGACGTGCTGCCGTCGGTCACGGCCGGCCTCGGCGTGTCCCTGTCCCTGATGGGGGCGGCGCTGGCGGTCGCCCTGCTGGTCGGCGCGCTGCTCGCCGTACCGGTGCTGGTGCGGGGCCGGACCACGGGCGGCACGGTGGCCGCGATGCTCGCCTCGGTGCCCGAGTTCCTGCTCTCGCTCACCCTGCTCGTCACCGTCGGGGTGTGGCTGGGGTGGCTGCCCACGTCCGGCTGGGCGGGCCCGGCCCATCTGGTGCTGCCCGCGCTCGCGCTCGGCGTGCCCGCGGGCGCGCTGCTCGGCCGGCTCGTCGCCGACGCGCTTCCCGCCGTCCTCGACGAGCGGTGGGCTGAGCTGTGGCGCGGCGCGGGCACCGGCCGGGGCCGGATCACCGCCGCGGCCCTGCGGCGGGTGCTGCCCGCGCTCGCCGGCCAGTTCGGGATGGTGGCCGTCGGCCTGACGGGCGGCGCGGTCGCCGTCGAGACGGTCTTCGCCGTTCCCGGCATCGGGCGTACGGCGCTGGGCGCCGCCAGGTCGCAGGACCTTCCGCTGCTCCAGGGGTGCGTCCTCGCCCTCCTCGGACTCGGCCTGCTCGCGGGCGCGGCGGCAGCGCTGGTGCGGCGCCGGTTGCTCGGGCCCGCGCTGCGGGAGGCCGGGCTCGGTCCGCCGGCGCCACGCGGGGTCCGGATCCCTCCGGTCGTTCCGACGGTCCTCGGCGCCGTCCTCGTCGTGGTGCTCGGCTGGGGGCTGCTGCGCGACCCGTACGCCGTGGACGTCACGGCGCGACTGGCCGCGCCCTCGGCCGCGCATCCGCTCGGCGCGGACGCGCTCGGCCGGGACGTGCTCGCGCGGCTCGGGCACGGGGCGGCGTCGACGGTCGGCACGGCCGTCGCCGTGACGCTCCTCAGCCTGCTCGTCGGGCTCGCGCTGGGAGTGCTGCCAGGCGTCGCGGCCGGGTTCGCGGACGTGGCCAACGCACTGCCGCCCGTGCTCACCGGTCTGCTCGTCGCGGCCGCGACCGGGCCCGGGACCGGGGCGGCGGCGCTCGCCGTGACGCTGGTGTCCTGGCCGCCGCTCGCCGCGCACGCGGCGGCGCTCGTGCAGGAGGCGCGGGCCTCGCGCTTCCTGGTGGCGCAGCGGGCGATCGGCGCGGGGCCGCTGTGGGTGTGGACCCGGCACGTGCTGCCGTCGGTGGCCGGGCCGGTCGCCCGGCACGCGGTGCTGCGGCTGCCGGGCGTGGTGCTCGCGCTCGCGTCGCTGGGGTTCCTGGGGCTCGGCGCGCAGCCGCCGTCGCCGGAGTGGGGGCTGCTGCTCGACGAGTCGGCCGACTACGTCGAGCGGGCGCCGGTCGCCGCGCTCGCCCCGGCCGTGGCGCTCGCGCTGCTCGCGGCGCTGGCGGTCTGCCTCTCCGCGCGGGGCGCGCCGCCACGCCGCGGCTCCCGCCCGCTGCTTCCGGCTCTCCCTCTGCCTCTGGCTCGTCCGATGTCCCTGGTTCGTCTGCTGTCCCTGGTTCGTCCGCTGTCCGTACGAAGGAAGGTCCGGCCCGTTGCCGCCCGAACCGACTGAACTCCCCCTGCCGCTGCTCCAGGTGGACGGCCTGCGGGTCGGCTTCGCCGGTGCCGAGGCCGTGCGCGGGATCTCCTTCACGCTGCGCGCCGGCGAGGTGCTCGCCCTGGTAGGCGAGTCCGGCGCGGGCAAGTCCCTCACCGCGCGGGCGCTGCTCGGCATGGCGCCGCGCGGGGCCGTCGTCTCCGGCACGGTGCTGCTGCGCGGTGCGCCGGCCACGCCCGCCGACCTCGGCCGACGGCTCGCGTGGATCCCGCAGGACGCGATGTCGGCGCTGTCGCCCGTGCACCGGGTCGAGGACCAACTGGCCTTCGCCGTGCGGTCGGTGGCGCGGGCGGGGAGGCGCGAGGCGCGGGCGGTGGCCCGGCACGCACTCGCCGGCGTGGGTCTCGGGCGGGAGGCCGCCGCGGCGTTTCCGCACGCGTTGTCGGGCGGAATGCGGCAGCGCGCGGTGATCGCGACGGCACTGGTCAACGGGCCCGACGTCCTGGTGGCCGACGAGCCGACCACGGCCCTCGACCCCGAGCGGCAGGAGCAGGTCCTCACGCTGCTGCGGGAGCGGTGCGCGGCGGCCGGGGCGGCGCTGCTGCTCGTCAGCCACGACCTGGAGGCGGTACGGCGGCACGCGGACCGGGTGGCCGTGATGTACGCGGGGCGGCTGGTCGAAGTGGGCACGGCAGAGGACGTGCTGGGGCGGCCCGTAGCCCCGTACACCCGGGGCCTGCTGGCCTCCTTGCCCACGGCCGGCATGCCCCGCCGCTCGCGCCTTCCCGTGCTCGACGGGGCGCCGCCCGGCACGGCGGCGCCGGGCGCGGGCTGTGCCTTCGCTCCCCGCTGCCCGCAGGTCGACGACGTGTGCCGGAACGGCGAGCCCGGGACGCGGACGGTCGACGGCCGTCTCGTCGCCTGCCACCATCCGTTCGGGGAGGCGGCATGAGCGCTCTCCTGGAAGTGCGGGACCTGGTCGTCCGGTACGGGACGCGCCCGGCCGTCGACGGGGTGTCCTTCGACGTGGCGGCCGGGGAGTCGGTCGGGCTCGTCGGGCCGTCGGGCTGCGGCAAGTCCACGACCGCGTCGGCCGTGCTGCGGCTGGTGCGGCCCGACGCGGGCTCTGTGCGGTTCGCCGGCGTCGAGCTGACGGCGCTGCGGGAGCGCGAGCTGCGGTCGCTGCGGCCCCGGTTCCAGCCGGTGTTCCAGGATCCGTACGGTTCGCTGAGCCCGCGCCGCCGGGTGCGCGAGCAGATCGCGGAGCCGCTGCGGGTGCACGGCCTCTGGTCGGCCACGGAGGGCCCTGCCCGGGTCGACGAGCTCCTGGGGCTCGTCGACCTGGACGCCGGGCTCGGCGACCGGTTCCCGCACGAGCTGTCCGGCGGGCAGTGCCAGCGCGTCGGCATCGCCCGGGCACTGGCGACCGCCCCGGACCTGCTGGTCCTCGACGAGCCGACCTCGGCGCTCGACCCGTCACTGCGCGCGGGCGTCCTGAACCTCCTGATGGGCCTTCAGGATGCCCTGGGCGTAGCCTCCTTGTTCATCTCCCACGACCACGCGGCGGTGCGGCACGTCTGCGACCGGGTCCTGACCATGCGCGACGGGAAGCTGCGCCCGTGACCTCCCGGGACCGGCGCGAGGGAACGGAGGAGCCCTTCACACCCCGAACTCCCGCAGCGCGGCGAGGAATTCACGCGGGCGCGACTCGTGGATCAGATGGCCGGTGTCGATGGTGACGTGCCGGGCGTCCGGGAGCTGCTCCGTCATCCAGGCCAGCTGCTCCTGCGGCAGATGGCTGCTTTCGCCGCCGCCCAGGACCAGGGTGGGCACGGTGATCGCGGACAGCTCGGTGCGCCAGGCCGGGTCGGGGTCGTCGAGCTCCGCGTTCGTCGCGTTCAGGACCGCCCAGTCGAAGGAGGCGGGCTCCTCGGGAGGCCCTGCGGGCCCGCGCGGCGGGTCGAGCGGGAAGAAGACCGGCGCGTCCTCCAGGACCAGTCGTCCGATGAGGCCCGGCTCCCGCTGGGCGAGCAGATACGCCGCGGCGCCGCCCATCGAGTGGGCGACGACGGTGGCTCCGGTCAGGCCGAGGGCCTTGAGGAAGCCGCCCAGTTCGTCGCGGAAGACACCGAAGCCGTAGTGCCCGGGCCGGTCGCTCAGGCCGTGGCCGCGCAGGTCGACCGCGTAGACCCGGCGGTCGGCGGACAGCTCCGCCGCGATCCCGGCCCAGTCGGTGCCGTTGCCGCCGCGCCCGTGCACCAGGACGACCGGCGGCGCCTCCTCGGGGCCGCTCACCCGGTAGGCGAGCCGTACGCCGTCCACGGTCACCGTACGGACCTCGGGGTCGAGGAAGGCGAGGACCGGGCGGACGAAGTCCCCGGCGTCGTCGACCCAGGGGAAGTGGCCGGCCCGCGGCTGCACGACGAGTTCGGCGTGCGGGAAACAGGCGGCCAGCTCGGCGGCCCGCAGCGGGCTCGGCCCGGCGTCGTACTCGCCCGCGAGGACGAGCACGGGGGCGGTCAGTCCGCGCAGGGCGTTGCGGGTGGCCTCGGGCTCGAAGGCTCCGGGCGCGTAGAAGGCGCGGGCCGCCGCCCAGTTCATCTCCGTGGCGGCGGCCGCCGCGTGCGCCCGGGCGGCCGCGTCCCAGCGGCCGTACGCGAACGGCATCACGATCTCCGACTGCTCCTCGAGGGAGGTGTCGGGACCGATGCCCTCCAGGGCGGCCCGTGCCTCCGGGTACCAGGGTTCGCCCGCGAAGACCTCGACGGCGGAGTCCCACTCCTCGTCGGAGATCTCGATGCCCACCGCGCGCGTCCCCGGGGTGACGAGAACGAGGGAGCGCAGCCGCCCGGGATGCGCGGCGGCGTACAGGACGGCCAGGTTGCCGCCGGCGGAGTGTCCGAGCAGGTCGATCCGCTCAAGGCCGAGGTGGGCGCGCAGCGCCTCCACGTCCGCCACCTGCCGGTCGCAGCGGTAGCTCGCCGGATCGGCGGGCGTCGCGCTGCCGCCGACGCCGCGCTGGTCGGGCACGATCAGGGTGCGGTGGGCGGACAGTCCCCCGAGGTCGCCGAGGTAGTCCGCGTCACGCATGGGCCCGCCGGGCAGGACGACGAGGGGCTCCCCCGTGCCGTGGGTCCGGTAGGAGAGGCGGGTTCCGTCGTACGTCGTGAAGTCGGCCGTGGTGGACCGGGACGTCGTGAACTGAGGCATGCCGCCGATCATGATCGTCCGGCGACGGGTCCGGCAACCGGGTTCGCCGACAGCGCGATACGGTGGGATGTCCGCCACCACCAGCGAAGGAACCCGTTTCACCGTGTCCGAGACCCGTCAGACCGCCCAGCACCACGACGAGCCCCGGCACGGCGAGCTCCGCGGCGACTGCGCGAACTGTTTCGGGCTGTGCTGCGTGGCCCTCCCCTTCGCCAGGTCGAACGACTTCGCCGTGAACAAGTCGGCGGGCGACCCCTGCCGCAACCTCCGGGACGACTTCCGCTGCGGCATCCACACCCGGCTGCGGGACTCCGGCTTCCCCGGCTGCACCGTCTACGACTGCTTCGGCGCCGGCCAGCACGTCTCCCAGGTCACCTTCGGCGGTGTCTCCTGGCGCGAGGCCCCGGAGACCGCCCGGCAGATGTACGAGGTGTTCCCGGTGGTGCGCCAGCTGTACGAGCTCCTGCGCTACCTCACCGAGGCCCGCTCGCTCGCCGCGACCCGTCCGCTCCACCGGGACCTCGACCGGGCGCTCGCCCGGGTGACCGCGCTGACCGGGGGCGACGCGGAGGGCCTGGAGAAGCTGGACGTCGCGCCCGTGCGGGCCGAGGTCAACCCGCTCCTCCTGAAGAGCTCCGCCCTGGTCCGCGCGGCGGCCGGCGGCAAGCCGAAGAACAAGCGGGGCGCCGACCTGATCGGGGCCCGGCTCCGCGGGGCGAAGCTGCGCGGCGCCGACCTGCGCGGGGCGCTGCTGATCGCGGCGGATCTGGGCGGCGCGGACCTCTCGCTGGCCGATCTGATCGGCGCCGACCTGCGGGACGCCGACCTGTCGGGCGCGGACCTGACCGGCGCCCTGTTCCTCACCCAGCCCCAGCTGAACTCGGCCCGCGGCGACGCCGCCACCCGCCTCCCCGAGGGCTTCGAACGCCCCGGCCACTGGACGCGCTAGGTCCTGTCGTCGAACTCCCGTCGTCGCCCAGAGGGCGGCCCTGCGGCGTCAGGTGCGTGCTCTCGGCGTGCCGGGCGCAAGGCCTCGTACGGGACGTACTCGGGCTCGCGCCCGGTGCGGCGAGAGCGCGTGCACGGCGTCGCGGGGCAGGCGGGAGTGTGACGACAGGGCCTGGACGCCGCACGGTTACCCCGTACGGGTAAGGCGTCAGATCTCGTACAGGTACGGCGTCGTCGTGGTCAGCTCCGCGAAGCCCAGGCGCGCGAGGATCGGGCGGCTGGTGTCGGCGGCGTCGACCTGGACGTAGCGGTAGCCGTGCTCGGCGGCGAGCCGGGCGCGGTGGGCGACCAGGGCGCGGTACAGGCCCTTGCCCCGCCAGGCCTCGACGGTGCCGCCGCCGTACAGGCCCGCGAAGTCGCTGCCCTGCGGCAGGTCGAGGCGGGCGGCACTGACGGGCTCGCCGTGGGCCAGGGCGACGACGGCGGCTGCCGTGCCGGGCGCCTCGGCCAGCTGGTCGAGCAGGCGGTGTCCGATGTGCGAGCTGTCCCCGCCGAAGGCCAGGTCGTGCACCTCGACCACCAGCCGTACCCCGGCCTCGTCGGTGACGGGTCGCAGCTCCACGCCGTCGGGCAGGTCCACCGGGGCGGACACGGCGCTCGCCTCGGCGACCATCACGGTTTCCCGCTCGTCGGCGGTGAAGCCCGCGGCGGCGAGCCGCCGCGCGAGGTCGACGGGGCCGTCGTGACCGTACAGCTTCCATTCGAAGGAGCGGCCGGCGGCCCGGAAGTGGGCGATCTGCGCGGCGATGGCCGCTTCGGCGTCGTGGTCGCCGAGACCCGACCACAGCACCCCGTTCCAGCCGTGGGCGGGGCCGGTCTGGCGGACGACGAGTCCGTCCCGTTCGACGCGGGCACCCGGCCCGTCGGGGCGGGAGCCGAGTCGGAGCTGTCGGTCGTGGAGGGTGCGCAGAGCGATGAGGTCCATGGGCCTCACCCCAGCATCCGCACCGGCGTCGCTGCCACCGAATTACCAGGTGACGGGCAGGGTCTCCGGTCCGCGGTTCACCGTGCCCGCGCGCCAGGCGATCTCCTCGGGCGCGACCGCGAGCGCGAGCCGGGGGAAGCGGTCGAGGAGGGTGGCGAGCATGACCTCGGCTTCCATGCGGGCGAGCTGGGCGCCCGCGCAGTAGTGGGCGCCGTGGCCGAAAGCGAGGTGCGGGGCCTCGTCGCGGGAGAGGTCGAGGCGGTCGGGGTCGGTGTAGACGGCGGGGTCGCGGTTGGCGGCCGGGTAGAAGACGTGCACGGTCTCGCCCTCGCGGACGGTGACGCCGCCGACCTCGATGTCGGCGGTGGCGATCCTCGGCATGCCGACGCCGTTGCGCTGCGGGATGTAGCGGAGCAGTTCGTCGACGGCCCGGGGCAGCCCGCCGGGGTCGGTGCGGAGCTTCGCCGTCTGGTCGGGGTGGACGAGGAGCACGTACACCATGGTGGAGACGATGTTGCGGACGGCGTCGAGCCCGTTGAGGGTGAGCATCACGGCCATGGAGACGAGCTCGGGTGTGCTGATCCCGCCGGCCGCGCGGGCGGCGGCGAGTTCGCTGACGAGGTCGTCGGCGGGCTGCCCGGCGCGGTGCCGGGCGAGGTCGGCGAAGTAGCCGGCGATCTCCTTCTTCACGGACTCGCCGGCGGCGGCGGTGGTGTCGTGGGAGAGCAGTCCGGCGCGCCACGCCTGGACCCGGGCGAGGTCGGCGGCGGGTACGCCGAGGAGCTCGGCGACGACGGTGGCCGAGAGCGGTCCGACGAAGCTCTCCGCGAGATCGGCGGGCGGGCCCGCGTCGAGGGTGCGCAGGGCGAGGGCGGCGGCCGTGCGCTCGGTGTGGCCGCGCAGGGCGGTCATCCGGCGGCGGCCGAAGGTGGGCGCGATGAGCCTGCGCAGCCGGGTGTGGTCGGGCGGGTCGGCGCGGCCGACGCCGCCGGCCGGGGCCAGGGTGTGCGGGGTCATGCTGGGGAGGGGCCGGCCGACGGTGAGCGCGCGGCTCATCCGGGGGTCGGCGGTGACCAGCCTGACGTCCTCGTAGCGGGTGACGAGCCAGGCGTGGCCCTCTCCGTGGGGGAGGCGGACGCGCGCGACCGGTTCCTCGTGGAGGAGCCGGTGCGGCACCGGGTCGAACGCGGTGCCGGGCAGGGGGACCACGGCCCAGTCGTGGACGACGGGGCCGTGGCGGGGTGGTGGCGTCATGGCGTGGGCGTGGTCTCCTGCCGTACTCCGGCGTCGTGCCGGAGCGGGGTGATCTGTTCGATGTCGTAGCGGACGCGGAGCCGTTCGATGGCCTCGTGGTCCACCGGGTCACCCGCGCCGAGGATCTCCATCAGCTCCTCGAAGTACGTCTCGTGGTACGTGGGCGGCGAGACCTGGAAGAGCATGCGGACGGGAGTGTCGCCGAGGTTGGCGAAGGCGTGCGGGCAGCCGGGCGGGACGAGCATGAGCGTGCCGGGAACGGCCCGGACGGCCCGCCGGCCGTCGGCGGTGCGCCAGCCGCGCCAGCTGTCGGCGGTGCGTACCTCGGGCTCGAAGGCGAGCACCTCGAGCTCGCCTTCCAGGAGGTAGAACAGCTCCTCGGCGCGGCCGTGGGTGTGGGCGCCGACGTCGAATCCCGGCGGGACGACCACCTCGAAGGTGGACGCGGTGGTGGTGTGCTCGCCGGTGACCTTGAAGGTGACGTGCTGGGCCGGGGTGGAGAGGATCCTGCCCTCGCCCGGGGGCACGATGAGGCCGCTGAGGGTCATCGTCGTGTCGGTCCTCTCACCAGGTGACGGGCAGGGTCTCGGGGCCGCGGATGAGGGCGCCGCGCTGCCAGCGGATCTCCTCCTCGGGTACGGCGAGACGGAGGTCGGGGAAGCGGGTCCACAGCGTGTCGAGCAGGATCTCGGACTCGATGCGGGCGAGCGCGGATCCGGGGCAGTAGTGCGGGCCGTGGCCGAAGGCGACGTGCGGGTTGTGGCCGCGGTCGAAGTCGAGCCGCTCGGGCTCGGCGAAGACGGCGGGGTCGCGGTTGGCGGTGAGGTAGGAGACGTAGACGGGGTCGCCCCGGGGGATGGTGACGCCCCCGACCTCGACGTCCTCCAGGGCGATCCGGGAGAGGCCGACGGCGTTGCGGTGCGGGATGTAGCGCAGCAGTTCGTCGACGGCCCGCGGCAGGAGTCCGGGTTCGGCGCGCAGGCGGGCCAGGTGCCCGGGGTGGGTGAGGAGCGCGTAGACCATGTTGGCGCTGTTGTTGCGGACGGCGTGGGCGCCGCCGATCTGGATGAGGACGGCGAGGCCGACGGCCTCCTGCTCGTCGAGGGTGCCGTCGTCGATGGCGTCGGCGAGGACGGCGGCGAGGAACTCCTCGCCGGTGCCGTGGCTGCGGCCGATGAGTTCGGTGAAGTAGCGGGCCATGTCGGCCTTGGCCTGCTCGCTGGCCTCGCGGCCGGCTCCGGCGGAGATGATGGTGTCGGACCACTGGGCCATGAGCGGCTGGTCGCCCTCCGGGACGCCCATGAGTTCGCTGACCATCGCGAGCGGGAAGGGCCGGTTGACCAGTTCCATCAGGTCGGCGGGCGGCCCGTGCTCCTCGAGCCGGTCGAGCAGCCGGTCCATGACGGCCTGGGCGTGGTCGCGCAGGGAACGCAGGGCCCGGGCGCTGAAGGCGCGGGCGACGACCCGGCGCATACGGGTGTGGTCCGGCGGGTCGGCGAAGCCGACGGCGCCCTCCATGGGGATGAAGTGGGGCGCGAGCCGGGTGATGGAGCGTCCGTAGACGGCCTGGCGGCTGAACCGCGGGTCGACGGAGACGAATTTGACGTCTTCGTAGCGGGTGACGAGCCAGGCGTGGCCGTCGCCGTGCGGGAGGCGGACGCGGGTGACGGGATCCTCGTGGAGGAGCCTGGCGAGGAGCGGGTCGAAGTCGAGTCCGGTGAGGTCGGGGACGGCCCAGAAGTGGACGTGGGGCTCGTCGCTGGTGTGGGGGGTCGTGGTCGTCGTCATGGGGCCACCGCCGCTGTCGTGGGGAGAGGGGTGTCGAGGGGCGTGTCGGAGGGGGTGTCGAAGGTGGGGGCGGGAGAGCCGCCGGCGGGTGCGAGCGCGTCGGGGGACTCCGGGTCGTCGAGGTCGCCGGGAGCCGCGAGACGTCCGGGACCTCCGAGACCGCCGGGCCTTCCGGGACCGTGGGGGACGGTGGCGTGGCGGGCGGCGTCGCGGGGGCCCGCCTGCGCGCCGATCGACACGGTCTCGCGCCGCGCCGGGCCCGCGGAGCCAGGGCCGGTCCAGCTGCCGAGGGAGATCTCGGCGGTGATGCCGGGGCCGAAGCCGGCGAGGATGCCGGTGGCGCCGGGTGCCGGGCCGCCCTCGTCGAAGAGCCGGCGCAGCGCGTCGAGCACGACGACGCTGGCGATGTTGCCGTACTCGGTGAGGGTGGCCCGGCTGAAGCGGAACATGTCGTCGGGCACGTCCAGGTGCTTGCCGAGGTCGTCGAGGATCCGGGGACCGCCCGCGTGGATGAGGTAGAAGTCCTGGCGGCCGGCGTCCCGGCCGTGCCGCGAGGCGAGTCGGACGAGGGCGGGCGCGAGCTGCTCCATGGTGCCGGGCACCCGCTTGTCGAGCATGAAGTGGAAGCCGGTCTCGCGGACCTTGTAGGCGATCCAGTCCTCGCTGTCGGGCACGAGGTAGGAGCCGTTGCGCTCCAGCCTGATGCCGGTGCCGCCGGAGCCTCGGACGACGGCGGCGGCGACGGCGTCGCCGAACAGGCCGTTCGACAGCAGGTTGCCCACGGTGAGGTCGGCGGGCTGGTAGCAGAGGGAGCAGAACTCGCAGGCGACGATGAGCGCGTTGGCGCCGGGGTAGGCGGCGCAGAAGTCGTGCGCGCGGTTGATCGCCGCGCCGCCGGCGGCGCAGCCGAGCTGGGCGATGGGCATCTGGCGGGTGTCGCTGCGGAAGCCCAGGGTGTTGATCATCCAGGCAGTGAGCGAGGGCATCATGAAGCCCGTGCAGGAGACGTAGACGATCAGGTCGATGTCGCGCGGTTCGAGGCCGGAGTGGTCGAGGGCCTCGGCGACGACGGCGGGGACCCGCGCCTTGGCCTCGGTCTCGTAGACGGCGTTGCGGGCCTCGAAGCCCGGGTGGGCGAGCGTGCGCTCGAGGGGCTGCACCAGATGCCGTCGGGCGACGCCCGTGTTGCCGATCAGGCGGAGGACGAGGGGCAGTGACTCGTGGTCCGCGTGCAGGGTGCGGGCCAGGTCGAGGGTCTGCTGCCGCGTGATCGTGTGTTCGGGCACGGCGACGGCGGGACGGCACAGGACGGGCATGGTGGTCGTGGATCCATTTCGTCCGGGGATGGGGAGGGGAGCCGGACGGCATCATCATCCGTTCCCCCTTCCCTCTCCCGGCCCGGATCCCGCTCCTGCCGGGACAATCGCACCCGATTGTGTGATCGCGCCGCCAGAGCCGGTCAACAGTGATCATCGGCGAAGAAAACCCGTCCCGGCCTCTTGCCAAGCCCGGGGTACGGCCGGATTTACTTGCCTCGCAAGGATCAACCGAATGATCGGTCGCCCGTTTTACGACGGTGGCGCGGCCGTTCCGGGCCCGACGGTGTGCGGTCGAAGGAGTGGCGCATGAGTGGTCAGCTGGACGCGGGCGAGCGGCTCGGGCGCGACGAGCTGGAGGCCCTCCAGCTGGAGCGGCTGCGCGCGACCCTGCGCCACGCCTACGACAACGTGCCGTTCTACCGGCAGTCCTTCGACGGGGCCGGCGTACGGCCCGATGACTGCGGCTCGCTGGCCGACCTGGCCCGCTTCCCCTTCACCGCCAAGACCGACCTGCGCGAGCAGTACCCCTTCGGCATGTTCGCCGTCGACCAGTCCGAGATCCGCCGCATCCACGCCTCCAGCGGCACGACCGGCCGCCCCACCGTCGTCGGCTACACCGAGCGGGACCTCGACACCTGGGCGGACGTGGTGGCCCGCTCCATCCGCGCGGCCGGCGGCCGGCCCGGCCACAAGGTCCACGTGGCGTACGGGTACGGGCTGTTCACCGGCGGTCTCGGCGCGCACTACGGCGCGGAGCGGCTCGGCTGCACGGTGATCCCCGCCTCGGGCGGCATGACGGCCCGCCAGGTCCAGCTGATCCAGGACTTCAGGCCCGACATCATCATGGTGACGCCCTCGTACATGCTCACCCTGCTCGACGAGTTCGAGCGGCAGGGCGTCGACCCGCGCGGCACCTCCCTCAAGGTCGGCATCTTCGGTGCCGAGCCGTGGACCGAGGAGATGCGCCGGGAGATCGAGGAGCGCTTCGCGATCGACGCCGTCGACATATACGGGCTCTCCGAGGTCATGGGCCCGGGCGTCGCCCAGGAATGCGTGGAGACCAAGGACGGGCTGCACATCTGGGAGGACCACTTCCTCCCGGAGATCGTCGACCCGATCACCGGCGAGGTGCTGCCGGACGGGGAGGAGGGCGAGCTGGTCTTCACGTCCCTGACCAAGGAGGCCATGCCGGTGGTGCGCTACCGCACCCGCGACCTGACCCGGCTGCTGCCCGGCACGGCACGGGTCTTCCGGCGCATGGAGAAGGTCACCGGCCGCAGCGACGACATGGTCATCCTGCGGGGCGTGAACCTCTTCCCCACCCAGATCGAGGAGATCGTCCTGCGCACGCCCGCCGTGGCGCCGCACTTCCAGCTCCGTCTGACGAAGGAGGGCCGGCTCGACGCGCTCACCGTACGGGCGGAGGCCCGCCCGGACGCCACGCTCGAGCAGCGCTCGGAGGCGGCCCGCGCGATCGCGACGGCCGTCAAGGACGGCATCGGCGTCTCGGTCGCGGTGGAGGTGGTCGACCCGGAGACGCTGGAACGCTCGGTGGGCAAGATCAGGCGGATCGTCGACCTGCGGGACCACGCGTAGCCTGGAGGGAGGAGGTGGTAGCGATGCTGGCGGACTCCCCCATAGCCGCGATCATTCCGGTGAACGATCTGGCCCGAGCCAAGCGCTTCTACACCGAGACCCTCGGCCTTCCGCTCACGAAGGAGTCACCCGAGGACACCAGGTTCGAGACCGGTGGCACGACCATCGGTCTGTACGAGACGCCCTACGGCGGCCAGGCCCAGCACACCCTCGCCAGCTGGAAGGTCGCCGACCTCGACGCCGAGATGAAGGAGCTGCGCTCCAAGGGCGTCACGTTCGAGGACTACGACATGCCCGGCCTCAAGACGGTGGACGGCGTGGCCGAGACGGACACGATGCGGGGCGCCTGGTTCAAGGACAGCGAGGGGAACATCCTCTGTGTGATGGAGGAGCGCGAAGGCTGACGCTCCCCGGCCGCCGGCCGGTCACGAGGCGCCGAAGCGGTCCCGCAGTTCGCGCTTGAGGATCTTGCCGCTGGCGTTGCGGGGCAGCTCGTCGACCAGGAACACCCGCTTCGGGGCCTTGAAGTGGGCGAGCTTCTCGCGTGCGTGGGCGAGGAGTTCGTCCTCGGTGACGTCTGCGCGCGGGACGACGAAGGCGGTGACCGCCTCGATCCAGCGGTCGTCGGGGAGGCCGACGACCGCCGTCTCGGCGACCGCCGGATGGGTGTAAAGGGCGTCCTCGACCTGGCGCGAGGCGACCAGGACGCCCCCGGAGTTGATGACGTCCTTGACCCGGTCGACGACCGTGAAGTAGCCCTCGGCGTCGCGGACGGCGAGGTCGCCGGAGCGGAACCAGCCGTCGCGGAAGGCCTCCGCCGTCTCCTCCGGCTTGTCCCAGTAGCCGGTGCACAACTGCGGGGAGCGGTAGACGACTTCACCGGGCGTGCCGTCGGGCACGTCCTTGCCGTCCTCGTCCACGACCCTCGCCTCGACGTGGCGCACCGGGCGGCCGCAGGAGTCCATCCGGCCCTCGTGCTCGTCGGGGCCGAGGACGGTGGCGAGGGGCCCGATCTCGGACTGGCCGAAGCAGTTGTAGAAGCGCAGGGCGGGCAGCCGGGTGCGCAGGCCTTCCAGGACCGGTACGGGCATGATCGAGGCGCCGTAGTAGGCCTTGCGGAGGGCGGACAGGTCGCGGGTGGCGAACTCGGGGTGGTTGGCGAGCCCGATCCAGACGGTCGGGGGCGCGAACAGGCTGTCGCAGCGACCGTTCTCGGTCAGTTCGAAGAGGAGCGCGGGGTCGGGTCCGTCGACGATGGTGTTCTCGGCGCCCACCGCGAGGTACGGCAGCAGGAAGACGTGCATCTGCGCCGAGTGGTACAGCGGGAGCGAGTGCACCGGCCGGTCGTCCTCGTGCAGGTCGAGGGCGTCGATCGCGCTCGCGTACTCGTGCACCAGGGCGCGGTGGGTCATCATCGCGCCCTTGGGCAGGGCCGTGGTGCCCGAGGTGTAGAGCAGCTGGACGAGATCGCGGGCGTCGTGGTCCGTGTCGTACGGCTCGGCCGCGGCGAGCGCCGCGAGGAACGAGTCGTCGGTGTCGCGCAGGGCCCGTACGCGGAAGCCGTCGGGCACCCGGCCGGCGAGGGCCGGATCGGCGAGGACCAGCGAACTGCCGGACTGGCGCAGGACATAGTCGAGGTCGTCACCCGTGAGGTGGTGGTTGACCGGCACGTGGACGAGACCGGCGCGCGAGCAGGCGAGGAACGCGACGAGGTAGGCGTCGGAGTTGTGGGCGTAGGTCGCCACGCGGTCGTGTTCCCGCAGGCCCCATAGCTGCCGCAGGACGGCCGCGGCGGTCGAGACGGCGGCGTCCAGCTCGGCGTACGTCCAGGCGCGCTCGCCGTAGCGCACGGCGGTACGGTCCGGGACGCGCCGGGCGCTCTCGCGCAGCACGCCGTCGACGGTACGGGAGAGCAGTCGTCGTTCGTCCATGGCTGGGATCCTCGGCGGGGCCGGGCGGCCGGTCAAGTACCCGTCGCCCTTCGCGTCCCCGCGCACCTCGGATACCGAACGGGATGTTGACAGAGCAAGCGCTTGACTGCCTGGATGGCCCAACCCGCATTCCACGCATGCTCGTTGGGAGGCACGTTGCATTTCCGCACCCTGTTCCCGGCCCGGCTGAAACACCTCGCGCTGCTCGGCGCGGCCCTCGCCACCGTCACCGCCTCGCTGCCCGCGGCGGCCGTCGCCGACGCGGGCGACCGGAGCCACCACTCCTCCGACCGCGGCCTGTCGGCCGTGATCCGGTACACCGAGTACGGCATTCCGCACATCGTCGCCAAGGACTACGCGGACCTGGGCTTCGGCACCGGCTGGGCGCAGGCCGCCGACCAGGTCTGCGTCCTCGCCGACGGGTTCGTGACGGTCGGCGGCGAGCGCTCCCGCTGGTTCGGCGCGGACGGCGCGCCCGACGGCTCCCTGTCGTCGGCGACGAAGAACCTCTCCAGCGACCTGTTCTTCCGCGGGGCCAAGGACGCGGGCACGGTCGAGGCACTGCTGGCCACGCCCGCCCCGGCCGGTCCGAGCCGGCAGCTGAAGGAGCTGATGCGGGGCTGGGCGGCCGGCTACAACGCCTGGCTGCGGAAGAACCGGATCACCGATCCGGCCTGCGCGGGTGCCGCGTGGGTCCGGCCGGTCACCGAGCTCGACGTGGCGCGGCGCGGCTGGGCGGTGTCCGTCCTCGGCGGCCAGGGCCGGGGCGTGGAGGGCATCACGGCGGCCCGGCCCCCGGCCGCCACCGCCACAGGCACCACCGCCGGCGCCGGCACCGGCACCGAGGTCCCCGATCCCGCCCGCACGGCCGAGGCCGCCCGCGCGCTCCTCGCCGCCGAGAACGCGACGATGGGCTCCAACGCGGTCGCGTTCCAGGGGAGCACGACCGCGAACGGGCGGGGTCTGCTGCTCGGCAACCCGCACTACCCGTGGCAGGGCGGCCGCCGCTTCTGGCAGTCGCAGCAGACCATCCCGGGCGAGCTGAACGTCTCCGGCGCCTCCCTGCTCGGCACCGCCGTCGTCAACATCGGCTTCAACGACAAGGTCGCCTGGAGCCACACCGTCGCCACCGGAGTCCCGTTCAGCCTGCACCAGCTGACGCTCGACCCGGCCGACCCCACGGCGTACCTGGTCGACGGCAGGCCCGAGCGGATGAACCCGCGCACGGTCACCGTCGCCGTCAAGGACGGCGCCCCGGTCACCCGTACCCAGTGGTGGACGCGGTACGGGCCGGTCGTCACCGGCCTCGGCGCGGGCCTGCCGCTGCCGTGGACGGCGACGACGGCCTTCGCGCTCAACGACCCCAACGCCGCCAACCTCAGGGCCTCGGACACCGCCCTCGGCTTCGCGAAGTCCCGCTCCACGGCGGACATGGCGGAGGCGCTGCGGCGCACCCAGGGCCTGCCGTGGGTGAACACCGTCGCCGCCGACGCCGCCGGGCACACCCTGTTCACCCAGGCGCAGGTGCTGCCGCGGGTCACCGACGAGCTCGCACAGCGCTGCGCCACGCCGCTCGGCCGGGCCACGTATCCGGCGTCCGGCGTCGCCGTCCTCGACGGCGCGCGCGGCGACTGCGCGCTCGGCTCGGACCCGGACGCGGTGCAGCCGGGCGTCTTCGGACCGGCCCGGATGCCGGTCCTGGCGGACGCTCCGTACGTGGAGAACTCCAACGACAGCGCCTGGCTGGCCAACGCCGACCGGCCGGTGACCGGTTACGAGCGGATCTTCGGCACCGTCGGGACCCCGCGTTCGCTGCGCACGCGCGGCGCCGTGGAGGACGTGGCGGCGATGGCCGGCCGCGGCGGGCTGACGGTGGCGGATCTGCAGCGCCAGCAGTTCGCGAACCGGGCACCGGCCGGTGACCTGGCTGCGGCCGACGCGGCGAAGGCCTGCGCTGCCGTGCTCGCCGACGATCCCGAGGCGTGCCGGGTGATCGGCGCCTGGGACCGGACGGTGGACGCCGGCAGCCGGGGCGCGCTGCTCTTCGACCGGTTCTGGCGGAGGTTCACGGGGACGGTGAAGCCGGCCGACCTGTGGAAGGTGCCGTTCTCGGCGGCCGACCCGGTACGCACCCCGCACACCCTCGACACCGGTTCCCCCGCCTTCGCGCAGGCTCTGAGGGACGCGGTGGCGGAGCTGCGGGCGGCGGGGATCGCCCTCGACGCACCGCTCGGCCGGCACCAGTTCGTGGTGCGGAACGGGGCGCGCATCCCGGTGGGCGGCGGCACGGAGTCGCTGGGCATCTGGAACAAGACGGAGCCGGTGTGGAACCCGGCGGGCGGCGGCTACACGGAGGTCGCGCACGGCACGAGCCATGTGCAGGCGGTGGGCTGGGACGGCGGGCGCTGCCCGGTGGCGCGGACCCTGCTGACGTACTCCCAGTCCTCCGACCCGAACTCGCCGCACTACAGCGACCAGACGCGGTTGTACGCGGGTGAGCGCTGGGTGACCGCGCGCTTCTGCGAGAAGGACATCCTGCGCTCGCCGGCGCTGCGCGTGGTGGTGGTCAGGGACTGAACGACAGGAAGACGAAGGCGGCGAAGATCGAGAGGTGGACGCCGCCCTGGAGGAGCGTGGCCCGTCCGGGCACCACGGTCAGGGCGCTCACCACGGCGGTGAGCACGAGCAGCACCATGTGGAGGGGGCCCAGGCCGAGGACGAGGGGCCCCTCCAGCCAGATCGAGGCGAGGGCGATCGACGGGATCGTGAGGCCGATGCTGGCGATCGCGGAGCCGTAGGCCAGGTTCATGCTGGTCTGCATCCGGTCCCGGCGGGCCGCGCGCACGGCCGCGAGGGTCTCGGGCAGCAGCACCATCAGGGCGATGACGACGCCGACCACGGCCTTCGGCAGGCCGGCGGACTCGACGCCGTCCTCGATGGTGGGCGAGACCAGCTTGGCGTTGCCGACGACGGCGACGAGGGCGACCACGAGCAGTCCGAGGCTGAACCAGGTCTCGCGGGCGGTCGGCGGCGCGGCGTGGTCGTCCTCCGACTCCCGGCCCTCCTGGCCCGGTCGCGGTACGGGGAGGAAGTAGTCGCGGTGCCGGACGGTCTGCACGGCGACGAACACGCCGTAGAGGCAGAGCGAGGCGACGGCGGCGAAGGCCAGCTGGGCGGTGGAGAACTCGGGCCCGGGGTGGCTCGTGGTGAACGTCGGCAGGACAAGGGTCATCGTCGCGAGCGTGCAGACGGTCGCGAGGGCGCCGCCGGAGCCCTCGGCGTTGAAGACGGCGACGCGGTTGCGCAGCGCGGCGACGAGCAGGGAGAGACCGACGATGCCGTTGCAGGTGATCATGACGGCGGCGAAGACGGTGTCGCGGGCGTAGGTGGCGGTCTTCTCGCCGCCGCCGGCCATCAGCGTGACGATGAGTCCGACCTCGATGACGGTGACGGCGACCGCGAGCACGAGGGAGCCGTACGGTTCGCCGACGCGGTGGGCGACGACCTCCGCGTGGTGGACGGCGGCCAGGACGGCGGCGAAGAGGAGGACCGCGACGAGGCCCACCGCGAAGCCGGGCAGATCGCGGCCCCAGCCGGCGGCGAGGCCGGCGGCCGCGACCACCGGTCCCCAGGTGGTCCACTGTCGTGTCAGTCCTGCCGTCGTCGAACTCATGCCCTGAATCCTGCCATAACGGCATGAAGGGATCGGGTGCACCGCGTAGGGTGCGGGCATGACGGAAACTCAAGTACCCATACCCGCAAGGGGAGACGTCGGCCCACCGCACGGTGGGGCGGACGAGCGTTCGACGCTCGTCGCCTTCCTCGGGTACCTTCGGGAGGCGGTGGCCGCCAAGGCCGAGGGCATCGACTTCGACCGGGCTCGGACGCCCGGGGTGGCCTCGGGCACCAATCTGCTCGGTCTGGTGAAGCACCTGACGGCGGCGGAGACCTTCTGGTTCGTGTACGCGTTCGAGGGTGCGGACGAGCCGATCCCGGACTTCGGCATGGAGGTGACCGAGGCGGACGACCCGGAGGGGCTGCTCGCCGCCTACCGGGAGGCCGGCCGGCGCTCCGACGCGATCGTCGCGGCCTGCCCGGACCTGGAGAGCCTCGCCGCCCGCACGACGCATCCCTCCGGGATCCACCGTTCGCTGCGCTGGATCCTCGTCCACATGATCGAGGAGACGGCCCGCCACGCGGGCCACGCCGACATCCTGCGGGAGCAGGCGGACGGCGCGGTCGGACGCTGACCGGACACCGGAAGGCCGCCCGGCGTGTGCCGGGCGGCCTTCGTGCGCGTACGCGGTCTGACCGGTCAGACCGGTCAGGTCAGGTCAGGTCAGGTCAGGTCAGGTCAGGTCAGGCGAGCGGTACGGCGTCGATCACCCGTTGCGGAACCGTCCACACCCCGGTGGTCACGTCCGTCGGGGTCCGGCGTCCCCCGGTGATCAGCCAGACGGCGGGCGAATCGGGTGACTTCAGCCGGGTGCCGTCGCCGAACTGCGTGGGCAGCGCCTTCCAGACGCGGTTCGGCACCACCTGCATGGGAACGTCCGCGTACCCGCTCGCCGTCAGCTCCGCCATGCTGGAGAACGGGACCTTCGCCCCGCCCACGACCGCTCCCTGGCTCGGCGAGCCGGCGTCCTTGAGCCGGGTCCCGTCGGCGATCCTGGTCGTCATCGCGTCCCACACGCGGACGGGCACGACCTGCCGGGGCCTGCTGCCGTAACCGGCGTCGTTACGTTCGGCCTCCGTGTGGAAGTCGACCCTGGCACCGCCGACCACCGCGGCCTCCGAGGACCACCCGCTCTTCGCGATGCGGGTGCCGTCCGCGATCCTCGTGGTCATCGCGTCCCACACGCGGGTGGGGACGACCTGGAGCGTCACAGCGCCGTAGCCGGCGTCGTTGCGTTCGGCCTCCGTGTGGAAGTCGACCCTGGCACCGCCGACCACCGCGGCCTCCGAAGGAGACCCGCTCTTCTTGATGCGCGTGCCGTCCCCGATCTTCGTCGTGAGCGCGTCCCACACCCGGTCAGGCACGGTCCACATCCGCTTGCCCCCGAATCCGCAGGCGATCAGCTCGTCCATCGACGCGAAGGGCACCTTCGCCCCACCGACGATGCCCGCCTGCGAGGTGGCACCGGCCTTCTTCACCCGTGTGCCGTCCCCGATCCGGTCGGGGATCAGACTGAACGCCCGGCCGGGCAGTGCACGGACCTTCGACGCCCAGTCGGCACCGAAGCCGGAGTCGACGACCTCCTGCGGCGAGGCGAAGTTGACCCGGGCGCCGCCGATGATCGCGGCGACGGGCGAACTCCCGCCGGTGCCCTGGACCAGCGTGCCGTCGTCGGGCACGTCGGCCCGGATCATGTTGAACGCGCGCACCGGCACCGTCCGCACCTTGCTCTGCCAGTCGGTGCCGAAGCCGGAGTCGATGACCTCCTGCGGGCTGGCGAAGTTGATGCGCGCGCCGCCGAGCATCATCGCCACGGGGGTCGGCACGCCGTTGGCGATGCCCTGGACGAGCGAGCCGTCCGGCGGGATGTCGGCAGGGAACTCGTTGAAGACACGGCTCGGGATCGCGCGCACCTTCTCGCGCCAGTTGGTCCCGTATCCGGTCTCGACCACTTCCTCGGGCGAGGCGAAGTTGATGCGCGACCCTGCCACGAACATGGCCACCGGAGTCGACGCGCCGCCGCCGGTGCCCTGGACGAGCGTGCCGTCCGCGGGGATCGTTCCGAGGTTGTTGAACGAGTAGTCCGACACGATGACGACCTTGGAGGGCCAGTCGGTGCCGAACCCGGTGTCGATCACCTCCTGCGGCGAGGCGAAGTTGAGGCGCGCGCCGCCGACGGTCTGGGCGACGGGCGTGGCGTTGCCGGCGTTCCAGCCCTGGACCAGACTGCCGTCGGCCGGGGCCCGGTTCATGTGGTCGCGGGCGTCGATCGACCAGTCGGAGATCTTCGGCGGACGGCCGCAGTTGACCGGGGAGTTGCAGTGCGACTGGTGCAGGGGCGCACCGCCGACGAAGATGTACACGCGGCCGCGCTGGTCGATGGCCGACGAGCCGTTGCGCGGTGCCTTGGGACCCGCGTCGATGACCGACTGGGAGGTGGGGCGCGGCTGGGAGTCGCAGATGCCGCCGTCACAGGTGGCCTGCCAGACGGGTGCGCCGCCGACCATCTTGTAGATGCGCCTGGTGTCCGTGGTGTGCAGGAGCGTGCCGTCGCCCAGACCGTGGACCGACGTCACCGGCTGCGGCTGCGGGGGCATGGGCGGGTTGGTCGTACCGGGCGTCCCCTGGCCACCGCGCCCCGTGGACTGCGTGACCTTCTTGAAGCCCTCGCTCTTCGGGAGCTGCACCCACATCGCGCTCTTGAAGCTGTCGAGGGTGTACGGCCAGCCCACGTTGCACCCGGCCGGGTACCAGTTGCGCATCAGGAAGACGCGTTCGGTGAAGACGCCGTAGGAGACGTAGGTGATCTCGTGGGCGGGGGACGTGGTGTTGGTCTTCAGGCCCACCGAACTCGTCCACGAGACCTTCGTGCTGAGGCTGAGCTCGGCGTTGGCCTTGGCCACGACCCATTCGGCCGAGACTCCGGCGGTGAGCTGGGCACCGACCTCGATGGTGCGGGACTTGGTGACGGTCACCTCGAGGTTGTCTCCGGGCGCCACCCGCCAGGGGCCGTCGGCCGGTGCGAACTCCTCGTAGTGCTTGCTCACGTACCAGGGGCCCGGCTCGCAGGAGGGGACGGGCAGGGGGAGGGGTGGTTCGTCGGCCTGGGCGGGCCGTGGCGTGGTCGCCACGAGCCCGCCGGCCATGAGAACGACGGCCAGCGCGGTGAGCGCCGACCTGAATCTCTGTCCGAGCATCGTGCCTTCCTTCTCTGAGGAGGTCTGTCCTTGGTCATGGACACCTCGGGTGGACCGAGAAGGAAGAGTGCCGGGTGAGGTGACGGGTTCCGCGTCGGGCGTCAGGGCTTCGGCAGGGCGCAGCCCGCGCGGTTCAGGTCGATCACGTTGCCGGGGCCGACACACGGGACGATCGTGTAGGTCTGCTGGGCGTAGTTGATGCCCTGACGGACCGTCACGGTGCCGTTCTGGTCGATCTCGCAGGGGTTGTTCACGGTGCAGCTCTGGCCGTCCTCGTTGCCCGTGTTGTTCACGGCGACGACCTTGCCGGTGGTCGTGTCGATCACGGGCGAGCCCGAGGTGCCGCCGATGGTGTTGCAGGAGGAGGTGTAGCGGACCGAGTCCTTCCAGGTCCAGTCGCCCTCCTTGAGGCGGTAGACGAACCCGTCGATGTTGCAGCTGTAGGTCCGCTTCCAGTATCCGGAGACCACCGTGATGGGCGTGCCCTGGGTCGGGTGGGCGGCGTCGAGGGTCAGGGCGCCGATGCCGTACTGGCTCTGGATCTGCGCGTACGTCTTGGTCAGCCGGTAGATCGACACGTCCGTGTCGGTCATGGTGGCGTACGCGATCCGGTCTGCGCGCAGCGTGGCGACCTTCGTGCCGGACCCGTTCAGGAGCGAGAAGGAGCGGCTGGAGCGCTGGTTCACGACGACCTCGCCGGCCGCGGGGAAACCGGTCTCCAGGCAGTGTCCGTTGGAGAGGACGAGCGCGGGGTCGCCTGGCTGGGAGCCGGGCATGCGGACCAGGGATCCGGAGCAGTTGCTGAGCGCGACCGTGCCGGCGAAGTCCACTGCGGAGGCCCCGGCCGTGGGCCGGGTCGCCGTCTGCCCGCTCCGCTCCGCGGGGGCCGGAGCCTGCGCGACCGCGTCCCGGGGTGCGGACGCCATGGCCGGGGCCGCCGCCGCTCCCGTGAGGAGCAGGGCGAGCAGGGCACCGACGAGAGGCTTGTTCATGTGGGGGTCCCCTCTGATGACGATGCAACCGAAGATCCTTCGGTTGTCATGAGCATTCTCGAAAGGGGTTGCCCCGACTGACAAGTACGCGTGCCCTGTTGGCTGGAAGCGATCGACCGCCGCCGTCACAGCGGCCGGTCGTGCCCCTCCCAGTACGGGTCCCTCAGACGGCGCTTGTAGAGCTTGCCGTTGGGATCGCGCGGCATGTGCCCGATGAAGTCGACGGACCTGGGACGCTTGTACCCGGCGAGGAGGCGCTCGCAGTGGGCGAGGATCGCGGCGGCGAGCGCGGGACCGGGCTCGTGACCGTCGGCCGGCTCGACGACGGCCTTGACCTCCTCGCCCCAGTCGGCGTGCGGGATGCCGAAGGCGGCGGCGTCGGCGACGGCGGGGTGGGCGAGCAGCACGGCCTCGACCTCGGCGGGGTAGATGTTGACTCCACCGGAGATGATCATGTCGATCTTGCGGTCGCGGAGGAAGAGATAGCCGTCCTCGTCGAGCACGCCGAGGTCGCCGACGGTGAAGAAGTCGCCGATGCGACCGGCCGCGGTCTTGGCGTCGTCCTTGTGGTAGCGGAAGCCGCCGGTGCTCATCTTCATGTAGACGGTGCCGAGCCGCCCGGGCGGCAGGCGTTCGCCGTCGTCGTCGAAGACCGCGAGCTCGCTGATGGGCCACGCGCGGCCGACGGTGCCGGGCTTCTTCAGCCAGTCCTCGGCGGTGGCGAAGGCGCCGCCGCCCTCACTGGCCGCGTAGTACTCCTCCACGCAGTGCCCCCACCAGTCGATCATCGCGCGCTTGACGTGGTCGGGGCAGGGCGCGGCGCCGTGGATGGCATGGCGCATGGAGGAGACGTCGTAGCGGCCGCGCACGTCCTCGGGGAGGGCGAGCAGGCGGTGGAACTGGGTGGGCACCATGTGGGTGTGGGTGCAGTGGTGGCCGTCGATGAGCCGCAGCATCTCCTCGGGCGTCCACTTGTCCATGAGGACCAGGGGGTGGCCAATGTGCAGGGCGGCGCCCGCGAACTGCAGCACGGCCGTGTGGTAGAGCGGCGAGCAGACCAGATGGACGTTGCCGTCGAAGGGCTTGATGCCGAAGATGCCGAGGAAACCGCCGAGGTACGTCTCCTCAGGGGTCTTTCCGGACAGCGGGCGGCGGATCCCGCGGGGCCTTCCGGTGGTGCCCGAGGTGTAGTTCATCACCCAGCCGAGGGTGCGGTCGGCGGGCGCGGTCCCGGGCTGCCCGTCGAGGAGTTCGGCGTACGGGCGGAAGCCGGCGATCTCGCCGACGGCGTAGCGATGGCCCGGCGGGAGGCCCGCCTCCTCCGCGGCGGCGGTGGCGGCCCCGGCGAAGCGCTCGTGGGCGACGAGGACCTTCGCGCCGGAGTCGGCGACGATCCAGGCGATCTCGGGGCCGACGAGGTGGTGGTTGACGGGCACGAGGTAGAACCCGGCCTGGGTGGCGGCCAGATAGGCGGTGAAGAACTCGACCCCGTTGGGGAGGACGACGGCGAAGGCGTCGCCGCGCTCCAGGCCGGCCGCGCGCAGACCGTGGACGAGCTGGTTGACCGCCGTGTGGAGACGGCCGGCGGACCACTGCTCTCCGTCCGGAGCAGTGATCACGATCCGCTCCGGCTCGGCGGTGGCCTGTGCCCAGAAGCCGTTGGGACCCTGGCTCATCCTTCGCCCCTTCCCGCGATGCGGTTGATCCGGTCGACGGCCTCCTCGAAGCCGCGGGTCAGCTCGTCGAAGACCTGCCGGACGCTGCGCTCGGTGTTCATGCGGCCCACGATCTGGCCGACCGGCGTGCCGAGCAGCGGCGTGACCTCGTACTTCTGGATCCGGGAGACCGCTTCGGCCACGAGGAGGCCCTGCAGCGGCATCGGCAGCGGGCCGGGCCCGGCGGGATCGTCCCAGGCGTCGGTCCACTCGGTGCGCAGCTGCCGGGCGGGTTTGCCGGTGAGGGCGCGGGAGCGGACGGTGTCGCCGGAGCCGGCCGCGAGCAGCTTCTCGGTGAGCGCGCGGGAGTGGAGTTCGGCCTCGGTCGTGGTGAGCCAGAGCGAGCCGAGCCAGACGCCCTGGGCGCCGAGCGCGAGTCCGGCGGCGATCTGCTCGCCGCTGCCGATGCCGCCGGCGGCGAGCACGGGCAGCGGCGCGACGGCGTCGACGACCTCGGGCGTCAGGACCATGGAGGCGATCTCGCCGGTGTGGCCACCGGCCTCGTAGCCCTGGGCGACCACGATGTCGATGCCGGCGTCGGCGTGGTGGCGGGCGTGCCGGGCGCTGCCCGCGAGGGCGGCGACGAGGACGCCGTGGCCGTGGGCGCGGGCGACGACGTCGGCTGGCGGTGAACCGAGGGCGTTGGCGAGCAGCTTGATGGGGTAGTCGAAGGCGACGTCGAGCTGGCTGCGGGCGACCTGTTCCATCCAGCCGGTGATCCGCCAGCCGGACGCCTCGCCCTCGGCGAGTTCCGGGACGCCGTGCTTGGCCAGGGTGGCGCGGACGAACTCGCGGTGCTCCGCCGGGATCATCGCCTCGACGTCGGCCTCGCTCACGCCTTCGACCTTCTTCGCGGGCATGACGACGTCGAGACCGTAGGGCAGGCCGTCGGTGTGGTCCTGCATCCAGTCGAGGTCGCGCGCGAGGTCGTCCGGGGCGGTGTAACGGACCGCGCCGAGGACGCCGAACCCGCCGGCTCTGGTGATGGCCGCGGCCACCGCGGGGAAGGGCGTGAAGCCGAAGATGGCGTGCTCGATCCCCAGTGTGCGACTCAGCTCCGTCTTCATGGGCGGCATGGTGCCGCAGCCGGTGTGCCGAGGGAAGAGATTTCCTGATGCAGTGTCAGATTCTTTGCCGTACCGCGCGCTTCCCCGATCCCACCCCGCTCCGGTAGGAAAGTTTCAGATCTTGCCGGAGTGGCCGAAGTTTTCTTTCAGGAGCGATGGGAGAGGGTGGGCATGACGGACGGGTCGACGATGGGGAACCGGGGATCGAGCCGCCGCGCGTTCGGCGGCGGCGTCCTCGCCCTGGGAGGTGCGCTGATGATCGGTACGGTGCCGGGGGCCGCGGCCGCGCCCGAACCGGGCTCCGGCGGCGCCGGCGGTGCGGGCGAGGCCGGGCCGGGCTTCGGTGCGGCACGCCGGACGACCCTGCGACGCGGCTCCGCCGAGCGGGCGGGGCTGCTGCCCGGACACCTGGACCGTCTGGTCGCGGACGCCGAGTCGTATCTGCGCCCCTCCCCCACGCACCCGTGGTACGCGGGCGCGGTGCTGCTCGCGGGGCGCGGCGGGACCGTGGCACTGCACCGGCCGATCGGCACGGCCGTGCGCTACGCGGCGTACGACGAGAAGTCCGACACGGGCGTCGAGCTGCCGGCCCACGAACAGATCCCGATGCGCGAGGACACCGTCTTCGACCTGGCGTCCGTCTCCAAGCTGTTCACCTCGATCCTGGCGGTGCAGCAGATCGAGCGCGGGGCACTGGCCCTGGAGGAGAAGGTCACGGCGTACCTGCCGGAGTTCGGCGGCGGCGGGAAGCAGGACGTCACGGTCCGTCAGCTGCTCACCCACACCTCGGGATTCCGGGCCTGGATCCCGCTCTACAAGGAGCCCACGAGGGAAGGGCGGCTGCGGCTGCTGTGGAACGAGGTGCCGGCGAACCCGCCCGGCACCGTCTACCTCTACTCCGACCTGAACCTGATCACGCTTCAGCTGATCCTGGAGGAGATCACCGGTCACCCTCTGGATCACCTGCTCCGAACCGAGATCACCGCTCCGCTCGGGATGCACCGCACGCGTTTCAATCCCCCGCTCTCGTGGCGCAGGGGCATCGCCGCCACGGAGGACGCCCGCAAGCCCTGGTCCGGGCTCGACCGCGGCATGGTGTGGGGCGAGGTGCACGACGAGAACGCGTACGGCATGGGCGGCGTCGCCGGCCACGCCGGCGTCTTCGCCGACGCCTGGGACCTCGCCGTCCTCGCCCGCACGCTGCTCAACGGCGGTGCGTACGGCGACGCCCGCATCCTCTCCCCCGCCTCCGTGGAGCTGATGTTCACCGACTTCAACACCGCCTTCCCGGGCGACGAGCACGGCCTCGGCTTCGAGCTCTACCAGCACTGGTACATGGGCGCGATGGCCACGCCGCGCACGGCGGGCCACACCGGCTTCACCGGCACCAGCCTGGTGCTCGACCCGACCACCGACGCCTTCCTCATCGTGCTCGGGAACTCCGTCCACCCGGTACGGAGCTGGCGCTCCGGCTCCGCGCCCCGGGTCGCGGCCGCCGACGCCCTGGCCCGCGCCGTGCCGGTCCGCCCGGCCCGGGGCCGCAGCGCATGGTTCTCCGGCATGGCGAACGCCGCCACCGCGACGCTCACCCTTCCGGAGGTGCCCGGCGCCGCCCGCCTGGACTGCGCGCTGTGGTGGGACACCGAGCCCGGCACGGACAGCGCCGTCCTGGAGGCCTCGACCGACGGCGGCGCCCACTGGACGCCGGTGCCCTTCACCACGACCGCCCGTCGGGACGGCCGGCCGCACGCCGAGGAACATCCGAGCGGCGCGGTCAGCGGCTGGTCGGGCCGCGAGTGGCACGACCTCACCGCCGACCTGTCCGCCTGGACCGCGCCGGTACGGCTCCGCTGGCGGTACACCACCGACCGCCGCTACGTCGGCCGCGGCGTCTACGTCTGCGGCCTGCGCCTCCTGGCTCCCTCGGGCCGCCCGCTCTTCGATGAGGCCCGCCCGGCGGACCGCTCCCGCGTCGAACCGGTGGGCTGGGCGGCCTCGGCGGACTAGGCCGTCTCTTCCGGATCTCGCCCGGGACCGCGGTGCCCGGCCGAGATCCGGAAGAGACGGCCTGGATCGTCCAGGTCACGCCGTGCCGAACCACGCCTCCGCGAGGGAGTGCAGCGTTCCTCCGGAGGGCGCGCCCAGTTCCCGCATGTACCAGGGGAGGTTGCTGTACACGTGCAGCAGGGTGTACGCGAGCAGCTCGGGCGGTGCGAAGGTGTGGCCGTACGCCGTGGCGAGGCGGGCCAGCAGGGCCGGATCGCCGCCCGTGACGAACACGCCGACGCCCACGAAGTCGTACGCGCGGTCGCCGATCATGGCCGGTTCGAAGTCGAACAGTCCGGTCAGCCGCCACCCGTCGGGCTCGACCAGGAAGTGCTGCCGCATGACCTCGGTGTGCAGCAGGGAGCGCTGCGGGTCGCGCGGGAGGGGGACCGAGGCCAGGAAGTCCGGGATCTGTTCCAGCCAGGATTCCGGCAATCCGCGGTCGCGCTGCCGGTCCACGGTACCGGCGCGCCGGTGGTCGAGGAACGCGCCCCAGTCCCCGGGGCCGAGGACGTCCGCGAGGGGCTCGGGGTCGAGGGAGTGGAGCACGGCCAGGCACTCACCGATCTCGCCGACGAGCCGTTCGCGGTGACCGGGCGGCACGCGGTCCCAGGAAGCGGCCAGGTTCTCGCCGCGGAGCCGGGACATGAGGACGTACCGCCAGCCGTTCTCGTACGGGCCGAAGTCCCGTACCTGCGGCGTGCGCACCGGCAGCCGCCCCTGGACGTGGGAGAGGACGCGGCCTTCCGCGACGCCGTCCTGCGCGGCGGCCCCCGGGAACAGCTTGAGGACGAGGTCGTCGCCCACCGCGTAGACCGGCTGCGACCCGTCCGCGAAGCGGGTCAGCGGACGGCCGGCGAGACCGAGGCGCGCACAGAGGTCCTCCGCGCCGGGGCGCATCACCGTCTCGTCGCGGACGACGGCGTCCCACTCTTCGTCCGTTTCCACCGATGGCAGCATGATCGGGAAGGTAGGTCACCGGCCGCCGGGGAGGCAACGGGGATTCGGGGGCCGTGCGGGCGACGGCGGGCCGTGGGCCGCCCCGGGCGTCAGTCGGATGCCGCGTGGTGCGCCAGGTGCGATTCGAGGCTGTCGAGGATGAGGTCGAGGCCGTAACCGAACTCGTCGGCATGGGAGTAGTCCCGCTGCATGACCTGCTCGGTGATGAGCTCGACCAGGTGGGGGTAGGCGTCGGGGGAAAGCTGCTCCTGGATCTCGCGGACGAACTCCTCGGCCCCGGCGTCGGCGCCGGCGTCGAAGGGCAGGTTGAGCTCGATCTGCACGAAGCCGTAGACGTAGGCGTCGATCGCGGAGAAGGCGTGTGCCGCCAGCGCCACCGGGAAGCCGTCGCGGCGCAGGCAGCCGAGCACGGAGTCGTGGTGCCGGAGCAGGGCCGGACCGGGTGAGCGGCGCGACCCGATGAGGCCGAGGGCCCACGGGTGTGCCGCCAGGGTGGCGCGCGCCGACGCCGCCCGGTCGGCCATCGCCTGCCGCCACGGCCGCCCGGGCTCGGGCAGCTCGATCCGCGTGAAGATCCAGTTCGCCAGGGCGTCGAGCAACGCGTCCTTGCCCGCGAGGTGGTGGTAGAGCGACATCGCCTCCACGCCGAGTTCCCTGCCGACGTTGCGCATGCTCACCTGGGCGAGGCCGCCGCGGTCGGCGACCCGTACCGCGGCGTCGATGATGCGGTCGGGGCTGAGCGCTGGACGCCGGGGCATGGGGAACCTCTCGCATCGGGCTTGCTGCCTTACGTGCGTAAGGCTACCGTGAGGCGCAGACTTACACACGTAAGGAGGGGGCGTATGCAGGCAGCAGTCGTCAACCGGTACGGCGCGCCCGACGTCGTCGGCATCCGCGAGGTTCCACGGCCCGCGCCCCGGAGGGACGAGGTGCTGGTGCGCGTCAGGGCCGCGGCGGTCACCTCGGCCGACTCGCGCATCCGCGGGGCCCGGTTTCCCGCGGGGTTCGGACCGTTCGCCAGGCTGGCGTTCGGCGTCTTCCGCCCTCGGCGGACGGTGCTGGGCAGTGCCTTCTCCGGGGAGGTCGTGGCCGTCGGCGCGCAGGTCCGTGACCTCGCGCCGGGCGACGAGGTGTGCGGCATGACCGGAATGCGACTGGGCGCCCATGCCGAGTACGTCACGGTGCCGGCGAGGAAGCTCGCGCGGAAACCGTCCGCGGTGAGCCACGAGGACGCCGCGGGGCTGCTGTTCGGGGGCTCGACGGCGCTGTTCTTCCTGCGGGACAAGGCCTCGGTGGGGCCCGGCATGTCGGTGTGCGTCAACGGGGCGTCAGGCGCGGTCGGCACCAACGCCGTCCAGCTGGCGAAGCACTTCGGCGCGACCGTCACCGGAGTGACCGGCACGACGAACGCCGGCCTGGTGGCCGGCCTGGGAGCCACGCGGGTCATCGACCACACGCGCGACGAACTGGCCGGGGTCACCGAGCGGTTCGACGTGGTGCTCGACGCCGTCGGCAACCTTTCGATCGCCTCGGGCCGGCGGCTGCTGAACCCCGGCGGGGTGCTGCTGCTGGCCGTCGCGGACCTGGGCGACACCATCCGCGCCCGCGGCAACGTCGTCGCCGGCCCCGCACCCGAACGGGTCGCGAACTTCGAGTTCCTGCTGGGGCTGGCCGCCGAGGGCGCGCTCCGCGTCGTGATCGACCGGATCTACGAGCTGAGCGACATCGCCGAAGCGCATCGGCGGGTCGACACCGGCCGCAAGGTCGGGAACGTCGTCGTGCGTCCGTAGTCGACGACGGCACGGCGACGTGAGCTCCTCGAAGGCGAGGACCTGGTCGTCGGCCTCGTCGAACAGGGCGGAGGCGGCGTCGACGTCCCCCACGCCCCACGCGGGGATCCGGCGGACCCGGCGCGGACCCGACCGCACGTCTCCCGGCGGACGGCCCGCTACGGAATCCGCTCGGCGTCCGGCCGGGCCGCCTCGCCCAGGGCGTCCAGGACCGGCCGGATCAGCGGGTGGTCCTCGGCACCGCGCCGTACCGCGGCGAAGACGCGGCGGGTGGGGGCGACGCCGTCGACCGGGCGGACCACCACGCCGGTGAGGTCGGTGCCGCGCAGGGCGGAGCGGGGTACCAGGGCCACGCCCGCGCCGGCGCCGGCGAGGGCGACGACGGCCCGGAAGTCGTCGGACACGTGCTCCATGCGGGGCGCGAAGCCCGCGTACTCGCAGGCGAGGACGGTCACGTCGTGGCAGGGATTGCCGGCGGACTGCCCGATCCAGGGGTCTTTCGCGAGGTCCGCGAGCGCGATCCGCTCCCGGACGGCGAGGGCGTGGTCCGGCGGGAGGACGGCGTCGAACGGCTCCGCGTACAGCGGCACCCGGGTCAGCCGGGCGTCGTCCTCTCCCGGCGCCCCGCGGTACTCGACGGCCACGGCCACGTCGACCTGCCGGTCCAGGACCATGAGCAGGCTCTCGTCGCCCTCCGCGTCCTGGACGCGGACGCGGATGCCCGGCGCGGTACGGCCGAGGGAGCCGATGGCGGGCGCCACGACGAGGCCGATGCCGGTGGCGAAGGCCGCCACCGTCACCGTCCCGGCCTCGCCCGATCCGTACGCGGCGAGCTCGGCCTCGGCCCGTTCCAGCTGGGCCAGGACGGCGTTGGCGTGGCTCAGCAGGATCTCCCCGGCCGGCGTGAGCCGGGCGCCCCGCGCGCTCCGTTCCACCAGGCGGTGGCCGGTCTCCTGCTCCAGGGCCGCGAGTTGCTGGGAGACGGCGGAGGGGGTGAGGTAGAGCGCGGCGGCAGCCGCCGTGACGGTACGGTGGTCGGCCACCGCCCGGAGGATGTGCAGCCGCCGCGCTTCGATCATGCCCCTAGTCTCGCAGGGCGGCGCGCGCGTCGACGAACGCGTCGACGGCCCGGTTGACGTCCTCCGTGGAGTGGGCGGCGGACAGCTGCACGCGGATGCGGGCCTGGCCCTGCGGCACGACTGGGTACGAGAAGCCGATCACGTACACCCCGCGCTCCAGGAGCAGCTCGGCCATCCGTCCGGCCACGGCGGCGTCGCCGATCATGACGGGGGCGATCGCGTGGTCGCCGGGGAGGATGTCGAAGCCCTCCTCGGTCATCCGGCGGCGGAACAGCTCGGTGTTGGCGTTGAGCCGGTCGCGCAGGTCGCCGGCGGACTCCAGCAGGTCGAGGACCTTGAGGGAGGCGGCGGCGATCACCGGGGCGAGGGTGTTGGAGAAGAGGTACGGGCGCGAGCGCTGGCGCAGCAGGGCGACGATCTCGGCGCGGGCCGCGACGTAGCCGCCGGAGGCACCGCCGAGGGCCTTGCCGAGGGTGCCCGTGATGATGTCGACGCGGTCCATCACGCCGTGCAGCTCGGGCGTGCCGCGGCCGCCGGGGCCGACGAAGCCGACGGCGTGCGAGTCGTCGACCATGACCATGGCGTCGTAGCGCTCGGCCAGGTCGCAGATCTCGTCGAGCGGCGCGACGTAGCCGTCCATGGAGAAGACGCCGTCGGTGACGATCAGCTTGCGCCGGGCGCCGCCCTCGGTGGCCTCCTTGAGCTGCTGCTCCAGGTCGGCCATGTCGCGGTTGGCGTACCGGAAGCGGCGGGCCTTGGACAGGCGGATGCCGTCGATGATGGAGGCGTGGTTGAGGGCGTCGGAGATGACCGCGTCCTCGGCCCCGAGCAGGGTCTCGAACACGCCGCCGTTGGCGTCGAAGCAGGAGGAGTAGAGGATCGTGTCCTCCTGGCCGAGGAACCGCGAGAGGCGCGCCTCGAGCTCCTTGTGGACCTCCTGGGTGCCGCAGATGAAGCGGACCGAGGCCATGCCGTAGCCCCAGCGGTCCAGCGCCTCGTGGGCGGCGGCGACGACCTCGGGGTGGTCGGCGAGGCCGAGGTAGTTGTTGGCGCAGAAGTTCAGCACCTCGCCGGGGCGGCCGCCCGCGGTGACGGCGACGGTGGCGGACTGGGGCGTGCCGATGACGCGCTCGGGCTTGTGGAGCCCGGCCTCGCGGATCTCGTCGAGGGTGGCGCGGATGTCGTCGCGTACGGAATCGAACATGAAGGAAGCTCCTGAGGTTCGGACGATCCGGAGGGGATCAGGCGGTCCAGTCGAGGATGACCTTGCCGCCCTTGCCGGAGGCGGCGTCGTCGAAGGCGGCCTCGAAGTCGCGGTAGTCGTAGCGGCCGGTGATCACCGGCGACAGGTCGAGTCCGCCCTCCAGGAGCACGGACATGGCGTACCAGGTCTCGAACATCTCGCGGCCGTAGATGCCCTTGATGGTGATCATCGAGGTGACGATCTTCGCCCAGTCGACGGAGAAGTCCTCGCTGGGCAGGCCGAGCATGGCGATCTTTCCGCCGTTGGTCATGTTGGCGACCATGTCGCGCATCGCGTGCGGGTTGCCGGACATCTCCAGGCCGACGTCGAAGCCCTCCTTGAGACCGAGGGTCCGCTGGCCTTCGGCGATGGTGCCCTCGGCGACGTTCAGCGCGAGCGAGACGCCGATCTTGCGGGCGAGCTCCAGGCGCTCCTCGCTGACGTCGGTGACGACGACGTTGCGGGCACCGGCGTGCTTGGCGACCGCGGCGGCCATGATGCCGATCGGGCCCGCGCCGGTGACCAGGACGTCCTCGCCGACCAGCGGGAAGGACAGCGCGGTGTGCACCGCGTTGCCGAAGGGGTCGAAGATCGCGGCGACGTCGAGGTCGACCGGGACCCGGTGCACCCAGACGTTGGACGCGGGCAGCACCACGTACTCGGCGAAGGCGCCGTCGCGGCCCACGCCGAGGCCGACGGTGGCCCGGCACAGGTGGCGGCGGCCGGCCAGACAGTTGCGGCACTTGCCGCAGACCAGGTGGCCCTCGCCGCTGACCAGGTCGCCGACCTGGATGTCGGCGACGTCGCGGCCCGTCTCGACGACCTCGCCGACGAACTCGTGGCCGAGGGTCAGCGGGGTGGCGATGGTCTTCTGCGCCCAGCCGTCCCAGGAGCGGATGTGCAGGTCGGTGCCGCAGATGCCGGTCCGCTTGACCTTGATCAGGACGTCACCGGGGCCCGCCTCGGGCATGGGTACGTCCGTGAGCCAGAGTCCCGGCTCCGCCTTGTGCTTGACCAGCGCCTTCAATGTCACGGCTCCCGACGTACGCGTCCTGTGATGTACCGGTTCCGGGCACGTCGACGCGCCCAAGATCCCTGGAAGGAAGTCTTCCGTGGGTCGAGGGCCATGGTCCATCGAGGTTTTCTTAAGCGCACTCGCAGATCAGCTTCACGCCCCTGGCCGGGATGCCCGTGGGCGTCAACCTGCGAGCCGTTCGAGCACCGCCATGGCCGCGTTGTGCCCGGGCACCCCGCTCACTCCGCCACCGCGCACGGCGCCCGCGCCGCAGAGCAGGACGTTGGGCCGGGAGGTCTCGACGCCCCAGCGGTTCCCCGGTCCCTCCCCGTAGGGGAAGGAGAGGTCCCGGTGGAAGATGTGCCCGCCGGGCAGCCGCAGGTCGCGCTCGAGGTCGAGCGGCGACTTGGCCTCGATGCAGGGCCGGCCCTCGGCGTCCCGGGCCAGGCAGTCGGCGATCGGCTCGTCGAGGCACGCGTCGAGCTGGTCGAGCGTGGCCTTGAGGAGCGCGTCGCGGGCGCCGTCGGGGTCGGCGGCGAACAGCCGGGCGGGCGCGTGCAGTCCGAACAGGGTCAGGGTCTGGTAGCCGCGGGCGGCGGCCTCGGGGCCGAGGATGCTCGGGTCCGTCAGGGTGTGGCAGTAGATCTCCGAGGGCGGCGCCGCGGGCAGCCGTCCGGCGGCGGCGTCGGCGTAGGCGGTGGCCAGCTGCCCGTAGCCCTCGGCGATGTGGAAGGTGCCGGAGAAGGCCTCGCGCGGGTCGACGGCCCGGTCCCGGAGCCTCGGCAGCCGGGTCAGCACCATGTTGACCTTGAGCTGGGCTCCCTCGGCGGGCGCCGGGGCCGGCTCGCCGAGGAGGCCGGCGAGCGCCTGCGGCGAGGCGTTGACCAGGACGTGTCCGGCGCCGACGACGCCTTCGCCTTCGGCGGTGCGGTAGGCGACCTCGGCGCGGCTGCCGTCCGTCTCGATCCGGGTGACCTCGTGGCCGGTGAGGACGGTCGCGCCGGCGGCGCGGGCCGCGTCCGCGAGGGCGTCGGTGAGGGCGCCCATGCCGCCCACGGGCACGTCCCAGTCGCCGGTGCCGCCGCCGATCACGTGGTAGAGGAAGCAGCGGTTCTGGAGCAGCGAGGGGTCGTGGGCGTCGGCGAAGGTGCCGATGAGTGCGTCGGTCAGGACGACGCCGCGCACCAGGTCGTCGGCGAAGTGCTTCTCGACGGCGACGCCGATGGGCTGCTCGAAGAGCATCTCCCAGGTCTCGGCGTCGTCGACCAGGGTGCGCAGGCCCTCGCGGCTCGGCAGCGGCTCGGTGAGCGTGGGGAAGATCCGGCGGGCGGCGCGGGCGGTGCGGCCGTAGAAGGCCTCCCAGGCCTCGTGCTCGCGGTCGGATCCGGTGAGCGCGGCGAAGGAGGCGCGGGTGCGGTCCCGGCCGCCGCCCACCAGGAGGCCGGAGTCGGCGTACGGGGTGTACGAGGAGACGGAACGCTTCCGCACCGCGAAGCGCAGTCCGAGGTCGCGGACGATCTTGTCGGGGAGCAGCGACACGAGGTACGAGTATCGGGAGAGCCGGACGTCGACGCCGGGGAACGGCCTTGTGGAGACGGCGGCCCCGCCGGTGTTCCCGAGCCGTTCGAGGACGAGGACCCGGTGCCCGGCGCGGGCGAGGTAGGCGGCGGCGACGAGGCCGTTGTGCCCGCCGCCGACGACGACGGCGTCGTAGGTGCCGTGCGGGGCGGAGGCCGGTGCGGGTCCCGGTGCGGATGCGGGTGCGGGTTCGGTCATGCCTCTTGCTAACACCTCCGTGGCGGTCCCACCAGGTGCCGTGCGCACGGGTGTTGCCGGCGACCCGGGCCGCCGGCGCCGGGAGCGTGCGGTTCCCGGGCTACGGGGCGGCGCGCAGCCGCTCCCTGCAGTGGGCCTCGTCGGCGCGGGCCGCGCGGGTGTCCGGGTGGTCGGGGCCGAGGAGGCGGGTACGGGTCTCGGTGACGTGGCGGTGTTCGTCGAGGGCCTCCGCCCAGCGGCCCAGCCAGCCGAGCGCGATGGCGGCCTCGCGGCGGCTGGCGAGCGTGTCGGCGTGGTCGGGGCCCAGCACTCGGAGGCGCGCGGCGCACACCTCGCGGGCCTCGGCCAGCGCCTCGTCCCAGCGGCCGAGCCGTCCCAGGTTCACGCCCAGGCCGTGGCGGGCCCGCAGGGTCTCCGGGTCCTCGGGTCCGGCGGCCCGGGTGCGGGCGGCGACGAGCTCGCGGTAGAGGGCGGCGGCCTGCTCGGCGCGGCCCAGCCGGCCGAGGCAGATCCCGGCCTCGTAGCGCGCGGCGAGGGTGTCGGGATGGTCCTGGCCGAGGACGCCGGCGCGGGCCTCGGCGACCTCGCGGTACTGGGTGAGCGCGTCCGACCAGCGGCCGAGCAGGCCGAGCGCGTGGCCGACCTCGTGGCGGGTGGCCAGGGTGTCCGGATGGTGCGCGCCGAGCAGCCGGGCGCGGGCGTCGGCGACCTCGCGGGCCGTCGCGTACGCCTCGGGCAGCCGGCCGATCCGGCCGAGGGTGTGCGCCAGGTTGTGGCGGCAGCGCAGGGTGTCCGGGTGCTCGGGGCCCGTGGTGCGTTCCCGGGCGGCGAGCACCGTCTCGTACACGCCGCAGGCCTCGGCGTGCCGGCCGAGGCCGCCCAGGACGTAGGCGGTCTCCTGGCGGGCGGCGAGGGTGTCGGGGTGGTCGGTGCCCAGCGCCCGGGCCCGGCCCTCGGCCACCTCGCCGAACTGGCGCAGGGCCTCCGCGGGGCGGCCGAGCCGGGCGAGGGCGAAGCCGAGTTCGTAGCCGCTGGCGAGGGTGTCGGGGTGGTCGGCGCCGAGGACGCGGGCCCGGTCCCGTACGACGGTACGGAGCAGGTCGGCGGCCTCCTGCCAGCGGTCGAGCCGGCCGAGACCGAGCCCGGCGCGGTGACGTCCGGCGAGGACGGCGACGAGTTCCGCGTGCGGGCCCGCGACGGCCGGGGACGAACGGCCGTCCGGGTGCGCGCGGTCGGCCGCCGGGCCGGCGGGCACGCCGGACGTCCACGTGACGGTCAGCGCCTCGGTCAGGGCGGCGGTCGCCTCCTGCACGGGAGCGGCCCGCCCGGCGAGCGTCGTGGCGGCCGGGCGGCCCCGGCCCAGGGCGGCGGCCCAGGCGGGCAGCGCTGGCGGCGCCGGTGGCGGCAGGGTCCAGGCGCCGCTGGTGCGGCCGGAGGCGAGCCGGTCCCGGAGCTCGGCCGCGTCGTCCGGCCGGCCGTCGGGGGTCTTGGCGAGCAGGTCGAGGACCAGGAGGTCCAGGTAGCCGGGGAGTTCGGCCCGGTGGCTGCGCAGCGGCGCGGGCACGGTGTCGCGGTGGCCGATGAGGATGGCCCAGGTGTCGTCCAGGTCGAAGGGCGGCACGCCGGTGGCGATCTCGTAGAGGACGCAGCCCAGCGAGTACAGGTCGCTGCGGTGGTCGACCTCGCCGCCGCCGATCTGCTCGGGGCTCATGTAGTGCGGGGTGCCCATGGCGATGCCGGTGCCGGTGAGCCGGGAGGTGAAGCCGATGTCGGCGCCGAGTCGCGCTATCCCGAAGTCGCAGATCTTCACGGTGCCGCCCTCGCCGAGCCGCACGATGTTCGCGGGCTTGAGGTCGCGGTGCACCACGCCCTGGCGGTGGGTGTAGGCGAGGGCGTCGGCGACCTGTTCGGCGATGTCGACGACCTGGTCGACGGGGAGCGGCTGCTTGCGGTTGTCGCCGAGCAGCTGGCTGAGGTTGCGCCCTTCGAGGAGTTCCATGACGAGGAAGAGGACACCGTCGGACTCGCCGAAGTCGTGCACGACGGTGATGCCGCGGTGCTGGAGCGCGGCGGCGACCCGGGCCTCGCGGCGGAAGCGTTCGCGGAGCACGGCGAGGTTGTCGGGGCTGCGCTGCTGGCCGAGCGGCCGGAGGCACTTGACGGCGACGCGCCGGCCGAGCGATTCGTCGGTGGCCCGCCACACCTCGCCCATGCCGCCGCGGCCGATCACCTCGTGCAGCCGGTACCGGCCCTGGATCAGCCTGGTGTCCGTGTCCGCCATCGCGTGCTGTCGCCCCCGTTTGCCCCGTCGTGGTGCCGCTCCCTCCCCGGCCCGTCCAGTATGGCTGTCCCGGCGCGCAGACTGTACGGCGCGGGTCGGGTCTCCGCGCCGAGCCGGTCCATCGCGCGCAGGATGTGGCGCGGGGGCAGTCGCCAGCGGAGCCGGTCCGGGACGCAGCGCAGCAGATTGGCCGTGGCGGTGAGCCGCCGGGTGACGGTCCCGGCGGGCGGCGCGGGCCGGCCGTACAGCTCGTGGGCGTACGGAGGCAGGGAGTCGTACGCGAGGGCGGACACGCGCCGCCAGATCACCTCGCGCGCGGGCAGCAGAACCGGCGGGACGGGCGGCCTGCGCAGGAAGTCGTCCACGGTCCGGGCGTCCTGCCCGGCGGCGAGCTCCGGGCGGATCTCCTCGAAGTAGCGGGCGAGGGCGGCGGCGCTGCCCGGCACCCCGTCGGGGTCGAGGCCGACGAGCCGGGCGGAGGTGCGCTGTTCGTCGACGTAGCGGTCGGCCTGGGCGTCGGTCAGCGGGATGCCGGAGCGGCGGACGACGTGGAGGTACGAGTCGATCTCGGCGCAGTGGACCCAGAGGAGGAGCTCGGGGTCGTCGACGCCGAGCAGCCGGTGGATCTTGCGCACCCGGGCGCCGGCGGCTTCGGCCGCCCGGGTGGTGTCGTAACTGAGGGTGCCGACGAAGCTCGCGGTGCGCATGAGGCGGCCCCAGGCGTCCCTGCGGAAGTCGCTGTTGGTCATGACTCCGCGGACGGCGGCGGGGTGCAGCGCCTGGAGGTACAGGGCGCGCACCCCGCCGATCCACATGACGGGGTCGCCGTGGAGCTGCCAGGTGACGGATCCGGGACCGAAGAGCCCCGGGTCGGGTTCGGGCGGCGTGCTCGGGCCGGGTTCCATGGCTTCAGGCTAGGACGGCCGTGCGCTCACGGGAACGGGTCGGCACGCACCCGAGCACGGTCCGCGCTAGCGCCAGACCGTCTGCACCGAGTCGAACTGGACCCAGGTGATCGGATTGCCGGTGTTGGCGCCGAAGACCGTCACCGAGCCGGCCGGGTTGATCTCGAAGCGGCAGGCGTTGATGCCCTGGCTGTTGTTGCGGGGCGCGGCGGCGCGCACGTACGTCGCGGGCAGGGCGAAGCCGTCCGGGAGCCGCCCGATCTTGGTGTCGGCGACGAGGTTGCAGGTGATCAGGCCACGGGCCTGGAGGAACGTGGTGCCGGCGAGGGTGACGAGCCGCACCTCGGGGACGGCGGCCGCGTTCGGCGTGATCCCGGACTCCAGGACGAGCGGGGTCCAGGCACCGGCGTCGACGGTGCCCGGGTCGGCGGCGGCCGGGGTGGCGGCGAGGGTGCCGACGGTAAGGGCGGCGGGCAGGGCGAGGGCGGCGCCGAGGACGCCGCGGCGGTCGTACGACATGGGACTCCTTGGGTGTGGCTAGCGCCAGGCGGCGGTGAAGTTGTCGAGCTGGGCCCAGGCGAGGGGCGCGGTGGAGCGTCCGCCGTAGAGCCTGACCGCGCGGTCGGTGCCGACCTCGACGCGGGCGACGGCGGGGCCGCCGGGCGGGCCGCCGACCGGCACGGTGGCGCGGGCGGTGACGCTGGGGACGAGGGAGTCGGGCAGGGTGCCGATGACCGTGTCGGCGGTGAAGGGGCCCTGGACGCCGCCGCCGAGCTGGAGGGTGGTCGTGCCGGCGAGGCTGACGAGCCGTCCCTGCGGGGCGTGCTGGTAGGCCGTCACCCCGGCGGCGAGGACGAGCGGCTGCCAGTCGGTGAGGACCTTGACGCCGTCCGTCTCGGGCGCGCCGGACAGGGAGAGGACGGTGCAGGTGCGCGGGCCGGGGTCCTCGCAGGCGAAGCCGAAGTGCAGGTGCGGGACGCCGTCGCGGACGGAGACGGCCATGCCCTCGGCCTCGCGCCAGGCCAGGCCGGGGCCCGCGGTGATGTGCTGGTGGTCGAGCTGGGCTCCGGTGGCCCACTCGAACGCGGTGATGTACGTGTTGCCGGGGAGCGGCGCCGCGTCCAGGCTCTGGCCCTTCAGCGTGTAGAGCACGCCGGCGTGGGACGCGTAGCCCTGGAAGTCGGTGCCGGCGGCGGGGATGGCCGGGGTGATCCGCTGGATGACCTGCCAGTCGCCCGCCGTCGCCCTGGCCAGGTCGTACCGGGCGAAGGTCGTCACGCCGCCGAGGCTGTAGCGCAGGACGAGCTCGTTCGCGCCGTGGTCGACGGTGGGCGTGATGAAGCGGGCCGCGGGATCCGGGGTGTAGGCCGGGGTGTGGCGCGCGGTGCCGGAGTCGACGACGTCGCCGTCGGCGTAGGAGAAGCTGATCACGGCGGTGCCGTAACCCTCGTTCTTGCTGTTGGGCGTGGACGCGGCCTCGGTCCACAGCCAGACCTGCCCGGCGCGGTTCTCCACACCGAGGTTGACGCCGTGCCCGAAGCCGCGCAGGTACATGTGGCCGCGGATCGTGCCGGCCTGGTCGAGGCGGGTGAGGCACAGGTCGCCGTGCGCCTTGCGGGTCGGGTAGTCGAGGGCGGCGGCCTCGTCGGCGAGCCGGAGACCGCCGTCCATGATCTGGAGCACGAACACGTCGCCGGTGACCGGGTCGACGGCGAAGGACTGCATGACGGTGGTGTTGTGGAGCGGGCGCCGGTGGAGCAGTTTGCCCACCGGTCCCGCGATGTCTATCTGTCCTGGGATGGTGATGCTCAAGGGCACGGCTCCTCGGATGATGGCGAAGGCTCATGATCGAACCGCGCCAGTCTGCCGCATGTCCTCCTCGACCGTGAGGACGCGGGTGCGCGGGCGGCCGGCGAGGGCGGGCGAATCGGCCGGTCGTGCCCAGACCGTGGTCGTGAGGAAGCGCAGGAATCGCTCGGCCTGCCCGGTTTCGGCGAAGCCGAGGTCGACGACGACGTAGGCGGGGTCGTCCACGGGCCGGCGGACGGTGTGCCGCAGCACGCCGGCATCGGCGCGGGCGCCGGCGAAGCGGTCGAAGGCGCGCTTCCACACGGCGTAGTCGGTGACGGGGTGCTCGATGTGGAGGGTGATCACGGCTCCTCCTGACGGGTCGTGCGGGCGACGGGTCCGTTCCGCCTCCTGCTCCGTGTTCCCAGGGTGGGGCGGGGCGGCGCGGCGGCGACATCCCAGATCCCTGGGGTTCCGGCCCGTACGCTCCGCTCCATGTCCTCGCCCACCGTGTACGCCCGCTCGTACGAGCGGATCGCCCGGCTCTGTACGGCCGGTGGCGACTCCCGGGAGCTGCGGGCGCGGGTGCTGCGGGAGTTGCGTGACGTGCTCGGCTTCGACGCCTTCGCGTTCCTGCTGACCGATCCGGCGACCGAGGTGGGCTGCGCGCCGGTGGCGCGGATCCCGGACCTGTCCGATCTGCCGAGGATCGTCCGGCTCAAGTACCTCACTCCGGCGAACCGCTGGACGACGCTGTCCCGGGCCGCCGCACTGAGCGGGTACGAACCGGGGAAGCGGGGCCCGATGTGGGCGGAGGCGCTGCGTCCGCTGGGCGTACGGGACCTGGCGTCGGCCGTGTTCCGGGACCGGCACGGCTGCTGGGGCTTCCTCGACCTGTGGCGGTACGGGGCGGAGTTCGGGCCCGCCGAGCTGGGTCTCCTGGACCGCATCGCCGGGCCGGTCGCCTCGGCACTGCGCGCGGGCCAGGCAGCGACGTTCACGGCGAGGCCACCGGGCGCGGTACGGCCGGGCCCGCTGGTGCTGCTCCTCGCGCCGGACCTCCGGGTCCACGGCCGGACCCCTGACTCGGACGCCTATCTCGCCCGCCTCATCCCGCCGGAGGAGGGCCGCGCACCGGTCCCGGCCGCCGCGTACAACGTGGCCGCCCAGCTCCTGGCCCGCGAGGCCGGTGTGGACGCCCATCCGCCGCACGCCCGGGTCCCGCTGCCCGACGGCCTGTGGCTGACCCTGCGGGCGGCGCGCATCGGCGACGAGGAGCCGGCCACGGAACGCCGGATCGCCGTCACCATCGAGGAGACGACCCCCGCCGAACGCCTCGACCTCTTCGCCCGCGCGCACGGCCTCAGCGCCCGCGAGACCGAACTCCTCGCGCTCCTCGCGGAGGGCGCCGACAGCCACGCCCTGGCGGACTCCCTGTTCCTTTCGGAGCACACGGTCCAGGACCACCTGAAGTCCGTCTTCGCGAAGACGTCCACGCACAGCCGCCGCGCGTTGCTGGCACGGGCGCTGGGGACGTGACCCCTGGGAGGGACGTACTCTAGCGGCGGACCCTCGGCATGCCGAGGCCGATCCAGGAGATGATCTCGCGCTGGATCTCGTTGTTGCCGCCGCCGAAGGTGAAGATGACGGCCGAGCGGTAGCCGCGTTCGAGTTCGCCGTGGAGGACGGCTCCCGCGGAGCCCTCCTTGAGGGCTCCGGCGGAGCCGGTGATCTCCATGAGCCAGGCGTAGGCGTCACGGCGGGCCTCGGAGCCGTAGACCTTGACGGCGGAGGCGTCCTGGGGCGTGAGGGTGCCGTTCTGGACCGCGTTCACCATCTGCCAGTTGAGCAGCTTCATCGCGTCCAGGCGCGTGTGGGTGCGGGCGAGCGAGCGCCGGACCCAGGCGAGGTCGAGGACGCGGCGGCCGTCGGCGAGCTTGGTGTCGGCGGCCCAGCGCTGGACGTCGTGGAGGGCGCGGATGGCCATGGTGCCGTGGGCGGCGAGGGTGACGCGTTCGTGGTTGAGCTGGTTGGTGATCAGCCGCCAGCCCTTGTTCTCGCCGCCGACCCGGCGTGAGCAGGGCACGCGGACGTTCTCGTAGTAGCTCGCCGTGGTGTCGTGCGAGGCGAGGGTGTTGATGATGGTGCAGGAGTAGCCGGGATCCGTCGTCGGCACGAGGAGCATGGTGATGCCCTTGTGCGGCGGCGCGGCCGGGTCGGTGCGGACGGCGAGCCAGACCCAGTCGGCCGTGTCGCCGTTGGTCGTCCAGATCTTCTGGCCGTTGACGGTGTAGTGGCCCGTCGTCTCGTCGCCCTCGCGGACCGCGCGGGTCTTCAGGGCCGCGAGGTCGGTGCCGGCGTCGGGCTCGCTGTAGCCGATCGCGAAGTCGATCTCGCCGGAGAGGATCTTCGGCAGGAAGTACGCCTTCTGCTCGTCGGTGCCGAACTGCATGATCGTCGGGCCGACGGTGTTCAGCGCCATCAGCGGCAGCGGGACGCCGGCCTGGGCGGCCTCGTCGAAGAAGATGAACTGCTCCATGGGCGTGAGCCCGCGCCCGCCGTACTCCGTGGGCCAGCCGACGCCCAGCCAGCCGTCGGCACCGAGTCGGCGCACGGTCTCCCGGTAGAAGCGCTTCTGGGCGGCCGGGTCGGCGTAGCGGGAGTGGACGTCCTCGGGCACCAGTTCGGCGAAGTAGGCACGCAGCTCGGCGCGCAGGCGGTGCTGGGCGGGCGTGTACTCGAGGTGCATGGCGTCTCCCGTGGCTCGGTGCTCCGCGCGGTGGGGCGCCACGGTAGAACGTGTTCCATAAATGCGGAAGGCCCGTGCGCGGGCCGGAGGCGCAGGGGCAGGACGGAGAGGGAGAGGGGACACAGCGCACGGGGCGGGAAGGGCAGGGCCAAGGCGCGGCGCGCAGCTGCGGGCGCGACGTGCGGGACGGCGGGCGGTTCCGCGCGGACGCTCCGTGACCTGCGGACGAGCGGCCGCTCTGCCGAGCGGCCGCCGGGTCAGGGAGCCGCCCGCCGAGTTCCCCGTCCGGTCAGGGGAGCAGTTCGTCGAGCGAGGCCCGCCCCTTCTCCGCCATGCGGCGCTCCGCCCAGGCCAGGTTCTTCGGAGTCAGGTCACGGCCCGAGGCGAGGCACACGTCCTCGGCCGAGAATTCTCCCTCCGACCCGGCATGCAGCAGCCTGTCGGGCGTCGGGAAGTCCCCCCGGGCCCCCCGGGACGTCTTTTCGGTGTCACCGTTCATGCCGCCTCCTCGTGTTCTGCGGGTGGCACTCGCCATTCTCGTGTCCGGCTCCCGGTCCCGCATCCGGGCGGTGCCGGCGCCCCCCGGGACCGCGCCGGCGGCGCGCCGGCACCGCGTCGAGGACGGCCGGGAGGCTGGCGGCCCGCCGTCGCGGAACCTCGCCGAAGGGGAGCCCCGTCATGCCCTTCCCGCCTTCCCCGCCGCCCCTCCCGGATCCTCTCCCCCTCCGCGGGTGGGGGCCGACGCCGTCCGGCCGGTCGCCCGCGGATGGGCCGGGTCACCCTCGGCGACCCCCTCGCTCACCGGCGCCTCGCTCGCCCGCCCAGACGCCCGAGGAGCAGCCGCTGCCGAGCCCGGGCGACCTGACCGTGCCCTGACTGCACGCGGCCGGCAGGCCCTCCCCGGTGGACGCGGTACGGGCGGCCACGGGCCTTCCGGACGGCGAACCGTACGCGTGGCCGGCTGTGAGGCCGGAGCCGTACGGGAGCTCCGCCGCCGCCTGGTCGAGGAGCGCGGCGTCGACCGCCGGTCGATCGACTTCGCCGGCTGCCGGCGCCACCGTCTCGGCCCAGCACGACGCCCCGGCGCCGGAGGACCCGGCGGAGGCGCGGGAGCGGCTCACGTCGCGGGAGGCGTAGCCCGGCCGGCCGGGCGGTCCCGTACGAGCGCCGCGGCCTCGTGGAGGGTGAGCGCACGGCCCTCGTCGTAGTGGGCGGCGAAGGTCGCCGGGGCGAGGGCGGCGCGCACGGCGCGTCCGGCGTGGGCGCGGACGGCGGCCTCGGTGCGGGCGGTGAGCGGGCGGATGCCCGCGCCGCCCGGGCCGCCGCGATGGGCGTCGTACGCGCCGAGCAGGCGCGCGCCCTCCTCGGCGGCGCCGGACCCGGCGCGGGCCCACGCGGCGGTGGCGAGCTGGGTGACGACGAGATAGGGCGCGACCAGGAACGCCAGGGTCTCCATCTCCCTCACCGCACCCGCGAGTCGGGCGTCCGCGGCGTCGAACGCGCCGTCCAGGCAGTCGAGCCAGCCGCCGAGGCCGTCGAGCATGCCGTGGAAGAGGCCGGGCGTCAGCTCGCTGAAGTCCGCTCGCATGAGCCGCAGTTGCTCGCGGGCGGGAGCGGTCCTGCCGGTGTTCCCGTAGTGCTGGGCGAGCAGCAGGCGGGCGGTGCTCACGGCCTCGACGCCCGACGCGCCGGACTCCTCGGCGGCGTCGACGAGCATCCGCTCGGTGGCGGCCCGCGCCACCGGGTCCTCCGCCACGTCCGGCATACGGAGCCGGACCGCCGCCAGCAGCGCCTTGAACACGGGGACCTGGGAGCGGGCCCCGAGGCGGGCGACGGCGTCCATGGCCCGCGCGAAGTCCGCCGCGGCCTCCGCGGTCCGGCCGGCCCGCTCGTAGGTCTCGCCGCGAGCCGCCAGCGACTCGGCGATGCCCCACGAGTCCCCCGTCGCCTCGAAGCGGGCGAGCGCCTCCTCCGCGTCCCGTTCCTGCCCTCCGAGCAACTTGGCGCGCAGCAGCAGCGAGAAGGCGAGGTCCCAGCCGTCGCCCTGCTCGCGGGCGGCGGCGACCAGCGCGGCCAGCGTCTCGTCGAGGCCGGCGAACCGTCCCGTCATCAGCTGGGCGAAGAACCACATGGTGCCGGGGTGGCGGGTGTTCTGCGGGAGGCCGGGACGGTACGCGGAGATGACGGCCTCGAGCCGGACGCGGGCCTCGTCCTGCTCCAGGGCGGTGGCCCCGCCGCCGCCCTCCGTCGCGAGCGCGAGCAGACGGCCACCGCGCCGCGCCTCCCACAGCCGCTCCCCCGACCACGGCGGCGGCACGTCGCCGCACCGGCCCTCGAACGGCCCGGCGGCCCTTACGGGCTCCGCGAACGGGTCGGGTCCCAGCGCGACCGCCTCCCGCGCCCAGGTGAGGGCGTCGTACTGGTGGTTGCGCAGCTGCCAGAACCAGCTCATGGCGTGTACGAGGCACAGCGCGTCCTGCTCGGCCCGCAGCCGCACGGCGGTCCGCAGCGCGCCGCGCACGTTGTCGTGCTCGGTCTCCAGGCGGAGCATGGCGGACTCCTGGCGCGGGCCGCGGAGTTCGGGATCGCTGAGCCGGGCGACCTCCCGGTAGTGGGTCAGGTGCCGGCGTTCGGTGGCATCACGGTCGCCGGCCTCGTCGAGCCGGCGCGCGGCGTACTCGGCGACGGTCTCCAGGAGGCGGTAGCGCATCCCGGCGCCGGTCCCGATCGCGGTCCCGGTCCCGGGGGGGGGGGGCCGGGGGGGGGGGCGGGGGCGGGGGCGGTGAGGGTGGTCGCGGGAGCGTGACCCAGAGCCGCGCCAGGGGGCCGCGCCGGGGGGGGGGGCGGAGCCGACCCCCACCCAGCCC
>NZ_JBIBDS010000006.1:582211-624468 GCF_042954805.1 Streptomyces sp. NPDC012637
CTGCCGCCCGGGGGGGGGGGGATAAGGCGGCTCCGCCCCCGCGGGGCGTTTCCCCCGCCCGGCCGGGGCCCCGTCGGGCCCCCCGCCCCGGGGGGCCCCCCCCGGGGCCCCCCCCGACGAGCGACTTGTCGACGAGGGAGCCGAGCAGATCCAGCACCTCGGCGGGGGCGGGCCCGGCCGGGACGGGGCCTTCCGCCGCCCCGAAGGGCGCGACGGGGCCGTCCGGCGCGTCCTTCGCGCTGTCCGGGGCGCCCTCCGCGCCGCCCGTCCCATCCTCCGCGCCGTGCGTCGCCTCCTCCGTGCCGGCCGGCGCGCCGCAGACCGCCTCCGCCGCCTCCAGGTCGCAGCCGCCGCGGAACACCGCAAGGCGGCGGAGCACGGCGCGCTCGCCTTCGTTCAGCAGGTCCCAGGACCAGTCGACGACCGCCCGCAGGGTCTGCTGGCGCGGCAGGACGGTGCGGGCGCCGGAGGTGAGGAGGCGGAACCGGTCGTCGAGGCGGTCGGCGATCTGGCGGGCCGTCAGTACCCGGAGCCGCGCAGCCGCGAGCTCGATCGCCAGCGGCAGGCCGTCGAGGCGGCGCACGATCTCGGCCGCCGCCTCCGGATCCCGCGCGACGTCGAAGCCGGGGCGCACGGCGGCGCCGCGCTCGCCGAGCAGGCGCACCGCCGCCGCGTCGGCCAGCGGGCCCACCGGGCGCAGCACCTCGCCCGGCACGCCCAGCGGCTCCCGGCTCGTCGCGAGCACGGTCACGTCCGGGCAGCGGGCCAGCAGGGCGGCCGTCAACCCGGCCGCCGCGCCCACCACGTGCTCGCAGTTGTCGAGCACGAGCAGCATCCGGCGCCGGGCGCAGTGCTCGACGAGGACGGTGAGCGGGTCGCGCCCCCCGGCGTCCGGGAGCGCGGATCCGCTCCAGACGGCGGTCTCGCGGGCTTCGAGGGCGGTGAGGACGGCGGCGGGCACATCCGACTCCTCACGTACGGAAGCGAGTTCGGCGACCCGGACCTCCTCGGCCCGTGCCGAGACGGCCTCCAGGGCGAGCCGGGTCTTGCCGACGCCGCCGGGGCCGGTCAGGGTGACGAGCCGCGCACCGCCGCCCGTCAACTCCTTCTCCAGGTCGCGCAGTTCGGTGTCGCGGCCGAGGAAGGAGGTGAGCGGCGCCGACACCGGACGTCTGGCGGCGACGACCGGCTCCACCGCCCGGCCCTCCAGCAACTCGGCGTACAGCGCTTTGAGTTCGGGTCCCGGCTCGGTGCCCAGCCGGTCGGCCAGGGCCCGGCGCACCGTCTCGTACGCCTCCAGGGCCTCGGCGGGTCGACCGGCGGCCCGCAGGGCGCGCAGGCGGAGGACGTGCAGGGGCTCGTCGAGCGGGTGCTCGGCGGTGAGGGCGGCGAGCGGGGCGAGGGCTTCCTGGGCGCGGCCGAGGGCGACGTCGGCCGCGAGCCGGTCGCGGCGGGCGCGGGTGCGGCGCGCCCCGGCCCGTACGGCGAGCGGGTCCGTCTCGTGTCCGGGGAGGTCGGCGAGGGCGGGGCCGTGCCAGAGGCCGAGGGCGTGGTCGAGGAGGGCCGCGGCGGAGCCGGGGCGGCCGGCGTCCAGCTCCCGCACGGCCTCGTCGGCGAGGTGTTCGAAGCGGAAGACGTCGACGTCCTCGGGCGCGGCGGCCAGCCGGTAGCCGCCGGGCGCGGAGGCGACCGCGTCGCGGCCGAGGGCGCGGCGCAGCCGGCCCACCAGGGCCTGGAGGGCCGCGACCCGGTCCTCGTCGGTGTCGTCCGCCCACACCTGGGCGATCAGGGCGTCGGCGCGGACGGTGCCGCCGCCCGCCGCGGCGAGTGCGGTGAGCAGGGCACGCAGCCGGGCGCCGTTCAGGACCGCTTCGACGCCGTCGGTGCGGCGGGCCCGGGCGGGGCCGAGGACGCGGTAGGGCGGGGACGGGGGCTCGAACGGCGACTGCACCGGCCCATTCTGCCGAATCCACCCGTGTGGCGTCGTCCGCGCCATGGCGTGCGCGGGGTGCCGGTTCGACAATGGGGAGGATGACCGATGACGAGCGGAGCACGCGCGGCGGCGAGATCGGGCCGACCGAGCGCCTCGCCATGAACCGTACCGGCAGTTTCGACTGGGACCTCGACACGGGCACCATCGATGTCGACGACGCGGGACTGCTGGTCTTCGGTGTTGCCCCGCACGAGTTCGACGGGCGCCCCACGACGCTCGTGCGCGGTCTCGACCCGACGGAGCGGACGCGTCTGGAACAGGTGATCCGCGACGCGATCACCGGCGGCAGGTCCTCGTACACCGCGCACGTCCGGCTGGAGCGGGCCGACGGTACACCCCAATGGACGCACGTGCAGGCGCGGATCCTGCGCCGGGGCGGCGGGATGGCGCACCGGATCGTGGGGATCGTGCGGGACGCGACGGCGGAGGTGACGCACTCGGCGTTCGTCCTGGACCTGGAGAAGCGCCGCGAGGTGCAGACCACGATCGTGGAGCGGACGACGCACGCGCTGTCGCGCGCGGTGACCGTGGACGACGTGACGGCCGCGCTGACCGGGCCCGGCGGGCTCGCGCGGCTCGGCGCCGAGGGGCTGGCACTGGGCCTGGTGGAGCACGGCTCGCTGAACATCATCGCGCTGAGCGGCGAATCGCTGGAGGCCTTCGACGACTTCCGCAGCCGGCGGCTCGACCGCGGGCTGCCGCTGGCGGAGACGGTGCTGAGCGGGCGGCCCCGGTTCGTTCCCGCCTTTCCGTCGCTGGGGCAGGACTTCCCCGAGCTCGCCCCGTACGTGGCGCGGATGCCGTTCCTCTCGGCCTGCTATCTGCCGCTGGTGGCGCAGGCCCGCTCGCTGGGCGGGATGGCGCTGTTCTACCGGCGCCGCAGCAACTTCAACGCCGACGAGCGCAACCTGCTGCTCGGACTCGCGGCGATCGTGGCCCAGTCGCTGCAGCGGGCGATCCTCTTCGACGAGGAGCGGGAACTGGCGACCGGGCTCCAGGCGACGATGCTGCCGCGCCGGATCCCGCAGATCACCGGCGGTGAGATCGCGGTGCGCTACCACGCGGCGTGGAGCGGACGGCAGGTCGGCGGCGACTGGTACGACGTGATCCCGCTGCCGCGCGGCAGGGTCGGGGTGGTCGTCGGCGACGTGCAGGGCCACGACACCCACGCGGCCGCGATCATGGGCCAGCTGCGGATCGCGCTGCGGGCGTACGCGGGCGAGGGCCACGCACCGTCGACGGTGCTCGCCCGGGCCTCCCGGTTTCTCGCGGAGCTGGACACCAATCGCTTCGCGACCTGTACCTATGCCCAGGTGGACCTGGCCGGCGGTACGGTGCGCGGGGTACGGGCGGGGCACCTGGGGCCGCTGATCCGGCACACGGATGGACGGGTGGGCCGGCCGAAGCTGCGGGGCGGGCTGCCGCTCGGCCTGGCGACGGTGTTCGGGGACGAGGAGTTCCCGGAGACCCGGCTCGACCTGGTGCCCGGCGAGACGCTCGTGCTGTGCACGGACGGCCTGGTCGAGCAGCCCGGCACGGACATCGAGGCGGGTTTCGCGGCGCTCGCCGAGGCGGTGGGCAGCGGCCCTCCGCAGGCGGAGGCGCTGGCCGACCACCTCTCGGAGCGGCTGTGGGAGCGCTGGGGCTCGGGCGACGACGTGGCACTGCTCGTGCTGCGGCGCAGCCCGGACCCGGGCACGCCGAAGGCGCCCCGCATCCACCAGTACATCCATCAGGCCGACCCGCAGGGCCTGTCGGACGCGCGGGCAGCGGTGGGGCAGGCGCTGGTGGACTGGGGCATGCCCGAACTCGCCGACGACGCGGAGCTGTTGACGGGCGAGCTGCTCGTGAACGTGCTGCTGCACACCGAGGGCGGCGCGGTGCTCACCCTGGAGGTGCTGCCCGAGCCGGTGCGGCGGGTCCGGCTCTCGGTGCAGGACCGGTCGAGCGCGTGGCCGCGGCGGCGCACGCCGGGCGAGGCGGCGACCTCGGGCCGTGGACTGCTGCTGATGGACGCGATCGCCTCGCGGTGGGGCGTGGAGCCGCGCGGCGAGGGCAAGGCGGTGTGGTGCGAGATCGGGCCGCCTCCGTCGGACCTCCCGGCTCCGCACTCGGCCTCGGCGTCGGCGTCGACGTCGGCCTCGACGTCGGCGTCCTCCTCGGTCTCTTCGGCTTCTTCGGCTTCTTCGGCCTCTTCGGCGCAGAGGCCGGCGGACTAGGGCGAGGGCCTGCGGACTGGCGGAGGGTGGTGCGGCCGATGGACCCGGTGGCGGCGCTGGAACGGATCGCGTTCCTCCTGGAGCGCTCGCAGGCGCCCACGTACCGCGTCCGCGCCTTTCGTACGGCGGCAGCGGCCGTGACGGCGCTCGGCGCGGAGGAGGTGGCGCGGCGCGCCGCCGCCGGCACCCTCGAGGCGGTGAAGGGCATCGGCCCGAAGACGGCGGCGGTGGTGCGCGAGGCGCTCGCGGGGCGGGTTCCGGACTATCTGGAGCACCTGGAGCGGGAGATCCCGGTCCCCGAGGCGGACGGCGGCGAGGAGCTGCGGGCGGCGCTGCGCGGCGACTGCCACGTGCACTCGGACTGGTCCGACGGCGGCAGCACCATCGAGGACATGGGGCGCACGGCGGCCGGGCTCGGGCACGACTGGACGGTCCTGACGGACCATTCGCCGAGCCTGAAGGTGGCGCGCGGTCTCTCGCCCGAGCGGCTGCGGGAGCAACTGGACGTGGTGGCACGGCTGAACGCGGAGTGGGCGCCGTTCCGCCTGCTCACCGGCATCGAGTGCGACATCCTGGAGGACGGCTCACTCGACCAGGAGCCCGAGCTCCTCGACCGGCTGGACCTGGTGGTCGGCTCGGTGCACTCGAAGCTGCGGATGGAGGCGCGGGCGATGACCCGCCGGATGGAGCGCGCGGTGCGCAATCCGCTGATGGACGTGCTCGGTCACTGCACGGGCCGGCTGGTGAGCGGCGGACGGCTGCGGCCCGAGTCGGAGTTCGACGCGGAGCGGGTCTTCGCGGCCTGCGCGGAGTCGGGTACGGCGGTGGAGATCAACAGCCGCCCGGAGCGGCTCGATCCGCCGCGCAGGCTGCTTCGGGAGGCGGTGGCCGCGGGCGTCTACTTCGCCGTGGACACGGACGCGCACGCGCCGGGCCAGCTGGAGTGGCAGATCTTCGGCTGCGCGCGGGCGGAGGAGTGCGGGGTCCCGGCCGACCGGGTGATCAACACCTGGTCGGCGGACGAACTCCTCGCCTGGACCCGCGCCTGAGCAGCCGTCCCCGGCCCGGCGCGCACGAAGCCGCTGCCCGGACCAGACCGCAGGAAGCCGCTGCCTGGACCCCTCAGCAGGAAGCCGGTCCCTGGACCCGCGCGCAGAAAGCCGGTCCCTGGACCCGCGCCTGAGGAAGCACGTCGGGCCGCGCCGGTGTCAGGCGCGCTGCCAGACCGTGGTGACGTTGCAGAACTCGCGGATGCCGTGGCCGGAGAGCTCACGGCCGTAGCCGGAGCGCTTGACGCCGCCGAAGGGCAGGGCGGGGTGGGAGGCGGTCATGCCGTTCACGAAGACGCCGCCCGCCTCCAGGTCCCGTACGAAGAACGCGATGTCCTCGTCCTTGCGGGTCCAGACGTTCGAGCTCAGCCCGAACGGCGAGTCGTTGGCGACGGCCACGGCCTCCTCGATGTCGCCGACCCGGTACAGGGTCGCGACGGGCCCGAAGGTCTCCTCGCGGTGGACGCGCATCTGCGGCGTGATCCCGGTGAGCACGGTGGGACGGTAGAACCAGCCGCGGGGCAGCTCGGACGGGCGGCTGCCGCCGCACAGCGCGGTCGCGCCCTTGTTCACGGCGTCGTCGACGAGCTCCTCCAGGTCGGCGCGGCCCTGCTCGGTGGCGAGTGGCCCCACGTCGGTGTCGTCGTCGAGCGGGTCGCCGACGGTGAGGGCGTTCATGGCGGCGGTGAAGCGTTCGGCGAAGTCGTCGTAGACGTCGCGGTGGACGATGAAGCGCTTGGCGGCGATGCAGGACTGGCCGTTGTTCTGCACGCGAGCCGTGACCGCGGTCTTCACGGCTCTGGGCAGGTCGGCGGAGGGCATCACGATGTACGGGTCGCTGCCGCCCAGCTCCAGGACGGTCTTCTTGACCTCGTCGCCGGCGATCGCGGCGACCGAGCGGCCGGCGGGTTCGCTGCCGGTGAGGGTCGCGGCGGCGATCCGGGGGTCGCGCAGGACGCCCTCGACGGCGCCGGAGCCGATGAGGAGGGTCTGGAAGCAGCCCGCGGGAAACCCGGCGCGGCGGAACAGCTCTCCGAGGTAGAGGGCGGTCTGCGGCACGTTGGAGGCGTGCTTGAGGAGTCCGGTGTTGCCGGCCATCAGCGCGGGCGCGGCGAAGCGGATCACCTGCCAGAGCGGGAAGTTCCACGGCATGACGGCGAGGACCGGGCCGAGCGGACGGTAGTGGACGCGCGCGAGGTCGGCGCCGGAGTCCTGGACGTCGTGCTCGGCGGGACGCTCGTCGGCGAGCAGGGCCTCGGCGTGCTCGGCGTACCAGCGCATGGTCCGGGCGCACTTCGCGGCCTCGGCGCGGGCGGCGACGATCGGCTTGCCCATCTCGGTGGTCATGGTGCGGGCGATGTCCTCGGCGTCCTCGTCGAGGAGGGCCGCGGCGGCCTTCATGAGCCGGGCGCGCTCGGCGAAGGGCGTGGTGCGGTACTGGCGGTAGGCCTCGTGGGCGGCGTCGATGCGCCGCTCGACCTCGGCGGGGCCGTGGGCCTCGTACGTGCGCAGCGTCTCGCCGGTCGCCGGGTTCACGGTGGCGATGCCCATGTCGTCTCCTCCTGAGCTGGAGCCCCCGGCCGCAACCTCCCCACGGTCAACCTTCCGCCGCCCGGCGCGGCCCGCAAATCGAGGCGGGGCGGCAGGGTGACGGACGCACCGGGCAGGCCTGCGCCGGGACGCCGCTCCGACGCCGGTCAGCCGCCGGTCACCCAGTGGAGGGCGCCCGCCAGGTGGGCGCGGAAGGCGGGGTCCGCGTACGCCTCGGTGGTGTGGCCGAGGGCGGTGAACAGCACCCGGCCGCGGTCGGGCGCGGCCTCCCGGCACCACACGAGGGGATGGTCGGCGCCGAGGGTACCGCCCTCGTAGCTCGTCTCGTCGGCGCGGGCGAGCACGTGGACGCCGGAGGCCCTGGGATGGGTGGTGTACTCGTACCACTCGTCGGTCCAGGACCAGCGCGCGGGCAGCGGGGCGGTGGCCGGGTGGGCGTGGTCGTCGACGCACACGGTGCCCGGCTGGAGCGGAGGGTGACCGGCGAAGCGGGTGCCGAGGAGTTCGCCGTAGAAGGGCCAGTCGGGCTCGGCGTTGGCGGCGGCGTGGACGACGAGGAGGCCGCCGCCGCCCCGTACGTACGCCTCGAAGGCGGCACGGCCCTCGCCGGTGAGGACGGTCCCGGTGGTGGAGAGGAGCACGACGGCGGCGCAGCGGGCCAGCCGGTCCGGCGCGAACGCGGCCGGGTCCTCGGTGGTCTCGGCGGTGAGACCGGCCGCGGCGGCCAGTTCGGCGAGCGCGGCGGCCCCGGCGGGGATCGAGTCGTGGCGGTAGCCGGTGGTGCGGGTGAAGACGAGGACGTCCGCCGCCCTGCTGCTGTGCACGTGCCGCCACTCCCCTGCCGTCGGTGTACGGTCTCCGGCGCTCCGCGTGGAGCAAGCGCTTTCTCACCCTGACCGTAGCCAGCGAAATCCGGATGCCGCAAGATCCCCGTCTGCGTCAGACTGCGTCATGGACCTCTTGCCCCGGCCCCGCCGCGCCCTCGCCCACGTCTCCGCCCGCGCCACGGGCGGCCCGGTCGACCCCGCTCTCCGGGTCACCCTGAACTTCCACCCGACCTTCCTCGACCGGCTCTCCGAGGACGGCGTCTACCGCTCGCAGTTCGTCACCGGCACGAGCAACGGCGGCCTCACCGCCCGCCCCGGCGGCGATCGCTGGCGCTGGGAGAGCCGGATCTTCGGCGGCGCCTACGACGACGCCCCCGCGCACGAGCGACCGGTGTACGGCGCGCTCGACCACCGCCGCAGACCGTACGGCGCCGCGCCCCGGTTCGGCTCGGCCCATCTGCGGCTCACGTCCGCCACCCTCGCCCGTACGACCTTCTGCTACCCGGACAGCGTCATGGAGCCCGAGGACTTCGGCGTCGCGGAGCGGGCCGCCGCGCTGGTCGAGCTCGCCCTCGCCGACGGCCGGGACCCGCTCGACGACTACGTCGAGGCCCAGGTGCACGGACACGTCGAGATCGGCCGGGACGTGGAGGCGCTGGTGCTCGATCCCTCCTTCCGCGGCACGGCGGTGGAGGCCGCCGCCCGCGCGCTGCCCTGCGCGGTGGAGTGGCACGGCGGTTTCCGGCTCTCCGTCGCGGAGCTGCGCCGGCATCCCGGGTTCCGCGGACCGGAGTACGTGGAGCTGGGCGCCGCCATCGCCGTCGACGGCTGGCTGGATCCTCGGATCGTGCAGGAGGCGGCCGAGTCGGGGCGCCACGACCGGCAGGACGTGAAGCGGGTCTGGCACCTTCTCGCCCGGTTCGGGGCGCCGGAGGTCCGAACGGATGCGCCGGCGCCGAGCACCGCAACCCCGGCTCCGGAAGCCCGAGTTGCGCCCTGAGCCCCAGCGACTACGCCCGGTCCGGCGGCCCCGTGGGCCGGGTCACGGACTCCAACAGCGGAGCCAGGAAGTCGCGTTCGAGGCTGCCGGGCGGGAGCTCGGCCGGCTCGACGTAGCTCTGCGCGAGGCCGCCTTCGCGCAGGGCGACGACCAGCCGGGCGAACCGGTCGGCGTCCACGGTGAGTTCGCGTCCGGCGCGGCTCAGCACCAGCTCCAGGCCGCGGGCGATCTCCGTGCGGAGCCGGGCGTCGTGCCGGGCGAGCACCCACGCCGCCTGGGGGTCGCGGATGGCGTGGAGCGTGAACTCCGTGCTCACCAGGTACCAGTCGCGCTCGTCCGGCTCGACCCGTGAGGCGAGCCGGGCGAGCCGCTCCAGCGTGTAGTCCTCGGGCCCGAGCGCGTCGATCGCCTCGGCGAGGCGCCGCACGATCCGCTCGCCGTGCTCGTCGAAGAGGGCGAGGAAGAGCTCCTCCTTGCTGGCGAAGTTCGAGTAGTACGCGCCGCGCGTGAAGCCGGCGCGCTCACAGATCTGCTCGATCGACGCGGCGTGGAACCCGTGCTCGGCGAAGGTCTCCAGGGCCGCCCGCAGGAGGGCCGCACGGGTGCGGGGACGGCGCTGGGTGACACCTTTCGGCACGGGTGGGCTCCTCCTGCTTCGCGGTCGCGCTCGTCACGGTCTGCCAGGTCGTGGTCGTGGTCGGCCGGTCGCGGCCGTCGACGGTCGGCGGCGGCACTTCCCGGCCGGCGCCCGGGTCGGGCCGGCCGGGCCTGGCCGGCCGCCCACGATACCGGCGCCTCGTCCGGCCTCCCCAGCCCGGCCTCTCCGCCGGCCTCCCCCGCCCGGCTCCGCGGGGCCCCTCCGCCCGGGCCGGCGGGAGTCCTTCCGCTCGCCCGGCAGGCAGCGGCGCGCGACGTTAAGATTCACGCATGGGAGAGCGGCCCGGCGCGCCCGCCGCGCCCGAACTGGTCCTCGAGATCAACGGGGACGCGACCGTGATGAACCCGGGCCGCGTCTATCGCATCGGACGCGACCCCACCAGCGATTTCGTCCTCGCCGACGCCCGGGCGTCCTGGCACCACGCGGTCCTGCGGACGGTCGGCGGCCACTGGACCCTCGAGGACGAGGGCAGCACCAACGGCACCTTCGCCGACGACCGCCGGGTGGCCCTCAGCACGGTCGGCCCTGGCACCGTCATCCGCTTCGGGCATCCCCTGGACGGCCCCCGCGCCATGCTGCTCCCGGCGGGGCCGTCACCCGAGCCGCGGGAAGCACGGCAGGCGCAGCAGGCGCCCCCGGTCGCGCCACCTGAGCCGGCGCCGGCACCACCGCCGCCGCCCCCGCCCGGTCCCGAACCCGCGCCCGTACGGGCACCCGCGCCCGCGCCCGCTCCGGCGGTGAACGCGCCACCGCGCCCGTCCTCCGTCTCGTACCCCGCGCTCACCGGCACCTTCCGGCAGCCGACGTCCGTGCGGCCGCTGCCGGCCCGCAGCATCCGCATCGGCCGCGCGCCCGACAACGACCTCGTCGTGGACGACCTGACCGTCTCGCGCCGGCACGCCGAGTTCCGGGCGGCGCCGGACGGCACGTACTGGATCCGCGACCTCGGCAGCCACAACGGCACCTTCCTCAACGGCCGTCCGGTCGTCGACGCGCGGGTGACTCCCGACGACATCGTCGGCATCGGCCACTGCGCGTACTGCCTGATCGGCGGCAACCTGGTCGAGTTCACCGACACCGGTGAGGTCTCCCTCGACGTGCAGCGGCTCGCCGTGACCGTCGACCACGGCCGCAAGACGCTCCTCGAAGACGTGTCCTTCCCCGTCGGGCAGAAGTGCCTGCTCGCGGTCGTCGGCCCGTCCGGCGCGGGCAAGTCCACCCTGCTCGGCGCGCTCACCGGGCAGCGGCCCGCCGACCGCGGCACCGTCCTGTACGACGGCCGCGACCTCTACCGGGACTACGCGGAGCTGCGCCAGCGCATCGGCCTGGTCCCGCAGGACGACATCCTGCACCTCCAGCTCACCGTCCGCCGGGCCCTGGGTTACGCCGCCGAGCTGCGCTTCCCCGAGGACACGGCCCGCGCGGAGCGGCGGGCCAGGGTGGACGAGGTGATCGGGGAGCTGGGACTGGAGGAGCGGGCCGGGCAGCCGATCCACAGCCTGTCCGGCGGCCAGCGCAAACGCGTGAGCGTGGCCCTGGAGCTGCTGACGAAGCCCTCGCTGCTCTTCCTCGACGAGCCGACCTCCGGCCTCGACCCCGGTATGGACCGCTCGGTGATGCACATGCTGCGCGGCCTCGCCGACGACGGGCGCACGGTCATTGTCGTCACCCACAGCGTGCTGAGCCTCGACGTGTGCGACCGGCTGCTCGTGCTCGCTCCCGGCGGGCGGGTCGCGTACTACGGTCCGCCCGCCGACAGCCTGGACTTCTTCGGCTTCGCGCAGTGGCCGGAGGCGTTCGAGGCCTTCGAGAACGACCGCGGACGCGACTGGGCGGGCCAGTACCGGACCTCGCGCTTCCACCGGCAGTACATCGACGATCCCTCCGTACGGCCGGGACCGGCGCCGGCGGCCGGTGTGCCGCCGGAGCCGGCCCCGCCGCCGAAGGCGCAGAGCTGGGGCGCCCAGCTCCGTACCCTCGTCCGGCGGTACGCGGCGGCGCTGTCCGCCGACCGGACCTTCCTGGCCATCATGGTGGCGCTGCCCTTCGTCATGGGTGCCATGGCCCGGGCCCTGTCGGAGGGCAGCCTCAACCCCGAGTCGACGCTGAACGTGCTCCTGATCCTGTGCGTGGGCGGCGTCCTGACGGGCGCGGCGAACGCGGTGCGCGAGCTGGTGAAGGAGCGCACGATCTACCGCCGTGAGAGAGCCGTCGGCCTCTCCCGTTCCGCGTATCTGATGTCCAAGGTCACGGTCCTCGGTGTGATCACGGTGGTGCAGGCCGTGGTCCTGACGCTGGTGGCGCTGATCGGCGTCCCGCTGAACGTTCCGGGCGACGGCAAGGGCGTGCTCATGCCACCGCTGATCGAGCTGACGCTCGCCGTCGCGCTGCTCGCCTTCACCGCGATGATGCTCGGTCTGTTCGTCTCCGCCCTGGTGAGCAAGGAGGAGGTGACGATGCCGCTGCTCGTCCTCCTCGCCATCGTCCAGGTGGTGTTCTGCGGCGCGCTGCTCCAGGTGAGCGGCACGCCCGTCCTGGAGCAGCTGGCGTGGCTGGTGCCGTCGCGGTGGGCGTTCGCGGCGATGGGCGCGACGATCGACATCGGCGCGACGGTGCCGGGCGAGAAGACCGCCGACCCGCTGATGGACCACTCCGTGGGCGTCTGGCTCTTCGACATGGGCATGCTGGTGGTGCTCTGTGCCGTCCTCGGTCTGGTCGTGGCCCGGCTGCTGCGCCGGCACGAGCCGGTCGTGATGCGGAGGTAGGAACCCGTGGTCTCTACGGATGGCACGCCGGAGTACGTGCCGGGGTACGTCCCGGAGTACGTGCCGGACTTCCGGCCCACGCACGTGGTGCCCCGCGACGGGCTGCCCGCGTGGGAGGCGCCCGACCCGACGCTGCCGACCGCGTCCCTGGACGCTTTCCTGCCGGTGCAGCTGCTGGAGCGGGTGGGTGACTGGGGCCAGGTGCTGTGCTCCAACGGCTGGTCCGCGTGGGTGGACGCACGGCTGCTCGTCTCCGTACCGGCGGATCCGCCCGCCGCGGGCGGCCCGTCGGCCCGCACCGCCGACCCCCGCCCGCTGATCGCACGCGCCGAGGACGCCCTCGGGCGCTACCGGCGGGCCGCGGAGGAGCTGGCGGCGGGCCGGGCGGACGGCGAGACGTTCCGGCAGCGCACCCGCGGTCTGCGGGTGGGGATGGTCGTCGACGGCGAGTCGGTGTGGCTGTACGACGCGGAGCACGAGCGGTGGGTGTACTGCGACGGCGTGGGGCTCCGTACGTACGCGGCCTCGTCGGGCCCGTCGGCGGCGGCGCGCACTCCTGCGGCCGGGCCGGCGCCCGCCGCCTCTGCCGGACGGCCGGCGGCCGCGCCCCCTCCGCAACCGGCGCCCGAGCTCCCGCCCGAGGCCTCGCCCCAGCCCCGGTCGCAGCCCCAGCCCCAGTCCCAGTCCCAGCGCGAGCCCACGCCCGCCGTCGAGCTGGGTCACGAGCCGACCCAGGTGGTGCCGCAGCTCGTCCAGGACGCCGCGCGGGGCACCGTGCCCGGGGAGGGGCCGGAGGCCACCAGGGTCGTCACGGAGCCGCCGGCGGAGGAACGGGCGGACGCCGGGGCGGAACCGCCGGAGCCGGACGGAACGGGTGAGGGCCGATGACGCCCCCGGCCGGGGCGGACGGGCGCGGCGAGCCGGGCACGGCCCCGGCGCCCCACCCGACCACGCATCCCGGGCTCCCCGCCGCCGGCCGCGACTCGGGCGTCCTCGGCAAGCGGATCGCCGGCTACCTGGTGGAGGAGGAGATCGGGCGCGGCGGCATGGCCGTCGTCTACCGGGCCTTCGACGTCAAGCTGGAGCGGACGGTGGCGCTGAAGCTGCTCGCTCCCGAGCTGGCCCGCAACGACACCTTCCGCAAGCGCTTCGCGCACGAGTCGCGGGTGGCGGCCGCCATCGACCATCCGCACATCGTGCCGGTCTTCGAGGCGGGCGAGACGGAGGGCGTGCTGTACATCGCGATGCGTTACGTGCCGGGCCAGGACCTGCGGGCGCTCCTCGACCGGGAGGGACCGCTGGCCCCGGTGACGGCGGGTCGGATCGCGGCACAGGTGGCCTCGGCCCTCGACGCGGCGCACGCGCACGACCTGGTGCACCGCGACGTGAAGCCCGGCAACATCCTGGTGGCCGAGGGCACGGACCGGGACCACCCGGAGCACGTGTACCTGACCGACTTCGGGCTGACGAAGAAGTCGCTGTCGCTGACCGGGTTCACGACGGTCGGGCAGTTCGTCGGGACCCTGGACTACGTGGCGCCCGAGCAGATCTCCGGCAAGCCGGTGGACGGGCGCTGTGACGTGTACAGCCTGGCCTGCGTGGTCTTCGAGACGCTGACGGGAGTGCCGCCGTTCCGCAGGGACGACGACATGGCGCTGCTGTGGGCCCACCAGTACGACCCGCCGCCGCCCCTGTCGGAGGAGAAGGCGGGCCTGCCCGAGGCGGCGGACGAGGTGTTCGCCATAGCGCTGGCGAAGACTCCGGACGAGCGCTACCGCACGTGTCTGGAGTTCGTGACGGAACTGCGCGCTGCCTTGGCGCGGGACGCGGGCACCGGCGGCACCGGCCGGACGAGCCGCGCGAGGAGCGACGAGTGGCGGCCCACGCCGCCGCCGGAGCCTCCGGCGTGGGCGCGGCCGGTCTTCCGGTCCCTGTGGCCGTGACGGCGGACCGCGGGTCACGATTGCGCGCCGGCAGGGCCGCTGCGATCATCCGGTGACGCCGAGGGGATGATCGGCGGACGAGGGGGGAAACCATGCGTGAGGGATCTCGTGGCGCCGTTCTGCGCGTCGCCGCTGCTCGTGCCGCCGCCGGTGGCGCGCTTCTGGCCGTCGCCCTGACGGGCTGTTCCGGCGGATCCGGCGGATCCGGGAAGGACCCGTCGGCCGGCGCCGGGACACCCGCGGCCTCGTCGTCCGCGCCCGCGCCCACACCGTCGCGGCCGTCCCGCGCGGAGGTCGCCCAGCGGACCGGCGCGCTGCTGACCAGGACGCTCGGGGCCGGCGAAGCGGAGGACGCCGCGGGCCCTGGCGGGCTGATGCTGGTGGACGCGTGGCCCAGCGGCCAGGCCGAGTACGTGTGGGAGACGGCGGACGGGCGGCTGTGCCACGCCACGGTCGGCCCCCAGGTCGTGGGCGTACGGGCGTGCCTGACGGAGCCGCACCACCCGCCCGTCGGGAAGTCGGGCGGGACCAGCGGTCTCTTCACCTCCTTCGCCGAGGGCTGGGGGCGGATCTTCGCCGCCGACCACGCGAAGGTGACGGCCGCGAGCTGTGGCGGCGAGCCCGTCGAGGTCATCCCGATCGGCACGGTCGCGGACGACGCCCGCACGCTGTACGCCGTGTGGTTCCCGGACTACACCAAGGGCGAGATCCTGCTGACGCTGCAGCGCGGCGACAAGACGTCCCGGGCGCCCTTCACGCTCGGCGACATCGGCGACGACTCCTGCGCGGCGACTCCCTAGCGTCCCTTTCGGATCTTGGCCGGGTCCGCGGCCTGTCCGGCCCCGATCCGAAGGAAACGGCCTGGTGACCTCACTGGCGCCGGTCCGCCGGCACCTCGCCGCGCCGGTGGACCCGGGTCGCGAGGAGCGCGCCCAGGAAGCCGGCCACCAGGCCCCAGAGCAGGGCCAGGCCGACGATCTTCCAGATGTGCGGCCGGAGGACGACGTCGGCGCCGAGCCCACCGAGGTCACCGATGCCGAGGATCGAGAGGCCGAAGCTCGCCTCGACGTTCGTGAGCGGGGCGACCACGAGCATGGTGACGGCGAAGGCCGCGCCGACGTGGACGGCGTGCCGCCACAGCGGGACGCCGGCGGGCGAGCGGACGGCGGCGAGGAAACCGGCGGCGAGGACGAGGACCACCGCGATCGGCAGGAGCCACCAGGCGCGCGCGTCGTATGCGGCGAGGCTGGACAGGTCGACGGTCGACAGGTCCCGCCCGCCGTCGCCGCCGCGGAGCACGGAGTCGAGGATCTGGGGCATCGGCAGGCCGAACGGGCCCTCGACGCGGCCGTCCCACGAGCCGCCGATGCCGACGCCGAGCGCGAGCCACGCCACGTTGGGCAGGCCGAGCAGCAGCACGGCCAGGGTCTCGGCGGCATGCCCCTTGGTGGCGGCGACGACCAGGCCGATGACCAGGGCGACCGCCACGTACGCGAGGAGCAGGAGCAGCATCGCGGAGGCGGCGGGCCGTACGGCCTGGTGGTAGCGGACGAACCGGGGCGGCAGCGGCGTGCGGCGGGAGACGAGCAGGGCCACGACGAGGACGCCGAGGATCCACAGCAGTCCGTAGAAGAGCGTGGGCCCGACGTCCGTGGTGAAGCCGACCTTGGGATCGGCGGCGTCCAGGAGTTCCTTGAAGAGGTCGCCGAGGTCCCCCGTGTCCTCGGAGGTGCCTCCGCCGAGGCTGATCGGGAAGTCGTGCCGCGCGAGTGCGCACAGTCCGCCGAGTCCGGCGAGCCAGAACACGACGGTGGGCACGGCGAGGGCGAGGAGGACGCGGGCGGGCGCGACGGCGTGGTGGCGCAGCGGGCGCAGGAAGACGCTTCCGGTGACGAGTGCGCCCACCAGGGTGACGGTGAGCGGCATGGCGCTGAGTTCGGCCTGGGTGCCGGCCAGGGATCCGGCGTCTCCGGAGAGGGAGACCTGACCGCCGGTGCCCATGACGACGACCGCGGCGAGGACGGCGACGAACGCGCCGCTGCCGCCCGGCAGGTCGGCCGCGCCCGCGGCCCAGAGTCCGAGACCTGCGGTGAGGCACATCGCCGCGTAGCCCGCGACGACGGCGGCGAGGGCCCACGCGACGGCGTGGGCCGTCCGGACGCCGGTGGCGTCGGTCGCGGCCTTGCCGGGTGGGGTGGGGAGCCGGGTGCTCACCTTGCCCACGCTAATACCGACGGCTGCCGACCGCTTGCGGAGCGTCCGCACGGGCCCGCCCACCGGCAGCGCGCTTGCCGGCCGGCCGCTCGCGGACCCTCCCCGCGGACGCGCTCGGGGGCCTTCCGCTTGCGGGTGACCCCTGATCGGCGTACACAATGGGCCCGGAACGGAAGAAAGGGAAAAAAGTGACTTCCCACCCGCCGTCCGGCCAGCCCTCGGTCCCTCCCAGCGGTCCGCCCTCGGGCCCCCTGTCGGGTCCCGGCACGCGCCCGGGCCAGACCCCTCCGCCACCGCCTCCCGGCCCTCCGCACGGCGGCTCGGGCGGCGGAGGCGGCCGTGGCGACGGCCCGGGCGGCCCAGGAGGCGGTACGGGAGGAGGCGCGGCGCCCGGCGGTGGCGGCCAAGGCCCGTGGTGGCGCTCCGTGCCCAAGGTCGCCTCGCTGACGGCGATTCTGGTGGCCGTGGTCGCGCTGGTCGTGGTCCTGACCGTGCGCGACGGCGGTGGCGGCGGCAACCAGGCCGGCTCGGGCGGCGGCGAGGTGTTCCTGCAGAACACCTCCGCGAGCGGCCCGGATCCCTTCACCCGTTCGACGGCCCGCACGGACGGCGCCACCGTCTCGCCGCCGCCGCTGCCCAGCGAGACCGGCACGGCGGCCAACGCGGCGCGCAGCGTCACGGGTTCGACGCCGGGCCTGTACGGAGGCACGCACCGCACGGCGAGCTGCGACGTCGAGCAGCAGGCCCGCTTCCTGGCCGACGAGCCCGCCAAGAACGCGGCCTTCGCCTCGGTCCTGGGCATCTCCGCCAACGAGGTGCCGGGCTATCTGCGCTCCCTGACCTCGCTCCAGCTGCGGGTGGACACCCGGGTGACCAACCACGGCTTCAGCGACGGGAAGGCCACCTCGTACCAGTCGGTGCTCCAGGCGGGCACCGCGGTCCTGGTCGACGACCGCGGGGTGCCGCGGGTGCGGTGCGCCTGCGGCAACCCGCTGACGCCGCCGGTCGCCCAGCAGTCGCCGAAGCAGGTCGGCGCCGCGTGGCCGAACTACCGGACGGGCAACGTGGTCGTCGTCCAGCCCTCCGTGACAGTGATCAACGTCTTCGTGGTGTACGACTCGCACACCGACCGCTGGATCGCCCGGGAGTCGGGCGGCAAGGGCCACCAGCACGACAAGCACACCACTCCCCCGCGGCCGCCCACGCACACCCCGACGAAGTCGCCGTCGACCTCCCCCTCGACGTCCCCCTCGACGTCCCCCTCCACCTCGCCGTCGTCCCCGGTGCCGTGCGTGACGATCACGGGTACGGAGACGCCGACGCCCAGCAACGGCGTGACGCCCTCGCCGTGCCCGTCGACGATCACCCCGACCACCCCGACACCGTCCACGTCCACCCCGACCCCGTCGGACTCGACGCCTTCGGACACGACGCCCTCGACGCAGTCCTCCGGTCCCGAGTCGCAGCCGGCCACGGGCCTGACCTCGTCCGGCGCCTCGACGGCCGGGCCCGCGAGCGGCTCGGCCGACGCCTCCTCGTCCTCGCCGCCCGCGCCGGGCGCGCCCGGCGGTCAGCCGCTGATCTGAGCGAACCGGCCGAGGGCCTCGGGGCAACGGTCCCCGCGCACCCGTCGGCGGGAGCGCAGGGACCTGAGGAAGGTCCCGAGGGCCCACGGTGCGGCGATCCGCTCCTCGGCGCGCCGCTGCCAGATCCGCTCGTCGCGATCGGTGAAGTCTCCGGACATCTCCCCTGCTCCTTCCTCTGGGGCCACCAGGCCACTGACAGGGAGTCTGTAGCCTTATTGGCCTGGACAGCACAGCCAATGAGGAGTGATTGGCATGGCAGAGGGTCGAGTGGTCCGCTCCGTGGTCACCGCATCCGACCGGACCCTGAGCGGCCGTCAGCTCGCGGCCCTGCTCACGCCGCCCGCCGAGGGCCGCTTCGGTTACCGCGAGCTGGCCCGGGCGGTGCGGCAGGCCCTGCTCGACGGGCGGGTCGCGCTGCGGATGCGGCTGCCCGCCGAACGCGAACTCGCGGTGGCACTCGGGGTGAGCAGGACGACGGTCACCGCCGCGTACGACCTGCTGCGCGAGAGCGGTTACGCGCACAGCCGGCAGGGCGCGGGCACCTGGACGGCGCTGCCCGAAGGCCAGTCGCCGATCGGTCCGGCCGCCCTGCACGGGGACTCCGGATCCCTGATCGACCTCGCGCTCGCCGCACCCGAGGCGCCGGCCGACCTGGTGGTGCAGGCCCTCTCCGAGGCCGCCGCCGAGCTGCCGCGCTACACGGCGGCCCAGGGCTACCACCCGTACGGGATCCCCGAGTTGCGCGCGGCGATCGCCGAGCGGTACACGGCACGCGGCCTGCCGACCCGGCCCGAGCAGATCCTCGTCACCACGGGTGCGCAGCAGGCGCTCACGCTGGCCCTCGCGCTGCTCGGCGGTCCGGGCGACCGGGTCCTGGCCGAGAACCCCTCGTACACCAACGCCCTGGACGCCATGCGCGGCCACCGGATGCGGATCACCCCGGTGCCGGTCACCGAGGCGGGCTGGGACAGCGGTCTCGTCGACGCGGCGCTGCGCCAGACGGCGCCCCGGCTCGCCTATCTCATCCCGGACTTCCACAACCCGACGGGCCGCCTGATGCCGGACGAGCAGCGGCGGGAGGTGTCCCGGTCGGCGCGGGCCACCGGAACGTGGCTGGTGGTGGACGAGACGCTGTCCGACATCGCCCTGGACGTGCCGGCGCCGCGGCCGTTCGCCGCGTCGGCCGGTCCGGGCACCGGGGAGCAGATCATCAGCGTGGGCTCGCTCAGCAAGAGCTGCTGGGGCGGGCTACGGGTCGGCTGGGCCCGGGCGTCCTCGCGGGTGGTCACGGAGCTGGCGCGGGTGCGGATCACCCACGACCTCGCGGGCTCGGTGCTCGACCAGCTGGTCGCCGTCGCCCTGTTGGACCGGATCGACCCGCTGCTGCCCGGGCGGGCGGCGGAGCTGCGGCGGCGCCGGGAGGCGCTGGTGTCGGCGCTCGCCCGGCACCTGCCGGAGTGGCGGTGGACGCTTCCGCCGGGCGGGCTGTGCCTGTGGATCGACCTCGGCCGGCCGTTCGCCTCGCAGCTCGCGGCGCGGGCCCTGCGGCACGGGGTGCGGGTGGAGGGCGGTGCCCGGTTCGGGGTGGATCCCGGGACCCACGAGCACCGGCTGCGGATCCCGTACGCGCTGCCGAGCGAGGTGTACGAGACGGCGGCGGAGCGGCTCGCGGCGGCCCTGGACGGGGCTCCGGCCCGGCTCGCGGACCCGCACCTGCCGGACTGGGTGGCCTGAGGCGCGGCCGGGCGCCCGATAATCGGATGCCCCGGGCAAACACTCGGGTTACGGTCGCCGGGTGGAACCACTGACCGAGAAAGAGATCCGTTCGTCCTTCGTGAACTGCACGAAGGGCGACGCGGCCCGTATGAAGCTGCCGCTCGACTTCGCCGAACTGCCGTGGGAGGACCTGGACTTCCTGGGCTGGGTCGACCCGGGCGCGCCGCTGCGCGCCCACCTGGTGGTGCCGCGCGCCGAGGGTCCCGTCGGCATCACGCTGCGGGTGCCGGCGGTGGGCCGTACCAGCGCGACGAAGTCGAGCATGTGCCAGATCTGCCTGACCTCGCACGCCTCCTCCGGCGTGACCCTGCTCGCCGCGCCGCTGGCGGGCACGCGGGGCCGCGAGGGCAACACGGTGGGCACCTACGTCTGCGCCGACCTCGCCTGCCCGCTGTACGTGCGGGGCAGGCGGCAGCCGAAGCTGCGCGGCCGGCGACAGGAGGAGTCCCTGACCCTGGAGGAGCAGGTCGACCGGATGACGGGCAACCTCAACGCCTTCGTGGACCGGGTGACGGCCGGCTGAGAGCCGGCACCGCGGGGTCCCGGCCGGGGCCCCGCCGACGGGGTCAGCGGAAGGCCTGCTCGCCGGTGAGCGCCTTGCCGATGACCAGGGAGTGCACCTCGCTGGTGCCCTCGTAGGTGAGGACCGACTCCAGGTTGTTGGCGTGGCGCAGCACCGGGTACTCCAGGGTGATGCCGTTGGCGCCGAGGATGGTGCGGCACTCGCGGGCGACCGCGATGGCCTCGCGGACGTTGTTCAGCTTGCCGAGGCTGATCTGCTCGGGGGCGAGCGTCCCGGCGTCCTTGAGGCGGCCGAGGTGGACGGCCAGCAGCATGCCCTTGCCGAGCTCCAGGGCCATGTCGGCGAGCTTCTGCTGCGTCAGCTGGTACGAGGAGAGCGGCCGGGCGAAGACGGTGCGGTCGCCGGCGTACGAGATCGCCGTCTCCAGGCAGTCGCGGGCGGCGCCGAGGGCGCCGAAGACGATGCCGAAGCGCGCCTCGTTGAGGCAGCCGAGCGGGCCGGAGAGGCCGCGCGCGCCGGGCAGGACCGCGTCGGCGGGCAGCCGCACGTCCTCCATGACCAGTTCGCTGGTGACGCTGGCGCGCAGGGAGAGCTTCTGCTTGATCTCGGGCGCGCTGAAGCCGGGGGTGTCGGTGGGCACGACGAAGCCGCGGACGCCGTCCTCGGTGCGGGCCCAGACGACGGCGACGTCGGAGACGGAGCCGTTGGTGATCCACATCTTGGTGCCGTTGAGCACCCAGTCCGCGCCGTCGCGCTTGGCGTTGGTGCGCATCGCGCCCGGGTCGGAGCCGGCGTCCGGCTCGGTGAGGCCGAAGCAGCCGATGTACTCGCCGGCCGCCATGCCGGGCAGCCAGCGCTGCTTCTGCTCCTCGGAGCCGAACTTCCAGATCGCGTACATGGCGAGCGAGCCCTGCACGGAGACCAGCGAGCGCAGGCCGGAGTCGACGGCCTCCAGCTCCATGCACGCCAGGCCGTACGCCACGGAGTTGGTGCCCGCGCAGCCGTAGCCCTCCAGGTGCATGCCGAGGACGCCGAGGCCGCCCAGGGTGCGGGCGAGCTCGCGGGCGGGGATGGCGCCCGCCTCGAACCACCCGGCGACGTGCGGGCGCAGCTCGCGGTCGGCGAGCGCCCGTACGGTGCGGCGGATCTCCCGCTCCTCGTCCGTCAGGAGCCCGTCGATCGCGAACAGGTCGAGCGGGTGGACGGGCGACGGATTCGGGGACTTCGGCGACTTCACGGACGGCCTCCTGGCGACAGTGGCAACTCGGCGAGCCGCAGCCTAGCGGGAGATCGGATATTGGATCCAGTATTGAATGTGCGATCACCGAAGCGTACGGTCCGGCGTGGACCGGCTGGATCCGACGGCCCCGGCGCGGGGCCACGAAGGAGAGCGGTATGCGGGCGGAACGGCCGGAAGGCCCTGCGGACAGTGCCCTGTCCGGGAGGCCGGCAGGCCTTGCGGACGGCGCCCTGTCCGGGATCGTCGTCGCCGACTTCGGCCGGGTGCTCGCCGGCCCGTACATGACGATGCTCCTCGCGGACCTCGGCGCCGAGGTGATCAAGATCGAGCGCCCCGGTTCGGGCGACGACACGCGCGCGTGGGGCCCACCGTTCGCCGCCGGCCAGGCCACCTACTTCCTCGGGGTGAACCGCAACAAGCGTTCCGTCGCGCTCGATCTGGGCGATCCGGCCGACCTGGAGACCGCCCGGGCGATCGTCGAGCGGGCCGATGTCCTCGTGGAGAACTTCCGCCCCGGCACCATGGACCGGCTCGGCCTCGGCTACGAGCGGGTGCGGACCGCCAACCCCGGCCTCGTCTACTGCTCCGTGACCGGATTCGGCTCCGCCGAGGGCGCCGCGCTGCCCGGCTACGACCTGCTCGTGCAGGCCATGGGCGGGCTGATGAGCGTCACCGGCGAGCCCGGCGGCCCCGGCACCAAGGCGGGCGTCGCGCTCGTGGACGTCATCACCGGCCTGCACGCGGGACTCGGCGTCCTGGCCGCACTCCGCCACCGCGAGCGGACCGGCGAGGGCCAGCGGATCGAGGTGTCGCTGCTGACCTCCCTGCTCTCCGCGCTCACCAACCAGGCGTCCGCCCACCTCGCCGCCGGGGTCGTGCCCCGCGCCCTGGGCAACCGGCACCCCAGCATCACCCCGTACGAGGTGTTCGAGGCGAGCGACCGCCCGCTCGTGCTCGCCGTCGGCAACGACCGCCAGTTCCGCGCCCTGTGCGAACGGATCGGCGGCCCCGGGCTCGCCGACGACCCCCGCTTCGCCACCAACACCGCGCGCGTCGCGCACCGGGAGGAGCTGGCCGCCGAGCTGGCGGGGCGGCTCTCGGCGCGCACCGCCGACGCCTGGTTCGAGGAGCTGACCGCGGCCGGCGTGCCCTGCGGGCCGATCAACGACCTGTCCGGTGCCTTCGCGCTCGCCGACCGGCTCGGGCTCGGACCGCGCGTCCCGGAGGAGGCCGCCGGACCGGGGCAGGTCGCCCACCCCGTCGCCTTCGGCGCCACGCCCGCCGCCTACCGCTCCGCTCCCCCGCGCCTCGGCGAGCACACCGCCGAGGTCCTGGCGGAGCTGGGACTGACGGGGCGCGAACGAACGGGGCCAGCACGGGCGGACCTCGAAGGGACACGGCGATGAGCGGCACGGCGGAGAGCGGCACGGCGGAGCGGCGGCGGCCACCGACCGCCCAGCAGTTCGTCCTGGAGGAGCTCCGACGCGCCATCACCACCGGGGAGTTGCGGCCTGGGGACCCGATCCGGCAGGACTCCCTCGCGGCGAGCCTCGACGTGAGCCGGGTCCCGCTGCGGGAGGCGCTGAAGGCCCTGGAGGCCGAGGGCCTGGTGGTGCACCACGTCCACCGGGGCTATTTCGTCGCCGAGTTGTCCATGGCCGACCTGGAGGAGATCTACCGGATCCGGCAGCTCCTGGAGACGGAGGCCGTCCGCGCCGCGCTCGCCAGGATGCCGGACGGGCTGACCGGCACGCTGGAGCGGATCCAGGAGGAGGTCGAGCGGGCGGCAGGCGCGGGCGACGTCACGGCCATGGCCGAGGCCAACCGGCGCTTCCACTTCACCCTGATCGAGGCCTCCGGCATGCCGCGCCTGGTGCGCCTGATCGCCACCCTGTGGGACGCCACCGACGCGTACCGCGCGCTCTACTACGCCGAGGACCCGCACCGGGAGCAGGCGGTCCACGAACACCGTGCGGTCATCTCCGCGGTGGGCGAGGGCGACGAGGCGGCGGCGGTGCGATGGCTCGACGAGCACCGCGACCACGCGGTGGCGGCGCTCCGCGAGGTGCTCGACCTGGACTGAGCCCCCGGTGCGCGGGCGCGGGGTGCAGCGCCGGCCGCGGCGGCCGACCATGGAGGAGTGGTGCCCTCGGACCCCTCCCAGGAAGGCGCCGACCATGTGCAGCGACACCGACACGCTCCGTGGCAGGCCCCCGTCCGTCCTCGACGTCCTGGTCGTCGGCGCGGGCCCGGTCGGGCTCACGGCGGCCGCCGCTCGGTGAGCTGGGCCATCGCCCCGTACCCGGCGCCGGCCAGCTCGGTCTTGAGGCGGCGCAGGGCGGCGTCGTCCCAGCGCGGGTGTTCGGCGAGCTTGCGCAGCCGGTAGCCGACGACGAAGGCGGTGTCCCACACGCGTCGTACGGCGTCGGGGCCCAGGTCGGGGAAGAGCAGTTCGGGAAGCTTGGCCGGTTGGCCGACGACGTCGAGTTCGGCGGCCGCGAGGATCCCGGCGAGGTACTCGGACGACTCCGCGCGGGCGGCGAGGGCGTGGTCGTCCTTGTGCCGGAGGGTGTGGGTGTTCATGCGGCGGTCTCCATCGGGCGGACGGGAAGAAGCAGCGGAAGCGGACGGGCGGTCGGCGCCGGGCGAAGGAGCACCAGGTGCCGGGCCGGGCCCGCAGCTGGCGGGGGCGGGGTGCGGGGGAAGTCGGGCAGGCCGGGGATGGCGAGCTGTACGGGCCGGCCGCGCTCGATCCCGCGCCGACGGATCCCGTCGGTGGTGGGGGCGGCGACGATGGGCCAGCGGCCGTCGGGGACGCCCCGCGTGCTCGCGGGCAGCAGCCCGACGGTGCGGGCGGCGTCTCGAGGAGCCGCTGGCGGGTCGCTCTCCTTGTCCAGGTGGAGCAGGCGGCACAAGGCGCTGCGGTGCCAGTTCGCCGTGCGGACGTCCATTCCGGCTCGGTAGGAGACGAGTTCGTCGTCCGTCTCCCGGGCGAGTGCGCGCAGCAGCAGCCGCTTCGCCTTCAAGCTCTCGCCGGAGACCTGCAGAACGGCCGGCCGGGCAGGGGCGGGCTGTGCGGCGAGGCGGGCGATCAGCGCGCGATGCCGCTCCAGCGAGGTCTGCCCGCCCCAGATGCCGTCCGGCTCGACCAGCCGCCGACAAGGCCTATAACAATCGGCCCTGTCGTGAGTACCTGCGGCGTCGGGGTATCCAGCACACCATCCCGGAGAAGACCGACAGCCAGGCCGCCCGCCTGCGCAAAGGCTCACGCGGCGGACGGCCACCCGACTTCGATTCAGGGCGGCGGCTGAACTACACGAGTCGCTGACCCCGAACGCACCACCAGCGCCCTCAACCGATGCAGCCTCCCCAGCGGACGATCGTGCGACCGAGCCCACCACGCCCTCATCGCTGCGCCGGACGGAGGACAGCGGTCCCGCACCGTGCGAAGTACGCAGGACCGCCCTCGACCACACCTGTCCTGATGGGTGCCATCGCGACCGTACGAACCGGCCGGGTGACCCGCCCCGCCGAACGCGCCGTACGGGTTACCCGGCCTTCACAGTGACTGGTGATCACGACGCCGGAGCCATCCTGACAGCTCCGTTCTCCGGGCTGAGCCCGCGGCGGTCCCCGCCCAGATGACAGGGCCGCCTCCGGCCCTCACGGTGCAGCGGTCTACCACCAGCCCGTGCAAGAGATGCCAGCGTTTCCGGGCCACAGCGAACCGCAGACACGGAAGGCGCGGCTCGGGGAGGAGCTGGTGGGGTAGGCAGCGGTCGTGATTCTGTTGTACAGCGTGGTAAATGGGCCGCACTGGATCCACGAGTTCCCGCCGTCGTTGGTGACGTCCATCCAGACGTCACCGTACGTGTGCCAGCCCGTGCTGTGGAACTGAAGGTATCCCCAGCCCATCTCTTGCCCGTTGACGTAGCCGGCCTGCATCCCGTACGAGGCGGAAGAGCCGATCTCGCCGCCGCCCGTCACGACCAGCCCTCCGCCTGCTATGCCACGGCCGGTCTGGCTGTTGGGAATGTCGGTGAATCCGTTCACACCTCCTTCGCAGTCCGATCTGGCGGCCAGGGCGGTGCCCGAGGACCCTGCCACGAGCCCTGTGGCAAGCAGAATCGCTGCTGATGCCAAGCTGAAGAACCGGCGGACCTCACGCATATTCGTTCCTTTGTCGAAACCGAAGCTGACTCGAGGGCATGTCTTACGCAGGTGATCACTGAGCCGAAGACACAGTGCAGGCGTCGCCTGACTCGACGCCTGACCGTGTACCCAAGGCTCCCCAACGCCAGCCATCTTGGGCAACGCTTTCGATGTTCTTCAAACTCTTCGGCTGGATTGCCTCTCGATGGCTACTGAACTTGATTGAGTGATGTCGGAGCCGTTTGCGTGACGGCGGTAGGACCGTTCCGATAGCCCTGGACTGTGAGATGCGCGCAGGGCGGCGGGCTGACCGACGCCGGGAGGGCCGCGCGGGAGCGGGTGCGGCTGCAGGCCGTGGAACGCTTCAAGGGCGGGCAGAGGAACCGGGAGATCGCTGCCGTGCTGCGGGTCAGCGAGCGGTCCGTGGAGCGGTGGCGTCGTCAGTGGCGCGAGGGTGGCGAAGCCGGGGTCCTGTCGATGGGATCCCCGGGCCGGCCGAGGCTCAGTGATACGCACATCGCCACGCTGGAAAGCGAGTTGGAGCGAGGACAGCTCGTCCACGGTTGGGCGGACCAGAGGTGGACCCTGGCTCGCTCCTCTCCTCAGTCGCTCCGGCGTTCAACGAAGTGGGGAGTTTCAACGAGCGTCGCGCCGTCCGGCGACCGGGCCGCCGCTCGTGGAGTGTGCGGGCCGTCCCAGGTCAGCGCCGGCCACGGTGCCTCGGCAAAACCGTTGGCGGACCACAGTGAGCACTGCTAAATTTCCGAAGGCCGTGCTGGAGAGCGAGGAGGTGGTACCCGTGAACGTATCGACATGGGTGCTCCCCTCTGGGGTCACGGTCGGGCGATAGGTCGTCCGGGAGCGCCGTCAATGGCACTCCCGAAAGGCACGACCGTGCACTTCACTTCTGAACAGCGTCTCGACGGCGCTGTCATCGAGCGCGAATTCACCCTCGGTGAGATCCCCGGCATCCTGTGGACGCCCGGATCCGGATCAGCATCCGCACCGGCGCCACTGATCCTGCTCAGCCCTCCTCCTCTCGGGCTGCGCAAGATGTACCCCCGGTTGGTAGCCCGAGCCCGGCACTCCGCGGCAGACGGCTTCGCCACGGCCACCATCGAGCTCCCCGGAAGCGGCGACCGGCCCCGCCTGCCCGCCGCCGAGCAGGCCGTCGCCGACCTGCGCCGGGCGATGGAGGCCGGTGAGCCGGTCAGCGACGAGATCATCGACGCTCTCATCCTCCCCCTGGTCGACAAGGCGGTCCCGGAATGGCAGGCCGCCCTGGACGCCCTCCTGTCGCTGCCCGAGATCGGCGGCCCGGTCGGGTACTCGGGTGGAGTGATCTCCATCGGGACCCGGCTGGCGGTGGTCGAGCCGCGCATCTCGGCCGCTGTTCTGTTCGCCGGGAGTTTCGTCCCTCGCGCCATGTTCGAGGAGGCCCGCCAGGTCACCATTCCGCTGCACGTCCTGCTGCAGTGGGACGACGAAGGGAACGACCGGCAGGCGGCCCTGGACCTGTTCGACGCCTTCGGCTCCAAGGAGAAGACCCTGCACGCCAACATGGGCGGGCACGCCGGCGTCCCGCAGTTCGCGGGGGTCGCCGCGGCCCAGTTCTTCACTCGACACCTGAAGTGAGGCCAGACCGCCAGGCCGGCAACACACGATAGGCGGTGTCGGCCGGGATACCGCTCGTCGAGGACAAGTCCTGGCGCTCCTCGATGAGCGGCGGCCAGCAGATGCATCACCGCCCCGATCGCGGCAGTACTGGCCGGTCGGGGCGGCGCTCGAGCCGGGATGACGACCCACAGTCATCGCGGCTTCTTGAGTGGAGGGCCGTCAGATGCCGTACGGGTGGGGAGATCCATCGAGCAGGTCTGGGTCACCCCCGAGCAGGGCGTGTGGCGTTTCAAGGTTCTGGCCGCGCTTCCGTGAACGATTGGTCTTGCTGATGTGAGGTGACCGGTGGGGCATCCTGGTGCGATGGATGATGCCGAGACGACTTGGCAGTCGTGGTTGTCTGGACTTGCTCCGTCGAAGCGGACTGCGGCGGAGTCGCTTCGGATGCAGTTCGAGGCGCTCGACGCGGCTGATGCTTCCGATTGGGCGAGGTCGGAGATCGATGAGGACCAGCCGCAGCTGGCGCGCTTCGTGCTGCTCCGTTCACTGTGGCGTGGTGCGATCGACGGCTGGGCAGGCCCGGGAGCGTTGGAGCAGGTGGCGGCGGCCCAGCGTCTGCTGGACGCGGGGGCGGACAGGAGCGACCTGGTGCTCCTGGCACGGGCTGTTGCCTACGAAGCCGTCTTCACTGCGGTTGACGAGTTGGATTGCGGTGGGGACGTGAACGTGTCCGGGGTGGATGCCGGCTGGGTGGTCATGGAGGCTGGTGACGACGGGTCGTCCACTGGTCGCCCCCTCACGGGCCTTCACGAGGACTTGCTGAGGATGGATCCGAGTGGACGCGACGGCGCGGATCTGTGGCGGTAGGTCGCTGAGCTGGGCGATTGCGTGATCACGGCCGGGTGAGGATTTGGATGCGAAGAAGTCGGAACGAGGCGCGGCCGTACATGGCTCGCTTGATCGTTTTCACTCGGTTGACGTGGCCCTCGACTCTGCCGGCGCTCCATTCGTGGGTGAGGCCGGCGGTGACAGCGTCGATGTCCTGGCGGAGGAACGCGGCGAACTTGGTGACGGGTACGACGTCGGATTGCTCGGCCTGCCGGATCCAAGCGGTCAGCAGTTGGCCTCGGCGCTTGCGGACAAGGTCCGTGAAGGCTCGGGCGAGGTCGCATGCCCGTGCGATATCTGGGCATGCGAGGCGGGCCTGGTCGAGGTGCTCGGTCTCCTGGGTGCTGAGGCTGTCGCGGTCGCGCATGATCCATGCGGTGATGCGGCGCGGGCTCGGGATTTCCGCTGGTGCGGCCAGAGCCGTACCGGCTTTCAGGGTTCGCAGGTAGGGGGTGAGTGTCGAGTAGCCGCCGCGGAATCCACGCTCGCGGATCTGCTGGAACAGCGTGCGGCCGTTGGTGATGCCTGCGGCGTACTGCTGCTGTAGGTACGGCTTGAAGGCGTCCAACTGCTCGGGACGGCGGTCACGGGCGCTGTCGAGAAGGTGGACGAGGCTGGTGTCGCGATAGCGGCGGACCGTCTTGCGGTCGAGGCCGAGGCGGCGGGCGATGTCGCTGAGCGGGTGGCCGGCGGCGTCCGTGCGCGTGACTTCCGCGTGGTGGTGGAGAACGCGCTGGACGATGCGCGTGGGCGGCAGCGCGTCCACCAGCGGCATCTGGATGGGGCGGTCCCCTCCCCGTTCCGCGTGCTTCTTGAGGCACGGCCGGTGCTGATGGCACGTCTTCTCAACGGCGTTGGAGAGGTTCTGGAGCAGGTGCCAGCGGTCCGCGATCTCCAGGGCGGCCGGGGCGGCTTCCTTGACCGCCTTGGTATAGGAGCTGGCTCGGTCGCGGCAGATGATCTCCGCACCCGGATGGGCAGTCGGCCAGCTGGCGAAGGTCTCCGAGGTACGGTCGGGCAGGACGTCGACCACCCGGCCGCTCCCGACGTCGACCAGGATGTTGCCGTACCGGCGCCCGCGGCGGAAGGCGAACTCGTCCACGCCGAGGACCCGCGGTGCCCGCTCCGGCGTCGGCGGTTCCTCCAACAGTCCCAGCAAGCGGTTTCGGCCCGCCGCCAGATTCAGCTTGCGGCACAGTCGCTCGCCGGGCCGGCCGCCAAGCTCGACGGCCACCGTCGTCAGCCACTCCTTCAACCCGACGCTGGAGCGACGGCGACGCTCCGGGGATGTTTAGAACTACACGTCACGAAATGTGCGCCGCGGCCGAATCCAGATATCGCCATCAGGTCGCTCCGTCACACTAGAACGGAGGCCGCAACGCCGTGCCGGTGATGATCGTTGGGTGGGCATGAAGAACACCACCTCACGAATCGCCATTGCCTCCGCGGCCGCGCTGATTGCGCTGGGATCGGCCGCGGGGTCGGCCTCCGCAGCCGACATCCCGCCGACTGGATCCTTGCTGAGCGACCCGCACGGCTTCAAGGACGAGTCGTTCAAGTTCCTGCAGGACGACCCCATCGACGACCTCCTCTTCGTCCTCCTTGGCGAGGACCTCGACGCCTGAGCTGAGCGGCAGGAGGCGGGGCACCCCCATCACGGGGCGCCCGGCCTCCTGGTGTCCGTTCCTGGCCCGGCCGCCGTCCCCTCTGCCTCAGGCTCGGTGTGACGGGGGCCGTCCCGGTTGCTGCACCACTTCCTCGACGACGGGCGGGCGGAGCTTCGACCCCAGTCACGGCACGGGGAAGCAGCGCCGTTCTCGGTAGCAGCTGCCTATCCAAGAGCTATGTCGCTTGCCCTACGCGGCCGCCACCCCCAATGTCGGACGACACCGTGACCGTCACGAAATATCCGCCACAGCCATTTTCAAGGAGCCCCATCATCACCTGGGTGGGTGCGTCATGCGGCCCTGGTCAGGCCTGGTTGCGGTGGCTGAGGTGTGTATGGCGGGTGCCTGACGGCGCGGTCCGTCAGGTTGGATGGCACCGTGGCGAGACGACCCAAGACAAGAGCCCCCTTCGGCATACCGAAGGAGATCATCCTGCTGACTAGGCAAGACGTGTGGCCCTACACGTTCATCGCCGACGACTCGGGTGGCGGATGCGGCAAGGTCCCGATGCCCCCGGACGCGCCCCCTGAGGAGGTACAGACGGCGATCTTCACACAGCTTGCGGACCTCACTCGCATATTCCACGACGTTGAGATCGACGTTGAGTGGTCCTCCCTGACGCCGGACTCGTGGGTGGGCCACATCCGGCGTGTCAGCGCGGAGGAGCCTGCTCCGCCTGTCGTGGTACCTGAAGTCGGCTGACCACGGATCGGCCCACCGGGCACCGATCCCGGCCGCCAAGGCCAAGTTCGTGGTGCCAGCGCCTCAGAAATCTCGAAGTCAGGCGCTTTCGTCGGCGACTACATCGGCGACTCCACCCGCGCTGAGATCGCCTACGCGCGCAAGCTCGGCAAGCCGGTGGCCTTCACTCACCCGGAAGTCGCCCCCGCCGCGTGAGCTCGATCAGCGACTTCAACCCGTCCGCCCGCGCCGACGCTCGCAGGGACCCGCGGTACGCCGCGGTGCTGGAGCAGGTCCGGAAGATGGCCTGGCCGGCCGGGAACCCGATGGTGCCCGGCGGTTGGGCGGAGACCCTGGCGAAGGACGTGATGGCCCCGGTCCGCCGCCAGGAGGGCCAGCACCGAAGGATCACTCACCACACCTACGAGGGTCCCGGCCCGTGCCAGGCGACGTTCTACGGCGCCGGGGCGTGCGGCTACCCGCGCGGCGAGCACGCCCTCGTCGACTACGAGCCTGAGCCGGCCGCCAAGGACAGCGGCCCAGGCACGGAGGGAGTCGTGGACGGCGTCCTGACGTACATGGGGCCGGGCGACGTCGCCGACCCGACGTGGTGAAGGCCAGCGATGCAGTCGCGGTGGGTGGTGAGGCAGGGGGTCGGGGGCCTTCGCTGTTGCGTGGCCCGGCGGTTCCGGCACCGCCGGGCCACGCACGGGTCAGGCGAGGCCGAGCTGCTTGTAGAAGGTGTTGTTGTCCCAGAAGAGGAACTCCTCCTGCATCACGCCGTCCTTGTTCCAGATGCCGACCGTGACCATGTTGATGGAGAACTTCTTGCCCGTCGGCTGGATGAAGCCGCCCTTGCCGTCCGGCATGGGCTTTGTGAAGGTGCCCTGCATGACTCCGGTCACCGAGGTCAGGTTGCCCTTGGCGATGCGGTTGGGGTGTTCGGTGATGCGCGTGTCCGGCGCCCAGGCGAACTGGCTCTTCATGTCGGCGAGGTGCTGGTCGATGCCGTCCGTGTAGTGGCCGTCGGGCCAGTGGACGCGGATGTTCTCCGCGTGGCTCTCGTCGATCCGGTCCCACTGCTGACCGGAGAAGACCTCGAAGTCCAGCTCGTCGAAGGTCTCCAGGTTCTTGCGCTCCTCATGGGTCAGGTTGGCCGGCCAATGCGACTCGGTCTGTGAGGTGACGGCCGGGTCGCCGATCGGGTCCGGGCTGCTCGTGGCCGAGGCTGCCAGGCCGGTTCCGGTGGCTACCGCGGTGAGGACGAGAGCGCCCAGGGCGGCGGTGCCCGCGCCCTTCAGGACGTTGCGGCGGTTGATCATGGCGAAACTCCTTGTCTTCAAGATCACGCTGGAGGGGACGGGGGGTTTCAGAAGGCGTAGGGGCCGAAGCGGCCCCAGGCCACCTCGGCGGCCAGGACGAACAGGACCAGGGCGATCGGGAGGGCCTTCGCCTCCCTGCGGCGCAGGTGCAGCACGGTGGCGCCGAGCATGGTCGCCGCGAGTCCGAGGGCGGCCCAAGCCGCCAGGGCCGGCGCGATGCCGAGCGCGGCCGGGACGATCAGCCCCACGGCGCCGAGCACCTCGACGGCGCCGACCGTCTTGACGGTCCCCGGGGAGGAGTCTGCGGTCCAGGCCATGCCGGAGGCGGCCAGCTTCTCGCGCGGCTGGCTGATCTTCATCAGCCCGGCCGTCAGAAACACGAGCGCGAGGACACTGGCAATGACCCACAGGGCGGTGTTCATTAGGGGACTTCCCATTCATTGACTTGAACCTTCAATTTCGAAGCTAACGCGCGAGACTTGAAGCGTCAAGCGAAAGGGTTGGATTTAACTTGAATGGTCAAGCTAGGATGAGGCCATGGACGCATGTGAACCCCGCTGGCTGAACGCCGAGGAGAGGCAGACCTGGCTCTCCCTGACCGCCATGGTGATCAACCTGTCGAACGCGCTGGACGCGCAGTTGCAGCGCGACGCCCAGATCAGTCACTTCGAGTACCAGGTCCTCGCCACCCTGTCCGAGGCCGCCGAACGCACCATGCGGATGAGCGACCTGGCGGTCCTCACCAACGGCTCCCTCTCACGCCTGTCCCACGTCGTCAAGCGCCTGGAGAAGCAGGGCTGGGTGCGCCGCACCCCCGATCCGGACAACGGCCGCTACACCCTGGCGATCCTCACCGAAACAGGCTGGGAGAAGGTCGTCGCCACCGCCCCGGGTCACGTCGAGGAGGTCCGCCGCCTAGTGTTCGACCCGCTCACCCAGGCCCAGCAGCGGACCCTCCGTAGCATCGGCCAGCGCGTCAACCAGGCTGTCGACCCCACCGGCACCGGCCCGGAGTGACGGTGCACCCCACCCGTCACTCCGGGCCGCCCCGTAGAAGGCTCACCGTGTCACCGATCTTCGATCCCGTCGTGCCCGCCGGCGCCTACGACGACTTCCTGCCCGGCGCCCTGCGCCGGGCCCGCGCCCAGCGTCATTGGACACCCGCCGACGGTCCCCTGCCCGCCCTCTGCGTCAGCCACGGCGCCCCGCCGCTGCTCGACGACAGCCCGTGGATGCGCCAGCTCCTGGACTGGGCCCAGAGCCTGCCCAGACCCAGGGCCATCGTGATCGCCTCCGCCCACTGGGAGCACGCGCCGCTGTCCCTGTCGGCATCTGCCGCGCACACCCCGCTGGTCTACGACTTCGCCGGCTTCCACCCCCGATACCGCCAGGTGCGCTACGACACCCCCGACGCGAGCGCGCTGGCCAGACGGGTGGGGGCGATGATTCTCGGCATCAAACCCTCGGAGACCCGCTCGACCGCCCTGTTCCAGCTCGCCACGAACTGCCCGCAGCCGTTTCTCGCCCGCACCCTCGGCATCGACATCACCGTCGCCGTCAAATGGCAGCGAGCCGCGGCTGGGGACTGGGGCGCTTACGCCGCCGACGTCGGCCGCCGGCTGGGACAGATCGACTACCCGGGTTCCCCGATCACCAGTTGCACAACAGCGAAGGAGGGCTTCGATGAGGAGTGAACCGGTCACCGAGGAGTCGATCGCCGAGGCACTGAAGTTGGCTCTTGAGGAGCCGAGCACCGGTGGGCCGGTTCTGGCCCGGCGCCTGCTGGAGTTCGGTTGGCGAATCGATCGCGAGCGGCCCTCTGCGCGCATCCCGTATTTCGAGGAGGCCGCGGCAATCTATCGGGGCCTTCTCGCCGACGGAACCGACGAACACCTTGCAGCCGCAATGCATGCGATCTCCTCGCTTGGCCTGCAGTACTCGCTTGCGCACGCCGATGATCGTTCCCTGGCTGCGAAGACCGAGGCTGCAACGCTTGCCCGGGAGTTGCACCGTCACCGCGAGGACGGAGACAGGGAGATACAGATCCTCGGCGCGTTCGCGCACGGTCTCGCCGAGGCCGGCCAGTTCGAGCGGGCCGTTACCGCTCAACGCGAGGTGGTCGACCTTCACCGCGCGACGGACGGCCCTGGAGGCTACCCCTCCCCTGATGGCGTCGTGTGGTCGCTCCTCGAAATGGCGATCTACCTCGATCTGGCCGGGCAGACCGACGCGAGCCTGGAGATCGAACGCGACGCGCTCCAGCTCAAGCGCCGCATGGCCGCAGCCGATCCCCGGCGGCTGCCCGGACTGGCGATCTGGCTCGCTGGGGTCTCACCCCGGTTCGCCGACACCGGGCATCCACGCGAAGCCAGCCAGCTCCTGGCCGAAGCCATCGCCGCCTGCGACCTGCTTCCACCCGAAGGTGACCGCGGGAACTTCGGATTCCACCAGGCCGTCCAGGCCGCATTGTTCGCCAGGTCCGGCGCCCGAGACGAGCGCATCAGCGACGGCCGGACGATCCCGATCGGCGTCAGCCCAGATCCCCAAGCCCTCCAGCCCGTACTCGGCGTGAGCTTTCACTGGTGGTCCTTCAGCGTCCGGCAGGCCTACCGCGCCGGACGCGAGGCCATCGACGACGCGATCTCCGCGACCGGAGACCGGTCCACTCTCGATCCCGCACAGTTGGCCGAGTTCGGGACCCTCCTGCGCCGCCGCAACATCCGCCAATCGGTCGCCTTCAACTGCATCCCGCAGCAGTTCACCGAGAAGGTCCTCCCGGCCCTGGCTGAAAGCGTCGCCCTCGAACGCCAACTTCTCGCCGCTCGCCCGAACGGTCCGCGACGCTTGATCCGATCGCTGACTGACCAAGCAATCGGGCACCTGGTCGCCGGCGCGAACTCGACGGCAGGTGAGACCCTCCGCGAGGCTCATGACCTATCCACAGCTGCCCAAAACGAACCAAACTGACAAACTGACCCGCCCCAAGGGCGAGCCGACCAGGCATTCGGACAGTTCCAACACCCGACCCCACCATTACGGGTGACCGAGAAACGGACCCGGTCTGCGGTCGACAAACTCGTCTCACGCCAGTTCGACCGGCACGGTAACAAGATCTGGACCCAGGCCCGCCAGCTCCTGGAACACGAGCACGCCCGCCTGCGGATCGGCCAGGTATCCGTCCCGCTACGGCATCTGCGTCGAGCCGAGCGACGTCAAAACCGGCGGCCACGGATGCCCGTTTCGGTTCCGCTGCGTCGGCTGCGACCACTTCCGCACCGACCCCTCGTACTTGCCGGAGCTGCGGACCTATCTCGACACCCTGCTGCGGGACCGCGAACGCCTTGCCGCAGCCACAGACTTGGATGCTTGGGCCCGCAGCGAGACGCCCCCCCCCGACGGGGAAATCAAGCGCATCCGCACGCTGATCCGGCGCGTCGAAACCGACCTCGGCGGGCTCACGGACGACGAACGCGAGCAGATCAAGGACGCCACGCGCACCCTGCGCAAGACCCGCGCTGTCTCCCTGGGCATGCCCGGCATCCGCCCGCCGGAGCCGGACCTGTGGCTGGAGCGTGACGCGTGACCACATCACCAGTCCACCTGGCCCGAGCAAGGGCTGCGGACTCCGACCGGCGATGGACCCGTGTCCTCAAGGCCCTCGACAAGTGGCCGCGGCCGGCGAGGAGATCACCGTCTCCTCCGTCGCCCGCGCCACTGGTGTCCACCGCAGCCTGATCCACCGGCACGGTGACCTGCACGCGGCCGTCCTCGCCCGCGCGTCCGCGCCGCCGCCCGGGACGGCAACCGGGACGCAGGTCAGCCGCCAGTCGCTGCTGGCCGACGTCGCGAACCTGACGGCCCGCAACGGCCGTCTGTCCGCACACATCACCCGGCTCGAACAACGCCTCTCCGAGACCTCGGGCAGGCGGCTTGGCAGGCCTCCGGTCTCGGCGCCCCCGCCGACGTCGAAACGCTCACCCGCCAGGTCACCGAGCTACAGCAGCCCATCCTTGACCTCCGATCCGAACTCGCCGAGCGCGCGGAGACCTTGCCGCAGCACGCGCCGCGAACCGGGAGTTGATGGCTCAGCTGAACCGCTGACCATGTCGTCACCAGTGACTCAGTCGACGAAGATCATCCGTGAATAATGGTGCGACTCTCCAGTGCCACAGGTCCGACAATCATTCGGTGACTGACAAGAAGCGTTGCCTCACCCTCCACGTTGCCGTTCCTGATCTTCCGCAGAGGGGCGCAAACGTGGAAGTCCGGCCGCTGGTCGATGGTGAGGACGTCCTGGCGGAGGTGTTCACGGAAGGACCGGGCGAAGATCCCAAATATCTCCTGCTGCCGGATGGCCCTCTTACTGCTGGTTCGGAGCCGCACGAGGTGCGGCTGGCCGAGGCAACATGCACCGAGGGGTGCTGCGGCGCTCTCTACGTGACCATCCGGCGTGACGGCGACCATGTGATCTGGAGCGAGTGGCGCAACCCCGACGAGAACGGCGTCGACCTGCCTGAGTTCTGGTTCGATGCACAGGAATACCAGGCAGAGGTCGAGCGAGCGGTTGCGGACCGCAGCTGGGAGTGGCCAGCGCGCTCCGTTGCGCGGCTGCTGGAGCTGGACCTCAGCAAACGCACTGACTGGCTTGCGCGGTGGGGATGTGAACTTGGCGGTGTGTCCGCCTGGCTTTGGGAACCCGGCCAGATCAACCTCTTTCTCTTCCACCCAGGTCGTTCGGCCATCAGGGAGAACCGCCCGTGGCTGCAGTTCCGGATGGTGCTTGACGTCTCCAGCGGCGCCCCTGAAGTGCAGGCCGCCAGACTGGCTGAACAACTCGTGGCGGGTGACCCGCGTGAGACAGCCGAGGTCTGCGGCGGATCGCCGGAATACGCCATGCAGCTCGGTTACCCGTGGCCACAGCGGCGGAGAGTCTGAACGTCAGTACCGCCCGGGTCCCTGTTGATCTCCACCAGCAGCTACCCCTGACACAGGGCTGTCCGCGACACCTGTCGCGCACCCGAAAACCCACCACGACATGGCGCTGAGCTGCGCGGTCATCGCCCTGCCCCTGTAGCCCCGCTCACGCCAACCCCAGAGAAGCGACGTGTCGCGCACACGCGGTTCGGCCTTCCCGGCCAGGCCGGCCCTTAGCGACAGCATCCCGGTCCTGCTGCGCCCAGTAGTCGCCGATCTCGTACGCGGCGGCGAACCGCGAGGTGTTGCTGCTCCTGGGTTCCCTCCCAGGTCTTGTGTGACGTACGGTCACCGAAACGGGGCGGAACTGGTTCTGCGCGCGAGAATCCACATACTTCGATCAAGAAGCGGTCACTGTGCGTTAAGATCAGTGTCCGTGGGGCCCGGACGCACACCGCACGGGTGGCGGGGCAGGTCACCTCTGACTGTGGACGCGGCGGCAGGAGACACGCGGGGCGAGTTCGCCCGGCTGTACGCCGTGCGGGAGCCGACGGCCCTCCTCGTGCGGCCCGATGGCCATGTCGGTGCGCGGCTCTCGCCGTCCGCGACGGCCGGGCTCGACGCGTACCTGGCGGGAGTGTTCCGCGGCTGAACGGGCGGACGCCCGGTGCCCGGGAGTCACCGCGCGCGGGCACGCGGGCGCCTGGGCAGGTCACCGCCGGTGCGGACACCCGCTCGTCCCGGAACCGACGTGTCACCGTCCCCGCCGGGATTCCCGGCGCCTGATTCCGGGCCCCCGGGCCGTCGGCCGACATCCGTGAGGGATCATGGACAAAGGAGCCGAGAAGGGACGGGACGAACGATGAGGCACCGCAGTGTCGCCGACCTCATGACGCCGACCGCGATCGCGGTGCAGCCGGGCACTCCCTTCAAGGAGATCGCCCGGCTGCTCGACGAGTACGGCATCACGGCCGTGCCGGTCGTGGACGAGGCGAACCGGCCGGTGGGCGTGGTCTCCGAGGCGGACCTGCTCAGGCGTCATACCGCCAAGGACGGTCCCAGCACCGCCGAGGCCATGATGTCGAGCCCGGTGGTCACCGCCCGCCCCTCGTGGACGGCGGTGGAGGCGGCCCGGCACATGGAGCGGCACCGCGTGAAGCGGCTGCCGGTGGTGGACCCGGACGGCCGGCTGATCGGCGTGCTCAGCCGCAGCGATCTGCTGCAGTTGTTCCTGCGCCGCGACCGGGCCATCCAGGAGGAGATCCTCGAGGACGTCGTGACCCGCATCCTGCGCCTGTCTCCCGCCTCCCTCCACATCGACGTGGCGGAGGGCAGGGTGACGCTGAGCGGCACCCTGCCGCGCAAGAGCCTCGCACCGATCTTCGTACGCCTCTGCGAGGACGTGGACGGGGTCGTGGAGGTCGTGGACCGGCTCGCCTACGAGGACGAGCGGGAGAACGGGGCGGGCTGAGCGGCCGCGGAGTCCGGCGGGGCCGTCCACGGTCCGGACCGGAGGGCCGGGGGCGGGGCCGTCCACGGTCCGGACCGGAGGGCCGGGGGCGGGGCCGTCCACGGCCCGGGCCGGAGGGCCGGGGGCGCCCCGGGCAGCGCCCGGCCCGTCGGTGCGGGCTGCACCGGCGGGCCGGGACGGACGGCTGTGCGGCGGTCCGTCACTCGACCGCCTCCGGCCAGCCGTATCCGGGTCCGGTGCGCCGCGGCACGGTGTCGGCGCCCACGGCCTCCATCTCCCGGTCGGCCTCCCTCATCAGCTTTCCGGCCAGATCCTTCATGGCCCGGCCCGCGGCGAGTTCGTCGCCGATGACCGGTACGTCCACGTCCGACGGGTTGCAGCGGGCGCTGCCGTGTCCGGTGAGGGTCGACGTACCGGTGTCCAGGCGCGCCTCCGCCTTGGTCCTGCCGCCTTCCTCGACCAGATCCACGCCGACCTTCCACTCCAGGTGCCGTGTCATGGTCCGCCTCCTCGTACCCGCGACCACGCGAGGGCACCGCGCGGCCCTTCTCCTCTCAGCATCCCGCCGCTGACGGCTTCGCGCCACGGAGGGCGGCGGGGCCGCCGGCCCTCGACGCCGTCACTTGCGGCCGACGCCCGCGTACATCGCGACGTCGTCCGCCGGCGTCTCCGGGCGCCAGGCCGAGCACGAGACCACGCCCGGCTCCAGCAGTTCCAGGCCGTCGAAGTAGCGTGCGACGGCGGCGGGGGTGCGCTGGGTCAGCTTCGGGGTGCCGTGCTCGTTCCAGAACGCGACGGCCGCGTCGACGTCCGGCATGTCGGGGTGCGTGACCGTGTGGGACAGGACGAGGTGGCTGCCGGGCGCGAGCGCGTCCATGAGGCGGCGGACGATCGCGTACGACTCCTCGTCGTCCTCGACGAAGATGACGACACCGAGCAGCATCAGCGCGACCGGCTGCGAGAGGTCGAGCGTCTTCGACGCGGCGGCGAGGATCGTGTCGACGTCCCGCAGGTCCGCGTCCAGGTAGTCCGTCCGGCCCTCGGGCGTGCCGACGAGCAGCGCGCGGGCGTGCGCGAGGACGAGCGGGTCGTTGTCGACGTACACGACCCGCGCGTCGGGGGCGACGCGCTGGGCGACCTCGTGGGTGTTGTCGGCGCTCGGCAGGCCGGTGCCGATGTCCAGGAACTGCCGTATCCCCGCCTCGGAGGCCAGGTGGCGGACGGCCCGCCCGAGGAACAGCCGATCCGCCTTCGCGTACTCCCCGATCCCGGGGTGCAGCTGCCGGATCCGGTCACCGGCCTCCCGGTCGACGGGGTAGTTGTCCTTGCCGCCCGTCCAGTAGTTCCAGATCCGGGCGGTGTGGGGCCGGGACGTGTCGATGCGCGATTCGATGTCGGTCACCCCCTCAACGTAACCCAGCGCCCGGCCAACTCCCCTGCGCTGCCGTCTCCTTGACCTCTGTTGTTCACGTTGTCCGACTCGTTCCCCGGGGCAGCGCGTCGGCGACGGCGTCCGGCAGGCGCGGCCGGGTGGGCGGGGCGGCGCCTCGCGGGACAGACTGGGCCCATGGGCGAGGCGCGGGCGATCGAGCTCAGCCGGTTGACCAAACGGTACGGGCCGGTCACCGGGGTCGAGTCGCTGTCCCTGACCGTGGGCGCCGGCGAGGTCTTCGGGTTCCTCGGCCCGAACGGCGCCGGGAAGACCACGACGCTGCGCTGCCTCGCCGGGCTGCTCCGCCCCACCGCCGGCAGCGTGCGGGTGCTCGGCCTCGATCCCGTCCTCGACCACGCGCGGCTCGCGCCCCGACTCGGCTACCTCCCTGGTGAGCTGCGCTTCTACCCCGAGCTCACCGGAGCGGACACGCTGGATCTGCTCACCGCCCTGCAGCACGCCCCGTCGCCCCGCCGCCGGGAACTCTGCGCGCGCCTCGCCCTCTCCGACCGCGACCTGCGCCGCCCCGTCCTCGGGTACTCCCGGGGCATGAAACAGAAGCTCGGGCTCGTGCAGGCGCTCCAGCACGATCCGCGGCTCGCCGTCCTGGACGAACCGACGGAAGGACTCGACCCGCTCGTGCAGGAGACGTTCTACGAGCTGCTGGCGGAGGCCGCCGAAGCCGGGCGCACGGTACTGCTCTCCAGCCACGTCCTGCCGGAGGTGCAGCGGGCCTGCGGTCGGGTCGCCATCGTCCGCGAGGGCCGGCTCGTCACCGTCGAGCGGGTCTCCGCGCTGCGTGAGGCCCGGGCCCGCCGGATCCGCGTCACCCTCGCCGCGGGAGAGGGGGCCGGGGCCGGCGGCGTACGGAGCCTCGGGGACGCGGACCGCTGGAATCCGCGGTGGCAGGGCGCCCGGGCCGAGCTGTTGGTCCCGCCGAGCGACATCACGGCCACCCTGCGCCAGCTGCTGACGCTTTCCGTCACCGACGTCACCGTGGAAGAGGCCGGTCTCGACGAGGCGTTCCTCGACCTCTACCGCGACCTCCCTCCCGAAGCCGACCGACCGTCCGGACACGAGCGCCGTCCCGAAGGCGACCGACCATCCGGACACGACCGCCCCTCCGAACGCGACCGCCCTCCCGAAGGCGACCGAACCTCCGGACACGACCGCCCTCCCGAAGGCGACCGACCGTCCGGACACGACCGCCCTCCCGAAGGCGACCGACCGTCCGGACACGACCGCCCCTCCGGACGCGACCGCCCGACCGGAGGACCGCCGTGAACGCCCGCCTGCCGCTGCTCTGGCTGGCCCTGCACCGCAGGCGCCGCATGCTCGTCTCCCTGCTGGTCGGCATGGTGGTCTTCGAGACCCTCATCGTCGTCGTCACGAACACCATCCCGCCCGGGCAGCTCTTCTCCGGCGGCGGCAAGAGCCCGCCGTCGGCGTACCGGGCCTTCAGCGGCTCCAGCGGCGACGTCTCGATCGCCAGCTACGCCGGGCTGCTCGGCGCGGGACTGACGCACCCGTTCTGGATCGCCCTCCAGCTGACGGCGGTCGGCTCCCTCGCGGCCGCCGCCGTCGCCGCCGACGTGGAGTCCGGGACGATCGAGCTGGTCATGGTCCGCCCGGTCACCCGTACCCGGCTCCTCGCGGAGCGCGCCGCGGCGCTCCTCCTCGCCTCCGCCGCCCTGACCGCGGCGGCAACGCTGACCGTCGCGGTCGGAGTGGCGCTCTCCCCGGAGATCCACGCGGAGGTGGGAATCGGCGGCGTCTTCGCCGCCGGGCTGATGGGGTACGGCTTCGCCCTCTGCCTGATCGGACCCGCCTTGGCCGTGTCCGCGGCCGGGCGGCGGCGGGCCCAGGTCCTCGGCGCGGTCATCGCGATCGGCGCGGTGGGGTTCGCCGTCAACTTCATCGCCCTCGCCTGGGAACCCGCCGCGCCCCTGCGCTTCATCAGCCCGTTCCACTACTACACACCGGGCGACGCCCTCGCGCGGGGCGCCGTCCTCTGGCCGCGCCTCGCGGTCCTCGCGGGCGTCGGCGCGGCCGGCCTCCTCACGGCCCACGTGCTGCTCCGCCGCCGCGATCTCGCGCCGTGACGCGCCGTACACGCGCTCGCGCCCGACCGGCCTCCGGAAGCCCGCGTGCCACGGAATGCCGGGCGTGGCAGGCCGGTTGGGACTCCACAGATGATCCATCGTCCGGTGGATCGGACACGGGAGGGGGCGGACGAGTGTTCGCAGTGATCTATCGGTGGCGTACGCATCCGGGCAAGGAGGACCTGCTCGTGGAGGGCTGGCACCGGGTGACGGTCGCCATCCACCGGGAGTGCGGGAGCTACGGGTCGCGCCTGCACCAGGCGGACGACGGCACGTGGGTGGCGTACGCGCGCTGGCCGGACGCGGAGACCCGGGAGCGGTGCGACGTGCCGGACTCCGAGGGGGAGGCGATGATGCGGGAGGCCATCGCGGAGTACTTCCCGGAGACCCGGCTGCGCATCGTCGACGACCTGCTCGCGGAACCGGAAGCCGCCCGTCCCGCCGCCGGTGGCCATGACGGCGTCGGCACCGCGTGAAGGACGCAGCGGTCCCGGCCGATGAGCTGACGGCAGTGGTCGCCCGCGGCCGGCAGAAGGTAGCGGGGGCCCGCCGGGCTCGTCCGGAACCTGCACGCGGTTACTTCGGGTCGTCGTTGAACTTCGACGTCGACCAGAGGTAGCCGAGTACCGCGAGGCCGGCGCACCAGGTGACGGCGAGCCAGCCGTTG
>NZ_JBIBDS010000007.1:0-597812 GCF_042954805.1 Streptomyces sp. NPDC012637
GAGAGGATCTTCACGGCGGTGGTCTTGCCGGCGCCGTTCGGGCCGAGCAGGGAGAAGATCGTGCCTTCCGGGACGGCCAGGTCGATGCCGTCGAGGACGAGCTTGTCGCCGTAGGACTTGCGCAGACCGACGGTGGAGATCGCGACGGGCGACTGCGAACCGCGCCCCCGCATGGACGTGGGCATGACAGACGTAGGCATGGGCCCTCCCGTTCGGGGGCTGAAGTGGCTGAAGGTACGGGTGAAGTGAAGGTACGAGTGAAGTGGGCGGGGCGGCGCCGGCTCTGCCGGGCTCCACCGGGCTCGGCGGCCGGGCTCCACCCGGCCCCGCCAGGCTCGGCCGGGCTCGGCCGGACTGCGCCGCACTGCGCCGGCTCCGCCGAGCTCCACCGGGCTCGGCAGAGCTTGGCCAGGATCGGCCGGGCCCCGCCGAACTCTTCCGGGCTCGGCAGAGCCCTGCCAGGGTCAGACCCTGGCGCGGAGGACGTCGATGTTGCCGAACTTGGTGCGGGCACGGATCTTGACGGTGTCCTCGGCCTCTTCCGGGGCTCCGGAAGAGGTCAGGGTGTTGCGCACCTGGCCCGCGCCCGAGCTGACGTCGAGCCAGGCGGCGGTGCCCTCACGGACGCCGACCTCGATGGCGCCGTAGGAGGTCTCCAGCTGGACGGTGCCGCGGGCCACCTCGGCCACGCGCAGGGTGCCGTGGGCGGTGGTGGCGGTGACGGAGGCCTCCGCGCGCCGGATGTCGATGTCGCCGTTGGCGCCGCTCACCCGCAGCTCGCCGGTCGCGGCGCCGACCGTCGTGCTGCCGTGCGAGTTCTTGAGGACGGCGGGGCCGTCGACGAGGCCGACGCGCACGCTGCCCGAGCTGGTCGTGATCTCGGCCGCGCCCTCGACCCGGTCGACGGTGATCGAGCCGTGCGAGGCCGTCAGGTGCAGCGGGCCGGTCGTGTCGAGGCGGGCGTCACCGGCCGAGGTCTTCACGCGCACCTCGCCGAGCCGGCCCTCACCGAGCACCTGGGCCCAGGCGCCGGTGACGTCGACGTCCGAGCCGGCGGGCAGTTCGACCGTCACGTCGACGGAGCCGGGACGGCGGAGCGAGTTGCGCATCTTGGGCGTCCTGACGGTCAGTGCGCCGTTCGCGTACTGGACCTCCGTCTGCTCGACGGTCCGCACGTCCCGGTCCTTCTTCGGGTCGCGGGGGCGGACCTCGACGACGGTGTCGGCGCGGTCGCCCGCGGTGAACCGGATGGAACCGGCCTCGACGTGGGCGGTGACCGAGATCGGTGCGGGAGTGTCGAAAGAAGGCATGGCTGTCCCGTCCTCTTGGGTCTTCAGGGCGTCCCCGCTGGTGGGACGTGGTGTGGGTGAAGGTGAAGTGGGGCGGGCGGGGGCGCGGCTAGCGCACCCAGCCCGTGATGCTCTGTCCGATGGTCTGGGTCGTCTCGGTGGGCCGCGGCCGCGCGCCGCCCTGGACCGCGGCCGACACGGCCCGCACGAGCCACGCGTTGACCGACAGCCCTTCTGCCGCGGCGGCCTCTTCGGCGCGGGCCTTCAGGTGGGCCGGGAGCCGCAGGTTGACGCGGGCGGTGCCGCCCTCGTCACCCTCGACCGGTGCCGGGGCCCTGAACGGCTCGACGGGCGCGGCCTGCTCGACGGGGGCGCCGCGGTCGACGGGCGGCAGCGTCACCACGAAGTCGGGGTCGAGCCCGCGCAGCCGCAGGTCGACGGAGCCGGGGGCGATTTCCCGGGTGATCTCGTCCATCGCGGCCGAGAGCACGTTGAGCATGGTCAGCCGGGTCGCCGACTCCAGCGGAGCGGTGAGCCGCTCGGCCAGCTCGCGGGCATCTTCCCCGCCGGCTTCGGCGGCCACCGCGAGTTCACGGCGAAGGGTGTCGACATACGGCGTGAGGTCCATGACGCTAGTGTGGCACCATCATGGTGCCACTTGCAAGTCCTCATGGCACCCCGAATGGCGCAGCTCCCAGCACATCGCTTCGACATGAAGGAATGAGCAGCTAAAAGGGGTGGGTCACCGTGGCACCGCAGGCGCCGCGCCCCGCGCGCCCCGCGCGAGGTGGACGGGCCCAGGTGGCGCCCCACAGCGCCGATCTGGCTCCTGGTGAGCCACGACAACGCCACTCTCGGCACCTTCTGGCGCCGATTGACGCACACATGGCGCCACATGTGTGCCATGATGGCGTCACGAACGGCGCACCGCCTCGGTTCCCCGAGTCGTGCGGTGCGCGCTGCGCCGAGGTGGCCATCAAGGGGGTCGGACCATGGAGACGGCACGACGCGGGCAGCGGGTCACACCCGGCGCCTTCACCGCCTTCGCCCGCTTCACGCTCTGCGGCGGCGGGGTCGGGATCGGGTCCAGCTTCGCCGTGGCAGCGCTCGGCTCCTGGATCCCCTGGATCCTCGCCAACGCCCTGGTCACCGTGGTCTCCACGCTCCTCGCGACGGAGCTGCACGCCCGCTTCACCTTCGGCGCCGGCGCGCGGGCCACCTGGCGCCAGCACGTGCAGTCGGCCGGCTCCGCCGCAGCCGCGTACGCGGTGACCAGCGCGGCGATGCTCGCCCTGCGGCACCTGGTGGCGGCGCCCGACGCGGTGCTCCAGCAGGTGGTCTACCTGTCCGCCTCCGCGCTCGCCGGGGTCGCGCGCTTCGCGGTGCTGCGCCTGGTCGTCTTCGCGCGGAACCGCACGCACCACGGAGGCCCGGACCGAGGCCCGTCCGCCTCCGGCCACCTCACCCGGCGCTCCGTCCGGCACCCCCTCACGACTTCCCCGTACATCGCTCTCCATCGGAGGACACCATGCAGCACGAACCGACGACACGACCCGACACGACCGAGCCCGTCACGCTCCCGACGCAGCGCGCCGCCGGCTGCCCGTTCGACCCGCCCGCCGGCCTGGCGGAGCTGCGCGACGCCCGCCCGCTGGCCCGGATGACGTACCCCGACGGGCACGTCGGCTGGCTCGCCACCGGCCACTCCACCGTCCGCGCCATCATGGGCGACCCCCGCTTCAGCTCCCGGTACGAGCTGATGCACTACCCCTTCCCCGGCGGCCCCGAGGGCCCGCTGCCGCCCGCACCGGTCGGCGACATGACCGGGATGGACGCACCCGAGCACACCCGCTTCCGACGGCTCCTCACGGGGAAGTTCACCGTACGCCGCATGCGCGAACTCACCGAGCGGGTGAGGGAGATCACCGCCGAGCAGCTGGACGAGCTGGAGCGGCGCGGGCCGGGGACCGACCTGGTCGAGGCGTTCGCCCGGCCCATCCCCGCGTTGATGATCTGCGAGCTCCTCGGCGTGCCCTACGCCGACCGCGACCGTTTCCAGAGCCACGCCGACACCGTGATGTCCCAGGACGTGACGCCCGAGGAGCAGTACGCCGCGATGGCCGGGCTCCAGGAGTACATGGCCGGACTGGTGGCCGCCAAGCGCGCCGCACCCTCCGACGACCTGCTCGGCGACCTCGCCCGGGACTCCGGCCTCACCGAGGAGGAGCTGGTCGGCGTCGGGGGCTTCCTGCTCGCCGCCGGGCTCGACACCACCGCCAACATGATCGCCCACGGCACCTTCGCCCTGCTCCGCAACCCCGAGCAGTTCGAGGCCCTGCGCTCGGACCCGCAGCTCGCCCCGCAGGCCGTCGAGGAGCTGATGCGCTATCTGACGGTGGCCCACACCACCGTGAAGACCGCGCTGGAGGACGTCGAAAGGGACGGGCGGACGATCCGGGCGGGCGAGACCGTCACCCTGTCGCTCGAAGCCGCCAACCGCGACCCGGAGCGCTTCCCCGACCCCGACGTCCTCGACCTGCACCGCAAGGCCACCGGGCACCTCGGTTTCGGCCACGGCATCCACCAGTGCCTCGGCCAGCAACTGGCCCGTGTCGAACTGACCGTCGCCCTCCCCGCGTTGCTCGGCCGGTTCCCCACCCTGCGCCTCGCCGTGCCGGCCGAGGAGGTGCCGCTGCGGACGGACATGAACATCTACGGCGTCCACCGCCTGCCGGTCACCTGGGACCAGGCCTGAGCCTCCGCCGACAGCCCGCCACCACCACGACACCCACACCCGACAGGACTCCACCACCGTGGCTACCCTCCTCTCCAGAATCGGCCGCTTCGCCTTCCGGCGGCGTGGCCTCGTCGTCCTCCTCTGGCTCCTGGCGCTCGTCGGCGCGGGCTTCGCGGCCTCCACGGCCGCCGCCCCGCCCGCCGACACCTTCTCGATGCCCGGCACGGAGTCGCAGAGGGCGTTCGACCTCCTCCAGCAGAAGTTCCCCGACGCCCGCGCGGACGGCGCCGCCGCCCGTGTCGTCATCCGCGCGCCCGGCGCCGAGAAGGTCACCTCCGCCGCCCGCAGGGCGCAGGTCGAGCGGCTCGTCGCCGACCTGGCCGGGGCGCCCCAGGTCGCGTCCGTGGCCGACCCGTTCAAGGCGAACGCCGTGAGCGGCGACCGTACGACGGCGTACGCCTACGTCACGTACGAGGCCAAGGCCACCGCACTGACCGACGCCGCGCACGACGGTCTCTCCGACGCGATGGAGCAGGCCCGGAAGGCGGGGCTCGTCGTCGAGGCCGGCGGAGACGCCGTCAGGATCGAGACGACGATGAGCGGTACGGGCGAGAAGCTCGGCATCCTCGTCTCCGCCGTGGTCCTCGTGCTGACCTTCGGTTCCCTGGTGGCGGCCGGAATGCCGTTGCTGACGGCCCTCATCGGCGTCGGGATCGGCATCAGCGGCATCACAGCGCTCGGCAGCACGCTCGGCCTGTCGTCCACCACGACGACGCTCGCGATGATGATCGGCCTCGCCGTCGGCATCGACTACGCCCTGTTCATCGTGTCCCGCTACCGCTCCGAGATCGCCGACGGCCGTGAGCGCGCGGAGGCCGCCGCCCGTGCCGTGGGCACGGCGGGTTCGGCCGTCGTCTTCGCCGGACTGACCGTGATCATCGCCCTGGCCGGGCTCGCCGTGGTGAACGTTCCGATGCTCACCAAGATGGGCCTCACGGCCGCCGGCACGGTCGCCGTCGCCGTCCTCGTGGCCGTCACGTTCGTGCCGGCGCTCCTCGGCTTCGCACCCGTCAGGGTCCTCGCCCGCCGCGACCGCAGGCAGTACCTCGGCAAGCCGCTGTCGAAGCGTCAGCAGCGCAGGGCCGACAAGCGCGCCGCCCGCCGCAGGCCCAACCTCGGCGCCCGCTGGGCCGCACTCGTCCTGCGCCACCCCGTCGCCGTCCTGCTGCTCGGCGTCGTGGGCCTGGGGGCGGTCGCCGTGCCCGCCGCGAGCCTCGAACTGGGCCTGCCCGGCGAGGGCTCCATGGCCGTGCACACCACCCAGCGCAAGGCGTACGACCTGCTGGCGGACTCCTTCGGCCCCGGCTTCAACGGGCCCCTGACGATCACCGTCCAGGCCGCGGACGCGCAGGCCGCGGCCACCGCGGTCGGCAAGGAGCTCGCCACGCGTCCCGGCGTCGCCGGCGTCTCCCCCGCGACCCCGAACAAGGCGGGCGACACCGCGATCGTCAACGTGATACCCGAGACCGGGCCGACCGACGAGCGGACCGAGGAACTCGTCCGCTCGCTGCGCGCCCTCGCGCCCCGGCTCGAGTCCGGGACGGGTGCGACGGAGATCCTGGTCGCCGGCCAGACCGCGATGTTCATCGACTTCTCGCAGACCCTCGACGACGCCCTCGTGCCCTACCTGGCGCTGGTGGTCGGCCTCGCGTTCCTGCTGCTGATGGTGGTATTCCGGTCCCTGCTCGTCCCGCTGAAGGCGGCCCTCGGCTTCCTGCTGTCGGTGACCGCCGCCCTGGGCGCCGTCGTCGCCGTCTTCCAGTGGGGCTGGCTGGCCGACGTGCTCGGGATCGAGCAGCCCGGCCCGGTGATGAGCACGATGCCGATCTTCATGATCGGCGTGGTCTTCGGCCTGGCGATGGACTACGAGGTCTTCCTGGTCTCCCGCATGCGCGAGGCGTACGTCCACGGGGCGCGGCCCGCCGAGGCGGTCGTCACCGGCTTCCGGTACGGCGGGCGGGTCGTCACCGCCGCGGCGATCATCATGACCAGTGTCTTCGGCGGCTTCATCATGGAGTCCGACGACTTCGTGAAGATGATCGGTTTCGGCCTCGCCACCGCGGTCCTCTTCGACGCCTTCGTCGTCCGCATGGCCATCGTCCCCGCCCTCTTCGCCCTCCTCGGCAAGTCCGCCTGGTGGCTGCCGAAGTGGCTCGACCGGCTCCTGCCGGACGTCGGCGTCGAGGGCGAGAAGCTCACGCGACCGGAGAGCGCGTCCCAGGGGCACGCGGTGCGGCAGGACCACCTCGTGGGCTGACCGGCCTGCGCCTGGCGGGATATGGCCCGTCGTGCCGGCCGGCACCGTAGGCTGGCGGGGCAGCTGGTTCGCCCCGTCAGCCAGGCGGGATGCGTCGTAAGAGGGAACCCGGTGGGAATCCGGGACTGCCCCGCAGCGGTGAGCGGGAACGACCGCCGTCAGAAGCACTGGGTCCGATGCACGGGACCTGGGAAGCGACGGCCAGTAGGGGTCCGCCGGTGAACCCGGCGGACGCGCCCGCGAGTCCGAAGACCTGCCCGTTGCCCGCACGCGGACCGTTCCGCGCGCGGACATCCCGGTGACCTCGAGGGCGGGTCGGCGACCGGAGCGGGACGGACGACGGCGTGGTGACGCGACGCGCGGCCGTTCGCGTCCGCTTCCGTCACCCTTCGCGCCCTCGTCCCGTCGCCGGGACCTCAGGGATCCATCTCGCGAAGGAGATCTCCGTGACCACGAAGTCCGCAGCCGCGGCAGCACGGGCCACCGTGTACGGCTACCCCCGTCAGGGACAGGGCCGGGAACTGAAGAAGGCGATCGAGGGCTACTGGAAGGGCCGGGTCACCGCCGAAGCCCTCCGCGCCACCGCCGCCGGGGTCCGCGCCGAGCGCCGGCGGCAGCTCGCCGACGCCGGCCTCCACGAGGTGCCGACCGGCGACTTCTCGCTGTACGACCACGTCCTCGACACCACGGTCATGGTCGGCGCGGTCCCGGCCCGCCACCGGGAGGCACTCGCCGCCGACCCGCTCGACGGCTACTTCGCCATGGCGCGCGGCACGCAGGACGCGGCGCCGCTGGAGATGACCAAGTGGTTCGACACCAACTACCACTACCTGGTCCCCGAGCTGGGCCCCGGCACGGCGTTCTCGGCCGACTCCTCGAAGCAGGTCGCCGAGCTGCGCGAGGCCCTCGCCGCCGGTCTCGGCGCGCGGCCCGTCCTCGTCGGCCCCGTCACGTACCTGCTGCTCGCCAAGCCCGCGCCGGGCGTCCCCGGGGACTTCGAACCCCTCACCCTGCTCGACCGGCTGCTCCCGGTGTACGCGGACGTGCTCGCCGACCTGCGGGCGGCGGGCGCGGACTGGGTGCAGCTCGACGAGCCCGCGCTCGTCCAGGACCGCACGCCGGCCGAACTGAACGCCGCCGCACGCGCGTACCGGGACCTCGGGGCGCTCACCGACCGGCCGAAGCTGCTCGTCGCGTCCTACTTCGACCGCCTCGGCGACGCCCTGCCTGTCCTCGCCAAGGCGCCGGTCGACGGGCTGGCGCTCGACTTCACCGGACCCGCGGCCGCGAACCTCGACGCCCTGGCCGCCGTCGGCGGCCTGCCCGGCAAGCGGCTCGTCGCCGGCGTCGTCGACGGCCGCAACATCTGGGTCAACGACCTGGAGAAGTCCCTGTCGACCCTCGGCACGCTCCTCGGCCTCGCCGACCGGGTGGACGTCTCGGCCTCCTGCTCCCTCCTCCACGTGCCGCTCGACGCCGCCGCCGAACGCGACGTCGACCCGGGGATCGCGCGCTGGCTGTCCTTCGCCCGGCAGAAGGCCACCGAACTCGTCACCCTGGCCAGGGGCCTGGCGTACGGCACCGGCGCCATCGCCGGCGAGCTGTCGGCGAACCGCGCCGCCCTCTCCTCCCGTACGAGCTCCCCCGTCACCCACGACCCGGCGGTACGCGCCCGTGCCGCCGCCGTCACCGCCTCCGACACGCACCGCTCCCAGCCGTACGCCCGGCGGGCCGCCGCCCAGCGCACCCACCTGGGCCTGCCGCCGCTGCCGACGACCACCATCGGCTCCTTCCCGCAGACCGCCGAACTGCGCACCGCCCGCGCCGACCTGCGGGCCGGCCGGATCGACCTCGACGGTTACGAGGAGCGCATCAGGGCGGAGATCCGGGAGGTCGTCGCGTACCAGGAGAAGACCGGCCTCGACGTCCTCGTGCACGGCGAACCCGAACGCAACGACATGGTCCAGTACTTCGCCGAGCGGCTCCACGGCTACCTCGCCACGCAGCACGGCTGGGTCCAGTCGTACGGCACCCGCTACGTCCGCCCGCCGATCCTGGCCGGCGACGTCTCCCGGCCGGAGCCGATGACCGTGCGCTGGACGTCGTACGCCCAGTCCCTCACCGGCAAGCCGGTCAAGGGCATGCTCACCGGCCCCGTCACCATGCTCGCCTGGTCCTTCGTCCGCGACGACCAGCCCCTCGCCGACACCGCCCGCCAGGTCGCGCTGGCCCTGCGCGACGAGGTGGACGACCTGGAGGCGGCGGGCACCTCGGTCATCCAGGTCGACGAACCCGCGCTGCGCGAGACCCTGCCGCTGCGCACCGCCGACCACGCCGCGTACCTGGCCTGGGCGACCGAGGCCTTCCGCCTCACGACCAGCGGCGTGCGGCCGGACACCCAGATCCACACCCACATGTGCTACGCCGAGTTCGGCGACGTCGTCCAGGCCATCGACGACCTCGACGCCGACGTCATCAGCCTGGAGGCCGCGCGCTCCCGCATGCAGGTCGCCCGCGAACTCGCCGCCCACGGCTACCCGCGCGAGGCCGGCCCCGGCGTCTGGGACATCCACTCCCCGCGCGTCCCTTCGGCCGAGGAGGCCGCGGACCTGCTGCGCGAGGGCCTGGACGCCATCCCGGCGGAACGGCTCTGGGTCAACCCCGACTGCGGCCTGAAGACCCGCGGCTGGCCGGAGACCCGTGCCTCCCTGGAGAACCTGGTCGCCGCCGCCCGGATCGTCCGCGCCCGGCTGACCGCCTCCTGATCCCCACGCACCAGGGCCGGGGGCGCGCGAACCGCGCCCCCGGCCCGCGGATCAGTCCGGCTGCTCGTCCTGCATGCGGGCGATGAGCAGGGCCACGTCGTCGCGGTCACCCGGCTGCCGGAGCTCGCTCAGCAGGAGGTCGCAGGTGTCCTCCAGGTCGCGGTGGGGGCCGGCGAGCAGGGACAGGAGCAGGCCGAAGCGCTCGTCGAGGGGCTGGTCGCGGGTCTCCACCAGGCCGTCGGTGTAGAGGACCAGCTGGTCCCCGGCGCTCAGGCCGAGCCGGGTGGTGTGGAAGGGGACTCCGCCGACCCCGAGGGGGGCGCCGGTCGGCAGGTCGAGGAGTTCCGGTGCGCGGCCGGGTCGCATGAGGACCGGTGGCAGGTGCCCCGCCACCGAGATGCGGCACTGCCGGTCGTGGGGGTCGTAGACCGCGTAGACGCAGGTGGTGAAGGTGTGGTCCATGCCGGCGGTCGCCTGGTCGAGGTGGTGCAGGACCTGGGAGGGATCCAGGTCCAGTTGGGCCAGGGTGCGGGTGGCGGTACGGAGCTGCCCCATGGTCGCGGCCGCGTCGATGCCGCTGCCCATCACGTCACCGATGATCAGGGCGGTCTTGTCCGCCGGCAGGGCGATGACGTCGAACCAGTCGCCGCCGATCTCGCTGGTGGCGCCCGCCGGCTCGTAGCGGTGGGCGATGCCGAGCCCAGGCCGCCGGGAGGGCCGGTTCGGCAGCAGGTTGCGCTGGAGGGTGAGGGCGGCATGGCGCTGGCTCTGGTACCAGCGGGCGTTGTCGATGCACACGGCCGCGCGGGCGGCGAGCTCCCCGGCCAGGGTGACGTCGTCCTCGTCGAACGGCGACGGGTTCCGGGCCCGCATCAGTCCGAGGGCGCCGATCACCTCGCCGCGGGCGATCAGCGGCAGCGCGAGGTACGAGTGGATGCCGGCGGCGGCGAGCACGGCGGCCGATTCCTCGTCCCGGGCGATGCGGCGCAGGTCCTCGTCGGTGACCGTCGCCTGCACGACGGGGCGGCCGGTGTTCACGCAGCGCGTGACCAGCCGGTCCGCGGCGTACTCGGCGAGGTCACCGACGCGGTCGGGGGCCTCCACGGCCGCGCTGGGATACGCCGAGACCACCGCCAGCGCCCGGAAGCGCGCCGGGCCGGCCGGGCCCGCGGAGGTGCGCAGGCCCTGCAGGACGCTGTCGAGGACGTCCACCGTGACCAGGTCGGCCGTCTCGGGGACGCACACGTCGGCCAGTTCCCGCGCCGTCTGCTTCAGGTCGAGGGTGGTGCCGATCCGTACGGACGCGTCGGCGACCAGTGCCAGCCGGCGCCGTGACCGGGCGGCGTCGGCGGCCGCGCGGTGCTGTCCGGTGACGTCCACGACCGACGTGGCCAGCCCCAGCACCCGTCCGGAAGGGTCCTCCAGGCGGTAGAAGGAAGCGGACCAGGCGTGCTCCTGGCCGGGATCGACGGGGGTTTCCCCGACCACGAACCGGTCGAGGGCCGGGACTCCCGTGGCCAGGACCTCGCGCATCACCGACGTGACGGCCTGGCCGCCCAGAAACAGTGGTGTCTCCCCCTCCGCCGTCCCGGCGGGGTCCTGGCGGGGGCGGCGGTTCATGCGCTCCAGCGCCGGATTGATCAGCACGAACCGCAGTGCGGTGTCCATGACGCCCAGGCCGATCGGCGACTGGGAGATCAGCCGCAAGGACAGCGCCAGGTCGCGCTCCACGCGCCGCAGCGTGACCTGGTCGGTGGCGATCCCCAGCGCGTAGCGGCCGCCCTTGTCGTCGTCCAGCCGCATGTTGCGGAACTCGACCATCCGCGTCGTGCCGTCCTTGTGCCTGACGGGAAAGCCGCCGGCCCAGCGCCGCCCGCTCTCCATCACGTGGGCGAACAGCTCGATGACGAGATCGAGGTTCTCCTCGTCGACCAGCAGACGGCCCGCGAACTGCCCCAGCGCCTCGTCCGCGGTGTAGCCGAACAGCTCCTCCGCCTGCGCGCTCCACAGCGCGATCCGTCCGCTGTCGTCAAGCACCACCGCGGCCAGGCTCAGCACGTCCAGCAGCCCGCCAGGGGCCGCCGGGGCGGCACCCGTCCCGCCGACCTCGTCCCGGAACGCATCGGACGTACTCACCCGGGCACCCCTTCCACCCACCGGTTCGGGAGCAGCCCCTCGCCGGCCGATCGCAGGCTCGGGCCTTCTCCCGCCCCCGTCTCCACCATCGTCTCTCCGAACCGGCCGGGGAGCGCCTCGCTGACGGCCGGCGGCGTGCCGGCGTGGCGGAGCGCTCTACGGGCGCTCGGCCGTGACCAGCCAGGACGCGCTGCGCAGCAGGACCGTGCCGTCCACCGCCTCGTGGTCGCGCAGGTGGTCCGTGAGCGCGCGGCGGGCGCGCTCCTGCGCGGCCGTGCCGACCTGGTCCATCGCGTGACGGCCGGGTCCCGTGCCCAGCAGGAACTCGGCCGCGTCAGCGGCTCCGTCGCCCCAGGCCCCGTACACGTCGACGGGGTCGACGGCCGGGGCGGCGAACCCGGCGGAGGCGAGGACGGCACGGATCCGGTCCGGGGACGACAGGGAGAACATGCCGGGCAGCCCGGGCGTTCCGAAGTCGCCGACCGGCAGGATGCCGCGGAGTGCCGTCATGGCGGTCACCCAGCCGTTGAGCGAGGGCTCCGCCGGGCAGACGAACGCCAGCCGTCCGCCGGATCGCAGCGCCCGGCCGATGTTGCCGAAGGCCGCTTCGGGGTCGGAGAAGAACATCACCCCGTAGCGGCTGATCGCCGCGTCGAACCCGGCTGCCCGGAAGGGGTACGCCTGCGCGTCGCCCTGCGTGAACGTGACGTTGTCGACGCCCTCCGCCACCGCCCGGTCCCTGGCCTCGGCCAGCATCGGTCCGGACAGGTCGAGGCCCAGGGCGCTGCCTCGCGGTGCCCGGCGAGCGGCGAGGCGCGTGGTCTGGCCGGCGCCGCAGCCGACGTCGAGCGTCCGGTGGCCGTCGGTGACGCCTGCGGCGTCGAGCAGCGGCTCGTTGAAGCCCTCGTTCACGGCGTTCCACCGGTCCTGGGTGCGGGCCCAGTGGGTGCCTTCACGGCCGTTCCACGCGTGCGCCTGCTCGGTGTTGATGATGTCCGGCACGGATGTCTCCTGACGACGTGACCCTGAGAATGGGCGTGCGCCCAAACTGTATGGGCGTACGCCCAAACTGGCAATGCCCTTACGATCCGAGGGACCGCGCCGTCGACGGCGCCCGATGCCGGGAGGAAGAAGGGCCGATGTCACCCCGTGGAGTGGCGACTCCGGACGTGCGCGAGCGGCTGTTCGCCGCAGCCGAACGGATCGTGGAGAGGGACGGACCGGGCGCGCTCACGAGCCGGTCGATCACTGCGGAGGCGGGCTGCGCCAAGGGGCTGCTGCACGCCCACTTCTCGGGGCTCGACGAGTTCGTCGCCGAACTCTGCGTCGACCGCTTCGCGGTGACCGCCGCGAAGGCGCGGGCACTGGCCGGGCTGGCCGGGCAGGGCACGGTGGCCGGGAACCTCGACGTCGTCGTCCTCGCGCTCTTCGACCGTGGCGGCCCGGCCCTGTCGGGGCTCGCCCTGGCCCGCCCCGCCGCGGCGCTGCGGGTACGCGAGGCCATGGAGGCCGGCGCGGCCGGCTTCGCCGCGATCCAGGAGGCCGTCGCCGACTACCTGAAGGCCGAACGCGACCTCGGCCGGGTGGCGCACGACGTCGATCCGGACACCGTCGCCCTCGCCGTCGTCGGAACCGCCCACCACCTGCTGATGACCGCCTGGCCGGGCAGTCCCGACCCGCGACCGGCGATGCAGCGGCTGGTCGCCCGGCTGGTGGGCGACTGAGGGCCGCCCGCGACAGGCATCCCCGCACACCTGGACGCGACCGACCTCCGCACGCTTCGGCGTGCCCGGGCTTCCCGGCGGAGCAGCCGGCCTCCGCACACTTCTGCGCGGCCGGCCTTCCCGGCGGAACAGCCGGCCTCCGCACACTTCTGCGCGGCCGGCCTTCCCGGCGGAGCAGCCGACCTCCGCACACTTCGGCGCGGCCGGCCTTCCCACGCCCCGCGCGGCTGACCCGCGCGCGCCTCGGCGTGGCCCGCCGCCCGTCGGCCTCAGGCGTGGCTGGCCGCCGTCACCGACCGGCGGTGGCGATGGTGCGGCGCGGGCGTCTCACCGGGCGGCCGGTGGACGATCCGGAAGGTGTGGCTCTCCCGGGCGAGCTCCCGCCCCTCGGCGTCCGTGAACCGTCCGGTCGCCACGTAAGCCCCGCAGTTCGCGCGCCCCACGGGCATCCGCACGGCCGGGAGCTGGAGCTCGTACGGTCCGCCCGCGCGGAATCCGCCGAGCACGTGCCGGGTGGCCGCGACGACGACGCCGTACCGCCCCCGCTCTTCCTCGAAGGTCAGCCCGCGGAGCTCCTCGCCCACGCGGAAGGAGAGGGAGACGCTGACCACCGCGCCTTCCGGCAGGTCGACCGGTTCCCGGTCCGGATCCGGGTCGAGCGGCAGCGCAAGCCGGTCGAACTCGTCCGAGACAAGGGTTACGTCCAGCAACTCGAAGACCGCCATGTCGGACTCACGACCTCTCGCCGCCCCCTGGTTCCTCCACGGTACGCCCCGGCAGCGGCCCCTCCCGCCCTTCGGTCCCGAAGGACCGCCGTACTGGACGGCCACCTCGCCCGGACCGGTCAGGCCGCGAGCAGCTCGGTGCCGAGCCGGGCGGCCTCCGGAACCTCGACGTGATCGTCCGGCGTGGCCCCGAAGTGCGCTCCGGTCGGCGTCACGACGGCGACCGCACCGAGGACGGCGCCGCCCGGAACGGCGGTCACCACTGACGTCCGGCGCCGTGAACGGCGAACGCCCCTCCCGCTCACTGGGCGTCAGACGCCACGTACAAGCGGGGTGATCGCCGCCCGGCCCCGGCCCGCAGCGCTCGCCCGGACGGTGCCCGGCGTGGTGGACGCGGTCGCGGAGTTCACGACGGCGTAGGGGCCTTCGCGTCGTGCGTCGGATAGTGATGGACCCGCGCGTCCGGGCCCGGGAACACCAGAGTGACCCGGCCCGTGTCCGACCACCGGACGTCGAAGGGGGGAGTTCCGTCGGCGTGGTGGAGCCCGACGATCTCACCGTCGCGCCCCTCGTCCCCGACCGTGGAACCACCCACGATCAGCCGGTCGCCGACATGGGCCCACAGCCCGGCGCGTGGCCTCTGGCCCTGCCGTGTTCCGGTCGCAGTCATCGTTCTCGCCTCCGGCCCCGCGCGCCCGGCCCCGGCCCTCCCGGGACCGGTGCTCTCGTATATCCACCGTGCGTCCTGGCCGGCGGCCGTCATAGGGGCGAACAGCCCCGGAAGGGGGCCGTTCGGCACTGCCCCAGGGTGCGACCTCCCCGCATCCGATGGAGCGGTCACCCACGTCGGTCACAACCGGCGGCACGGGCGTCGCGGGGCCCTGCGAGGCCCCTTCGCAGGCGGCCCGATTCAGGAGTCCTGTTCCCGGAAGGCGTCAAGGCACCAGTCGATCGACCGGTCCGCGTGCGCGGGGCCATTCGTCGCTGCACCACTCGCGCTGGGGGCCGACACCGGCATCGTGGGCGGCGAGGGCGGTGGGCAGGTCGCAGTGGACGACGAGGGGCGGCCGGCTGCCGTCGGGGACTAGGGAGCCGTCCGCGGGGATCGCGGCGAGTTCGAGGGGGCGGTCCTCGTCGGCCAGTCGCCGGGCCGCGTCGGCGACGGCGAGCTGGCCACCGACCGACCAGCCGCGCAAGCTGGTCAGGTCCAGGATGACCGGACCGGTGCCGCGGGCCAGGGCCCACCCGATCGCCCCGGCGAACCGGTCCACGGCCTCGGCTCCGAGGAATCCGGCCAGGGACAGAACGCCCAGGTCCTTCTTGACCGTGTATCGCCACTCGATGGTCATCGTCTCGCCTTCGCTCTCACAGGGGTTCCGGGATGTCACAGGGGGAGGGTGATCCACACGCTCTTCCCGCCGCCGTCGGCGTCCCGCCGCAGCGCGCACGTGCCGCCGTGCTCCGCCAGCACCTCGGCGACGGTGGCCAGTCCGCCCGTGCCGGCGGGGACGACCCCAGGGTGGTACGGATGACGGTCATGGACGGCGAACGCGAGGGTGTACTCGCCGGCCGCGAGGGTGACAGTCAGGCTCGGGGAGGCGACCGCCGCGTGCCGGACGCTGTTGGTGACCAGTTCGCTGAGGATCAGCAGGGCCGGTCCCATCGTGGGATGGGTCGTGTCGATGCCCCACTGGGCGAACGTCGTCTCGGCGGTCTCGCGTGCCAGGCGCACCGAGGCGGGGCTCGTCGGCGCGGTGAGGGCGTGGCGGAGCGGCAGCGGCTCCGGCCCGGCGCTCATCGGGCCCCCGCGCGAGGGCTCGGCCGGGCTCCGGCTTGTTGCGCGGGAACGGCGGCGAGCAGGCCCGCCGCCTGAAGGTGGGTCCGCGCGTCCGCGATGGCCTCGGGGGTCGTCGCGTACTCCCGGCCCTCGTACCGCAGCAGGTCGAGCGCGCCGACGGAGTCGAGGACCCGGCGCTGCCCCGGCCGTATGCCGGAGGCCAGCACGGCGATGCCGCGCCGGTTCAGTTTCTCCACCGCGTCCTTGAGGACGAGCGCGCCGGTCGCGTCCATGGTCGTCACCCGTGACATGCGCAGGATGACGACCCGGACGTCGGCGACTTCGGACAGTTCGAGGAGGAATCGGTGGGCGGCGGCGAAGAAGAGGGGTCCGTCGATCCGGTAGGCGACGATGTGCTGGGCGAGGAGTGCGTGTTCCTCGTCGGAGTGTTCGCCGGGCAGGTCGGGGCGGAAGTCCACCTGGTCGATGCGCGCCTGCTTCGCCACCTCCCGCAGGGCCAGTGCGCCCGCGACGGCGAGGCCGATGATCACGGCGTACACGAGGTCGAGGGCGAGGGTGGCCACGGCGGTGAGGACGAGGACGACGGCGTCGGAGCGCGTGGCCCGTGCCATGGCGCGCAGTGAGCCGACCTCGATCATCCGGACCGCGGTCGCGAGCAGGACGCCGGCCAGGGCGGCGAGCGGGATCTTCGACACGAGCGGGGCGGCGGCGAAGACGATGACGGCGAGGACCGCCGCATGGGTGAGCGCGGCGAGCCGGGACGCGGCTCCCGTACGGACGTTGACGGCGGTACGGGCGATGGCGCCGGTCGCGGGGACACCGCCGAACAGCGGGGCGGCGATGTTCGCCAGGCCCTGCCCGAACAGCTCGCGGTCCGGATCGTGCTTCTGCCCGACGGTCATGCCGTCGGCGACCTGGGCCGACAGCAGCGACTCCAGTGCCGCGAGCGCCGCCACCGCGACGGCCGGAGCGATCAAGGAGCCCAGCGCGGAGAGGTCCAGGAAGCCGAGGGACGGGGCGGGAAGGCCGGCGGGCAGCTCGCCGATCGGCTTGGCCCGGTCCAGATGGAAGACCTGCGCCACGACGGTGGCGGCGATCACCGCGAGGATCGAGAAGGGGATCGCCGGCCGCCACCTGGCGCCGCCGAGCATGAGGGCGGCGACGCCCAGGGCGAGCCCGAGGGCCGTCCAGTTCGGAGCCTGGACGAACCCCTCGACGGCGCGCCACGTCACCTCCAGGACCCGGTCGCCTTCGGGCTTGGGAACGCCGAGGGCGTTGGGGACCTGCTGGAGGCCGATGACGAGCGCGATGCCCAGGGTGAAGCCTTCGACCACGGAGGCGGGGATGTAGGCCATGTAGCGGCCGGCCCGGAGCAGGGCCAGGCCGACGCAGATGAGGCCCGCGAGCAGGCCCACGGTCAGCACGCCGCCAGGTCCGTGCTGGGCGACGATGGGGACGAGGACGACGGTCATCGCCCCGGTCGGGCCGGAGACCTGGAGGTTCGAACCGCCGAACACGGCGGCGACCGCGCCCGCGACGACCGCGGTCGCGAGACCGGCCGCGGCGCCCAGCCCTGACGTCTCGCCGAATCCGAGGGCCAGGGGCAGGGCGACGATGGCGACCGTCAGACCGGCGAGCAGGTCGCGCCGCGGGTTGCGGGCCATCGCGGCGGTGTCGGCGCTGGTGGGCAGCAGGGCGCGCACCCGCTTCCCCAGCGTGCTCACCGCTCCGCCACCTCGGTTTCCCGCAGCTCGGCGAGGAGTTCGTTCTGCCCTGCCAGCATTTCGGTGAGGATCCGGCGCGCGGCCTGCATCAGGTCACGTACGTCACCGCCGGCCAGGGTGTAGACGACCGTCGACCCCTCGCGGCTGGCACTCACGATTCCGGACCGGCGCAGCACCGCGAGCTGCTGCGACAGGGCCGGCGCCTCGACGTCTATCTCCGCCAGGAGGTCGCGCACCGGCATCGGCCCGTCCTGGAGCAGCTCCAGGACCCGGATGCGAACCGGATGCCCCAGCATCCGGAAGAACTCGGCCTTCGCCTGGTACAGCGGAACCGGCACGTCCTCGACCCTCCTCGTTCGTCGAGCCCGTCACAGACGTCTCGGGCTGGGTGCCGCGCCCGCGGCTACCTGCGGGCGCGGCCACTCAAGCATCTAACGAACTGCAGAATTATGCAATTATGGACTTCCCAGAACGACGAAGTGGAACGGATCTTCCCCGTGGCCGACAACGCCGAGAACCAGCTGCCGCCCTGCCCCGAGTGCGCCGGTGCCTACACGTACGAGATGGGCGCCCTCCTGGTCTGCCCCGAGTGCGGCCATGAATGGGCGCAGACCGCCGGGGACGCGGCGGCGGACGACACGGGAGACAAGGTCGTCAAGGACTCCGTCGGCAATGTCCTCGCCGACGGCGACACCGTCACGGTGGTCAAGAGCCTCAAGGTCAAGGGCAGCCCGTCGGGCATCAAGGCCGGCACGAAGGTGCGCAACATCAAACTGGTCGACGGCGTCGACGGCCACGACATCGACTGTCGCATCGAGGGGTTCGGCAACATGCAGCTCAAGTCGAGCGTCGTCAAGAAGGTCTGACCGGCGCGAGCACCGCACGCCTGAAGGCGGCCCGCCGACCGGTGGTCGCCGTCCGGCGCTCCCCGATGGACAGCACCTCAGGGACGACGGACGGCGGCCACCTTCACGGCGTGACCGCTGTGGAGCGGAAGCCGTCCCGGACGCCACGCACCGGGGTCCGCCCGGACGGCACGGACCCCGGAAACAGGCACCGATCACCTGCCGTGCGGCCCGGAGGCAGGCAGGCGCCCGCCGGCAAGGTCACGCGAAGGCGGCGGCGTTGCGCTTGGCCCAGTCGGCGAAGGTGGTGGCGGGGCGACCGAGGATCTTCTCGACGTCGGGGCTGACGGTCTGCTCGCGTGGGGTGGGGTTGCCGATGATGTCGAGGGTGGTGTCGGCCACCGGGGCGGGCATGAAGGCGAGCATCTGCGCGCGGGCCTCCTCCCTCGTCTGGTCGATGAAGGCGACCTGTTCGCCGATGGCGTCGGCGATGGCGGCGGCACGCTGGAGCGGAGTGGTCGAGGCGGGGCCGGTGAGTTCGTAACTGGCCTTGTCGTGACCGGGCTGCGTCAGGACGGCGGCGGCCACGGCGGCGATGTCGTCGGGGTCGATGGCCGGGAGGCCGACGTCACCGAAGGGCGCGGCGACGGTCCGGCTCGCCTTGACCGAAGGCGCCCAGGCGTAGGCGTTGGAGGCGAAACCGCCCGGGCGCAGGATGGTCCAGTCGGTGCCGGAGTCCATGACGGCCTGCTCGTAGGCGGCGAAGGCCCGGCCGTGGGACAGGGAGTCCGGGCGGGTGGTCACCCCCTGGGAGGACAGCAGGACGATTCTGCCGTAGTTCGCGAACGGAGCGACGACGGCGCCGGGGTCGCCGGTCATCATGAGGTCGCCCCCGACGAGCAGGAAGACCGCATCCGCCGTCGCGGGCAGGTCGGCGACCCGCTGGGCGAGGTCGGCGCTGATGGCACGCACGCCGGGCGGGACATCGGCCCGGGTGACGCGGCGCGAAACCGCGGTCACCTCATGTCCCTGCTCGGCCAGCAGGCGGACCAGCGTGCGGCCGACATTTCCGGTGGCACCCGTGACAACGATCATGAAGGGCTCCTCGAGTCAGACGTGTTAGTTAGTTGACTGACTTACTCTGTTGGCGGTGAGGTTAGCACGAGTCCACGCCGTATAGTCAGTCGGGTGACTCACTCAAAGGAGCCCGCCCGTGTGCGCGTCGCCGGCGCGAAGCGGCAGCGACTCATGGAGGCCGCGGCCGACGTCGTCCACCGGCAAGGCGTCGAGCGCACGACCATCGCCGACATAGCGCGCGCGGCCGAGGTCCCCGTGGGCAACGTGTACTACTACTTCAAGACCAAGGACGAGCTCGTCGCCGCCGCACTGTCCGAGCACGAGCGCCACCTGAACCTGCTCGTCGGTCACCTGAGCCGGCTCCCCGATCCTCGCGAGCGCCTCAAAGGCCTGGTCGAAGGCTGGGTGAGTCAGCGTGACCTCGCCGCCCGCTACGGCTGCCCGACCGGCACCCTCGCCGCGGAGCTGGGAAAACGTGAGCAGGGTGGCCTGGACGTCGAAGCGGGCAGGGTGGTCCGGCTCCTGCTGACCTGGGTGGAGGACCAGTTCCGCGAGCTCGGCCAGCCGGACCCCGAGGGCCTGGCCCTTACCTTGGTGGGCGCCTACCAGGGCATGTCCTTGCTGGCCAACGCACTACGGGACCCGGGGGTCATGGACCGTGAGGGCGCCCGCTTGATCGCCTGGATCGACTCCCTCGAGGCCGCCTGAGCCCGCCCTGCCGTACCGGGAGGCGAGGGCCGACCGCAGGCCCCCCCCCAGCACCGCGCACCGCTGATCGGACAGAGGAATCCCCGTGACGGCCGGCCCCATCGACCGCAGACGGTTCCTCACCGCGGCGCCGCACTGACCTCAGGAGCCGCCGCCCTGCCCGGCGGCCTGCTCTCGGGCCGGGCGGAAGCGGCCGTGCCACCGCAGACCACGCTTCCCGAGCACGGCATCCACGACACCTCCCCGGCGCCCCCTGCCACCCCGCGCGGGAACTGCGCATCGACACCCCGGACATGGCCACGGTCGGCGATTCCCCCATCCTGTACGCCTGCAAAGCCCGTCTGCGCGGCGCCGGACTGATCTATCGTCAGGAAAGTCGGCACGGACCCAGCATCAGTACCGCGCGGTAGCGTCCCTCCAGGCCGGCAACCGCCCAGCATCCGCACCTTGTCGCACCTGCTCTGACCTGCAAAGACCCTGTTCAGCAGCTTGGCTCTAACCTCATCAGGAGGTATCCATGAAAATGTTGATCAATGTTCCGGAGACGGTGGTCACCGACGCTCTGCGCGGGCTCGCAGCCGCGCATCCCGAACTGAACGTGGACGTGGAGAACCGGGTCGTGCTCCGGCGTGACGCGCCGGTGGGCGGGCAGGTGGCCCTGGTATCCGGCGGCGGATCGGGGCACGAGCCGCTGCACGCCGGGTTCGTGGGGCCGGGAATGCTCTCGGCCGCGTGCCCGGGCGAGATCTTCACGAGCCCCGTTCCCGACCAGATGGTGCGGGCGGCCGCGGCCGTGGACAGCGGCGCCGGGGTCCTGTTCGTGGTGAAGAACTACACCGGCGACGTCCTCAACTTCGAGATGGCCGCCGAGCTCGCCGAGGACGAGGGCATCCAGGTCGCCAAGGTCCTCGTCGACGACGACGTGGCCGTCACCGACAGCCTGTACACGGCGGGGCGGCGCGGGACCGGGGGCACGCTGTTCGTCGAGAAGATCGCGGGCGCGGCCGCCGAGGCGGGTGCGCCGCTGGAGCGGGTCGAGTCGATCGCCCGTCAGGTGAACGCCCGGTCCCGCAGCTTCGGCGTGGCGCTGAGCGCCTGCACGACGCCGGCGAAGGGCTCGCCGACCTTCGACCTGCCGGCGGGCGAGCTGGAGTTGGGCATCGGCATCCACGGGGAGCCGGGCCGGGAGCGGCGCCCGATGATGACCTCGGGAGAGATCGCGGACTTCGCGGTGGACGCCGTCCTGGAGGATCTGCGGCCCAGAGGGCCGGTGCTCGTCCTGGTGAACGGGATGGGAGCGACGCCGCTGCTCGAACTGTACGGGTTCAACGCGGAGGTGCAGCGGGTGCTCGGCGAGCGCGGGGTGCCGGTCGCGCGGACGCTGGTCGGCAACTACGTGACCTCGCTCGACATGGCGGGCTGCTCGGTGACCCTGTGCGAGGCCGACGAGGAACTGCTGCGGCTGTGGGACGCGCCGGTGAGCACGCCCGCGCTGCGCTGGGGGCGGTGAGGCGAGGGTGAGCGCGGAGACGACGTTCGACGCCGGCTTCTTCCGGGAGTGGATGGCGGCGGCCGCCGCCGCGGTGGACCGGGAGGCCGACCGGCTGACCGAGCTGGACTCGGCGATCGGCGACGCCGATCACGGGGCCAATCTGAAGCGCGGGTTCGCCGCGGTGACGGCGACCCTGGAGAAGGAGCCGCCGGCCACCCCGGGCGCGGTGCTCACGGGCGCCGGGCGGCAGCTGATCTCCACGGTGGGCGGGGCGTCCGGACCGCTGTACGGGACGCTGCTGCGGCGTACGGGGAAGGCGCTGGGCGACGCGGAGCGGGTCTCCCGGCCCGAGCTCGCCGAGGCGCTGGCAGCCGGGATCGCCGCCGTGGCCCAGCTGGGCGGGGCGCAGCCGGGCGACAAGACGATGCTGGACGCGCTGGGACCGGCCGCGGAGGCGCTCGGCGGCTCGTTCGCGGCGGCCCGCGAGGCGGCGGAGGCGGGCGCGCTGGCGACCGTACCGATGCTCGCCCGCAAGGGCCGGGCGAGCTATCTCGGCGAGCGGTCCGTCGGCCACCAGGACCCGGGGGCGACGTCGTCGGCGCTGCTGTTCGCGGCGCTCGCGGACGTGGCGGCCGCGGCCGGCGCGGCGGAGGCGACGGGATGAGCGGGGCGACGGCGGGCCGGGTCGGCATCGTCCTGGTCTCGCACAGCGCGGCCGTGGCCGCCTCGGTCGCCGAGCTGGCCCGGGGCCTGGCGGGCGGCGGCGACACGGCGGCCGTCCTGCCCGCGGGCGGCACGCCGGACGGTGGTCTCGGCACCAGCGCCGAGCTGATCACCGAGGCGGCGAAGGCCGCGGACAGCGGCGCCGGCGTGGCCCTCCTGGTCGACCTGGGCAGCGCGGTACTGACGGTGAAGGCCCTGCTCGCGGAGGGCGACGAGCTACCGGAGGGCGCCCGCCTGGTGGACGCCCCGTTCGTGGAGGGCACGGTGGCGGCCCTGGTGACGGCGACGGCCGGCGGTGACCTCGCCGCGGTGGCGGCGGCTGCCGCGGAGGCGTACGCGTACCGCAAGGAGTGAGGGCAGACCCGCGAGGGCCCGCGCCGCTCCCGCGGCGCGGGCCCTCGTCTGCGGCCTCCGGCCCTGGCACTGCCCCCTGCCTCTGCCTCCCGCGGCGGGCAGATCCCTCTTTTCGGTGTCCGGGGCCCGCTCTCCGGTTCCGTCCCTCCCCTGTGGTGTCCGGCACATCTGACCCCGCCCCTTATGCAACTTGTTGCACAAGCCTCCGCGCGTCGTCTACAACAGCTGTGACGACCCCGCGCGAGGAGGCGCCCCCATGGCCCCGAACACCCCGTACCCGCACCTGCTGAGCCCGCTGGACCTCGGGTTCACGACCCTGCCCAACCGGGTGCTCATGGGATCCATGCACGTCGGGCTCGAGGAGGCGGAGCACGGCTTCGAGCGGATGGCCGCCTTCTACGCCGAGCGCGCCCGCGGCGGCGTCGGCCTCATCGTCACCGGTGGCATCTCGCCCAACGAGGCGGGCCGGCCGTGGGACGGCGGTGCCAAGCTGACCACCGCCGATGAGGTCGCCGAGCACCGTGTGATCACCGACGCCGTGCACGCCGAGGGCGGCCGGATCGCGATGCAGATCCTCCACTTCGGCCGGTACGCCTACCACCCCGCCCTGGTCGCGCCCAGCGCGATCAAGGCGCCGATCAGCCCCTTCGTACCGAACGAGCTCTCCGACGCCGAGGTCGAGCAGACCGTCGAGGACTACGCCCGCTGCGCCGAGCTCGCCAAGGAGGCCGGCTACGACGGCGTCGAGGTGATGGGCTCCGAGGGTTACCTCATCAACGAGTTCATCGCCTCCGCGACCAACCAGCGCACCGACCGCTGGGGCGGCCCGTACGAGAACCGGGTCCGCTTCCCGCTGGAGATCGTGCGCCGGATCCGCGAGCGCGTCGGCGAGGACTTCATCGTCGTCTACCGGCTCTCCATGCTCGACCTGGTCCCGGGCGGCTCCACCCTCGACGAGGTGGTCTCCCTCGCCAAGGAGATCGAGGCGGCCGGCGCCACCATCATCAACACCGGCATCGGCTGGCACGAGGCCCGGATCCCCACCATCGCGACCTCCGTGCCGCGCGGCGCCTACACCTGGGTGACCAAGCGGCTGATGGGCGCGGTGTCCGTCCCGCTGGTGACCTCCAACCGGATCAACACGCCCGAGGTCGCGGAGCAGATCCTCGCCGAGGGCCGCGCCGACATGGTGTCCATGGCCCGCCCCTTCCTCGCCGACCCGGACTTCGTCGCCAAGGCCGCCGCCGACCGCGCCGAGACCATCAACACCTGCATCGGGTGCAACCAGGCGTGCCTGGACCACACCTTCAGCCTGAAGATCACCTCCTGCCTGGTGAACCCGCGGGCCTGCCACGAGACCGAGCTCGTCCTCTCGCCCACCCGTCTCGCCAAGCGCATCGCCGTCGTCGGCGCGGGCCCGGCCGGCCTCGCCTGCGCGGTCTCGGCGGCCGAACGCGGCCACACGGTCACTCTGTTCGACGCCGGCGCCGAGATCGGTGGCCAGCTGAACATCGCCAAGCAGGTGCCGGGCAAGGAGGAGTTCGAGGAGACCCTCCGCTACTTCCGCGTCCAGCTCGCCGAGCGCGGTGTCGAGGTCCGCCTGGACACGCTCGTCACCCCGGCCGACCTCGACGGCTACGACGAGGTCGTCGTCGCCACCGGCGTGACCCCCCGCACCCCCGAGATCGAGGGCGTCGACCACCCGAGCGTGGTCGGCTACCTGGACGTGCTGCGCGACCGCGTGCCCGTCGGCGAGCGGGTCGCGATCCTCGGCGCCGGCGGCATCGGCTTCGACGTCGCGGAGTTCCTCACGGACGGCGGCGAGGGCGCGAGCCAGGACCCGGAGACGTACTTCCGGCAGTGGGGCGTCGACACCTCGTACGAGGCGCGGGGCGGCCTGCGCACTCCGGAGCGGCCCCGGCCGCCGCGCCAGGTGCACCTGCTCCAGCGCAAGACCACCAAGGTCGGCGCGGGCCTGGGCAAGACCACCGGCTGGATCCACCGCACCGAGCTGAAGCACCGGGGCGTCACCATGGTCGCCGGCGCGTCGTACGAGCGGATCGACGACGAGGGCCTGCACATCACCGTCGACGGCGAGCCGCAGGTCGTCCCGGTCGACACCGTGGTCCTGTGCACCGGCCAGGAGCCGCGCCGCGGGCTGTACGAGGAGCTGGTCGCCGCGGGCCGGGCCGCGCACCTGATCGGCGGGGCCGACGTCGCCGCCGAGCTGGACGCCAAGCGCGCGATCGACCAGGGCACGCGGCTGGCCGCCGCACTGTGAGCCCGCGGACCGGTGACCGCGCGGGCGGTCGGACCCGTCGAACCTAGGATGCGTCCATGTCCCTCCCGCACGCGATCCTCACGGCACTGCTCGAGAAGCCGTCCTCGGGTCTCGAACTGACCCGCCGATTCGACCGGTCGATCGGCTACTTCTGGTCGTCCACGCACCAGCAGATCTACCGGGAGCTCGGGAAACTGGAGCAGGCGGGGCACATCTGTGCCCTGCCCTCCGCCGCTCCCGCGCGCGGACAGAAGAAGGAGTACGAGGTGCTGCCCGCCGGCCGCGCCGAGCTCGCCGCCTGGGTGGACACCCCCGAGGACCCCAAGCCGATGCGCTCGGCGCTGCTGCTGCGGATGCGTGCGGCGGCGGTGGTCGGCGGCCGGGGCCTGCGGGAGGAGCTGGAGCGCCATCTCGGGTTGCACCGGAGACAGTTGGACGAGTACCTGGAGATCGAGACCCGGGACTTCCCGCCGGAGCGCCGGTCCGCGGAACCGGACCGGCTGCGGCACCTGGTGCTGCGCGGCGGCATCGACCTGGAGCGGTTCTGGGTGCAGTGGCTGACCCAGGCCCTGGACGAACTCGCCGGGCCCGCCGGGGAGTGACACCGGCCCGGCGTCGCGTCACGACGACGCCGCCCGCCGCCACGCCGCGTCCCGCAGCAGCCGCGGGCCGTCGAGACCCACCAGGACGGTGGAGCCCTCGTGGCCCGCGACGCGCCCCGCGCCACCGTGGATACTGGTCAGTCCTGGACCACGTGGGCCCGTACGGTCCACGGCAGTTCCACAACCCCTACGGGAAAGGGCGAGGATGGCCGACGAGTTGGGATCCCGCAGGACGCGTCACGCGGTGGTCGTCGGGGGGAGTCTCGCGGGTCTGCTGGCCGCACGGGTGCTGAGCGAGCACGCCGAGCGGGTCACCGTCGTCGAGCGTGACCGCTATCCACAGGAGCCGGAGGGCCGCCCCGGCGTGCCGCAGAGCCGGCACCTCCACGTGCTGATCGAGGGCGGACAGCGGGCGTTCGACGAGCTGCTGCCCGGTTTCGTGGCCGAACTGCACGGGCTCGGCGCGCCGAAACTGGGCGTGCCCGAGGACATGGTGCAGTGGCAGGACGGGCGGTGGTACCCCCGCACCGAGCCCACGGTGCACTTCTACGCCGGCCCCCGCGACCAGCTCGACTGGCTCGTGCGCAAGCGGGTGTTCGCCGATCCGCGGATCGAACGGATCGAGGGCACCGAGGCGGTCGGGCTGCTCGGCGACTCCGCCCGGGTGCGGGGCGTGCTGCTGCGCGAGCGCGGGGCGGGCGCGTCGAAGGAGCCGTACCCGCTGGAGGCCGACCTGGTCGTGGACGCCTCGGGCCGCTCGACCCGCGCGGCGGACTGGCTGGCCGGGATCGGAGCCGAGGCGCCGCACGAGGAGACCATCGACACCGGTCTCGCGTACAGCACGCGGATCTTCCGCTCCCCCGCCGCCGACCCGTCCACCGACGCCGTCGGCTACTACATCGTGCCCAACCCCGCCCAGGTGTACAGCGGCGTGATCCTGCCGCTCGGGGACGGCCGTCACGTGGTCACGCTCGCCGGGCTGCGCGGCGACGAACCGCCCACGGACGAGAAGCTGTTCGAGGAGTTCGCGCGCCGGCTGCCGCACCCGGTCGTCGCCGACTGGATCGCGAAGGCCGAGCCGCTGACCCCGGTGTTCGGCTTCCGCAAGACCGCCAACATCCGTCGCCGCTACGACCGTCCGGGCCGCCGCCCGGCCGGATTCCTCGCGACGGGTGACGCGCTGTGCGCGTTCAACCCGATCTACGGGCAGGGCATGGCCATCGCCGCGATGACCGCGCTCGCGCTGCGCACGGCGCTCGCGGACACCCGGCGCACCCCGACCACCCGGCGGGTGCAGAAGGCGCTGCTCGACGCGTCGAGGCAGGCCTGGGACATCTCGGCGGGCGCCGACAAGAAGATGCCGGGCGCGACCGGTGACGCGGCCCGCACGGGGACCCTCGACAAGGTGACCGGCTGGTACCTCGCCCGGGTGGCGGCGCGGGCCGCGGCGCACCCGGTGGTCGGCCCGGCCTTCCGTTCGGCACTGCACCTGACCGCCCCGCTGACGGCGGTGTTCGCCCCGGCGGTGGTCCGTGCCGCGCTGTTCGACCCGGTGCCGGAGACGCCGGCCGAGCCGCCGATGTGGCGCCAGGACGCCTGACCGGCGTACGTACGGGGCGCGGGCCCGCGCCCCGGTCGGGGCGCGGTCTGCCGGGCGGGCTCCCGTGCGGCCTCGACGGGCTCCGGTGGCCCCGGGCGGTCAGACGCCCGGGGCCGCCGTCACGACTCCCGCCGCTATCGCGGCACTGAGCGCCGCGTAGTCGTCGGCGTTCTGACTCGCGTAGCGGAGCGCGAAGTCGGCCGTCGCGCGGTCGAAGACGTCGGAGGTGCCGAGGTAGGCGGAGATCGCGATCCGGTCGCCGGAGCGGGCGTGGGCCCTGGCGAGGGCCCGGCCGCACAGCCGCGCGTAGTCGCGGAGCACGGAGGGGGACATGGTCTCGACCTCGGCGGAGCCCTTCATGTCGCGCAGCTGGCGCCAGTAGAAGTGCCGTTGCTCGGGGCCGGTCATCCAGCCGAGGAAGATGTCGCTGGCGGCCTGGGTGAGCCGCTGCCCGCTGACGACCCGGTGGCCGTGGTGGGTGTAGGGGCTGGGTGTCAGGTACTGCTCCAGGACCGACTCGCCCGCCTCCTTGATCTGGAGGAAGAGCGGGTCGCCGTCGTCGCGGCCCTCCAGCAGCAGGATGAAGCAGCGGCTGCCGACGCTGCCCACGCCGACGACCTTGCGGGCGGCGTCGACGAAGCGGAAGCGGTCGAGCAGCAGCCGGCGTTCCTCGGCGAGCGAGCTGCGGTAGTCGCTGAAGATCTTGCCTATCGTGACCCGGTCGATGTCCGTGACGCGTTCGAGGAGCGGTGGGTCGTCGACGATGTGGCGGCCCGACCCGTCCTTCTCGGTGAGCTTGTCGAGGACCTGGAGGCTGGTGCGGCGACGGGCCCGGGCGAGCCGGGCCTGCAGTCGGCTCCGGTTCGCCGCGCCGCGGACCAGCGCGGTGAGGTCGTCGGCGGCGATCCGCTCGTACCAGACGTCGAGTTCGCCGAGGCCGGCCAGCCGGCGCATGGCCAGCCGGTACGACTCGACGGCGACCTGGGCGGCGCGGTGGGCCTTGGCCTTGGTGGTGCCGTTCTGCAGCGCGGCCACGGCGACGGAGGCCGCCAGCCGTTTCACGTCCCACTCGAAGGGGCCGGGGAGGGTCTCGTCGAAGTCGTTGACGTCGAAGAGAAGCGTCCGTTCGGGTGAGGCGTAGACGCCGAAGTTGAGGAGGTGGGCGTCGCCGCAGAGCTGGACGGTGAGTCCGGTGTGGCGCTGGGCGGCGAGGTCCGCGGCCATGACGGCGGCGGCGCCGCGCAGGAAGGCGAAGGGCGAGACCGCCATCCGGCCGTAGCGGATGGGGACGAGCTCGGGCAGCCGGTCGACGGACTCCCGCTCCAGGAGGGTGACCGGGTCGGGGCGCTGGGAGGAGGGTATCCAGCGGCCGTGGGAGGAGCGGGGGACGCGCTTGCGGGCGGCCTTGCCTTGCTCCGCCCGTTCGGACGGTGTCGCCATTCGGCCTCACCAGCCTCTCCCAACGCCGCTGCCGGCGGACGTCGGCACTGCTCCGGTGCGATCCATTACACGGCGCCGCGCTCGTTTCGGCCACTCTCGCCGGCGGGACTTCCAGAATGGTTTAGACCAATGATAGGAATTGATCACCCACACGACTCGGGTGGTCACACCGAGCAATGGTTGAACCATGCACGAGACGCATGGATCCACGCATGACAGAGAGGGTCCGAGACATGGCCGAACCCGTTCCCGAACACGGGTCGACGACGGCGCTTCCGCTCTATCTCCGGGTGGCCCGCGCACTGCGGGACGACCTCGTCCAGCGCCGCATCTCCCCCGGCAGCCGGCTTCCTTCCGAACGCCTGCTCGCCCACCGCTACCACGTCAACCGGCAGACCGTCCGCAGCGCGCTCCAACTGCTGCGCGAGGAACGGCTCGTGGTGACGGACCGGCGCGGCACCTTCGCCGCCGACGGCGCCCACGACCAGCGGTCCGCGGCCCCCTCCCCGTGCCGGCCCACCTTCCCGGGCGGACCCAGGGCCGCGGACGCGCTGGTCCGCGCCGCGCTCTCCTGGGAGGCGCCGCCCGTGGCCCTGGCCGGCCGGCTGTCCCTCGCTCCCGGCGAACCGACGCTGGTGCACCGCCATGTGGTGCTGACCCCGGCGGGCGAGTCCCTGCAGCGCTCGGTCACCTGGTTCTCCCGGGCCGCGCTGGCGGAGATCCCGCAGCTCGGCCGCTACCGGCGGCGGGCCGAGCGGTGCGGGCAGCCGGACCTGCGGCTGCTCTACCACTGGATGCACCAGGCGGGGCTGCGCACCACCCACCGGGAGTCGATCGGCGTCCCGCCCGGCCCGCCGCGGACCGGCGGCGCGGCGGACGGGACGCCGGACACGGGCCTGACGCCGGCGGCGGGCGGACCGGGCGCGGCCGACGCCGCCCGGCTGTACGTCCACCGGGTGGTGAGCGACCAGCACGGGCACGCCCTGGAAGTCACGGACATCGACTTCGCGGCCCGCACGGGGGCCTGGACCTACGAGTTCGGCGGCTGAGCCGCGCTCCGGCACCGGCCGGCGCGGGCCTCCGCCAGGGCCCCCGCCGACCGCTCACACCGGCCGACAGCTCCGGCCGACCGCTCCGACCCCTCGCTCCGGCCGACCGCTCCGGCCGCTCACTCCCGCCGTCCGCGGGTCAGACGATGCCCTCGGCGATCTCCGCCTCCTCGCGGGCGCTGCCGTACGTCTGCGGCGTGCCGTACGAGCGGCGGGCGACGTACCACCAGACGCTGGCGAGCACGAGCACGACGGCCAGGGCGATCACCGCGTAGTTCATGGTGTCGACCGTGACCGGGGAACGCTGGGGCAGGCAGAACAGCACCGTGACGAGCGCGACCCAGACGACCGCGATCCATCCGATCGGCCTGCTCCAGCGGCCCAGGTTCCACGGCCCGGGCACGAAGTTCCGGCCCGCGCGCAGCCGCAGCAGGATCGGAATGGCATAGGCCGGCGTGATCCCGATGACGTTGATCGCGGTGACGGCGCCGTAGGCGGTGGCCGAGTACAGCGACGGCACCGCGAGCAGCGCGGCGACCACGACCGAGAGCCACACGGCGGGCACCGGGGTGTGGGTGCGGCTGCTGACCCGGCGCCAGAGCGAGGAGCCCGGCAGGGCGTTGTCGCGGCTGAACGCGAAGACCATCCGGCTGGCGGCGGCGACCTCGGCGTTGCCGCAGAACAGCTGGGCCACGATCACGACGAGCAGCAGGGCCTTGGCACCGCCCTCGCCGAGCGCGTCCAGGAGGATCTGGGCGGGCGGCACGCCGGTGGCGGTGTTCTGGGTGCCCGCGTAGTCCTGGATGGCGAAGGTGAGTCCGGCGAGCAGCGCGAAGCCGGCGATCCAGGAGGCCCAGATGGAGCGGACGATGCCCTTGGCGGCGGCCACGGAGGCGTTGGCGGTCTCCTCCGAGAGGTGGGCGGAGGCGTCGTACCCGGAGAAGGTGTACTGCGCGAGCAGCAGGCCGATGGCGGCCACGTAGAGCGGGTTGGCCCAGCCGGTGTCGTTGACGAACTCGGTGAAGACGAAGGTCGCGGACTGGTGGTGGTCGGGGACGATCGCGAGCGCGCCGACGATGAGCGCGACGCCGCCCAGGTGCCACCAGACGCTGACCGAGTTGAGCAGGCTGACCAGGCGGACGCCGTTGAGGTTGAGCACGGCGTGCACGAGCAGGATCGCCAGGAAGATCAGGAAGGTCGACTCCGGGGTGGGCGTGAAGCCCCACTGGAGGTTGAGGAAGGCGCCGGTGAACAGGGCGGCGCCGTAGTCGATTCCGGCGATGGCGCCCAGCAGGCCGAGGAGGTTGAGCCAGCCGGTGTACCAGCCCCAGCGGCGGCCGCCGAGCCGGTCGGCCATGTAGTACAGCGCCCCGGAGGTCGGGTAGGCGCTCGTGACCTCCGCGAGCGCGAGGCCGACGCACAGCACGAACAGGCCGACGCCCGCCCAGCCCCAGAGCATGACGGCGGGGCCGCCGGTGCCGAGTCCGAAGCCGTACAGGGTCATGCAGCCGGACAGGATGGAGATGACCGAGAAGCTGATGGCGAAGTTGCCGAAGCCGCCCATCCGGCGGGCGAGGACGGGCTGGTAGCCGAGCTCCCTGAGCCTGGCCTCCTCGTCCCTCGCGGCCGGTGGCGGCTTGCGTATCGCGTCGGTGGGAGCGGTGCGGGACATGCGTTCCTCCGGGGGAAGGGGACGGACGGCGCCGTACGGGGGTTACGGCGGACAGCGGGGGTGCGGGCCGCGGCACGGTTCGCCGCGCGAGACGGGGAGAGCCGCGCGGGCAGGGGCCGCGGGGCGTCAGGGGCCGCCGCGGGTCGCGGGGCCGCCGAGGCAGCGGGCCCGCGCCCGCTGGAAGACCTCCTCCGCGGGATCGCGCTCGTCGGGGCGGTCGGTGCGGTACGACCAGGGCTGCGGGGTCCAGTACGGCCCCAGGGCCTCGAACACCCGGGCCGCGTCGGGGAATCTGAGGGCCCCGTAGAGGGCGTGCGCCAGGTGGTTGAGGTCGAGCAGGCTGGCCTCCTCCGTGGCGCAGAACAGGAACCAGGCGTCCATGGCCCGGTCCGCGTCGCGCACCGCGTCCTCGGCGACCCAGTGCAGGTCGAGGGCGCGCTCGTGACCGCGCTCGCGCCGGTAGCGCTCGACCCGTACGTACAGCGGCAGGGCGTGCAGGGCGGAGCCGACGGGAGCCGAGGAGGCGGCCCACTGGGCGTAGTTGACGGCCTCGGAGAGCGGCCCCGGCCGGCGGGCGTACACGAACTGGAGCATCCGGTGGTGCGCCTCGCGGTTGTACGGGTCGCGCTTGTCGGCCTCGGCGAGGAACCCCCAGGGGCCGGGCGGCAGCATGGGCGCGGGCGGCGCGAGCCGGTGTTCCTCCATCCGCTGCTGGGCGTCGAGCACCGAGAGGGCGAGCCGGCACACCCAGGGGACGGGGTCGGCCGGGGCACGGTCGGCGGCTTCGAGGCAGGCGGTCCAGGCCTCCTGCCAGAGCTCACGGGTGCGGGCGTGGGCGGTGCGGTGGGCCCGTACGGCCCGCTCGACGGCCACGCGCGCGTGCATGACGACCGCCGCGACGGAGTCGGGCTCCTCGGCGCGCCAGGTCTCGACGACGTCGGTGCCGGCGGCGACGGCGGCGAGGACCTGGGTGCGGCGGGTCCAGCCCGACCAGCCGGCCGTCTCGTCGAGTAATCGGGCCATCGCCACCCAGCGGCCGGTGCGGAGCTCCTGGACGGCGCCGCGCAGGGCGTGGTCGTGGCCGGCCGGATGGTAGACGGGCCGGAAGCCGTGCCCGGCCATCAGGTGGCGGGGCGGGAGGTGGGCGACATGATTCCTCGGTGCGGTGGGCGGAGGGGGTGGTCAGTCCCCCGGGTTGTCCCGGCTGTCCCGGCCGTTGATCGGCGATCACTATAGAGGTTGCCGGATGTGATCGATCCACTTTTCTGCGTGACCGTAACTATCAAGCCAGCGACTGAATTTGACATCACGTCACTGTCAGGTCCGGACCTGACGGCTTCCCCTCCGGAGCCTTGACGCGGCGACCCGGCTGCATCAGGCTGACCCGTTCCACGCCAGGAACACGATCAAGGACGACCAGGAACCCATGAACGGCAGGGAGTCGCACACATGACGGGCCCGGTACTCGCCGTCGACCAGGGCACGTCGGGCACCAAGGCCCTCGTCGTCTGCCCCGAACGCGGGGTGCTCGGCACCGGCTTCGCCCCGGTCCGCCCGAGCGCCCTGCCCGGCGGCCTGGTCGAGGTCGACCCCCGTGAGCTGTACGACTCCGTCGTCACGGCCGGCCGCGCCGCACTCGCCGAGGCCGGGGAGCCGGCCGTCGCCGTCGGCCTGGCCAACCAGGGCGAGACCGTGCTCGCCTGGGATGCCGAGACCGGCGAGCCGCTCACCGACGCCCTCGTCTGGCAGGACCGCAGAGCCGCCTCGGTCTGCTCCGAACTCGCCTCCCACGCCGACGAGTTGACACGGATCACCGGCCTGCCGCTCGATCCCTACTTCGCCGCCCCGAAGATGGCTTGGATCCGCCGCCACCTCACCGGCGCGGGCGTGGTCACCACCAGTGACTCCTGGCTCGCGCACCGGCTCACGGGCGCCTTCGTCACCGACGTGGCCACCGCGGGCCGCACCGGGCTGCTCGACCTGGACACCGTCGCCTGGTCCGGCACCGCGCTCGACGTCTACGGTCTCGGCGGCGAGCCGCTGCCCCGGGTGGTGGACTGCGACACGCCGGTCGGCACCACCACCGCCTTCGGCCCGCCGCTGCCGCTCACCGGGCTCCTCGTCGACCAACAGGCCGCGCTGCTCGCCCAGGACGTCACCGAGCCCGGCGCAGCCAAGTGCACCTACGGCACCGGGGCCTTCCTGCTCGCCCAGACCGGGCCCGCTCCGCGCCGGGGCGACTCCGGGCTCGTCGCCTGCGTCGCGTGGCGCCTCGCCGGGCGCACCAGCTACTGCCTCGACGGACAGGTGTACACGGCCGCGTCCGCCGTACGCTGGCTCACCGACCTCGGCGTGATCGCCGGCCCCGAGGAGCTCGACGCGATCGGCGGCGCCGTCCCGGACACCGGCGGCGTCACCTTCGTACCGGCCCTCGCCGGGCTCGCGGCACCCTGGTGGCGCGGCGACGTGCGCGGCGCGGTCACCGGACTCGGCCTCGACACCGGACCCGGCCAGCTGGTCCGTGCCCTGTGCGAGGGCATCGCCGCCCAGGTGGCCGAGCTCGCCGGCGCCGCCGCGGCCGACCTGGGCACACCGCTGACCACCCTGCGGGTCGACGGCGGACTGACCCGTTCGACGCTGCTCATGCAGACCCAGGCCGACCTCCTCCAGCGCCCGGTCGAGGTCTCCGCGCTGCCCGACGCCACCGCCCTCGGCGTCGCGGCCGTCGCCCGGCTCGGGCACGCGCCGGGCCTGGCCGTCCACGAGGCCGTACCGGAGTGGAAGCCGTCGGCCGTGTACGAGCCGCGCATCAGCGCCGACGAGGCGGCGGAGCGGCTCGGCCGGTTCCGTACGGCCGTGGCGGCCCTCCTCGCGGACGGGAGCGGCACCGCGTGAGCGTCACCCGCCGCGGGATCCTGCCGGACACGTCCGGGCCCGGCGGCGCGTACGACGTCACCGTGGTCGGCGCCGGCGTGGTGGGCTGCGCGATCGCCCGGGAACTGGCCCGCTACCCGCTGCGGGTCGCGCTCGTCGAGGCCTCCGGCGACATCGGCGAGGGCAGTTCCAAGGCCAACACCGCGATCCTGCACACCGGTTTCGACGCCGTCCCCGGCTCCCTCGAAGCCCGGATGGTCCGCGAGGGCGGGCGGCTGCTCGCCGCGTACGCCGAGGAGACCGGCATCCCCGTCGAGCCCGTCGGCGCCCTGCTCGTCGCCTGGGACGAGGAGCAGCTCGCGACCCTGCCCCGGCTCGCCGACAAGGCCGGGCGCAACGGGCACCACGGCACCCGGCCGGTCTCCGCCGCCGAGCTGTACGCCCGCGAGCCGCATCTCGGCGCCGGGGCGCTCGGCGCCCTGGAGGTGCCCGGCGAGTCGGTCGTCTGCCCGTGGACCACACCGCTCGCCTACGTCACCCAGGCCGTGCGCTCCGGCGTCGACCTCCACCTGGACTGCCCGGTGGAGAAGGTGCGGCCCGGCGGCCCCGGCGAGCCGCACCTGCTCGTCACCCGGCGCGGAGTGCTGCGCACCCGCTTCCTGGTCAACGCCTGCGGGCTGTACGCGGACGCCTTCGACGCACTGCTCGGGCGGAAGGACTTCACGGTCACCCCGCGGCGCGGCCAGCTCGTCGTCTTCGACAAGTTCGCCCGCGAGCTCGTCCGGCACATCCTGCTGCCGGTGCCCGGCGCCCTCGGCAAGGGCGTCCTCATCGCGCCGACCGTCTACGGCAACGTGATGCTCGGGCCGACCGCCGAGGACCTGACCGACAAGACCGCGACCGGCTCGACCGCCGAAGGGCTCGCCGCCCTGCGGGAGCAGGGCCGCCGGATCCTGCCGGAACTCCTCGACGAGGAGGTCACCGCCGTCTACGCGGGGCTGCGGGCCGCCACCGGGTCCGAGGACTACCGCGTCACCGCCCACCCCGAGCTGCGGTACGTCACGGTCGGCGGCATCCGCTCCACCGGCCTCACCGCCTCCCTGGCCCTGGGCCGGCACACGGTGGAGCTGCTCGCCGAGGCCGGCCTCGAACCGGGCGCCGAACGGCCGCTCGCGCGCGTGCGGATGCCGAACCTGGGCGAGGCCTTTCCCCGTCCGTACCGCGACGCCGGTCTCATCGCCCGCGACCCGGCGTACGGCACGGTCGTCTGCCACTGCGAGCGGGTCACCCTGGGCGAGATCCGCGACGCGCTCGCCTCCACCGTGCCGCCCGCTTCCCTGGACGGGCTGCGCCGCAGGACCCGGGCCAGGGCCGGGCGCTGCCAGGGCTTCTCCTGCGGGGCGGCCGTCCGTTCGCTGTTCGAGGAGGGCGTGCGGTGAGCACCGGTCCCGTGCTGCCCGACGGACCCGGCGGTTCCGGGGAGCGGACGGTCGACGTCCTGGTGGTGGGCGGCGGTCCGGCCGGGCTCGCCGCCGCCGCACGGCTCGCGGCGGCCGGCGCGGGCCGGGTCGAAGTGCTCGAACGGGAGCGGGCGGCGGGCGGGGTGCCGAGGCACTGCGCCCGCGGCGGCTTCGGCGGGTCCACGGGGCCGGTCTTCGCCTGTCGCGCGGTGCGCGCGGCGGTCCGGGCCGGGGCGGCGCTGCGCACCGGGGCCGGCGCGACCGGCTGGGCGGGGCCGCTCACCCTGGAGGTGACGGCGCCGACCGGACCCGAGCGGATCACCGCCCGTGCCGTGGTGCTGGCGACCGGTGCGCGCGAGCGGCCGCGCAGCGCCCGCCTGGTGCCCGGAGCGCGGCCGGCCGGGGTGCTGAGCACCGGTGAACTCCAGCAGTCCGTCGAGCTGTTCGGGCTCCGCGGCGAGCGGATCGGCCGGCGCGCGGTCGTCGTCGGCTCCGACCCGGTCGCCCGGCACGCGGCGCGTACGCTGCGGGGGGCCGGGGTCACGGTGGTGGCGACCGTCGCCGACCGGCCGCAGGGGCCGCGGCTGGGCGGCGGACCGGTGCTGCGCGGGGCGACGGTGGTCGAACTCGTGGGCCGGGGGCGGCTCTCGGGTGTCGTGGTGCGCGGTGCGGACGGCCGTACGGGTCTGCTGCGCTGCGACACGGTGGTGTTCACCGGCGACTGGCTGCCGGACCACGAACTGGCGCGCTCCGGCGGCGTGCCGCTGGACCCGGGCACCCGCGGCCCGTCGGTCGACCCGGGGCTGCGCACGTCGGTGCCCGGCGTGTTCGCGGCGGGCAATCTGCTGCGGGGCGTCGAACCCGCGGTGGTCGCGGCGGCCGAGGGCCGCGTGGTGGCGGACGCCGTCCTGGACCACCTGGCGGGCGCGCCCTGGCCCGGGCCCGGGCTCCCGCTGCGCGCCGAGGGCGCGCTGTGCCGGCTGTGCCCCGGCCGGCTCCCCGCCGGTCCGTCCGCCGGGGCCGTGCCCACCCTGCTGCTCCGTCCCGTGGAGCGGCTCCCGGCCCCGGTCCTGACCGTCCGCCAGGGCGACCGGCTGCTGTACGAGCGGCGGATCCCGGCCCTGCTCGAACCGCACCGCTCGCTGCGGCACCCCGCGTACTGGGCGGCGGACGCGGACCCGGCGGGTGGTGTGGTGACCGTGCGGCTCTCCGGTGGAGCCGGCGCGTAGCCTGCCCGGCGCACTCGATGGTGCCGCCGGTGCCGTTCTCGCGCTCATCCGTCGGACCTCTCCGACGCGTCGCGTTTCCCGACGCACCGGTCCGCACGGGTGTACGGGTGCCACGCGGGGGTGTGGACGGCCGCCGGGTCCGCCACACTGGGCCGTATGCCCGGGAAGCGCAGTGCAGGTCTCCTTCTCTTCCGTCGGTCGCCGGACGGCACCCCACAGGTGCTCATCGGACACATGGGCGGCCCCTTCTGGGCCGCACGCGACGCGGCCGCTTGGTCGATCCCCAAAGGCGAGTACGAGCCCGACGAGGAGCCGCGGGCCGCGGCCCGCCGGGAGTTCGAGGAGGAACTGGGGCTGCCGGCCCCGCACGGCGAGTGGGTCGCGCTCGGCGAGTCCCGGCAGAGCAACGGAAAGCTCGTCACCGTGTGGGCGCTGGAAGGCGATCTCGACCCGGACGGGGTGGTGCCGGGGACCTTCACCATGGAATGGCCGAGGGGTTCGGGCGTGCTGCGGGAGTTCCCGGAGATCGACCGCGTCGGCTGGTTCGGCCTGGCACAGGCCGAACCGCTCCTGGTCGCGGGCCAACGGGTGTTCCTGGAACGGCTCGGCGCGCACCTGGACGGCGCGGGGTAGGCGCCGGGAGCGGCGGCGGGGACGACCGGAGGCGCCCGGAGCGCCGGTCGGGCGGTGCGCGGGCACGCCCGGCGGGCCTCGCCGGGGCCGGGTTCGGGCCCGTTGTCAGACCCGTGCGAGAGGGTGGGGTGAGACAGCCTCAGACCGTCGAGAGGGAGCCCGACATGACGACCGTCACCGGACGCGAGCGCGCCGCCGCCCAGGCCTATCTCCGGCTGCTCGAATCCACCCAGGCCGTGCTCTCCGACCCGCGGCTCGAGCCGTACGCGGCGGCGATGCTGACGCATCCGATGGCGGAGGCGGACGCCGCCCTGCGGGCGGCGGGGCTCGCGGGCAACGAGGCACATCTGTTGCGCCTGGTCGCGGCGCTGAGGGCCTCCCCCGCCGCCGAGCGGGGAAGGGCCCTGTGAAGCGGCGGACCGCTCCGGTCAGCCGAGGCGGACCGGGAGGGCGCGCACGCTGTTGCCGACGAAGCCGGCGTGCCGGGCCAGTGCGGCCTCGGGGACCGCGAGGTCGAGGTCCGGGAAACGGGTGAAGAGCGCCTCGAGGGCGAGGGTGGCCTCCATGCGGGCGAGGGGTGCGCCCAGGCAGTAGTGGGGTCCGTGGCCGAGCGAGAGGTGCTTGACGGCCGGGCCACGGGTGACGTCGAAGCGGTCGGCGTCCGGGCCGTACGCCTTGGGGTCGCGGCCCGCCGCCGAGTAGCCGGCGAGCACCGGTGTGCCCTTGGGGATCAGGGTGCCGTCGACGGTGAGGTCGCGGACGGGGTAGCGGAACGGGAAGTAGCTCACCGGGCTGTCCCAGCGCAGTGTCTCCTCCACCACGTCCGCCCAGCCGGCCCGGCCCTCCCTGACGTGGGCGAGCTGGTCGCGGTGGGTGCACAGCGCGCGCACGGCGTTGGTGACGAGGTTCAGGGTGGTCTCGTGGCCCGCGATGATCAGCAGCACCATGGTGCCGATCAGCTCGGGCTGGCCGAGCCGGTCACCGCCCTCGTCGCGGGCGGCGATGAGGGCGGTGATGAGGTCGTCGCCCGGCTCCCGGGCCTTGTCGGCGGCGATGGCGGCGAGCAGTTCGACGAGCTCGCGGTTGGCGGCGACGGCCTGCTCCGGGCCGGTGTCGGTGGCGACGACCTGACTGGAGAGGTGGTGCAGCCGGTCCTGGTGCTCCTCGGCCACGCCCAGGAGTTCACAGATGACGCCGAGCGGCAGCGGCAGGGCGTAGTGGCGGCGCAGGTCGGCGACTCCGTCGCCGGCGCGGGCCGCCTCGGCGAGGGAGTCCAGCAGGCTCGCGGTGACGGCCTCGACGCGGGGGCGCAGTTCCTCGATGCGGCGCGGGGTGAAGGCCCTGCTCACGAGGGAACGCAGTCGCCGGTGGTCGGCGTCGTCCGCGGTGGTCATGCCCTGGACGGTGGCGAAGGTGCGCAGCGGCCAGCCCTCGGGTATCCGGCCCTCCGCGAGGGCGGTGAAGTGCCGCGCCCCTTTGGCGACTTCGGGGTGGGAGAGGAAGTCGCGCAGGGCGTCGTGACCGAGCACCGCCATGCCCTCGATGTCGCCTGGCAGCAGCACCGGGGCGACGGCTCCCCGGGCGAGCAGCCTGGCGTTGTCCGCGTGCGGGCAGCCGCCGGCCGGGTCGAGACGGTGCGGTGCTCCGCCCCCGGGGGCGGTGTGCGGGGTGTTCACGGAAGGCACTCCTGACTGCGGGAAGCAGGCCGACGGAATCGGAGGGGACCGGCGTCGACGACGGCGTCCTTACCGGTTGCGGACCGGCGCCGTATCGGCCCGGGACCGTCACCGAGCGGGCACGAACGGTCAGATCCTAGGGTCAACCAGGGCGGTGGCGGGAGGAGTTGCCGTGCCCGTCGCGTCGGCGCCCTGCCGGGGGCGACGGCCGTGGAGCTCCGCGAGACCGCGCCGGGTGGCGGCCACCACGACCCGGTCGCCCGGCCCGAGGACGCGCCCGGCCGGAAGCTCCGTCACCGGGCCGTAGCCGGAGCGGCTGAGCGGCACCCCGGCATCACCACGGGCGATCACCCGCCAGGCACCCGGCTCGAACGCCTCGGCCGCCGTCCGTCCGTCCAGGAGCGGATGGTCCGCGACGTCGAGCGCCGCGAAGAGCAGCACCCGCCGCTCGACCGGGATGGCGCCCAGGACCTGGCGGCCCATCATCGCCCCGGCGAACGAGGGCGCCGCCAGGTGCGAGACGCTGCGGCTGCGGGTGAGGGCACCCGGGTGGACGGTGCGCAGGGTGCGGTAGACGGCGGTGGCGAAGTCGTCGTCGTACAGCCGCAGCGCGACCCGGAGCTCCGGGCTGATGGAGCGCGCGTGCAGCGCGGCCTCCAAATTGGTGATGTCGACGCTGGTGAGGGCGAGCAGGGCGCGGGCGCGGTGGATCCGGGCCGCCTCCAGGACGCCTTCCTCCGTGACGTCTCCGATGACCGTGGGCACCCGCAGCCGGCGGGCCAGGGCGAGCCCGCGCGCCTCCGGGTCGGCCTCCACGCACACCACGGGGATGTTCATCCTCCGCAGCCGGGCGAGCACCCGGGTGCCGACCTTGCCGAGGCCGAGCAGCACGACGTGGCCGGACAGGCCGCGGGGCGGTCGGCGCAGCGTGGTCGCGCTGCGGAAGGTGCCGAAGGCCTCCAGGAGCGCGGCGATCACCAGCGGCAGCAGGAGCAGTCCGACGAACCCGGCGAGGATCTGGAGCAGTTGGCGGCTGGTCGGCTCGCCGACGGCGGGATCGCCGATGGCGAAGACGTCGAGCAGGATCAGATAGGCCGCGTGCAGGGGGTGGTCGCCGGTGGTGAGGGTGGAGGCCAGGGAGAGGCCGACGACCGCGGCGAGGACTCCGGCGAGCGACCAGCGCAGCCGCCGCGAGAACAGCGAGCCGACCGGAAGTCCGGAGGCGCCGAGCCAGCCGGAGGCCTGAGCGGGCCCTTCGTAACGCACGGTCTCGAGCGCGACGATGCCGCGCCCGGTGGCCGCGGCGACCTCGGCGTCCCCGGGCAGCAGGCGCGGACCGAGCTCGCCGCTGCGTTCGGAGCCCTCGCAGCCGGCCGGGTCGCTGGTGGTCGACGAGAGCAGCGCGAGGGTGCACAGGCCCGGGTCGGCGACCTCGCCGCGGGCGGGCGGGGTGCGGTCGACGGCGTGCAGCAGCAGTCCGCCGGCCTGGATCACCTTCTTGCTGCCGGCGACGGCGGTCGCGGCGAGCGCGGGTGCGGCGGTGTCCGCGTCGGACAGCACGGTCGTGGTCGCGTCGGGCTTCTCCGGGTCGAGTCCCGGTTCGGTGACGGCCGCGGCCTGGTCGAGCAGGGTGGCCAGGTGCTGGCCGAGCTTGCGGTTGTAGAGCCGGATGACCAGCCGCACGCGCGGGTTGAGCCGGCGCGCGGTGAGCGCGGCGCGGATGTTGCGCTCGTCGTCCTCGAAGACGAGGGCGAGCGCGGCGGCCCGTCCGATGCCGGCGTCGAGCAGCACGTCGTCGTCGGCCTCGGTCGTCTCCACGACCCGGATCGACCGGCCCTGGCCCGCGCCGGACGTGCCCGGACCGGCGGACGAGCCCGGGGCCCCGGTTCCGCCCGCGCCCGCCGCCGTCCGCGTCACCGCCGCGGTGACCCGCCCGAAGAACGCCATGGCGCGTCCCCTCCGGGCCACGGGCCGGTCCGGCGCGTCGCCGGGCGCCGGGACGAGCAGGGTGACGCGCTCGCCGTACATCTCGTGGAGTTCGGCCGCGAGACGGTGGGCGAGGACGTCGTCACCGCAGACGATCATGTGTTCGGACGACGCGGGTGCGACGTCGGCGGAGGCAACGGGCCTGCTCTGATACGGGAGTGAGGACACGTCACCAGGATGCCCTGTCGCACCGACAGCCCGGCCGGCCCCCTCACCGGGGCACGGGCCGACGGGTCGGGGACCACGCGACGCGCCGCCGTTCGCCACGCCCGCTACGCCGGTCGGCGCACTTGGATCTGCGGCGCGGGGGCCGCGTTCCTACGGTGGCTGAATGATCGTCACGCCAGCTGTCCGTCATACCGCCGCCGGTGCCGCGGCGCTGCTGCTCGCCCTGCCGGTCCCGTTCGCCCCGGCAGTCTCCTCCGCCTCGGCTGTTCCTCCCGCCTCGCCCACCTCTCATGCCGCGGCGGCCGCGGAGCCCACCCCGCCCGCGCGCCGTTTCGTGGACCCGGCGCGGCTCGACCGTCCCGGCACCCAGGTGCAGCCGCTGCGCGGCGCGCCGGCGCTGCCCTCGGTCTCCGCCCTCGCCTGGGTGGTGGCCGACGCGTCGACGGGCGAGGTCCTCGCGGCGCGCAACGCCCACAAGCCGCTGCCGCCCGCCAGCACCCTGAAGGCGCTGTTCGCACTCACGGCGATGCCGCACCACGACCCTGACGAGCGTCATACGGTCGCCGACTCCGAGCTGACCGGCATCGGCGAGGGCAGCAGCCTGGTGGGCGTGAAGGAGGGCTACACGTACAAGGTGTCCGATCTGTGGAACGGGGTCTTCCTCAGTTCCGGGAACGACGCCGTGCACGTGCTCGCCGCGATGAACGGCGGCTGGAAGTCGACGGCCCGGCAGATGCAGGAGAAGGCCCGCTCCCTCGGGGCCCGCGACACGCGGGTGGTGTCCCCGGACGGCTACGACGCGCCGGGCCAGGTCTCCTCCGCGTACGACCTGGCGGTGTTCGGCCGGGCGGGGCTGCAGGACCCGCAGTTCACCCGTTACTGCTCGACGCCGTACGCCGACTTCCCCGCGGGCTCGTGGTCGTACGGCATCGCCAACACCAACCGGCTCCTCACCGGCGCGGACGGCGTGGCCCGCTACCCGGGACTCATCGGCGTGAAGAACGGCTACACCAGCAACGCGGGCAACACGCTGATCTCGGCGGCCAGGCGCGGCGGCCGGACCCTGGTGGTGTCGGTGATGAACCCGCAGGGGGGCGGCGGACTGGCGGTGTACGAGGAGACCAGGTCGCTGCTCGACTGGGGCTTCGCCGCCGCGGGACGGGTCCAGCCGGTCGGCTCGCTCACACCGGGGAAGGAGCGGCGCGGGGCGCGGGACACGGAGCGGGTACGCACCCGGGAGCAGGCGGGTGAGAGGGCGCGGGAACGGGAACGGTCGGAGGTGCGCGCGCAGGCCGGTCCGGAGGCGGGCGACGCGTTGCGGCTCATGGCCTCGACCGGCGGCACGAGGGCGGACGCGAAGACGGCCGGGAAGACGGCCGACGGACGGACCGCACCCGAGAAGGCGGCGCCCTCCGGCACGGCGGCCGGCCTGCCGCTGGCGCTCGTGGGCTCGGCCCTCGGAGCTGCGCTCTCGCTGTGGCTGTGGCGGCGCTTCGGAGCACGCGGCAACTGACGTCGGAGGCCCGGCCGCTAGGAGACGGACGGGCCCCGGTCGTCCTCGTCCGGGCGGGGCCGTTCGTCGCCGGTCAGGTGGCGGTGCGACCAGCGGAGCAGCAGGCGCAGGAAGCAGAGCAGGGTCAGCACCCAGACGGCGGCGAAGCTCCAGATGAGGGCCGGGGCCTCGGTGATGACGGCCGCCACGAAGAGCACGAGCGCCGGCGGCCCGAGCAGGGCCGCGCCGGGTCCGGCGAGGCGGCCGGACCCGAACCGGGACCGCCGCCGGGCCCGGCCGGAACCGAGGGCCCGGGCGAATCCGGTGTCCGCGCCGAGGTCCTCCTCGATCTCCGCGAGGATCCGCCGCTCGCGCGGCGAGAGCCGCGCCTCGCCCATCACCGGCACCTCCCGCCCGTACGCCCCGGGCGGCCGTCCGCCCGGACGTCCCGCGGCTACCCCGCCCGGGCCCGTCGAACCGGCCTCAGCGCGGCGCGGCGGCGGGTGGCCGCTCCGCGGTGTAGCGCTCGGCGGCGCGGACGGCCTCACGTGCGGTGCGCTCCCCCATGAGGACGCACAGCGTGTAAGCGGTGTCCTCGAACCGCCTGCGGGCCGGCACGTCGTACGGCCGTGCCAGGACCAGCCGTTCCTGCGCGCGGTAGCTCCGCAGCAGACGGTCGATCGTGTTGCGGTCGGGGAGCAGCATCCGGTCCTCCTGTACGGGCCTGGCCCCCCTCGTACGATCCCTCCATCGTGGGTGCACGTGCTCACAAGCGCGAGCCATGCCGTCACCATCGGTGACGACGGGGTTCCTTCCTCGTCCGCGTGCCCTTCCCCGGCCACGTGCTCCTCCGCGTGCGCGGGCGGCCCGGATGACGGAAGGTCGAGACATGAACCCGAGCGAGCGGCTGCGTGTGGTCGTCACCGGTGCGACGGGCAACGTGGGCACGAGTCTGGTGCGCGCCCTGGAACGCGAGCCCGGCGTGGCGTCGGTGCTCGGCCTGTCCCGTCGCCGGCCCCGGCTGAGCCTGGCGCGGACCGAGTGGGCGGAGGTGGACCTGTCGCTGGAGGGCGACGAGCCGAGGCTCGCCCAGTACGTGGCGGACGCCGACGCGGTGGTCCATCTGGCCTGGCGGTTCCAGCCCACGCACGATCCGGCGACCACCTGGCAGACCAACGTCCTGGGCTCGGTACGGGTCTTCGACGCGGTCGCCGCGGCCCGCGTCCCGGTCCTCGTGTGCGCCTCGTCGGTCGGTGCCTACTCCCCCGGGCCCCGAAACGGCGCGCCCGTGTCGGAGTCCTGGCCGACGCACGGCTGGCCGGGAGCCGCCTACACCCGGGAGAAGGCGTACGTGGAGCGGGTCCTGGACACCTTCGAGCGCGACCATCCGCAGACCCGGGTGGTGCGGATGCGGCCGGGCTTCCTGTTCAAGGAGGAGTCGGCGAGCGAGCAGCGGCGGATCTTCGCGGGCCGCTGGCTCCCGGGCCAGCTGTTCCGGCCCGAACTGCTGCCGCTCGTGCCGGATCTTGACGGGCTGCGCTTCCAGGTGCTGCACAGCGACGACGCCGCGGACGCCTACCGGCGGGCCCTGCTCAGGGACGTCCGGGGCGCGTTCAACCTGGCGGCGGAGCCGGCGGTCGACGCCGGGGTGCTCGGCCGGATGTTCGCCGCGCGCCCGGTGAAGGTGCCGAGCTCCGCGGTCCGCGGTGCGCTGGCGACGGCCTGGCGGATGCGGATGGCACCGGCCTCGCCGGATCTGTTCGACGCGGTGCTGCGGCTGCCGCTGATGGCCACCGACCGGGCCCGGCGCGAACTGGAGTGGACGCCGGCCAGGACCTCCGTGGAGGCCCTGGAGGCGTTCCTGCGGGGGGTCCGGGCGGGTGGCGGCGACGCCACGGAGCCGCTGGCCGGCCGCCGCTTCGGCTGAGCACCGCCGCTGAGCACGGCTGCGAACACCACGGCTGAGCACGGCTGCTGAGCACCGCGGCAGAACACGGCTGCTGAGCACCGCGGCAGAGCGCTTCCGAGCGCCGCGGCCGAGGCGGGGCGGGGCTGTGGGCCGGCGGGCCGGCTACGACGCCGGGACTCGCCGGGTCCTTCGCCCGGACCTCTCCACGGGTCAGGCTCAGCCGCGCGCGGAGGGCCAGTCCACGATCCGCATGGCGGCCCCGGCGGCCTCGCGGCCCCGGCAGTGGGCGCGGTGGCGGGCGAGGAGCGCGTCGATGTCGAGGTGGCGGGCGAACGCGGGACTTTCCGCGAGCCGCGCGGCGTACGCCCAGAGCGCGGGGTGGCCCGCGACCCGCTCCATGGCGGCGGCGTCGAGGTGCCAGCGGTGGACGGTGTCGAGCTGGACGAGGGTCACCCAGACGGTCACGTCGGCGGCGGTGAGCGTGTCGCCGAGGACGTACGGCCGGTGGGCGAGGCGCCGTTCGAGGGAGCCGAGCGCGGCGAAGAGCACGGTGAGCGGGTCGTGGTGGGCCGCGGTGTCGTCGAGACCCAGCTCGCCCGCGCGCTGGGCGGCGGCGTTGACGCTGCGGGCGCACAGGTCGGCGACGGCGCGGATCCCGTCCTGCCGGTCCTCGGGGAGCAGTTCGGGCCCGTCGCCGCGGAAGCGCAGCGCGAGGTCGCGCAGGATGTCGGGCACGTGGGTGGAGACGATGCGGCCGGTCCAGCCGTCGCTGAGCACGGGAGCGGCGGCCGGTCCCCGGTAGAGGTGGGCGCTGGCCTCGTAGAGCGGGCCGAGGACGTCGTATCCGCCGTCGGCGGTGTCGGGCAGGGCGGGCAGGAGCCGCAGCGGCAGGGTGTCGTCGAGACCGAGGAGGCTGTGGGTCACGGCGACGCCGAGACAGTCGGGGTCGGCGGGTGCCAGGTGGAGCCGGTAGCGGTGCGGTACGGGGTAGTGCCCGCTGCGCACGTCGCGGCCGATCCGGCCGCGGAAGACCCGGTCGTCGGTGGCCGGGACGACGGAGGACGGCGCGGCGGACGAGGGAACGACGGACATGGTTCTCCTGGGTGCTCGGTGCCGGGTCGCGGGGCGCACGACGGTGTCGGGACGCGCCGGAGGCAGCAGAGATACGGGAAGGAGGAGCTGAGCCGTACGGGAGGAGCCGAGCGGTGCGAAGGGAGAGAGAGCGCGGACGGGCGGCCGGTCACCCGGCGGGCCGGTCGGGTCCCGGAGCCCCGGGGTCCCGGACTCCGCGGGCCCTGGGTCTTCCTGTCGTCGAACTCCCGTCGTCGCGGGGCAGGCGGGAGTGTGACGACAAGGCCTAGGCCGCGCTGCAGACGCGCAGCAGGTCGATGTGGCGCCGGGAGGTGAGGACCAGCGGCCGGGGCAGTCGGACGGTCCGTGCCCGGTCCGGTGCGGCGGCGGCTCCCATGGTTCCCTACCTGTTCGCTCGGGTTTCCCGTCCATGAGTGTGGGAGCGGTGGCACCCGCCCGTCAAGAGCTCGCCCAGCACCTGGGCATAATGCGCGTATGCGCATTTCAGCCAGGGCCGATTACGCGGTGCGGGCCGCCCTCCAGCTCGCCGCGGCCCGGGACTCCGGGCCGTTGAAGGCCGAGGCGATCGCCGAGTGCCAGGGAATCTCGCACAAGTTCCTCGAGGGCATCCTGGGCGACATGCGCAAGGGCGGCCTGGTGCAGAGCCAGCGCGGCGGCAACGGCGGTTACTGGCTGGCCAAGCCGGCCACGGAGATCTCCGTGGCGGACGTGATCCGCTGCGTCGAGGGGCCGATGGTGTCGGTCCGCGGCGTGCGCCCGCCGGAGCTTTCGTACACCGGCCCCGCCGAGTCGCTGCTGACGCTGTGGGTCGCGCTGCGGGCGAACGTGCGCCAGGTGCTCGACGGGGTGTCGCTGGCCCAGATCGCGGCGGCGGAGCTGCCGTCCGAGGTGATGGCCCTCACGGAGGACCCGGAGGCCTGGACCAATCCCTGAGAAGGGTCTCAGGTCCGCCTGACGAGACTTCATAGTCCGCGATGCGGACGACTGTTGGGATGCGGGTGACCTCTCTGGCAATATCCCTACTATTCCAGTGGGGATACTAGGGATCATGTGAGGTGCCGTGAGTACGCCGAGGAAGTCCACGCGTCCCCCCTTCGTGCCGGCCGGCCGGCCCGGCCGCCACCCGGCCGGCGGGCCCGACGCCCACCCGGCCGACCGCCCCGCCGACGACGAGATCTGGCTGCGCGTCACCCGCGAGCTCGCCGACGACCTGGCCGCCGACGCGATAGCCCGGGACCGGGCGGGCAAGGCACCGTTCGACGAGGTCGCCCGGCTCCAGGAGGCCGGTCTGCCGGCCCTCCTCACCGCGCCCGGCCCGCACGGGCGCGGCGCCGACTGGCGCTCGGCCTGCGGGGTGATCCGGGAGATCTCGGCCGCCGACGGCTCCGTGGGCGAACTCCTCGCCCACCACTCCGTGCTGTCCTGGACCACCCGCTTCCTCGGCCCGGCGGCGGGGCCGCTCGACCTGGAGGCCCGCACCGCCGAGGAGCGCTGGCTGCTCGCCGGCGCGGTCGAACCCGGGGGTCCGGAGCCGGATCGTGCGGGGCTCGCGCTCACCCCGGCGGGCGGCGGCGCCTACGTCCTCGACGGGCGGCGGGCCTTCGCGTCCGGCGTCACGGTCGCCGACCGGCTCGTCGTCGGCGCCCGCTGTACGGAGACGGGCGACCTGCTGCTCGTCCTCGTGGACCCGGCGCACCCGGCCGTGTTCACCGATCCGTACCCGGAGCGCGTCGGCCAGCGCCTCGCGGGCGCGGGCACCGTCACCTTCGACAGGGCGCCGGTCGCGCCCGACCAGGTGCTCGGCGCGCTCCCCCGGGACGAGCACGCCGTCGCCCCGTACCCGACGCTCGCGCCGCTCGCGCTGCGGCTGCTCCTGGTGCACGTCGGCCTCGGCATCGCCGAGGGGGCACTGGCCGAGGCCAGGGACGTGAGCCGCGCGAGCCAGGCCACTTCGCCCCACCTGCCGGCCGACCTGGCCCTGGGACCGTCAGGCCCGTCGTCGGCGCCCGCCGGCGACGACCCCTATCTCCTCCGCTCCTACGGGGAGCTGGCGACCGCCGCGCACACCGCTGCCGCGGTCGTCGAGCGGGCGACCGACGCCCTGGCCCGCGGGCTGCTCGCCGGACCCTTCCTGGACGTCGAGGAGCGCTCCGACATCGCCGTCCTGGTCGCCGCGGCGGAGACGGTCGCCAACCGGGTCGCCCTGGACATCACGACCCGCGTCCTCCAGCTCGTGGACCCGGCGACCGCCGCCGACCCGTACGGCACCGGTCCCGGCCCCGGCTTCGACCGCTTCTGGCGCAACGTCCGCGCACTCACCGCCGCCGTCCCGCCGGACCACCGCCTCCGCGACATCGGCGACCACTATCTGAACGGCACCCACGCCCGGCTCACCCTCCTGGCGTAACCGCCTGCCCGCCGCGGCGGGCAGGAGGAGGACCGGTCCGGCCGTGATCCGCCGGGCGGTCCCCGGCCCGCGGCCCCGCAGGTCGGGACGAACGGCCCTGTCCCGGGGCGGCCCTTGGGCCCAAGCTGGAGACGGCGGCCGCGCCGACCGGCCGGCCGGCGTACCGAACGTACGGAGGCATCCTGATGAGTCGTGAGATCGTCGCGGGAGTGGACGGTTCCCCGGAGAGCCTGGCCGCGGCGGACTGGGCCGCGCGCGAGGCACTGCACCGGGACCTCCCGCTGCGGCTCGTGCACGCCTGGCGCTGGGAGCCCCTCGACCTGCCCCTGGCCCAGGACCCGACGACGCAGCAGCGGGCCGCCCGCGAAGTGCTGGGCGCGGCCGAGGCGACGCTCGCGGAGCGGTACCCCGAGCTCTCCCTGAGCAGCGAACTGATCGGCGACACCCCGGTCGCCGCGCTGCTCGGCACGAGCGGGCGGGCCGAGCTGCTCGCCCTCGGCTCGCGCGGCCACGGCGCCGTGACGGGCTTCCTGCTCGGCTCGTACGGACAGCAGGTCATCGCGGCCGCCACGGTGCCGGTCGTCTCGGTCCGCTCCCGTGACGGCGCGCCCGCCGAACCGCCCGCCGGGGAGATCCTGGTGGGCCAGCACGGCAGCCCGGAGGACAGCGCGGCCGTGCTGCGCTTCGCCTTCGAGACGGCGGCGGCTCGCGGGGCGGCGGTCCGTGCGGTGCGGGCCTGGAGCCTGCCGCCGCTGTTCGCGTACAGCCCGTCCTCGCTGATGCTCGCCGACGAGGCCGGCGGGCTCGTGCCGTACGAGGAGAAGGCGCTGCGCGAGGCCCTGGCACCGTGGCAGGAGCGCCACCCCGACGTGCCGGTGACCGAGCACGTGGAGCTGGGCAGCGCCGGGCAGGTGCTGCTGTCGGGGTCGGGCGCGGCGCAGCTGCTCGTGGTCGGGCGGCGGGCGCGGCGCGGGGCGCTCGGCTCGCGGATCGGCTCGGTGGCGCACGCGGCGCTGCACCTTGCCCCGTGCCCCGTCGCGGTGGTGCCGCAGGAGGTTGACGCGCAGGATTGACGAGGAGTGTCGCGCTCTCCGCAGCCGGACAGTATGACCGCCGTCGCCCCGGTGGCCCATTCGGCACCGGACACCGGCGGCCTCGACGGACCAGCGGACGAGAGAGCGGAGCTCCATGCAGCACGACGCGTACGACGCAGCCCTTCCCGGGGAGGACGACCGCGGGCGGAGCCGGGGCGGACGGCACCGGGCGGGCGGCCCGCTCCACCTGCCCTTCCGCCGGCCGTTCCGCCGCCGGACCGACGCCGCGGCGAGCCGGAGCGGGCCCTCCTTCCGTACGACGGTGACCCTCGCGGGCACGCTGGCCGCCGCGCTGACGATGGCGACCGGCCTGTACGTGATGTCGCAGGCCGGTGCGGCGGGCGCGGGCTCCCGGGCGGTGGCGGGCCGGGACCCGGCCGTGCTGCCCGTGGCACCCGCGGCGGCGGTCGAGGCCGTGCCGCGGGCCGCGGGCTCCGCCGCGCAGTACGTCACCCAGGTGCTCACGCTCGTCAACGCCGAGCGGAAGAAGGCGGGTTGCGGTCCGTTGCGGTCCGACTCCCGGCTGAAGGCCGCGGCGCAGCGCCACGCCGACGACATGGCCTCCCACGACTACTACGCCCACGCCGGCCAGGACGGGCGCAACGCGGGCGACCGGATCACGGCGGCCGGCTACAGCTGGGCGTCCTGGGGCGAGAACATCCACCGCGGTCCGCACTCGCCCGCGCAGGCCGTGGACGAGTGGATGAACAGCGAGGGACACCGCAGGAACATCCTCAACTGCTCGTTCGAGGACCTCGGCGTGGGCGTGAACCTCACGGCGAACGGGCCCTGGTGGGTCCAGGACTTCGCCACGCGCCGCTGACGCGGCCGGGTGCTCAGGAACGCATCGGGGTGGCGAGTTCCTGGACCCAGATCGTGCCGTCGGGGCCGGGCACCGCGGCGACGCCGGTGTGCCGGTAGCGGCAGTCCAGCAGGTTGGCGCGGTGCGGCGGGTCGGCCATCCAGTCGGCCACGACGGACGCGGGGGCCCGCTGTCCCCGGGCCAGGTTCTCCGCCCAGGCGCTCCAGGAGTAGCCCTCGGCCGTCAGACGGGTGCCCGAGTCGGTGCCCTCCGGGTCGGTGTGGGCGAGGTAGCGGCGCTCGGCCATGTCCCGTCCGAACGCCCGGGCCACGGCGGAGAGCCGCGGTTCCGCCCGGAGCGGTCCGCAGCCGGCCTCCGCCCGGTGCCGGTTGACGATCCGGGTGACCTGTTCCTCCGGGCTCGGCCGGGGCGCGCTCGTGCGGCTCGGGGTGGGCGAGGGCGTCGGCGAGGTCGGGGGCGGCGGTGCGACGGTGCGGGTGGCGGCGGGCGTGCCGGGCGTGCCGGTGACCGGCGGGTGCGCCAGCGTGCGGTCGGCAGGACCGTTCGGCATCAGCAGCACCAGCGCCGCGCCCAGGGCGACGACCACGCCGCCGCCGACGAACAGCCCGGGGCGGGCGGCAAGGCCGGAGCCGGCCGGCAGGGGGCCGGAGCCGGCGGGACCCGCGACCGTGGCACCCTCCGGCGACAGCGCCCCGCTCCCGTCCGGCGGTGTCCCCGCCCCGTCCCCCGGCACGGTCGCCGCGACGGTCTCCAGGCCGGGTGTCCCGCTCCCCTGGCCCGCCCAGGCGATCAGCGGCGGCACCAGGGCGAGGCCCACGAGCAGGCCCTCGGCCGGCGCGAGGCCGGCGCGGGTGGGTGCGCAGTGCGGACAGGCGTCGAGGTGGCGGGCCAGTCGCTTGCGCCAGAGCGGGGAGGGCCCGCCGTCCCAGGCGGCGGTGGTGCCGGCGAGGCCGGGGCAGCGCGGTACGGCGGCGAGCGCGCGCACGATGGCGCGGCCCGTCTCCAGGCGCTCCTTCATCCGCTGGACGCGGACGGCGGCGTGCCGGGGCGGGACGTCGAGGGCGGCGGCCAGTTCGGCGCGGCTCAGTTCGCCCGCGGCCTCCAGCCACCACAGGGAGAGCACCTCGCGGTCGTCCTCGTCGAGCCAGCGGGTGGCCTCGGCGACCTCGCGGCGCTGCCCGGTGAGGCCGAGCCGCAGGATGGCGAGCTCGGTGAAGTCGCCGGCGGGGTCGGCGAGGGCCTCGGCCCGGTCGAGGCCGGGCAGCGGAGCCTGCCGGCTCTCCCGCCAGCGGTGCCGTATGCGGTTCATGGCGATGGCGACGAGCCAGGAACGGAAGCGTGACGGGTCACGCAGGGCGGGCAGGCCGTCGAGGGCCCGGACCATCGTGTCCTGGACGAGGTCGTCGACGTCGGCGTGGCCGTCCAGGGCGCGGCCGACGACGTTGTAGACGAGGGGCATGTAGGCCCGTACGAGTGCGTCCTCGGCGCGTACGTCACCCGCCCGCGCCGCTTCGACGAGGTCGGCGGTGCGGTGCTCGTCTTCGTGCATGTCCCCTGCTCTCCTCGGGTCCGTCCCTGCTTCGTGGAGGAGACCCGCGGGAGCGGCCGGGACAACACTTTTCTCGCGGTGGTCCTCGGCGGACCGTCCGCTTCCCGCCTTTCCGCTAGCCGGAGAGGTGCGGCAGGGTCGGTACGGTGGCCCCGCCCCCTCCCCGTACGGCCGCGACGACGGCGTCGTGCAGATCGCGGCTCTCCTCCTCCGATCCGCAGGGGACCGGACTGCCCGACATGGTGAACCAGTCGGATGCGCCGCTGTACTGCACGGCCACTCGTGCCTCGCCGTCGATGTAGGTGGTGTGCACGGTCAGGTCGCCCGTGAGGGCACCGGCCTCGACGGTGAGCACCCCGCCACGCCCGGTGTAGACACCGGCGGTCGTCCATGATGCCCAGCTCATCCATCCAGACTCACACCCGATCGGCGGATGCGCCACCGACGGGACCGCCCCGGCCGGACGGGTGTCCGGCCGGGGCGGTGCCGGCTGTCGCCGCTGGTCCGCCCGGGATCAGGCGAGCGAGGCGACGGCCGCGTTGAAGGTGGCGGACGGGCGCATCACGGCCGCGGCCTTGGCCGGGTCGGGCTGGTAGTAGCCGCCGATCTCGGCCGGGGAGCCCTGGACGGCGACCAGCTCGTCGACGATCTTCTGCTCGTTGGCGGCGAGCGTCTCGGCGAGCGGGGCGAAGGCCTTGGCCAGGTCCGCGTCGTCGGTCTGCGCGGCCAGCTCCTGGGCCCAGTAGAGGGCCAGGTAGAAGTGGCTGCCGCGGTTGTCGATGCCGCCGACGCGACGGGTCGGCGACTTGTCCTCGTTGAGGAAGGTGCCGGTGGCGCGGTCGAGGGTGTCGGCCAGGACCTGGGCGCGGGCGTTGCCCGTGGTGGTGGCCAGGTGCTCGAAGGAGGCGGCCAGCGCGAAGAACTCGCCGAGCGAGTCCCAGCGCAGGTAGTTCTCCTTGACCAGCTGCTGGACGTGCTTCGGGGCGGAGCCGCCGGCGCCGGTCTCGAAGAGGCCGCCACCCGCCATCAGCGGGACGACGGAGAGCATCTTGGCGCTGGTGCCCAGCTCCAGGATCGGGAAGAGGTCGGTCAGGTAGTCGCGCAGGACGTTACCGGTGACCGAGATGGTGTCCTCGCCGCGGCGGATGCGCTCCAGGGAGAACTTGGTCGCCTCGACCGGGGACAGGATCTTGATCTCCAGACCCTCGGTGTCGTGCTGCGGCAGGTACTCGTTGACCTTGGCGATCAGCTGGGCGTCGTGGGCGCGGTTCTCGTCCAGCCAGAAGACGGCCGGGGCGCCGGTGGCGCGGGCGCGGGTGACGGCGAGCTTGACCCAGTCCTGGATCGGGAGGTCCTTGGTCTGGCAGGAGCGGAAGATGTCGCCCTCGGCGACCTCCTGCTCCAGGACCACGTTGCCGGCGGGGTCGACGAGGCGGACGGTGCCGGCCGCGGCGATCTCGAAGGTCTTGTCGTGGGAGCCGTACTCCTCGGCCTTCTGCGCCATGAGGCCGACGTTCGGGACGGAGCCCATGGTGGCCGGGTCGAAGGCGCCGTGGGCACGGCAGTCCTCGATGACGGCCTGGTAGACGCCGGAGTAGGAGTGGTCCGGGAGGACGGCGAGGGTGTCGGCCTCCTGGCCGTCCGGGCCCCACATGTGGCCGGAGGTGCGGATCATGGCCGGCATGGAGGCGTCGACGATGACGTCGGACGGCACGTGCAGGTTGGTGATGCCCTTGTCGGAGTCGACCATGGCGAGGGCCGGGCCCTCGGCGAGCTCGGCGTCGAAGGAGGCCTTGATCTCGTCGCCGAGACCGTTCGGGATGGTGTCCAGGCCCTTGAGGATGGTGCCGAGGCCGTCGTTCGGGGACAGACCCGCGCCGGCGAGGACCTCGCCGTACTTGGCGAAGGTCTGCGGGAAGAAGGCGCGCACGACGTGGCCGAAGATGATCGGGTCGGAGACCTTCATCATCGTGGCCTTGAGGTGCACGGAGAACAGGACGCCCTCGGCCTTGGCGCGGGCGACCTGCTCGGCCAGGAAGGTGTTGAGGGCGGCGGCGCGCATGACGGAGGCGTCGAGGACCTCGCCGGCGATGACCTTGAGCGGCGAACGCAGCTCGGTGACGGTGCCGTCGGCGGCGACGTGCTCGAAGCGGAGGGTGGTGTCCTCGGCGATGACGGTCGACTTCTCGGTGGACGCGAAGTCGTCCTCACCCATGGTGGCGACGTTGGTCTTGGACTCCGGGGTCCAGGCGCCCATGCGGTGGGGGTGGGTCTTGGCGTAGTTCTTCACGGCGCCCGGGGCGCGGCGGTCGGAGTTGCCCTCGCGCAGGACCGGGTTGACGGCCGAGCCCTTGACCTTGTCGTAGCGGGCGCGGACGTCCTTGTCCTCGTCGGTCTTCGGGTCGTCCGGGTAGTCCGGGAGCGCGTAGCCCTGGGCCTGGAGCTCGGCGATCGCGGCCTTCAGCTGCGGGATCGATGCCGAGATGTTCGGCAGCTTGATGATGTTGGCCTCGGGCGTCTTGGCCAGCTCGCCGAGCTCGGCGAGGGCGTCGGCGATGCGCTGGCCCTCCTCGAGACGCTCGGGGAAGGAGGCGATGATGCGCCCGGCCAGGGAGATGTCACGCGTCTCGACGTTGACGCCGGCGGTCGAGGCGTAGGCCTGGATCACGGGCAGGAACGAGTAGGTCGCCAGGGCGGGCGCCTCGTCAGTGTGCGTGTAGATGATGGTCGAGTCAGTCACCGGGTGTGCTCCGCTCCACGTCTGCGTCTGCGTCTGCAAGATTGCTCGACATCAAGATATCTCGTGATCGGGCTCCTCGGGAAAGGGGTCCTCGGGAACGGGATGGCTGATCCGGTACGGGGCGGAGCCCGGGTCGAGGTCGACGCGGCGGAGCAGGCCGAGCAGGGCGAGCGCGACGGCGGCGCCGGTACCCGCGGCGAGGGCCTGGCCGCAGCGGTGGGCGATCCGGGGCAGCTCGGCGGGGAGCGGCCCGGTGCCGGGCAGGCAGTCGCCGAGGAGGAGACCGCCTGCGGCGAGCCCGCCGATCGCCAGGAGGGCCAGCGGGACGGTGCCGAGGAGCCGCTGGAGCGAGAGCCCGCGACGCGGCGCGGGGCGGACCTTGCCCTTGCGGGCGAGGAGGGAGACCGCAGCGGCGAAGACGGCGAGGACCAGCAGGTCGGCGGCGATGACGTCGCCGGGCCGGTGGTGACCGGTGGCGACGGAGTACGCACCGAGAGCGACCGCCCACAGGGCGCCGAGGCCCACGACCAGGGCGCGCAGCCGGTGCGGCACGACCAGCAGGAGGCCGAGGGCGGTGCCGAGGGAGAGGACGGCGGGGCTGCTGGGGAAGCCGCTCTCGACGGCGACGCCGTCGGCGGCGACGAAGCGGGGTCCCGGGGCGTAGCGCTGGAGGAGCTCGGCGGCGGCCAGGGCGGCGGCAGTGGTGCCGAGGGCGAGGGCCAGATGCCGGTACCGCTTGCGCAGCACGCCGACGGCGACGAGCAGCAGGACGGCGAGGGCGAGCGAGACGGTGCCGGAGCCCTGGAGCGAGGGGTGCTCGCTCAGGAAGCGGGCGACGGCCGGATCGGTGAGCCGTCCGGCGACGGCGGCGTTTCCCCAGCGCCGGCCGGTCGCGGTGAGCACGAGTCCGGCGTAGGCGAGGGTGAGCAGGAGGATCGCGGCGAGGCAGGCGCGCCGCATGCGTATGCGGATCCGGGCGCTGAACGATCCGGCGGCCTCACCGGCGACGGCGGCGTACCACCAGGTGTCACCGGCGGCGATGCTCCGCGGGGAGCCGCCGGCACGGGGCCTGTCGAAGGGTGCCATGCCTCGATTCGACCCCGGCCGGGCCGTCGTCGCCCGCTGGAGGCACCCGAACGACGCAGGTCAGCGATGGGCTCGGGGACGAGCGGGCGGGCGCCGGCCCTGACACCCGGCGCTCGGCGTGTCACGCCATGGCGGGGCGGCGCGCCGGAGCGCGTTCGCGGCGGCGGGTTCCGTGGAGGGTGAAGGCGGTGTTGACGAGTGCGACGTGGCTCAGGGCCTGCGGCATGTTGCCGAGCTGGCGGCCGGTCGCCGGGTCCCATTCCTCCGCGAGCAGTCCGACGTCGTTGCGGACGTCGAGGACGCGCTCGAAGACGGTGCGGGCCTCGGCCGGGCGGCCCGTGAGGGCGAGGGCGTCGGCGTACCAGAACGTGCAGGCGACGAAGGCTCCTTCCGCGCCGTCCAGGCCGTCGACCTCGTGCACCTCGCCGTCGGACACCTCGTCGTAGCGGCGCAGGAAGCCCCGGTCGGTCAGGCTCGCCATGGCGTGGACGGTGCCGAGGACCCGGGGGTCGTCGGCGGGCAGGAAGCCGAGGCGCGGGATGAGCAGGGAGGTCGCGTCGACCCGGCGGCTTCCGTAGAACTGGGTGAAGGACCGGCGCTCCTCGCTCCAGCCGAACCGGCAGACCTCGGCGCGCAGTTCGGCGCGCAGTGCCTGCCAGCGGCGGACGGAGCCGCGCTGGCCCGCGACCCGGGCGAGCCGGAGCGCACGGTCGGCGGCGACCCAGGCCATCACCTTGGAGTGGACGAACTGGCGTCGTGGGCCCCGGACTTCCCAGATGCCCTCGTCGGGTTCGCGCCAGCACCTGCCGACGTATTCGAGGAGGCCGGCCATCAGGTTCCAGACGTGCTCGTCGAGCGCGACACCGGCCCGGACCGCCGAGTAGATGGTGCTGAGTACCTCGCCGTAGATGTCTAGCTGGAACTGGTCGACGGCCGCGTTCCCGATTCTGACGGGGCGTGAGTTCTCGTATCCGGGGAGCCAGTCGGCGTCGGTCTCGGGCAGCCTGCGCTGGCCGGCGATGCCGTACAGCGGCTGGAGGTCGGCCGGCGCGCCGGCGGCCGCACGCACCAGCCAGTCCGTCCAGGCCAGGGCCTCCCTGCGGTAGCCGCTGCGCAGCAGGCAGGAGAGCGTGAAGGTGGAGTCGCGCAACCAGCAGAAGCGGTAGTCCCAGTTGCGCCGGCCGCCGATGCACTCGGGCAGCGAGGCGGTGGCGGCGGCGATGACACCGCCGGTGGGCTCGTAGGTGAGGGCCTTGAGGGTGATGAGGGAGCGGAGCACGGCGTCACGTGCGGGGCCCTCGTAACGGAGCGTGGAAGCCCAGTCGTTCCAGAACGCGAGTGTGCGGTCGAGGGCGGCCGGGACGTCGGGGGCGGGCGGCGCGGGCGCGTGCGAGGGGTGCCAGCCGAGGACGAAGGTGACCCGCTGGCCCGCGGTGACCGGGAAGGCGAAGCGGGTGCCGTCGCGGGTGACCACGGGCTCCCCCGCGCCCGGTCCGCAGTGCAGCCGGGTCGCGTCGGGCCCGGCGACGGAGGCGACGGTGCGCCGGTCCAGGGCGTACGACCAGGGCACGACGCTGCCGTGGTCGAAGCGGACGCGCAACTCGCCCCGCATGTCGACGCGTCCGGCGATCCCCTCGACCACCCGCACGATCCTCGGACCCCGTTGACGGGGCGGCATGAAGTCGGTGACGCGTACGGCGCCGTCGACGGACTCCCACACGGTGTCGAGGACGAGGGTGTCGCCGCGGTAACTCCGGCGGCTGCACGTCCGGTTGCCCGCAGGGGCGAGGCTCCAGTGGCCGTGGCCGCCGTCGCCGAGGAGGGCGGCGAAGCAGGCGGGCGAGTCGAACCGTGGGGCGCACCACCAGTCGACCGAACCGTCCCGCCCGACGAGAGCGGCGGTCTCCAGGTCGCCGATGAGGGCGTAGTCCTCGATTCGCCCTGCCATGTCGGGATTCTAATCCCCGGATTCCCCGCCCGCCGGACGAGCGGCGGCGCGGCTCTCCTCGCGGAGGAAATGCATTCACCGCCCTCCGCATATCCTTCCCCCGCGCCGCACCACGCGCGGGCCCTGGCCGCCGGTACCGCCTTCCGGGCCGTCGGCGGTTCCTTGACCGGGCGCCGCGGCCGCCGGATCCTGAGAAGCGTCCACGGAATTCCGGAGGGCGACCGATGTGTGCCACGAACAGGGAACCGCACCCCATGCGCCGCGCCACGGACGGGCTTCCTCCCCCGGGCACGCGCACCGTGAGCCTGGTGGTCGCGCTCCGGCCCGGTGACCGCGCCCCGGACTGGATCCTCGCCCAGCTGCCGCCCGCCGTCCGGGAAGTCGTGCTGGTCGGCGGCGACGCGAAGGCCACGGGACCGGCCCCGGACGGCGTCACGGTGCGCCGGCTCGGCCCGTGGGACTGCGCGGCCGGGGACGTCCCGCACGCCGGTCTCCTCGCCGCCACCGGCGACCAGCTGGTCCTCATGGGCGCCGACGGCAGCATGTCGCCGCGCGAGATCCCGCACTACCTGCACTACCTGGAAAACGGCTTCGGCTTCGTCAAGGGATCGCGGTTCATCGCGGGCGGCGACTTCTCCGAGTACCCGCTGCTCCGGCGGATCGGCCACGGCACTCTGCTGCGGGTCGCCCGGCAGTTGTACGGCCAGCACCTGACCGATCTCTGGTACGGGTTCTGCGCCTTCCGCCGGGAATTCCTCGGCCTGCTCGACCTGCGGCCGGACGGTGTGGAACTCGGCGCGGAACTCGTCACCCACGCCCTGCACTACGGGCTGCGCGTCGCCGAGGTGCCGAGCCTCGAACTCCCCCGCCACCACGGCCCGGCGCACCCGCGCACCGCCCGTGACGGTTCCCGCATCCTCGCCACCCTGCTCCGCGAACGCCCGCACCACGCCCTGCTGCGGATCCGGCCCGCCCTGCGCATCAGGGCGGGTTGAACCCGACCGGGACGCCGAGGACGACCCGGGGTCGACCGCCGGCGGGAGACGCCAGCGGTTGACGGGAGACATACCGGGTGCTAAGCGTGGAAGACAGTGCATTGCACGCGGCAACGCACGGCAGACCCTCGGCAGGGTCGGTTGTCGGAAGAGGTACGTCATGACCTCCCACACCTTCAGCCGAGCGCCGGTGGCACCCGCTCCGCATCCCTTGCGCCGGGTGACCGACTGGCCGTGCGCCGAGGCCCGCCGCCGCTCGCCGTGCGAACGCACTTCCCGCCACGGCCCGGCCGCGGCCGCCGTGCGGTCCGGGCAGCCGGCCCACCCCGCCCGGCGTGCCTCCGACCGTGTGCGCGACGCGGCCCGGCTCTGCCGCCGCACCGAGACCCAACGGCCCCGCTCGGCCCCCCGCCGTCGACGCTCCCGCGCCGCCCGCAACCGCACCGCGGGCGCCCGCCGCCGCTCGGCGAGCCCGGCCGGCCCACCAGAGGCCGGAGGACACGAGGGCGCGCACCGGCCCCCGGCACGGCCCGGGGCCCGTACCGATGAGCATCACAGCACCCCGCCCCGGCGCACCCGTGCGCCTGTGAGCACCCGTGTGCCCGAGGGCACGCGCGTCACCGCCCCGGCGCTCGTCCGCGCCCCGGCCCCGGCCCCCCGTCACCCCGCGCGACCCGCGCGCCGCGCCTTGCCCGGAGGAGGCGAGGCGCGATGACCGCCGTCCCCGCGCACGCCCGGCCGCCCCGCTCGCTCACCCGTCCCGAGGTCGAGTTCGAGCTGATCGTCCCGGCCTTCGACGAGCGCGAAGGGCTGCCGGCGACCGTCGCCGCCACACTGCGCTTCCTGGCCCGCCGTCCCTGGTCCTCCGCCGTGGTCGTCGTCGACGACGGCGTGGACGCCGCCCCGGACTGCCTGGACCGGTTCGCCGCCTCCGCCCTGGGCCGCGCCGTGGGCCTGCACGTGCTCGGCTGCGGCGACCGCGGCAAGGCGGCCGCCGTGCGGTGGGGCATCGAGACCTCGTCCGCCCGCTTCGTCGGCTTCGGCGGCGCCGGCAACACCACGCCCGTCGAGATCCTCGACCCGGTGATGGAACTGCTGCGCGCCGGCCACGGCGCGGTGATCGCCTCCCGGCACGTGCCCGGCGCCCGTCCGGCCGTGGAGCGGGGCGCGTCGCGCCGGGGCGGCGGCACCACGTTCCGCGGGCCCGCCCCCCTGACGCTGCCGGAGATCGCGGTCACCCAGTGCGGGTTCACGTGCTTCCCCGGGCCCCTCGTCCGGGAGATCGTGCGCGACTGCCGCATCGACGGCTCCGCCTCCGACGTCGGACTCCTCGCCCACGTCGTGAAGGCCGGGCACGACGTCGTGGCGGTGCCGGCCGGGTGGACGGGCCCGGAGGGCCCGACGCCCGCGGCGCGCCGTGACGGACCGCGTTCCATGGCCGGTCTCCTGCGCGTCGCGCCGGCCGGGTGGTGACCGTGACCGCGCCGGCCCTCGCCCCGCCGGCCCCCGCCGCCGGTCCACGCCGTGGGAGTCCGCCCACAGCCGTGTCGTGCGTCGGGTCACGGTGGTGCCGGCCGTCCGCCTGTTCGCGCGAGCCCCTCCTGGCGGAACCGGCCACGGGCCGCCGATCCGGCCGGACCGCGGCCACTTCCGGAACGTCAGTCTCCGTCCAGGCCCCGGCGTCGTCACGGAGACCGCCCGTGGGGGCCGGGCCGTCGGCGGGGAGCGGGCGCTCGTCACCACGCTCCCCGCGACGGCGCGGCCCGGCCGCGGGAGGCCCGTACCGCCGCGGGTGCCGCTCGTGGCGACCAAGCGCGTGAGGAGGCGGGAGCCATGACCAGGTTCGTTTCCGGCCTGCCTCCGGACCCGCCCCCCGCCGTGCCACCGGACGGGGCTGCGGCCGGCGGCACGGCCGGTGCGCCGGGCGGCGGGCCGGGCGCTCCGCTGCTCGTCGCCGTCTCCGGGCCGGACCGCACCGGGACGTCCTGGCTCGTGCGCGCCCTCGCCGTGCTGCTGCGGCAGCGGGGCTTCGCCGTGGCGACCGTCCGTGGCCACGGCTGTGCGATCTGCCGGAGGTTCCCGGTTCCCCCACGGGTGAGGGACGAGGGGGAACCGGGCGGGCCGGGCCGGCGGGACCGACATCCCGAGCGCCGGGGATCATGGTCCCGCCGAGCCCACGCGTACGTGGACGTCGGCGACCTGAACGTGCGGATCCTCGCCGCCCGGCTCTTCGTGCGGGCCGTCGCCGGAGGCCGCACGGCGGTCGTGCTGACCGACCAGGGCCCGCTGGACGGGCTGGTGAGGTTCGGCCTCCCGCCCGGCCGCGGCGCCGCCCGCCGTTTCGCGGCGACCGCCGGGCGCTACGACCTCACGCTGCTCCCGGAGACCCTGCCGGGGCTCGACGGGAAGGGGTCCGCCGGCCCGCCCCCCGCCTGGTGGGCCCGGCACCGCGGCTGGGCCGCCCGGCTGCCCCGGACCGTCCGGCTCGACGGGGCGGACGCGCCCACGGCCGTCGCGGAAGCGGCCCTGGAACAGGTCCTCCGCCGCGTGCCGCCCGAGCCCGCGGATCCGGGCACGCGCAAGCGCGTCGCGGTGTCCATCTACGAGGACGCGGAGAACTCCGACCACCGCGGCGGCGGCGCGCTCGTGGTCGACAGGATGGCCCGCAGGCTCGCAGAGCACTACGAGGTCACCGTGGTGACGGCCGGGCGCAGCGGCGGCAGCGTGCTCCGCCACGGCGTCCGTTACGTCCGCCTCCCCGTGGGCCGGGCGGGGCCGCGCGCGGGGCGGCTGCTGTTCCAGGTGCTGCTGCCCCTCGTGGCGCGCCGGGTCCCGCACGACGTGTGGCTGGAGAGCTTCACGCCGCCGTTCTCGACGAGCTTCCTGCCCCTGGTGTCCCGCGCGCCCGTGGTCGGCATCGACCAGGACTGCGGCGCCGAGGCGCTGTGGCGCCGCTACCACGTGCCGTTCTTCCTGGTGGAGCGGATCGGGCTGCGCTGTTACCGGCACATCGTGGTGATGAACGAGGCGGACGGCTCGGCGGTGCGGCGGCTCAGTCCGCACGCCGACGTGCAGGTGATCGCCAGCGGGGTGGAGCCGCGACAGCTCGACGACGCCCGGCTCGGCAGCGGCGACTTCATCCTGTTCCTCGGTCCGATAGACACCTGGAGCACGGGCCTCGACCTGCTGCTCGACGCCTACGAGACCGCGCGGCCGCCGATGGAGCTGGTGCTCGCGGGCGCCGGCACCCCGGCCGAGGAGCGCAGGCTGGGACACCTCCTGGCGGGGCGCGACCTGACGGTGCGCGTGCTGGGCTACGCGGACGAGGACCTCAAGCGGCGGCTGCTGCGCGACAGCGCGTTCCTGGTGCTGCCCTCGCGGCACGAGACCTTCGGCCTGGTCGCGCTGGAGGCCATGTCGTACGGCAAGCCCGTGCTGCACTTCGACCTGCCGGCGCTGCGCTGGATGCGCGGCGGCGGCGACGTGACCGTACCGCCGTTCGACACGACGGCGTTCGGGGAGCGGATGCGGGCCCTCGCGACGGACCCGGCACTGCGCGGGCGGCTCGGGCGGCAGGCCGGTCTCGCCGCCCAGCACTACACGTGGGACGAGATGACGGACCGCTATCTGGCGCTGACCCGCCGGCTCGTGGAGGGCCCCCGGGGGGCGCGGCGGCCCAGGAAGGACCGGAGAGCACGATGGCAGACGATCCGCTGACCACGATGTCCGCGCTGACCGGATCCGGCGAGATGCTCGTGCTCTCGCCGCATCCCGACGACGCCGTGCTGTCCTGCGGCGCGCTGCTGGGGCAGCTGCCTGGGCGGCTGTCCGAGCGCGGCACGGTGACGGTGATGACCGTGTTCACGGAGGGCGCTCCGCCGCCGTACACGCTGTCGGCGCGCCGGTTCCTGCGGCAGACGGGGGCGGTGGACGCCGAGGAGCTGTACGCGGAGCGGCGCACCGAGGACAGCGCCGTGCTCGCCAGGCTGGGTGTCGGGCGCCGCCACGCCGGGTTCGTGGACGGACTGTTCCGCCTCGATCCGACCCGGGGTCGCTGGCGCCGCCGGGCGGCCGGACTGGTGCCCGAACTCGCCCATGTGTACCCGACCAACCGGTTGCACCTGTCGCGCGGCCGGGTCTCGGCGCGGGACTCCGAGACGGTGCGCCGGGTCACCGACACCGTGCGCGACCTGCTGCCGCAGGGCCAGGGCGTGCTGCTCGCGCCGCTCGGGGTCGGCGGGCACGCCGACCACGTCCTGGTGCGCACGGCCGCCGTGCTGAGCGGCCTGCCGGCCGTGTACTACAGCGACTTCCCGTACAACCTGGATGCGGCGCCCGACCCGGCGTTCACCGGCCCGCTCGCCGCGACCGAGGCGTCCCTCGACAGCGGGCTCGACGAGAAGGCCGAGCTGATCCGCGGCTACCGGACGCAGGTCGACACGCTGTTCCCGGACGGGGTGATCCCCCGCGTCCCCGAGGTCTACCTGCTGCCGGCCGGCGTCCGCGACGCGAGGGCCCGGCCGGCCGGAGGGCCGCCATGACCGTCTCCACCGCCCCGTCCGCGCCCCCGGCCGCACCGGCGCCCGGGCCGCCGCCGAGCCCGGACGGACCGTGATGAGCACCCTCCCGCGCCGACCGCGTGTCCTGCTCCTGACCAGCAGCCCGCTGGACGCGGCGGACGGGGCCGGCGTGCGGCTCGCGTCGGACGTGCTCGGTGCGCTGCCCGACGTGGAGTTCAGCTGGTTCACACAGTGGCCGCGCCGGCGCGGCCGGCCGCCGCCGCGCACGTACGGCGGCGGGCACACGGTGCGGATGCTGTCCCGGGACGGCGTGCCGGGCGTACCCGAGCGCGCGCAGTCGGCGCTGGCCGGTGCGGTGTGCGCGCGCCGCTGCGACCTGGTGCACGCGTTCCTGACGATCGGCCGGGCCTTCCCGGTGTTCTCGTGGCTGCGTCCGCTGCTGCTCGGAGCCCGCCCGGTCGTGCACACGGTGCCCGGGGTGACGGACCCGGGGCTGCTGCCGCGGACCCGGCCCCTGGGCACCACCGTCGCCCTTTCCGAGTCGATGGCCCGGCGGCTGCGGGCGGCGGACTTCGGCGACGTGCGGGTGATCCCGCCGATGATCCCGCTGGAACACTGGCCGTCCCGGCCCCGGCCGGGAGGCCTGCCCCTGGTGCTGTACGCGGGGCGCCACGGCCCGACGGGCGGCGCGGAGACGGCGATCGAAGCGGCGGCGGAGGCCGTGCGGGCCGGCGCCGAGTTCAGGCTCGTCCTCGCGGTGCGCGGCCGGCCGGGCCAGGACCTGCACTCCCTGGAGGAGGGGCTGCGCGAGCGGGCCGGTGCGGCCGGGCTGCGCGACGTCGAGGTGCGCGGCTACGTGGCGGACATGCCGGAGCTGATCGCCTCGGCACACGTGCTGCTGTTCCCGCCGACCGCGATCGGCGGCGGGTCGGACATCCCGCTGACGGTGCTCCAGGCGCTGGCCACCGGACGGCCGGTGATCCTCAGCGACCTGCCGCAGTTCGCCGACTTCGGCAACGCGGTGCTGCGGGCGCCCGCGGGCGACGCCCGGCGTACCGGGCAGCAGTTGCTGTGGCTGCTCGACCAGCCGCGGTCCTGGGACGTGCTCGCCGAGCGGGGCCGGACGGCGGTGGAGGAGCACTTCGGTCCCGAGCGCTTCGCCGCGCGCTACGCGACGCTGTACCGGGAGCTGCTGTCGTGACGTCACGGGGCATGGCGTCCCGGGTGCCATGACCGCGCAGGTTCCGTGACCCCACAGCCGTCGTGACGTCACTGGTGTCATGACGTCACGTGCGTCTCACGGCGCGGGGCGTTCGGCGGTCAGCAGGAGGACGCCGGTGTCGCCGTACTCGGGCAGGGTGCGGTCCTTGGCGAGGCGGGAGACGGTGAGGGCCACGGTGAGGGGGGCGAAGACCGTGTGGAGCGCGGACTCGTCGACCGGGCAGGCCGGCCAGACCGGCCCCCCGCCGATGCGGTAGCTGGGCATGCGCTCCATGAACGCGGCGACGAGCCGGCCGCCGGGCCGTACGGCCCGGACGAAGGCCGCGCACAGCGCGGTGAACTCGCCGTAGTCCTCGGTGACGCTCTCGGCGACGAAGTTCATCGAGGCCGCGTCGTAACGTCCGTCGGGCAGGCCGGAGGCGTCGCCCGGGAGCACGTGCACCCGGGTCAGGGCCTCGCCGAGGGTGGCGGGAAGAGCGGGGTCGAGGGCCTTGCACAGGGTGTAGAAGGGCTCCCAGCTCTCCTCGGGGCCGTGGGTCAGCTGCCGTCGCAGATAGGCGAGGTTGGCGGCGCCGGGTTCGAGGGCGTCGACGTGCCGGCTGGCACCGGCGGCGAGCATCAGCGGGTAGAGGTTGGGTCCCGCGCCGAGTTCGAGGGTGCGGGACAGGCCTCCGGGCGGGAACTGCCGGTAGAAGGCGGAGTGGTGGTGGATGACGCCGCGGTCGCAGGGGTGCATCCGCCGGTAGTTCTCGGCCAGGTACTCGGCCACGGGCCAGGCGTTCCAGTCCGCGTCGCGGTTCCGGCGCACCGCCGCCCGGCCCGCGGTGGTCACCGGGACTCCGCGGGCGGGCCGGCCGCGACGGCACCGGACCGGTCGGCGGGACGCCGCTGGAGCGCGAAGCGCCGGGACAGGCCGGTGAGCGTGTCGTTGAGCTGCTCGATCTCCTCGTCGGTGTTGGCGGCGGTGATCTGGATGCGGAAGCCGACCCGGTTGCGCGGGACGAGCGGGTAGCCGGCGAGGGTCACGTAGACGCCCCGGTCCCACAGGTACGCGGCGACCGCTTCCAGGTCGGCGGCGTCGCCGAGCGGGACCTCGACGATGGGCAGGCCGTCGGTGTTGGGCGTCGCGATGCCCAGTGCGCGGACGTGGTCGAGGACGCGGGCGGTCTTGGCGTGCAGGGCGGCGCGGACGGCGTCGCCGCGCCGCTCGTTGACCTCGAGCCCGGCGAGGGCGGTGGCGAGCGAGGCGGTCGGCGAGGGGCCGGAGTACAGGTAGGGCGCGGCGGCCACCTTGAGGTGCTCCTTGAGCCGGCGCGGCACGGCGAGGAAGGCGAGGAGCGAGGAGTAGGCCTTGGAGAAGCCGCCGACCAGGACGATTCCGTCGTAGGTCTCGCCGAGGTGCCGGACGAGGCTGTTGCCGCGCGAGCCGTACGGGCTGCTCTCCGTCGGGCCGCGTTCGCCGATGACGCCGAAGCCGTGCGCGTCGTCGACGTACAGCAGGGCTCCGTTGCGGCGGCAGATCCGGGCGATGGCCCGCAGGTCGGGATAGTTGCCGGTCATGCTGTTGACGCCGTCCATGCAGACGAGCCGGGCGGCGCCCACCGGCGCCTCGCGCAGCATCGTGTCGAGCTCCCAGGGCCGCTCGGCGCGGAAGCGGCGCAGCTGGGCGCCCTGGCCGCGGGCGACGACACAGCCGTCGTAGACGGTGCGGTGGGCCTGGGCCTCGACGAAGACGTGGCCGGCGGCGGCGAGCAGCGGGATGACCGACTGGTGGATGAGGGTGATGGTCGGCAGCAGGAGGGTGTCGGGGGCGCCGAGGAGTTCGGTGAGGCGTTCCTCGATGTGCGGGTAGAGCCGGGGGCTGCCGATGAGCCGGGACCAGCTGGGGTGGGTGCCCCAGGTGCGGACCTCGGGCTCGATCGCGGCCATGATCTCCGGGTCGAGGTCGAAGCCCAGGTAGTTGCAGGAGGCGAAGTCGACCAGCCAGTGGTCGCCGACGCGCAGCCTGCGGCCGTCGATCTGGTCGATGACGGCGTCGCACATGGGGCTGGCGCGCTTGAGCCGTTCCAGGTCGCGCCAGCGCACGTCGTGCCGGGCGCTCCAGGACGACAGGGCGCGTGACGCGGCGCCGGCGGCCGGGGCGGGCGCGGCGGTGCCGCTGCCGCGGGCGGTGCGCGCGGTCCTGACCGTGCGCGCGGCGCGGTCGGGCCGGGCGGGGGCGCGGTGCAGGAAGGTCTCGGCCTGGTGCGCGGTCATCGGCCGGGCGAAGAGGTAGCCCTGCCCGTAGCGGCAGCCCATGTCGGCGAGGAGGGCGCGCTGGTCCTCGTTCTCGATCCCCTCGGCGACGACCTGGAGGCCGAGGACCTCGGCGATGCGGACGATGCCCTCCACGAGGGCCACCTGCTGGCGGTCGGTGGTGATGTCGTCGATGAACGACTTGTCGACCTTGACGATGTCGATGGGAAACTCGCGCAGATAGCTCAGCGAGGAGAACCCGGTGCCGAAGTCGTCGATGGCGATGGACACCCCGAGTTCCTTCAGCGACCGCATCGTGGAGCCGATCTGCTCGTCGCCGCGCATGAGCACGGACTCGGTCAGTTCCAGGACCAGGGACCCGGGCGCGAGCCCGGAGGAGCGCAGGGTGCGCCGGACGACGTCGAGGAGACCGGGGTCGCGGAACTGGCGGGCGGAGACGTTGACGCTGGCGTACAGCGACGGCGAACGGGGATGGGCGCGCTGCCAGCGGGCGATGTCGCGGGCCGCGCGGTCGAGCACCCAGGCGCCGAGCGGCATGATGTGGCCGCTCTCCTCGGCGAGGGAGATGAACTGGTCGGGCGGGACCATGCCGCGGCGGGCGTGGGGCCAGCGGATCAGCGCCTCGAACCCGCTCAGGCTGGTGTCGTCGACCTGGACGATGGGCTGGTAGCGCAGGGCGAAGGCCTGGTCGGCGATGGCGGTGTCCATACCGGCCTGGAGTTCGTGGCGGGCGACGAGCCGCGAGTGCAGCTCGGGCCGGAAGCGTCTCCACCGCTTCTTGCCGGCGGCCTTCGCCGCGTACAGCGCGAGGTCGGCGTGGCCGAGGAGCTCCTCGGCGTGGGCGCTGTCCAGGACGGTGGCGACGCCGACGCTGGTCGACACGGAGACGGCGCCGTCGGTGAGGTGGAACGGCTGGCTGAGGGTGTGCACGATCTCGGCGGCGAGGGCCTCGGCGTCGCCGGGCTCCCGGGCGCCCTCGATGAGCACGGCGAACTCGTCGCCGCCGAGCCGGGCGGCGGTGTCGGTGAGCCGGAGCACGGAGCTCAGCCGGCGGGCGACGGCGACCAGGAGTTCGTCGCCGACGGAGTGGCCCATGGTGTCGTTCACGACCTTGAAGTCGTCGAGGTCGACGAAGAGCATGCAGGTGAGGGTGGACTCGCGGCGGCCGCGCAGCAGGGCCCGCTCGATCCGTTCGAGCAGCAGCACCCGGTTGGGCAGTCCGGTGAGCGAGTCGTGGAAGGCGCGGTGGGTGAGCTCCCGCTCCAGTTTGCGCTGTTCGGTGACGTCCCTGAGAGTCAGGACCAGGCCGTGGACGGTCTGTTCGGCGCGCAGGTTGCTGCACCGGACCTCGACCTCCGTGTCGGCGGCGCCGCCGTGCAGCAGCTTCCAGTCGTCGCGGGCGTCGACGTTGCCGCGGGAGCGCACGTCGGCGAGGATCCGCAGGGCGCTCGCGGCGTCGCCGGGCGCGAGGAGCTCGACGAGCGGGGTGCCGGGCAGCAGGCTGTGGCCGAACATGGTCTCCGCCGAAGGGCTGGCGTAGCGGACGGTGTCGTCGTCGTCGACGATGAGGATGACGTCCGAGGTGTTGTGGACCAGGGTGCGGAAGTAGGCCTCGCTGGTGCGGCGGCTCACCTCCTCGCTCAGTCCGAAGCGCTCCAGGGCGAGCGCGGCCTGGGAGGCGAGGGACTGGGCGGGTCCGGCGATCTCGGCGAGCTTCTTCTCGGTCCCGGCCAGCAGCAGCGCTCCGAGCAGCGGCTCTCCGGCGGCGGGCGCCCGCAGGGCCAGCGGGCAGAGCAGGGCGTGGGTCGCGGGGGGGACGGCGGAGGCGAGCGCGGGATCCAGACTGCCGGCCGGCAGGAGCCGGCCGCCGCCCTCGAGGAGCTCCGGCCAGGGCGTGCCGTGGGGGCCGCCGGTGACTTCGGTGCCCTGGATGCTCCAGGGCTGCCGTCCGGTGGGCACGGCGGCCAGCCGGCCACGACGGTCGCGGGTGAGCAGCATCGTGTGGTGCTCGGTTCCGGAGCGGAAGAGGGTGGCGGCGGCGGCCTCGACGGCGGCGGCGACCTCGCGAGGGCTCAGCGCGGCGACGAGGGAGGCGGCGGCGACCCGGAGGCTGCGTTCCCGGGCCTCCGCCTTGCGGTGGTCGGCCATGATGCGCCACAGGCGCAGCAGGACCAGCAGGAACATGAGCGCCGAGAAGATCGCGATGACTCCGGTGTCGCGGTCGGGCTCCCCGCGCAGCGACTGCAGGAGCAGCAGGGCGGGTGCGATGAGGGAGGCCGCGGCGAGCAGCAGCAGGCGGCGTTCGGCGATCCTGGGCGCCGGTTCGGGTGCGAGTTCGGTGAGGCCGGTCATCGAGGGGTGGAGGGCGGCCAGGCCCCAGGCGGTGAAGAAGACGACCCAGCCGAGGTCCCACGCGGTGCCCACCCGCCAGGTGCCGTCCAGCTGCATGACGACGTACGCGACGTCGGAGAAGAGGATGCCGCAGGTGCCGAGGGTGAGGAGCTGGACGGCGCGGGAGCGCAGGCCGCCGGGGACGAGCAGGCGGGCCAGCATGGCCAGCATCAGGACGTCGCCCAGCGGATAGGCGATGGAGATCACCCGCTCCGTCCAGGTCATGTCGGGGGAGTTGGCGAGCGGCGTGATCAGGTAGACCCAGGAGAGCAGGGCCAGGCCGGAGGTGAGGATGAGGGCGTCGAGAGCCACGCCGAGGTCGCGGCCGGCCGCCCGGCGGCGGATGAATCCGTACAGGCCGAGGGCGAAGAGCGGATAGGTGGCGAGGTAGAGGGCGTCCGCGACGGACGGGAACGGGCGGTCCTGGTGGAAGAAGTTCTCCAGGACGTTGTACGCGGTGTCGCCGGCGACGAAGGTGAGGTTGGCGGCGGCGAGCACGAACCAGGGCCAGCGGCGGGCGGGGCGGTGCAGGCGGACGCCGGTGAGGATGGCGGCGACGCCGCTGAGTCCGATGAGCGCCCAGAGGGCGGTGTGCCGGGAGGGGACCTGGAGGTAGGCGACGGTCACGGCGGCCACGAACAGCACGTAGAGGACGGTCCACCGGCGCAGTGGCCCGGACAGCTGTCGCAGCGGCATCGTGGACGCCCCCTCCGACGTACGCGGCTATCAGTCCAGTCTTGCGGCTACGGCGGGGCACCGCACCCGTAGGACCGGACGGCCCCGGCCGTGGGCCGGGGCCGTGACGGGCCGCGGGCGACCCGGGGGCCCGGGAGGGCCCGGGCTCAGCGGGCGAGCTCGGCCATGAGGCCCCAGCCCTGCTGCGGCACCTCGACGTTGATGATCTCGGGAGTGGCGGCGATGGCCTCGCCCATGGTCGCGAGACCGGCCTTGAAGTGGTCGGAGGCCACGTGCGCGGCGCCCGCCTCGGCGTCGGCGAAGCCCTCCACGAGGACGAACAGGTTCGGGTCGTCGACGCTGCGCGACCAGTCGAAGAAGAGGTTGCCGGGCTCCTCGCGGGTGGCGCGGGTGAAGTCGGCGACGCGGTCGAGCCAGCCGTCGGCGTGCTCGGGGCGGACGGTGAAACGTACGGCGATGAAGATCATGCCCTCATCGTGCGGCGCGGCCGGTGGCGGGGCCACCGGGGCGGGGCGGGATTCCGGCAGGGTCGGAAAGCGCCGGAGGGGCGGGGCGGCGCCCGTCCTTCCGGCGGTGCGTCACGGGGAGGCGGGCGGGTACGGCAGGGCGGCGGTGAACAGCGGTACGGCGCGCGCGAGGGCGGCCCGCAGCTCGCCGTGCCGACGCCGGAAGTCGGCCGTGGGCAGCGAGACGGAGAGCGCGTGCACGGTGGAGGGGCCGGACGGCTGCTCGCCGCCGGTGAGGGCCGGGAGCGCGGTCGCCAGGCAGGTGTACGCCGGATCCGCCTCGCCCACCGAGACGGCGAAGCCCCGGTCGCGGACCCGGGCCAGCTCGGCCTCGAACCGCTCGGGACTGGTGATCGTCCGGTCGGTGAAGCGGGCCATGCCGTGGTCGTCCAGATAGCGCCGGCGCGCCGCCCGGGGCAGCTCGGCGAGCAGCGCCTTGCCGTGGGCGGTGGCGTGGGCGCGGGGCTCGGGGCCGGGGGCGAAGGGGTGGGCGGTGTCGGTGACGGGCGCGGTGGTGTCGACGACGGTGATGCGGCCGTCGCGGTAGGCGGTGAAGTAGGCCTCGGCACCGGCGGTGCGGCGCAGCTGCCCGAGGAGCTCGGCGACCGGGCCGCCGAGCCCGTGGTGCCGCTGGTACGCGCGGTGCAGGGCAGGGACGCGGGGCCCGGGGACGTACCCCTCCGGTGTCCGTACGAGGTGACCGCGGGCGATCAGTGGCCCGGTGAGGTGGTAGACGGTCGACAGGGCGCAGCCCAGCGTCCTGGCCAGGGCCTTCGCCCCGACGGGCCGGTCGGCGTCCGCGACGGCGTCGAGGATGGCGAGCGCGCGGTCGACGGACTGCGGACCGGTCGGAGACGTGGACACCGGTCCACCTTAGGTCTTCGGGGATGAGAGGAGTGTCACCGCCGGAATGAAAAGGAACATATGGATCTTTTGCCCCGGTTCCGCGTACCGTCGAGGGATACCCCTGACTCCTCACCGCCCCGGGAGGGTGTGTGCGCCGCTCCACGACCGACCACGCCGCCGCGGACCCGAAAGGGCGCCGCGGTCACATACGCAAGGCGGCGCTCGCGACCGGTGCGGTCGCGGCCGTCGCCGGCGGACTGTACGTGGCGGGGCTCGTCGCCACCGGGGACGACATCTCCGAGGGCACCCGCGTGAACGGCATCGACATCGGCGGGCTGAGCCGTGCCGAGGCCGCCGCCCGGCTCACCTCCGCGGCCCCCGCCGCCTGGAAGGACCCGGTGCCGGTCGTCGTCGGTGACGCCACGGCCACCGTCGACCCGGCCGACGCCGGGCTCACGGTCGACGTGGCCGCCACCGCGGAGCGGGCGGCGGATCCCTCCCGTGACCCCTTCACCGTCATCGGCCGGCTGTTCTCGTCGGGCAGCCGCGACGTCGAGCCGGTCGTCTCCTACGACGCCACGAAGGCCCGGGCGGCGGTCGCCGCGACGGCGAAGCAGCACGACCGCCCGGTCCGCGAGGGCTCCGTCGCCTTCAAGGGCGGCAAGCCGGTCGTCACCGAGGCCCGCGTGGGGCTGAAGGTGGACACCGACAAGGCCGCCGAGGCGCTGCGCACGGCCTACCCGGGGGCCGGCGGCAGCGGCGCCGCGCCCGTGGTCCTGCCGGTCTCCCTCACGCAGCCGAAGGTGACGTCTGCCGAGGTCTCGCGCTTCGTGAAGGACTTCGCCGGCCCCGCCATGTCGGGCCCGGTCACCCTCACCGCGGACGACAAGCGGCTCTCCATACCCGCCGCGACACTCGGCGACCACCTGGACGTCAGGGCGGAGGGCGGCCGGCTCACCCCGGCCCTCGACGCCAAGGCCCTGATGCGGGACCCGGACGTGGCCCGCCCGCTGCACACGTTCACCGGCGGCCCGGTCGAGGCCCGGCTCGGCGTGCGGGACGGCAAGGTCGTCGTGGAGCAGGACGGCCGCGCCGGCCGATCGGTCTCCGCCACCGCCCTCGGCCGCGCCGTGGAGCCGCTGCTGACCAAGGAGGGCGCGGCGGCCCGTACCGCCCCCGTCGCCACGACGGTGACCCGGCCGAAGCTGACGGCGGACAGCCTCGCCTCGCTCGGCATCACCGAGCAGATGTCGACGTTCACGGTGAACTTCCCGACCGCGCCGTACCGCACGACCAACATCGGCCGGGCGGTCGAGCTGATCAACGGCTCGGTGGTGCAGCCCGGCGAGGTGTGGAGCTTCAACCGCACGGTCGGCGAGCGCACCGAGGCCAACGGCTTCGTCGACGGCACGATGATCATGGACGGGCAGTACCAGAAGGCGCCCGGCGGCGGTGTCTCGGCGGTCGCGACCACGGTCTTCAACGCCCTGTTCTTCGCGGGCGTCAAGCCGATCGAGTACGGCGCGCACTCCTTCTACATCGAGCGCTACCCGGCCGGCCGCGAGGCGACCGTGGCCTGGGGCACGCTGGACCTGAAGTTCCGCAACGACTCGGGCAAGCCGATCTACATCAAGGCGAGTTCGACGGACTCGTCGGTGACGGTGAGCTTCCTCGGCACGAAGAAGTACGAGTCGGTCGAGGCCGTCGAGGGCCCGCGCACGAACGTCACGCAGCCGAAGGAGCGCAAGGACCCCAGCGAGAAGTGCGAGGTGCAGGAGCCGCTGGAGGGCTTCGACATCAAGGTCGACCGGGTCTTCAAGAACGGCGGCGCGGAGGTCAAGCGCGAGACCTTCTCCACGCACTACACGCCGCGGGACAAGGTGACCTGCGAGAAGGACGCACCCGAGACGCAGAACCGCTGACGCAGGAACGCTGACGCACGAACGCTGACCCTGCGACCGCTGACACGCGACCGCTGGCATGCGACCGTGGCGCACGAACGCTCGCACTCACCTGCCGACGCGCAACTGCTCACGCATGAAGGGCCCCTCTCCTGCGAGAGGGGCCTTTCGCGTACGCCCTTCGTCCGCGCCCGGCGGTCAGGCCTCGGCGCGCATGCGGTCGCGGTCGGCGCCGGGAGCGTCCTCGGCGATCGCGGCGAGGTCGCGGTCGCGGGTCTCGCGGGCACAGGCCACGGCGACGATCGTGAGCAGTGCGGCGGCGATCACGTACAGGGCGATCGGGGTGGAGCTGCCGTGCTCGTCGAGCAGCGCCACGGCGATCAGCGGGGCGGGCGCGCCGGCGGCCACGGAGGAGAACTGTGCGCCGATGGAGGCGCCGGAGTAGCGCATCCGGGTCGCGAACATCTCGGAGAAGAAGGCGGCCTGGGGCGCGTACATGGCCCCGTGGAGCACCAGTCCGACGGTGACCGCGAGCAGCAGGCTGCCGAAGGAGCCCCGGTCGACGAGTGCGAAGAAGGGGAACATCCACAGCCCGACGCCGACCGCGCCGACGAAGTACACCGGCCGGCGCCCGAGCCGGTCGGAGAGCGCGCCCCACAGCGGGATGACGGCGAAGTGGACGGCGGAGCCGATGAGGACGGCGTTGAGGGCGGTCTGCTTGGAGAGGCCGACCTGCGTGGTGGCGTAGACGAGGATGAAGGCGGTGATGACGTAGTACGAGATGTTCTCGGCCATCCGGGCGCCCATGGCGATCAGCACGTCACGCCAGTGGTGCCGGAGGACGGCGACGAGCGGCATCTTCTCGGCCTGCGCGGCGGCGGCCTCGCGCTTCTCGGCGGCGGCGAGCGCGGCCTTGAAGACGGGCGACTCGTCCACGGAGAGGCGGATCCACAGTCCGACGATGACCAGCACACCGGAGAGCAGGAACGGCACGCGCCAGCCCCACGAGGTGAACGCGGCGTCGGAGAGCAGCGCCGTCAGCGCGGACAGCACACCGGTCGCGAGCAACTGCCCGGCCGGCGCCCCGGTCTGCGGCCACGAGGCCCAGAAGCCGCGCCGCCCGGCGTCCCCGTGCTCGGACACGAGCAGTACGGCCCCGCCCCACTCCCCGCCGAGCGCGAATCCCTGCACCAGCCGCAGCGCGGTCAGCAGCACGGGCGCCGCGGAGCCCACGGCGGCGTGCGTCGGCAGCAGGCCGATGGCGAAGGTCGCCCCGCCCATCAGCAGCAGACTGAGCACGAGCAGTTTCTTCCGCCCGAGCCGGTCCCCGTAGTGCCCGAACACCAGCGCCCCGAGCGGCCGCGCGGCGAAGCCCACGGCGTACGTCAGGAAGGAGAGCAGCGTGCCGACGAGCGGATCGGACTCGGGGAAGAACAGCTTGTTGAACACCAGCGCGGCGGCCGACCCGTAGAGGAAGAAGTCGTACCACTCGATGGTGGTGCCGATCAGGCTCGCGGCGACGATGCGCTTGAGGGAGCCGGAAGGCGTGGGAGCGTGAGTTGCGGCGGCCATGTGCACCACTTCCGAGCGGGTGACGGGGAGGATTGCGTGTCGCCACACCGTAGGAACGCGCAGGTCAGGCGCGTATATGGTGGGACACCACAGTTGAGGGCGCGAGCATCCGCTCGGCCACCATGCCCGATCGGGCGGGGCATTCCCCCGCCTTGCTCCCCCGGCTCCCCTGGCGCTCCCGGCTCCTCGGCTCTCCCGGCTCCTCCGACTTGCCCGGCTCCCCCGGCTCGCGCGGCTCTCCCTGCTCTCCCGACTGGCCGGGCTCTCCCCGGCTCTCCCGCTGCTCCGGCTCTCCTTAGGGATACGTCCGTATGTCGTCCGTGTACGCGGAGGCCCGCTCCTGGACCAGCTCCGGCAGCGTCCCCGCCGCCAGGTCCTCGAGGGTCGTGCCCTCCAGGACCTGACGGAGACTCGTCCGCACGGCACGCCACACATCCGGCAGCGGCGCCGCCGCTCCCTGGTACTCGAGCCCCGTCAACTTCAGGTCGCGCACGCTGACGAGCGGCCCGTCCATCGCGCGGATGACGTCGGCGAGCGTGATCTGCGCGGGCGGGCGGGCCAGGGTGTAGCCGCCCTCGGGGCCGCGCACGCTCGCCACGAGACGGGCCTGCCGCAGGTCACCGAGCACGACGAAGAGGAAGCGGACCGGGATGTCCTGGCGTCCGGCGATGTCCTCGGCCTTGAGCGGCCGGTCCGGGGCACCGGCCAGCTCCGCCATGGCCCGGATGGCGTAGTCCGTTCGTGCAGTGATCCTCACGGCTCCAATGTCTCACGACGATGCTGCGAACGAGTGACACGAAGCCGGGCACCACCCGGTCCCGAACCGGCGTACCGCGCCCGCGCAGCGTCCTGTTGGCCGGAACCCACATTGCCAGTCCACTTTGTTCATCGACATAGTGAACATTGCCCGCCGATCGTGCCGTGCCCGCTCTCTCCCGGAGGTGCTCGTGGCGTCCGCCGCATCCCCGCTGTCGGCCACATCCGCCGATTCCGCAACGTCCCCCGCCTCCGGTCCTGCCCGGCCGACCGTGGCGGTCGTCGGCGCGGGCGCGGCCGGTGCGCTCGTCGCCGTCCAGCTGTGCGAGGCGGCGGCCCGGCGGCGCACGCCGCTCGATCTGGTCCTCGTCGACCCGGCGCCGGAGGCCGGCCGGGGCATCGCGTACGCCACCGACGCCCCCGAGCACCGGCTCAACGTGCCGGTGGGCGGCATGAGTTGTTACCCCGACGACCCGGGCCACTTCCAGCGCTGGCTCTCGTGCCACGGCGAACCCTCCGTCACCGCGGCGGACTTCGCGTCCCGGTACCGCTACGGCTCCTACCTGGCCGACACCCTCGGCCGCGCCATCATCGCGGCGCACGGCAGGGTCGCCGTACGGCGGCTCCGCACGCGGGCGACGGGCTGCGCCGACGCGGCCGGCGGCCGGCTCGAACTCCGGCTCGCCGACGGCGGAACGGTGACGGCGGACAGCGTGGTGCTCGCCACCGGGCCCGCACCGGGCCGGTCCGAGTGGGCCCCGGCCGAACTCGTCGGCTCCGACCGGTTCGTCGCCCGCCCCTGGGCGCCCGGCGCCCTCGACGGCGTGGGGGATGCGGACGACGTCCTGCTCGTCGGCACCGGTCTCACCGCCGTCGACCTCGCGCTCGTCCTCGACCGGGCCGGCCGCACCGTGCACGCGGTGTCCCGGACCGGGCTGCTGCCCCAGCCGCACGCGGTCGCCCCGCTGCCGGCCGTGCTGCCGCCCCCGGACCTCGCCGTGCTCCGGTTCCCCGGCCTGCGCAGGGAGCTGATGCGATACGTCGCCGAAACGCGCCGCACCCACGGCGACTGGCGGCCCGCGTTCGACGGGCTGCGCCCCTGGATCGCCCAGCTCTGGAAGGGCCTCACCGACGACGAGCGGGCGGAGTTCCTGGGCCGCGACGCCACGCTCTGGAACGTGCACCGGCACCGCATGGCCCCGTCCACCGCCGAGGCCGTCACCCGGGCGCGCGCCGCGCGCCGGCTGCGGATCCACGCCGGCCGGGTGGCCTCCGCCGCGCCGCGAGAGGACGGCGGCCTCACCGTGTCCCTCGCCGACGGCCGTGAGCTGTCGGTGGCATGGGTGGTCGACTGCACGGGGCCGGGGCTGCGGGCCGACGGTGGTGACCCCCTGTGGGGCGGTCTCCTCGCCGACGGTCTCGCGGTGCCCGGGCCGCTGGGCATCGGCGTCTCCACCGCGGAAGGCCGGTTGCGGGACGTCCGGGGACGCGCCGAGCGGCCGCTGTTCACCCTGGGCGCGCCCCGCCGCGGCGAGCTGTGGGAGACGACCGCCATCCCCGAGATCCGTGCCCAGGCGAAGGACGTGGCCGAGGCCGTCCTCGCCGCGCTCCCCCACGCTCCACGGGTCGCGCGCCGCCGCCCCACCGACCAGTTCGGGCTGCCGCTGTCCACGCACGCCGCGGCCGCCGAGGCCTTCCGGAGCGGACTCGGACGGGTGATCACCGTACGGGCCAAGGCGGCCGAAGCGTTCACGCGTGCCGTCGAGCTCGACCCCGGGTTCGCACTCGGCCACGCCGCGCTCGCCCTGCTCGGCCACGAGGGCGGCGCGGACGTCGACGTCGCCCGCGCGCTGGCGGACGCCCGGCGCAGCGTGCGGGAGCGGGCGGACGAACGGGAACGTTCGTTCGTCGACGTGGTCACGCGCCGGATCCGGGACCACTCGGCACACGGGGCGGCGGACGGGGACACGGCGCTCGTCGACCACCTGGCGCGCTTCCCCGGCGACGCGTTCGCGCTCGCCATCGCGGTTCCCACCATCGCCTTCTCGGGGGTCGGAGACCTCGACGGCACCCTCGCCCTGCGCCTGGTGGAGCGCACCGCACCCGCCTACGACGGCCACTGGTTCCACACCTCGCTCCTCTCCTTCGTCCGCCAGGAGCAGGGACGGATCGAGGAGGCGGGGGAGCTCGCCCGGACGGCGCTCGCCGCACAGCCCGCCTCCGGCCACGCCGTGCACGCCCTCGCCCACGTCCATTACGAGTCCGGTGCGCACCGCGTGGGCCGGGACTGGCTCGACGGCTGGATCGCCGGCCGGGGGCGGGGCGCGGTGCACCGGGCGCACTTCTCCTGGCACGTGGCCCTGCACGAGCTCGCGCTCGACGACTCCGCGGCGGTGCGCCGCCGGTGGTTCGCCCAGCTCGCGCCGGGTCAGGTGACGGGCGTTCGGGCGCTCGTCGACTCCGGCTCGCTGCTGTGGCGGGCCCGCATGTGCCACAACTGGACCGGCCGCGTCCCGGCCGACGGCGTCCTCGACGCGGTCGCCCGGGACCTGGTCGAACACCCCTCGACCGCGTTCACCGCCCTGCACAGCGCCTTCGCCCTCACCGCCGCCGGCGACCTCCCGGCGCTCCGCCGCCTGCGCACGCACGCGGCCGGCGCGGACGCGGTGCAGCGCGAGGTCGTCGTCCCCCTGTGCAGCGCCCTGGAGGCCGTGCTGGAAGAGGAGTGGGCCACGGCGGTGACGGAGCTGCGGGGACTGCTGCCCTCCTTGCGCAGGGTGGGAGGCAGCGCGGCGCAGCGCGAGGTCGTCGAGGAGACCCTGCTGTACGCGCTGGTGGAGGCAGGCCACAGCGACAGCGCCCGCCACCTCCTGGAGCAGCGCCTCGACCGCCGGGCGTCGCCGCTCGACCGGCGCCGGCTGGCCGGACTGCGCGCCTGACCGGCGGCCCCGGGGACGGGCCCGGGGAAGCGGCCGAAGGACGGCTCAGGCCGAGCGGACGCCGCTGCGGGCGAGGGCGAACACCCCGACGACGATCAGCGCGACGCCGGCCAGCTGGGGCGCCAGCCACCAGCCGGTCCGGACGTACTCCCCGTAGAGCAGTACGCCGAGGGTCAGGCTCACCGTGGCGTCTCCGAGGGTGAGGGCGGGCTGCGACGCGACGAGCGGGCCGCCCTGCATGGCGTGTTCGAGCAGGAGCACGGCCGCGATCCCGGCGACGCAGAACGCGTAGGTCTGCCAGGACGTCAGGAAGGCGACGAGCCCCTCGTCTCCGAGGATGTGCATGGAGGTCTTCATCAGGGCGGCGGTCAGCGCGTAGCAGATGGCCGTCGCCGCGCCGAGACAGCCCGCGCGTGCCCGGCCCGGCGGCCGACGCAGTCCTGCCGCCGCTAGCACCACCACGGCGACGGCGCAGGCGACGAGCGCCGGCACCCAGCGGTCCAGCTCGACACGGGTGCGGTTTCCGGTGGGTTCGGCTGCCAGCAGGGCCGCTCCGAGCCCGCACACCACGGCGGCGACGGCCGCCCACAGCCGGCCGGGCAACCGTTCGCGGGCCATCACGGAGGCGATCAGCAGGGCGAGCGGCAGTTCGAGCACGAACAAGGGCTGCACGAGGGACAGCGCGCCCGTCGCCAGGGCCGCTGCCTGCCCCACCCCCGCGACGATCACGGCGAGGATGCCGGCGAGCCAGAGGGGACGCCGTACCAGGTCCAGGATCAGCCCAAGGCGGAAGGAGTCCGACCGGGGGACGGTCAGTGCGGCACGCCGCTGGAGCACGGTGGCCAGCGCGTTGCTGAACGCGGCACACAGCGCGAAGAGAACCGGCAGGACGACGCCCATGACCCCATACTCTCCGGGAGCGGGCACCGGACGGGCGACGACACCCAGGAGCTAGTGGGGTGGTGTCGCGCCGGCGCGTCCCGCCCGGCCGGAGGCCGGACCCTCCCGCCGTCGGGAAGGCCCGGCCGACCGCATCGGCAGGCGCTCAGGGCACGGGACCGTCGCCGTGGCCCACGAGGGCGAGGAAACGGCGGGTCAGGTCGTACAGCCACGCGGCGCGTTCCGTGGCTATCTCGCGCAGGCGTGCCTCGTCGCTGCGGGCGACGACGTGACCCATGTAGGCCTCGTTGAAGCGGCCGTGCTCCTGGTGGAGGGTGCGCAAGGCCCGGGCCACCGTGCGTTCGGGGGCGTCGACGAGTCGGGCGAGTGGGGCGGCGTGCTGTTTCCAGCGGCCTTCGACGGCCTGGCGGAGGAGGGCGTCGAGGTCGCCCGCCCGGCGGATGACGCGCAGGAGGCGGTCGGGTTCCAGGCCCAGCGCTTCCGCGAGGAGGAGGGTCTGCCGGCTGGTTCCGGTCCAGTGGTGGTCCTGCTCGGCGCGGGCGTAGGCGGGTGCGTCCATGCCGATGCGCTCGGCCAGGCGGTCGGCGGTGAACTGCCGGGCCAGACGGTGCTCGCGCAGGGATCTGGGCCGCAGGGCCATGAGTTCCGGTACGGGGCACCACAGCGCGCCGGACAGGGCGAAGAGTTCGGGCTCCGACGGGGCCAGGGTGCCCTGCTCCCACGACAGGACGGCGGTCGCTGTGCGGTGCAGGCCCAACTGGGACATGGCGGCGGCGACCTGCTCGGGGGTCAGGCCGATGCGCAGACGGGCGGCGCGGGCATGCGCGGGAGAGAAGGGAGGGTGGGGCACGGAGGATCACCTCGGTGGACGGCGCCGCGCGGCGGGGCCGCGCGGCACGGGGGCGGGTCAGCGGGTCCCTGCGGGCTGCGGTCCCGTCCCGTCGTCGTACGAGGTCAGCGCCTCCCAGTCGATGTCGCGCCGCTTGCGACGGCTCTCGAACAGGTGGAAGAAGAGGTTCAGCAGGACCGCCGACAGCGTGCCGAGGGTGATGCCGCTGCCCAGGACGGCCCGTACCTCGGTGGGCATGCGCTCGAAGAAGGGCGCGACGGCGGTCGGGAGCATCGCGGCGCCGAGGCTGACGGCCAGGATGAGTGCGTTGCGTTCCTCCTTCAGGTCGACCTTGGCGAGGATCTGGATGCCGACGGTCGCGACCATGCCGAACATGACGACGGCCGCGCCGCCGAGCACCGGGTGAGGCACGGAGGCCACCACGGCGCCGGCCTTCGGCACCAGTCCGAGGAGGATCATCAGGACTCCGGCCGCCACGACGACGAACCGGCTGGTCACGCGGGTCATCCGGACCAGGCCGATGTTCTCGGCGAAGGCCACGTAGGGGAAGGAGTTGAAGACCCCGCCGAGCACGGTGGCGAGGCCGTCGGCCCGCAGCGCGCGGCTGACCGTCTCGCCGTCGACCTCGCGGCCGGTGATCTCGCCCATCGCGTACACGTCTCCGGTGGTCTCCACCATGGTGATGAGCATGACGACGACCATCGCCAGGACCGGGAACACCGAGAAGTGCGGCAGCCCGTAGTGGAAGGGGGTGCTGACGCCGAGCCAGTCGGCCTGGTCGACCGCACCGAGGTCGGCGTCGCCCAGCAGCCAGGCGACGGCGGTGCCGGCCACCAGGCCGAGCAGGACCGCGACGCTGCGCAGGAACGGACCGCCGAAGCGCACCACCAACAGGATGAACAGGAGGGTTCCTCCCGCGTACGCGAGGTGGGCGGGGTCCCCGTAGTGCGGGCCGCCGAGGAGCGCCGAGCCGCCTCCGACGTCCTGCAGCGCCACCGGTATGAGGACGATGCCGATGACCGTGAGGAGGGTGCCGGTGACGATCGGGGGGAAGTACCCGGTCAGCCTTCCGGCGAACGGGGCGAAGAGGAAGGCCGCGACGCCGCCGGCGATCACGGCGCCGTACACCACGAGCAGCCCGGCGGTGCCGCCGCCCGCACCCTGGCCGATGGCGATCATGGGCGGTACGGCCGTGAACGTCGCGCCCTGGACGAGCGGCAGCCTGGCACCGATGCGCCAGAAGCCCCACGCCTGGATGACGGTGGCGATCCCGGCCGTGACCAGGTCGGCGTTGATCAGGTAGACGAGCTCCTGCCGCGAGAGCCCGAGGCTGCTCCCCAGGATGACCGGAACGAGCACCGCGCCGGCGTAGAACGCCAGGACGTGCTGGATTCCGTAGAGCGAAAGGGCCGGGAGCGGGAGGACCTCGTCCACCGGATGCGTGGTGGTGCGGGATCGTCGGCCTGAGGCCAGTGGTGCCATCTCTGCCTTGCCTGGGGGTAGGTGAATGAGAGGGGGGCGACGCCAGGCCGCGAAGAGAGGGCCGGGCCGCGAGGAGAGCCTCGAAGGGCATCCGGGCGACCGCGCGGATCGGGCGGTTCACCGGCTGGCGGCACGGGGTTTCCGGTGCGCGACCAGGTGTCCGGACAGGGAGGCAGGGGCCGGGCGGAGGGCCCGGGCCGGACACAGATCCTGGCGGATGGGCGGCCTCGGGCGCAAGGCATGTGCTCATGTTTTCGAGGGAACACCGCTCGGTAACTTACGAATCGATGGCCAACTGGCGCCAGGGCTACGGAATTCGTTGCCGTGCCCCACCGATTCCTGTCGGCCCGCGACCCTTGACGCCTCCGACGCACCCCTCCCATACTGACGGCCAAATCGATTTGGCCACCTCGTCTTGGCTCCCCGTCCAGGGCCGGATCGCGGCTGAACCCCCGACGTGTCGAACGATCGGAGCTCGAACGTGTCCCGTCCCCACCAGTCCCCGCCCAGCACGGACCGACCGCCCCTGCACCAGGACTCCCGCCCCACGGACGTCCATCCGGTCGACGCGTCACGCCCCTTGGGCCGGATCCTCCTCTTCGGGATCCAGCACGTCCTCGTCATGGCCGCCACGCCGATCTCGGCGATCTTCCTGATGAGCGCCACCCTGCGGCTCGACGCGGACCTGACCGTCGACCTGCTCTCCGCCGCCTTCGTGCTCTCCGGCGTCGGCTCCCTGATCCAGTCGCTCGGTCCGTGGAAGTTCGGGCCCCGGCTGCCGTTCATGATGCTGCCGGGCGGCGCCCCGCTCGTGCTCTTCCTCGCGATCGCCGGGCAGCACGGCCTGCGCACGGCGTGCGGTGCGGTCATCCTGACCGCGCTCTTCACCTTCGTCGTGCTGCCGGTGTTCTCACGGCTCCTCCGCTTCTTCCCCGCCCTCGTGATCGGCACGATGATCGTCATCGTCGGCGTCAACCTCGTGAAGGTCGGCGCCGTGCTGGTCACCGGCCGCCCCGGTCAGCCGGGCTTCGCCGAGCCGACGAACCTCGCGCTCGGCATCGCGACGATCGCGTTCACGGTCGTCTTCTACCTGCTGTCCAGCGGCGTCGTCCGCCAACTCGCGGTCATGCTGGGGCTGCTCGCCGGCACCGCGCTCGCGGCCGCCCTCGGCCACGTCGACCTCGGCCACGCCGCCGAGGGCGGACTGGTCGGCCTGCCGCACCCGATGCCGTTCGGCTCCCCGCAGTTCGACCTGCTCGCCGCGCTGCCCCTGATGCTCTACAGCCTCGCCTCCATGGCGGAGGCCACCGGCCAGACCGTCATCAACGCCGAAGCCGTCGGCAAGGAGATCGACCGGCGCACCGACGTGCCCAAGACCGTCCGCGGGGACGCCCGCACCTCGCTCTTCGGCGGGTTCTTCGGTCTGCCCCTCATGGTCACCAGCGGCGAGAACATCGGGATCGTCCGGGTCACCGGCGTGCGCAGCCGCTTCGTCACCGCCACGGCCGGTGTCGTCCTCATCGGCATCGGATTCCTCGCCCCGGTGACCCGGGCGATCAGCGTCATCCCCTCCGCCGTCGTCGGCGGCACCGCCATGGTGGTGTTCGCGGTGATCACCGTGCTCGGCGTCCAGATGCTCGGCCGCTCCGATCTCGACCGGCACACCAGCACGTTCGTGGTGGCCGTCGCCCTCGCCCTCGGGCTGCTGCCGATCCTCGTCCCCGGGGTGTACGGCGGATTCCCGCCGAACGCACGCATCCTCCTCGAAAGCGGCGTCGCCGTCGGCGCGTTCGTCGCCGCCGTGCTCAACATCCTCTTTCACCACGTCAGGCCGGGCATCGCGGCCCGCCTGTCCACCTTCCGCGCGGAAAGCCACCGATGAACCAGCACACCCAGGAGCTCCTCGAACGCCCCGGCCCGCACCTTCTGGTCCCGGACGCCGTCCTGTTGCCCGAAGGCCCTGCCGACGGCCGGGCGGTCGTCGTCGCCGACGGATCCTTCACGGCGGTGGGACCGGCCGACGAGCTGCTCCGCCGCCACCCGCGGCTCGACCCCGTACGCCTGCCCGGACAGCTCCTGATGCCCGGCTTCGTGGACGCCCACCACCACCTCACCCAGAGCTTCGGCTCGGCGCTCGCCTTCGGTGAACCCTCGGAGATCTTCCGCAGGGTGTGGGTACCGCTGGAGGGCTCACTGGACGAGGAATCGGCTTACGTGGCAGCCAAGTTGGCCGCCCTGGAGGCCCTGCGCGGCGGCTTCACCACCGTCGCCGACGCCGGGACCCGCGCGGCCGTGGACGTCGATGTCGTCGCCTCCGCCACTCGCGACGCCGGCATCCGCTGCGTCCTGGGCCTGGTGTGCAACGACTCCGACGGCGGGGATCCGTCGCGCCCGGACCGGGCACAGGCCTTCCCGGCCCGGGCAGGCCTCGACCACACCGGCTCGGCCCCTGACTCCCCCGGGCCCGGCGTCGGCGGCCGCGCCCTCCTCGACCGCGCCGAGAAGCACCTCGCCCGTCACGAGGGCGACCCCCTCGTCCACGCCTCCCTCGCCGTCTCCATCCCGGAGGCCGCCACCGAGGAGACCCTGCGGCGTACCGCCCGGCTCGCCGCCGAGGCCGGAGCCGTCGTCCAGATCCACGTCAACGAGCACCTGACCGCCGTCGAACGCTCGCTCGTGCGCCACGGTCTGCGCCCCCTGGAACACCTGCACGCGATCGGCGCGCTCGGCCCCCAACTGCTGGCCGCGCACGCCACGTTGCTCACCCCGCGCGAACTCACCCTGCTCGCCGGCACCGGGACCGCGGTGAGCTACAACCCGGTCGCCAGCGCCTGGAAGGGCAACGCCGTCGCGCCCGCCACCGCCATGGCCGAGCGCGGCATCCGGTTCGGGCTCGGCACCGACGGGACCCGCGGGGACGGCTTCCGGCTCACCGACGCGGCCGAGTTCGCCCAGCGGCTCGCGTACGGCCTCGCCACCGGCGACTCGTCGTGCGGCGCCGGCTGGACGTGGCTGGAGCACGCCACCCGCGGCGGCGCGGACGCCCTCGGCCTCGGCGCGCGCACCGGAACGATCGCGCCGGGCCTGGCCGCCGACTTCCTCCTCGTCGACGTCACCACCCCGGAGCTCGCGCTCTCCTGGGACCTGCCGTGGGAACTCGTACGGCGAGGCAACCGCGACCAGATCACCGCCGTGTTCGTCGAAGGACGCCTGCGCCTCTGGCGCGGCCGGCCGGTGGGCTGGGACGGCCACGCCCTCGTGCGGCGTGCGGCCGAGCTGGCCCACGAGGCCGTCGGCCGGGCCGCCATCACACGGGTGCACCCCACCTCCACGACGGCGCGGGAACGGGACACGGCGCGGGAACGGGACACGGCGCGGGAACGGGACACGGCGCGGGAACGGGACACGGCGCGGGAACGGGACACGGCGCGGTGACTGGCGAGACGCTGGCGGTGCTCGCCGTCACGGTGACCGCCGCCGCCTTCGTCCAGGGCAGCAGCGGTCTCGGCTTCGCCCTGATCGTCGCCCCGGTGGCCGGGATCCTCGATCCCGGACTGCTCCCGGTGTTCGTCCTGGCGTCGATGGTCCCCCTCAACCTGTACGTCGCCTGGCGCGAGCGGGCCGCGCTCGACCTGCGCGGCGCGGGATGGATCGCCGGCGCGCGGCTGGCCGCCACGCCCGGTGGTCTGGCGCTGCTGTGGCTGATCCCGGACCACGGTCTCGGCCTGTTCGTCGGCCTCGCGACGATCCTCGCGGCCGTGGTGAGCCTGGCGGCCCCCGTCTTCACACCCGGCAGGGCCGCCTACGTGGGCGCGGGCGTGGTGACCGGACTCACGGAGACGGCGACGGGGGTCGGCGGCCCGCCGCTGGCTCTCGTCTACCAGCACCGGCCGCCGGGCGAGCTGCGTTCCACCGTTGCCCTGTGCTTCCTCGTGGGCGAGGTCGCCTCGCTGCTCCTGCTGTTCGGGACCGGGGAGGGCCACCCGGCGGACCTCGGATGGGCTCTCGCGCTGACACCCGCGATCGCCGCGGGCGCGTGGCTGAGCCGATTGGTGCACCACCGGGTCGACGCACGGCGGATGCGTCTGTTCGTGCTCTTCTTCGCCCTGGTGTCCGGCGTGGTCCTGATGCTCGGGATCTGACCGTACGAAGTGCCTACGCCCCGCCCCGCGTCCCTCGCCTCCCCTCGCCCCGCGATCCGGGGCGAGGGGAGGGTCAGGTGCCGGTCGTCCGGCGGCGCAGCGACGACGCCCGGGCGATCACCGTCGGCGCGGGCACCGTGGCCACCGGGTCGCCGGTCTCGCCGCGCAGCCGGCCGAGCAGCAGGTCAACCGCCGCGGCCGCCGCACCGACCAGGTGGAGGTCGACGGCGGTCAGCGGCGGGTCGCAGGTCCGGGCACGCAGGCCGTCGTAGCGGGTGACGACCATGACGTCGTCCGGGACGGTCCGCCCGCTGTCCCGTACCGCCCGCACCGCGCCGACCGCGAACGCGTCCACGAGGGCGCACACCGCGTCGACGTCGGGGTGCTCGGCTAGCAGGGCGGCGCAGCACTCGTAACCCGCCTGCTCGCCGCCCGACTCGGGGGCGGTCGCCACGACCGGCTCCCAGCCGTGTTCCTTCGCGAGCCGCTCGAAGGCCGCACGGGCGTCGACCGACGAGTGCCGCGCCCCGGAACCGACGATCAGGGCCGGCCGCCGCGCGCCCTGCTCGCGCAGGTGGGTCAGCAGCACCTCGACGACGAGGCCGCCGCGGAGGTCGACGTACGGCACGTCCTCGTCCGGCGACACGGGTCGGCCGAGCGCCACGTACGGCAGTCCCCGCTCCTTCAACTGCGCCACCGCCGCGTCGTCCACGTCGGGCTCGACGACGATCGCCCCGTCGACGTCGACGGAGTACAGCGCGCCCGTCGACTGCACGGGCGGCACGAGCACGAGCGCGTACTCGTGCAGGAGGGCGCTCTCGGCGGCAGCGGCGGCGACCTCCATGTAGAACCCGAGCCGGGACGGCCCTCCGGCCACCGCGAACGGCATCGAGGAGGCCAGCGCGATGGCCCTGGCCTCGCCGCGCCGCAGCCGCTGCGCCCGCAGGTTGGGCCGGTAGCCCAGGTCGGCGGCGACCTGCCTGACGCGCTCCCGGGTCCGGGGGTCGACCTTGCCGATCCCGTTGAGGGCGTGCGAGACCGTCGTACGCGACACGCCGGCGGCACGCGCGACGTCGGCGATCGTGGGCGGTCTCGAACCGGGCCCGGAAGGGGGCATCTGTCGTCGCTCCTCGTGTACTCGGGCTGTGCTCGCTCCAGGTGGCACCCCCATCTTCGCCGATGCCCCAGGGCCCCGAGACGGCGCTGCCGGCCGGTGCTCCCCGTCGGGGCGCCGTCGCTCGGCGTATGTGGGCATGCCACCGGGAAAAGTGGGGTCCGGTTGCCGATGAACCCGTCCCGGCGTCACCGCAGACTGCTGGCATGCGCCCCCGAACGGTGCGAGCCCGAATCGCCACTCCGGACGTCGACGTCCCGCCGCGGATCGACGGTGGCCTTCTTGCGGCGAGCGGGCGCCAACTGCTCGCGAAGCGGGTTCTGGACGTCTCGCTCGCCCTGCCGGCGCTGGTCCTGCTGTCACCGGTCCTGCTGGCGGCGGCGTGCGCGATCAAACTGACCTCCGCGGGACCGGTCTTCTACCCGCAGGAGCGGATCGGGCGCCACGGGAAGCCCTTCCGGATGTTCAAGCTGCGTTCGATGCGCCTGGACGCGGAGAGTGAGCGGTCGGCGTACCTGCACCTGAACGAGTCCACCGGTCCCCTCTTCAAGATCCGTCGCGATCCGAGGGTCACTCCGGTGGGACGGATCCTGCGCAGTTGGAGCATCGACGAGCTGCCGCAGCTGCTGAACGTCATCCACGGCGAGATGAGTCTCGTGGGCCCGCGTCCCCCGCTTCCGGAGGAGTGCGAGCACTACGGTCCGCTGGAGCGGCAGCGCCTGCTCGTGAAGCCCGGCATCACCTGCATCTGGCAGGTCAGCGGCCGCTCGGACGTCCCCTTCGCCGAGCAGGTGCGGATGGATCTGGAGTACATCGCCGGCTGGGACCTCAGGTCGGACATCAGGATCCTCCTCAGGACGGTGCCGGCCGTGCTCGGGCGCCGAGGTGCCTACTGAGCCCCGAGACGCCGAGGCGCCTGTATCGAGTCCTGAGGTGCCCACTGCCCACCGAGGCCGACTGAGGCCGAGGTCCGCTGAGCGGTGCCTGCCGAGCCTCACGCAGTGAGGTGTCTGATCCCGGGACTCGGCGCGAGGGCCGGTCCGCCACCTCAGTAGCTGTTCGTGGCACCAGCTCACCCCACGGGCCTCGGTCTGACGCGGGAGCTCGGACGGCTCGGGCTTCCCAAGAGGCCACCATGCGGTGGGCTCGACCTCGCCGGAGCAGCCCACGGTGACCTCGGTGGGCCGCTCCGGACCGAAAGCCGGGCAGTGTGTCCTAGCGGCCGGCCGTCGGCGTGGCCGTCGGGTGCCACTCGCGGCGGAGGAGGCCGAAGACCCAGGAGTCGGAGACGTCGCCGTTGACGACGCAGTCCTCGCGGAGGGTGCCTTCGCGGACGAAACCGAGTTTCTCCAAGACCCGGGCGGACGCCACGTTGCGTGTGTCGGTCTCGGCCTGGACGCGGTTCAGGCCCAGGGTGTCGAACGCCCACCGCAGGACGGCGTGCACGGTCTCCGTGGCGTAGCCGTGGCCCCACGCGGCGGCGTCGAAGACGTAGCCCAGGGACGCGCTGCGGAAGTCCGGGTTCCAGCTGGTCAGGCCGCACCAGCCGATGAACGCGCCGTCGGAGACGCGGTCGACGGCCACCCGCGCTCCCGTGCCTTCCTCCTCGATCGTCCGACAGGTCGCGATGAAGCGCTGGGCGCGGGCCGGTTCGGTCCACGGCGGGGAGTCCCAGTACCGCAGCACGTCGGCGCTGCTGTGCAGCGCGTACAGCGACGCCGCGTCGGCTTCGGTGAACGGCCGCAGACGCAGGCGGGCGGTGTGCAGCTCGGGGGTGGGCAAGGTCATGGGGAGCATCCTGCCGCGTCACGCTCGCCCCCGGCCATCCGTTTATCCGGCCGGTCGGGGGCCGCGTACCTCCGCGGTGAAGCCGAACACGCCGGATGGGCGGTCAGTCCGCGGTACCGTGCCGGCCATCGCACCCAGCAGCAACCTCTCCGTGCCCGTGCTGCTGTCGAAACCCGTGCCCATGTCGAATCCCTCTCGGGCGGCGGCTGCCGCCCAAACCGGTGTACATCCGCTGCCCCCCCTTCTCGCGGACAGAGCCGGCCCGACCCCCTTCACAACCGGCCAAGCCGTCCTTACACGGGGATGAGGCTCACACCGCGTGTCGCCGCTCGAGGCCGCCGCTCGAGGCTCACACCACTCACACCAACAGTTCCGATGCGACTCCGCTCAGGCCTTCCTGATCGGCGGTGAGCGCCTGATGGGCGAACATCGCGCACCAGGTGTTGACGCTCTCCTGGTCGTGGGAGAAGCGGACCCCTCCGTCCGCTCGGACGAAGCCGAGCAGCGCTCGCGCCAGCCCCTCCAGACGTCCGGCCCAGTGGTCCCCCGGCAGGTGTCCACGGCCGCGCAGGACGCGGCCGATGCGCAGGGCCTGGGCGAGCACGTCGGAACGCACGATGCCGCCGCCGGTCGTCTCCGTGAGGGTGCCGTCGGCGGCCTGCAGCGCCATGAGGCGGGTGTAGAGCGCCTCGACGACCTCCAGCGCCTCGTCGTCCGCGGGGGACGCGCCGAGGAGCAGGCCTTCGATCCCGTAGAGCAGCGGGTGCAGTTCGCGGCACGGCCAGGATTCGCGCAGCACCGCCTCCCAGTGCGCGCAGGTCCGGCGGCAGACCCCTGCGAGAGGTGTCCCGAGCACGCCGTCGGGAATCCCGAGCAGGGCCGCGGCCGCCTTCAGGTGGTGCGGGCCCGGCCGGGTCGACCAGCGGTCGGGAAGGGGCGCGCGGGCGACCGCGTCATGGGACCGCAGGACGGCGGATCCCGACGTCATGCCGTCGATGGAGGCGCAGAGTCCGGCGGCGGGCTCCTTCCAGGCGTCGTCCCCGGTGACCTGGCCGAAGGTCGCGGCTCCCCGCGCCGCCATCGCCAGGTCGAACGTGAACACGCCGGCGTTCCGCCAGTCGGAGGGAACGGCCGACACGTACAGCCGGGTCGGCGGGACTCCCCGTTCCGACAACGTGCGGGTCATCCAGTCCAACGCCTGCCCGCCGTGGGCGCGTGCCTCCGCCGCACGGTCCAGGGAACTCGCCGCGCCCGAGGCCAGCCAGGCCATGGCGGTCAGGTAGTAGCCGGTGATCTCGAGGTAGACGAACTCGGGTCGCCCGTCCCTGTCCAGCCGGCCGGCGACCCCTCCGCGCTGCGCGCCCTCCTCGATCCGGGCCCCGCCGGACAGCAGCCAGCGCTCGATGCGCCGGGCGGCGTCCGCCGTCTCGGCGGACGGGGCGGCGCGGGTGGTCCCTGTGCGGCTGGTCCCGGCGCCGGTGGTCCTCGTACCGGTGGTCCCCGTGCCGGTGCCGCCGGCGCCGACGACCCCGGCGCCGGTGGTCCCGGTGCGCGGGGCCGGGGACGCCGCCCTCGTCGACGCCGCCCTCATCGCCGTGACTCCGTCGCCGTCCCCGGTTGGATCTCCTCGCCGAGGATCTTCACGATGCGCTCGCCGGCGAGGCCGTCCCCGTACGGCTCGTGGCGCGTGGCCATGCGCGCATGGCGGGCCGGGTCGTCGAGCAGGCCGGCCACCGCCGCGACGATGCTGTGCTGGTCGGTTCCCACGAGGTCGGACGTGCCGGCCATGAGGGGCTCCTCGCGGGCCGTGCGGCGGTTGACCACGAGAAGCGGTTTGCCCAGGACGGGTGCTTCCTCCTGGATGCCGCCCGAGTCCGTCACGATGAGGTACGAGTCGGCGAGCATGTGCATGAACGGGACGTAGCTGCACGGCGCCAGCACCTCGATGTTCGGCGGGCGGACCCCGTCCAGGGTCTGCTGCAGCATCCGGAGGACCGGCGGGGACGGGTGACGCACCAGCTGGAACCGGACGTCGGGGTAGAGACCCGCGAGCTCCCGTACGGCACCGAAGATGGCGCTGATCCCGTCGGGGATGCTCTCGCGCCGGTGCGTGGTGACCACCACGCGACGTTGCCCGTCAGGAGGCGCGGGCGTGCGACGCGGACGCGAGAGGGCCCAGTAGAGCGCGTCGATACCGGTGTTCCCGGTGAGGAACACCCGGTCCGGCGCCACCCCTTCGCGTACGAGGTTGGCACCGGCCATCTCGCTGGGGGCGAAGTGCAGGTCCGCGATCGCGCCGAGGATCCTCCGGTGCCCTTCCTCGGGCCAGGGGGCGCTGTTGTCGTAGGTCCGCAGTCCGGCCTCGACGTGGGCTACGCGCGTGGAGGAGTGGAAGGCCGCCACGCCGGCGGCCATCGTGGTCGTGGTGTCGCCCTGGACCAGGACGACGTCGGGGCGTCGCTCGGCACAGATGTCGCCGGCCCACCGGGCCACCTTCCAGGCCACCTCGGCGGGTCGCTGGTTCCTGCGCATCACGTCCAGCTCGTAGTCGACGCCCATCCCGAAGGTCGTGAGCGCGTCGGACAGCAGCTCTGCGTGCTGGCCGCTGGAGCACACGATCGTCTCGAAGGTCGAATCCAGGTCGCGCAGCGCCCTGATGGGCGAGTACATCTTGATGACCTCGGGCCGTGTGCCGAGGAACGCGGCCACGCGAATGCGTGGGGCCATGGGGCACCTCCTCCGTCCGGCGCCGGGAATGCAGCCAGTCTGCTGTGGCGCCGGGGGAGGTTCATCGGTAGCCGGACCCGATTTTGCGCTGCGTGGTGCCCAGATACCGCGGGTGGCCGAGACGGCACCTCACGTGCCGACCTGCCATGAGGGTTCGTCGTCCAGGGGGACGGCGGCCTCCTGGCGGGTGTGGACGCCGAGCTTCGCGAGCACGGCGGCCACGTGATGGGCGGCGGTCTTGGGGGTGATGTAGAGCCGGGTGGCGATCTCCCTGTTGGTGAGCCCCTCGCACAGCAGGCGCTGGACCTCCCGCTCACGTTTGGTCAGGCCGTACGGGTTGGCCCACGTCGAGGCGCGCCTGCCGTGCGGGGTGCGTCGCACCCCGGCCGCCCGCAGGCGTTCCCAGGTCCGGTCCGCGGCGGGCCGCGCCCCCAGGGAGCGGAAGGTCTCCAGGGCCCGCCGCATCGCGGGCACGTCGCCGCCGAGACCGGTCAGCGCCGCGTCGTACGGACAGCCGAGCTCCTCCCACACGCGCACCGCCTCGGGCCACCGCCCGGCCAGTTCGAGGGCGTACGGCGCAGCGGCCCGGGTCTGCGAGGGCATGCCGCCGGCCAGCCGGGACCAGCGCAGCATCCCTCCGACGAGCCAGGGGTCGCTGTCCATCGTGACCGCCTTGAGGCCGTGCTCGGCCTCCGCCACGGCGAGGCTGTCGTTCCCCTCCAGCCAGGCCGCCTCGGCGCGGGCGGCCCACACCGGGCCGGCCAGGAAGAGACCCTCCTCCTCGCCGTACGAGAGCGCCTCGTCCAGCAGCGGCCACACCCCCGGTTCGCCTCGGCGCGCCCTGACCAGGGCCGCCGTCACCAAGGGCAGCAGCCGGTGCAGCGGTTGGGGGTTGCGGTCGAGCACCTCGCCCGCCTGCTCGGCGGCCCGGCCCCACTGGCCCCGGTGCAGCATGCCGAGGCCGGCCGCTCCGAGGGCCAGCACGAGGAACATCGGGAGTTCGTGTTCGCGGCAGTAGACGCAGGTGCGGACGGTCAGCCGGTCGAGGCGCGGCAGATCGTGGTGGAACGCCGCCGTGCAGCAGGCGACCGCCCCGAGCATGCCGGCGTCGTCCGCCAGGTCCTCCTCGGCCATGGCCGCGTGCCAGGCGTCCTCGAAGCCCGGCCAGTCCTGCCCGTGGCAGGTGACCTCCACCAGGGCCTCGTGCACGCGCGCATGGGTCTTCAGGGCGGGTTCGCCCAGGCCTGCTCCCAGGTCGGCGGCCTTGCGGGCGTACTCGGCCGTCGTCGCGGGGTCGTAGCCGAGGCAGGCCAGCTGGGCGAGGTTGGCGTAGGCCCAGGCGAGTTCCCGGGTCGAGCCCCCGTCATCCAGCGCGTGCACCGCGTCCAGGCCCGTCCGCCAGGCCTCCGTCGTGCGGACCGCGAGCCAGTGCATGTGGGAGAGCCGGCGCAGGCCCTCCGCCTCGCCGCGCCGGTCGCCCTGCTCGTGGCGCAGCCGGACCGCCTCGTCGCCGGCCGCGATCGCCTCCGGAAGGTTCCCGGTCACGTAGCTCTCGTGGGACTGGGCTTCGAGCAGTTGGACGCGCCGTGCGGGCGGCGCGGCGGCCGGGTGGCGCACGGCGCTCCCGTACAGCGCGGCGGCCTCCCGGTGCGAGCCGAGCGCCGCGGCGTAGGAGGCCGCCCGCGGAGCGTACTCGGCCAGGGCCGCTTCGTCGCCGGCCTGCTCCGCGTGGAAGGCGAGCCGTGCCAGATCGCCCGGGTCGACCGGACCCGAGCGCATCGCCGACAGGACGCGGGCGTGCAGCCTGGCGCGCCGGTAGACCGGGAGCGACTCCCACACGGCCAGGCGCGCCAGCTCGTTGCGGAAGCACAGCACCGGGCCGTCCGTGCACAGCACTCCCGAGGCGAGGCAGTCCGCCAGGCCCGCCGCGGCGTCCGCCGACACGGCGGCGATCAGCGGTTCGGTGGCGCGGGGCCCGATGACGGCCACCGTCTCCGCGGTCTCCCGGGCCGGTTCGGGGAGCCGGGCTATGCGGCCCATCACCGCTTCGCGCACCGTGGTCGGGACGCCGCGGCCGCGGGCCGCCAGGACCTCCGTGACGTAGAACGGGTTGCCGCGCGTCTTGCCGAACAGCTCGTGGGCGTCCACCGGATGACCGGCCGCGGCCGTGAGGTCGGCGACGGCACGGCGGCTGAGCGGCCCCAGGGTGCAGCGGTGCACGGCACGGGAGGAGGCCAGGTCGCCCAGGACCACCGCGAGGGGGTGGGTGGGGCCGATCTCGTCGTCGCGGTAGGTGGCCAGGAGCATGAGGGGCATCCGGTCGATCCGCCGGGCCAGGAAGCACACCAGGTCGAGGGTGGCCTGATCGGCCCAGTTCAGGTCCTCGATCACCAGCAGCGTGGGCCGTTCGCCCGCCTGGCCCCCCAGCGCGGCGAGCACTCCGCCGAAGATGCCGCCGGGGTCGCTGTGCCGACGGAGGCCCGCTTCCAGGGCCTGGGTCACGGGCGGGCCGAGCAGCGGGGCGATGTCCGTCAGAGGGGCCAGGGGGCGCGGGGCGGAGAGCGGGTCGCAGGCGCCGAGGAGCACCCGGGCGCGCTCCGTGCCGTCCTGCTCCTCCGCGAAGCGTCGTACGACCGCGGTCTTGCCGATGCCCGCCTCACCGCGCAGCAGCACCAGCTGCCCGTGGCCCTGCCCGGCCTGTTCCAGACAGTCCGCGAGATCCTGCAGTACGGCGCCGCGTTCGAGAAGATCGGTCACGGCTGTCCCCAGCGTGGATGCGTCGTGTTTCCGTACACCTTCAGTCTAAGGATCTTCGGGCGGGCCCGCCCTGTACGCCCGGACCACCCCGTAGGCCCGCCACGGCCCCCTACGCCCGGTCGCATCCGGGGGACGGCACCGCCGTCCTCGCGTGACGGCCCGGTGGCAGCCGGCGACGGCGCCGTGGCACCCGTGGCGCCGCGCCTCCGGGTGACGCTCCCGTCGCTCGTCGTATCTGGGTACCCCACCGCGCAAAAGTGGGCCGGTTTGCCGATGTGGCCGGTCCGGCGCCGCCGGAGACTACTTGCATGCGCCCGGAACCCGACCGGATCACGTCCGTCGGCCCCGAGATCCATCTGTTCGAACCCTCGGGGTACGCGGGGGTCTTCCAGCACGCGTGCCGCCTCGGCGAGCTCCTCGCCCGCTCCGGCCGGCACGTCGTGCTCCACACCGGACACGAGCACGAAGAGGTGCACGTCAAGGGCGTCGACCTGTGCCCGTGCTCCTGGTGGCCGCGTGACCGTCCGGCCGGCGCCCGGCGCTCCGTCGCCATCGCGCGCCGCTTCGTCAGCCGCACGCTGCCGCACCTGCACTCCGCGGTGCCGCGCGGCGCGGTCCTCCATGTGGAGGGAATCGCCGCGGCCGGGGCACTCACCCTGCTCGCGCTGGGCGTCGGACGGCTCAGGGACCGCCTGGTGGTCTACTCGCCGCACGACACGTTCTCGCGGCGAGGCCGTGTGGACGGCGCGTTGCTGCGGCTCGCCCTCCGGGTCCCGCACACGGTCATCGTGTACTCGCAGGCGGACGTCGAGGTGCTGCGCCGTCGCGGACTCGAGGCGCACTGTTCTCCGCTCGTCCAGCTCGTGCCCGACACCTCGGAGGAGGAGCGGCGCGAGTGGCGCAGCGCGTGGCGGGCCGGTTCGGACACGTCCGTCGTCCTCTTCGCCGGATGCATCCGGCCGGAGAAGCGGCTCGACGTGCTCATCGAGAGCGCTCGCCACTGGCCCGCGGACCGGCGCCTGGCCGTCGTGGGCGAAGACCGCGGTGGGTGGGCCCACTGCGCGGAACTGGCGAAGGAGTACGGCGTCGACGTCGCCGCACGGGTGGAGTTCCTCGAGCTCGAGGAGTTCGCGGCGGCGATCTCGGCGGCGGACCTCGTCGTCCTGCCCTATGACAAGGCCAGCCAGAGCGGGGTGCTCGCGGTGGCCCGTCAGCTGGGCACCCCGACCGCCGCAGCGAACGTGGGTGGCCTGCGGGAACTCGCCTCACAGACGTTCGAGCCGGGTGATCCGCACGATCTCAACCGTGCCATCGACACGCAGCTGGCCGACGGCGAGTCACCCGACCCGGCCTTCGACGAGAACCGGGCGGTCGCAGTGCACCTTCTCGCGTACAGGCAGCCGGCATGACGACGAATCCGTCCCGACGCGACCTCCGGACCTCCACGACCGTGGACGGCACACCGCCCCCGGCGCCGCCCGCCGGTGTTTCCGCCGTGGGCGGTGTCCCCCTCCACGACCTCCTGCGCTGGTGGCCCCTGGTGGTGATCACCACGCTCGCCGCCCTCCTGGCGAGTGCGGTGGTGGCCTGGGGGCCGCGCGGTCCTTCCTACAGCGCGACGACGAGGATGCCCGTCACGCCGCTCGCGCAGTCGGACGAGACGTTCATCGGCACCAGCCTCGTGCGCGATGCCGGCGACGCCGACCGCACCTCCTCGACGGTGGCGCGCCTGCTGGACTCACACCGCGTGGCGGCCGCGACGGCCCGGTCCCTCGGAGACCCGTGGACTGCCGCGTCCGTGCGCGCCGCGGTCGACGTCAAGCCGGTCGACGAGACGAACATGATCGAGGTCACCGCCAAGGCGGACGAGCCGGGCCAGGCCGTCCGCGTGGCGGAGACGTTCGCGCAGACCGCTCTGAAGGACCGGTGGCAGACGGTCTCCGCCGAGCTGGACCGCCGGATCGCCTTCGCGCAGAAGAACACCGACGCCGACCCGAACGCCGGGGAGGAGTCCCGGAGGCTGCAGCTCCTCACCTACGTCCGTGAGACCGGCGTGGACCCGACGCTGAGCATCGACTCGACCGGCCCGGCGGTGCGCGTCGGCGAGGTGCCCGCGGCCGTGGTCATGGTCATGGCCGGAGCCGGCGGGATGTTCCTCGGCGTGCTCGCGGCGTACGGGATCGAGCGGCACCGCCGCCGCCCGCGGAGCGAGGACGTCGCGGCGCCCGCGCGCGAGCTCCCGCCGCACTCCTCGGAAACCCTGAGCCGCAAGCCCTGAGGAGCTGAGTCCGATGCCGCTCCCTGCTCCCGGATCGCCCCGCACCCTGCCGACCGCGCGTCTCATGGGCATGCCGATCCATGCGGTGACGCTGGACCAGGCCGTCGACCGGGTCTTCGACGCCCTGGCGGACGGCCGGGGCGGGACGGTGCTGACGCCGAACGTCGACATCCTGCGGCAGTACCGGCGCTCGCCGGAGCTGCGGCGGATGTTCGAGCACAGCGAGCTCGTCGTCACCGACGGCATGCCGCTGGTGGTCGCCCTGCGGATCCAGCGGACTCCCGTGCCCGGCCAGGTCACGGGCACGGACATGCTCCGCGGGCTGGCCGCGGAAGCGGGAGCGCGGGGCCGCTCCATCCTGCTGGCGGGAGGTCGCCCCGGTGAGGCGGAGCGGGCCGCGGACCGTCTCCGGCGGACGAGTCCGGGGCTGCGCGCCGAGACCTACCCCTGCTACGTCCGGCCCGACACCATGGCCGCGGAACTGGCGGCCCTCTCGCGCACGCTGGTCGCCGCCTCCCCGGACATCGTCTTCATCGGCCTGCCCTTCGCGAGTCAGATCTCGGTCATGGCCGGGATGCGCGCCGCGCTGCCGGGCACCTGGTTCGTCGGTGTGGGCTCGAGCTTCGACTTCGTGAACGGCGACCGCTCGCGTCCCCCGGAGCTCGTGCGGAGGCTCTGCCTCGAGTGGGCGTGGCGGCTGACGAGGCAGCCCTGGCTGTGGCGCCGCTACCTCGTCGACGGGGTTCCCACCACCGCTCGGCTGGCCGTCGCCGCCCTTCGGCTGCGGTGGCGGCGCGACGCGTCGCCGACGGCCTCGGCCGGCAGCCCGGCACTGCCATGAACGTCGGCACCGAGGCGGCCTCCGTGTCCCGCGAGGTGTCCCGCGAGCCGACCGGGCGCAGTCTGATCGCCTCGGCCTCGTGGATGACCGGAAGCCATCTGCTCGCCCAGGCCTTCGCCTACGGATCGCTGATCTTCCTCGCACGACAGCTGCCGCCCTCCGGCTTCGGCACCGTCGCGGTCGGCACGGCCGTCGTCTACATCGCGACGCTGCTCGTGGACCACGGCACGTACGGCGCCATCATGGTGCACCCGCACCTCACCCGGACCTACCTCGTCCGCGCCTTCTGGCGCTGCTTCCTCGTCGGCGCGGCACTCGCCGCGGTGATGGCGGCGGCCGCGGGCCCCCTGGTGAGCACCTTCGCGAACGGCGGGGACGCGCCCGCCGTCGCGCTGCTCGCGGTCTGCCTGCCCCTGCACGCGATCTCCCTGATCCCCACGGCCCTGCTGCACAAGTCGATGCAGTTCCGGCGGCTCGCGGGTGCGACGGCGACCGCCAACGTCGTGTCCGCGGTGGTGGCCGTGGTCGCCGTCCTGGCCGGCGCGGGCATCTGGTCGCTGGTGGCGCGCCAGGTGGTGCTGTTCGGCATGCTGGCCGTGCTCACCACGGCGCTGTGCCTGCCCGGTCTCCGCCGCCGGCCGGCGTTCCCGCCCGCCTCCGCCGCCCAGGCGCGCGAGCGCACCGGCGACCGCTGGTTCTTCCTGTTCGGCGTCACCCTGATGCTGGCCGCGAACATCGACTACCTGGTCGTCGGCCTGTCCAGCGACGCGAGTCTGGTCGGCCTCTACGCGCTGGCCTTCACGATCGCCATGGCGCCCTCGACGCAGTTCTCCGAACAGGTCGGCAAGGTGCTCTTCGCCGCCGCCGCGTCCAGCCCCGAGACCAGCGGACAGCGGACGGTGCAGTCGGTCCGGCTGATGTCCGCGCTGCTGTTGCCGCTGCTGCCGGTCGGCATCCTGCTCGCGCCGGTGCTTCTTCCGGCGGTGCTGGGGCCCGAGTGGACGGGCATGGTGGCCGCCTTCCAGGTGCTCTGGGTGGCCGGCATCGGCTACGCCATCGACAACTGCATCGGCGAGGCGCTGTCCGGTACGGGACAGATCGCCTTCCGCGCGAAGGTCATGGCCGCCCGGTGCGTCGCCACCGCGACCGCCCTGTGGGTCCTCGTGTCGGTCGACGGGATCCGCGGGGCCGCGCTGGCGCACCTCGCGGTCTTCGTGCCGTACGCGGCGGTGTACGCCACCGTCGGGGCGCGGCTCGCCGGAACCTCCGGCCGCGAGCTCTGGCGCGCGCTGCGCCCGGTCGTGGCCGCGGTGGTGTGGCAGCTGGTGGTGACCGCCGCCCTGCTCTTCTCCCTGCGGGCCGCGGGGATCTCCTACGGCGTCGCCGTCTGCGCCGCGGGCGTCGCCGGACTGGCGGTGTCGGGGTTCCTGCTGTTCCGGCGCCTCGGCAGGAGGAGGTCGCCGTGACCCGGCCCGTGGCCGGACGGCTCCGGCCGTACGTGCCCGCGCCGCTCGCGTCGCGACCGGACCGTCGCGTCGTGCGCACGGCGTGTGTCGCCGTACTGGCGGCGGTCGCGTTCGGGGCCCTCCTGCCGGGTGACCCGCTCACGGCCGTCGGCGCGCTCGTGGTGATCCCGCTGGCGTTCGGGGCTCCGGTGGCCGCCCTGTCCGTGCTGATCGCCGTCACGGTGCTGGTGCCCTTCGAGGCGCAGGACCGGTTCTCCCTCGTCGGCGGGTCCGGCCGGCCCGGGCTGCTGCTCGTCGACGTGCTCATGCTCCTCGGTCTGTGCCGGGTCGGATGGCTCGTCCTGTCGCGCAGGCTCGGGCTCGACACGCCGCTCCTCGTCGCCGCCGCCGTCGCACTGGTGCTCACCGCGGCCCTGGGCTGGGGCATCGCCCAGGGAGCCGACGTGAGCGAGGCGGGCCACGAGACCCGCCGGGTGATGCTCGGCGTGGGTGCGTTCGTCCTGGCGTGGCCGGTGGTCCGTGACAAGGCGGCCCGTCGGCGTCTCGAAGGGGCACTGATCGGCCTCGGCCTGGTCCTGGGGGTCTGGGGGCTGGTCCAGTGGGGCTTCTCCATCGACTACACGAGCGCCGCCGACGTCGGCATACGCCGCGGAGTGGACCTCACCTCGGCGGGCCGCGGCTCGCTGCAGGGCGGGCTGTACGCGTACCCGGTCGCCGTGACGCTGGCCTGGGCCGCGCTGGTGTCCGGGCGCGTGCGGTCGGTCCCGCTCCGGTGGCTGCTGGCGGCGGTCGTGTGCCTGAACGCGGTCTGTCTCTGGCTGACGTACGAGCGGACCTTCTGGGTGGCCACGGCGGTGGCCTGCACCGCCGTGGTGGTGATGTCGGGTGCCCGGGCACGGCGGAACGCGGCGAAGTGGGTGCCGGTCGGTGCCCTGTCGCTGCTCGTGTTCCTCGCCGTCATCGCACCCGGCGAGATCCGTACGGCCCTGGAACGCGTGGTCTCGGTCAACCGGCTCGAGATCGACGAGTCCTACTCGTACCGGGTGATCGAGTCGCAGGTCGTCCTGGGCGAGATCCAGGGCCGGCCCCTGACCGGATCGGGCTTCGGCGCCACGATCACCTGGGGCAAGGAGGACACGTTCGCTCCCCTGACGACGCCGTTCATCCACAATGGGTACCTCTGGCTCGCGTGGAAGATCGGGGTGCCCGCGGCGGCCTTCCTGGTGTCCGTGATCGTGGCGGCGGTCCTGCGGCGGGGCCCGCCGGGTGAGGACCCGCGGCTCCGCATCCTCCGGATCGGCAGCCGGGCGGCCCTGCTCTCGCTGCTCCTCACCACCGTGACCTTCCCGGCCTTCAACACCCTCGGCGTCACCGCCGTGACGGGACTGCTGGTCGCCGTCTGCTTCTGCGGTCGCGACGACGCCGCGGCGGGACCGCCGCAGGCGCCCCGCAGCGGTGTGCCGGAACAGGCCCGCCCGCGGGCGGGACCCGGGTGAGGAGGCGATGCGCCCGTGCCGGTCACCGGCCGTTCCCCTCGCTTCCGTCCGCCCGGCGCCCTGACGCGCCGCGCACGGTGCCTGGCCGGCGCCGTGCTGGGCGTCCTGCTCCTCGCCGCGGTGCCGTCCGGTTCCTCCACCGACGCCGTACCCGGCCCGGTGCAGGAGCGGCAGCACGGCTTCGCCCTGCCCACGTACTCCGCGGACGGCTACGACGACGCGCGGGTACTCGACGACCGCCTGCGGCACCTCGCCGACGTCGGCGCGGGATGGGTCCAGATCACGCCGACCTGGTTCCAGAGCAGCGCCGACGCCCACGAGGTCACCCGGGCGCCCGCCGGCGCGGTGTGGCAGACGCCGGACGACGCCGGTGTGCGGAACGTGATCGCCCTGGCCCACGCGCACGGCCTGAAGGTCCTGCTGAAGCCGCATGTCGACCTGCCGGACGCCGAGAGCCGGAGCAGCATCCGGCCACGCGACCACGCGGCGTGGTTCGCCTCCTACACCGACTTCATCACCCACTACGCGCGTCTGGCCGCCGGCAGCGGCGCGGAGCAGTTCGCCGTGGGGACCGAGCTGGAGGGGGTGTCAGGGGACAGGGACGAGTGGCTGGACGTCATCCGGGCCGTACGGGCCCACTACCCGGGACCCCTGCTCTACGCGGCCAACTACGACGAGTACCCCCGGGTGGCCTTCTGGGACGCCCTCGACCTGATCGGCGTCGACGCCTACTGGCCCGTGAGCTCGCGGCCCACCCGCGACGTGGGCGCGCTGGAACGGGCGTGGCGGCCCATCCGGGAGGAGCTGGCGGCGTTCGCGGCCGAACGCGGTCGCCGGATCCTGTTCACCGAAGCCGGCTACGTCAGCCAGCGCGGGTCCACCACCGCTCCGTACTCCTGGACCATCAGCACGACGCCGGACCAGGCGGAGCAGGCGGCCGGCTACGAGGCGCTGCTCTCGAGCTTCCGGGACGAGCCCTGGTGGGCCGGTGTCTTCTGGTGGGTCTGGGACGTCACGCCCCACGGCAGCCCGGACGACGAGCTCGACTACACGCCGCGGGGCAAGGCCGCCGAGGAGGTGGTGCGCCGATGGTGGACGTGACCGGCGCCCCGGGCGAGACGACGGACCTGCTCGCCGTCGGAGACGTGCACCGCGCGGACCGGTTCTCCCGCTGCGCGGCCCCACCGGGAAGGCGGACGTGATGGCGGACATGCAGGGAACACACGGAACGCAGGGAACACAGGGCACGGAGGAGACGCAAGGCACGCAGGAGACGCAGGAGACGTGGCAGGCCCGACGGGGCACCGAGCCGGCCGTCGAGCTGGACGTCGTCATCGCGACCCGCGACCGCCCGCCCCACAAGCTGGCGGCCTGTCTCGACGCGCTCCGGCACCAGACCTTCCGGCACTTCGGCGTGATCCTGGTCGACGACGGCAGCCGGGTCCCGCTGGCGCGTCGCCTCGCGTCCTCCCGCTCGGAACGCCCCGACCACCCCGGCCACGCCGGCTTCCCCGGTCTCCCCGACCTGCCCGACCTCTCCGTCCGGGTCGTCCGCAACGAGGAGTCGATCGGTCCCGGCGCGAGCCGCAACCGGGGCGTGGCCCTCTCGGAGGCACCGTACGTCCTGTTCATCGACGACGACTGCATCTCCCATCCCGAACTGGTCGCCCGGCACCACGCCGCGCTGGACCGTGCCGCCGGGCCCGCGGTGTCCCTCGGCCCGATCCTGGCCCCGCCCGGGCGGCGCATGCCGCCCTGGACGCACTGGGACGCCGACCGTCTGGGCCGCGAGTACGCCCGGCTGGGCCGCGGCGAGAGCACGCCGGCATGGACCCACTGCTACACCGGCAACCTCGCCGTCCGCCGCGCGGACTTCCGGGCCGTCGGCGGGTTCGACGAGCGGCTGGCCCGGCAGGAGGACGTCGAACTCGGCTTCCGGCTCTCCCGCCTGGGCTGCCGCTTCGCGTTCGACCCGGTCGCCGTCGTCTGGCACGACAGCGACCGCACCCTCAGGACCTGGACCCGCATCCCCGCCCGCAGCGCACACTTCGACGTCCTCATCGACCGGCTCGTGCCGGACTCGCAGCGGCTGCCGTCGGTGCGCGAGGACCTGCTGCGACGGCACTGGCTGCTGCGCCTCGCCCGTCGGGTCTGCCGTCCGCCGGCGGCCCGCCGGTGCGCCGTCACCGGCGCGATCGGAGCAGGGTGCCTGCTCCACGCCCTGCACGCCGACCGCCCGTCGCTGGCGGCCTTCAGCCTGGTCTGGGATCTCGAGTACACCCATGCCCTGGCGGAGGCGACGGCCGCCTCCCCGGGGACGTCCCCGGCACCGCAGTCGCGGTGACGGCCCGAGTGCCGCCGCCGGCCTGAGGATCGTGTGACTCCCCGTCGCGCCGTCCCGTCCGGAGGTCCGGACGGGACGGCGACCCGTGGGCGGACCGTGGGGAGACGAGACCGTCGGCGTTTCGGTCACCGCACCGGACGGCCTCGACGCCCTGCCCACGCGGGTCGGTGCATCCGGCACGAACACCTTTTCGCTCAACCACGGGCCGGAGGCCACGTCTGAAACACGTGTGTTCGAGCCCGGCCGCGGCGTCGTTACACCGTGCGACATCCCAGCCCGCTCTGTTCGGAGGCCGAATGAACAACGCCGACAGCGACCCACTGGCAGCCGCCGCGAGCCCTCCCTCGGAATCGGAGCGGTTGCTCTTCGGCGGCGAGCTCACCTACGACTACGGCTGGGGTGCGCACGACGGTGCCTGGCTGAAGCTGAGCCTGCGCGCCATGGCCGTGGCGCTCCCCCGGCACGTATCGCTCGCCGTCCGCCTCGCCCGCGAGGCCGACCGACGGGCCCTCCTCACCGTCGCGCTCACCGAGACCGCCCGTGGAATCGCCCAGGCGGTCTCGCTCGTCGCGGTGAACGCCCTGCTCGTCGAGCTGCTCGCCTCCGGCGACATCACCGCCCGGCTGCGCGCCGCCCTGCCGGCGCTCGCGCTGGTCGCCGTCCTCGGGGTCGTCGGCTCCGTCTGCAAGTCGGCTTCGGCCGCCGCGACCGGCATCCTGGAGCCGAAGGTCCAGCGGGTCGCCACCGAGCGCTACCTCGGCCTCGTCGCACGGGTGGAGCTGGAGGCGATCGAGGACGACGCCTTCCACCGGCTGATGGACTCCGCCCAGTGGGGCGCGGACTCGGCCCGACGGATGGTCGGCTACTGCACCGCCGTCGTCACGTCCGGGATCTCGCTGGTCGCGGCGGCAGGGGTGCTGACGGTGCTGCACCCCGTGCTCCTTCCGCTGCTGATCTGCATGGCGCTGCCGAGCGCCTGGGGTTCGCTGACGATGGCCCGGCACCGGTACGTCAGCTGGCACCGGTTCGTGCAGCACGTGCGCGCCGCCAAGCTCATCGGCCAGCTCCTCATCGACCAGCGGGCCGCGGCCGAGGTCCGCGTCCACGACGTGGCGCCGTTCCTCCTCGCGCACTTCCGGAAGATGGCGGAGACCAGCGAGGGCGAGCAGACCCGGCTCTCCTGGACCGGTGCCCGCACGGGCCTGTACGCGGACTCGGCGCGCGGCATCGCCACCGTCGTCACCTACGGGGTGCTGGGGCTGCTGCTGTGGAACGGGCAGACGGCACTCGCGGTGGCGGGCACGGCCGTGCTCGCGATCCGTTCGGGATCGGCGAGCATCACCGACCTCGTCCTGCGCGTGACCGACGTCCAGGAGGAGGCCATGTTCGTCGCCGACCTGGAGACGCTGTGCGACGAGGCCGTACGGCGCGCCATTCCCACCGGCGGACGCGACCTCCCCGAGGACGTGGCCGAGGTCCGCTTCGAGAAGGTCACCTTCACCTACCCCGGCGCGGACGAGCCGTCGCTCCAGGACGTCGACCTCGTCATCCCCACGGGCAGGACCGTCGCCCTCGTCGGAAGGAACGGTTCGGGCAAGTCGACCCTGGTCCGGCTGCTCTGCGGAGGCTGGCTCCCCGACTCCGGCCGGGTCCTGTGGGGCGACGTGGACACGGCCGAGGCCGACCGGGCGCAGGTCTTCGACCGCGTCGCCATGGTGGCCCAGGACTTCTACCACTGGCCGTTCACCGCCCGCGTCAACATCGGCATCGGCCGCAGCGCCGCTCCCCTGGACGAGGCCCGGATCGGCGCCGCCGCCACGTACGCCGGCGCCGACGAGGTCGTCGGGGACCTCCCGCGCGGCCTGGACACGCTGCTCTTCCGCGGCTACAAGGGCGGGCAGGAGATCTCCGGCGGCCAGTGGCAGAAGATCGGCCTGGCCCGCGCCCGGTACCGCGACGGCGCCGTCCTCATCGTGGACGAGCCCACCAGCGCGCTCGACCCGGCCGCGGAACAGCGCGTGTTCGACCAGATCCACGAGCTGGCCGGCAGCGGACAGACCACGATCCTGATCACCCACCGCCTCCACAGCGTCCGCCACGCAGACCTGATCTACGTCCTCGACGAGGGCCGGATCATCGAGCGCGGCACCTTCGACGAACTCATGGACCCGGCCACGGGCACGGGGGCGTTCAGATCGGCGTACGAACTCCAGGCCCGGCAGTTCCGGCACGCCCAGGTTCCGCGCCAGCCCGGCTCGGTGGAAGGGGAGGTCCTGCAGTGACGACGCCTGGGTTCCCGGCCCGCCACGTACGATGCGGACCTGGGCGGACGAGGGTGCCGGGCGGGTGACGACGCGCACGCGGCGGCGGCTCCCGCGCCTTCCTCGTCCTGCGACCCCGCCGGCGTCCTCCGGCGGGGTCGCCGGCCGGGTCCCCGTGACACCGCCCTTCCCGATCGCCACCTGTCTCGTTCTGGCTCCTCCGGTCGTCCCTCATGCATCATTGATGAGACAACTGCTTCATCTGCGATCGAAATGACTCTCCTTCAGCACCCTTTGTGATTGCGGAGGTTCGCGATGACGTCGACGCGCGTCCACCTCGTGCTGGTGCACGGGCTGTTCTCCTCCGCCAAGGTCTGGAAGGCTTTCGAGGCGCTCATCGCGGACGACCCCGAGCTGGCCGGATGGGTCAGCGTCCATCCCTTCCAGTACGACTCCCCCTTCGTCCGGCTGCGGCCCGACCGCAGGGTCGCCGAGACCGACGACGTGGCCGACCAGCTGGGAACCTTCCTGGAGACCGAGCTCGCCGACGCCGAGCGCATCGTGCTCGTCACCCACAGCCAGGGCGGGCTCGTCGTGCAGCGGTTTCTGGCGCGGAAGCTGTGGAACGGCGAGGGCCGCGAGCTGGCGCGGATCCGGCACTTCACCATGTTCGCCTGCCCCAATACCGGGTCCGGCTTCTTCCTCACCGTGCGCAAGGCGCTCAGGCTGTGGCGACACCCGCAGGAGCAGCAACTGCGGCCTTTCGACCGGGCGGTGACGGAGGCTCAGCGGACCGTCCTCAGCTCGGTGGTGCACGCGCGCGAGTACAGCGACAAGGAGTGCCCCATACCGGTCCTCGCGTACGGAGGTGCCGCCGACGAGATCGTGCCGCCGGTCGTGGCGCGCGGCCTCTTCCCGAAGGGCGGGGTGGTCACCGCCGACCACTACAGCATCGTCCAGCCCGCGGACCGCACCGCCTCCTCGTACCAGGCCGTTCAGCGCGCCCTCCTCAGGGTGGCCCAGGAGGCCCGGCAGGAGCAGGGGGAACAGCGGACGCAGGTGGAGGGAGGGACGCCTGAGGCGCGAGGGGGCGCGGGCTCGGACGGCCGTCCTGCCGGCGACGTCGGCCCCGTCGGCAAGGAGGGGGCCGGAGCCCAGGGCGGGGCCGGGCCCGCCGCCGGCCTCGCCGTCCCTCCGACGCCGCTGCCCGATCCCGATCTCGGCCCCTTTCCGCCGCCGCCCTACGGGCAGTTGTCGGACGGCCAGTTGAAGGGCAAGGACCGCAAGAGCCTCGTCGCCCACCTGTCGTCCGACGAGGCCCGCCAGCAGGTGCACGTGGTCGCCGGTCTCGGCGGCTCGGGCAAGAGCCGGGTCGCCCTGGAGGTCGCCGACCGCGCCCGGCGCGCCGGCCACCGGGTCTGGTGGGTGTCGACGGCCGAACTCAGCCTCCGCATGCGGATGATCGCCCGCGACCTGGGCGCCCCCTCGATCACGGTGGAACGCGCCTGGCTCGTCGGCAGGGCCATGGACCTGGTGTGGACGCTGCTCGACGACTGCCCCGACCCGTGGCTGCTGGTCCTCGACAACGCCGACGACCCGGAGCGGCTCGGGCCGCCCGACGGCCCCGTCTCCCTGGGCACCGGCTGGCTGCGCACGCCGAAGAACGCCAAGGGCACGGTCCTCGTCACCAGCCGGGTGCGCAGCCGGAACGCCTGGGGTGACGCGAGCCGCGTCCACCAGGTCCTGCCGCTGGACGAGAACGACGGCGCCTCGATGCTGCTGGAGCGGACCGGGGGCCTCGGCGGGACCAACGAGGACGCGCGCCGTCTGTCGCGCCAGCTGGGCGGGCTGCCGTTGGCCCTGCGCCAGGCCGCGGACGTGATCAAGGCCGTCCACGAGAGCCGGATCCGGCTGGACAGCGACATCAGGGACTTCGAGACCTTCCGCCGTGCGGTCGACCGCGTGCTGGAGCCCCGCGGCGACACCGCCGCGGCGCAGGACGGGCCGCCGCTCAGCGAACTGCTGGGCCGGGAGATCGTGGAGAAGGTCTGCGGTATCGGCATGGACCTGCTGAGACAGCACGAACTCCCCCACGCTCCCGCCCTGTTGAAGGTGTTCGCCTGCCTGAGCATCGCCCCGATCCCGTACCGCTGCCTGCTCTCCGGCCCTGCCCTGGCCGAATCACCGCTCTTCCCCGGCGCCCCCGGGTCCCTCAGGAAGGCGCTGAAGGGTCTGGAGGAGCTCGGCCTCGTGGACGCGTACGAGCGCGAGGACGTCACCGACCGCGACCTGTCCGGCGTGCTCACCCTTCATCCCGTCGTCCACGGCGTGCTGCGCGAGGACGAGGAGGTCCGGCAGCGGCCCGCCGAGCACTACGGCCTCGCCCTGCGCCTGCTGCTCTCCGCCACCCGTCTGCGCAATCCCGACCACCCCGCCAACTGGCCGTTGTGGGCGGCGCTCTCGCCGCACGCGCTGGAGGTCTCCCGGACCTGCCTGCTGGGCGACCTCAGACCGGACGACCGCACGGTGCGCACCGAAGCCCTGGAGCTGGCCCGGCTCACCGCCCGCTACCTCATCGCGACCGGACTGCTCGGCCCCGCGTACGCCCTGGTCTTCCCGCTGGTCGAGCGCTGCGCCTCGTACGGCTTCGACCCCGACGACCGGGAGATCCTCGGCCTGCGGCACGAGCAGGGCCGCATCCATCTCGACCGGGAGCAGCTGGGCCTGGCCGAGGAGGTGCTCAGCCGGGTCGTGGCGGCCAGGACCGCGATCCTGGGCGAGAACGACGCCGACACCCTCGCCAGCCGGCACAAGCTGGCCCGCGCGATCAACGAGCAGGCCGGGCGGGAGGGCGAGGCCGAGGTGCTGCTGCGCTCGATCGTGGAGGCGGAGAACCAGGTCCGCGGGCCGGAACACTACGACACGCTCGTGGTACGGCACACCCTGGCCCGGACCATGCTGGCCCTCGGCATGCACGACGAGGCCGAGGCGGAGGCCCGGCAGATCCTCGCCATCAGCCGCCGCAACCACTGGCCGCCCGCCACGCCCGAGACCCTGCGGGTGCGGGAGACGCTGACGCACGCGCTGCTCGCCCAGGACCGCGCCCAGGAGGCCGAGGCGGTCATCGGCGGGGCGCTGGGCGACGCCTCCCAGCCCCAGGACTCCAACCTGGTGATGCGGCTGCGCTACACCCACGTCCTCGTCCTGCTGGGGATCCGCGGGCGTACGCCCGAAGCGGTGAAAGCGCTGCGCGCACTGGTGCACGACCTCGACCGGGTGGTGACCTCCGAGCACCCGTTGTCGCTGCAGGCCAGAGGGACGCTCGAGCGTGTACGGGAGATGCCGACCTGAAACCTCCTCCGGCGGACGGCCGTCGGGAAACTTCACCGGGCACGGCGGGCTTGCGCGTAGCCTGACGGTGCCTCACCCTGTGTGACGCGTCCCTTCCCGAAACGTTCGGAGGTCCGCCGATGACTTCTCGCCCCACCGACCCCTACGACGACGAGTCCCTGACGTGGGGGGCACCGGGGAGCGAGCTGGAGGAGATGCAGGCCGAGTTCGGCCGGCAGGTCGCGATGGAAGCCCTGGAAGCCGGACGCCAGGCACTCGAACTCGACGCGAAGACCGCGTTCCGCACCACGAGCGGAGCGCATCCCGGATAGGCGCCGTTGTTTTCCGCTGTCTTTCTGAATGTCGGGGGGCCGACGAATGACGTCAGGGAACTTCACGCAGGATCTGCCGCCGACCGCCTTGCACGATCCGTTCTTCCGCGCGGCCAGCGCGCCCGCCTTCACCCGTGAGCTGCTCACCGGCCTCGCCGCCGGGAAGTACGCGGCGGTCCGGGTGCCCGGTTTCCTGTCCGGGGAACGGTGTGCGGAGGTCCTCGCGGCCTTGGAGGGGCGGGAGTTCGACTCGTACGGGAAGGCCCGCGTCCAGCCCCGGGTGATGCGGTTCGGTGTGGGGATCAGCGACCACATGGCGGCCGGCGGGGTCGCGGAAAGCTACTGGAAGGCGCTGGAGGGCCATCACGAGGCCTGGCGAGGTCTCGGGCTCTCCTTCGATCCCTTCCTCGCCTGCCGGGAGGGGCTCGGCGCGCACTGGCCGGGTGGGGTCGCGGTCGGCAGCCGGGGCGGACGGGAGCTCGGCGCCGGGGTGGCCCGGGAGCCCAACGACGGCTTCCGGGTGCATTTCGACGACTCGCTGCGCGAGTACGAGGAGGATCTCCTCGACGCGCCGCTGATCGGCCAGTTCGCCTTCAACCTGTACGTCAGCGTGCCTCCTTCGGGCGGCGAGACGGTGCTGTGGCGGCACCGCTGGCAGCCCGAGGACGAGGCGTACCGGCTGCCCGCCTCGTACGGCTACGACGAGGCGGTGGTGCGGGGCGCCGAGTCCCTGGAGATCGCCCCGCGGGTCGGCGAGGCGCTGCTCATCGATCCCCGCTACTTCCACGCGGTACGGCCCAGTCGTGGAGCACGCAGAATCGCACTGGGATTCGCGGTGGGCCTCACGGCGTCCGGACAGCTGCTCACCTGGGCCTGACCACTCCCTCCGACCTGCCGCTTTCCAGCCTCCTGCCATCAACTCCCTTGTGGTACACGAGCTTTGACGACGGCGTGACGGAGCGGATACGTTCGGCCGATGGACATCCTGCGCTATGTGGCCTTCAGTACCGACCCGCTCGGCGGGAACCCGGCGGGAGTGGTGCTGAACGCCACGGGCGTCGACGAGTCGACGATGGCCGCCACCGCGGCGGAAGTCGGCTACTCGGAGACGGCGTTCGTCGTCCCCCGTTCCGACGGGACGCTCGCCATCCGCTACTTCAGCCCGCGGACCGAGGTGCCCTTCTGCGGCCACGCCACCATCGCCACCGCCGTGGCCCACGCGCAGCGGCACGGCGTCGGGAGGCTCCTGCTGCACACCCAGGCGGGTCCGGTCCCGGTGACCACGTCCACCCGGCCGGACGGCACCGTCGTCGCCACCCTGGTGAGCGTCGCGCCGCGCACCGAGGAGATCACCGACGCCGATCTGACCGAGCTGCTCGCCGCGCTGCGCTGGTCCGCCGACGACCTCGACCCCGCGCTGCCGCCCCGGGCGGCCTACGCCGGTGCCTGGCACCCCGTGATCGCGGCCGCCGCCCGCACCCGCCTCGCGGACCTCGACTACGACATGGCCGCGCTGGGTGCCCTGATGGCGCGCCGGGACTGGGCCACCGTCGCCCTGGTCCACCGCGAGTCGGACACCGTCTTCCACGCCCGCAACCCCTTCCCGCCCGGCGGCGTCGTGGAGGACCCGGCCACCGGCGCGGCGGCCGCGGCCCTCGGCGGCTATCTGCGCGCGCTCGAACTGGTCGCGCCTCCCGCCGTGCTGACGATCCATCAGGGCGTGGACATGGGCCGGCCGAGCCTGCTGACCGTCCGTGTCCCGGCTGAGCCGTCGAGCGGCATCGAGGTGACGGGCACGGCGGTGCGCATCGGCTGAGCGGGCGTCCGCGGTCAGGGCCTGTCGTCCCCGGCGATCTGCAGCACGATCTCGATCTCCACGGGCGCGTCCAGCGGCAGGATGTCCATGCCGACCACGCTGCGCGCGTGTCGGCCGGCCTCGCCGAACACGTCGAGGAGCAGCTCGCTCGCCCCGTCGACGACCGCGGCCTGCCTCACGAACCCGGGTGCCGAGGACACGTACCCGACGACCTTGACCACCCCGACGACCGACTCCAGCGGAGCCACCGAGTCGGCGGCGGCGAGCGCGGCCAGCGCGCACTGCCGGCTCAGCTCCTTCGCCCGCTCGGGCGACACCTCCGCGCCCACTCGGCCCGTCGCGGTCAACTCCCCTCCGGTGAGCGGGATCTGACCGGCGATGAAGACATGGCTGCCACTGCGGACGGCGGGCACGTAGGCGCCCTTGGGGGCGCTCACCTCCGGCAGCCGCAGCCCGAGCCCGGCGAGCCGCTCGCGGATGTCCGTGCCCATGGCCCCTCCTCGTGGCTGGTGACGGGCTCATCGTGCCACCGCGCCGCACGCGGCGGCACCGTCTCACCGGTTGTGCCGACGGGCACAGCGCGGTTCTGCTAAGGGCCCCTAAAGGACGCGGACTCCGGACGTCTGGGGCGTCCGGGCCGGGGCGGGTGCGAGCTGGCCGGTGGCGGCGAGGGCCAGGCGGGAGAAGAGGGTGCCGGAGAAGCCGAAGAGCAGGGCGATCGCGAGCGAGATCGGTCGCGTGGGAGCACCCCAGGAGTTCTCCAGGAAGACCTGGCCGAGGAGGTTGAGTTCCGGGTCGGCGAGCATGCGGACGAGCAGCAGTCCGCCCGGCGCCGCGAGCGCTCCGCCCACCGGTGCCAGGACGAGCACGCCCCAGGAGGACGGCCGCTGGGCGCGCATCACGCCGACCAGCGGTGACAGGAAGCCGCCGAGACCGCCGGCGAGCATGGACAGCCGGTGGTCGAAGACCAGTCCGGTCAGCAGGACCGCTCCGAGGCCGGTCAGCGCCAGCCAGAGCGCGGTCCGCTGGAGCTCGTACTCGCGCTCGAAGTCGCCGTCCTCCGTGTCGTGGATCCGCTCGGTGGCGGCGACGAGGATCGCCCGCTCCGCCGCGGCGTCGCCCGCGTGCTCGGCGAGTTCCCCGGCGATCCGGTCGTTGACGGGGCCGGGGTCGGCGGCGAGACGGAGCCGGAGACCACGGGCGCGCAGGGCGACCTCCTCCGGCCCTTCCAGGCGCAGGAGCCGGGTCTCGGCCTCGTGCAGGGTCCGCCAGGCGGAGGCGAGTTTGGAGAGCGGGATGGCCAGGACCCAGTGCCGTCGCAGCAGTCGCCACACGACCTGCCCGTTCCGGTCGAGCTCGTCCAGTCGTCCGGTGACCGCCGCGAGGGCCGAGGTCGAGGCGGGCGGCGGCTGCGGTGAGGACTGCGAGGACGGGTCGGACCCCTCGGCCGCCAGGGCCGCGGTGAGCACCGCCACGCGGGCCCGGCAGTCGCCGATCCGGGCCTGGAGCAGCCGGTAGCGAGGGGCGGCGATCAGTCCCCGGCAGGTGATGTACACCACGATCAGATAGCAGGCGCAGACGATCCACAGCGCCCAACGGCCCTCGTCCAGGAAGTACTTCCCCATGCTCTCCCCCTTCGTCTGCCGCTGTCAGCCCTGTCAGCCGCTGTCAGGCACCATCTGCCGGCATCGCGGCGCGGCGCGCCGGGAAGAAGGCGCGGCCCACCTCGTACCCGTGCTCCTGCGTCGCCTGGGCGCGACGTCGGGCGGACCGGACCGTCGTGAGTCCGACGCGCTTCTCGCACAGCCTGATGTGGTGGATGTGCGGGACGCGCGGGACCTTCAGGCGGAGCCCGGCGTCCGGTTCCTCGGTGGTCATCCGTACGGTCCCGAGGCCTGACCTCATCCGGTGTCCCTCCACCCGCAACGCCGCGAGGGTCGTCGCCTCCGCGCCGACGGTGCGGAGCGAGTCGGCCAGTCGCCGGGCCGGCCGGGGGCAGGGGTCGGGGTCGGGCGCACAGCCCGTCTGGTACGCCCCCTGAACCCGCCGTCCGAGAGCACGAGGCCCCGTGCGCCGTTCCGGTGCGACCCTTGCGCGAGGGGCCTGTAAGCCCTGTCCCCGACTCACGTCCGCACCCTACCGCCGCGGGTCTCGCCCGGCGTCCCGCCGGAGGGGGACGGTTTCCCGGCAGGCGAGCGTTTCCGGCCATCTCCCTGTTCCCTCGGTGCCCCTCGGGGCTTGCGTGAGTCGGGCATCAGCCCCTATAAGGATCCTGCAGGCATCGGTTGGGATGGCCGGAATGGCACCCACGCCGCCGACCAGGGGGACCCTCCACTTCCCGCCGGGATCAGCTACGTGTGAACGCGGACCGACGGAGAACGTGAGGCAAGCCATGCCCGAGAACGACGCCTATCGCGATGCCATGACCCGACTCGCGGTCGACCCGGCATTCGCGGCCCAACTCGACGGCGACACGGACGAGGTGGCGCGAAGACTCGGCCTGACCTCCGAGCAGGTCGGCGAACTGCGCAGACTGCGCGTGGAGTCCGGCACGGCCGACGGTCCCGCCACCCTCGACGCGCGTCTGTCCAAGTCGTCGCTCTTCTTCGGCAACGCGGCACACGCCCTCGCGGACGTCGACGTGAACCTCGGCCACGTCGCGCCGGACGCCGCTGCCGCGGACGCCACGGTGACGCCGCACGTGGACGCCGCAGAGCCGGGCGACCCGCGCGAGCCGGCCGCCACGCTCGACGCGGCGGCGGCGGACGTCGGCAGCCTGCTCGGCGACGCGCTCGCCGAGCAGGGCCTGGGCGACGGGGGCTCCCTCCTGGACGACCTCGGCGGCGCCGACGGCTTTGGGGGCGCGAGCGACTTCGGCGGCATCGACGGCTTCGGGGGCGCCGGCGACTTCGGGGAGTTCGGCGACTTCAGCTCCTTCGGCGACCACGGCCCGGGTGGGCTGGGGGTCGACGGGCCCGGTGGGCTCGGTGGCGAGGGTCATGGCCCCGGCGGTTTCGGCGAGGGACCGGGTGACGGCTTCGGCGGCGGATTCGGCGGGGGCGACGGCTTCGGCGACGGGCGGGGCGACGGCTTCGGCGGCGGATTCGGCGACGGGCCCGGCGGTGGCGGGTTCGGTGACGGGCCTGGTGGCCGTGGCGGCGACGGGCCCGGCGGCTTCGGCGGGGACGGTCATGGCCCCGGCGGATTCGGCGAAGGACCCGGCGACGGCCACGGCGGTGGCGGGTTCGGTGACGGACCGGGTGGCTTCGGCGGTGACGGCCCCGGCGGATTCGGTGGCCACGGCGGTGACGGCTCCGACGGCTTCGGCGGTATCGGCGGCGGGTTCGGTGGCGCGGGCGAAGGCGGGTTCGGCGGCCACGGCGGTGGTTTCGACGGCGGCCCCGGCGACGGTTTCGGCGGTGCTGACGGCGGTGCCGGTGGCTTCGGGCACGGCGGCGTCTACGAGCGCGGCGAAGGCGGCGACTCCGGTGGCGGACAGGGCGGCGGCAACTCCGGCGGAGGCGACTCCGGCGGAGGGAACAGCGGCGGTGGCGACTCCGGTGGCGGCAACAGCGGCGGCAGCCAGGAGAACGAGCGGCGGCCCGGCCACGGCGGCAGCGGCGGAAGCGGCCAGGGCGGCGACAGCGGTGGCCAGGGCGGCGGCAACTCCGGCGGTGGCGGCCAGGGCGGCGGCGGTGGCGACACCGGCGGCAGCGGCGGCACCGGTGGTGGCCAGGGTGGTGGCGACACCGGCGGCGGAGGGGGCAACGGCGGTGACGGCGGCAGCGGTGGTGGTGACGGCAGCGGCGGCACCCCCGGCAACAACAGCGAGGACAACGGCCGCGGCCGCCCCGGCACCCCCAGCGGCGGCGAAGGCGGCGGCGAGCCCGGCGAGAGCGGCGGCAGCCCCGGCAACAACAGCGAGGACAACGGCCGTGGCCGCCCCGGCACCTCCGGCGGCGGGGAAGGCGGCGGAGACTCCGGAGGCGGCGACGGAGAGAACGGCGGTGGCCGCGGTGGCGGCCGTGCCGACACGCCCGCGCCCGACTCCGGCGGCACGGGCAGCGGCGTGCTCCGCCCCGGCGGCCCCGGCGGGCTCGACCGTCTCGGCACCCACCTGGACACCGGCCACCGCACGCCCGGCGGCCTCGACGGCGGCGCGTTCCGCGGGCCCGGAGCGGTCTGAGCCGCATGCTGTGCCACGCCTGCCGCGTCCATGTGCGGCGCGACTTCCCGTACTGCCTGCGCTGCGGCACGCTCCGCCGCGGCGCGGCCCCGACGTCGTTCGCCGCACCCCAGCTGCGCGGCCTCGACGACGCCGGACTGCTCGTGCCGCTCACCCGGCAGGTCACGACGCTGGGCCGCGACGCCGGCAGCGACGTCGTCCTCTCGGACGGCAGTGTGTCGCGTCGCCATGCCCGTGTCGTCCGTGACGGTTCGGGCTTCAGGATCGAGGACCTCGACTCGTTCAACGGCACCTCCGTCGCCGGAGTGAACCTCCACGGCGGGTCGGCGCGGCTCGACGACGGCGCCGAACTGTCCGTCGGCGACGTCCGCATGGTGTTCGAGCAGCCGAGGGACCCGCGGATCGGCTCCCGGACCATGGTGGTCGGCACCCAGCTCACGGAGCTGCCGGCGGCCGTGCCCGGGCAGGAGGTGCCGGAGGCCGCCGGTCCGCTCACCGCGCGGCCCCGCCGCCGCAGCGGGTGGGCGCTGAAGCAGGTGCCGGCGGACGGGCAGCGGGAACCGCACTGGGTGCTGAACAACACCCGTACCGGCGTGTACCTCCGGCTCGACGAGCGCGAGGTGTTCCTGTGGAACGCCGTCGACGGCGAGAACACGGTGCGGGACCTGCTGTTCGCGTACGCCGACCGCTTCGGCGAGCTGGCGCTGCCGCGGATCGAGGCCGCGCTCGCGACGTTCGCCCGCGCGGAACTGCTGCGCGGCCTGCCGGGCCATGAGGACGAGCGGGACGGCACGCGCTGGCGCCGGTTCCGGCGGGCGGTGTACCGGGCCCTGCTCAAGATGGAGGTGTCCGTTCCGGGCCTCGACGGCGCGGTGAGCCGCCTCTACGGCGGCTTCGGCTGGCGGTTCTTCACCCGTACCGGGGTGGCGCTGGTGTGGCTGTCGGTGGTGGGCGGTCTGGTGGCGTTCTTCGGCGTCGCGCAGGGCCGGCAGCATCTGCTGGACTTCGGCGGGGCCGGGGTCTGGGGCCCGGTGGCGCTGGCCGCCGGGTACATATCGGCCCTGGTGGTGCACGAGCTGGCGCACGCGCTGGCGGTGAAGTCGTACGGGCGGAAGGTCCGGCGCGGCGGCTTCATGATCATGATGGGGATGCCGTTCGCGTTCGTGGACACGAGCGACATGTGGTTCGGCACCCGCTGGTCGCGGGTCGTGGTGGCGCTGTCGGGGCCGGTCTCGACCGCCGCGCTGGCGGGCTGGTGCGCGGCCGGCGCGGCGTACCTGCCCGTCGGGCCCGTCTCGGCCGTGCTGTTCCACCTGGCCTTCGGCCTCTATCTGAACACCTTGTACAACTTCAATCCGCTGATGCCGCTGGACGGTTACCAGGCGCTCACCGACGCGCTGCGCGTGCCCCGGCTGCGCGAGGAGGCGAGCGCGTACTTCCGCAAGGGGCTGTGGCGTGACCTGCGGGCGGGCCGCCGGCCGGGGGCGCGGCAGGCCGGGATGGCCGCGTACGGCCTCGCGGTGGTCGTCGGGACGTACGGCTTCCTGGTCCTGGCCCTGCTGGCCTGGCACTCGCGGCTCGGGGAGTGGCTGAAGGGGCGGGTCGACCCGCCGTGGGACACGGTGATCGTGGCGGTGGTCGTCGCGCTGGTGGCGTTCCCGGTGTGGGCGGCGCCGGTGCGGTGGCTGGTTCGAGTGGTGAAGCGGCGTCGCGCGGCGGCGGGCACGAGCCCGGTGCGCCCGGCGGACGGCGTGGCCGTGGAGGGGGCGGCATGAACGGGATGCAGGATGTGACAGGCGGGGACGGCGGCTGGTCCGTGCCCGGATACGCGGCCGTGCGGGCGCTCGGCCGAGGCGCCGGAGGCCGGGTCGTCCTCGCGCGGCACGAGGCGACGGGCGTGCCCGTGGCCATCAAGTACCTGAGCGAACGGCTCCACGGGGACCGGGGGTTCCTGGCCCGCTTCCGCGCCGAGGCACGGCTGCTCGGCGACCTGCGGCACCCGTGCGTGGTGCGGCTGTACGAGTACGTGGAGGCCCGGTCGGGCGCGGCGATCGTCATGGAGGCGGTGGACGGGGTCACCCTCCGCGAGATGCTGCGCGCGCACGGGGCGACGGGCCCGGAGGCGGCCCTGGTACTGCTCAAGGGCTCCCTGCTCGGCCTCGGCGCCGCCCATGCGGCGGGGGTGGTCCACCGCGACTACAAACCGGAGAACGTGCTGGTGCGCGCGGACGGTTCGAGCGCGCTAGCCGACTTCGGCATCGCCGTGCGCGCCGGCCGGGAGGCGGAGGCGGCGGGCACGCCTGCGTACATGGCGCCGGAGCAGTGGGAGGGCGAGCCGGCAGGTCCGGCGAGCGACGTGTACGCGGCGGCGGCCGTGTTCTACGAGTGCCTGACCGGCCGGCGCCCCTTCCAAGCCGACGACCTGATCGCGCTGCGGCTCCAGCATCTGCGGGCACCCGTCGCGGTGGAGGACGTACCCGAGCCGTTGCGGGAGCTCCTGCGCAAGGGCATGGCGAAGGAGGCGGCGGACCGGCCCGGCATCGAGGCCTTCCTCGCCGGGCTCGAACGTGCGGCCGTCGAGGGGTACGGCGCGGGTTGGGAGGAACGCGGGCGCCGCAGGCTCGCCGGACTCGCCGCCCTGCTGGCTTTGTCGTTCCCGTTCGCGGTGACGGGCGCGGTCCACGAGGCGACGCCGGCGCTGACCGTCCTCGGCCGTCTGAAGCGCCCCCTGTGGCAGGCGGCCGTGGGCGTGGCCGTGCTGGCCGTGGCAGCGGGCGGGATCACGGTGGCGACGGCGCGTCCGGACGACACGACGACCACGGTGGCCACGTCCGTACCGTCGGGCAGGCCCGTGGCGTCCGGCTTCCCTTCGGCATCGTCGTCGTCCGCCTCGCCCTCGGCGTCGCCGTCGGCGAGCACGGCCTCTCCGACGCCGAGCGGTTCGCCGTCCGGCAGCGCCTCGGCCGACCCGTCGCCGAGCGGCACCACACCGGCCCCGGCCACCGGCGGCACGCCGACCGCGGCCACCACGCCTCCGGGCGGTGGACCCGGACCCGCGCCCTCGACGACGCGTCCTGCCCCGACGGCCACGACCCCGGCTCCGCCGTCGGCCGGCACGGTCACGGTCTCGATCGGCTCCGTGCGCCGTGCGGCGGGATACCGGCTGGTCGCCGACGTGACCATCACGACCACCGGCACCGGGCCGCTCACGGTGACCGCGGACTTCTACCGCAACACGCCCGCCAACTCCTACGGTTCACAGTCCCGTCGGCTGTCGGGCAGCACCCAGTACTCGGTGACCTTCGAGGGCGACTTCTCCAGCAACCCGTGCCGGGGCACCTGGTACGTCGCCGTGCGGAGCAGCCCGCAGTCCGCGAACGGAGCGCAGACGGCCTCCGCGGACGCGCCCCCGTGCTGAGAGACGTGAGGGACCCGAGTGATCTGAGGGACCTGAGTGAACACCGAGGAGAACAGAACACGATGACGACACCCCCGACACCCGCCACGGTCGCCGGGCGCGCCCTGTCGGACTGGTCGCGTGACGGGCGGTTCGGCACCTGGCACGCCCTGGTGCCGAACGGCGACGGCGAGCCGCCGCACGGTGCGCTGCGGATCGACCGGGCGCTGCTCGCTCCGCAGGGCGCGCGGCAGCGGCTCGCGGCCGCGGTCCGCGCGGTGGCGAAACTGCGGCTCCCGGGCGTGCCGGCCACGGTCGACCTCGTGGCGGAGGCCGGGGACGTGTGGCTGCTCGTCACCCGGCCCCCGGTGCGCACGGTCGCCGACCTGCTGGCCGAGGGGGCGCCGGGGCTGGACGAGGGCAGCGCGGCGAGCGTGCTCAACGAGACCGCCCAGACCCTGCTCGCCCTGCACGCGGCCGGACTGGCCCACGGTGCGCTCGCGCCCGACCGGGTCGTCCTCGCCCCGGACGGCACGGCCCTGCTCGCGGAGGCCGCCCTCGCCACGGCACTGGCCGCCGACGTCCCGGCGGCCACCGCCCGACAGGACGACGTCACCGCGTGGGCCGCACTCGCCCGTACCCTCGCCACCGCCTGGGCGACGCCCGGCACACCCGCGGCGGAACTGTTCGCCCGCTGCGCGGACGCGGCCGACTCCGGCGACCTCACCACGGCGCGCACCACCCTCACCACCGGCCGCGCGGCCCTCCCCCAGGACTTCCTCCGCCGAACCGCCCTGCGTACGGCGGCCGCCGCCGCACTGGCAGAGCTGACCCGCGGCGGGCAGGCGGCCGACGCGCCGGCGCAGGAGGGCGCGGGCGACGACGAGGCGCCGGACGGGGCGGCACCGGAGGGGGCGACGCCGGAGGGCCCGGCGGCCGACACCGAGGAGACGGTTCTCGGGCGGCGCGGTCAGGTCCGGGGGCCCGCCGCCGTCCCGGGTGACCAGGCCACCGTGCTCAGCAAGCGGAACCAGAGCCCGACCGCCGCACCCGTCGAAGTCGCTGACGGCGGTCACGGCGGTGAGAGTGAGGACGGCGAGATCCTGCTGCGTTTCGGTCCCGGGGTCCCGCTCACCGAGGAGGACGCCCTGCGTGCCCTCTGGGCCGCCCCGAAGGCCGGCCCGGTGCGGAAGCGGCGTCGGCGCGCCGGGCTGCTCGGGACCGTGGCGGTGCTCGCGGCGGTCGCCGTGGCCCTGTGGCTGCTGCTGCGGCCGACGGCCGGCCCTACGGTCACGGCGGCCGAAGTCACTGCGCCGACACAGGAGTTGAGCTGTGGCCAGACCGCCGAGGTGACCGGTGTCGTGCACACCGACGGCCGCGGCGGGCCCATCACCTACCGCTGGCTGCGCAGCGACGGCCGGCAGTCCGAGGAGCTGACGCGCACGGCCCGCCGCGGGGAGCACGAGGTGACCGTGCACCTGCAGTGGACGGTCCGCGGACCCGGCCTCTTCCGTGGCACCGCCCGCCTCCAGGTCCTGCGCCCGGCGGGCTCCCCCGTCGAGGCCGAGGGCAGCTTCCGTTACTCCTGCGCCTGACCCGCACCGGGTCCCGAGCCGCCCGGCTACTCCCAGTCGTCCCAGGGCGGCTCGGTCTCGTCGAAGTCGAACGGCGGCTCCTCGTCGTGCTGCGGCGGACGGGCCGCCGCAGCCGACGGCGCCGGGGCCGCAGCCCGGGCCGACGGCACGGGCACGGATGGCGAGCCGGAGTCGGAGGCCGACCCGGAGTCGGAGTCGGACGAGGTGCCGGTGTCGCCGCCCGCGTACTCCGCCAGGGCGTCCAGGACGCCCTCGCCGTACTTGGCCAGCTTGGCCTCACCGACACCGCCGACCGTGCCCAGCTCCTCGACCGTGGTGGGGAGCCGGGTCGCGATCTCCCGCAGCGTGGCGTCGTGGAACACGACGTACGCCGGGACGCCCTGCTCGCGGGCGGTCGCGGCCCGCCAGGCGCGCAGGGCCTCGAACACCGGCACCGCGGCGGCCGGCAGGTCGACCGGGACCCGGGCGCCCTTCCCGGAGCGCGCGGCGGACCCGGACTCCTTGCGGGAGGCGCGGGCCGGTGCCGTCTCCTTGCGCATCGGGACCTGGCGGCGGCCGCCGAGGACCTCGCCGCTGCCGTCCGTCAGGACGAGCGTCCCGTAGTCGCCCTCCACGGCGAGCAGCCCCAGCGCGAGCAGCCGGCGCACCACGCCCCGCCACTCCGCCGTGGACAGGTCGGCCCCGATCCCGAACACCGACAGCTGGTCGTGGTCGAACTGGATGACCTTCGCCGTCTTCTTGCCCTGCAGGATGTCGATGATCTGTCCGGCGCCGAACTTCTGGCGCCGTTCCCTGGCGAGCCGCCACACGGTGGACAGCAGTTTCTGCGCCGCGACCGTGCCGTCCCAGGACTCGGCGGGGGTCAGGCACGTGTCGCAGTTGCCGCACGGCTCGGCGGACTGCCCGAAGTAGGCGAGGAGCCGGACGCGCCGGCAGTCGACCGTCTCGCACAGGGCGAGCATCGCGTCCAGGTGTGCGGCCAGCGAGCGGCGGTGCGTCTCGTCGCCCTCGGAGCCTTCGATGAGCTTGCGCTGCTGGACCACGTCCTGCAGTCCGTACGCGAGCCAGGCCGTCGCCGGCTCGCCGTCGCGCCCGGCGCGGCCGGTCTCCTGGTAGTAGCCCTCGACGGACTTCGGCAGGTCCAGGTGGGCCACGAAGCGCACGTCCGGCTTGTCGATGCCCATGCCGAAGGCGATCGTGGCGACCACCACGACCCCGTCCTCCCGCAGGAAGCGCGCCTGGTTGGCCGCACGGGCCGCGGCGTCCATGCCTGCGTGGTAGGGCACGGCGTCGATGCCCTGCTCCACCAGGAAGGCCGCGGTCTTCTCCACCGAGGACCGGGACAGGCAGTAGACGACTCCGGCGTCCCCTTCGTGCTCGGTGCGGATCAGTTCGAGGAGCTGCTTGAGCGGGTTGTTCTTCGGGACGATGCGGTACTGGATGTTCGGGCGGTCGAAGCTGGCGACGAAGTGCCGGGCGTCCGTCAGGCCGAGACGCCCCGCGATCTCGGCGTGGGTGGCCTCGGTGGCCGTGGCGGTCAGCGCGATCCGGGGCACCTTGGGCCAGCGCTCGTGCAGCATCGACAGCGCCAGGTAGTCGGGCCGGAAGTCGTGGCCCCACTGGGCGACGCAGTGCGCCTCGTCGATCGCGAAGAGCGACACCTTGCCCCGGTCGAGCAGCCGCTGGGTGCCCTCTGTGCGCAGCCGCTCGGGCGCCAGGTAGAGGAGGTCCAGCTCGTCGGCGAGGAAGGCCTGCTCGACCGCCTGCCGCTCGTACGGGTCCTGGGTCGAGTTGAGGAAGCCGGCCCGCACGCCGAGGGCCGTGAGCGCGTCCACCTGGTCCTGCATGAGCGCGATGAGCGGCGAGATCACGACGCCGGTGCCTTCTCTGACCAGCGCCGGGATCTGGTAGCACAGCGACTTGCCGCCGCCGGTCGGCATGAGCACGAGAGCGTCGCCGCCTGCGACGACCTGCTCGATGATCTCCTTCTGCTCGCCGCGGAAGGAGCCGTAACCGAAGACGCGGTGCAGCACCTGCAAGGCGTCTGAGGTATCCGGGGAAGCGTCGGTGAGGGCCATTCGAAAAGCCTATCCGCCCCCGCCGACACCCTTCGCCCACCGGCCCGAACCTGTGGACAACTCCGATGCCCGCTGTCTGCCGACGGCTGCCTGCCGACCGCTGCCTGCCGACCGCTTCCCGCTACCGAGCCGGATCCCCGTCGGCCTCCGCCGGGGGTTCCAGCCGGATCAGCCGGTAGCGCCCCTCCCACCGCTGCGCCCGCCGGCGCCGTGCGGTCCTCTTGCGCAGCCGGGCCCGGTTTCCCTCCTTGCGCGCCGCGTCCATCCAGTCCGCGAAGGCCGGGTCGCGTCTGCGGCGCGCGTACACCGTGGCGGTGGCGATCCCCACCCTGGCCGAGGCCCCCGTCACGGTGTCGCCCTCGCTCAGGGACTGCAGGAACAGTCGGGTCCGGGCCGGCGTCATCCGTGAGCGCGGCACCCCGGCTGAGGCGTCGGACAGGGCGCGGACGGCGTCGAGCGCGGCGCGGAACACGGCGTCCTCGCTCCGCCAGAGGCTGAGGGAGCTCTCGGGGACGTCGACCGCCCGGGCCGACGCGGCGAGCGTCATGCCGAGGGCGACGCACCGCAGGACCTCGGCCCGCTGCCGGACCGCCTCCGCCTCCCGGGTGTAGGGGTCGCGCCCGGTGAGGGCGACCGCCAGGGCGCTGTCCGTGGCGGCCGCTGCCTCCAGGGCCTGAGGGGCGAGTCCGTACCGGGCGGCCGCCTCCCCGGGGTCGTGTCCCGCCCGCAGGCATTCGACGACCCCGTCGCGCACCCGCGGCGGGAGCGCGGTCATCGGCCGTGCGACGACGTCTGCCCGGGCGCTTCGAAGCTGGTGAAGGCGCTTCTCTTCGGCAGGCGGTAGGTCTCCCTCCCGGTGACGGCGTTCAGGATGGTGGCGTTGCGTACGGCGCCGATGTCGAGGTTCGGGGTCGAGACGCCGTAGGCGTGCAGCTCGGCGTTGGCCACGAAGATCCGGCCGGTCACGCCGTCGGCGAGCTCGACGGAGTGGTCGGCGCGGACCACGGGCCTTCCCTTGGCGTCGCGCCGGATCAGCTTCTCGACCGGGCCGAGGAAGGCCGGCGGACGCGAACGGTAGCCGGTCGCCGCGACCACGAGGTCGGTGACGTGGTCGAAGGCCTCGCCCGTGTCGAGGTGACGGCAGCCGAGCACGGTGCGGCCGGCGGGGTCGACGGCGGCGGTCTCGACGGCGGTGCCGAAGCGGAGCTCGACGTCGCGGAGGCCGGATTCCAGCTGGCGGCGGTAGAGCAGTTCGTGGATCTCCTCCAGGGTGTCCGTGGAGATGCCCTTGTAGAACTGCCACTGTTCGCCGACCAGCCGGTCGCGTACGTCCTCGGGGAGCGAGTGGAAGTACCGCATGTACGCGGGGGTCGTCAGCTCCAGGTTCATCTTGGTGTAGTCCAGCGGCGCCCAGGAGCCGGTGCGGGTGAGCCAGCTGACCGCGGGACCGCCGTCGAGGTTGCGGGTCAGCAGGTCGACGGCGACCTCGGCGCCCGACTGGCCGGATCCGACCACGGTGACCCGTTGCGCCCGCTTCACGTCGCCGGAGCGGTAGAGGTAGTCGGCGGTGTGCAGGACCCGGTCGCCGGGCAGCCCGGCGAGCGCGTCGGGGAGGTGCGGCGCGGTGCCGATGCCGATGACGAGATGGCGGGCGTGCATGCGTACGGCGGTGCCGTCACCGCGGACCACGCGCACGGTGAACCGTTCCTCGTCGCCGTTCCAGTCGACCTCCTCGACCCGGTGGGAGAAGCGCACGGACGGCAGCTTCCCTGCGGCCCAGCGCAGGTAGTCCTCGTACTCACGGCGTGAGGGGAAGAAGTTCTCCCGCACGGTGAAGGTGTACAGCCGGTCCCTGTCGTGCAGGTACGCCAGGAACGACAGGGGGTGCCAGGGGGCGACCAGGGTGACGAGGTCGGCGAGGAAGTTCACCTGCATCGACGCGTCGCCGAACATCATGCCGCGGTGCCAGGTGAACTCGGGGCGCTCGTCGAGAACGACCAGGTCCAGGTCGTCCACGGTGGAGGCGAGGGCGGCGAGTCCCAGGTTGAAGGGTCCGCAGCCGATGGCGACCACGTCGTGTCCGGTGGGGCTGTCGCTCATCGGGGCAGGTCCCCTTCCGTGCGCGGGTGGATCATGAGGGCGGCGGTCTTGTCGGGGAAGCCGACCTTGCCGGCGGGTCGGAAGCCGGCGGCTTCGAAGGCCCGCAGCGAGGGCGCGTTGTCCACGTCCGGCTCGGCGACCACACGGACGCAGGCCGGGTCTGCGGCGAGCAGTCCTTCGGCGAGGGCGCGCAGCAGGGTCCGGCCGAGGCCCTTCCCGGTCCGTGCCTGCTCGCCGATGGCGATGTGGACGCCGAGGTCGTGCGGCAACCGTGGGTAGTGTCCGGCGAGCCGGTCGCGTAAGACCCGGTAGACCTCGATGTAGGCCAGCGGCCGGCCGTCGAGGTCGACGAGCACGGGCAGGACCGCGTCGCCGGCGAGGTGGCCGGCGATCTCCTCGTACCAGCGTTCGCGCGGCCACGCCTGGTGCCAGAACGCGTCGATGTGCGGGGACTGCATCCAGCCGTGCACGAGGTCCAGGTCGGCGCCTTCGGCCCGGGCGACGCGTGCGGACCAGCGGCCGTGGAGGAGCGGGAGCGGCGGTCCGGGAATCGTGACGTCGTCGGGTGTCCGCTCCGCCGTGGGGTCCACCGTGGTCATGAGGCTGCCTCCTGCAGGGGGTTGGGGGCGTCGAGGTAGACGGACTGGGCGTCGAGCGGGGCGAGGACCTCGTCGATGCCGTGCAGCCGGGTGAACAGGTTCCCCTTGCAGGGCAGGGTGTCGGCGGTGAGCCAGCGGCGGGCGAGCCGGTCGCCGTCGGGGCCGGCCACGGCCAGGGCGGGCAGCGCGGCCCGCAGCCGGGCGGCGAGGACGGCGAGCAGATCGCGCTCGTCGGCCAGGCCGTCGACGGCGAGGCAGCCGACGACGGAGAGGGCCTGGTTGCGCAGCAGGTAGTACGAGAGCCGGTCGTCGACCAGGGCGTCGTCGACGACGGCGAGGGTGGAGGAGTCGGCGCCGAGCCGCTTGAGCAGGCCGGGGAGGTGGGAGCTGGCCAGGTAGTAGCCCTGGTTGTCGCGGAAGGTGCTGCCGGTGACCCGGCCCCGCTCGTCGAGGCGGACGAGGGTGTTCTGCTGGTGGGCCTCCAGGCCGATGCCGGTGGCGGCGTACAGGTGCAGCATGGGGACGAGGACGTGGTCGGTGTAGTCGGCCGTCCACTGTTCGGCCGCGTCGGGGCCGAGGCCGGCGACGAGGTCGCCGAGTGCGCTGCGGCCGAGGCCGGGGCGCGGGGCGACGAGGCCCACCAGGCAGCGCAGGGAGTCGATGTCCCGGGGCACCTCGCGTACGGCGACGTCGAGGCCGGTGACGTCCGGGCCTTCGGCGCGGTCCGGTTCGTCGACGGCGATCCAGGCGGGGTCGCGGGTGATGGCGAAGCCGGGGTGGGCGGCGAAGGTGTCGGCCGCGTATCCGGCGTCGAGGAGACGGTTGATCTCCAGGCCGCGGCGCAGTTCGGTACGGGTGGACTCGCGGCGGGAGTTGGTGAGCCGCAGTCCGAGGGAGAGCTTGAGCATCACGTCGGCGTCGGGCCGGTAGACCGTGCGGACGCTGGACGTCGGCCACCAGGCGGGGCCTAGTTCGCCGAGCGGGGTGAGGGCGCCGGAGGCGACGAGGGCCTTGATGCGGGGGCGGTGCAGCAGGTCCCTGGCCTGCCAGGGGTGGGCGGGGACGAGTATCCGGCCGTCGTCGCGTCGCTGTCCGGCGAGGTCGGCGAGGAGTGCGACGGTGTCGCGGCCGGCCAGGGAGGGCGCGCCCTCGACGGCGTCGTGGGAGACGACCGCGGGGTCGGCGGCGAACCAGTGCAGCCGGAAGGAGCCGCGGAGTTCGGGCGAGTAGGCGGCGGCCTCGTGGTCGGAGATGCCGTCGCGGCTCTTGGGTGCGGGGTGGTTCAGGTGGCCGAGCAGCAGGGCCTGTTCGGCGTCGAGGAAGCCGTCCACGCCGGGCGGCGGTTCGGGGCGGGTGCGGCGGTCGGCGATGAACGTGGCGACGCGGCGTACGGATTCGGCAGTGCGCTCCACCAGGTCGGCGGCCTCGCCCGCGGGGACTCCGCCGGGGCGGCTGCCGCCGCGTGCCGCGGCCTCGGCGGAGAGCAGGGCGACGGCGGTGACCGGGTCGGCGGTCTCGCCGAGCGGGCCGCCGGGGCCCTCCAGGCGGGTGGGGCCGAAGCGGTGCCAGCCGGTGGGCGAGCGGTGGGTGACCTCGGTGACGAGGGTCAGTCCGGTGGTGGGCAGGTCGACCCGGAGCGGGCCGGGGGTGACGGGCGTGCCGGTCTCGCGCAGCCAGCAGCGGAGCAGCGCTTCGATGTGGGCGTGTTCGGAGGCGCCGCGGGCGTCCCGTTCGTGCAGGGGGTCGGCCTTGGTGGTTGCCGCCGTGGTGGTGGTGCTCATGCGGCGTTCTCCTTGATGAGTCGTTCGCAGGTGCGGCCGGCGTCGAGGACGGCGTCCACGAGGCCGTCGATGTCGTCGGTGGTGGCGGTGGGGTTGAGCAGGGTGAACTTCAGGCACACCTGGCGCGGTGCGCCGGGTCCGGCGGCGGTGACCTCGGTACGTCCGATGAGGGCGGTGCCGGTTTCCAGGAGGCGTCGGCGCAGTGCGCCGTTGACGTCGTCGGAGGCGGTCGGGTCGGCGCAGCGGTAGCGGAAGACGACGGTGGTGAGTTCGGCCGGCGAGACCAGTTCGAGTGCGGGTTCGGCGAGGATGCGGCGCTCGGCGTGCCGGGCGAGGTCGTGGCAGGTGTCGATCAGGTGGCCCATGCCGGTGCGGCCGTACGTGAGGAGGGTGGCGGCGGCCTTCACGGCGTCCGGGCGGCGGGTGGTCTGGAGACTGCGGCCGAGCAGTCCGTCGTAGCCGGCCTCGGAGTCGTCGGTGGGGTTGAGGTAGGCCACCTCGCGGTCGAGCGCGGTGAACGCGGTGGTGTCGGAGACGAGGAGCACGCTGGCGGCGGCGGGCTGCCAGCCGGTCTTGTGCAGGTCGAGCGTGATCGAGTCGGCCAGTTCCAGGCCCGCGAGGCGGCCGGCGAGGCGCTCGGAGAAGAGCGCGCCGAAGCCGTAGGCGGCGTCGACGTGCATCCACATGCCGTGTCCGGCGGCGATCTCGGCGATCTGCGGGAGCGGGTCGACGGAACCGAAGTCCGTGGTGCCCGCGGTGGCGACGACGGCGACGGCCGTCCGGTCGGGGCCGAGCGCGTCGAGGGCGGCGCGCAGCGCGTCGGGCCGCATGCGGCGCCGGTCGTCGACCGGCAGGGGCTGCACGGCGGCTTCTCCCAGGCCGAGGGCGGCGCAGGCCCGGTGGGTGGAGAAGTGGGCGAGTTCGGAGCAGAACACGACCGGTCCGGGCAGTGCCGCCACGCCCTGTTCGCGGGCGTCGATGCCGCGCCGGTGGGCAGCGGCGTCACGGGCGAGCAGCAGGCCCATGAGGTTGGACAGGGAGCCGCCGGGGGTGAGGACGCCGTCGGCGCGCTCGCCGAGGCCGGCGAGTCGGGTGAGGACGCCGATGAGCCAGCGTTCGACGGCGATGGCCGAGGGGCCGGAGTCGTACGTGTCGAGCGAGGCGTTGCCGGCGTTCGCGAGGACGTCGGCGGCGACGGCGACCGTCAGCGCGGGGGGCTGGAGGTGGGCGGCGGAACGGGGGTGGGACAGGTCGATGCCGTGCTCGACGAGCACGGTGGCCAGGAGGCCGAGGGCGGCCTCGGCGCCGAGGCCCTCGGCGGGCAGCTCGGCCGGGCCGAGTGCGCGCGAGGCGGCGGCGAGGACCTCGGCGGGGGTGCCGGCCGGGAGGGGGCCGTCGGGGCGTCGGGCGTTCGCCGCGGCGTCGACGGCGCCGGTCAGCGCGGTGAGGACGTCGGCGAGTCCGGTGCGGGAGCCGGCGAGCGGGGACGGGGTGCGGCCGGACCGTGCGGGTCGCGTGCGGGTCAGGGGCGTCACGGCAGGTACTCCTCAGCCTTCGGCGAGCGGGTTGGGGTGCGTGCCGTTCGGGAACAGCGCGTGGCGCAGGGCGCGGTCGCCGTAGCGGGTGACGACGATGCGGTCGCGGTTCAGGCCGTACCGGGGGATCTCGGGGGTCAGCAGGTCGTACTCGGCGAATCGCCCGGCGAGTTCGGGGAAGCGCTTCCGGAACTGCTGCTGGAAGTCGAGGACCGTCTGCCGCACGAGCCGCCAGAAGGTCCGCTCCGGTACGCCGAGCTGCTCGGCGCAGAGCGGCGCGAGGTAGCGGAAGTGGCCGACGAAGACCTGGTCGACGACGTGCTGCTTGATGATCGACGGGTGCTTGCGGGGCAGGACGTGGTCGTGTCCGTCCGGCTCGGGGCCGCGTTCGGGTACGTCGGTGAAGGAGACGCACACGTCGTCGACGAAGTCCTTGAGGAAGAGGCGGACCGGTACGTCGTGGGCGTCGTAGCCGATGAGGGTGTTCTGGCCGTGCGGGTTGAAGGTGACGCCGTAGCGGTAGAGCACGTGCATGACCGGCACGAGGAGCGTGTCGAAGAGGCGGCGCAGCCAGTCCTGCGGGTCGAGGCCGGAGGCGCGGACGAGTTCGGCGACGAAGGCGTTGCCCGCGCTGTCGACGTGCAGGAGCGAGGCGAAGGTGCGGACGTGCTCGTCGGGGTCCTTGCGCGCGGAGACCGATTCGCGCCAGATGCAGCCGAGGGCCTCCAGGTGCTGGTAGGGCGCCTGGTCGAGGGTGGAGAGGTAGGGGTGGCGCACGGTCACGGAGGCGACCTCGCCGAGGAACACGGTGCGGCGTTCCTCGGAGAGGAAGGCGTCGCGCTCCACGAGGCCGCGCAGCCACTGGGTGACGACCGGGGCGCCCATGGTGCAGTGCGGCGGGATGCCGCGCCAGACGAGGGTGTTGAGGATCTTCAGCGGGAGTTTGACGTCGTGGCGGGAGGGCGCGGTGACGTTGGCCATGGTGCGGATGGACTGGCCGGGCAGGTAGTCGTCGGGGCTGTCGCCGAGCGGGATGATGCGGCGCTGCGCGACGTCGGCGGCGTGCAGGGTCTGGACGGCGTGGTCCCACTGCCAGGGGTGCACGGGCATCCACACGTAGGCCTGGGGGTCGACGCCGGCCCGTTCCAGGACCGCGGTGAAGCGGCTGCGGGTCCCGTCGTCCAGCTCCGCTGACAGGATGCCGGTTTCGGACAGTTCGGAGGTGCCGCGGAATTCGGCGAGGCCACGGTGGACGGCGACCCACAGGAGCTTCAGCGACTGGGCCGACTCGGGGGCGTACTGCCGTACGTCGGTGGCGGAGAAGCCGATCCGGCCCTTGTTGGCGACGAGGAGGTTGTGCCCGGTCATGCGGCACTCCAGCTCCGAGTGGCCCAGTGCGCGCAGCTCGGCGACCGACTCGCCGCCGTGCGTGAGGCGGGCGGCGTCGACGGCGAGGGTGGCCGAGAGCTCGGTGAAGTAGGTGGCGATCGTGGAGGGGTCGCTGTCGATCGTGGAGGCCGCCTCCATCAGGAACTGCAGGGCGTCCCAGGCGGGTTGGGCGATCGAGTTGCCGAGCATGCTGGTGGCGGTGCGGGTGACCGAGTCGGGGTCGACGCGCAGCCAGCCGAAGGCGCCGGGCTCGGCGCGGAAGGCGTAGGTGGTGCCGCTGTCCAGGTCGATCCGGTAGCCGCCGTCCTCGGTGCCGGTCGCCTTGAGCATGTCTTCGAAGCACCACTCGCCCAGGGCTTTGGCGAGCAGGCGACGGTTGGCCTCCCGCCAGGCCGCGGGATCCACGTCGGGCAGGACGGGCACGGGATGGTCGGTCGGGGTCATCAGGCGGCTCCGGATTCTGTCTGGATTCGGTTCGCTCGGACGCCTGGACGCCCAAGCGGGCGTTACATTAGGTTAGGCTTACCTAATGAGCAAGGTCAACTTTCAGACACAGAAGGCCAGTTGCCGACCGCCGTAACCTGACCGGTGCGCGGACGGCCCGCTCTCGAACCGCATACGGAGGTGTTCGGACGTGCCCTCCCGACGGCACAGCCCGCGATGGACGTTCGCGCTCGTGAGCGCCGGCGGCGTCATGATGACCCTGGACGTGACCGTGGTGAACGTCGCGCTCCCGGACATCGCCCGCGATCTGGAATCCGGCCTCGGCCGGGTGCAGTGGACGGTGTCGGCGTACTCGCTGGCCTTCGGGGCGCTGCTGCTCACCGCGGGCGCGCTCTCCGACCGCATCGGCCGACGAGCCGTCTTCGTGGCCGGAATGGGCCTGTTCACCCTCGCGTCCGCCGCGTGCGGTCTGGCCCCTGACGCCGGCACCCTCATCGCCGCCCGGGCCGCCCAGGGGCTCGGGGGGTCCATGGTGTTCGCCCCGACCCTCGCGCTGGTCGCCGCCGCGTACGAGGGTGCCCGACGCCAGGCGGCGATCGCCTCGTACGCGCTCGTCGCCTCGGCCGCCGGCGCGCTCGGGCCCATCGTCGGCGGCGTGTTCGTCGAGGCACTGGGCTGGCGCTGGATCTTCCTGGTCAACGTCCCCATCGGCGTCCTGGTCGTGGCCGGTGCGCTGGCCCGCATGCCCGGATCCGCCGCTCCCGGATCCGCCGCTCCCGGGGACACCGGGCGGCGGGTCGACGTGCTGGGCGCGGTGCTCGCGGTCGGCTTCCTCCTGGCGCTGCACTATCCGCTGGTCACCGGCCCCGAGGCCGGCTGGACGGCACCGGAGGTGCTGGCCTCCGCGGCCGCCTGCGTGCTGCTCGCCGCGGCCCTGGTCGCCGGCCAGCGCCGCGGGGGCGGACTGATCGACGTCACGCTGCTGCGGATCCGGGCCCTCTCGGGCGCCGCGCTGCTCGGCTTCCTCGCCCGGCTGTCCAGCCTGGGCATGCTCGCCTTCCTCACCCTGTGGCTGCAGAGCACCCGCGCCTACTCGCCGCTCCAGGCGGGTCTGCTCCTGCTGCCCCTGACGGGCAGTCTGCTCGTCGCGGGCATGTTCGTGAACAGGCTGCAGAAGGCGTACGCGCCCGACGTCCTGGTGGCCCGGGGCTTCGCCGCGCAGGGTCTCGGACTCCTCTGCCTCGCCGCGGCCGGGGCGGGCGCGGGCCATGCGGTCATGGTCACCGGTCTGGTGCTGCTCGGCATCGGAGGAGCCGTCATCTTCCCGCCGCTGATGGGCGTCGCGGTGGGCACCGTGCCCACCGAGCGGGCCGGGATGGCGTCCGGTCTCACGAACGCCTGCTACCCGCTCGGCACCGCGACCGGAGTGGCCGTCTTCGGCGCCGTGTTCTCCGCCCGCCTGGACAGCGGGATCGGCGGGGGCCCCGCGGGCGCCGGGCCGCTGCGGGAGGCCGTGGAGACCGGACGGTTCGACCTCCTCGCCCCTGCCCTGCGCCCCCTGGCCCGCTCCGCCTTCTCCGGCGCCTTCACGGCCGTGTGCCTGGCCGCCGCCCTCGTCTGCCTCCTGGGCGTGGTCGCCGCCCGCACGCTCAGGCCCGTGCCGGCCTCCGCGGGCGCCCTCGCGGAACGCCCGCGGACCCGGGCGCCCCAGCCCTCCTGACGTACGGGCCCTCCCGGCGCACGGCCGCCGGGCGGGCTTCCCGCGGATCAGACGTCGCGGCTCCTGCGCAGGAGCCAGACGAGGTACGGGGTGCCGACCAGGGCCGTGACGATGCCCACCGGGATCTCCGTCGGGGCGAGCAGCCAGCGGCCCAGGGCGTCCGAGGAGACGACGAGGACGGCTCCGAGGACGGCGGCCATCGGCACCATGCGGGCGGTGCTGTTACCGACGACGCGCCGGGCCAGGTGGGGCGCGACGAGGCCGACGAAGCCGACGGCGCCGACGGCCGCCGCCGTTCCCGCGGCGAGGACGGCGCCCGCGCCGAGGACGAGCAGCCGCGCCCGCCCGAGGTCGAGTCCGAGGGCACGCGGCAGCTCCTCGCCGAGGGAGAGGAGGTTCACCGGACGGGCCGCGACCACCAGCAGCACGGCGACGAGGGCGGGCAGGGCGAGCCAGCCCAGGGCCGAGAAGTCCCGGCCGTACGTGCTGCCCGCGAGCCAGCCGAGGGCGGCCGAGATGTTCATCTGCGCGCCCACCACCATGATGTTGACCAGCGCCATCGAGGTGGCGGCCGCGCCGATGCCGACGAGCACCACCCGGGTCGGGTCGATCCCGGACCGGCCGCCGCCACGGGTGCCCCTGGCCACGAGGAGCACCAGGAGCAGCATGAGCACGCCGCCGGTCCCGGCCGCGGCGGGCAGGGCGACGAGCGGCGCCGACGGGACGAGCAGGATGACCGTGACGGCGCCGAGGGACGCCCCGCCGGTCACGCCGACCAGGCCCGGTTCGGCCAGCGGATTGCGTACGACCGCCTGCACGGCGGCACCGGCGACGGCCAGGCACGCACCGGCGAGGGCGGCGACCAGGATGCGCGGCAGCCGGAAGGACACCACGGCCTCGGTGATCTGCTCGGCGGAGCCGGTCAGCGCGGCCCCGAGCTGGCTCCAGCTGACGGGCACGTCGCCGAGGCGCAGCGACACGGCCATCGCGACGGCCAGGGCGACGAGGCCACCGCCGAGCGCGACGGCGTATCCGGGGGCGCGGCGCCGGTCGGAGACCACCACGGCGGCGCCGGTGTCGGCGTCGCCGGTGCTCACCCGCCGGGCCAGGGCCATGAAGACCGGCCCGCCGATGAGCGCCGTGACCACGCCGACCGGGATCTCGGCGGGCTGGGTCGCGGACGGCGTCACGATCAGCTGGGCGGCGGCGTCGGCGCCGAGGACGAGTGCGGAGGCGAGCAGGGCCGCCATCGGGACCAGCAGGGCGTGCCGCCGCATGCCCAACTGCCGCACGATGACGGGGCCGATGAGACCGACGAAGCCGATCGGGCCGGCGAGCGAGACGGCCGACGCGGACAGCAGGACGGCGAGCAGGAAGGCGGCGGGGCGGATCCGCTCGACCCGTACGCCCATCGCCTGCGCGGTCTCGTCGCCGAGCGCGAGCAGGTCCAGCGGGCGGGCCAGGAACGGGGCGGCCAGCGCGCCGACGAGGACGACGGCGCCGAGGGTGAGCGGCCGTTCCAGGCCGGACTGGAGCAGGGTTCCGTTGCCCCAGAAGAACAGCCCCCGGGTGGCCTGCACGTCGAGCATCTGCAGGAACTCGGCGGCCGAGGTGGCGGCCAGGGCGACGGTCGCCCCGGCGAGCAGCACCCGGCCGGGCGTCAGCACTCCCCCGCTGGTGAGCAGGTAGACCAGACCGACCGCGAGCAGTCCGCCGAGGAAGGCGGCGCCGCCGGCGGGCACCGGGCCGAGGCTCACGCCGGTGAAGGCCACGAGGACCACGGCGAAGTACGCTCCGGCGTTCACGCCGAGCGTGTCGGGCGCCGCCAGCGGGTTGCGGGTCGCGCCCTGGACGAGGACGCCGGAGACGCCGAGCGCGACGCCGACGACGAGACCGGTCAGGGTGCGCGGCAGGCGGCTGCCGACGAGCACGTCCTCGGTGCGGGCGTCGCCGTGGCCGAGCAGCAGGTCCAGGATGTCGCCGATGCCGACGCCGGAGACGCCGAGGCCGAGGTGGACCACCACGACCGCGGCGAGGACCAGGGACAGGGCGCCGCCCACGAGCAGGGCCCGTGGGCGGCGGCCGGGGATTCCGGCCGGGGCGGCGGCCGTCAGTCCTTCCGAGGCCATCAGACCTTCAGGGCCTTGCCGGTCTCGTCCAGGATGTGCTGCGCGGACAGCGGCCCGCCGAAGAGCCAGGTGCCCGGGTCGAGCGGCAGCGCCTTGTCGTCCTTGACGAAGGGCAGGCCCTTCCACACCGCGTTGCCGGCGAGGTCGCCGGTGAACGGGTTGTCGTTGTCGGCGGCGACGTACAGGAAGGTGGCGTCCTTCTCCACCTGCGTCAGCCCCTCGACGCCGACGGTGGTCATCCCCCACGCGTCGGACTGGCCCTTCCAGCCGTTCTTCAGCCCGGCGAGGTTGAGCACCTGCGGGGCGATGGCGTCGTCGGTGAGCATCCGGATCGATGCGGCGCCGTTGGCGGTGAAGCCCTGCGCCAGGGCGTACTTCAGGCCGCCCTTGCCCGCCTTGTCGAGCCGGCCCTTGAGGTCGGCGGCCTTGGCGTCGATCTGCGCGTTCACCTCGGCGGCCTTGTCCTCCTTGCCGACCGCCTTCGCCAGCTCGGTGAAGTTCTTCTTCATCGTGGCGAGCTGGGGCTTGGTGGTGTACGTGAAGGACAGCACCGGGGCGATGGCCTGGAGCTGCTTCAGGTTGGCCTTGGAACGGTCGTTGTCGATGACGATGAGGTCGGGGCGGAGCGCCTTGATCTTCTCCAGGCTGGGCTCGTTGCGGCTGCCGACGTCGGTGACCCGGTCCGGCAGGGCCGCGCCCTTGGCGGTGATCCAGGTGCCGTAGCCCTTGTTGTCGGCGTTGCCGACGGGGGTGACGCCGACGGCGACGAGTTCCTCGGCGTACGTCCACTCCAGGGTGACGACCTTCACGGCGGGCTTGTCCAGCGAGACCTTGCCCTGCGCGGTGTCGACGGTGATCGTGGCGCCGGTGGTCGTGTCCCCCGTCTTCTTCCCGTCGTTCGTCTCGCCCACGGTGCCGCCCCCGCAGCCGGCGGCGGTCAGCACGAGGGCCGCGGTGGCACCGCCCGTGGCGAGGGCGCGCAGCATTTTCTGCATGGTGAATCTCTCCTTGTGTACAGGCTGTACAGACGGTGCGGACAGAGCGGACCCCGCTGTCGGCGGGGCGCCGGGAGGTACGTCGTCGGGTGCGGGACGTTCGGGACGCGCCTCAGGACGCGGTGGAGGCCTCGGACCGCTGGGGGAAGCACGCGAGGTATCCTGTCGCGGGGTCGCGCACGACGTTGACGCGCAGTCCGAAGGCGCGCTGGATGACGTCGGGGTTGAGCACCTCGTCCGGGGTGCCGGAGGCGGCGACGCCGCCGTCGGCGACCACCACGACCTCGTCCGCGTAGGCGGCGGCCTGCATCAGGTCGTGCAGCACCACGCCACAGGCGATGTCGTGCTCGCGGGCCAGCCGGCGGACGACGTCGAGGACGTCGAACTGGTGGCGCATGTCGAGGTAGGTGGTGGGCTCGTCCAGGAGGAGGACGCCGGCCCGTTGGGCCAGCACCATGGCGAGCCAGGCGCGTTGGCGTTCGCCGCCGGACAGTTCGTCGAGCCGGCGGTCGACCAGGGGCCGTGCGTCGGTGACGTCGAGGGCCCAGTCGATCGCCTCGGTGTCCTCGGCGGTGTGCCGGGCGAGGGCGCCGCGGTGGGCGTAGCGGCCGTGGCGTACGAGTTCACGGACCGTGACCCCGGCGGGTGCCTGCGAGGTCTGGGGGAGGAAGGCCAGGCGCTGGGAGAGCGCGCGGCGGCCGAGCGAGCGGAGCGGCTCGCCGTCGATGCGGATCTCGCCGCCGAGCGGCGGGAGCAGTCCGGCCACGGTGCGCAACAGGGTCGACTTGCCGCAGCCGTTGGGACCGACGAGGACGGTGATCCCGCCGACCCGTAAGGACAGGTCCACCTGCTTCAACACCGTCCGGCCGCCATGGCCGACGTCCAGATCGTTCGCCATGAGGCGGACGTCACCCATGGACACCACTTCCCTCCCGCCGTCGAACCGACCGCGCCACCATACAACTTAGGTAAGGCACGCCTTAGGTGTCAGGCATCCTCCGGTGCCGCTTGTGACCATGTCGAGATCTCCCGCACCTCCGTGCGCCCCTTCACGCACGAGCAACCCCCTTGCCCGCAACGGCACATGAGGCTAGGGGCGCCCGTGGCACGTGTTCACGGCCGTCCGCTCGACAGGGAGCAGCCAGGGCGGAGGGGACGGAGGCCGCCGCGCGCACACCTCTTGACGGAAGGTTTCCAGCCATGGGAGAAAGCGCTTGCCATACGGCTGTCACGTCCTCCACGTGACGGACCGTCACCGCCCGTGCGTCATCTCCCTCGCCCCCGAGAGGCAGTCACATGCATCCGGTGCCCTTCTCCGCCGATCCTGCCCGCCTGTCCCGCCGCGGGCTGCTGCGAGCCGCCGTCGCCGCCGCGGCGCTCGCACCCGTCCCCTTCGCCACGGCGGGCACCGCGGAGGCCGCCGACGCGTACGGCGCCCTGCGTCTGGCGTGGCGGGATCTGATCCTCGGAACCGGCTTCTCCCCGACCGCCGAACCGTTCGCGAGCAAGCTCGCCACCCTGGGCACCACCGCTGCGAACCTGCGCTCGACCATGTCCCGGGCGGCCGGCTCCCTCTGGCCCGACCTTCCCTACGCCGACCCGGAACCCGACACGGACGCCGAGTCGTACACGTACTCCGGCAACCTCAACAGCAGTTTCAACCGACTGCGCACCATGACCGAGGCGTACAGCCAGCCCGGCACCGGACTGACCGGGAACGCCGCGCTGCGCGACGAGATCCTCGCCGGCCTCGACCACCTGCACGACCAGGCGTACAACGCCGGCCAGACCCGGTACGGCAACTGGTACAGCTGGCAGATAGGCGCTCCGCAGGCGCTTCTCGACATCGACGTCATGCTGTACGAGCACCTCGGGGCCGCCCGCGTCGCCGACCACTGCGCCGCTGTCGACCACTTCGTGCCCGACAGCGCCGTCGCCGCCTACAGCGGTACCTCCACCGGCGCCAACCGTGTCGACCTGTGCCGCGTCCTCGCACTGCGCGGTGCGGTGGGCGGGGCCGCCCCGAAGCTCGCCCTCGCCCGTGACGCCCTCTCCCCCGTCTTCCCCTACGTCACGACGGGCGACGGGCTGTACCAGGACGGCAGCTTCGTCCAGCACCTCTACGTCCCCTACGCGGGCTCGTACGGCTCCGTCATGCTCGGCGGCCTCTCGCTGCTGTTCGCCCTGCTGAAGGGCACGTCCTGGGAGGTCACCGACCCCGGCCGCCAGGTCGTGCTCGACTCCGTCGAGAAGGCGTACGCGCCGTTCCTCTTCAACGGCCTCGCCATGGACCCGGTGTCGGGGCGCGCGATCAGCCGCGGCGTGCAGAAGGGCGACCCGGCCGGCCTCCGCCAGGACGACCATCTGCGCGGACACGGGATCATCGCCTGCATCGCGCTCCTCGGCGTGAGCGCGTCCCCGGCCGAGAAGAGCCGCTGGGACCAGATGATCAAGGGCTGGATCACCCGGGACTACTACCGCCCGGTGCTTGCCGGGCCCGCCCTCGGCGTCGCCCAGCTGGCCCGGCTCAAGGCCGTCGACGACACCGTCCCGACCGGCTCCGCCGAGCCGACGGGGCACCGCCTCTTCCCCTCGATGGACCGGGCGGTGCACCGGCGGCCCGGCTGGGCGGCCGCCGTGTCCATGGCCTCCCACCGGATCACCTACTACGAGAACGGCAACGGCGAGAACCTCCGGGCCTGGCACAGCAGCTCCGGAATGCTCTACTGGTGGGGCGGCACCTTCGCCAACGGGCAGTACACCGACGACTTCTGGCCCACCGTCGACCCCTACCGCCTGCCCGGGACCACCGCGTCCCGCAAGCCCCTCGCGGACGGCGAGGGCGGCACCTGGGGCGCGGCACGCCCGGACGTGCGCTGGGTAGGCGGCGCGACGGACGGCACCTACGCGGCCGTCGGCCAGTACCTCAAGGGGCTTTCGTCGACCCTGCTCGCGAAGAAGTCCTGGTTCTTCCTCGACGACGCGGTGGTCTGTCTGGGTGCCGGCATCCACGGCCGGGACGGCACGGGCGTCGAGTCGGTCGTCGAGAACCGCAACCTGGGCGCGTCCGGCACGCACGCCTTCACCGTCGACGGCGCCGCCCAGTCCACGGCCCTCGGGTGGAGCGCCACGCTGACCGGGGCGCGCTGGGCACATCTGGCCGGCCACGCCGGATACGTCTTCCCCGGCGGCGCCACCGTCAAGGCCCTGCGCGAGGCCCGTACCGGCGCCTGGTCCGACATCAACCGCTCGGCCGTCACCGACCCGGTCACCCGCCGCTACCTGACCCTGTGGTTCGACCACGGTACGGACCCGACCTGGGCGGCGTACGCCTACGTCCTCATGCCCGGCGCCACGGCCCAGCAGACCGCGGCTCGCGCGGCGGACACCTCCTGGCTCGGCGTCCTGGCCAACACCAACGAACAGCAGGGCGTCCGGGTCCCCTCGCTCGGCGTCACCGCGGTCAACTTCTGGCTCGCCGCCACCGTGGGCCCGCTGACCGCGTCCCAGCCCGCGAGCGTGCTGATCCGCGAGACCGGCGCCACCGCCACCGTCTGCGTCTCCGGCCCCCTGCGCACGGGCGACGCCATCGACGTCACCTGGAACCGTCCCGTCACCTCGGTGACCGCCAAGGACCCCTCCGTCGAGGTCCTCTCGACGGGCACCACCCTGAGGCTGCGCGTCACTCCGGGCACGCTGGGTGCCGTGCACAGGGCGACGGTGTCACTGGGCTGAGCCCGAGCCGCGGCGGCCCCCACCGCACCGGTCGTCAGAAGGCGCGGTGGGGTCAGTACAGCGGTGACTGGGGCATGTGGTGTTCCGGCCAGAAGGGGTCGTGCGGGGGCTGGGGCGGGTTGGCGCGGGCCTCCGCCGCGGCGCTCGCCAGGCGGCTCGGCCATTCCGCCGCCCACATCAGGGCGACCGTCCCGGCCAGGGGCCAGAAGCCGTCGACGTGGAGCATTCCGGTGAGCCACACGACGAGCCAGAGCGCCAGCACGTTCAGCGACACGAGGACCAGGGACGCCACCCCGGGCACGGGCAGCGTCAGGGTGAACCGGAAGCGGAGGTGGAAGAGGGCGGCGACGACGGCGAGCGTCAGCCATCGCGGGTCCGCCGCCTGCACGCCGTCCAGCCACACTTCCGCGAGTACCAGCCCCGCCCCGGACAGGAGGAGGCCGCTCAGGGAGCGCAGCGCCCCGGAGCGGCGGCGCTTCACCGGCAGGGCGAGCACGAGCTGGAGCGCCGTCTCCACGGCGGTGACGACGAGTCCGGCGGTGACGAGCGCCTTGAGCCCGCCGTCGAGCCGAACGTCCATGCCCAGCGCGGCGGCCAGCTCCGTCCCGGCCCACAACCCCGCCGGCCCCACCACGACCAGGACGACGGCCGCCAGCACCATGCCGAGGCCGACGAAGACGAAATGCCTGCGCAGCGGCGCGAAGAACTCCCAGTCGGAGGCGTCCCAGTCGGGCTCCTCCGCGATGCGCCGCTGATTCCTCGTCACGGCCCGCCCGAGCAGCCGCGTCAGCGGCATCGGGAGGAGCATGACGACGGCGATGAACACCGCGGCGAGGAGGACCACGGAGCCCAGGCGCTCGCCCGCGGTGCCACCGACCCGTAACCGGCCCACGACCTCGGAGGCCACCCACACCCCGCCGGCCGCGCACACCAGCCTTCCGATGACCCGCGCCGTTGTCTTCATGAAGCCAGAATCCCGCCAGGAGCGCCACGACGGAACCCCACCGGCACGGGTCGGCGAGAGTCCGCCTCCGCAACAACTGCTGTGTCACTCCGGACGGTTGAAGCGGCGGGCGGCCCACAGGAGGGCGACCGCGCCGACGGCCGCCAGGAGGGCGGCTTCGAGGAGCAGCGGAGGTTGCCGGCCGGCCCACTCGATGCCACCGGTGGCGGCGTGCTCCGGTACGCGCAGGGCGATGCAGCGGCGCAGCAGGTCGACCGCGTACGCGAGGGGGTTGGCGTCGGCGACGGCGCGGACCCAGCCGGGCATGGCCGTCAGCGGGAAGAAGCCGCCGGACAGGAACAGCAGCGGCATCATCACCAGACCGAGCAGCATGTGGAAGGTCTCGGCCCGGCGGAGGCCGACGGCCAGGGCGACGGCCAGCGCGGTGATGGTGAAGGAGGCCAGGACCATGCCGGCGAGGAGCAGGACCAGGAGGAGCGGGTCGTAGGGCAGGCCGACGTAGCCGGCCAGGGCGAGGAGGACGGCGCCCTGGGCGGTGGCGACCACCGTCCCGCCGGCGCAGCTGCCGAGGAGCAGCGTGGCGCGGTGGACCGGGGCCATGAGGAGTTCTCGCAGGTAGCCGCTCTGCCGGTCGGTGATCAGGCGGACGCCCACCATGATGGCCGGGGTCTGCACGGTCATCATCAGCATGCCGGGGAAGAGGTAGCCCTGGTAGCCGACGCCCAGTCGGGAGCTGGGGATGAGCGCGGCCAGGCCGCCGCCGAGGACGAGCAGGTAGAGCACGGGCTGGAGCAGCATCAGGGCGGTGTGGGTGCGTTGTCCGGCCAGACGCAGCAGGTCGCGGTGGACCAGGGCGTGGACCGCCCGGAGTTCCCGCCGCAGACGGCCGGTCCGTCCGTCGTCGCGGACTCCTCCCGAAGTGCGGGAGTCGTCGGAGGCGTCGGCGGTGGGAGAGCTGCCGGTGCCGCCCGAGGCCTCCGGCGTGAGCGTGGTCATCGGCCGCCTCCGGCGTCCGCAGGGGCCGGGGACGCGGTGGAGCGGGCGTCGAGGCTGCGACCGGTGTGGTGGAAGAAGACGTCGTCGAGCGTGGGCGGGGTAGCGGAGGCTGCGTGCACCGCGATGCCGTGGCCTTCCAGTGCCGCGCACAGGCGGGGGATCCAGGCGCTTCCGCCGGGCAGCCGCAGCCACACGCCGCCCGCGTCGACGGTGACGGCGCGGTCGGGCGCGATCCCGCGCACGATCTCCCGCGCTCGCGCGTCGTCACCCGTGCGCAGCGCGACCCGGTCGTCGCCGATCGCGTCCTTCAGCGCGAGGGGTGTGCCCAGGGCCGCGAGCCGGCCGCGGTCGATGATGGCGATGCGGTCGCAGTTCTCCGCCTCCTCCAGATAGTGGGTGGTGACGAAGAGGGTGGTGCCGTGGCGGTCGCGCAGCGCGCGCAGGTGGTCCCAGACCTGCGCGCGGGCATGGGGGTCGAGTCCGGTGGTCGGCTCGTCCAGGAACAGCACGCGAGGGGCGTGCAGCAGTTGGCGGGCGATCTCCAGCCGGCGCCGCATGCCGCCGGACAGGGTGCGTACGGGCGCGCGCCGCCGGTCCGTCAGCCGGGCCGTCTCCAGCACCTCGGCGGCGCGGCCGCGGGCGTCGCGGCGGCGCATCCCGTAGAGGCGCGCGTGGACGTGAAGGTTCTGTTCGACCGTCAGGTCCGCGTCCGTGGCGCTGTGCTGGAAGAGGATGCCGACCTGTCGCCGTACGTGATGGGGCTGGGTGAGCACGTCGGCCCCGGCCACCGTGGCGTGACCGGACGTGGGGCGGGCGAGGGCGCACAGCAGGGCGATGGTGGTGGACTTCCCGGCGCCGTTGGGGCCGAGGAAGGCGAAGGTCTCACCCTGGGGGACGTCCAGGTCGAGTCCGCGCACGGCGTGGATGACGGTGCCCTGCGGGCCCGGGTAGCTCTTGACCAGGCCGCGCGTGCTGATGGCGGAAGGAGGGCCGGACCGGTGGTGCGGGGCGGGCTGCCCGGCGGGCACGGCTGTCATGACGGCTTCTCGGGCGAGTTCGCCGTCGCCGGCGGTTGGCTGCATGTGGTCCGTTCCTGTCTGGCTCCGTGGGTCACTCCGGCCGGCGGCTGTCCCGGGCAGCTGCCGGCCGGACGACCGTCGGCCTAGGCGCAGCTGATGCCGATACAGACGGTGTTGAGGAGGGTCAGCAGGCCGACGCACTCACACGTCGCGGCGAACGGCGCCCCGTCGGCGCCGACGGGATCGGTCTCCGGAAGGGCGTGGAGCCGCGCCAGCAGTTCGAGGTCCTGGTTTTCCATGGGTTACTCCCTTTTCTGTGTCCCTTTTCTGCGGGATGGATGGCGGCAGTACTTCCTGCCGCTCAGACCGGCGGCTGGACCATCCAGTGCCGGGGGTCGGCGTGGCGGACGCGCAGGAGGAAGGCGAGGATTCCGGCGGAACCGTCGCTCCAGCTGGTCGAGACGTCGCCGTACTCGTTGGGGAAGACCATGTGGCCGTCGCGGGCGGCCCCTTCGGCGAGGAGGAGGCGGGCCAGCTCCTCGGCCATCGCGTGGTACGCGGGATCACCCGTGGCCTCGGCCATGTCGAGGAGGAAGTCGCCGTTGCCCGCGAGCCCGTGGCACTGGGTGAGCGGCGCGCGGGAGGCGCGTTCGGCGACGGCGTGCGTGCCGCGGCGGGCGAGGTCACCGAACCGGTCGTCGCCGGTGGCCTGCCACAGCCGGACGAGGAAGGTGCCGATGCCCGCCGCGCCGTGGCACCAGTACGCGGCCGTGGGCACGTCCGTGGCCTTGGCGGGCCACTGGGCCGCGGCGCCCGTCCGCACGGCGTTGGCCACCAGGAGCTCACCGGCGGCGACGGCCAGGTCCAGGTGCTCCTGGCGGTGCGAGACGGCCGAGGCGGCGAGCAGGAAGCAGCCGATGCCGGCGGTTCCGTGGGCGAAGCCCAGGTAGCGCTTTCCGGCCTCTCCCGAACCGGCCTCCGCGGGAACCTCCCAGCCCGCTCCGGACGGCTCGTGCCGGGCTGCGGCGGCCAGCCGGTCGGCGGCGTCGACGACCAGCTCGGCGAAGCGCGGGTCGCCGGTGCGGTGCCACAGGTGGGCGGCGGCGAGTCCGCTGCCCGCGGTGCCGTGGGTGATGTCGTGGCCGGGCGTGGACTGCTGCGGTGCCAGCGCCAGGTTCAGAGCGTGGTCGGTGAGCCGGCGGTCGTCGACGGCGCGCCCGGCCTCGTACAGTGCCCAGGCGGTTCCGCGCCCGCCGAAGTGCAGGCCCGGGCGGGTGGAGCGGGTGTCGGTGCGGTCCGCGATCCAGTGGCCCGCCGTGGAGATCGGTCCGGGCAGGCGCGGGTCACCGGTGAGTTCGTGGTACCGCGTCAGTACGGCGAGGACGCCGGCCGCGCCCTGCTGCACGGTGCAGGGATCGGCTTCACCGGCCGTGGTGGAGACGGGCCAGAGCCGGCGGTCGTCGGCCGGGGTCATCGAGTCGAGGAGGTGGTCGACGATCGCGGCGACCGGGTCGTCGTCATGACGGCGGTCGTGTCGTGCCGGGCGGGCGGCCGTGGCGGGGGCGGGGGCGGTGAGGGTGGTCGCGGGAGCGGTGAGGGTGGCGCTGCCATGGTCCGGCGGCGCCGGATCCGCCGTCCGGACGGATTCACGGGCGGGGTCCTCACGGGCGGTCAGGGCCTCGCCGTGCAGGGCCGCACGGGCCTTCGACGGGTCCCAGCGCTCGGCCGGCTCGTCCTTCATCAGCCCGAGGACCGTCTCCACGAGGGCGGCCGGCAGGTCCAGCGGTCCGGTGCAGGCGGCCAGCCAGGAGGCGAGCCGCTCCTGCGGGGCCCGGGTGGCGGGCTCCTCGGGCAGCAGGTTCGGTACCTTCCCTGCCAGGACGAAGCAGATGGTGGCACCCAGGCTGTAGTAGTCGGCCGTCGGGTGGACCGGTGCGTCGGCGAGGCGTTCGGGAGCACTGAAGCCGGGGGTTCCCACGCGGGTGGGCAGAGGGCGCTCGTCCTGCCAGGCGGCGAGTTCCAGGTCGATGAGGCGCAGTTCGCCGTCCGGGCGGACCATGACGTTGGCGGGGGTGAAGTCCCGCAGGACGCAGCCGTGGGCGTGCGCCGCCGCGACCAGCTCCACCAGGCGGGCGACCTGGTCCCGCGCGTCGGCGCGGTAGCGCTCGCCGCCCACGTCCCGGAAGTGCTCGGCGACCCACGTGCGCAGGGTGACGCCCGGCACCTCCTCCTGGGCCAGGAACAGGTGCCCGCCGTGCTCGAACGTCGCGAGCGGTTCCGGAGCGAGCCCCGTGCCCTTGAGCCGTTCCAGGGTCCGGGCCTCCGCCCGCAGCCAGTCGCGTACGTCGCTGCCGGAGGCGTCGGCCTCCACGTGCGGCCGCGTCTCCTTGATCACCACGGGCGCGCCGGTGCGGACGTCGGTGCCGCGGTACACGCCGCCCTTGTTCGTGTGCCGGATCGCCTCCCGCACCGCGAAGCGACCGCCGAGCACCACCGGTCCGCCGGCCGCGTCCGCCGTACGGGGCGGGGCGGGCACTGTGGCGGGGAACGGGCAGACCGCCCAGGAGGGCGGGGAGTACCGGCCGGTGCGCCGGTCCTCCACGGGGTTGCCGTCGGGGTCCACGATGTACCAGACCAGCAGGCCGTCGTCCGAGAGGCGTCGCCGGCCGACGAAGGCGCCGTAGCGGTAGTGCACGAGGCTGTTCGCGGCGTAGGGCTGGTCGGACAGGATCCTGGGGCCGGCCAGGCCGGCCGTGGCCTGGTGCAGGTCCTGGGCGAGCCGGGTCGCGGCGGTGTCGGAGCGCGGGTAGACGGTGATGAACTTGCCCGAGCTTCCGCGCGGCGTGGCACGGGAGTTGAGCGCGCTCACCTGGTCGAGCGAGCGGGCGAACTTGAAGGCCGAGTCCTCCGGCAGCAGTACGTCGAGGGCCTTCGCGAGGACCGCCGGCGCGGAGGCGGCCGTCGCCGAGAGGTGCAGCTTCCAGCCCTGCTCGCGCCGGGTGCCGGACCGGGGCGCGACACGGCACCACATCTCGTCCGTGTCGGCCGTCCAGCGCGCGCCCGTGCCGGTCGCGTGCAGTGCCCGGTGCAGCAGGTCTTCAAGCCCGGCCTCGGTGGCGTGGCTCGTCATGGGTGCCCCTCTCAACGGTGAGAACCGCCGGGAGGAACGTGCCCGGTGCCACAAACCGACCAACGCGCACCCGGCCCCATTCACTTGAACCGGCGAGCGCGCGGCGCTCTTCTCCCCCTCGGCCCCGCGCCCGGCGCACAGGAGACGGTTCAGGGCGCGGAAGAAGACGCCGGGCGCTCATGCGAGCAGGTTCGGCGCCTTCCCGGGTCGCCGCCGTGTACGCGCGGCGCGCACGCACGGCGGCGACCGGGTCAGGGCGGCGGCCACCGGGTCAGGGCAACGGCCACCGGGTCAGGGCGACTGGAGTGCCAGCCGGACGGCGAAGCCGATCAGCAGGAGTCCGGTGACCTGCTCGATCCGGGCGCGGACGCGCGGGCGGCGGAGGATCCTGCCGAGGCGGTCGACGGTGATCACGTACAGGCTGAACCACAGCAGGTACAGCACGGCGAACACCAGCGACAGGGCCATCGCCCTGGGGAAGACCTGGCCCTCGGGCGGCAGGAACTGGGGCAGGAAGGTCACGAAGAACAGCGCGACCTTCGGGTTGAGCGCGTTGGAGAGGAAGCCGTAGCGCACGTACCTGCCGCCGGCCCCGTCCGCCTCCTCCTCTTCGCCGCCGTCCGTCTTCCCGGCCTGCTCCCGCAGCGTGCGACGGGCGCCGCGCAGGGTCGCGATGCCCATCCACACCAGGTACACCGCGCCCACGACCTTGAGGACGGTGAACGCGGTCGCGGAGGCGAGCAGCACCGCGGAGATGCCCAGGACGGCAGCCCCGACGTGCACGACCAGGCCGAGGACGCCGCCCACCATGGTGAGCAGGCCGGCCCCTCGGCCGCCGGCCAGGGCGCTGCGGGTGATCAGCGCCTGGTCGGGGCCGGGGATCATGATGAGGACCAGGGACGCGGCGGCGAAGGTCAGCACGGCGCGCTCCTCTCCTCCGCGGCCGCCGAGTCCCGGTCCGGCGCCGGGCCCGCCGCGGCCGCCGAGGTCAGCGCGCCCGAGAGCGCCCGCAGGACGGGCGCCGGCCGGTCCCGGAGGTAGAAGTGGCCGCCCGGGAAGCGGCGTACCGTCACCTCGGCGTCCGTCAGCTCCCGCCAGGCCTCCAGCTGCTCGGCGGTGACCCGGTCCCCGGTGCCGCCCAGCACGGTGAGGGGGACGGACAGGGGTGCCTCGGTCCGGTGCGCGTAGGTCTCCAGGACCTGGTAATCAGCGCGCAGGGCCCGCGCCGCGAGGGTCGCCAGGTCGTCGTCGGCCAGGACCTCGGGCGGGATCCCGCCGTGCAGCTCGGAGACGGCTTCGAGGAGCTCGCGGTCGCCGAGCAGGTGCAACCGGGAGGCGGCGCGCGGCAGGTGCGGGGCGGGGTAGCCGGAGACGACGAGGTGCGCGGGCTGCGGCCGGCCGGCCGCCCGCAGCGCGCGGGTGAACTCGAACGCGACGAGCGAGCCGAAGCTGTGCCCGAAGAACACGAAGGGTTCCGCGGCCGGCCGTACGCCGTCGAGGAGCGCGGCGACCAGCGCGTCCATCGACGTGATCACGGGTTCGCCGGTCCGCGAGCCGCGTCCGGGCAGTTGTACGGCGTGCGGCTCGCCCGCCCTGAGGTCGCGGGCCCAGCGCAGGTACTCGGCGGCGGAGCCGCCCCCGTGGGCGAAGCAGTAGAGCTTGGGGGCGGCCGGCCGCGGCGCCCCGCCGATGATCCAGCGGGGCGGCGTGGAGGTGCTCACGGGTCGCTCACACTCCCGCGGGCAGCGGTGCCGTCAGGTGCCGGGCGAGGGCGTCCGCCGTGAAGTGGTCGAACACGTCCCTGGGCCGTACGCGCAGGGCGAACTCCTCGCCGAGTCCCGCGCACAGGACGAGCGTCGTGGCGGAGTCGACGCCGAGCTCGTCGAGCGGCGTGGCGGGGTCGATGTCCTGCGGCGGTACGTCGAGGATCTCGGCGAGGAAGCCGAGGACCCACGCGACGATCTCGTCGGCGGAGGGCCGCTCTGCGGCGCCCGGCGCCGTGGCGCCGCCGCCGGTCCGCTGGGTCTGCTGGGTCTCGTTCATCACTTCTCCCCGGGCATGAGCTCGGACGGTCCAAGGAGCTGCTCGAGGTAGCCGTCGAGCGCCTCCACCGTCGTGTACTGGAGGACCGTGCCGACCGGCACGGCGACGTCGAACGCGGTCTGCAGGTGGGCGACGAGCCGCGCGGCGAGCAGCGAGTCGCCGCCCGCGTCCAGGAAGTCGTCGTCCAGGTCGACCCGGCTGAGGCCCAGGACCTCGCGCCAGATCTCGACGAGCTTGCGCTGCCGGTCGGTGCGCGGCGGCTTCGCGGGCCTGCCGCGGCTCGCTCCGCGCGCCCCCGCCTTGGCGAGCGCCGCGCGGTCCACCTTGCCGGTGGCGTTCAGGGGCAGTTCCTCGAGGGCGAGGATCTGCGCGGGCACCATGTGCTTGGGGAGGCGTGCCGCCGCGAACTCCCGCAGGGCGTCGGGCGCGAAGCGGCGGCGGGTGTCGGGCGCCTGGGCCACGATCACGTCGAAGCCGACGGAGGCGGGGCCGCCGGTGACGGTGAGGACCTGACTGCGCGCGAAGCCGGCGGCGGCGAGCTCGGCGGTCCACTGCTCGCGGCCCAGCAGGCAGTGGCGGGTGCGCAGTTCGGTGTCCTCGAAGTTGTCGAAGCCCTGCTGGAGGCCCATGACGAGGTCGAACCACGGGTGGAAGGTGGTCTGTTCGACCATGAGCAGGATGCCGCCGGGTGCGGTCATGGAGCGCAGGTTGCGCAGGGTCGGTGCGATCCGCCGCATGTCGTGCAGCACACTGGCCGCGACGACGAGGTCCGCGGACTGGTCGCCGAAGCCCTGGACGGCGGGCGGCAGGTCGAGGTCGAACAGGTCGAAGCGGAGCGCCGGGTGGTCCGCGAACACGGTCCTCGCCCGGTCGGTGAAGTAGCGCGAGATGTCGGTGAAGAGGTACTCGGTGCGGTCCTCGGGCAGCAGGGGCAGCAGGTGCCGGGTGAGCGAGCCGTAGCCGGAGCCCACCTCCATGGCCTTGAGGGTGCGGTCGACGGGCCGGCGGGCGACGAGCTCGCGCACGGCGTCGGCGGCGGCTTCGTACGTGGGCCCGAAGAGCCGGTCGTAGACGCCGGGGGTGCGGTCCGAGGCGTACAGCTCGGCCGAGTGGACGCTCTGGGTGAGCACGTCGGCGAGGCCGTCGGCGAGGGTGAGCATCCAGTCGGTGACGTCCTCGTCGATGCCGAGGACGTCCTTGAGGACCTCGCGTGCGCGGCCCTTCAGCTCGGCCGGCAGGGCCTCGGGCAGCGGGCGGGCGACGGTCGTCCCGTCCGGCCCCGCGGTCAGGTGTCCGGTCGTCTCCAGGCGGGCGACGGCTCGGGCGAGCCACCGCTCGTAGCGGGGTGCGACGCCCGCGCCGCGCAGCGCCGCCGGGTCGAAGACGGCACCCGGTTCGTGCGGGAGGCCGAAGGAGCGGAAGGCGGCGGCGGTGGCGAGCGTGTACACCTCGTCGAGCACGTCCCAGGCGGCGCGCAGCCGCTCGGGGGCGGGGCCGGTGCCGGGGCGGCCGGCCGTCGAGCAGAGGGCCTGCCAGAGCTCCGCGCTGGTCCCGGGTTCGGCGTGCTCGGTCACGAACAGCGTGTCGTCGCCGTCGCGGGTCGAGGGCACGACGTAGCCGTGGAGGCGGGCGGCGCCGGCGCCGTCGGCGGACTTCACGACGACCGAGGCGTCCACGCCCGGGTGCTGGGAGAGGGTGGCCTCGATCTCGCCGAGCTCGACCCGGTGGCCGTTGATCTTGACCTGGCCGTCCCGGCGGCCGAGGAACTCGATGGTGCCGTCGGTGCGGTAGCGGCCGAAGTCGCCGGTGCGGTAGAGGCGTTCGCCGGTGCGCGGGTGGGTGACGAACGCGGCCGCGGTGCGCTCCTCGTCGGCCCAGTAGCCGCGGGCGAGGCCGGTGCCGCCGATGTACAGCTGCCCGGCGGTCCACACCGGGCAGGGCTCCATGCGCTCGTCGAGCACGTGGAAGGTCTGGTTGCGCAGCGGCACGCCGTACGGCACGCTCTTCGCGCCCTGCGGGACCTCGTCGACGGGGTGGTGGATGGACCAGATGGAGGCCTCGGTCGCGCCGCCGAGGCTGATGATCTCGGCGTCCGGCCACAGGTCGTGGATGCGGCGGGGCAGGTCGACGGGGATCCAGTCGCCGCTGAGCAGGACGAGGCGCAGCCGCTCGGGGACCTCTCCGCCCGCTTCGAGGTGCTCGACGAGCATCTGCATCTGGGCCGGTACCGAGTTCCACACGGTGACGCCGTGCTGGGCCATGAGCTTGGCCCAGTGGGCCGGTTCCGAGCGCATGTCGGGGTCCGGCAGGACGAGCCCGGCGCCCACGGCGAGGGTGCCGAAGAGGTCGTACACGGACAGGTCGAAGCCGAGGTCGGCGAGGCCGAAGACACGGTCCTCGGGGCCGACATGGAAGCGCTCGTTGATGTCGGCGACGGTGTTGAGCACGGCGCCGTGCTCGATCATGACGCCCTTGGGGGTGCCGGTGGAGCCGGAGGTGTAGAGGACGTACGCCAGGTCGCCGGGGCGGGCGGGACCGGCCGGCAGCCGGCCGGCGGGCGCGGCCGGGGCGGGGCCGTCGACGAGGAGACGCGGCGTTCCTCCGGGCCACTCCAGGGCGGCGTCGAGGGCACGGTCGGTGACGACCGCGGGGGCCCGGCCGTCGGCGAGGATCCGGGAGCGGCGCTGAGCGGGGAGGGCGGCGCCGACCGGCAGGTACGCGGCGCCGGCCATCATCACGCCGTACGCGGCGGCCACCTGCTCGGGGCCCTTGTCGAGGGTGATGCCGACGAGCCGGTCGCGCAGCTCGCCGTCCACCGCGGCTGTCACCTGGTGCCTGACGGCCTCGGCGCGCGCGGCGAGTTCGCCGTAGGTGACCTCGCGGCCGGCGGTCAGCACGGCGGGCCGGTCCGGATGGGCGGCGGCCCGGTCGAGGAAGGGCTCGTGGAGCAGGCCTTCGGGGCGCGGGCCCTCGGTCGCGTTGGCGGCCGCGCGGCCGGTCAGCTGGTGGCCGGGCAGGTCGACGGTCAGTTCCTCGTCCCACGGCTCGTCCTCGTGGGCGAGGCGGGCGACGGTCGCGCAGTAGGCGGCGAACATGTCGTCGAGGAGGCCTTCGGGGAAGAGCTCCTCCACGCAGTCCCAGGTCAGGTCCAGGGAGCCGGTGAAGTCGACGACCTGGTGGTCGAGCCAGACCTGGGGGGTCTGGCTGACGCGGTAGGAGATGTCGCCGAAGTAGCCCATGGCGTCGCTGACGTCGGCGGCGGTGCCGAGACCGCTGGTGAAGACGACGGGCATCGTCTCGAAGCCGCTCTGCAGTCCGAGCCTGCGGCGTTCGCGCAGCGTCTGCAGGGCGCTGACCTGGCGGTGGCGCAGGTCCTTCTGGAGCTGGGTCTGGGTGGCCCCGGCGCGTTCGCTCAGTGAGCGGCCGGTCGAGGCGTCCACTTCGAGGAGGCAGATGGAGGTGAAGTCGCCGACCATGCGCCGCAGGTGGGGGTGGACGACGCGCTTGCCGGCCTCGTTGCGGTCCAGGAGCAGCGGCAGCCGGTTGAACAGGGTGAGGTTGAGGGTGAAGCGCCGGGTGCCGCTCCAGACGGCGAGCACCTCGGAGAAGACGGCGGCGAGGACGGCGGTCGGCGTCAGGCCGCGGGCCTCGCAGCGCTCCTGCAGCCGCTTCCAGTCCGGCTCGGGCAGGTGGTACTCGCGGTGGGTGAAGCGGGGCTTGTGGACGGACACGGGCGACTTGGCGAGCGGCAGGTCGGGCGGCGGGGCGAGAGTGGTGGCGCGCGAGGTCCAGTAGTCGAGGGCCTTCTGGTGCCGGGGGGCCTGGGAGCCCTGCTCCAGGGCGAGCGCGTAGTCGCGGAAGGTCACGTCGACCGGCGGCAGTTCGAGCTCGGCGTCCTGGCAGAGCGCGCTCCACTCGCTGAACAGCAGCGTGAGGCTGGCCAGGTCGACCATGAGGAGGTCGAGGCTGACGTGCAGCCGGTCGTGGTCGGGCAGCCGGGACAGCCGGATGTCGAACAGGGGCCAGTCGGCGGCGGTGTAGACGTGGTGGGACATCTCGTCGCGTATCCCGGTCAGCACGCGCTCCGCCTCGTCCGGCGGTGCCGACCGGAGGTCGGTACATCGGACCTCGAACTTCGGTACGGAGGCGAGGACGTGCTGCTGTCCGTCCTCGTCCACGACCGCGCGCAGCATGTCGTGCCGTTCGATCAGGGTCCGCCAGCCGCGGGAGAGCACGTCGGGGTCGAGGCGTCGTCCTTCGAGTTCGAAGTACGCGTGCGGCGCCACGTTGCCGAGCACGAAATTGGAGCCTCGACCGACCCAGTAGGCGTACTGGATCTCGGTCAGCGGAAACTTCTCGAACCTGTCGTCGCTCCGGGGTGTCCGGTTCGTACGACTGTTGTCCGTCATCGTTTTCCCTCTTCGTCTGTTTCGGCTTCCACCGGGTCACGGCGGAAGTCGTGCGGCCCGCTACCATTTGTTGAAGACGCGAGAGTTGAAGGAGTAAAGAACCGGCTCCGGCGAAGACCCGCCCACCCGGCGCAGACCCGCCGGGGCATGCCGAAGGCGCCGCCCTGGGCGGCGCAGCCTTCCGATAGCCGACCTCCTCGCAAGCCCCCGTGACGCCCTTTCGGACAGCCCGTACGAATGGGCCCGCCAATTAGAACCACCGTGAACCCGAGGGTCCACGGTGAGGACCCTCACGTTTCGCCACAGCGGCCGGAACCACACCCCCGTGCAGCCGCCGGAGGACCGCTGCGCAGGGACTTCTCCTCCGGTGAGGGAATTCCCGGAGGATGACGGATCACGCGAATTCGCCAGTCGACGTCGGAGACCTGACAGAGAAATTGACCGGAAACGACTGAACCCATCGGGTACCGGGCCGGTTGTTCGCCCGCCCGGCGCAACCTCCGGCGCGCCCGGGGCCGCGGGAGGGCGGGACGGCGGGGTCTCCAGGGCGGCCTCGCGGTGGCAGGGCGCGGGAAGCGGCGCAGGGGTGCCAGGGGTGGGGTGCCAGGGTGGTGCCAGGCGTGGGCCGCCAGGGGCGGGGTGCCAGGGGTGGCAGGGGCGGGGTGCCAGGGGCGGAGTGCCAGGGGCGGGGTGCCAGGGGTGCCAAAGGTGCCGGCGGGCTCCCATCAGGGAGCCCGCCGGGTGGGGGTTGCCGCGCGAGGGTTCAGGGTGCGTCGGGCGGGCGGCCGCCGGGAATTCCGCCGTCAGGGGCGACGCCCTTCTCCGCCGACCGCTGCCCGCCGCGGTCCCGGGGAGCCGCGTGCCGCCCCATCCGCTGCTGCGCCGCCTCCTCGCGCTCCTCACGGTGGGCCTGCCGTTCCTTGAGCTCGGCGAGGTCACGTGGGGTGGCCGCGCGCCTGCCTCCGCCTGGCTCCGTACGGCTCCGTGGTTCGTTCATGGCCGACTCCTCATCTCGTACGGGTTCCGGGTTCACCGGTCAGCGGCCCGCCGCTGACGGGCCGCGTCGGCCGGGCCCCTCGCCCTCAGTCCGCGGACGGTGAGGTCTCACCACCGCCACCGCCACCGCCACCGCCACCGCCGTCGATCGCGGTGTCCCGGTGCACCGCCGCCTCCTCGGCGGCCGGCTCGTCGTCGGGCCCCGTGTCACGCGCGGTGACGCCGCCGGGGACCAGCGGGTCGGGTACGGCGAGGCGGCCGGCCGGCGTGGCGCCGGACTCCTCGTCGAGCGGCTCGCCCTCGCCGCCGGGAAGATCTCCGACGTCGTCGCCCTCCCTCGGCGTCACGTCGGGTTGCTCCTCCGCGAGGCGGTCGTCGAGGGGCCTGCCTTCGCGCTGCTCCTCGGTCGTCGTGCCACGGCGGGTGACCACGCTCGGCCTGTCGGGCGGCGAGAATCCCGGTTCCTCGGGGCCCTCGGCCGGCTCGGCATCGAGCATGTTCTCCGGGTCGAGCGGGCCGCTGGGCCGGTTGGGGGCGTCCGAGCCGACCGGCTGGTACACGTCGTCGCCGCGCGCGTCCACGCCCGCGTCAGGATCCTTCGGCGACGTCACGTCTCTTCCCCTTCCTCCTGCTCGTCGGGCGGGTCCATCAGAGGTTCGGGGTCGCGCCATTCCTGGGCACGCGTCGGGTGGCCGGAACGGACCTGGCCCTCGACCTCCTTCTTGCGTTCGTCGTCCAGGCGGGGGGCTGACTTGCTGCTGCCGCGCTGAGGCGTCGTCATGGCTGTCCTCCTCGTGCGCACGCTGCTGATCGGGTATGGGCGTACCTCGCACCGCGAGTACCCGGTCGGGACGAATGAAACCGGCCCGACGGGGCAGTCGTCGGACCGCACGGCCGTGCCGGCGTGCCGGAGCCCGCTAGCAGGAGGTGACGGCCATGACCGTCCCGAGCAATCCCGATCCCGACCCCCGCTCCACGACGGGTCTGGAAGCCGGGGGCAGCGTGCCTCCGGGAGAGACCCCTCCGGCGGAGTCGGGGACGAGCACCGGCGTCGGCCCCCACCGCCGCCCGACGCGCGGATGGGCCGCCGGCCCGCTCGTCATCCTGTTCGTCGTCGTCCTCTTCGTCGCCCTCTTCTTCGCGGTGTACGGAATCGTCCTGGCCACCCGCTGAGGTTCGCGGAGCCGACGCACCCGGCGCAGGCGGCGGCACCCTGCCCGCAGGGTCCCGCAGAGCTGGGGAGGCCGCGTACGGGCACCCGCGGAAGCCGCGTACGGGCAGTCCCGGAGGCGGCGGAGTGAGGGTGCCCGCGGAGACGGCGGCGTAAGGGGGCCCGCCCAGGCGGCGGCGTACGGGCGGGCCCGGTCCGGCCCCTCCCCCCGGGTCCCTCCCCGTACGCCGCTCCGTCCTCAGCCCTGGTCGGTGATGTTGACCATCCAGGTGATGCCGAACCTGTCCGTGCACATGCCGAACACGTCGCCCCACATCTGCTTCTCCAGGGGGACGGAGACGTCGCCGTCGGCGGACAGCTTCTCCCAGTAGCCGCGCAGCTCGTCGGCGTCGTCGCCGCTCAGGCTGACCGCGTAGTTGTTCCCGGGCCTGTGCTCCATGCCGGGCGGCTGGTCGGCGCCCATCAGCGTGAAGCCGCGGTCGGTCTCGAGCATGCCGTGCATGATCTTGTCCTCGTAGCCGGGCGGCGTCTGCGAGCCGAACTCGCCGTAGCCGCTCAGGCTGAGCGTGCCGCCCAGGACGCCCTTGTAGAACTCCATGGCCTGCCGCGCGTCGCCGGAGAAGCTGATGTACGGGTTGAGTCGAGATGCCAAGGGATGCTCCCTTCAGGATGACGAACGATGTCAGATCGCCACCCTAGGGCGTTATGGGGGGATTTGAGCGTTCCGGCGGTTCTCGTCGCCCGTCCGGTCGCGGGGCGATGTCTGTTCCGGCGCCCGTCGGGTAGTCGCCGTGCGAGAAGCGCGGAAGCGGAGAGGCGGAGAGGATCATGGGCAGGCAGGCCGAGACCCGGGCGAACGACGGCGGTACCCGCTGTCGACGCAGGCTGACGGACGAGGAGTTCGTCATGCTGATGCGGGAGGCCCGAGCAGCGGCACGGCGCTGCTCGGTCGGACGCCCGCCCGCTGACGAGACCGACTTCGCGCTGCGCTCGCAGCACGCCGAGTTCGGCGCCGCCGCTCACTGACGGGACGTGGCCGGTTGCCCCCACGACCGGCGGTTTCGGCCGTCGGCAGCCGGGCAGTCGCGGGACGAAGGAGCCCGTCACAGCCAAGGGGGCCGGCTCATGTCCACAGGCACCGTTCTGGCCATCGTCATTCCGATCGCGGTCGTGATCGTCCTGGTCGTCCTGGCCTTCGTGCTCGACCGACGCAGACGGAACCGGCTGCGGGAGCGTTACGGCTCCGAGTACGACCGCACGGTCGACGAGGCGGGCGGCCGACGCGCCGCCGAGTACGACCTCGGCGCACGCGAGGAGCGGCACGACTCGCTCGACATCCGCCCGATCGACGAGGACCTGAGGAAGCGCTACCTGCGTGAGTGGCAGGGCGTACAGGAGCAGTTCGTCGACCACCCCGAGACGGCGGTCCACGACGCGGACCGGCTGGTGACGGCGGTCATGCGCGAGCGCGGCTATCCCACCGAGGACTTCGAGCAACAGGTCCGTGACCTGTCCGTCGAGCACGGCCGCACGCTGGAGCACTACCGCGCGGCACACGACGTCGAACACCTCAGCTCACGACACCAGGCCACCACCGAGCAGCTGCGCGGGGCGATGATCCACTACCGGGTCCTCTTCGACGAACTGCTCGCCGACGGAAACCAGCCCGGCTCCGGCCGGACCTGAGAGGCGGGACTTCGGCATGCGCGACAACGACACTTCCGGACGGGCCGGCAGCGGCCTGTCGACCGAGGACATCGCCCGGGGCCCGGGCGCGAGCGAGCGTGCGCGCGGGAGCGAGCCCGTGACCGGGCCCGAGTCCGGGACGGGACGTGAGGCCGGCGGGGAGGGTGACACCGGCTCCGGCGCGCCTCCCACGTACCCCGGCGAGAGCGTGCCCACGAGCGGTGAGGACGCCGGCACCGGCGCGGGGACCGCGACCGGCACCCGTCGGGACAGGGAGGGTGACGACCGCGCGGACACCGCCACCGTGGCCGGCGCCGAGACCGGCGCGGAGACCCGTGCCGACACCGGCGCGGAGACCCGTGCCGAGACCGGCGGCGACACGGGCGGCGTGAGGGCGGACCGCCCCGCGGACGAGTCGCCGCGGCTGATGGAGCCCACGGACGAGGAGGGCTTCCGGACCCGCTGGCACGACATCCAGAGCATGTTCGTGGACGATCCGCGCGAGGCCGTGCACGCGGCGGACACCCTCGTCGCCGACGTGATGCAGAAGCTCGCCGCCACCTTCGCCGACCACCGGCGAACGCTCGAAGGCCAGTGGAAGCAGGGCGAGGGCGTCGACACCGAGGACCTCCGCACGGCCCTGCGCCAGTACCGCTCCTTCTTCAGGCGGCTGCTCAGCCACGGCGCGGACGACGCGAGCGAGGGCTCGGCATGACGACCCCGGGGCGCCCGACGGCGGGAACGGCGCCCGTGCGGACGGCCGCGCTGCTGATCGGCATCGTGTTCCTGGCGGCCGGGGTGCTCGGCTTCATTCCGGCCGTGACCACCGGCTACGACTCGATGACCTTCGCCGGGCACGACTCGGGCGCCGAACTGTTCGGCGTCTTCCAGGTCTCCGCACTGCACAACATCGTGCACCTGCTCTTCGGCATCGCGGGCATCGCCATGTCCCGGACCGCGCCCGCCGCCCGTTCCTTCCTGGTCGGCGGTGGCCTCGTCTATCTGGCCCTGTGGGTGTACGGCCTGCTGATCGACCGCACCGACGACGCCAACGTCATCCCCGTCAACGAGCCCGACAACTGGCTCCACTTCGGCCTGGGTCTGGCGATGCTCCTCCTGGGCCTGCTGCTCACCAGACCCCGTCGAGTCCGCTGACCGGGGCGGCGGGCCACTGGCTCCTGTCGTCAGACTCCCGTCGTCGCCCGGAGGGCGGCCCTGCGGCGACAGGTGCGTGCTCCCGGCGTGCCGGGCGCAAGACCTCGTACGGGACGCACTCGGGCTTGTACCCGGTACGGCGAGAGCGCGGGCACGGCATCGCGGGGCAGGCCGGAGGGTGACGACAGGGCCTAGGACGGGCCCGGGGCCGCCTTCCGTCCCCAGGCGGTGAGCATGCCCGCCGACAGCGCCGCGCACTCGTCGGAGTCCAGGTAGCGGATCGCCGCGTCGAGACCCGCGTCGTCGAGCAGCCCGGTGGCCGTCATGGCGGCCCGGCTCCGCCGCCACGTGTCCGCCCAGAAGCGGCTGATGGGACTGCCGGGCAGCAACGGCGGGACGTGGATCTCGGCGGCGACGCCCGCGAGGCCGGCTCGGCGCAGCAGGTACGGGTACGAGGGCACCCAGGAGACGTCGGTGCCGATGGTGGCCCGCAGTCCCTGCCACATCGCCCGCATGGCGAGCGAGTACGGCGTGCCGGGCGTCCGGCCTCGGCCGGGGTCCCCGCCCTGGTCTCGGCCTCCGTCCCGGTCTCGGCCCCAGGCCTGGTCTCGGCCTCCGTCCCGGTCTCGTCCCCCGTCCCGGTCGAGGTGGTCGCCCAGGTCGACGTGGCCGGCCAGGTCCACCGCGTCGCTGAGCACCAGCACACCGCCCGGCTCGACGAGTCCGGCCAGGGTGGTGATCAGGTGCTCGCGCTCGGGCAGGTGCATGAGCACGAAACGGGCGTGGACGAGCCGGAACCGGCCGGGGGCGAAGTCCGGCGCGGTGATGTCGGCCTCGACCACGTCGAGCCCGGCTACGGGCCGCTCGGCGAGGAAGCGTACGTCACGGTCCACGGCCAGCACGCCGTCCACGCCGGCCTCGTCGAGCAGACGGCGCGACACCGTTCCCGTGCCGGCGCCCACGTCGAGGCAGCGCCATCCCGGGCCGGCTCCCAGCGCCCGCAGTCGCGCCATGGTGACGTCGTCGTAGGCGAGGGCGCCGAAGTCGATGCGCTCGCCCTCGCCCGCCTGTTCCGGCCGGAAGACGGCCTCGCCGTACCGGCCGCCGCCGTCCGCAGGACCGGAGGGCGGCGGGGTCATCCGTGCACCCGCGAGGTGACGCTGAAGAGGCCGGTCATGGGACCCAGCGGGGTGCTGAGGTCCTCCCAGAACCCGTTGATCCACGGAAGGGCGAGCACGAGGAGGAACAGCCCTACGGCCAGCGGGATGAACTCTGGTCGGCCCATGCCTCCAGCACACCCGGGATCCGGAGCTCCCGCCCCCAGGGGTCGGCCGAACGGGTGAGCCGCCTCCTTCGCCGTCCTCGCCGCCCAGGCCGTCGCGGGCCGGGCCGAGTTCGACGGGCGGGAGAAGGACCGTGGCCGTTTACGGGCGGGCCCACGGGGCACCGCGCCGCACATGATGCACATCGGCTACACGATGATGACCGAGCAGGCCGGCCCGCGTGAGCTGGTCCGTGACGTGGTCGAGGCGGAGGCCGTGGGCTTCGACTTCTCCGTGGTCTCGGACCACGCGTTCCCGTGGCTGGAGGCCCAGGGGCACTCGCCGTACGCGTGGAGCGTGCTGGGAGCGGCCGCGCAGGCCACCTCCAGGATCCCGCTGATGACCTTCGTGACCTGCCCGACCTTCCGCTACCACCCGGCGGTGGTCGCGCAGAAGGCGGCGACCGTGCAGTTGCTGTCCGAGGGGCGGTTCCGGCTCGGCCTCGGCTCCGGCGAGAACCTCAACGAGCACGTCGTCGGCGCGGGCTGGCCGGCCGCCCGGGTCCGGCTCGACCGGCTCGAGGAGGCCGTCGGGATCATCCGGGCGCTGTTCACGGGAGAGTACGTGACCCGGCACGGACGGTACTTCCAGGTCGACGACGCCCGGCTGTGGGATCTGCCCGAGACCCCGCCGCCCATCGGGATCGCCGTCTCCGGCCCCCGCTCCTGCGCCCTCGCCGGCCGGCACGGCGACCTGCTGGTCGCCACCCAGCCGGAACGGGACCTCGTCGACGCCTTCGAAGCCCACGGAGGTGCGGGGAAGCCCCGGATCGGCCAGCTTCCGGTCTGTTACGACACCGACCGGGACGCCGCGGTGGCCCGCGCGCACGAACAGTTCCGCTGGGCGCTCGGCGGCTGGCGCATGAACGCCGAGCTGCCGCTGCCCGCGGGCTTCGCCCAGGCCGGCACGCACGTCCGCCCGGAGGACGTGGCCGCGGCCTTCCCCTGTGGCGACGATCCCGACGCGGTCGTGAAGGCCGCGCGGGAGTACGAGGAGGCCGGCTTCACCGATCTCGCCCTGGTCCAGATCGGCGGCGGGCACCAGGGCCCCTTCCTGCGCTGGGCCGAGAGCACGCTGCTGCCCGCCCTGCGCGAGCGCTGAGCCCCGCCCTCGTCCCTGACTGTGTTCCCCTCCGGAGGTCAGCGGTCGAGGGGCTTGTGGGCGGTCTCCGGCAGCCTCAGGTACACGACGGAGGAGACCAGGCACAGCGCGGCGACGTACCAGGGGAAGAGTCCCGGCCTGCCCAGGTCCTTCAGCAGGGTGCCGACGTAAGGAGCCGTCCCGCCGAAGAGCGCGACGGTCAGCGAGTACGGGAAGCCGATGCCCGCGGCGCGTACGCGCGCGGGGAAGGTCTCCGCGTTCACCGCGGCCGAGACCGAGGTGAAGCCGGTCAGCAGCACCATGCCCGCGCACTGGACGAGGAGCAGGGTGAGGAAGGAGCCGTCGAGCGCGCGCAGCAGGGGCACCACGAGCACCGCGAAGCCGAGCCCGAAGAAGAGCAGGGCCGGCTTGCGCCCGAAGCGGTCGGAAAGGAGGCCGCCGAGCGGCTGCAGCACGGTGAAGAAGGCGAGGGACAGGGTGCCGGCGAGCAGTGCGTCCTCCTTGGCGATGCCGGTGTCGAGTTCGGCGTACGTCGGCAGGTAGGAGGTCCAGGTGTAGTACGCGAGGGTGCCGCCCGCGGTGATGCCGCCGATCAGCAGCGAGGCCCGCGGGTGGTGGCGGAGCGCGTCGAGGAGCCCGGGCCGGCGGTCCTCGGCGTGCCGGGCGCCGCGGGTCTCCTCGGCGCCGCGCCGGATCCAGAAGCCCGCGAGGCTGAGCACCGCGCCCAGCAGGAACGGTACGCGCCAGCCCCAGCCGTCCATGGCGTCCGCGGGCAGCACGGCGACGAGGAGCGCGGCGGTGCCGGAGGCGGCGAGCTGGCCGATCGAGGTGGAGACGTACTGGAAGGAGGAGAACAGGCCGCGACGGCCGGGGCCCGCCGATTCCACCAGGAAGGTGGTCGAGGCGGCGAACTCCCCGCCGACCGAGAGGCCTTGGAGCAGCCGGGCCGTCACGAGCACGACCGGGGCGAGGACTCCGGCGGCGGCGTAGGTGGGCGTGAGGCCGACCAGCAGGCTGCTGCCGCCCATCAGCAGGATGGTGACGGTGAGCGCGGCGCGGCGGCCCCGCCGGTCGGCGACGGCGCCCATCAGGAGTCCGCCGACCGGGCGCATGAAGAAGCCGACGGCGAAGACGGCGAAGGTGGACAGGAGCGGGACCAGCGAGTTCCCGGTGCCGGGCGGGAAGATCTCGCGGGCCAGATAGGCGGCGAGGAAGGTGTACGCGTACCAGTCGTACCACTCGACGGCGTTGCCGACCGAGGCGGCGAGCAGCTGCCGTAACGGCCGGGCGGGCGGTGCCGGGGCAGCTGGGAAGCCCGGGGCGGGAGCGGAGGAGGAGGACGGGGACGGGGACGGGGATTCTGTCATGATCACGCTCTGCCCGCCCGTCGGACGCCCTACGCACCGCCCTGGTGGCCCGACGGCCCCCGTCAGGCGGACGGCTGCCGCCCCGGCGGTGGCGCGGAGGTCCGTCGAGCACCTTCCGAGCGACCCCATTGGATTTCCGATGACAGGCATTGCCTTCTTCATTGGATCTCTATGGGTGGGCCGTCCTACTGTCGACGGCATCACCCCTTTCACCGGCCCCGCCGGGGCCCGTCACTCCTGGAGCACCCTGATGTCGAAGATCCTTTTCGTGATGACCGGCGTCGACCACTGGACGCTGGCCGACGGAACCGAGCACCCCACCGGCTTCTGGGCCGAGGAGGCCGTCGCGCCGTACGAGGCCTTCACCGCGGCCGGGCACGAGGTGGTCGTCGCGACGCCGGGCGGAGTGGTGCCGACGGTCGACGCCGGCAGCCTGGCCCCCGAGGTCAACGGCGGGCCGGAGGGCGCCGACCGGATCGCCGCGGCCCTGGCCGCCATGGCCGAGATCAACACCCCGGTGAAGCTGGAGGACGTGGACCTCGCCGACTACGCCGCCGTCTTCTACCCCGGCGGCCACGGCCCGATGGAGGACCTCGCGGTGGACGCCGCTTCCGGGCGGCTGCTGATGGACACCCTGGAGTCGGGCAAGCCCCTCGGCGTGGTCTGCCACGGCCCGGCCGCGCTGCTCGCCGCCGAGAAGGCGGACGGCACCAACGCCTTCGCCGGTTACGAGGTCGCCGCCTTCACGAACGCCGAGGAGATCCAGGCCGGCCTCGGTGAGCGCGCGAAGTGGCTCCTGGAGACCCGGCTCCTCGAGGCAGGTCTGCACGTGAAGGCCGGCGAACCGTGGGCGCCGAACGTCGTCGTCGACCGCAACCTGGTCACCGGCCAGAACCCGGCCTCCTCCGCCCCTCTCGCCGTCCAGCTCCTGAAGAAGCTGGCCTGAGTCCCCCGGCAAGGCTGGACCGATCACCACGGGAGCCTCTAACCTCCAACCGCCTACTCAATTAATTGATTAGTCATGGAGGTCATGATGAAGTCTTTCCGTCAGGCGGTCGAGGCCGGCGACCACGCCGCGATCGAAGCCCTCCTCGCCGAGGACGTCGTCTTCACCAGCCCCGTGGCCTTCAAGCCGTACCCGGGCAAGGCGATCACGGCAGCCATCCTGCGCGGCGTCACGCGCGTCTTCACCGACTTCCGCTACGTGCGGGAGATCGTCGGCGCGGACGGGCGGGACCACGCCCTGGTCTTCAAGGCGAAGGTCGGCGACCGGGAGATCGACGGCTGCGACTTCCTCCACCTCGACGAGGACGGCCTGATCGACGACTTCACGGTGATGGTCCGGCCGCTGTCCGCCGCCCGGGCGCTCTCCGAGGCGATGGGGGCGCAGTTCGACCGGATCGCCGCCGAGGCCGCCGGGGCCGGCGGCGGCGACCGGCATTTCGGCGGGTGATCGTTCCCCGCCTCTTGTCGATCGGGGGACGCCTGTGCTGCAATCCGTGGCGAACACACCTACGGACCGGGATGCTCGTCAGTCCCGGGGCGGCCCCTCTGGCGCGGGGCCGGACGGCGGGGAGCGTCGCGCGCTGCGCGTGCGCTGGACGCCGGGCGTACGGGGACCACGATTCCACGTACCCGCAGGAGCAACGCCATGAGCAAGCACGTCCTCGCCCAGAACCAGTACGGCAAGGCCGAGAACCGCATCGTCAAGATCACCCGTCAGGGCAACGAGGGCGCCTGGCACGAGATCCGCGACCTGAACGTCTCCGTCGCGCTGCGAGGCGAGTTCCGCGAGGTGCATCTGACGGGTGACAACGGCAACTGTCTGCCGACCGACACCACCAAGAACACCGTCTACGCCTTCGCCAAGGAGCACGGCATCGCCTCTCCCGAGGCGTTCGCGATCCTGCTCGCCCAGCACTTCGTGCACTCGCAGCCGATGATCCACGAGGCGCAGATCCGGGTCGAGGAGTTCGGCTGGGACCGGATCTCCGTGCCCACGCGCGCCGAACAGCACTCCTTCGTCCGCAAGGGCCAGGAAGTGCGCACCGCGCAGGTCACGTACAGCGGTCACTCCGGGCAGCTCCAGGTCATCTCCGGCCTGACGGAACTGACCGTCATGAACTCGACCAACTCCGAGTTCCACGGCTTCGTCAAGGACCGGTACACGACGCTCCAGGAGGCCTACGACCGGATCCTGGCCACCAAGGTCACGGCCCGCTGGGCGCACTCCGCGATCGCCGCCGGCGAGCCGGACTTCGACTGGGACCGCTCGTACAAGCAGGTCAGGCGCCACATGCTGGAGGCGTTCGCCGAGACGTACAGCTACTCCCTGCAGCAGACGCTCCACGCGATGGCCGAGCGGGTCCTGGACAACTGCGGAAGCGTGAACGAGGTCCGCCTCAACCTCCCGAACAAGCACCACTTCCTCGTCGACCTCGAGCCCTTCGGCCTGAAGAACGACAACGAGGTGTACTACGCCGCCGACCGGATGTACGGCCTGATCGAGGGCACCGTCCACCGCGACGGCGTCCAGCCGGTCATCGCCACCAGCGACTGGATCACCGCCTGACGCCTTCCCGCGCGGCGCGCCGCTGCGGCCGGGGTCAGAGGCCGGCCAGCAGCGCGTCGAGCGGGGTGGGCGTGCCGCTCACCGGAAGGGCCTCGACCAGGGCCCGGCCGTAGTGGATCTTGCGGCCCTTCTTCGTGCCGAGGAAGCGGCGGAGCTGCTGCTGCGGTGTGCGGGTGCGCTGTTCGGGCTGGCGCAGGAAGGTCGTGAGGGGGCGCAGGTCGCCCTGCGCCTCGACGACCTCCCGCACCCGGGTGTGGCCGAGGGCGCGGATGAGTTCGTCCTCCAGGTCCGCCTCGCAGACGTGGAACTCCTGCCCGGCCGACACGCCCGCCCGCTCCCAGCCGCGCGCGTAGTAGCCGCGCTCGCGCTCGTCGCAGAGGCCCGTGAGGCGCAGGCCGAGGCCGGGCGGGCCGAGGAGACGCGCGAAACGGGCCACGTTCATCGCGCCGTTCATGGACAGGACGCAGACTCCCTCGGCCGCCAGGTCCCGGCCGCGGCGCGCGGCCAGCGCGTCGACCGCGGCGACGTCGCTCAGTCCCTCGAGCAGGACCACGGTCCGCACGGGCAGTCGCGCGGCGAGCTCCCGCGCCGGGTCGCCGGGGCCGCCGGCCGCCCACGCGGTGACCGCCTGCCGGAACGCCTCCATGTCACTCATGGGTCGAGTCTCCGGCCCTCGCGGGCGGCGCGCCAGGCAATTTCGGCCGGGAGCCGGGCGCTGGACTTCGCCCTGCCCCCGCCTGCCCGCCTGCCCGCCTTCCCGCGTCACGCTTCCCGCCTGCCCGCGTTCCCTTCTCCCCTTCTCCCCTTCTCCCCTTCACCCCGACTCCCGCCGACCGCTCAGCCGTCGAACGAGCCGTGCCGCCCCGCGCCCGACGCGAAGCGTGCGGCGCCCGCAGCGGTCTCGCCCGCCGACAGCGGGACCATGCCGTGGCGGAGTTCGGCCGCCAGGGCCTCGGGCTCGGGCAGGCCGTGCTGTTCGCGGACGGACAGCCGGTCGTGGCGCAGGCACAGCTGCGGGAAGGCGGCGATCTCGTGGGCGAGCGCCTCCGCCGCGGCGCGGGAACGGCCCGGCGGGACGAGGCGGTTGGCCAGGCCGATGGCGTGGGCCTCGGCGGCCGGGACGGGGCGTCCGGTGAGGATCAGGTCCATGGCGCGGCTCTCGCCGATCAGCCGGGGCAGGCGGACGGTGCCGCCGTCGATCAGCGGCACGCCCCAGCGGCGGCAGAACACGCCGAGGACGGCGTCCTCCTCGACCACCCGCAGGTCGCACCACAGGGCCAGTTCGAGACCGCCGGCCACGGCGTGTCCGGCGACGGCCGCGATGACCGGCTTGGTCAGGCGCAGCCGGGTCGGGCCCATGGGGCCGTCGCCGTCCTCCGCCACGCGGTTGCCGTGCTCGGTGCCGACGGCCTTGAGGTCCGCGCCCGCGCAGAAGGTCCCGCCCTCGCCCCACAGCACGGCGACGGAGGCCCCGTCGTCCGCCTCGAACTCCCGGAAGGCGTCGGCGAGGCGGGCGGCGGTCGGGCCGTCCACGGCGTTGCGGGCGGCGGGTCGTGACAGCACCACGGTCGTCACCGGGCCGTCCCGCTCGACACGTACGGAAGGACGGGTCTCCGCGTGGGGGCCGGGATCCTGCTCCGGCGAGGGCGACGGCGCGGCGGTGTCGGTCATGGCGGCATTCTCACGTGGCCGCCGTCGCGCCACCAGGCCCCGCCACACCGTCGGCCGCCGAGGGCCGTGATCACGGGGCGGTGGGCGTGAACAGGCTGATGTTCAGCCGGGCGCCGGGCGCGGCGGTGAGGTCCGCCAGGCAGGTCGTGAGCCGGCCGGGGCCGTGGACTGCGTGGCGCAGCGGGAGTTCGGAACCGTCGTAGAAGGGGATCGGGGCGGAGGCGCAGACCCGGTAGAGCGGGCCGGTCACCGGGTCGGCGAGGACGTCGCGTTCGAGCCGGGCGAGGCCGTCGTTGCCGGGCCGCAGCTCGGCGGCGTGCTTCAGGTGCGGCATCATGGCCGGCACCCACTGGGTCTCCCAGTCGATGAGGACGTCGGTGCGGGCCTCGGGGGCGAGCAGCATGTAACGCATCATGTTGGCCGGGGCCTGCCCGCGCGGGAAGAGGCGGCGGAACTCCTCGTTGTGGGCGAGCACGTTCCACTCGGCGTCGTGGATGAAGGCCACGGAATCGCCGACCCCGTCGATGATCCGCTGCCACACCCCGGCTATGGACATGCCGGAGCTGCTGTGCAGCGCGTGCGGCGGCTGCTCCTTGCGGATCAGCCGCCACAGGAAGGCCCACTCCTGTTCGTCCAGCCGGAGGGTCCGGGCGACCGCGGTGAGGAAGTCGGTTCCGGGGTTGGCGAGTTGACCGTTCTCGAACCGGTTGTAGGTGCCGACGGTCCGCGTGAGCAGGGCGTCCATCTGCTCCTGGCTCAGTCCGGCGGCCCGTCGCCCGGGGCCGGGCAGCCGCTTCGGGAACCCCATGGTGACGGGGTCGAGCGCGGCCCTGCGCCGCTGAAGGATCTCCTTCAGGCGGCGTCGGTCACTGGCCGAGAGTCTCATGCGGCGCCTTTCGTCCGGACTGCCTCCGGACGCGGGCCGGCGGGCTCTCCATTATCTGCATGATCATCCCCTGGAAAGTCCCGCCGCCCGGCGGAAGACTCCATCCTGCGAACCACCGGGGCCCCGGACCGAACGGGGGATCCGGGGCACCGGTGGTCGGTCCCCGCGGCAGGGCCGCGTCGGCCGCGCCGCGGACCGGAGACCCGTCAGCGGCCGGTGGGGCCAGGGCGCGCACGGGTGTCGGCGTGCCGATCGGCGTGAGGCCGCCCGGGCGGTCCGCCGGGTTCGGCTCACGCGTCCTGGATGCGGCGGAAGGGGTGTTCCGACTCCAGGGTGAAGGCGACGTCCAGCAGGGTGCGTTCGGCGCCGGGGCGGGCCGAGAACATGACGCCGACGGGGAGGCCTTCGGCGGTCGTGGTCGGCCCGGGGAGGGACAGCGACGGCGTGCCGACCACGTTGTCGATCGGGGTGAACGCGACGTAGGCGAGGATCCGTTCGATCAGCGTCGGGTACGGCACCGCCGGGTTGAGGTGGCCGATCGGCGGCGTGGTGTGGGCGAGGACCGGGGACAGGAGCAGGTCGTGGCCGCGGAACGCCGCCGCGTACGCCTCCTTCGTGCGGCGCAGCCTGCGCAGGACGCCGGGGGTGCCGCGCCAGTTCGCGAGGTAGGTCTCGCGCAGCCCGCGGCTGAGGCCGTCCATGCGGCGGCGGTCGAAGTCGGCGCCGAGGGTCCGGCCGGTGGCGCCGATGAGGAACGACAACAGTCCCCAGTAGGTGAGGAAGTCGTCGGTGAAGCGCGGGTCGATGGCCGGCCGCACGGGCTCCACGGCGTGTCCCAGCCGTTCCAGCGTGGCCGCGGTCTCGGTGACCGCCTCGCGGGTGGCCGCGTCGGAGCGGACGCCGTTCGGGGAGTCGAGGAGCAGGCCGATGCGCAGCCGGCGGCCCGAGGGGCCTTCGACCAGGCCCACGGGCGGAAGCTTGGGGTTGCGCCAGTAGCGTTCGGCGGCGGCGAGGAACGCGGCGGTGTCCCGTACCGAGCGGGTCACGACGCCGTCCGAGACGATGTCGAGCGGCAGTTGGCGGCTCTGGGCGTTGGGCACGACCCGGCCGCGGGTCGGCTTGAGGCCGACGAGTCCGCAGCACGCGGACGGGATGCGGATCGAGCCCCCGCCGTCGTTGGCGTGCGCGATCGGCACGGCTCCGGCCGCGACGAGGGCCGCGCTGCCTCCCGACGAACCGCCCGCCGAGTGGCCGGGGTTCCAGGGGTTGCGGACCGGCTCGGCGCCTTCGAACTCCGTCGACGGGCTGAACCCGAACTCGGGCAGCCGGGTCTTGCCGAGGACCGTGACGCCGGTGCTGAGGAACTGCCGGGCGAAGGGCGCGTCCCGGCGGGCGGCGCGCGGGGTGAAGGCCGCGCTGCCGTGGCCGGTGGGCAGGCCCCGCCGGTCGGTGTTGTCCTTGACGAAGCTGGGCACGCCCGCGAAGGCCCCGCCCCCGGTGAGCGCGCCCGGGCCGTCGGCGCGGTCCGCGGTCCGCGGGTCGGTGTGGAGCTGGACCGCGTGGAGCCGGCCCTCCACGGACCGTACGCGCTCCGCCGCGTCCCGCGCGACCTCGGCGGCCCCGACCTCGCCCCGCCGGATCGCGGCGGCGAGACCGACCGTGTCGTGCTCGCCCAGGGCGTCGTCCCGGAAGGCGTGCACCCTGCTCCGTTCCTCGGAACGGGAATCGGAAGGGGAATCCGAATGGGAAGTCGTCACCGCTGCCTCAGCCCCCGGCCATGTGGAATGCGTGTGGATGGTGGTCGGACACCATCATTCCGTACCAGCAAGTAACACGCGAGAGCATCGGGCGTCAGACTGTGTTCATGGCAACTGTCAACGGAGTCCCCGCGTCCGTCGCCCAGGTGACGGCCCTCGCCCTCACCAACTACGGGCACTTCACCACCCTGCGCGTGGAGGACGGCGCGGTACGCGGCCTGTCCCTGCACCTCGACCGCCTGGTGCGGGACTGCTCCGCCGTCTTCGGCGCGGAACTGGATCCGGAGCGGGTGCTGGCGTACGTACGGGAGGCGGCGGGCGGACGACCGGGGCCGCTGACCGTCCGCGTCACCGTGTTCGACCCGGACCTGGACATCACGCGCCCGGCCGAGCGCGCCGACCCGCACGTCCTGGTGACGACACGGCCGGCGGGCACGCTCTTCCCGCCGCCGCTGCGGGTGACCGCACGCCCGTACCGCCGTGACGCGGCCGGCGTGAAGCACGTCGCGCTCTTCGGCCAGCTGGCGCTGCGGCGCGCGGCCCGCCTCGCGGGCTTCGACGACGTCCTCTTCACGGAGGCCGGTGGCACCCAGGCCGGCGGCACTCAAGGCGGTGGCACTCAGGGCGGTGACCTGGTCTCCGAGGGCTGTACCTGGAACGTGGGCTTCGTGGACGCCGACGGCCGGGTGGTGTGGCCGGAGGCCGAGGTGCTGCCCGGCGTGACCATGCGGCTGCTCCAGGAGGCGCGCCCCGGCGCCGTCGTGCGTCCCGTGCGCACGGCCGAACTCGCCGCGATGCGCGCGGTCTTCGCCACGAACACGGCGATCGGCGTACGCGCCGTGCACGACGTCGACGGCCTGCGCTTCCCGGACGACGATCCGGTCCTCGCGGAACTCCGCGCGGCCTACCTGGCGGTTCCGGCGGACCGGCCGTAGCCCGTCGGCGAGGCCTCCGGGCCCGCCTCCGGCCCCGTACCGCGCCACGGGGCTCTGGCAGACTGAGCGGCCACCTCAGCGAAGGAGCCTCTGTATGTCCATGGTCGGCGGCCTGCGAAAGATGGCCCGGCTCGCCCGGCGCATGCGCCGGGTGGACCTCAGCCACCCGGCCCGCTCGCCGCTCGGCAGCACCGTGGTGAACTGTGTCGGCTACCGCGACGGCCGGCGCCTTCCGGACGCGGGCGGGGTCGCCGAGACGGTCCGCCACCTCCGCAAGCACGGCGGCCGCGGCGGCTTCGTGTGGCTGGGCCTGCACGAACCGAGCGAGGAGGAGTTCGAGGGCGTGGCCGAGCTCTTCGACCTGCACCCGCTCGCCGTCGAGGACGCCGTCCACGCCCACCAGCGGCCCAAGCTGGAGCAGTACGGGGACGTGCTGTTCGCCGTGTTCAAGACCGTCACGTACGTCGAGCACGAGCAGCTCACGGCCACCAGCGAGGTCGTCGACACGGGCGAGATCATGGTCTTCACCGGCCCCGACTTCGTCGTCACCGTCCGGCACGGCCGGCACGGCTCCCTCGGCCCGCTGCGCGAGGCCCTGGAGGCGCTCCCCGAGCAGCTGGAGCAGGGGCCGTCGGCCGTGCTGCACGCGATCGCCGACCATGTCGTCGACGACTACCTCGCGGTCGTGGACGCGGTCCAGAACGACATCGAGCAGGTCGAGACGGAGGTCTTCGCGCCCCGGACGAAGACGCCGCCGGACCCCGGGCGCATCTACCAGCTCAAGCGCGAACTCCTCGAACTGAAGCGGGCCACCGTTCCGCTGGCCCGCCCTCTGGAGGCGCTCATCTCCCGGCCGCCCGCCGTCGTCGACCCGGCGATACAGCCGTACTTCCGTGACGTCTCCGACCACCTCGCCCGCGTCACCGAGCAGATCAACGGCTTCGACGGCCTGATCGACTCGATCCTCCAGGCGCACCTTGCCCAGGTGACCGTCGCCCAGAACGAGGACATGCGCAAGATCACGGCCTGGGCCGCCATCATCGCCGTGCCGACCATGGTGTGCGGTGTGTACGGCATGAACTTCGAGCACATGCCCGAGCTGAAGTGGCGGTTCGGCTACCCCCTCGTCCTCGCGGTCATGGCGGCCGCCTGTGTGGTCATCCACCGCGGCTTCAAGCGCAACGGCTGGCTGTAGCCCGCGGACCTACGCGGGGGCCGCGAGCTCCGGGTGGTCCTTGAGCAGCCGGGGCGGGGCCGCCTGCTGCCAGGAGTCGACGACGATCGCGCGCAGCTCCTCCGGGTCGTCGACGGCCGCGAGCCGCACCCGCACCCACGCGAAGGCCGCCTCGTGGTCCGCGACCCAGAACTTCTCCGGCTCCGCGAGGACCAGTTCGTCGCGCTCCAGCTTCGGGCAGCGGACGGCCATCGACGTCTCGTCCTCCGGAAGCGTCAGGAACATCTTCCCGGCGACCCGGAAGGTGGGCATGGACCACGCCACCTTCTCCGTCGTCTCCGGCAGGGCGAGCGCGAGCGCGCGGACTTCGTCGGAAGTGCTCATGCGGCCGACCTTACGACGGGCCACCGACATCGGCCGTGCCTATGATCACGGCAACGGCCGCACGGGTGGACGAAGTCGGCCGACGGACCACGGAGGCGTGACGAGCATGGCGGAGGACACGGACCGGCGCGTGTATCTCGTGACCGGCGGCGGCACCGGCATCGGCGCCGCGACCGCACGGCTGTTGGCCGCAGCGGGACACCGGGTCGTGGTCTCCGGGCGCCGTCCCGAGCCGCTGCACCTGGTCGCGGAGGAGACCGGCGGCCTGGCCGTGCCGTCGGACATCGGGGACCCGGACGCGGTGGGCCCGCTCGTCGACGCGGCGATCGGCGCCTACGGGCGGCTCGACGGCCTCGTCCTCAACGCCGGGATCGGCCGTGGCGGCGGCGTGGGCGAGGTGACGCTCGAGGACTGGGACGCGGTCATGCGCACCAACCTCACCGGGCCGTTCCACCTGCTGCGCGCCGCGCTCCCGCATCTGCTCGAAGCCCGCGGGGCGGTGGTGGCGGTCGCCTCGGTGTCCGCGCTGCGCAACGGCGTCGGCAACGCCGCCTACGCCACCTCCAAGGCGGCCCTGCTCCAGCTGTGCCGTTCGCTCGCGGTCGACTACGGCGGTGCCGGGCTGCGCGCCAACACGGTGTGCCCGAGCTGGGTGCGCACCGACATGGCGGACCGGCGCATGGACCGCTTCGCGGAGGAGGCGGGCCTGGGCGGCGGCGCGGCGGGCGGGACCGGCGGGAACGGGGTCGAGGCCGGGTACGAGGAGGTCACCCGGGTGCTGCCGGCCGGTCGGCCCGGTGAGCCGCGGGAGGTGGCCGAGGCGATCGCCTGGCTGCTCTCCCCCGCCGCCTCCTTCGTCAACGGCGCGGTGCTCACCGTCGACGGCGGCGCGACCGCGCTCGACCCGGGCACGCTGGGCTTCGGGTTCCGCATCGAGCCCCGGAACGGCTGACCGCCGGACCAGCCCGCGCCTGGCCGGTCAGGGCACTGCGCGCGTCCGGCGCTGGTGCCACAGGCAGGAGGCGACCACCACCAGCGGCCACACGGACTGCATGCAGGTCACCAGGCGCTCGGCGACGCCGGCGGCACCCGCCCGGTCGGTCTCCACGAGGTACCAGAGCGCACCGGCGCCCATCGACGCCGTGGCCAGGGCGGCGGGCCAGGGCCGTAGCGCCCACGGGGTCCTCGACCCGGCGCGTACGGAGGCGAGCACCGGCCACAGCGCGAGCAGCGCGAAGCCCGTGGCGGCCACGGACCCGTGCCGCAGGGAGCCTCCGCTGCTGGGCGCCGGGACGAACGCCACGGCCAGCGCGGCCATGCCGCCGGCGGCCAGCGCCACGCGTCCGGGCGTGGCCGCGGCGCGCAGCCCCCATGCCGTGCCGAGGTGGCACAGGCCCACGGCGAGCAGCGCGCCGGTCATCACCCAGAACCCGGCGGCGCCGTAGGCCGCGAGGACGCTGATGGTCTGCCGTGCGGCGTCGTAGGACGGGCCTTCCAGCGCGGCCGCGGCCGTCCAGCCGACGACCAGCACGACGGGTGCGGTGCTCGACGGCAACAGGGTCCAGTTCGGAACGCGTCGCATCGGATCACGGTAGGCGGCGAACCCCGCCCGTGCCGACGGAGCACGCCGCGCGCCCGTGCCGTCGCCCCGGACGGCGGGGGCCGCCGCCGGGCGCGTGGGGCTACCGGGCGCCGAAGACCTGCGTCCAGTAGGGGCCGCCGGCGGTGTGGATGCCGATGCCGATCTCCTTGAAGGAGCAGTTCAGGATGTTGGCGCGGTGGCCGGGGCTGTTCATCCAGGCCTCCATCACGTCGGCGGGCGTGCGCTGGCCCTTGGCGATGTTCTCGCCGTACGTCGACCAGCGGTATCCGGCGGCGGTGACGCGGTCGCCCGGGTCGGCTCCGTCGGGGTTCGTGTGGTCGAAGAAGTCCCGTGCCGCCATGTCGTCGGAGTGGCCCTGGGCGGCGCGGGTGAGCAGGGAGTGCTCGGTCAGAGGCCCGCAGCCGGCCTTCGCGCGCTCGGCGTTGGCGAGCTCGATGACCTGCGCGGCATCGGACGAGGAGGTGGCCCCGGAGCCGCCGGTGGCCGTGGGCCGCGGGCTGGGCGGGGGCGGCGCGGTGGTACGCGGCGGGGCGGGCTTCGTGGTCGCCGGCTTGGTGGGCGTGGGCGTGGGCTTGGGCGAACGGCTGGGCTGTGCGGTGGAGCGGCTCGCGCTGGGCGTCGCGGAGATGGTCGCCGGGTCCGTGCCGGCGGGCGACAGGCCGGAGCCGGTGTCCGGGGCCGCGGCCCGGGTCACGTCGACGGCGTCCGGGTCACCGCCCTCGGGGCCGGTGGTCAGGTAGAAGGTGCCGCCGGTGACCGCGACGACGGCGAGTCCCGCGGCGGCGGCCGCCCGGCGGCGGCCCCGCTTGCGCTCCCGCTCCTTGCGGCGTGCGCCGCGCGTGGCGGGTGCGGCGGCGTGCGCGGCGTGGCGGCCCCGTCCGGCACCTCCCGGCACGGACACGGCGGGCGCCACGGTGGTCGGGGCCGCGGCGAGGCCGGCCGGGCCCAGACCGGCGGCTTCGCGGACCGCGCCGAGCAGCAGGGCGGCCGGCGGGACGAGCAGCAGCCCGGCGAGCAGTCCTTCGGCGGGTACCAGGCCGCGCCAGAGGCCCGCGCAGTGCGGGCAGGCGCGGGCGTGGCGGGCTATTCGCTTGCGCCACAGCGCGGACGGCCGGCCGTCCCAGGTGCCGAGGCCGTCCCGCAGCGTCGGGCAGAGCGGTGCGGCGGACAGGGCGCGGACGACGACGCGGGCGGTCTCGAGCCGCTCCTTCATGCGCTGGACCCGGACCGCGATGTGCTCGGCCGGCAGTTGCAGGGCGTCCGCGATCTCGTGGCGGGTCAGTTCCCCGGCGCATTCCAGCCACCACAGGGACAGCAGGTCGTTGTCCTCGGGTTCCATCCAGCGCGTGGCCTCCGCGGTCTCGCGCCGCTGTCCGGACAGCTGCAGCCGGACCACGGCCAGCTCGGCGAAGTCGGCGCCGGGTCCGGCGAGGTCGCGGGCCTCGTCGAGGGTCCCCGCGGCGTGGCGGGCCTGCTGCCGGTGCCAGTGGGCGCGGAGGGTGTTCATGGCGATGGCGACCAGCCAGGACCGGAAGCCGTCCGGGGACCGCAGGCCGCCGAGCCCGTCGAGCGCCCGCAGCATGGTCTCCTGCACGACGTCGTCCACGTCGTGGTGCCCGTTCATCGCCCGCCCGACGATGTTGTAGACGAGCGGCAGGTACGCGGCGACGAGCCGGTCCCGCGCCGCGGGATCACCACCCTGCGCGGCCCTCACCAGCTCGGTCCCGTGCGGTGCTTGCATGCCTTGCCTCATCCTGGTCGTCCTGCCTGTTGCCGATGCCCGACACCTGGGAGATCGCGACAGGCCCGCCGGATAACGAAAAACGCCGGGGAAACTTCGGGAAGGCCGAAAACGGCCCCTCACCGGGAGTCCGGCCGCGGAGTCTAGCCCGCGAGCCGGCCCACCGGCAGTCCTGTGCGGACCGCCGGTGTCCATCTCCCGGTGCGCGGACGGCACGGCTTTCCCACCGGGGACGGGAGGTACGGTCGGATCATGGACAGCTCCACGGAATCCGCACGAACCGTCGTCTACCGGCCCGCGCGCCCCGAGGACGGCGCCGCCATCGAGGCGCTCGACGGCTCGTTCACCACGGACGCGGTGTACGAAGTGACGGTGACGGACGGCGGGTTCACGATCCTGCCGATGCCGGTGGATCCGCCGTTCCGCAAGGTCTTCCCCGACGACGGGGAGGACGGCGAGGAAGAAGGGGACGAGGAGGGCCGGTCCGGGGACGGGGACGGCAGCCTCCCGACGCGCCGGACCGTGGTCGCCGTCGCGGGCGACGAGCTGTGCGGCTTCGTGGCGACCTCCTTCGAACCCTGGAACGCGCGTCTCACGGTCCGCGACATCGAGGTCGCCCCCGGCTGGCGCGGCCGGGGCATCGGCCGGGCCCTGATGGGCCACGCACTCGACTTCGCGCGGGAGTGCGGGGCGGGCCATCTGTGGCTGGAGGTGAGCAACGTCAACGCACCCGCCGTCCGCGCCTATCTCCGGATGGGATTCGCCTTCTGCGGTCTCGACACGAGCCTCTACGACGGCACGGCGTCGGCCGGCGAGAAGGCGCTGTTCATGGCCCTGCCCGTGAGGTGACCGCGACCGGCCGGGGCCGCCGTCCGGGCCGTCCGTGCGTGCCTGTGGATACCGCCGTGCGAATGTCGGCCACGCGTGATAGTCACTACTCCACAGGGGAGGTGATCTCTGACCTGCCCGTTCGACATGGCAAGGGGTGGGGACATGGCATTGCTCCGTGAGTGGGGGCTCACGCTCGGGAAATGGACCGGCCGGCCTGCGGCGGCGCTGGAGCGGGACTCCGGCGATCCCGCCGTGACGCGCGCACGCGAGGCCGCCGAGGCGGGCGACTGGGAGTCCCTGCGGTCGGTCCTGGAAGCGCGGCCCGAGAGCGCGGACCGCGCGGAGCTGCTGATGGCCGTCGCGGACACCGCCGGCGTGGAGCGGTGGATCACCGGGGTGCTCGACGCGGAGCCGGACGCGGCGCTGCCGAGGCTGGTCGCGGGGCTGCGACAGGTCCGCCGGGGCTGGGAGGCCCGATCCGGCCTGGAGGCGAAGTACGTCTCGCGCGAGCAGTTCGAGGTGTTCCACGAGCGGCTGCGCACGGCCGAGTCGTGGCTGTACGAGGTGGCCGAGCGCGAGCCGACGTGGACCTCGCCCTGGTACGGCCTGCTGATGACGGGCCGCGGCCTCGAGGCCGGTCCGGTCGTCGCACGGCGCCGGTTCGAGGCCGCCGTGCGACGCGACCCGTACCACCTGGGCGCGCACCAGCAGCGTCTGCAGCAGGTCTGCGAGAAGTGGGGCGGCTCGCACGAGGAGATGCACGCCTTCGCGCGGGAGTCCGCGTTCGGCGCTCCCGCCGGCACGCCGCTCGGCCAGCTCGTCGCCCTCGCGCACATCGAGCACTGGCTCGCCCTCGACCCGGACCCGGGCCTCGCGTACGTGCGCCGCCCCGACGTGGCGGCGTCCCTGCACCAGGCCGCCGACCACTCGTACCGGCACCGGGACTTCGCCCCGCGCACCGGCCGGCTCCAGGTTTTCAACAGCTTCGCCATGGCCTTCTCGCTCGCCGGGGAGCGGGCCGCCGCGCGCGAGTGCTTCGAGGCGACCGGAGGGCGGGTCACCGCGTTCCCCTGGAACTACCTCGACGACGACCCGGCCGCCGCCTACCGCAAGCAGCGCTCCGCCGCCGGCCGCTGAGCCCCTGCCCCGCTCCCCCGGGCCGCGGGCCCCAAGCTTCCGTACTCCCTCCGCATTCCCTCCGTACCGTCGTCCCGACCGTCGCCCCGTCAGAAAGACGTCACCAGGTGTCCCACCCCAACCGGACCGAGACCGCCCACACCTTCCAGGTCGATCTGCGCGGCCTGGTCGACCTGCTCTCCCACCACCTCTACTCCAGCCCGCGCGTCTACCTCCGCGAGCTGCTGCAGAACGCCGTCGACGCGATCACGGCACGTCAGGCGGCCGTGCCCGGCGCACCGGGCAGCATCACCGTGCGCACCGGTGACACCCTCACCGTCACGGACACGGGCATCGGTCTGACCGAGGCCGACGTGCACCGTTTCCTCGCGACCATCGGGCGCAGCTCCAAGCGGACCGCCGACGGCGGCCTCGACGGCGCCGGACTGGACGCGGCGCGCGGGGAGTTCATCGGCCAGTTCGGCATCGGCCTGCTCGCCTGCTTCGTGGTGGCCGACGAGATCACGGTGCTCAGCCGGTCGGCGGTGGATCCCGCGGCGCCCGCCGTCGAGTGGCGCGGCCACTCCGACGGCCGCTACACCATCCGTACGCTGCCGGCGTCGGCGGTGCCCGAGCCGGGCACCACCGTGCGCCTCACGCCGCGCGCCGACAACGCGGAGTGGACGAGCCCGGAGCAGGTCGTCGCACTGGCCCGGCACTACGGCGGGCTGCTGCGGCACGAGGTCACCGTCGTCGGTCCGCGCGGCGAGAGCCACCGGGTGAACGACACGCCACCGTGGGAGCAGCGGCACCGCTCCCCGCTGGCGCGACGGGAGGCGCTCACCGCGTACTGCCGCACGCTCTTCGACTTCACGCCGCTCGACACCATCGACCTCGACCTGCCGGCGGCCGGGCTGCGCGGTGTGGCCTATGTGCTGCCGAACGCGGTGAGCCCGGCGCAGCGGGCCGGTCACCGGGTGCACCTCAAGGGCATGCTGCTGACCGACCAGGCGCCCGAACTGCTGCCCGACTGGGCGTTCTTCGTGCGCTGCGTGGTCGACACGACCAGCCTGCGGCCCACCGCCTCCCGCGAGTCGCTGTACGAGGACGGCACCCTGTCGGCGGTGCGGGACGCGCTCGGCGAGCGGATCCGCGACTGGCTGACCGGGCTCGCCGCGAGCGACCCGGCGCTGCTGCACCGCTTCATCGACACCCACCACCTCGCGGTCAAGGCGCTGGCCCGTTACGACGACGAGCTGCTGCGGATCGTGCTGCCGTGGCTGCCGTTCGAGACCACCGACGGCAACGTCACCCTGGAGGAGTTCGCCCGGACCCATCCGACGCTGCTCGTCACCCGCAGCGTCGAGGAGTTCCGCCAGGTCGCGCCGATCGCCGCGGCGGCGGGTCTCGGCGTCGTCAACGGCGGTTACACCTACGACCGGGGCCTGGTGCTCCGGCTGCCGGAGATCCGGCCCGGCACGGCCGTCACCGACCTCGACCCGGCCACCGTGACCGCGCACCTCGACGCCGTGGACCCGACCGCCGAGCTGCGGGCCGCGGGCTTCCTCGCGGTGGCCCGGGAGACCGTCGGCGTCCACGACTGCGACGTGGTGCTGCGCGACTTCCAGCCCGTCACCGCGCCCGCGCTGCTGCTCGACAACCGCGAGGCGCGGCACGAGCGGACCCGGTCGAGCCTCGCCGCCGACAGCGACGGGCTGTGGGCGGACATCCTCGGCTCGCTGCGCAACGAGACGCCGCGCGCGCAGCTGGTCCTCAACCACCTCAACCCGCTGGTCCGGCAGGCCGTCACCATCACCGAGCGCGGCCTCGCCGTCACCACGGCCGAGGCGCTCTACGGCCAGGCGCTGCTGCTGAGCCGCCGCCCGCTCAAGGCGAGCGAGAGCGCCCTGCTCAACCGGGCCTTCATGGGCCTGCTCAGCCATGCCATGCACCAGGCCGCCACGGACGCGCCCGGCGACCCCGGCAACGAGCCCCGGAAGGAACTGTAGATGCTGGACACCCCCGAGGCCGTGTTCGAGGCGTTGCGGGAGAACCACGAGCGCCCGCACGGCCTGCAGCGCACCGTCACCGCCGAGGAGCTGGTGGAGGCGGCCGAGGTCTTCGACAAGCCGGACGTGCTCGTCACCGCGCTCCTGGAGCTGATGACGGCGTACGAGTTCACCGGCGAGCACCGCAAGTCGCCGGTCGCGTTCGCCCGGCTGCTGAAGCTGTGGGACACCGCTCCCGAGTCGTTCAGCGAGTGGGAGGCCCACCAGGTCTTCTGGCGTTTCAAGTGGGTGACGACCTCACTGCTGCAGGTGCCCGAGGTGCCCCTGGCCACGGTCCGGGGCTGGATCGACCGGATGCGCGAGCGCTACGAGGCGGCCGGGCACGGCATGCAGCCGGTGGCGGCCATGGGCCATCACGTCGCCGCGCACACCGGCGTGGGCGTCGCCGACGCGTACGACCTGTGGGTGACCCGGCCGCGCACGGACCTCAGCGACTGCGAGGCCTGCGAGATCCGGAACATCGCCTGGCACCGGCTGACGGCCGGCGACGACGCAGGGGCCCTGGACCTCTGGGGTCCCGTGCTCGACGGTTCCCAGGGCTGCTCCGAGGAGCCGCAGTCGAGCCAGGCGCGCGCCCTGCTGCCGCTGCTGCGCACCGGCCGGGTGGACGAGGCCCGCTCCCACCACCTCACCGGCTACCGCCGGGTCCGGGGCAACACCGGCATGCAGGAGGAGGTGGGCCTGCACCTGGAGTTCTGCGCGCTGTCCCGGAACGAGGGGCGTGGCCTGGAGATCCTCGCGGAGAACCGCGGCCTGTTCGAGGCGACCGGCGCGCCGCTGGCCCGGCTGAGCTTCCTCACCGGCGTCGAGGTGCTGCTCGCCCGGATCGTGGCGGACGGTCTCGGCGACACCCCGGTCGCGGGCCCGCCCGGCCGCAACTGGACGGCGGGCGGGCTGCTCGGCCACGTCCGCTCGGAGGCCGGCCCGCTGGCCGCCGCGTTCGACGCCCGCAACGGCACCACGGCGGTCGGCGACCGGCGCCGGGAGCGGCTCGGCCGCGCTCCGCTCCTCGACGAGCCGCTGCCGCTCGGTCTGCGCACCTCCGTGACCCGCCCGGCCGCGGGCAACGGCGCCACGGGCGGCGCCCCCGTGGCCGCCGCCCGCGCGTCGGCGGCCGTCGTCGAGGTCCCGGAGCACTTCGTGGAGCTGGTGCAGGAGGCGCGCCGGCTGGCCGGTGAGGGCCGGCCCTCGGAGCGCCGGCTGTGGGACCGGGTGGAGGAGCGGATCGCGGACGGCACCGCCCCGGACCCGCACGACCATCGCCTGGGCCCGCCGGAGCTTCTGGAGGCCGAGCTCGCCGACCATCGCGCGTCCCGGTCCGGTGTGGCCGACCGGCGCGACGAGTTCGCCGCCGAGCTCGACCGGGCGGCAGGACTGTACGCCCGCGTCGGCATGCCCTGGCACGCGCTCGCCGCACGGGCGCGCGCCCTCGCCTGGGACACCGACGAGGAGGAGGACCAGGAGACCGGCGGGGAGGCGCAGGCCGGTCCGGACGCGGACGGGCGTGACCCCGAGGCGGTACGGGCCGGGGTCGACGCGGTGCTGCGCGAGGCCCGGCGGCTCGAGGCCGAGGCCCCGCTCACGGGCGAGCGCCCCGGTGCCGGTGAGACCGCGTCCGTGCACGAGGGGTACGACGTCGCCAGGGGGCGCGTCCTGCAGTACCTGATCGTCCTGAACGCCGCCGCCTACAGCGGCTATCGCGAGGTCCTGCGACAGCTGCCGGAGCCCTCCGACGCCGCCGTCGCACGGTTCGAGGAGCTCGCCGGGACGCTGCGGTCGGAGGCCGAGCGGCTCTCCGTGCTCCATCAGGCGGCCAACGCGCGGCAGTACGCCGCGGACCTGGCCGGGCGGCGCGGCGACTTCGCCGTGGCGGAGGCCGAGCTGCGGGCGGCCCTCGCCGACGTGGCCGCCTCCGGGCGGCCCTGGCGGGGCACCCGGCCGCGGTGTCTGCTCGCGCAGATCCTGCTCGCCCGGCAGGAGCCGGCGGAGGCGGTGGAGCTGCTGCACGAGGCGATCGGCGACGCCGTGCGGCACGACGACGCCGACTTCCCGATGGCCCCGTCGTACGCGCTGCTCGGGCACGCCGCCTCGCACCTGGGCGACTTCGGGGCCGCCGTGCGCCACCTGTCCGAGGCGGCGGCGCGGTTCGACCAGGCCGGGGAGCCGGAGGAGGCCACGGACATCCGGCTCCAGCTCGCCGACGTGCTGGCGGGCGGCGGGCAGCAGGCGGACGCCGTCGCCGTACTGGAGTCGGTGCTGTCCGACGAGGCGGCCGCGTCGCTCGACGAGCGGATGCTCGCCCAGGCCCGGCTGACGCTGGGCCGAGGCCTGCGGGACCTGGAGGAGTTCCTGCCGGCGGCCGAGGAGTTCCTGAAGCTCGCTGACCTCGTCGCGGAGTGGAAGGACGACCGCGCCGTGCACACCCTGGTGGCGGCGGAGGCGGCAATCACGCTGGCGCTGGCCGACCGCTGGGACGCGGCGGCCACGGCCTACGACCGTGCGGTCGCCTCGCACGCCGAGGCCCCGAACCCACCGCTGGTCGCCCACATGATGCGCGAGTTCGCCCGTCTCACCGTGCTCGCCCGCGAGGGTGAGGGCCTGGACGAGGCGCTGGAGCACCTGGCGCGGGCCGACGCCCTGCTCGCGGCCGTGGACGGGGAGTCCGTGGACTTCCCCCTCTGGTATGAGCAGGGCTCGGTGCACTACCGGCGTGCGCGTGTGCTCGCGGAGGCCCAGCGCTTCCCCGAGGCGCTGCTGGCGGCGGAGGCCGCCGTGGCCGCCCACGAGCGGGGCGGGGAGGAGGGCGAGGTGCCGCGGGCCGAGGCGGTGCGGATCGCGGCCCTGATCGAGGGCAACGGCCTGGAGCGTCACGCCGCGGCCGTCACCCGGCTGACGGCCGCGGCGGCCCGCTGCCGCGCCGTCGGCCTGCCGGAGGCGGCCGACATCCTGGAGTCGCTGCGCCAGGAGTACCAGGCGCGGTGAGCGGTGTTCCCGTCGGGTCCGGGCCGCACGCGGCCCGGACCCGGCCCGGACCCGTCGGGCCCTGTTCCGCCGGACCGGCTCTGGGAGCGTCTCGTCGATCAGGCCGGCGAGACGGCCCCTGGGCCGTTTCTTCCGGATCAGGGCCGGAAAGGCCGCGGCGTCTGGTGCCGTGCATCGCAAGGCGCCGGAGCGTCGCGACAGCGGAGCTGTCGGGGCGCTTCGGCAGCGCGGCGAGGTGCCGTGCCAGACGCCGCGGACCCGGCCCTGATCCGGAAGAGACGGCCTAGTCCCGTCCGACCGGGGCGTGGGCGTGGACGCCCGCGTGGTACTTGGGAATGCGCAGGGTGATCTTCATGCCCGCGCCGACGGCGGTCTCGATGACCAGGCCCTCGTTCTCGCCGTAGACCTGGCGCAGCCGTTCGTCGACGTTGCGCAGGCCGATCCCGGTGGTGGGTCCGCCCTCGCCGTGCAGGATGCGGCGCAGCCGTTCGGGTTCCATGCCGACGCCGTTGTCCTCGATGCTGACCCGCGCCACCGCGCCCTCGTCGACGGCGACGATGGTGATGAGGCTGCGTTCGACGGAGTCCTCGAGGCCGTGCTTGACGGCGTTCTCGACCAGCGGCTGGAGGCAGAGGAACGGCAGCGCGACCGGCAGCACCTCGGGCGCGATCTGGAGGGTGACCTGGAGCCGCCGGCCGAAGCGGGCGCGGACCAGCTCCAGGTACTGCTCGATCGAGTTCAGCTCCTCGGCGAGCGTGGTGAACTCGCCGTGCCTGCGGAAGGAGTAGCGGGTGAAGTCGGCGAACTCCAGAAGCAGTTCGCGGGCCCGCTCCGGGTCGGTGCGGACGAACGAGGCGATGGCGGCGAGGGAGTTGTAGATGAAGTGCGGGGAGATCTGCGCGCGCAGGGCGCGGATCTCCGCCTCGATGAGGCTGCTGCGCGCCCGGTCGAGTTCCGCCAGCTCCAGCTGGACCGACACCCAGCGGGCCACCTCCTCGGTGGCCCGGGCGAGGGCGGCCGAGTCATGGGTGCCGAAGGCCGCGAGGGCGCCCTTGGGGCGACCGCCCGCGGTCAGCGGGGCGACCACCCCGAAGCGGACGGCGCAGTCCGCGCGGTCGCAGTCCACGGAGAAGCTGCGCGTGCGGCCCGCCTGCACGGCCTTCGTGACCTGCGCGGCGAGCTGTTCGCCGTGGTGTTCGCCGCTGCCCTCCCAGGCGAGCACGCCGTCCAGGCCGGTGAGCGCCAGGGACTGGGTGCCGAGCAGCGGCCGCAGTCTGCGCACCGCCTTGCGGGCGGTGTCCGCGCTCAGCCCGGCCCGCAGCGGCGGGGCGGCGAGCGAGGCGGTGTGCAGCGTCTGGAAGGTGGCGCGTTCCACGCTGTCCGGGCCTCCCGCCGCCCCGCGCGCGCGGCCCCGGCGCCCGGCGCCGCGTACGTACCCGGCGCCGAGGACGTAACCGGCGCCCCGCACGTAGGCGGCGCCCGCGGCGAAGCAGACCGCGCCGACGACGGCGCAGCAGAGCAGCAGCAACAGCAGGGTCATCGGCGCGACTTCCAGGATCCGGCGGGCGGTACGGGTTCGGGCGCCTCGGGCAGGTGCAGGCGCGCCATGATCGCGTCGGTGCCGGCCGGTACGCCCTTCGGGGTGGCCAGCGAGACCAGGACCATGGTCAGGAAGCCCAGGGGTACGGTCCACACGGCGGGCCAGGCGAGCAGCGCCCGCGGCCAGCCGGAGTCGGGGCCGCCCAGGACGGTGGCGAAGACGGCGGTGAGCGCGGCGCCGCCGCCGGTGACCATGCCGGCGACGGCGCCCGCGGCGGTGAGCCGGCGCCACCAGATGCCGAGCAGCAGCAGCGGGCAGAAGGAGGAGGCGGCCACCGCGAAGGCCAGGCCGACGGCGTTGGCGACGGACAGGCCCTGGACCACGACGTGTCCGGCCGCGGGCACGGCCACGGCGAGGGCGGCCGCGAGCCGGAAGTGCCGTACGCCGCGGGGCGTGGGCAGGAAGTCCTGGGTGAGGACGCCGGCCACGGCCATGGTGAGGCCGGAGGCGGTGGACAGGAAGGCGGCGCAGGCGCCCGCGGCGAGCAGCGCGCCGAGGAGGTCGCCCGAGGTGCCGCCGATCAGCCGGTCGGGCAGCATCAGCACGGCCGTGTCGGTGTTCCCGGTGAGCAGCAGGTCCGGCGCGTAGACGCGGCCGAGGGCCCCGTACAGCGGGGCGAGCAGGTAGAAGGCGCCGACCAGACCGAGGACGACGACGGTGGTGCGGCGGGCGGCGCGGCCGTCGGGGTTGGTGTAGAAGCGGACCACGACGTGCGGCAGGCCCATGGCGCCCATGAAGGTGGCGAAGATCAGTCCGTACGTGGCGTAGAGCGGATGCTCCTCGCCCGCGCGGCCCCGGGGTTCGGCCCAGCCGGTGGACGTGCCCCCGTCCGTCGCGGCGGTGGAGCGCTCGGGCACGGGGCTGCCGGCCGGGAAGCCGAGGACGGTGCCGGCCTCGACCCGGTGGCGGCCGGGTGCCAGGTCGACGGGTTCGGCGTCGTGGCGGCGGCCGTCGACGGTGCCGGTGACGGTGACCCGCAGCGGCTCGGCGATCCGGAGGGTGACGCCGTCGTCGACGCGGACCGCGCTGTGCCGGCGGAACCCGGGCGGTTCGTCGAGGGCCGGGGCGGGGCGGCCGTCGGCGTACCAGGCGAACAGCAGGAACAGCAGTGGCACCAGCAGGGCCGTCAGTTTCAGCCAGTACTGGAAGGCCTGGACGAAGGTGATGCTGCGCATGCCGCCCGCCGCGACGGACAGGGCGACGACGACCGCCACGACGATCCCGCCGGACCAGGCGGGCAGTCCGGTGAGGGTGCCGAGGGTGAGACCGGCGCCCTGGAGCTGCGGCAGCAGGTAGAGCCAGCCGACGACCACGACGAGCAGTCCCGCGGCGCGGCGCACCGCCCGGGACTCCAGGCGGGCCTCGGCGAAGTCGGGCAGCGTGTAGGCACCGGAGCGGCGCAGCGGGGCGGCGACGAACGCGAGCAGGACCAGGTATCCGGCGGTGTATCCGACGGGGAACCACAGCATGTCGACGCCCTGGGCGAGCACGAGTCCCGCGATGCCGAGGAAGGAGGCCGCGGACAGGTACTCGCCGCTGATGGCGGCCGCGTTGAGGCGGGCGGGGACGCTGCGCGAGGCCACGTAGAAGTCGGAGGTGGTGCGGGAGATGCGCAGGCCGAGGGCGCCGACCGCGACCGTGGCGACGATGACGGCGGACACGGCCGCCACGCCGTAGGGCTGGTTCACTCGGCGGCCCCGGGCGCCGCCGTGCGGGACACCGCTCAGGCCCCTTCGACGGCCCGGGTGTAGTCCCGCTCGTTGCGCTCGGCGCGCCGGACGTACCGGCCGGCGAGGAGCAGGAGCAGCGGGTACACGGCGACGCCGAGCACGACCCAGACGACGGTCGCCGGCACCGGGCCGAGGCCGGTCGCGGGCAGGTGGCGGAAGAGCAGCGGCAGGGTGCCGACGAGCAGCGCGAGGGCCCCGCCGGTGGCGAGGCCGGCCCGGAGCTGGCGCCGGATGAGCCGTCGTACGTGCGCGTGGGCGGCCGGTGTGAGTTCGCGGGGCGGCTCGGTCGCGGGCCGGTACGCGGTGGGCGCGGGCGTGCTCCCGGGGCGGCGCGTGACCACTTCGCGCCGGGGAACCGGTTCCGCTGCCATACGCACGCCCCTCCACTCCTCGATGCGGATCACCGCGCCGTGTCCGCATCGAGGGTGGAGTGTACGCAGCGGGCCGGGGCTCGACCAGAGCGGCGGGGACTTTCCGCCGGTCAGGGCGTTCCGGGCCCGCGGAGCCGCCGCTGCGGGGTGCTACTCCGGCAGGCGGGTGTCCTCGGGCAGCCGGATGCCGAAGTCCTCGCCCAGGACGGCCAGCACCTCGGCCGCGTCGGCGAGCTCGCGCTCCTTGCGGGTGCCGTCGGCCGCGGTCTCGGTGAACGTCCGCCCCGCGAGGGACAGATGGGTGTCGTCGGTGGTGCGCTGGGCGTAGACGGAGCGGGCGAACGGCGAGCGGGGGTTGGTCGCGATGTACCAGTTGATGACCTCGTAGTCGGGCCGCTGGAAGGGCTCGACGGTGAAGGCGTACTGGTCGTCCCAGCCGTCGGTCTCCGCGCCGTGCGCCTGGAGGGTCCACGTCTCCAGCGGCCCGTCGTGGGGCGCGTGGACCAGCCGGTGGCGGCGAGGGGTGTCGAGGACCTCCGTGTCGGCGATGAGCGGGATCGGTTCGAGGAGGGCGCCGATGCTGCCGAAGCCGACGTCGGTCACGTACGGCACGGGCTCGCCGGGCACCTCGGTCAGCATGAGCATGTGGGTCCGGGGCCGGACGTCGTCGGGGCCGGCCCCGACGAGGACGCGCGCGGTGAGCAGGGTGACCTCGAAGCCGAGCGCCCTGAGCGCCGCGGCGAGCAGGGTGTTGTGCTCGTAGCAGTAGCCGCCGCGGTCCCCGTGGACGAGCTTGGCCTCCAGGCCCGGCAGCGCGAGCGAGGGCGCGCTGCCGAGCACCGGGTCCAGGTTCTCGAACGGGATGCCGGTGATGTGGGCGCGGTGCACGGACTTCAGCACGGCCGGCGTGGGCCGGCGCTCGCCGGACCAGCCGATGCGGGCGAGATAGGCGTCGAGATCGATGGGCATGTGCCCACCGTACGCAGCCGGTTCGGGCTCCGCCTCAGCCTGTCGTCCGATCCGGAGCGCGCCGTGGCCTACGACTCCGGTCGCAGTGCCCACCGGCCGCCGTGTCCCGTCCGCGGAGACCGCTAGGCCGTCTCTGTCGGATCTTGCCCGGGTCCGCGGCCTGATCCGGAAGACACCCCCTGGCTCCCGGACGCCGTCGCCGCCGTCGCCGCCGCCGGTGTGCCGTAGACCTTGAACTCCCAGAGGGAGTAGCCGTACGGGGTGGCGCGCTGCGTGCCGTACACCCGGACGTAGCGGGCGGTGCCGGTCACGGCCGTCTCGTCGGTGCCGCCGTCGCCGGTCGTGGTGGTGTGGAGGTCGTTCCAGGTGGTGCCGTCGAGCGAGCCCTGCACGCGGTAGGCGCGGGCGTACGCGGCCTCCCAGTCGAGGCGGACGCGCGAGAGGGCGGCGGGCGCGCCGAGGTCGACGCGCAGCCACTGCGGGTCGGCTCCCTCGGCGGAGGCCCAGCGGGTGTTCGTCTGCCCGTCGACGGCCTTGCCGGCCTCGAGTCCGGTCGCCTCGGTGGAGGAGGCGGTGGCCGGCCTGCCCTGGGAGAGCAGCGTCTCCGGGCCGGGGGCCGGGCCGGATCCGGTCAGCTGGTAGGCGCGGAGGCCGCGCAGCAGGAGGTAGGTGTCGCGCAGGGAGCCGGAGGTGTCGCCGAGGGAGCGGTAGATGCCCCACTTGGGGCGCACCCGGTCGGCGAGGAAGGTGTCGACGCCCGTCTTGGTGGCGTCGACGACGGTGGTGCCGCCGCTCTTGACCACCCAGCGCACGGCGCCGTCCGTGCCGTCGCCGATCTTGATCTCGTACTCGATGTCGATCCACTTGTCCTGCAGCGGCACGAGGTCGGTGCGGCCGACGAGGACGTCGCCGTCGAAGACCTTGTGCTCGATGGTCTGGGTGCCGTTCACGCGGCGCAGCGAGGTGACGGTGATCGGGGAGGTTCCGCTGCCGGGCTGCTTGGTCTGCATGACGTGGGTGAAGGTCGTGGTCGCCATCAGCGAGCTCGGGATGTACATGGAGTACGTCACGCGCCAGGTCTCGCCGAGCTTCCAGGACAGGTACGAGGACGACGAGGTGCGGTTGCCCGTCACCTCCTGCCGCTGCCGGTCGGTCGCGGTGTCCCGGTCCTCCATGTGCATGTCGAAGCGGTAGGCGTCCCCGGCGACCTTGATGTGAGGCCGGACCTCTGGGTGGGAGTCGGCCCGGTCGTCCTCGATGGTCTCGAAGGCCCCGAGGCCGTGGGTCGCGGCGTCGGGCGCCCATCGCAGGGTCCAGCCGGCCGCCGCCTCGGCGGGCGCCGGCGAGGACAACGCGCCGAGCAGGGTCAGGGCGAGCGCGGTCAGGGCCGCCGCGAGGGCGGCCGGGAGCGTGCGCCGTCGTGCCATGCGCCACCTCCGGTGGGGAGTTGCGTGGATGTGATGGGCACATGACATGCTGCCGTCGCGGGAGGAGTTAGTAAAGCTTCCTGACAGTTATTCCCGGGGACACCCGGACATGCGAAGTGGCGGCCGGAACGTACCCGGCCGCCACTCCCGAACCGACGGCGATCGTCCCTGGCCGGTACTCAGGCCACCGGCTCGGTCCGCACGTGGACCGCCGCGGCGAGACGCCTGCTGTGGGCGATCGCCTCCTCGGCGTCCGCGCCCCGGGCCACGACGTAACCGCCGATGTCCTCGTTCCAGGTCAGCGGGTTCACCACGTCGCCCGGCCGCACCATCACATGGAGGTCCACGAACGCCGGGTCCGCGCGCACGGCCTCGATGCCGCTCACCTCCACGACCCGTCCGGGCTCCGGGAGAAGGCACCGGAGGGCCATGGCGCCCCGGGGCTCGGGCGCCCCCTCCAGGGGTTCGAGCAGGCCGAACCCGGCGGCCAGCGCGTAACGCTCCATGTCGACGCCGTAGACGTGCTCGGCCATCTCGTTGATCGCGTAACCGCCGATGCGGTTGTGCGACTCGAGGATCCGCGGGCCGCGCGGGGTCAGCTTGACCTCGGTGTGGCCGGGGCCGTTGCGCAGCCCCACCGCGTCCAGGAAGTCGAACACCAGCCGGGTGGCCTCGGCCACCGCCTCGGGCGGGTGCGGGGCGGGCATCGAAAGGCCGATCTCCGCGAAGCCGGTGGTGCCGAACTCCGCGAAGCCGGAGCCGCCGAGCTCACGGCCGGTGGTCGCGACGACGACGTGCCTGCCGTCGAAACTCAGTGTCTCCACGCTGAACAACGGGCCCTCCAGGTACTCCTCCATGAGGAACTCCTGGAAGGTGTCGGCGAAGGCCACGTCTCCCTGGGCCCAGTCCTTGTCGTTCAGGGACCGGTACTTCTCGGCGACGGCGTCCACCTCGGCCTCCTCGCGGACACAGAACACCGCCAGACTGCCCGACTCGCGGACCGGCTTGACGATGATCGGCAGCCCGTGCGCCGCGACGAAGTCCCGGACGTCCCGAGTGGAGCGGCCGACCGCGGAGGCGACCGGGCTGATGCCCTTCTCGGCGAGGCGCTGCCGCATCCGGGCCTTGTCGAGCAGCAGCTCCACGGTCTCGACGGACTCGCCGGCGAGACCGAGCGCCTCGTTGATCCGGGCCGCCGGAAGCAGTCCGAACTCGGTCAGCGTCACGGCCGTACGGAACGGGAACTCCTCGTGCAGCGCCCGGGCCATCGGCAGGACGCGGTCGACGTCGGAGTAGTCGAGCAGCAGCGCCTGGTCGACGTACGGCCAGTGCTCGCTGCCGTACGCGTTCGGATACTGGGCGTGCACCACGTCGAGGCCCAGCTCCCGGGCCTTGCGCAGCTGTCTGACCTTGCCGCCCACGACGAGCACGCGAGGCCGTGCGGAGGCGGCGGCCTCCGGGGAACCCTGGCCGGTGGGGCCGACATTCTCGGACAACGTGGCTCCTCGTCAGCCCAGGACTTCGGCGATGGCGTCGATGCCGCGGTCGAGCTCCTCGCGGGTGATCACCAGCGGCGGGGAGACCCGCAGGTTCTCCTCGGCCACCTTGCACAGCAGGCCGCGCTCGAGCAGTGCCTCGGAGACCTGACGCCCCTTCGGGTGGCCCTCGGCGATCGTGACGTTGGCCCACAGGCCGCGGCCGCGGACCTCGGCGACGCTGTCCAGCTCGCCGAGCCGGGCGTGCAGGTACGTGCCGAGCTCGCGGGAGCGCTCCTGGAACTCGCCGGTCGCGAGCAGCTTCACCGCCGCGCGGCCGACGGCGGAGGCCAGCGGGTTGCCGCCGAAGGTCGAGCCGTGCTCGCCGGGCTTGAGCACGCCGATGACGTCGGCCCGGCCGGCCACCGCGGACACCGGCATCGTGCCGCCGCTCAGCGCCTTGCCGAGGGTGTACAGGTCCGCGCGGACGCCCTCGTGGTCGAGGGCCAGGGTCGCGCCGGTGCGGGCCAGGCCGGACTGCACCTCGTCGGCGATGAACAGCGTCCGGGTCTCGTCGCACAGCTGACGGACCTCGGTGAAGTAGCCCTTCGGCGGGACGACGACGCCGGCCTCGGCCTGGATGGGCTCCAGGAGGACCGCGGCCGTGTGCTCGGTGACCGCGGAGCGCAGCGCGTCGATGTCGCCGTAGGGCACGACTCTGAAGCCCGGCGTGTACGGGCCGAAGCCGTCGTGGACGGTCGCGTCCGTGGAGAAGGAGACGATGGTCGTGGTGCGGCCGTGGAAGTTCGAGCCGGCGACGACGATCTCGGCGGCGCCGTCCGGCACGCCCTTGACCCGGTAGGCCCACTTCCGGGCGATCTTCACGGCCGAGTCGACGGCCTCGCCGCCGGAGTTGGAGAGCAGGACCCGCTCGTTGCCGGTCAGCTCGGCGAGTTCGCGGCAGAACAGCGCGAACTGGTCGTGGTGGAACATCCGGCTGGTCAGCGTCAGACGGTCGAGCTGGGCCTTGGCCGCGGCGATGATGTCGGGGTGCCGGTGACCGAAGTTGAGCGCGGAGTACCCGGCGAGGAAGTCGAGATGGCGCCGGCCGTCCAGATCGGTCACCCAGGCGCCTTCTCCATGGGTGAGCACGACGGGCAACGGAACGTAGTCGTCGGCGCCCCAGCGCTCGGCGAGCGCTATGTAGTCCTCGGTTGTGCGCACGTCCGTGGTCATTTCGACGCTCCTTCGGCAGGCGGCGGGTTCCTAGAGGGGTCTGTTGTCGTAGAGGTGGTCATGCTCGATCCGGCGCAGCTCCTGGTAGTCGGCGAGCGTCTCCGCGGGATCGTCGGCGATGAGGTACACGTAGCCCGGCCAGGTCGCGACGTCGACGGTGCGGGGAAGCACATGGCCCTCCGGATGCGCCATCACGGTGTGGGCGTAGGACGGCAGTTCACGGACGGGTGCCAGCTGGGCGTGGGACGGCACGACGCCGTTCTCCCTCGGGTTGATGAGGGCCACGAAACGCGGGTGCTTCAGCAGCCGGTACGCGGTGGTGGGCAGTCGGTCGAACGCGTCGGGATCCGCCACGGAAAGGGCGAGGAGGTCCACCTGGTTCACGCCGAAGCAGCGCGTGATGATCTCCGGGATCTGGCCGCCGCCGGTGCGGGCGCCGCACTCGACGAGCACCGGTCCCCGGGCGGTCAGCATGATCTCGGTGTGGCCGGCCCCGTTGCGGATCTCCAGCGCGTCGAGCACGCGGTGCGCGTAGGACTCCAGCCGCCGGGCGACCGGGTCGTCCGGAGCCAGCGGCTCGTCGTAGTCGTAGATGAAGTCGCCGCCGGGGACCTTGCGCTTGTGGTAGCGCCAGATCTCCACGGTGTGGTGCCGGCCGCCACGGCTGACGGTGTTGACGTAGTACTCGTCGCCGTCCAGGAACTCCTGCGCGAGCACCACCTTGTTGACCATGCCGTGCCGGTCGGTGCCGCCGATGATCCGTGCGTGGGCGGCGCGCACCTCCTCCGGGGTCGAGCACGCCACGACGTTGTCCGTGCTGGAGCTGGAGACCGGCTTCACGACGACCGGATAGCCCGCGGTCGTCTCCGCCCAGGTGACGATCTCGTCGGCGTCGGAGGAGACGACGGTGGCCGCGTGGTCGAGTCCGGCCTCGCGCAGGGCCTGGACCATGTCGTACTTGTTGCGGCGGGCGGTCGGCCGGCTCATCCCGTTGCCGGGGGTGCCGAGTTCGGCGGAGAGCCGGTCGGCGAGCTCGACGCCCGACTCGGTGCCGGGTATCACCGCGATGACCCCGTGCTCGCGCAGGGCGGCCGCCGTGGCCGCCACGTCACCGTCGTGGCGGACGTGGTCGACGAAGCCTTCGGGGTCGTACGCCATGTGGACGTCGGGGTGGGGCGAGTGGATGTGCACGCACTCGATGCCGTGCCGGAGGAACGCGGCCGGCAGGTAGCGCCCTGTCGAGCGCCCGTCGACGATCGCCACGCGCGGGGTACCCGCGGGGGGACTGGTCACCATCGTCAGCTGTTTCCCTTGTGAGTCGGAAGGGTCTCGGGACGTGACGTTCCGGTGGCGGCACGGCCGGCCCGCCGCCGATGCGGGGGACATCGGCGGCGGGCCGGCCGTCGGCTCGTCCTACCGGTAGGTGGCGAGTTCGCCCGTGCGGCGCACGTCGAGGGTCACGCAGTGGAAACCGCCGCCCAGCGAGCGGGCGTGGGTGAGCTGGGCCGGGATGCACTCGACGCCGTGGCTCTCGAGCACCCGGATCAGGTCCACCTGGCGCTTGTCGATGATGACCTTGCCGGGGCCGATCGTCAGGAAGTTCATGCCGATCCACACCGACCCGCGCGGGTGGGGGCCGACGAAGCCCTGGTCCACCAGCTCCGGGCACTCGATCTTGTCCCAGCCGCGCAGGAACTCGGGCATGTTGGCGTCGTTGACCCGGGACGGGTTGACCAGCACGAGTCCGGGGCGCAGGGGCGCGATCGTGGAGTCGATGTGCGTGGAGGTGTAGATGCCCGGGCAGGCGTGCACGGTGTACTCGTCACCGAGCGCCGCCTGCAGCCAGCGCGCGCCGAGCATGTTGCCGCTGTCCGAGACCTGGTAGAGCACGTCCGTGCCGAACTTGAGCACGTTGGCCGCGTCGAAGACCGGCTCCAGGTTCTTCAGCCGCTCGCCGGGCGCCGCGTTCGGCTCGTACATGTCGTCGGTCAGCTGCGGCTTGGGGGCGGAGATCCACCGCGCGCCGCTCTCCAGGTACTCGACGAACAGGTCCTTGTAGGCGAAGCCTTCGAGCCACCGGGACCGCAGCACCATCGGCGACTCGATGAGGGTCTTGCCGACCGCGAGGAAGCCGTCGCGGGGGCAGTAGTCGTGGAACCCGTCCGTGCTCCAGTCCGGCGTGGACACGACGGCCTTGTGGTCGCGCCCGCCGGGCCGCCGCACCTTCACGCCGAGGCCGGTGAGGATGTCGACGAGCTCTTCGAGCTCGGCCTCGGTCTGCTCGACCACGTGCGCGGGATACGGGCCGGGGACGATCTCCTCCGGGTTGTCGATGTCGCCGTATTCCGCGGCGAGCAGACTCCGGTCGGTGACGGGCACCCGTGCGCCTGCGATGGTGCCGACGACGATCTCCTCCAGCGGATCCCACTCCGTGTACACGTCCACCAGGCTCATCGGGTTGTCCCTCCCATGCCGGGCGCCGCCGACGCGGCGCCGGTCAGCCGTTCGAACACCGCAGCTTTCTTCCGCAACACCGGGCATTTCCGGCCGGGGTTCGGAATCGCGTCAAGCGTGGCACGGGCGAAGCCCGGCCCGGGTAAGCGAAATGCGGAGCCGGGAGGGCCGAAAGTAATCGCGGTGCGTCCCCGGGAATGAGCTTGTCGCGGACGCGCGGGGCGACCCCGGCGGCCGTACCCGTGACACGGCCTCCATAACGCTCCGGTCGGAGAGCCGGGAAAGACGAAATACCGGGCGAGTCATATGACTCGACCGGTATTTCGTGAACGAATCGGGACGATCTCGCTGGAACGTCCCACTGGTGTCCGAGGGGGGACTTGAACCCCCACGCCCGATAAAGGGCACTAGCACCTCAAGCTAGCGCGTCTGCCATTCCGCCACCCGGACAAGGTGTCGTCGGCCGCGTGCTTTCCGGCCGCGGCGACGGAGATCAATCTACCAGGTGTTCGAGCTGCCGTTCACCACGTTTCCGGTGGTCAGCGCCGTGACGGCGGCGGTGGGACCACGGCGCGGTCAGCGTCCCCGGTAGACGCGGGCGCTCCGGTCGTTCTCCGCGCACGCCCACACCCCGTGGGGACAGTAGTCCGACAGCGACTGGTAGAGCGGCGGGTGCGCGCGGAACCAGGCGAGCATGCCGCTCATGTACGCCGGATTGTCGCCGTTGCGGAAGAGCCCCCACTCCGGGTAGGAGATGGGCTTGCGGTGCAGCTTCGCGAAGCTCACCTGCGCGTGCAGCCCGTACGGCTCGTCCACGTGCTCCCGGAAGGCCGAGAGGTGCGGCTGGTCGTAGGAGTCCATGCCGATCACGTCCACGTACGCGTCACCCGGGTAGCAGCTCGTCCACGGCACGGCGTCCCGGCCGCGGTTCGGCGCGAAGTCGAAGCGGAAGCGCTGGCCGTCGACCGCCCGCATGGTGCTCACGATGCGGCGCCAGTAGGCCCGCCAGCTGTCCGGATCCGGGTGGCAGCGGTGGGTGAAGGTGACGCCGTTCATCTCCCAGCCGAGGACGAGGATGCTGTCGGCGAGACCGAGACCGACCAGGCGCTGCGCCAGGACCCGGAAGTGGCGGTCGTAGGCGCCGCTCGCGCCGGACCCCAGGAGCTCTGCGACCTCGGCGTCGGACAGGTGGGCCTCGCTGCGGTCGAGCATGGGCACGTTGAGGACGACCACCCGGCCGGCGCGGGCGCCGCGCCAGGCCCCCCACGGCCGCAGGAACTCCGGCGGCCCCTCGATGCTCTCCCAGTCGTCACCGGGCAGGTACGTGCGGCCCGCGGTCAGCGATCCGCGCCCCCACCACTTCTCGAAGCCCGCCATGCGGGCGATCCCGTCGGCCAGGGAGCCGGTGTACACCCCGTTCGCGGTGGGCCGCGGGGCCGGCTTGGCGTCACCGTCGGCGAGCCCGCCCGGCGAGACCAGCTGCGCCGCGGTGAACAGCGCCAGCAGCACGACGACCGACCACACCCGTCCCGTACGCGTCACCCCGGACCGTCCTTCCGTCCGGACTGCGCCGGCCCTCGTCGTACGTCCTCGCGGTAGACCGCGCCGAGCACCGGGCCCCGGGCGGCTGCGGTGCTCCCGAGTCTGGCCAACCCGGCACGACCCCGCCACTCCGGTCCGCCGAGCGTGGGGTCCCGCGCTGGGCGCCGCACCGGACCCGGCTGCTCTCCTGCGACGGGACCCTCATCGCGGCGGCGGGTCCGCCCCGTACCCCGGGACCGCCGGTGAGCGTCCTCTGCTCCCCCGGCGTCCCCGTCCGCTTCCTCCCGCCGTCCCGCCGCCCCACACACGTTCCGCCTGCCCCGAGGAGTGGTGGTGCGGCGTTCGTTCCGTGTGGCCGGCAGCGGGGCGGTGGCCCGGGCACGTAGGCTCACGGCGGCGCGGCCAGTTCGACGAGGAGGACCCATGAACGCCACCGAGGAAGGCCGGCTCGGGCCGGCCGAGGCCGACGTCCGGAACGCGAAGACGACGCTGGTCCAGCTCCTCGCCCGCGCCGGTGTCTACTCCGGTGACGCGGAGGAGCTGATCGGGATCGTCGAGGCCGGGGCCCTCGCGCTGGCCCGCGAGGAGCTCGACGTCCTCGCCCGTGACGCGCCCGGCGAGAAGGGCGGGCCCTACGCCTCGGGCTGGGCGGAGGGTGTCCGGACCGTCACGGGCGGGCTCGGGGCCCGCGCCGAGCGGATCCTGCGTCAGGCCGTCGGCGCCACCGCCGAGGACGAGGGCGGGGCCGGGCGGGCGCCGCTGCCGCCGGTCGGACGGATGGAGCTGGAGCGGGCGAAGGTGGTCGTCCTGCCGCTCTACCTCTCCTTCTCCACGGTCTCCGACCTCGACCCCGAGGTCTCCGAGCAGGTTCTCACGGCCGTGCTCAGGACGATGACGGCCCGGCAGCGGGCCGGGTACGCGGACCGGCTCACGCGGTTCGCCGCCGCCCGGCACGAGTCGGTGGAGCGGATGTACGCGGAGTACGGCCCGGGCAGTCCCATCGCCATCCACGGCCGCTACTCGCTGCTCCACTCCCCCACCAGCATCGCCGTCCTGGAGCGGCTCACGACGACGCCCGACGCGCTGCGTGAGGAGTGGGACGCCGCCGAACTCCCGCCCGCCTGGCTGGAAGGCCTGATGACGGCGTGGACCGCGTCGGCCCCCGCCGACGGCCCTTCAGGCGTGAGGTCCGGTTCGTGAGCCGTCCGGCAGAGCACCCGGTGGCCCCGCCCGTGGTGTTCGTCGACACCGAGCGGCTCGCCCTGGACTTCGTCGAGTGCCCGCCGCCCCCGCTCTCCGACGGCGAACGGCGCGAGGTCGACCGCCGCTGGGCCGAAACCCGGGGCCGCAACCCGGCGACCTTCGACGGACCTCTGGTCGCCGCCCTGGGCCTCGACCTGGCCGGGCCCGGCCGGGCGACGGTGCGGTGGGCCAGGACGACCTACCGGCACCGGGCGCTGCGGGAGATCCGCCCGCCCGGGGACGTCCCGGGTTCCGTCTACGTGACGGTGCTGCTGCCCACCGACGAGGGCCTGGTGCTCGGACGCGGCTCCCGCACCACCGCCGCCCCCGGGCGCTGGAGCCTGCCGGGCGGCGCGGCGGAACCGCCACCGGCCGGCTGCCCCTTGGGCCTGGCCGCACTCCGCGGGCACGCCGTCCGCGAGCTGGCCGAGGAGGTCGGCGTCACGTCGCCGGAGGCGGAGTTGCGGCTGTGGGCGCTGACCCGGGGCACGCCCTTCGGCAGTCTCGGGTTCCACTTCCTCGCGCCGTCCGCCCCGGCCGACCTCGTGCGCCACCGGCACGCGGCACTCGCCGCGGCGGAGTCCGCCCGTGGCGTCGGGCCCGAGCTCGACGCGATCGGCTTCGCCGCGCCCGGCGGCCCGGCTCCCGCCCCGTTCCCCTGCGCCGACTATCTGCCGCAGGTGCTCGAACGATACGCCGCCGCAGGCTGACCGCCCACGGGCCCCGGGGGGCACGGTTGCGCGCGGCCCGGTGTGCGCGACGGCCACCGTGCCGGACGGCAGGACCGGGCGGGGCCACGGCCACGACGGAAGCGGGGGAGGTTTTCCGTCGTGGCGACTCCTCCAGGGCGCCGCCCGGTCCGTGCCGTTCGACGCGGTGCTCCCCGTGCCGCGGGGGTGCGCGTCGCGGGACCCATCGTGGCGCGGGCCCCGGGTGCGGACCAGAGGTTGCCGGCTGCGTGAACACGCGGTGGCGCGATCGCGCCATCCGCGCGGGCCGGTCCCGTCCGCCGTCGGGGCCCGTGAGCTGGGCGTCTGCGCGTCTACTATGACCGGCGAGAGGTGCGCGGAGCGGAGAGGACACGTGCCCATGCGTCGGCTGGGGGAGCTCGAGGCGGAGATCATGGACCGCTTCTGGAGGTGGAGCCGGCCCGCCACGGTGCGCGAGATCGTCGACGACATCAACCTCCTGCGGGAGGTCGCGTACACGACGGTGACGACCGTGACCACGATCCTCTTCCACAAGGGCTACCTGACCCGCGCCAGGGAGGGCCGGATCTGGGTCTACCGGGCCGCGGCCACGCGCGAGGCCTACGCGGCGGCGCTGATGGCGGACGGTCTCGACGCCAGCGAGGACCGGCCGGCCGCTCTCCTCGCCTTCGTCCGCGAGCTCGACGCGGGTGAACTCGCGGCCCTGCGCGAGGCCCTGAGCTCGGTCGACGCGCCGGCGGACGGCCGCCGCTAGGGCGTTCGCGCTCAGACTCCCTCGTATGAGGCCCAGTTCGGGCTCCGCCACCCGCGCGTGGAGGGCGTCGGGGACGGGGTGGCAGACGGGCTCGTCGGGGTCGGCATCGGGGTCGGCATCGGTATCTGCATCGGCATCGGCATCGGGGTCGGGGGCGGGGGCGGGGTCGGCGGTAGGGAGCGGCAAGCGCGCGGGCGGTCCTGGTCTCGGGCGCGCGGGGGGGGGTGCGATCATCGGTGGTACGGCGGTACCACCGCACCCGGACGCAACCACCCTCCAGGAGCAGCACCGTGCAGACCCTCTCGTACGGCGACGTGAAGGCGGCGGTGGAGCGCGTCGCCGACCACGTCCGCCCGGTCGCGATCGCCCCCGCGGAGCCCGTACACCCGCGAGGCGTCCTGGGCGCCGCAGGCACGGAGGCTCCCGGAGGCCCCGACGGGCCCGCGGCCCCCGGCCACGAGCTGTTCTTCGCCCTGGAGTTCCTGCAGCACACCGGTTCCTTCAAGGCGCGCGGGGCCCGGAACTTCCTCCAGGCACACCGGGAGGCCGGCACGCTGCCCGCGGCCGGAGTGACCATCGCTTCCGGCGGCAACGCGGGGCTCGCGTGTGCGTGGGCGGCGGGGCAGCAGGGCGTGCGGGCCACCGTGTTCCTGCCGGAGACCGCCCCGAAGGTGAAGGTCGACCGGCTGCGCGGTTACGGCGCCGACGTGCGGCTCGTCGGCTCCGAGTACGCCGAGGCGCTCGCGGCCTGCGAGGCGTTCGCGGCGGAGAGCGGGGCGCTCGCCTCGCACGCGTACGACCATCCGCTCATCGCCGCGGGCGCCGGCACGCTCCTGGAGGAGATCCACCGGCGGATCCCCGGCCTGGACACCGTGGTGGTCTCGGTCGGCGGCGGTGGTCTCTTCGCCGGTGTCGCCACGGCCGCGCGCGAGCACGGCGTCCGTACGGTGGCGGTCGAGCCGGAGAACTGCCGCGCCCTGGACGCCGCCCTGGCGGCCGGCGCTCCGGCCGACGTGACGGTGGATTCGGTGGCGGCCGACTCGCTCGGCGCCCGGCGCGTCTCCGCCGCCGCGCTGCACGCGGCCCGCCAGGACGACGTCCGGACGCTTCTGGTCCCGGACGCGGAGATCGTGCGGGTGCGCCGGGCGCTGTGGGCGGATCACCGGCTCGTGGTCGAGCACGCCGCGGCCACCGCCCTGGCGGGGCTCACGGGCGGTGGCTACCGCCCGAGCCCGGGCGAGAAGGTCTGCGTGGTCCTGTGCGGCGCCAACACCGATCCCACCGACCTGGTGTGACCTGACCCCGGCCGGGGTTCCGACCTGCCCGTCGGCGGGACGACGGTTACCCGGTCGGGGGAATGTGCGGGCGCGGGCTTTGCGCCTCGGCGCGCGGGTGGTACGTCGATGGCCATGCAGCCAGGCTCGCCCCCCGCGGTCGCCCCTTTCCTCCGTACGGCCGCCGCCTACGCGTGGCGGCTGCTCGTCGTCGGCACGCTCGTCTACGCGCTGTTCGCGGTGCTCGGGCGGTTCCACGAGATCGGCGTGGCGCTCTTCCTCGGTCTGGTCGTCACCGCCCTGCTGCGGCCGGTCGCGGACGTCGCCGCCCGCGGGCTGCCGCGCGCCCTGGCGGTGGCCCTGACCGTGCTCGGCAGCATCGCGCTGGTCCTCGGCGTGCTCGCGCTGGTCGGCGAGGCGGTGGCGAACGAGCGGACGACGCTGGTGCGGGAGTTCCGGGACGGCATCGAGCGGATCGAGCACTGGCTGGAGCGCCCGCCGTTCCGGCTGAATCCGGAGGCGCTGTCGGACCTTCAGTCGCGGATCGGGCAGTTCCTCTCCAGCCACCGTTCGACGCTGGTCAGCGACGCGGTGAGCGGTGCGCACCATCTGGTGGCGGTGCTGGCGACGCTGGCGCTCGCGTTGTTCTCGGCGGTCCTCTTCATCCACTCGGGAGACCGCCAGTGGGCCTGGTTCCGGGACCAGTTGCCGAGGTCCGTACGGGGCCGGGTGGAGGTCGGCGGGCGCGCGGCCTGGCGCACGTTCACCGGCTACACCCACGGGATCGTCCTGGTGGCGGCGACCAACGCGGTCCTGGTGGGGCTCGCGCTGTGGCTGCTCGGGGTGCCGCTGGCGGTGCCGCTCGCGCTGCTCGAGTTCGCCGCGGCGTTCATCCCGCTGATCGGCTCGCCGATCGCGCTCGCGGTCGCCGCCGTGGTGGCCCTGGCCGCCGAAGGGCCGCTGGTGGCGGCGATCGTGATCGCGCTGATCGTGGTGATCGGCCAGATCGAGGGGCATGTGCTGCATCCGCTGGTGATGAGCTGGGCCGTTCGGCTGCATCCGCTGGTGGTGGCGATCTCGGTCGTCGCGGGCTCCATCGCGGCGGGATTCGTGGGCGCGGTGGTGGCGGTGCCACTGGTGTCGGTGGTGTGGTCGGTGCACTCGGCGCTGCGGGCGGCCCGCGAGACGGAGCGGGCCCTCGCGGAGGAGGGCCCGGACGGCCGGGAGGGCGGTCCGGGCCCGTCCGATCCTGACGCGCCCGACAAGCCCTAGGCGGTTGGGGTGGCCGCTCCCTTGTCGCTGCTGTGGCGTGGTGGACCGGTCTGCCTTTTACTTGGAGACGGACGGTGAGTGGCCGGCGCCGGGCGAGCGCCCACTCAACCCACTGGTGTTCCGTTCCAGCGCTTCATCTATCAGATGCGTCAGCTCCGCGAGCACATCGGCCATTTCTTGATGACCGCCAGATGGCCCAGGTCGCGTATTACCGCGGTAGGTGAGCTTATGCTGCAGCTTCGAACACGGGGCACGGTCCTGCTCGTGCTGTTGACGGTGGTCCCAGCCCTGGCCCTCGCAGACCGTACGCCGGCCGCCAGTTCGGACGCCAACCTGTCCACGGCGGTGTACCTGTCCGACGGCTCCCGATTCCCCGGCTGGACACAATGGAGCGACCGCGACGGCGGATGGATCGACGGAACCCCATGGGTCGCCGGAGACTTCAACGGCGACAAAAAAGCCGACCTCGCCACCGTATGGAACAACGGCGGCTCCAACACCATCACCGTAAGCCTCTCAACCGGAACCGGATTCAAGCGCACCCACTGGGCCACAAACGCAGGCGGCTGGATGGACACCACCAAGTGGACCGCCGCAGACTTCAACGGCGACGGGAAAAGCGACATCGCCGCATCCTGGGCCAACGGCGACACGTCCGGGCCCGGGGACTGCCTGAAGGCGGAAGAGGCCTACGCCGGCTATGTCGACCGGGTTCCGCGGACCGAGGCCGACGTCGTCAACGCCGAGCACGCGACGCTGTACCTGGTGAACGTGGAGCGCTCGCAGCGTGGTCTGGCGCCGCTCTGCTTCAACGGGAGCCTCGCTTCCGCGGCGCGGGCGCACTCCGAGAACTGGGCGACGGCCCCGGATCGTGGCTGCCCGTCCAACCCGAACTGGTTCGGGTGCGGTCACTGGGACTCCCGGGCGGGGTACGCCTGGCCGGAGGACCGCATCGCCAAGTCGGACTACGGCGCGTACCGCGCGATGAGCGAGAACACCCAGTACGGCGGAGGGCGGAGTGACGGCTCCGAGGTCGTGCCTGCGGGATGGACCTGGGGCACCCCCAAGGCCGCCGTCTACTGGTGGATGAACCACGACCCCCAGAACGACTACGCCGACAACGGGCACCGCAGAGCCATCCTCGACCCTCGGTTCCAGGACGCCGGCCCGGGCGTCGGTCGCTACACCGACCGTTTCGGCAACCCCGCTGCGACCTTCACCTTGATGTTCGGAGCCCGCTGAGCCCTTCGGCCTGACGTTCGAGAACAGGCCCTAGCGGCGTGAGGTGAGGATGCTGACGGCGTTGGCCGTGACGACGGCGGCGATCGCGGCGGCGTCGGCCCAGCCGAGGCGCTGCCCGAGGCCGATCCAGCCGACCAGGGCCGCGAGCACGGGATTGACGCTCATGAACAGGCCGAAGGCCGCGGGCGGCACGTGGCGCAGGGTGAAGAGGTCCACGAGGTACGGGACGGCCGAGGACAGCACACCGGCGGCCACCGCGCAGCCGAGCGCCGCGGCCGTCGGGGGATGGCGCAGCACGACGAGGACGCCGATGGGCAGGAACATCAGCGCGGACAGCCCGGCCGCGGCGGCGCTGCCCTGCGCTCCGGGTATCCGGCTGCCGACGGTGCGGTTGAGCAGGATGTACGCGGCCCAGCAGGCGGCGCCGAGCAGGCCGAAGCCCATGCCGACGTAGTCGGTGGAGGGCTGCGGTCGCATGAGGGTGATCACGCCCGCCGCGGCGAGTACGGCGCAGGCGGCGTCGACGCGCCGGCGGGTGGCGGCGAGCGCGATGGCGAGCGGGCCGAGGAACTCCAGGGTCACGGCGAGGCCGAGGCCGACCCGGTCGATGGCCGTGTAGAGGGACAGGTTCATGGTGCCGAAGACGACCGCGAGCAGGATCACCGGCCACCACTGGTGGCGGGTGAACGTGCGCAGCCGCGGCCGGTCAACGGCTGTCAGGACGAGCGCGGCGACGTACTGGCGGACGGCGACGACGCCGACCGGGCCGAGGACGGGGAAGGCGAGGGAGCCGGTGGCGGCGCCGATCTGGTTGGACAGACCGCTGCCGAGCATGGCGGCCACGCCGCCCGCGGAGGTACGGGGCGCGGGTCCGGCGGCGGTCGACGAGGCGGGACCCGGGTCCGAGGACCCGGACACGGCCGCGGGCGCGAACGGCTGCGAGGACGGCCGGGAGGACGGCGAGGACGAGGAGGCAGGGGACGAGGCTGCGGGCATGGCCCGATCGTCCTCGCCGCACATGCTTGCGCAAAATGCATGGCCGGATCCGATCTATACGCTAGGCGTATGCACATGGAACTGCGCCAGCTGCGCTGTCTGGTCGCGATCGTCGACGAGGGCGGCTTCACGGATGCCGCGCTCACGCTGGGCGTCTCCCAGGCCGCCGTGTCCCGCACCCTCGCCTCTCTCGAACAGACCTTGGGCGTACGGCTGTTGCGGCGCACCTCGCGGTCGGTGACGCCGACGGCGACCGGGGCCCGGGTGGTGGCGCAGGCCCGCCGGGTGCTCGCCGAGGCGGAGGAGCTGCTCCGGGTGACGACGTCGGGTGAGGGTGCGCTGCGGATCGGCTACGCCTGGTCGGCCCTCGGCCGGCACACGCCCGCGTTCCAGCGGCAGTGGGCCGCCGCGCACCCCGGTACGGAACTCCAGATGGTCCGGGTGAACTCGCCGACCGCCGGCCTCGCCGAGGGCTCGTGCGACCTGGCGGTGCTGCGCAGGCCTCTGGAGGACCGGCGCTTCGACTCGGCGATCGTGGGGCTCGAGCGGCGGCTGTGCGCCATGGCGGCCGACGAGCCGCTGGCCCGGCGCCGCTCGGTTCGGCTCGCCGACCTCAGCGGGCACACGCTGCTCATCGACCGGCGCACCGGCACCACCACGCCGGAGCTGTGGCCGCCCGACTCCCGGCCGGCGACGGAGGAGACGTACGACGTGGACGACTGGCTCACGGCGATCTCCACCGGCCGCCGGATCGGGATGAGCGCGGAGGCCACGGCCAGTCAGTACCGCAGGCCCGGCGTCGTCTACCGCCCGGTGCGCGACGCCGAACCGGTGGCCGTACGGCTCGCCTGGTGGCGGGACGACCCGCATCCCGCCGCCCAGGCGGTGATCGAACTGCTCACCGCGCTCTACCGCACGCCGTGACGCTCCGCGCCGCTCTGCGGGCAACCGACGGGCGGGAGTTGGTCCGGGGCCGGTCAAGGTCCGGGGCCGGTGGAGGTCCGGGGCCGGTCAAGGTCCGGGGCCGGTCAGGGTCCGGCGCCGGTCGGGGTCCGGCGCGCCCCGGGTGCCGGTCGACGTCCGGCAGGCGCGCTCCGGCCGCCTGTGCGTCAGATCGCGTGCGCGGCCCGCATCTCCTCGACGGCGGCCGAGTCGAAGCCCAGTTCCGCCAGGATGGCCTCGGTGTGTTCGCCGACGCCGGGGACGGCGTCCATGCGCGGCTGCGTGCCGCCGAGGTCGGCCGGCGGCAGCAGGGCCGGGACCTCGGTGCCGCCCGGGAGCCGCACGTCCCGCCAGCGGTCGCGGGCCTCGAGCACCGGGTGCTCCAGGAACTCCGCCATGTCGTTGACCCCCGCGTTGGCGATGCCCGCCTCGTCGAGGATCCTTCCGACGGTCGCGCTGTCGAGCTCGGTGAACCGCTCGGCCACCAGGGCGTCCAGCTCCGCGCGGTGGGCGACCCGGTCGGAGCCGGTCGCGAACCTCGGGTCCGTGACGAGTCCCGGCCGCTCCAGGAACCGCTCGCACAGGGCCGCCCATTCCCGTTCGTTCTGGATCGAGAACAGGACGTCCTTGCCGTCGGCGGCCGTGAAGGCTCCGTACGGCGCGATCGTGGCGTGCCGGGTGCCGATGCGCGGGGGCTGCACGCCGCCGAAGCGGGTGTAGTAGGCGGGCTGGTGCATCCATTCGGCGAGCGCCTCGAAGAGGGAGACCTCGACGGGCCGGGCGGTGCCGGTGGTCGCCCGGGTGAACAGGGCGGTGAGGACGCCGCTGTAGAGGTACATGCCGCCGGCGATGTCGGCCACGGATATCCCGGCCCGGGCGGTGCCGTGCTCGTTGCCCGTCAGCGAGACCAGGCCGGTCTGGCACTGGACGAGCAGGTCGTAGGCCTTGCGGCCGGCCCAGGGGCCGCTGGTGCCGTAGCCGGAGAGGCCGGCGGCGATGAGCCGGGGGAAGCGCTCGGCGAGGGCCTCGGGGGCCAGCCCGAGGCGGGCGGCGGCGCCGGGCGCCAGGTTCTGCACGAACACGTCCGCGCCGGCGAGCAGCCGCTCCAGGACCTCGCGGCCCGCGTCCGTCTTCAGGTCGAGCGTGATCGACTCCTTGGAGCGGTTGAGCCAGACGAAGTAGCTGGACTCCCCGTGCACGGTGGTGTCGTAGCGGCGCGCGAAGTCGCCGTCCCCGGGCCGCTCGACCTTGATCACCCGTGCGCCGAGGTCGGCCAGCTGACGGGTGGCGAAGGGCGCGGCCACCGCCTGCTCGAGGCTGACCACGGTGATGCCGGAAAGCGGCAGGTCTGCGGGACGTCCGGTCATCGAGGTGTCCTCCTGGCGCCGGAGGGTACGGCGCGGTGTGCGGTGCGGGCGTGCGGTACGGGCATGAGGGCGGGCGCGGTCAGCGTATGACGGCCGCCGAGAGGGCGTGCAGCCGCAGGGCCAGCTGGATCTCCAGGGCGCGGGCGGGTGACTGCCAGTCGGGGCCGAGCAGCCGGCCGATCCGCTCGACGCGCTGGGCCACGGTGTTCACGTGGACGTGCAGGTCGTCCTTGGTGCGGGCGGGGCTCATGCCGCTGGCGAAGTAGGCGTCCATGGTGCGCACCAGGTCCGTGCCGCGGCGCCGGTCGTAGTCGACGACCTGGCCGATGGTGCGCTCCACGAAGCCCTCGATGTCGCGGGTGTCGGCGAGCAGCAGCCCGAGGAAGCCGAGGTCCTCGGCGGCGGCGCCTTCGCCCTGCCGGTGCAGCAGCCGCAGCGCCTCCAGACAGCGGCGGGCCTCCTCGTAGGCCGGGGCGACCTTGTCGGGGTGGGCGAGCGGGGCGGCGACGGGTGCGGAGGCGCCGACGGAGACCGGCTCGTGGAGGGCGCCGCCGAGGTGCTTCGCGGTCTGCCGGGCGAGCTCGGCGGCGGTCTCTCCGGGGCCGAGCGGCAGCAGCAGGACGGTGCCGCCGTCGCGCGCCGAGGCCAGGCCGTGGCGGGTCGCGGCGAGGTGCGAGGCCGCGGAGCGCAGCCGCTGCCGGTCGGCACCCTCCCGTCCGCCGGCGTCCGGTTCGGTGTCGGCGCCGGCCCGGTCGATGCGGGCGGCGAGGACCACATGGGGGGCGTCGGTGTCGGTGCGCAGCCGTGCGGCGCGCTCGCGCAGCAGCCGCCGGTCCCGGTCGGGCGCGTCGAGGAGGTCGTCGAGCAGCTCGCCGCGGACCCGCTGCTCGGCCTCTCCCGCGGAGCGGCGGGCGAGCAGCAGCAGGGACGTCACGAGGGCGGCCCGCTCCAGGGTGCGCAGGTCGACGGGGTCGAGTCCGGGCCGGTCGCGCAGGACGAGGGCGCCGAAGGTCTCGCCGCCCGCGGAGACCGAGGCGATCCAGTCGTCGCCGTCCCGGGTGGCGTGGCCCTCGGCGATCGTCGCGGGGCCCGGCCGCTCGTCGACGAAGTCGACGGTGCCGCCGAGGACTTCGGACACGGCCGCGGCGACGTCGTGGACCCCGCCGCCGCGCAGCACGAGTTCGGTGAGCCGGTCGTGCACCTCCGAGGCGCGCTCGATGACGCCGCTGTGCTCGCGGATGATGTCGTTGGCCCGCTCCAGCTCGGCGAGGGCGGAGCGGGTCTCGGCGAGCAGGTTGGCGGTGTCGATGGCGACGGCGGCGTGCGCGGCGAACGAGCCGAGCAGGGCGACCTGCTCGCGTTCGAAGACACGGGCACGGCGGTCGGCGGCGAACAGGACGCCGATCACCTGGCTGCCGAGGGTGAGCGGCACGCCGAGGATCGCGACGAGGCCCTCGTCGCCGACCGCGCTGTCGATGGCCTCGGTGTGCTGGAAGCGCGCGTCCTGGAAGTAGTCGTCGGTGACGTACGGCCGGGCGGTCTGGGCGACGAGCCCGCCGAGCCCCTCCCCCATGCCGAGTCTGACCTGCTGGAACCTGGCCGAGACGGAGCCCTCGGTGACCCGCATGTAGGTGTCGCCCCTGGCCGGGTCGTTGAGGCTGAGGTAGGCGACCTCGGTGCCGAGCAGGGAGCGGGCGCGCTGGACGATGGCGCGCAGCACGTCGTCGAGGTCGCGCAGGCCCGCGAGGTCGTGGGCGGTCTCGAAGAGCGCGGACAGCTCGGCCTCGCGCCGCCGCCGGCCCTCCAGCTCGGCCCGGACCCGCAGCGCGAGCTGTTTGGCCTGCTCCAGCTCGGCCAGCCGCTCGGGCCCCGCGCCGCTCGCGCGGGCGAGCAGCACGGGGCGGTCGTACGCCTCCGCCGCGGCGCCGCGGGCGAGGAGCTCCAGGTAGACGGCCTGTTCGTGGGTCATGGTCACAGGGATACCTGTCGTACGGGGGGTCGCACCAGCCCTGTGGACAACCGCCTGTGGACGATGGGCGCGGCACTCAGTGCGCCGTCCAGCCTCCGTCGAGGGCGAGCGAGCTGCCAGTAACGAAGGAGGCCTGCGGGGTGCACAGGTACAGCACGGCCTCGGCGACCTCCTCGGGCTCGATCAGCCGCTTGAGCGCGGAGTCCCGCAGCAGGACGTCGGAGAGCACCCGCTCGGCGGGGATGCCGTGGGCTGCCGCCTGGTCGGCGATCTGCCGCTCGACGAGCGGGGTGCGCACGTAGCCGGGGCTGACGCAGTTGGAGGTGACGCCGTGCGAGGCGCCTTCGAGGGCCGCGGTCTTGGACAGGCCCTCCAGGCCGTGCTTGGCGGCCACGTAGGCCGACTTGAAGGCGGAGGCGCGCAGTCCGTGCACGGAGGAGATGTTCACGATCCGGCCCCAGCCCCGCGCGTACATCTCCGGGAGCGCCCCTCTGATCAGCCGGAAGGGCGCCTCCAGCATCACGGTCAGGACGGTGTGGAAGACGTCCGGAGGGAACTCCTGGATGGGCCGGACGAGCTGGAGTCCCGCGTTGTTCACGAGGATGTCGGCGCCGGCGGCCGTGGCCTCGGCGGCGTCGAGGTCGGTGAGGTCGAGCAGCCGGGGCTCGACGGCGCCCGGGAGGCCCCGGGCGGCCTCGGTCAGCGCGTCGAGCCCTTCCGCGGCCCGGTCGACGGCTCTGACCCGGGCTCCGGCGGCGGCGAGCCGCAGCGCGCAGGCGCGGCCGATGCCGCCGGCCGCGCCGGTGACGAGCGCGGTGCGCCCGGAGAGGTCGAGGGTGACGGGCCCGGGGGCGGGGCGGGGCGCGACGGCCTGGGCCGGGACGGGTCCCGGTGTGATGGAGGCGCTCATGTTCGGCACCCTATGAAGCGGCCCCGCACCGACCGATGTGTGCCGAACACACAGTTCAGCCCAGAGGACTGGGGTCGAACCATGTGGGTTCGTCCTTGAGGGCCTGCTCGATGCGGAAGTGCGAGAAGCGCTTCATCTGGGGCAGCTCGTCCAGCGCGAACCAGCCGACCTCCGTCGACTCCTCGTCGTTGACCCGGGCCTCGCCGCCGACGGCCCGGCAGCGGAAGGACACGTCCATGAACTGGCAGCGGTCCCCGTTGGGGTAGACGACGGGCTTGCGGAGGGTCTGCACGAGCACGACCCGCTCCACCTCGGCCCGGACGCCCGTCTCCTCGTACACCTCGCGGACGGCGCAGGCGGCCGGCTGCTCGCCGGGCTCGACGATGCCGCCGACGATGGCCCACATGCCGTTGTCCGCGCGGCGGCCCAGGAGCACACGTCCCCGGTCGTCGAAGACGACCGCGGAGACGCCCGGCAGGAAGAGCAGCTGGTGGCCGGCGGAGGCCCGGATGTCACGGATGAAGTCAGGGGTGCCCATGTCTCGACCCTAGATCATCATCCGATCGTCCCGGCCGCCGCTCGGGCCACCCGGCATGGCACGGGCCGCCCGGCCCGGCACGGCGCGGGGCGCCCGGCACGGCACGGGGCGCCCGCTCAGGCACGGGGCGCCCGCTCAGGCGACGCGTGACCTGCGGGCCCGCGCCGACCGCGCGGCCGACCAGCCGAGACCGCCCACGGCGACCGCCACGAGGAGCGCCTCGGGCAGGGTGCCCATGCGGGTCGCCGGGGTCAGCGAGGAGCGCAGCGGCACCTTCTCGACCAGCACGTCGGGGGTGAAGAGCTCGGTCTGCGCGACGATCGTCCCGTCGGGCCGGATGACCGCGCTCACGCCGCTGGTGACCGGAACGACCACACTGCGGCTGTGCTCCACGGCGCGCACGCGCGACATGGCCAGCTGCTGGTAGGTCATCTCGCTGCGGCCGAAGGTGGCGTTGTTGCTGGGCACGGTGATCAGCTGGGCGCCGTGGGTGACGGTGTCCCGGACCGCCCAGTCGAAGGCCGCCTCGTAGCAGGTGGCGAGCCCCACCTTCGTACCGGCCAGGTCGAAGACGCCGACCTCGTTCCCCGGCCCGAAGTCGCGGCGGACGCGGTCGACGTCGCTGCTGAAGAGCCGGACGAAGGACCGCATGGGGATGTACTCGCCGAAGGGCTGGACGTGCCGCTTGTCGTACTCGGCGACCGGGCCCTTCCCCGGGGCCCACTGGATGAGGGTGTTGCGCAGGTTGCCGGTCGGGGGCGCGATGACGGAGCCGATCACGGTGGGCGCGTTCACGTCGCGCACCGCCTCGTCGATGACCTCGTACGCGTCCGGGTTGGCGTACGGGTCGATGTCGGAGGAGTTCTCCGGCCACAGCACGAAGTCGGGCTGCGGCACGCGGCCCGCCCGCACCTCGGCGGCGAGCTCCTTGGTGCGGTTGGCGTGGTTGTCGAGCACGGCACGCCGCTGGGAGTTGAAGTCGAGGCCGAGGCGGGGCACGTTGCCCTGAACCGCGGCGACGGTCGCGGTGCCGTCCTCGGCCGCGTCCGAGACGAGCGGCAGCGCGGCGAGGGCACCGGTGACGGGCACGAGCACGGCGAGCGCGGCGGCGACCAGCGGGCCGCGTGACCTGCGCGAGGGCGCCGGATTGCGGGCCGGGGCCGGGGCGGTTGCCGGCGAGGAGTCGAGTGCCTCGGAGGACTCGCGCGTCCCCGCGGCCTCGGGCGCCCCCGCGGCCTCGAAGGACTCAGACGTCCCTCCGGCCTTGGGCGTCCTGGTGGCGTCGGCCGCATCCGCCGGCTCCGGACCCGTGCCGGTACGGGCGCGCCGGGCGAGGACCTGGCGCAGCAGCTCGTACAGCCCGAAGCCGCACAGCGCGACGCCGAAGCCGAGCACCGGGGTGCCGCCGACGGCCGCGAGCGGCAGGAAGATCCCGTCCGCCTGCCCGAAGGCGATCTTGCCCCAGGGGAAGCCGCCGAACGGCACGCGCGCGCGTGCCGCCTCGCCGAGGATCCACACGGCGGCGGCGAAGACCGGCCAGGCGGGCAGCCGCGAGACCACCGCGATGCCGAGGCCGACGGCCCCGACGAACAGCGCCGACACGGCGGCGAGTGCCAGCCACGGCACCGGCCCGACCTCTTCGCCGGTCCACACGAGCAGCGGCATCAGGAAGCCGAGCCCGGCCAGGTAGCCGAGGCCGAAGCCGGCCCGCGGCCGCCGGCCGCGCAGGGTCCAGCCGAGCAGCGCGAACGCGGGCAGCGCGAGCCACCACAGGGGCCGCGGCGGGAAGCTCAGGAAGAGCATCAGTCCGGCCAGCAGGGCCGCACCGGGGCGCAGCAGCCGCCGAGGGCCACGGGCCCGCTCGGGGGCGGAATCGGACTCGGGCGCGTCGGCGGGGGCGATGGTGGTGCTCACGTGCCGGAGTCTACGGCGCGGGGCGCGCCCGGCAGGAGTGCGGTCCGCGCCGCGCGCCCCGTGGGCGAGGGGTTCCGGCGGCGAGCCGCGCCGCGAGGCGCCTCGCCGGCCGTCTCCGGGGTCCGCGCCCGCCCGTAGTCCCCGCCGCGGTCCGCTCAGACTCCGGTGGGTCCGGCCGAGGCCGGTGACGAGGGAGGGGTGGTGCGGTGGAGCAGGGTGCGGATGGCGTGGACGGCCGATTCGGCGTCGTCGACGGTGACGGTGAAGCTCCGTCCGTCGCCGAGCCGCAGCACCAGGCCCTCGCCCCGGCGGACGACCACCGCGGTGCCCTTCTCGGGGCGCCAGCGGTAGCCCCAGCCGCCCCACTGGCGCGGGGTGACGGACGGCGCGAAGTCGGCGCCGACCACGTGGGAGAGCGGGATGCGGCGGCGCGGCACCCCGATGTGCCCGCAGCGCACCTCGCACGCCCGGTCGTCGACCCGGACGGCGACGTGGACGAAGGCGAGCGTGCCGAAGAGCACGAGGAGGCCGGCGGCGACACAGCCGATGACGGCCATCAGCAGCGGTGCGATGCCGGAGGTCCATGGCGACTCGACGGCCAGCAGGATGCCGAGCGCCATGCAGGCGAAACCGCCGACGGCCGGCAGCCATTGCATCCGGTTGGTCGCGCGGCCGGTCCAGACCGGGGGTGCGGGTCCCTCGGGACCCGGCTTCGTGGAGTGGTCCCTCATGGTGACAGCCTAAGCACGTTCCGCTGTTGCGGCGCCTCGGCTGAGTCGTTCGCTCACCCTCAGTGGGCGGCGGTCGCCGCCCCGAGGACGCGGCCTTCGGCGTAGCTGAGCGCGGCCGGACCCAGTTCGCCCGTCCGGCCGCTGAGGAGCACGGTGAGACCGCCCGTGGGGGGCGCCGCCGGGTCCGCCTCGGCGCCGATCCGCCGCAGCGCCTGTGCGGCGACTGCCCCGGCGGAACCGTGCAAAACGACGGGCGGCAGGCCCTCGGTGCGGTGCAGCGCGGCCCGGATCTGGTCGTCGACGAGCTCGTAGTGGGTGCAGCCGAGGACGACGGCGCGTACGTCCGGGGGCGTGAGCTCGGCCGCGGCGGCTACGGCCCGGCGCACGGCCTCGGCGTCGTCGTGCTCGACGGCGTCGGCGAGACCGGGGCACGGCACCTCGGTGACCTCGGCGCCGTCGGCGAAGTCGCGGATCAGCCCGCGCTGGTACGGGCTGCCGGTGGTGGCGGGCGTGGCCCAGATGGCGACCTTGCCGCCGCCGACCGCGGCGGGCTTGATCGCGGGCACCGTGCCGATCACCGGGATACGGGGCTCCAGCTCGGCGCGCAGCGCGGGCAGGGCGTGGACCGTCGCGGTGTTGCAGCCGACGATCAGGGCGTCCGGCCCGTGCGCGGCGGCGGCCCGGGCGACGGCGAGCGCACGCTGGGTGAGGTCCTCGACGGTGCGCGGGCCCCACGGCATGCCGTCGGGGTCGGAGGAGAGCACCAGATCCGCGTCGGGCCGCATGCGGCGGACCGCCACCGCTGCCGGTAGCAGGCCGATTCCGGAGTCCATGAGGGCGATCTTCACCCGGTCACCCTAGCCGACCGCCCTTGTTTCCCCTCCGTTCTGGGGCAGACTGCGGCGAATGAGCACGCTTGCCTGGATCGCGACCGCCGCTCTTGCCGTCTGGGGGTGGCTGCTCCTGGGCCAGGGCTTCTTCTGGCGCACGGACCAGCGGCTGCCCGTGCCGGTCGCCGCCGCCCCCGAGCGCTGGCCTGCCGTCGTCGTGGTGGTCCCCGCACGGGACGAGGCCCCGGTGCTGCCGCTGAGTCTGCCCTCGCTGCTCGCCCAGGACTATCCCGGGCGGGCGGAGGTCGTCCTGGTGGACGACGGGAGCACGGACGGCACGGGGCGGCTCGCCGGCGAGCTGGCCGCGCGCCACGGCGGGCTGCCGCTGACGGTGACCTCGCCCGGTGAGCCCGGGCCCGGCTGGACGGGCAAGCTGTGGGCACTGCGGCACGGCATGGCGCTCGCACGCGCGCGTGGACCCGAGTTCCTGCTCCTCACGGACGCGGACATCGCGCACGAGCCGGACAGTCTGCGGCTGCTCGTCGCGGCGGCGACGGGACACCGGCTCGACCTGGTCTCACAGATGGCGCGGCTGCGGGTGGCGAGCGGCTGGGAACGGCTGATCGTGCCGGCCTTCGTGTACTTCTTCTGCCAGCTCTACCCCTTCCGCTGGATCAACCGCCGCCGGCCCCTGGCGACGGCGGCGGCCGGGGGCTGTGTGCTGCTGCGGGCGGAGACGGCGGAGCGGGCCCGGGTGCCGGAGTCGATCCGGCAGGCCGTCATCGACGACGTGTCGCTGGCGCGGGCGGTGCGGCGGGCCGGCGGCCGGATCTGGCTGGGACTCGCGGACCGGGTGGACAGCATCCGGCCGTATCCGGGACTGCCCGAGCTGTGGCGGATGGTCTCGCGCAGCGCCTACGCCCAGCTGCGGCACAGCCCGCTGGTGCTGGCCGGCACGGTCGCGGGCCTGGCACTCGTCTATCTGGCGCCGCCCGCGACGCTGGTCGCGGGACTGCTCGCCGGGGACGGGTCCGCGGCGTGGGCGGGCGGACTCGCGTGGGCGGTGATGGCGGGCACGTACCTCCCGATGCTCCGCTACTACCGTCAGCCGCCCTGGCTCGCCCCGCTGTTGCCGTTCACCGCGCTGCTGTACCTGCTGATGACGGTGGACTCGGCGGTGCAGCACCACCGGGGCCGGGGCGCGGCCTGGAAGGGGCGGACGTACGCCCGCCCGGAGACCATGCCCGACCGCTGACCCGCATCGAGGCCCGCCGCCGGGCGCAGGCCACCGGCCTCCGGGCGCAGGCCGCCACGGACCCGCCGTGCTCCGCCGACGCCGGGACCGGGCAGGTCCTACACCTCCGCGACGAGGAACTGCTCCGACCGGGGCAGGCGCAGTCCGTCGGTGCGGTCGGCGAAGTAGCGGGCGGCCAGGTCGTCGGGAGACACGTGCTGGGCCCTGGCGAACCCGGCCTCCAGGGCGGCCTGCCGCATCTCGTCGGGCGTGTAGAGGCTGACGAACGGGGTGCCCGACGCGGCGGCGTTGCGCATCGAGAACTCCTGGACCCGGCGCTGCTCCGGCTCGAGCCGGTCGAGCGGGAGCAGGAAGGTCGTCGCGAGGACGGAGCCGGGTGCGAGCACGGCGGCCTGGCGCAGCGTCGCGGTGTTGGCCTCGTGCGTGAGGTACATGCTGACGCCGGCCGACGCGACGACGGTCGGCTCGTCCGGGTCGAAGCCGGCGGCGGTCAGCCGCTCCCACCACGAGTCGCCGGCCTCGAAGTCGACGGGCACCAGCGTCAGCCAGGACGGGATGTCGTAGCCGAGCTCGGCGAGGCGCCGCCGCTTCCACGCCTGCGTGCCGGGCTGGTCGACCTCGAAGACGCGGAGGCGGGAGGCGAGTTCGGGGCGCCGCTGGGCCATGGTGTCCAGGCCCGCGCCGAGGATGACGTACTGCGTCACGCCGGCGTCGGCGCGTTCGGCGACGAGGTCCTCGATGAAGCGGGCCCGGGCCACCATCGAGGCGCGGACGCCGGCGACGCCCGGCATCGTCATGTCGCCGCGCTCGCGCCAGTCCGGCCCCGGGTCGGCCAGTTCCAGCCCGATCTCGTCGTCGAGGACGTGCGGCGCGGCGTCGGCCCGGACGTGCAGGGCGCGCCACAGGGCGACGCGCACCGCGGTGTGGTCGGGCTCGTGCGGGACGGGCCCGTGCCGGTCGGGCTCGTGCGGGACGGGCTCGTGCGGGACGGAGAGGCGCTGCCGGTCGGCCATGGTGGTGGTGTCCTTGCGTGTCGTCGTCGTGGGCTGCCGTGGTGTGTCGCCGCTGCGTGGCGTGCGGGGCCTTCGTCCTCGACCGTAGTTCGCCAACGGCCCACGAATAAGATCCAGTTCCATGCCGCATTCCTGGTCCGGTGCCCGGATCGACCTCCACCTCGACCTCGACGCCACGGGCGGGCGGCGCTCCGCCCTCGAAGCCGCGCTCCGAGGGGCGATCCGCCGGGGACGCCTGCCCGCCGGAACGCTCCTGCCCTCCACCCGCGGACTGGCCCAGGAGCTCGGGCTCTCGCGCGGCACCGTCACCGCCGCGTACGACCAGCTGGTCGAGGAGGGCTACCTGACCACGCGTCCGGGTTCGGGCACCAGGGTGACCGAGGTACCGCGCAGCACCCAGGCCCCCGCGGCCGCCGAGCCCGCTTCGGCCGCTCCCCGCCACAACCTCCGTGCCGGACTCCCCGACGCCAGTGCCTTCCCCATTCGGGCCTGGCTCGCCTCCACCCGACGCGTGCTCGACCGCGCCCGCCCCGAGGCCTTCGGCTTCGGAGAACCGCAGGGCCGGCCCGAACTGCGCGCGGCCCTCGCCGACTACCTCGGCCGCACCCGTGGGGTGATCACCACGCCCGACCGCGTGCTGATCACCTCCGGCCACTACCAGAGCCTCGGCCTGCTCAGCGATGTGCTGGCCGCGGACGGCATCGGCACGGCGGCCATGGAGGACCCGGGGCACAACCTCTACCGAGGCGTCGTCCGGCGCGCCGGCATCGACATCCTTCCCCTGCCCGTCGACGCCCGGGGCGCCCGCGTCGAGGAACTGACCGGGCGCGTCGGAGCGGCCGTCCTGACCCCCGCGCACCAGTACCCGACCGGCGTTCCGCTGCATCCGAGCCGCCGTCAGGCGCTGTGCGCTTGGGCGCGCTCCACCGGTGGTCTGATCGTCGAGGACGACTACGACGGTGAGTACCGCTACGACCGCCAGCCGGTGGGAGCCCTCCAGGGAGTGGCGCCCGATCACGTCGTCTACTGCGGCACCTCGTCCAAGACCCTCGCACCCGCCCTCCGCCTGGCGTGGATGGTCCTGCCGCCCCATCTGGTCCGGCCGATGACGCTGGCCAAGCAGCAGGCCGACCTGTTCACCGAGACGCTGGGACAGCTCGTCCTCGCCGACCTGATCACGACGCACGCCTACGACCGTCACGTCCGCGCCGCACGCCTGCGCTACCGCCGCCGCCGCGAACTCCTCCTCGACCGGGTGGCCGCCCGGCCCGGCCTCGCCGCCCACGGGGTCCCCGCCGGCCTGCACACCCTCGTCACCCTCCCGCCCGACGGCCCCACCGAGGAGCAGGTCCTGGCCAGGTGCGCCCGCGACGGCATCGCCCTGCGCGGTCTCGGCGAGCTCCACCACGACCCCGCCGGCCGGCCGCAGGGACTGTTGGTCGGCTTCGCCGCTCCGGCCGAACGGGCCTACCCGGCCGCGCTCGACGCCCTGTTCGCGGCTCTCGCGGCCCCCACCGCCGACGGCCGGGACGGCGGCTCCGCACCGAGGCCCGAACCCGAACCGGACCGATTCCGCGACGGGAAAGCGGACCTTACCCCTGGTCCGGTCGCCGAATAGGCTCGCCGGGGCCGCGGAGGGATCGCGTGCCGAGCCCCGAGGACCACCTGGAAGGAACCGTCATCACCGTGATCGTGACCGCCCACCTCAGCGACGTCCACATCGACGGAGAGCAGCGCAGCGCCGACCGCACGAAGGCGGTCATGGACTACCTGGACGACCTGCCGTACGACCTCGACGCCGTCCTGGTGACCGGCGACATCGCCGATCACGGGCTGCCGGCCGAGTACGAACTGTCCCGCCGGCTCCTGACGTCCCGTCACCCGGTGCTGACGTGCCCGGGGAACCATGACGAGCGCGGCGCCTTCCGCCGTTTCCTGCTCGGCGAACCCGGCTCGACGGCTCCCGTCAACCAGGTCCTCCGCACGGACCGGCTGACCGTCGCCCTGTGCGACTCCTCGGTCCCGGGGAAGGACGAGGGCTTCATCGAGGACGACACGCTGCTCTGGCTGGAGGACGTGCTCGCCCGTACGCCGGACGGGATGCCCGTGCTCGTGGGCTTCCACCACCCGCCGGCCCTGCTGCACAGCCCGTTCATCGACGGCATCCGTCAGTTCGGCGACGAGCGGCTCGCCGCGCTGGTCGGCCGTCACCCGAACATCGCCGCCCTGGTCTGCGGCCACGCCCACACCCCGGCCGTGACGACGTTCGCCGGGAAGCCGCTGGTCGTCGCGCCAGGCGTCGTCTCCACCCTCCGGCTTCCCTGGGAGCACCGCGCCCATCCGGCGGACCACGTCCACCTCGACCAGCCTCCGGCGCTCGTCTTCCACGTACTGGACGGAACGGGACGCTTGACGAGCCACTACCGCAGCGTGGTCGCCTGAGCCGGGTGCGGAGCGGGTGCGGAGCGGGTGGCCAGGGCCGAACGGCCCCTGCGGTCCGGCCCCTTGCGAGACCTACGGACGTCCGCGCCGGCCTCCGGGCGCACCGGCTGGGCGTTGTCGAAGGCTCCGGCGGGCCGGAGCACGGCCCGGTGGTGGCGGTCCCGCTGCCGGTGGACGACGCCGTGTGCGGCGCGCTGCGGCCGGCCCGCCGGGCGGACCGCCCTCCCGGGCCGCGCCCCGTCACCGTGGCGAAGGCAGGTCTCTACCGCGCATCGGCCCGCTGCTGTTCGTGCAGCCGCTCGACCAGCAGCGCCGCCTGGATGCGGCGGCCCACGCCCAGTTTGGCGAGGATGGCGGAGACCCGGTTCTTCACCGTCTTCTCGGCGAGGAAGAGCCGGTCCGCGATCTGACGGTTCGTCAGGCCGAGCCCGATGAGGTCGAGGATCTCCCGCTCGCGGGGCGAGAGCCGGTCGAGTTCGGCCGGCGTGGTGGTCCGGGCACCGGGCTCGGGACCGGTCACGGGACCGCGGATGCGGGCCATCACACGGCTCGTCATCCGGGGGTCGAGGAGCGAGGCGCCCGTCGCGACCGTGCGGACGGCGGCGACCAGGTCCGAGCCGCCGATCTGCTTGAGCACATAGCCCGCCGCACCGGCCATGATGGCGTCGAAGAGGGCCTCGTCGTCGTCGAAGGACGTGAGCATCAGGCAGGCGAGGTCCGGGAGTTCCGCCCGGAGTTCGCGGCACACCTCGACGCCCTCGCGGTCGCCGCCGGTCCCGCCGCCGAGCCGTACGTCCAGCACGGCCACGTCGGGCCGGGTCTCCGGCACCCGGGTGAGGGCCTCGCGGGCGTTCGCCGCCTCGCCGACCACGACGATGTCGGGCTCGGTCTCCAGCAGGTCGCGCACGCCCCGCCGGACGACCTCGTGGTCGTCGAGCAGGAAGACCCGCACGGGCGCGTCACGGGAGGCGGTGGGCTGTCCGGCGGTCAGCACGCCGGCCTCGCGGCCGTACGGAGCGGACGGAGGCCGAGGGCCGCGAGGGCGGTCGGGCGGAAGGGACGGTGCGTCACCAGGAACTCCGGGGCAGGAACGAGACGGCATCACGACGGCGGTGGTCTCCGCGCGGGGCGGGGTGCGACGGGGGCGGAACGAGCGTCAGTATGGCAATCCGGGCTCCGGGCCGTCCGGCCCTGGTCCTCCGGGGCCGAAGGGCCCTGTCGGGCTTCCCGTACCCCGTGATCGACTCGTCTTCGCGACCTGGGGTGCCCGCCCCGATGTCACCTGGCCGTCCCCCGGGCACGGGGCCGGCACACCCGGGCCGCACCAGGACGTCACGTACGACGGTCACAGCAGGCTCCTCCCGTGGTCCGCCCCTCGGTGACGCGGTCCCGCCGGTCCGGGCGCATCCGCCCCGACATCGTCGCGGGCATCCGGCTCGTCCCCGCCGCCCGCGACGCGTTCGGCCCACGCCGTTCCGGGCATCGGCACCTGCCGCACTGGGGAATTCCGCGGTGCGCGTGCGAGGACGTGCGGTGCGGGCCGCGCCGGCTCGTCGGTTCAGGCCTTCCTGACCACGCTCGACTTGAGCCCCATGGTGCCGGAGCCCTCGGTCCGGCAGCCGGCGTCGTGCCCCTCGACGCCGTCCGCCGGCCTGGTGTCGCGCACCTTCGTGCCGGTCCTGCTCGTGGGTGCAGGCCGCCCGCCGCTCACTCGGCGGCGGTCGGCAGGGGCACGCGCCATTCGAGCCGTGTGCCGCCGGGCCGGCCGGACCGGGCCGTGACCGACAGGTCGCCGCCCAGGCGTTCCGCCCGCTCCGCCAGGTTCCGCAGCCCGCTGCGGGCACCGCCCGGCCGGATGCCGGTGCCGTCGTCGCGCACCGTGACGGCGAGGACGCCGCTGTCGACGACCACGGACACCTCGGCCCGGCGGGCCTCGGCGTGGCGGGCGACGTTGGTCAGCGCCTCGCCGATCACCGCGATCACCTCGTCGGCCACATCGGCCGGCACGTCCGTGTCCAGCAGTCCCTCCATGCGGAGGGCGGGAGCGAACCCGAGCGTCGAGGCGGCCGAGTCGACGGCGTTGACGACCCGGTTCCGGAGCTTCGGAACCGTACCGGGGATCTCGTGTTCGCGGAGGCCGAAGATGGTCGAGCGGATGATCTTGATGGTGGCGTCCAGGTCGTCGATCGCCCGGGTCAGCCGGTCCACGGCCTCCGGGTGCTCGACGAACCGCCGCGCGCTCTGCAGGGTCATGCCGGTGGCGAAGAGCCGCTGGATCGCCAGGTCGTGCAGGTCGCGGGCGATCCGGTCGCGGTCCTCGAGGAGACTCACCTGCTCGGCGTCGCGGCGCCGGTCGGCCAGTTCGAGGGCGAGGGCCGCCTGGCCGGCGAAGCCGGGGAGGGCGGTGATCTCGGCGTCCGTGAAAGAGGGCCGCCCGCGGCGCCGCGCGAGGATCAGGACGCCGCTCAGGCGTTCCTTGGTGCCGATCGTGACGGCCACCGCCGGGCCGAAGCCCCGCCACCGCTCGGGCTGGACCGTGATCCGCCCGTCGCTCTCCACGTCCGCCACCGTCACCAGGCCGTCCTGGGTGAGCGCGGCCGCGGCCAGGGTTCCCTCGCTGCTCGGCAGGACGACACCACGGTGCGCGTCGGAACCCTCGCCGCGGGCCAGCGAGCCCCGCAGCTCGCCCTGCGCGCCGACCAGGTAGAAGACCCCGACGTCGGCGCCGGCGATGTCCGTGGCCCGCTCCAGCATGCCGTCCAGGACCTCGGTCTCCTCCCTGCCGGACAGGAGGGCGCTGGTGAGGTCGGAACTCGCGGCCAGCCAGCGCTGGCGCAGCCGGCCCTCCTCGTAGAGGCGGGCGTTCTCGATGGCGACGCCGGCCGCGACGGCCAGGGTCGTCACGACGGCCTCGTCCTCGGCGTCGAAGTCGACGCCGCCCCGCTTCTCGGTGAGATAGAGGTTGCCGAAGACCTCGTCGCGGACGCGGATGGGGACGCCGAGGAACGAGTGCATGTGCGGGTGGTGGGCCGGGAAGCCGTACGAGGCGGGGTGCTCGGACAGCTCGGCGAGGCGCAGCGGGCGGGGGTTGCGGATCAGCTCGCCCAGGATGCCGTGTCCGGACGGCAGGTCGCCGATCCGGCCGCGGAGCTCGTCGTCGATGCCGACGGGAATGAACTCGGACAGCCTCTGTCCTTCGCCGATGACCCCCAGAGCGCCGTACTCGGCGTCCACCAGGGTCACGGCCGCCTCCACGATCCCGTGCAGCACCTGCGGCAGGTCGAGCTCCCGGCCGACGGACATGACGGCTTCGAGCAGCCCGTTGAGCCGGTCCCTCGTGCCGCGGACCTCGTCGACGCGCGCCTGGAGCTCGTCGAGCAGTTCGTCGAGTCTCAGCCGTGGCAACCGCGTATCGGCGGAGTCGGTGTCCTCGCGGCCCATCGAAACCTCCGGTCCCTCCGGGCGCGGACGTCGCATCCGGCGCACCCGCATTCACCGTAGCCCCGAAGCGCCGTCCGGTCCTGACGAGCACCACCCCGATCGGGGCCTTCACCGGCGGGACGCCCCCCAGGGCCGCCCGTCGTGCTCTCCGCTGGGCAGCGGAACGGTGATCACGGGGCAGTCGGCGTGGTGCAGCAGTCCGTGGACCGTGGAACCGAGCCGCAGGCCGGAGTAGCCGCCGCGGCCCCGCCGGCCGACGACGACCGCGAGGGCCTCGCGGGAGGCGCGGGTGAGCTCTTCGACGGGGTGTCCGCGCACGACCTCCTGCTCGATGCCGACGTCGGGGTGGCGCTCGGCGCATCCGGCGACCGACTCGGCGAGCAGCCTGCGGCGTTCGGCGAGACCCTCGCCCCCGTCCTCGCGGGAGAGGAGCGGGCGGGGCCACACCCAGACCGCCAGGAGCCGTGCCTCGCGCAGGCTCGCCTCCGCCGCCGCGAAGGCGACGGCGGCCCGGCAGTCCCGGCTGCCGTCCACGCCGACGACGATCAGCGGCGGGCGGACGGCCGCGTGCTCCGGTTCGCCGATCACCACGACCGGGCAGTCGGCGCGCGCGGCCAGCGGAACGGCCACCGAACCCTCGCCGAAGACCTCGGCGAGCCTGCCCAGGTGCCGCGATCCCAGCACGGCGAGTGCGACGCCCTGCGTCCTTTCGCCCAGCACGGTCGCGGGCATTCCGTCGACGAGCTCCGTCACCGTCCACAGTCCCTCGTGCAGGGCCCGTACGAGGTCCTGAGCGTTGGCGAGCGCCGACTCCGCGCGGACGCGCAGGGAGCTCTGGTGGGCGAGCACGTCGTACCGGAGCCGGTCGTGGACCGGCGGGACGGCGACGACCAGGCGCAGCCGGACACCTCTGCGTACGGCCTCGTCGGCGGCCCAGACCAGGGCGGGGACGGACAGCTCGCCGGGGTCGATGCCGGCCAGGACGTCGCTCATGGTTCCTCGCCCCTCGCCACGGGGACGGACGGGACGATCTCCACCGGACAGTGCGCGTGGTGGATCAGGGCGTGGGCGACGCGGCCCAGGGCCGGTCCGACGCCGAGCGGCCGGCGGCCGCGGCCCATGACGATCAGGTCGGTGCCGCGGCTCGCCTCGATGAGGATCCCCGGCGTGCTCGTGCCCGTCTCCACCCGGTGTCCGACGACCAGTCGGGGATGACGCTCCCGCACCCGGTCGGCGAGGTCCTTGGCCTCGCGCACGCGCCTGTGGGCGCTCGCGTCGAGGTCGTCGAGCATCGTGGCGACGCTGCCGACGTGGGTGAGGACGTTCCAGACGCTGACGAGGCGCAGGGACGCCTTGCGGGCCTCGGCCTCGGCGGCGGCGAGCAGCAGCCAGTCCAGGTCGCCGGCGTCGCGCACGGCCGCGGTCACCGAGCCGGTCCCGGGCCGCTCGGCCTCCCCGCGGACGACTACCACAGGCGCCTCGGCGCGGGCCGCCACGTCGAGGCCCACGGAGCCGAGCAGGAGCGCCGAGAAGCCGCCGAGCCCCCGGCTGCCCACCACGATCGTCCCCCGGTCCCGGGCGGCCGCCCGTAGCCCGGCGACCGGCTCCTGACGGCTGAGTTCCCTGGTGACCGTCAGCTCAGGGAAGCGTCGGTGGACCGCGTCGGCCGTCCGGATCAGCAGGTCGCGCCCCGCCTCGCGTACGGCCTGGAGGGTCTCGGCATCGGTCCAGAAGGCGCGCCGGTCGATGTCGGCGGCGTGCACGAGATGGAGGGCGCCGCCCCGGTGTTCCGCCTCCGCCGCGGCCCACAGCGCGGCCGTCCGCGCCGAGGGAGAGCCGTCGACGCCCACGACGACGTCCCCGAGCTCCGGCCCGGCGGGACGCTCGGGTCCGGGAGGGCTCTCGTGGCGCTCCGGTCCGGCGGGGCTCGCCGATGTGGAAGGGCTCTCGTGGCGCTCGGGTCCGGCGGGGCTCTCGTGGCTCATGGTGCCTCCTCGGCGGTACGCCCAGGTCTCGCCCTTCAGCCTGCCATCGGGGGCCCCGCCGGGGATGGGCCGTTCGGTCCCGGCCGTGGCCCGGCCGGTCCCCCGTCGGGAGCGCGGGTGAGCGGGTGGAGGCGCAGCGCCAGATGGGTCTCCAGTGCCCTGGCCGGGGTGTTCCAGTCGGGTCCGAGGAGCTGTGCGACCCGGTCGAGGCGCTGCACGACCGTGTTGACGTGGACGTGGAGGGTGTCCTTGGCGCGGGAGAGGCTGGCGCCGTGCTCGTAGTAGGCGTGGAGGGTGCGCAGCAGTTCGGTACCGCGCTCGGCGTCGTAGGCGAGGACGGGCCCGAGTACGCGTTCCACGTACGAGGCGATGTCGGCGCGATCACCGAGCAGCACGCCGACGAAGCCCAGGTCGGCGGTGCCGGCTCCGTCCCCGGTGCGGTCGAGCGCGTACAGCGCCCGGAGGCAGCGCACCGCTTCGGCGTGCAGCGCGGGAAGCCGGTCCGGTCCGAGGCCGGGCCCGGCAGCGCCCACGGTCACGGGAGTACCGAGGGCCCGGGTGAGGTCGGCGGCGAGGGCGCGGGCGAGGGCGCCGGGCCGGTCGCCGGGGGCCAGGAGCACCGGAAGCCCGTGGCGGGTCCCGGCGAGGCCGCCGAGCCCGCGCGCCTTGCGGGCGGTCTCGGCGGCGAGCCTGGGCCGCTGCGGGGGCTCGCAGTCGAGGACCGCGACGGCGTGCGGGCGGGTGAGGTCGACGTCCAGGCGGCGGGCCCGCAGGGCCAGGCTGCCGGCGTCCCAGTGACCGGCCGCGGTGGGGCCCGCGAGGAGGTCGTCGAGCAGTTCGCCGCGTACCCGGTCCTCGGCCTCGGCCACCGACCGGCGGAGCAGCAGCAGGAGAGCGGTGACGAGGGCCGCTCGTTCGAACAGGCGCCCTTCCGCCTCGGAGAGGTCCGCGCGCCCGGTCAGCGTGATGCTGCCGAGCGGTTCGTTGCCCGCCAGCACGGCGCAGGTCCACGCGTCGTCCGCGTGGACGGCGCGGCCGTCGGCGTGCGAGGCCGCGAGGCTCGCGGCCGACGGCGTGACCGGCCCGGTGCCAATCCGGGCGAGTTCGCTGCCGTCGGGGTCGTGGATGGCCACGCCGCCTCCGAGCAGCACGGCGATCTCGGCCGCCACGTCGTCGACGCCGGCGCCCCGCAGCACGAGTCGGGTGAGGCGGTCGTGGGCGTCGGAGGCCCGGTGCAGGGCTTCGCTGTGGGCGCGGGCCGTCTCGTTGGCCGCTTCGAGACGGGCGAGGGCGCTGCGGGTCTCGTCGAGGAGACGGGCGCTGTCGATGGCGACGGCGGCGTGGTCGGCGAGCGAGCCGAGGAGGGCGATGGCTTCGGGGGGAAACTCGCGGGGCGTGCGGTCCGCCGCGAACAGCACGCCGATGATCTCCTCGCCCACGCGCAGCGGGACGCCGAGGATGCCTCGCAGTCCTTCCTCGGCCACCCCGTCGTCGATGGCTCCGGTGTGGTGGAAGCGCCGGTCGGTGCGGTAGTCGGTGCTGGCGTACGGGCGGGCGGTCTGCGCGACCAGGCCGCCGAGCCCTTCTCCCATGCCGAGCCTGAGCTGCTGGAAGGCCGCCGAGACCGAACCGTCGGTGACCCGCATGAAGGTGTCGCGGGCGAGCGGGTCGTTGAGGGTCAGGTACGCGACGTCCGCGCCCAGCAGCGTCCTGGCCCGCCGCACGATGGCGCGGAGCACCGCGTCGAGGTCCCGCAGCCCGGCCAGGTCGCCCGCCGTGTCGAACAGCGCGACCAGTTCCGCCTCGCGGCGGCGGTGCTGGTCGAGGACGCGCCGCACGGACAGGGCCGCCTCGGTGGCCTCCTCGATCCACGCGACCTCCGCGTCGTCGGCCCCGTCGGCGCGCGTGCGCGTCGGCCGGCCCGCCAGTTCCTCGGCGGGCGCGTCGGCGGCGAGCAGGTCGAGCAGGCGGCGCACCGCCGCCGCGGCGGGCGCCGGAACCCCGGCGTCGGCTCGACGGGCGGTGCCCATGGTGCCTCCTCTCGGGCAGGTCTCGATGCGGGTGCGGTCAGGCCCGGTCGCCCGCGCCGACCGTGGAGTCCGCGGCGGACGCGGAGTCGGCGGCGCTCCGCTGCTCGTCCCGGGTGCGGGCGAGGTCGCGGCCCCGGGTCTCCCGGGTGACGGCCACGGTGATGGTCGTGACGACGGCCGCCACGCACAGGTAGAAGCTGACCGGGGTGGCGGACCCGTAGTCCTTCAGGAGTTCGACGGCGATGATCGGGGCGAGGGCTCCGGCCACGATGGAGGCGAGCTGCGAGCCCATCGAGGCGCCGGAGTAGCGCACCTTGGTGTCGAACATCTCGGAGATGAACGCGGCCTGGGGTCCGTACATGGCGCCGTGCAGGAGCAGCCCCGCGGTGACGGCCAGGGTGATGACGGGGAAGGACTCGGAGTCGACGAGGCCGAAGAAGACGAACGCCCAGACCGCCATGCCCACGGAGCCGATGAGCGTGACCGGCCGGCGCCCGACGCGGTCGGAGAGCGCGCCCCACAGGGGGATGGTGACGAAGTGGACGGCGGAGCCGATGAGGACCGCGTTCAGCGCGGTGCTCTTGGGCAGTTCCAGGTGCACGGTGACGTACACCAGGAGGAACGAGGTCAGGATGTAGTACGAGATGTTCTCGCCGAAGCGGGTGCCGATGGCCGACAGGACCTCGCGCCAGCTGCGCCGGAACACCTCGACGACCGGAGCCTTCTCCTTGACGCCCTGTGCGGCGGCCGCCTCGGCCCTGGCCTGCGCGGCGAGGAACACCGGCGACTCGGACACCGAGACGCGGATCCACAGACCGATCAGCACGAGGACGCCGGACAGCAGGAACGGGACGCGCCAGCCCCAGGACTGGAAGGCGGCCTCCGACTGGAACGCGGCCAGGAGCGCCAGGACTCCGGTGGCGAGCAGGTTGCCGCCGGGGGCGCCGGCCTGGGGCCAGGAGGCCCAGAAGCCGCGGTGCTTGTCGCCGCCGTGCTCGGAGACGATGAGGACGGCCCCGCCCCACTCGCCGCCCAGCGCGAAGCCCTGGACCAGTCGCAGCACGGTCAGCAGGACCGGCGCTCCGACACCGATGGTCTCGTAGGTGGGCAGCAGGCCCATGGCGAAGGTGGCGCCGCCCATCATCAGGAGGCTGACCACCAGCAGCTTCTTTCGCCCGATCTTGTCTCCGAAGTGGCCGAAGACGACACCGCCGAGCGGCCGCGCCGCGAACCCGATGGCGTAGGTGATGAAGGCGATGAGCGTGCCCACCAGGGGGTCGGCCGCGGGGAAGAACAGCGTGTTGAAGACGAGGGCGGCGGCCGAGCCGTAGAGGAAGAAGTCGTACCACTCGATGGTGGTGCCGATCAGGCTCGCGGCGACGATGCGGCCGATGCCGCCTCTTGGCGTGGTGGTGTCAGACATGGGTTCACCGGTTTCACGAACGGACGGGATGGGGGAGGTGCGTGGAGGTGTGGCGCCTGGAGAAGTGGCGCGTGGGAACTGGCGCGGCGGGGTGGTGCGCGGAGGGAAGGTGCGCGAAGAGGTGGTGCGTGGAGGGAGCCGCCGGCGGGGGTCAGCCGGCGGTCCAGCCGCCGTCGAGCGGCAGCGAGGCCCCGGTGAGGTAGCCGGTGTGGGCGCCGCACAGCCACAGGACGGCGGCGGCCACCTCCTCGGCCTCCAGGAGCCGCTTCACGGGCGAGCGGGCCAGCATGACGTCGGAGAGCACGTCGCCCTCGCTGATGCCGTGGGCCGCGGCCTGGTCCCGCACCTGGCCTTCGACGAGCGGAGTGCGGACGTAGCCGGGATTGACGCAGTTGCTGGTCACCCCGTGGGCGGCGCCCTCGATCGCGGCGACCTTGCTCAGGCCCTCCAGGGCGTGCTTGGCGGCGACGTAGGCGGACTTGTAGGCGCTGGCCCGCAGGCCGTGGACGCTGGAGACGTTGACGATCCTGCCCCAGCCGCCGGCGTACATGTGCGGCAGGACGCGGCGCATCAGCAGGAACGGGGCGGTGACCATCACCTTCTGGATCAGCTCGAAGCGCTCCGGCGGGAACTCCGTGAGCGGGGCCACGTGTTGGAGGCCCGCGTTGTTGACCAGGACGTCGACCTGCGCGGGCAGGAGGTCGACGGCGCCCGCGTCCGCGAGATCCACCGCGTGCGCCACTCCCCCGGAGATCTCCGCGACGGCCTTGGCCGCGTCGGCGTCCCGGTCGACCACGTGTACGGCGGCCCCCGCCTGCGCCAGGGCGAGCACACAGGCCCGGCCGATGCCGCCGCCGCCACCCGTCACCAGCGCGGTGCGCCCGGTCAGGTCGACCGCGGCGGCGGGAGGCGGCAGGGGAACCGGAGTGGGAAACGTGTTCGTCATGGCCGGAAACAGTAGGGACGGCCCGGGACGCGTCCCATGTAAGCCGCCACCACAATGCGATACCAGGTGATGGTGGCGACCACCATAGGTCATCCTGCGCGAGGCCTTCCTGAGCGAGGTGGGCCTGCGCGAGGCCGTCGTGAGCGAGGCATTCCTGCGCAAGGCATTCCTGCGCAAGGCCGTCCTGCGTGACCTGGTCCGTCCTCCGCAGGGCGGTCCTATGCGACGCGGTCCCGGTCGACGCGGTCCCGGCCGTCGAGGGCGCAGTCGGTCAGGAGCGTCGCGCGGTCCGCACCCGCGGGCAGCGGGACCGTACGGGAGGCCGGCGGCCGGCTGCCCTGTGCGACCCAGCGCTCCAGCGCGGTGAAGGCGCTGCGGTGGCAGGGCGCGAGCGGCCTCAGCCTGTCGGGGAAGGCGTCGAACAGGGCGTCGGTGTGGGTGCCGCCCTCGATCCGGTAGTAGCGGTGCAGCGAACCCCGGCCGGCCTCGCGGACCATGCGGGCGTAGACGTCGGAGTCCTGGCCGATCGGGAGCAGGGCGTCCAGCGTGCCGTGCACCGTGATCAGCGGCTTGCCGATCCGGCCGGTGAGGGCGATCTTCCCGACGGCCCGCCTGACTTCGTCGGGGCGTGCCGCGTAGTCGTAGTCGGTGTCGCACGCCGGCGTGCCCGACGCGCAGAACGGGGTGCCCGCCTCGACCGCGCCGTCGAAGCCGGGGTCGAGTTCCTCTCGGTAGATGCGCTGGGTCAGGTCCCAGTAGACCTTGTGGTGGTACGGCCACAGGAACTCCGACCCGGCCGGGAAGCCGGCCGCGTGCAGGTCCCGCGCCGCCTGCGCCGCACCGTCGCCTCCCGCGGCGTACACGGGATAGGCGCGCAGGGCCTTCGGCAGGAAGTCCAGCAGGGTGGGGCCGTCGGCGCGCCACAGCGTGCCTTCCCAGTCGACGCCCCCGTCGTAGAGCTCGGGGTGGTTCTCCAGCTGCCAGCGCACCAGGTATCCGCCGTTGGACATGCCCGTCACCAGGGTGCGCGACGGCGGCCGGTGATAGCGCTGGGCGACCGTGGCGCGGGCCGCTCTGGTCAGTTCGGTGAGGCGGTCGTTCCACTCGGCGATGGCGTCGCCGGGCGCCTTGCCGTCCCGGTGGAAGGCGAGGCCGGTGTTGCCCTTGTCGGTGGCGGCGTACGCGTAGCCGCGGGCCAGCACCCAGTCGGCGATGGCCCGGTCGTTGGCGTACTGTTCGCGGTTGCCGGGGGTGCCCGCCACGACCAGGCCGCCGTTCCACCGGTCGGGCAGACGGATGACGAACTGGGCGTCGTGCTGCCAGCCGTGGTTGGTGTTGGTGGCGGAGGTGTCGGGGAAGTAGCCGTCGATCTGGATGCCCGGCACTCCGCTGGGGACGGCCAGGTCCTTCGGCGTCAGCCCGGCCCAGTCGGCCGGGTCGGTGTGTCCGGAGGCGACGGTGCCGGCCGTGGTGAGCTCGTCGAGACAGGCCGACTGCTGGTGTGCGGCACCGGGTACGCGGGGGTGGGACCGGTGCGCGCAGCCGCCGTCCGGGGCGACGGGCGTGGCCGTCGCGGCGGGGGTGGTGAGGGTGAGTGCGGCCAGGGCCAGAACCGCTGGGGCACCTCGTCGCCAGAAGCGTGGTGCGGAAACGTGGGTGAGACGCATCGGTTGCCTCCGAGATCGTGTGCAGGGATGCGCGGGAGGCTATGGCGCCTGTCGTGTCCGGAACATGGCTCCGCGTCATATGGTCCGCGGTCCGCTAATGGGGCAGGTCACCATGCCGAGAGCCGGCAGCCGTCAACGGGACGGCATGCCACAGGCTTTCGGAGCTCTACTCGTGGCGCCGGCCACGCGGCGGAATGACCGGGACAGGGCTTGCGACTCCGACTCGTCGTATACACGCGGGAGCAAGCACCCAGCCATGGATGGCCGTCACACACGGGCTCCGCCAACCCTGGCTGACCGGCCCATGTCACCGGCGGCGGGGGCGCCCGGATGATTCACGCCACACCGACGTCCGGACCCGGCACCCCCACGGCCCCGGGCGTGTCCGTCTCATCAGGAGTCAGTCGTCATGACAGAGCCGCACTCCCTGTTCCGTTCCGCGAAGAGTCAGCGTTCGCCGAAGGGCCCTCGTACCAGCACGGGTTGCCGTTCCGCGGAGCCCTTCCGGCCCACGCCGGGTTCTTCCCCGAAGGGCCGCCGCCTCATGGGAGGCGTCCGCCGTTGGCTCACCGCCGCCGCGGGCGCGCTGGCCCTCACCGCCGGTCTCGTGGCCACCGGCCCCCAGGCCTCCGCCGCGGGTCTGACCCAGATCACCGGCTTCGGCTCCAACCCCGGAAACCTCTCCATGTACGCGTACGTGCCCGACGGCCTGCCCGCCGGCGCGCCGCTCGTGGTCGCCCTGCACGGCTGCACGCAGAGCGCGAACGACTACTACGCGAACTCGGGCTGGCCGAAGTTCGCCGACCGCTACGGATTCGCCCTGGTCTTCCCCCAGACCGGGAGCGCCAACAACGCGAACTCCTGCTTCAACTGGTTCGAGCCGGGCGACAGCACCCGCGGTCAGGGCGAGGCACTGTCGATCCGGCAGATGGTCGACAAGGCCGTCGCGCAGTACGGCAGCGACCGCGGGCGCGTCTACGTCACCGGGCTGTCCGCGGGCGGCGGCATGACGGCCAACATGCTCGCCGCCTACCCCGACGTCTTCGCCGGCGGCGCCGTCGACTCGGGCCTGCCGGCGTCCTGTGCGACCAGCGTGTCCGCCGCGTACACGTGCATGTACAGCCCGCCGGACAGGACGCCCGCCCAGTGGGGCGACCTCGTCCGCGCCGCCGCGCCCGCCGGCACCGGTTCGTGGCCCCGCGTGGCGATCTGGCAGGGCACGTCGGACACCACCGTCGTGCCCGCCAACGCCACCGAGCTGCGCGACCAGTGGACGAACGTCTGGGGCCTCGGCCAGACGCCGTCCCGCACCGAGACCCTGAGCGGCGGCACCACCCTGAGCGTCTACGACGACGCCGCGGGCAGGCCCGCCGTGGAGGTCTACTCCGTCTCCGGCATGAAGCACGGCCTCGCCGTCGACCCGGGCAGCGGCGCCGAGCAGTGCGGCACCGCCGGCACCTACTACCTCGACACCATCTGCTCCAGCTTCCACACCGCCCGCTTCTGGGGCCTCGACGGCGTGGGCGGCGGAGAGACCCCGGGCACCCTGCCCGCACCCACGGGCCTGACGGTGACCGCTACCACGGACACCACCGCCGCTCTGCGCTGGAACGCGGTCGCCGGCGCGGCCTCGTACGACGTCCACCGCGGCGGCACCAAGGTGGGCACCACCACCTCGGTCTCGTTCACCGACACGGGCCTGGCCACGGGGACGACGTACGGCTACACCGTGGCGGCCGTCGACGCGGCCGGGAAGACGGGTGCCGCGTCCTCCCCGGTGACGGCGACCACCACCGGATACACGCCCACATGCCACACGGCGAGCAACTACGACCACACCGTCGCCGGTCGTGCCTACCAGAGCGGCGGATACACGTACGCCATGGGATCCGGCCAGGCCATGGGCCTGTGGAACACCTTCACCTCGCACACCCTCAGGCAGACGTCGGCCGGCTACTACGTGGTCGCCGACTCCGGTTGCTCGTCCTGAACCTCCGGCGGCGAGGGGGCGACGACCACCACCTCGGAGGGGGTTGATGTGTGGATGGGACCCATGGCTCGGCCCCTCGCCGCTCCCTAGGCTCGCTGCCCGTCGGTTGAACAGGCACCGGCTCCGACCAGCGGGGTCGGCGCCCGGTCGCCCGAGGGAAAGGGACCGTATGGGTCTGGACAAGACAGTCGCGAGCGCGGCGGAGGCGGTGGCCGACGTCCCGGACGGGGCCTCGCTCGCCGTGGGCGGCTTCGGGCTGTGCGGCATACCGAGTTCGCTGATCGACGCCCTCTGGCAGCGCGACGTGACCGGTCTCAGGATCGTCTCCAACAACTGCGGCGTGGACGACTGGGGCCTCGGTCTGCTGCTCGCGGCCGGCCGGATCTCGCGCATGACGAGCTCGTACGTCGGCGAGAACAAGGAGTTCGCCCGCCAGTACCTCAGCGGAGAGCTGGAGGTCGAACTCGTGCCCCAGGGCACCCTCGCCGAACGGCTGCGGGCCGGTGGCGCCGGCATTCCCGCCTTCTACACCCCGGCGGGCACCGGCACCCAGGTCGGCGAGGGCGGTCTGCCCTGGCGGTACGCCGCCGACGGCTCGGTCGCCGTCGCGTCCCCCGCCAAGGAGACCCGGGAGTTCGACGGACGCCCGTACCTGCTCGAACACGGCATCACCACCGACTTCGCCCTGGTCCGCGCGACCATCGGCGACCGGCACGGCAACCTCGTCTTCCGGTCCTCCGCCCGCAACTTCAACCCGCTGGCCGCCATGGCGGGCCGGATCACCATCGCCGAGGTGGACCACCTCGTCGAACCGGGCGAGCTTGACCCCGACGAGGTCCACCTGCCGGGCGTCTTCGTCCGGCGCGTGGTCCGGGTGACGCCCGGCGACCCCGCAGCCGAACGGCGCATCGAGCGCCGGACCGTACGACAGGAAGGCGACGCCTGACATGGCCCTCACCCGCGAGCAGATGGCGGCCCGGGCCGCCCGGGAACTCACCGACGGCAGCTACGTCAACCTCGGCATCGGCCTCCCCACCCTGATCCCCAACCACCTGCCGCCCGGCGTCGAGGTGGTCCTCCAGTCCGAGAACGGCATCCTCGGCACCGGTCCCTACCCGACCGAGGACGAGCTCGACGCCGACCTCATCAACGCCGGCAAGGAGACCGTCACCACGCTGCCGGGCGCGTCCTTCTTCGACTCCGCCCTGTCCTTCGCCATGATCCGCGGCGGCCACATCGACGCCGCCGTCCTCGGCGCCATGCAGGTGTCCTCCTCCGGCGACCTCGCCAACTGGATGATCCCCGGCAAGATGGTCAAGGGCATGGGCGGTGCCATGGACCTCGTCCACGGCGCCGGCCGGGTCATCGTCCTCATGGAACACACCGCCAAGGACGGCACTCCCAAACTCGTCGCGGAGTGCACCCTGCCCCTCACCGGCCGCGCCGTCGTCCAGCGGATCATCACCGACCTCGCCGTCGTGGACGTCACGCCGGCCGGTTTCGCCCTCGCCGAACTCGCCCCGGGCGTCACGGTCGACGAGGTTCGCGCGGCGACGGGTGCGGAGCTGTCCGTACCGGCGGACCTCGGCACCGTTCGGGCGCCGGCGCGCGCCGCGGTGACCGCACCGGTCACGTAGGCGTCCCCTCCGGATCCCGGCCGCGTCCGCGGCGTGTCCGGCCCTGATCCGAAGAAACGGCCCAGTCCGTCGTGAAGCCTCCGCCCGTCGGCCGCCCGCCGCGCGCACCCCGTCGGAGGCCTTCGCGAAGAACCGCTGTCACCGAAGGGCGCCACGTCGGTCTCGAGGCCGGCCGACTTACCCGGCACACGGCCATTACTACCGGTAATCCACCGATAGCCAAGAGTTCCCCGAGCGCCTTTTGTTAACGCAGGCTTTATCGATGTTTTGGCAGGTCAGGTCGCCAAAAACAGCGTAAATCGGATGACCCGGAGTTGGGGACTCCCCAACCAGCACATCGAGGGCTTAACTTATGGCCATGACCTCCCCGCGCTCCACCTACGGAGGCGGTTACTACACCGCGCCGTCGTTCCCCGACACCCCGATCTACGACTCCCTCGTCGCAGAACGGGGCACGCCTCAGATCGCCCCGATCCGAGTGCCCTCCGCGTACGACACCGGCAACGGCTACTCCGGAAGCAGCAGCTATCTGCCGGCGCTGCCCGCGGCCCTGCCCGCCCTCCCGGCGGCGCCCACCCCGCAGCCCGCTCCCGCCTACGGCGGCCACGGCGGCTACGGCTATCCGCAGCCCGCGCCGCAGATGGCGCCCGCCGCCCAGGCGCCGGCGACCCAGCTGATGGCCCCCGTGCCACTGCAGCCCACGCCCACCCCGTACATCCCTCAGCAGCCCGCCGCCGCCCGCGGTTACGGCTACCCGGGCCCGCAGGCACCGCAGCAGCCGCGGCCGGCGCCCGGCGGTTACGAGGCGATGCGCCCGGCCGCCCCGCGTCCCGCCGCGCCCGCGCCGTACGAGGACCCGTACAACCGCCCGTACCAGGGCCGCGGATACTGATTCCCGGACCGCCGGGGCGACTGGCAGGATGAGGGCATGCCGATTCCTGTTGTGCGCTCCGTCCACGTCCACCCGGTCAAGGCACTGCGCGGGTTCGCCCCCGCGGAGGCGGACGTCGAGCCATGGGGACTGGCCGGCGACCGCCGCTGGACCGTGGTGGACACCACGGGCAAGGTCGTCACGCAACGCCAGCACGCACGGCTGGCGTTGGCCGCGGCCGCGCTGCTCCCGGACGGCGGCGTCCGTCTGTCCGGGCCCGGCCGCGAGCCGCTGACGGTGGAGGTCCCGCGCCCGTCCGCGGCGGACGGGACGGTCACGGTGGACGTCTTCGGCACCCAGGTCGAGGCCGTGCCCGCCGATCCGGCCGCGGACGCGTGGTTCCGCGCCTACCTGGACAGCGACGTGAGGCTCGTCCACATGGACGACCCGGCCCGGCGCCGGCCGGTCGACCCCGACTACGCGCTGCCCGGCGAGACCGTCAGCTTCGCCGACGGCTATCCGCTGCTCGTCACCACCACGTCTTCGCTCGACGCCCTCAACTCCCTCATCGCCCAGGGCGATCACGCCGACGAGGGCCCGCTGCCCATGAACCGCTTCCGGCCCAACGTCGTCGTCGACGGCACCGCGCCGTGGGCCGAGGACGGCTGGCGGCGGCTCTCCATCGGCGACGTCGCCTTCCGGGTCGCCAGGACCTGCGGCCGGTGCGTGGTCACCACCACCGACCAGGGGACCGGCGAACGCGGCAAGGAGCCGCTGCGCACCCTGGCCCGGCACCGCAAGGACGGCAGCCGGCTGATCTTCGGGCAGAACCTGGTCCCGGAGCACCGCGGGGTGATCCGGGTCGGCGACCCGGTCAAGATCCTCGACTGAATTCCCTCCCGACAGGCGCGGAACCCAGCCCCGGGGCACACTCGTTGGAAGAGCGGCAACCGCCCGACGGTCCGGCCCGTACCGGGCCGTCGACGAGACGAGGGGGTGCGGAGCGTGCGTGCAGCCACCGGTCTCTGGCGCTGGCGGCACAATCCCCTGCGCCGGACCACGGACCTGGTCGAGGCCTGGGTGGCCCTGACGGCCGCCCTGCTGCTGTGTCTGGCCGTGCCGGCGGCCGGCTGGGTCGCCGGGGTCTCCGCGAACGCGTCGCTGCAGCGCTCGGTCCGCCTCCAGCACGAGGAGCGGGTCCCGACCGTCGCCCAGGTGGTGCGCACCGCCACCGAGCGCGACCCGGAGCGGAACGCCGAGCTGGGCGAGGAGCAGCGGCTGCGGCCCGCCGTCGTGGCGAGGTGGACGGCGCCCGACGGCACCCCGCGCACCGGCACGGTGACCACCGCTCGGGAGCACGCGGACCCCGGTGACGCCTTCCCGCTCTGGACCGACCGGTCGGGGCGGGCCGTGACCCCGCCGATGCACCCCGAGACCGCCCGCGCGCACGCGCTGCTCGCCGGGCTCACCGTGGCGCTGCTCGCCGGGTTCCTGGTCGAGACCGCCCGTCGGCTCGTCGTACAGCGTCTGGTGCGACGGCGGTACGCGCGTCTGGACCGCGCATGGGCCCAGGTCGGTCCGGACTGGGGGCGTACGGGCACGGGCAGCTGAGCCCGGGACGGGGAGGCGGGCGACCCGTCAACTCGACGGCGCCGCGCGCGCTACGGTGGGGCATCGGTTCGGCGACGGCGCACGAGGTGGGGGCAGAGCACACCCATGGCACAGGGCACGGTCCAGGTGACGCACACCGGCACGTCGCGGTGGCGGCGCCGCACGGGCGAGTACCCCTCCCTCGCCGCCGCCCTGGAGGCCGCGGGCGACGGGGACGTCCTCACCGTGGCCCCGGGCACGTACCGGGAGAACCTGGTGGTCCAGCGGGCGGTCACCCTGCGGGGCGGTGACGGCGCCCTCGGTTCGGTGCGGATCGCGCCCGCCGACGGTGTGCCGCTGACCGTGCGCGCCTCGGCCACCCTGCAGGACCTGCACATCGAGGGGCAGGACGCCGCCGCCCCGGCGCTGCTGGTCGAGGACGGCACTCCGGAACTGCTCGACCTGCGGATCGTCACCCGCTCGGCGGCCGGCATCGAGGTGCGCGGCGCGGCCCGGCCCACGGTCCGGCGCGTGACGGTCGACAACCCGGCGGGCGTCGGCATCGCCGTGCTCGACGGCGCGGGCGGGGTGTTCGAGGAGTGCGAGATCGTCTCGGCCGGGCAGTCCGGCGTCTCGGTGCGCGGCGGCGCGCAGCCACGGCTCGAACGGTGCCGGGTGCACCACGCCTCGGGCGCCGGGATCACCGTCACCGGCGAGGGCAGCGCGCTGGAGGGCATCGGCTGCGAGGTGTACGAGATCAAGGGCGCCGGCCTGCAGATCGCCTCGCGGGCCACCGCGCACCTCAGCGACTCGTCGGTGCACCGGACCTCCGCCGACGGCATCACCCTGGACACGGACGCGGTGCTCACCCTCTCCGACTGCGACATCCACGACGTCCCGGAGAACGCGGTGGACCTGCGCTCCCGCTCGGTGCTCACGCTGACCCGTTCGACGGTGCGGCGCTTCGGGCGCAACGGCCTGTCCGTGTGGGACCCGGGCACGCGGGTGGACGCGAACCGGTGCGAGATCCACGACAGCACGGGCGACTACCCGGCGGTCTGGGTGAGCGACGGCGCGACGGCCGTCCTGGACGCCTGCCGGGTGCACGACGTGCCCGACGCGCTGTTCGTGCTCGACCGCGGCTCGCGCGCCGACGTCGTCGACAGCGACCTCTCGCAGGTGCGGAACACGGCCGTGTCGGTGAGCGACGGGGCCACCGCGCAGCTGGACGACTGCCGGATCCGGGAGGCGTCCACGGGCGCCTGGTTCCGGGACCACGGCAGCGGCGGCACGCTGGGCGGCTGCACGATCGACGCCGTGCAGACGGGGGTCATCGTCACCAAGGGCGCGGACCCGACGATCGAGCGGTGCACGGTCACCTCGCCCGCCGAGGCCGGTTTCTACGTGTCGGCGGAGGGCCGCGGCTCCTTCCTCGGCTGCCGGGTGACCGGCAGCGGCGGCTACGGCTTCCACGTGATGGACGGCTGCCGGACCACGCTGCGCACGTGCCGTACGGAGCGGTGCGCGCGCGGCGGTTACGAGTTCCCCGAGGACGGGCCGGTCGTCGAGGACTGCACCAGCGACGAGAGCCGGCTGCGCACCCACCCGGCGCCGGAGAGCGGCGGCGTCCTGACGGCGACCCGGTCGGGCGGGCTGCTCGGCACGGTCCCCGCGCCCCGCTCCCCCACCGTGGCGCCCGATCCCGCGCCTCCGGCGCCGGCCGCCGCGCGCTCCTCGCAGGAGGTGCTCGGCGAACTGGACGCGCTGGTGGGCCTGGAGAGCGTCAAGCACGAGGTGCGGACGCTCACCAACATGATCGAGGTGGGCCGGCGCCGCCAGGAGGCGGGTCTCAAGGCGGTGTCCGCGCGTCGGCACCTGGTCTTCACCGGAAACCCGGGTACGGGCAAGACGACGGTGGCCCGGCTGTACGGCGAGGTGCTGGCCGCCCTCGGGGTCCTGGAGCGCGGCCATCTGGTCGAGGTCTCCCGGGTGGACCTGGTCGGCGAGCACATCGGCTCGACGGCCATCCGTACCCAGGAGGCCTTCGACCGGGCGCGCGGCGGTGTGCTGTTCGTGGACGAGGCGTACGCGCTGGCTCCCGAGGACTCGGGCCGGGACTTCGGCCGCGAGGCGATCGACACCCTGGTGAAGCTGATGGAGGACCACCGGGACGCGGTCGTGGTGATCGCCGCCGGGTACACGGCGGAGATGGAGCGCTTCCTGACCGTCAACCCGGGCGTGGCGTCCCGTTTCTCACGGACCATCACCTTCTCCGACTACGTGCCGGAGGAGCTGCTGCGGATCGTCGAGCAGCAGGCGGAGGAGCACGAGTACCGGCTGGCGGAGGGCAGCGGCGAGGCGCTGGTGAAGTACTTCGCCGAGCTGCCGAAGGGGCCCACCTTCGGCAACGGCCGTACGGCGCGCCAGACGTTCGAGGCGATGGTGGAGCGGCACGCGGGCCGGGTCGCCGCGCTCGCGGAGCCGAGCACGGACGACCTGACCCTGCTCTATCCGGAGGACCTGCCCGAACTCCCCTGAGGGAGGACGGTGTCCTCGCGCTGCCGGGGCAGTGCGGGCGGCAGCAGGTCGAGCAGCGCGGTGCGCGCCTCGTCGAAGGCCGGATCGGCCTGGTAGTCGGAGTGTCCCAGGATCGGTTCGGGCAGCGGGTGTTCGCGGGTGCGGCCGTACGCGACGGGGTCGAGCAGTTCGGTCCGGTCGACGGCCGGCCGGCCGCCCTGGGCGGGGACCCGGACGGGGCCGCCGATCGGGTCGGTGGCCCGGTACAGGTTGCTCCAGCAGTGCACGGTGCGGTGGAGGCCGCGCAGCGACTCGGGGCCGAAGTAGGCCGGGAACCAGCGTCCGTAGAGCCGTTCGAGCGGCGAGCCGTAGGTGAGCAGCGCGACCCGGCCGCGGGTGACGGGCGGCAGCTGCCAGACCGCGGCGGCGGCGAGGACGCTGCCCTGGGAATGGCCGGAGATGACGAGCCGTCCGCCGGTCCGCCGGGTCCAGGAGCTCATCCGCCAGGTGAGGTCGGGCACGGCGCGTTCGGCGTAGCAGGGCGGGGCGAAGGGGTGGGCGGCGCGCGGCCAGAAGGTGCCGACGTCCCACAGGATGCCGATGGTGCGGCGGGCGGAGGCGTCCTTGTAGGCGCGGCGGCCCCAGGTGACGAAGAGGAGGGCGCCGAAGCCGATCATCCAGGAGCCGAGCGCCTGGGCGGCGGTGGCGGCCGAGGCGATCGCCGGGTGGGCGCCGTCGAAGGCCCGGCCGGGCACGTTCCCGCTCGCCCAGGCTCCGGCGAGGGAGGCCGCGCCGAGGAGCAGGGTGGCGCCGGAGACGACGCCGATGAGGAGGGGCGCGGAGTCGGTGAGCCCGGCGCGTGCCCGGCTCGCGGCGATCTGGTCGGTGCGCAGCCGGTCGGGGTCCGCGGCCCCGTAGTCGGTGTCGACGGTCGTGCGGAGCCGGCGTGCGGCGAGCAGGGTGCGGGCGGCGAGGAGCGCGGCCGGCACCAGGAGCAGCAGGAGCAGGACGGGGATCACGGAGGCCTGCCAGCTGAGCAGGACGGGTGGTCCGGTGATGAGGCCGTCGCCGGTCCCGGGTGTGCCGGGGCCGTCGAGCCAGTCGGCGACCCGCTGGGCGACTCCGCCGGACATCACACCGCCGAGTGCGCAGGCCAGCATGGCGGTGGCGGGGCCGCCCAGGCCGTGGAGGGCGGTGCGCGGGTCGCGGCGCGGGCGGTGGAGCAGCAGGGCGACGACGCCGAGGGCGACGACCAGGCCGCCCTGGGCGAGGGTGAGGACGCCGAAGACGGTGTTGCCGGGCAGGGTGCCGGCGGAGACCCAGCCGGGGCGGGACCAGGCGGCGTGCGTGGCGGTGAGCGCGAGGAGCAGCAGGGCGGTGGCGGGCAGCCAGGAGACGAGGGCGCGTTCGACCCTCAGGTCGAGCCGGTTCTCGCTGCGGCCGCGCCGGCAGACCACCCACAGCACGAGGGCGGCCAGGATGCCGAGGGCGCCCTGGAGGAGCCAGCCGAGGAGTTCCCGTGTACCGCCGGCCGCGGCTCGCTGGTCCTGGCCCGCCGCGGCCGCGGCGAGGGCGGCGGCGACGGTGAGGAACCCGGCGGCGGTGTGGGCGGCGCGCAGCCGGGCGACGAGCCGGCGGCCGTACCAGAATCCGGGCCGGCCGAGGGCGGGCCGCAGTTCGACGGGAGTGGCGGCGGTGGGGCTCGCGGCGTCGGCGGCCTCGGTGTCGGAGCCGGCGGGGTCCAGCGGTCCGGGAGCCGGCTCGGCGGACGCGTCGGGGTCGGCGTCGTATCCCGTGGGCGGGCGCTGGGCCTCGTAGGCGCTCCAGGTCCGGTTGGACAGGTACCAGAGCAGGCCGACGAGCGCCGTGGGGACGAGCGCGGCGAGCGCGAGGCGGCGGCCGGGCTGGGACCACCAGCCGCCGCGCTCGGCTGAGAGGAAGCCGAGCCAGGAACGCTGTCCGGCGCAGGACCCGGAGCCCGCGCACTGCCAGGCCGTCAGGTCGAGGGCGACCTCGCAGGCCGCGGCGGTGAGGAGGACGGTGAGGGTGAGCGCGACGAGCCGGACCAGGACGCCGTAGAGGCGGACGAGCCGGGCGCGCGCCTCGGTGGGCGGGCGCATCCAGTGGGCGAGGTTGGCGACCATGAACGGCAGGAGCAGCAGCCACAGGGCGCGGGCGCCGTTCCCGGAGGTCAGGTTGGACCAGCAGTACGCCTCCGGGACGGGCCGGTCCGCGTACCGCTCGGGGTGGTCCTCGGCGTCGACGTCGTCCCTGCGGCGGTGCATCGCCGCGGTCCGGTCACCGGTGACCCGCACCGTGCGCGGGTCGTCCAGCATGTCGGCCGCGGTGGCTCCGCCCACGCCGTGGACGAGCAGTTCGAGCGCCGCACCCCCGCTGGGCGGGTCGGGTGTGGCAGGGGACACTTCGGGGACTCGCTTCCTGAGTGGGAGGATCGAGGTGGGAGGATTCGACGGAAGGCACCAGGATCGCGGAAGGCGGCGCCCGACGGGACCGCTCTCACCGAATCCGACGCCCCTTTACCCGATTTCCTGGCTTCCCCTCGGAAAGGACCGGCCCCGGCGGTGAGTGACAATCAGAACCTCCTCGCGGAGCAGCGGCGCGCCCTGATTCTCGACGAGGTGCGCCGTCGCGGAGGTGTACGGGTCAACGAGCTGACCCGGCGCCTCAACGTCTCCGACATGACGGTGCGCCGGGACCTGGACGCGCTGGCCCGGCAGGGCATGGTGGCGAAGGTGCACGGCGGCGCGGTGCCGGTGGTCGAGGCGAGCACGCACGAGCCGGGCTTCGAGGCGAAGTCGGCGCTCGAGCTGGGCGCCAAGGAGGAGATCGCCCGGGCCGCGGCGCGGATGGTGCGCCCCGGGACGGCCATCGCGCTGTCGGGCGGTACGACGACGTACGCGCTGGCGCGGCACCTCCTGGACGTGCCGGACCTGACGGTGGTGACGAACTCGGTGCGGGTCGCGGACGTGTTCCACGAGGCGCAGCAGGCGGGTTCCGGCGCGGAGCCGCGGCCCGGGGCGGCGACGGTGGTGCTGACGGGCGGGGTGCGGACGCCGTCGGACGCGCTGGTGGGTCCGGTGGCCGACCAGGCGATCCGCTCGCTCCACTTCGACGCGCTGTTCCTCGGGGTGCACGGCATCTCGGTGGAGGCAGGCCTGTCGACGCCCAACCTGGCGGAGGCGGAGACCAACCGGCGTCTGGTCCGCTCGGCGCGCCGGGTGGTGGTGGTCGCGGACCACACCAAGTGGGGGACGGTGGGCCTGAGTTCCTTCGCGACGCTGGACGAGGTGGACGCGCTGGTGACGGACCGGGGCGTGTCGGAACGGGTGCGCGGTGAGATGGCGGAGCACCTGCCGGGTCTGGTCGTGGCGGGCGAGGAGGACGCGGACGCCGTCGACGTGCTGGACGAGGGCTCCGGGGACCCCGACGCGGCGGACCCGTCGGCGTGAGCCGGTTCCGGATCGAACGGCTCGCGCCGCTGGCGCCCGCCGAGGCGTGGCGGCGGCTCACGGACTGGCCGGCGCACGGCGCGCTGGTCCCGCTCACCCGGACGACGGTCCTGACGCCGGGCCCGAACGCGGTGGGGACGCGCTTCACGGCGCGCACGGGTGTCGGCCGGTTCGGCTTCGACGACCCGATGGAGGTCGTGCGCCTGGATCCGCCCGGCCCGGGCCGACCGGGTGTGTGCCGGCTGGTCAAGCAGGGACGGGTGGTGCGCGGCCGGGCCTCGTTCGAGGTGTCCGGGACACCCTCGGGCGGCAGCCGGGTGGTGTGGACCGAGGAGCTGCGGGTGTGGGGCGTGCCGGCCGCGCTCGACCCGGTGCTCGCGGCGGCGGGACGGCTTGTGTTCGGACGTGCGCTCGACGTACTGCTGCGCGACTGACGGCTTGTCAGATACGGTGGTGGGCCACGACCCGTCCGACGGGAGGAACGGTCATGCAACGCCGACTCCGGCCGGTGGAGCTCGACTTCACCGAGTCAGCACCCCTGCGCCTGGTGTTCACCGCCGACTTGACCGCTCCGCCCGCCGCGGTCTTCCGCTCGCTCGCGGTGGAACTGGGCAGCACTCCCGCGTGGTTCACCGCGGTCACGTCCGCGACGCCGACCGACGGCGGGGCCGGCCGGACGGTCCGGCTGCGCGGCGGGATCGAGTTCCGCGAGACGATCCTGGCGCATGACCCGGCCGTCCGCTACGCGTACCGGGTCGACGAGACCAACGCGCCGGGCGTCACCGCCCTCCTGGAGGAGTGGGCCCTCTCCCCCGCGGCGGACGGCACCCGGGTCCGCTGGACCATGGCGGTCGACGGCAACGGGGCCTGCAGGACGGTCATGCGGCTGGCCCGGCCGGGCGTCGGCAGGTCCTTCCGGGACGCGATGCGCAGCCTGGACCGGCGGCTCACTCCGGCCAGACACCCGTCGCCAGGAACTGCTCGATAGCCGCGCTGTACGGCGCGATGTCGAGGCCCTGCCCGGCCAGCCACTCGTCCGAGTAGTACTTGTCGAGGTACCGCTCGCCCGGGTCGCAGATGAGGGTGACGACGCTGCCGGTGCGCCGCTCGGCGACCATCTCGGCGACGATCTTCAACGCGCTCCACAGGCCGGTGCCGGTGGAGCCGCCCGCCTTGCGGCCGATCGCGGCCTCCAGGGCCCGCACGGCGGCCACGCTCGCCGCGTCGGGCACCTTCATCATGCGGTCGACGGCACCGGGCACGAAGCTCGGCTCCATGCGCGGGCGGCCGATGCCCTCGATGCGCGAGCCGCAGTCCGCGGTGGCGTCCGGGTCCTCGTGCACCCAGCCGTCGAAGAAGCAGGAGTTCTCGGGGTCGGCGACGCAGATGCGGGTGTCGTACTGCATGTAGTGCACGTAGCGGGCGATCGTCGCCGAGGTGCCGCCGGTGCCGGCGGTGGCGACGATCCACGCGGGCTCGGGATAGCGCTCCAGCTTCAGCTGCTGGTACATCGACTCGGCGATGTTGTTGTTGCCGCGCCAGTCGGTGGCCCGCTCGGCGTAGGTGAACTGGTCCATGTAGTGGCCGCCGGTGCGCCTGGCGAGGGCGGCGGCCTCCTCGTACATCGTCCGCGAGTCGTCGACGAAGTGGCACTGCCCGCCGTGGAACTCGATGAGCCGGCACTTCTCGTGGCTGGTGGTGCGGGGCATGACGGCGATGAAGGGGACACCGATCAGCTTGGCGAAGTACGCCTCGGACACGGCGGTCGAGCCGCTGGAGGCCTCGATGACGGGCGCACCGGGCCGGATCCAGCCGTTGCACAGGCCGTAGAGGAACAGCGAGCGGGCGAGCCGGTGCTTGAGGCTGCCGGTGGGGTGGGTCGACTCGTCCTTGAGGTACAGGTCGATGCCCCAGCTCTCGGGCAGCGGGAAGCGCAGCAGATGGGTGTCGGCCGAGCGGTTGGCGTCGGCGTGGACCTTGCGGACGGCTTCCTTGAGCCAGGCGCGGTACGCGACGTCGCTGCGGTCGACGTCGACGGTGGCCATCGGGCTTGCGGTGCTGATCATGCGTGCGTGCCTCTTCTCGTGCTGCCCAGGGGGTTGCCCACGGGGTTGCCCACCACTCGACAATACCGCTCTCACCTGGGCAAACGTTCTCTTTGAGGGTCCATAGGAGTGCCTTGCAGACGCCGCCGCGAAGGGCGTTCTGGTGCCGGCGGCCGCGGCCCGGCACACTGGGGGCAGGCAGTCTGCGCGAAGGGGGCGGAGCACCATGTCGGAGCCCGAGTTCACGGCCACGGGAGTACGCATCGACCGCTGGCCCCGTTCGCTGACCCGCGCGGGCGAGGTCCGCATCGAGGACGGACGGCTGTCGCTCCTGACGAGTTACGGCAGCGAGATCGACAGCGCGCCGCTGGGCAAGGTCCGGGCGGGCCGGCCCTGGTTCGCCAAGCCCGACGAGGCGGTGGCGACGGTGAACGGCACGCGCTACCGGATCTCGGGGTCCGGACGGCTGCTCGATGCCCTGAAGCGGGCCACGACGAAGTCCTGACCCGAGGCGCGACCGGACCTGGACCGGACTTCTGCACGGCCTTGACCTGCGCCGCCGCCCGGCCCTGACCTGGCCCCCCTGCCAGCACCTGACCTGCGCCGCTGCCCGGGACTGTCCTGCACCACTGCCCGGCCCCGACCTGCACCACTCCCCGGCCCTGACCGGCGCCGCTGATTCCGGCGCCGATCCCCGGCGCCGCTTTGGGCCCCATCGGGCCCCCTCCCGGTCCCGATCCGGGTCACGACACGGCCCTGACCTGCGGCGGGTCGCCGCGAGTTGCGGCGGTATCACCACTGGTTCACCCTGGAACCACCTCACCGAGGGTTTACCGGCGGTGACGCTGCGAACCAGCCACCGTCCTGCTACACCGCATGACAGATCCGAATCTCCGTCTTCTTCCGGACCTCACTTCGGGGAGTCGCAGCCGTGATCAGCGAGCCCAGCAGGTACTGCACGGTGGAGCTCCAAGCCCTGCCGTCGCGGATCGGTCAGGTCCGCAGAATCGTTTCGGCGCATCTGCGCCACTGGCAGCTCGATGCTTTGATCGACCATGCCACGCTCGGTGTCACCGAGCTCCTGACCAATGTCCACCGGCACGCCCAGCCCGACAAGACGTGCACCGTCGAGGTCGAGCTGCTGCTCGACCGGCTCACCGTCTCCGTCCGCGACAACGATCCGCGGATACCGGAGGTGGCCGAATCCCAGGACGCGACCGAAGAGTTCGCCACCTCGGGACGCGGCCTCGCCATCATCGAGGCGATGAGCGAGAGCTGGGGCGTCCGCCCGCACGGCGACTCCGGCAAGGTCGTCTGGTTCACCCTCCAGGCACCCGTCTCGTCGGTCCACCTGGCCCCGCGGGCCCGGGTCGTCCACGGCGCCACGACCGTCGGCCCGTTCGCCGACCTCCGGTTGGACACGGTCCCGTTCGGTCTGCCCGACGAGCCCGTGCGCACGCCGGCCGCGGCGCGCCCGGCCCTGGCGCACTGATCTCCCGGCGCGCTGAGGCGCCGACGTCCCGACGTCCCGGCATCTGACGCGCCGGCGCCCCGAAGCCCGGACCTCCCGCCGCGCGCGCTCGTACGGGCGACACCCACGGCGCCGCCCGTACGAGGTGTCCCCTCACTCCGTCGCGATCGCGCGCAGTACGTCCAGGCGAGCCGCCCTGCGGGCCGGGCGCCAGGCGGCGACGGCGCCCACGCCGAGGCCGACGAGGGCGACCGCCGCGAGTCGCGCGGGCGGCAGCGCGAAGGTGAACGCGCCGTCCGACGCGCCGTCGGACGCCCGCACCAGGACCCAGCCGAGGAATCCGCCGAGCAGCAGTCCGCCGGCTGTGCCGAAGGCGGCGACCAGGACGGACTCCCAGCGGACCATGGCCGCCAGCTGGGACCTGGTCTGGCCGACGGCCCGCAGCAGGCCGAGTTCACGGGTGCGCTCGTGGACCGCGAGGGTCAGGGTGTTGGCGATGCCGAGCAGGGCGATCAGGACCGCGAGCGCGAGCAGCGCGTAGACGAGCGTCAGCATCATGTCGATGCCGGCCGCAGACGACTCCGCGTACTCGTCGCGGGTCTGGACCTCGGGACCGCCGTACCGCTGCGCGACCTGCTCCACCGCGGCCTTGCCCGCCCCGGCGGACACGCCGTCCCGGAAGCTCACGGCGACCAGCCGGTCCGCGTCCTGGGCGCGGTGCGGGGCCCAGGCCTGACGGGTGAGCAGGTAGTCGCCGGCGAGCTCGGAGCGTTCGTAGACGGCGCGGACGGTGAAGGTGTGCCGGGTGCCGTCGGTGAAGGCGAGTTCGGCCGTGCGGCCCGGTGCGAGTCCGTGCTGTGCCGCCTCGTCGTCCGCGACCGCCAGCCCGTCCGTACCGAGCCCGTCCAGCGAGCCGTGTACGGTGCCGAGGTCGAGGACGCGGGCGAGCGCGGCCGGGTCCGTCACGGTCAGGGCGCGGCCCCGGCCGTCGACCTCCGCGACGCCCCGGCCGAGGCCGACCGCGGTGTCGACCTCGGGGAGTCCGGCCACGGCGGGCGCGAGACGCGGGCTGAGGCCGCTGCCGCCCGCGCCGAACGAGGGCGTGCCGACGGCGACGTCGCCCGCGAAGGACCGGGAGACCGTGTCGTCCATGGTCGCCTTGAGCGAGGCGCCGAAGACGGTGAAGAGCGAGACGACGGCGACACCGGTCATCAGCGCGGTGGCGGTGGCGGCGGTGCGCCGCGGGCTGCGCAGCGCGTTGCGGCGCGCGAGACGACGGTTGGTGCCGCGCAGCGGGCCGCCGAGGATCCGGATCGCGTACGAGGAGGCGACCGGGCCCAGCACGACGAACGCGGCGAGCGCGAGCACCGCACCGCTGCCGGCGAGCCACAGCGAGGGCGTGGCCAGGACGCCGGTCAGGACGAGGCCCACGGCGAGCGCGAGCAGTCCGGTGCCGGCCGCGGTGCGGCCGCGCGAGGCCGCGGAGTCGTCGACGGCGGTCTCGCGCAGGGCGGCGAGCGGCGCGGTGCGCCCGGCGCGTACCGCCGGCAGCAGGGCCGAGCCGACGCAGACGACGAGTCCGACGGCGAACGGCAGCACCAGCGAGGGCGTGCCGATCACCAGGTCACCCTCGGGGAAGGGAAAGCCGACGGCCGGGAAGAGGGCCTGGAGCCCGGCGGCGATGCCGATGCCGCCGAGGAGTCCGGCCGCCGAGGCGAGCACCGCGACGACGACCGCCTCGGCCAGCGTCATCGAGACGACCTGGCGGCGCCCGGCGCCGAGGGCGCGCAGCAGCGCGTTCTCGCGGGTGCGCTGCGCGACCACGATGGCGAAGGTGTTGTGGATCGAGAACACCGAGACCAGCAGCGCGACCCCGCTGAACACCAGGAGCAGCGTGGTGAACAGGTCCAGGAAGCGGCCGGAGATCATCTCGTTGCTCTCCTCGGTGGCCTGCTGCCCGCTGACGGCCTCGACGCCGTCGGGGAGTACGGGCGCGAGCGCCTGGACCAGCGCGTCCTGGGAGGTGCCGGGGCCGGCCCGGACGAGGACGTCGGTGGCCCGGCCGGGCTTGGGTGCCAGGTACCTCTCGGCGTCGGCGCGGGTCATGCCGGTGTAGGTGACCTGGCCCATGCCGTCCGCGCCTCCGAAGGTGGCGAGGCCGACGACGGTCACGCGCACCGGGTCGGGCGTGCGCAGGACGGTGGCGGCGCCGAGCGTGAGACCGCCGGCCTCGGCGGCGCCGCGGTTGACGACGACCTCACCGCTCTTCCGCGGGGCGCGGCCCTCGGCGAGGGCGTACGGGTTGAGTGCGGGGTCCTGGATCCAGTTGCCGGCGAGGGTGGGCGGGCCCTGCCCGCCGACGGGCTCGCCGTCGGCTCCGACGAGCTGGCCGGCTCCTTCGATGCGCGGGACGGCAGCCGCCACGCCGGGCACCCGGGCGATCCGCTCGGCGAGGGCGGCGTCGACGGGGCTGCGGGTGCCCTGGGCCTCGCCGGCGGCGGTCACCACGGTCGCGCTGCGGACGACGGCGTCGGTGCCGCTGTTGGCGTTGCCGAAGAGGGTGTCGAAGTTCGCGCGCAGGGTGTCGCCCATGACGAGGGTGCCGGCGAGGAAGGCGACGCCGAGCAGTACGGCGGTGAAGGTGCCGAGGAAGCGGCGCCGGTGGGTGCGCAGGGCGGCGAGGCCGAGACGGACGACGGTCACGTCACCGCTCCTCTGCCGTCGAGGGACTTCATCCGGTCCAGGACGCGCTCGGCCGTCGGGTCCCGCATCCGGTCGACGAGCCGCCCGTCCGCGAGGAACACGACCTCGTCGGCGTGGGCGGCGGCGACCGGGTCGTGGGTGACCATGACGACCGTGCGGCCGGTGTTCCGTACGGTGTCGCCGAGCAGTCGCAGCACCTCCTCTCCGGAGCGGGAGTCGAGGTTGCCGGTGGGTTCGTCGGCGAAGACGACGTCCGGACTGCCGGCGAAGGCCCGGGCCACGGCGACCCGCTGCTGCTGCCCGCCGGAGAGCTGACCCGGGCGGTGGTGGAGCCGGTCGCGCAGCCCGACGGCGTCGACGAGGGCGTCGAGCCGGGCCTGGTCGGGGGCGACGCCCGCGAGGTCCAGGGGGAGGGTGATGTTCTCGGCGACGGTGAGCGTCGGCAGCAGGTTGAAGGCCTGGAAGACGAAGCCGATGCGCTCGCGCCGCAGCAGCGTGAGCCGTCGGTCGTCGAGGGCGGACAGATCGGTGTCGCCGACGAGGGCGGAGCCCGAGGTGAGGGTGTCGAGCCCGGCGGCGCAGTGCATGAGGGTGGACTTGCCGGAGCCCGAGGGCCCCATGATCGCGGTGAAGCGGCCAGCGGGGAAGTCGACGCTCACCCCGTCCAGGGCTCTGACCTCGGTGTCTCCGATCCCGTAGACCTTCACGGCGTCGACGACCCGCGCCGCGGCGGGGCGGGTGGTCCGGAGGGCGGTGGTGGTCATGCCCGCCGCCCCTTGTCCCCGCCGAGCCGGCCGAACTGCTCCTCCAGGACGGTCAGCCGGCGCCAGTACTCGTCCTCGTCGATCTCGCCGGCCGCGAAGCGGTGGCCGAGCAGCGCGATCGGCGAGCGCTCGTCGACGCCGGCGGACGGGCGGGGGCCGCCGAGGAAGCCGGGGCCGCAGTGGCGGCGCCGTCCGAAGCGGCGCAGGACGGTGACGACCGTGACGATCACGGCCGCCCAGACGAGCGGGAAGAAGAGGATCCAGGGGCCTGGTCCCGCATGGGCGAGGGTGTTCATCGTCGTTCGGCTCCTCGTGCGTTCGTGCCTTGGGTGGTGCTTCGAGACTCGCTCCACCAGGGCCTCCGGGTCGTCGTACGGCCAGCGGCTTCGCGCGTACGACGACGGGAGTAGGACGGGGGCCGGCGACTGCTCCTGGATTCTGTACCTACTGGTATGTACAGTGACGCCATGAGTACGCGTACGAGCGCGAGCGCCTCCGCGAGCGCGGTCGCCGCCACGGCCACGAGCACCGCCACGAGCACGTCCGAACGCCTGGTCGAAGCCACCCGCGAGCTGCTGTGGGAGCGCGGCTACGTCGGCACGAGTCCCAAGGCCATCCAGCAGGCGGCCGGGGCGGGCCAGGGCAGCATGTACCACCACTTCGCCGGCAAGCCCGACCTGGCCCTCGCCGCGATCCGGCGCACGGCGGAGGAGATGCGCGCGGGCGCCGAGCGGGTGCTCGGCGGGCCGGGGACGGCATACGCCCGGATCGAGGCGTATCTGCTGCGCGAGCGCGACGTGCTGCGCGGCTGCCCGCTGGGGCGGCTGACGATGGACCCCGACGTGATCGCGAGCGACGAGCTGCGCGCGCCGGTCGACGAGACGCTGGACTGGCTGCGCGGCCGGCTCGCCGGGATCGTCCGGGAAGGCCTGGACGACGGGGAGTTCGACGGTCCGCTGAACGCCGACGAGATCGCGTCGACGGTCGTCGCGACCGTCCAGGGCGGCTACGTCCTGGCCCGCGCCTCGGGCTCCGCCGCCGCCTTCGACGGCGCCGTACGCGGACTGCTCGCGCTGCTGACACCCCGTACCCGACGACGCTGAGCCGAGGAGCCGGACCGTGCACGCCATGCAGTACGACATCACGCTGCCCGCGGACTACGACATGGAGATCATCCGCAAGCGGGTCGCGACCCGGGGCCATCTCCTGGACGACTTCCCCGGACTCGGCCTGAAGGCGTACCTGATGCGCGAGCGGGAGGACGGCTCGCCGGTCAACCAGTACGCGCCGTTCTACCTGTGGGCCGCCGCGGCCGGGATGAACGCCTTCCTGTGGGGCCCCGGTTTCCAGGGCATCGTGAACGACTTCGGCCGGCCCGTGGTCCGGCACTGGACGGTGCTCGCGTACGACGAGGGCCCGGCGGCCTCGGCGCCGCCGCGCGGCGCCACCCGGCAGCGCCGCGCGCTCCCCGACGGCATCCCGCCCGCCGAGGCGGTCACCGCCGAACTCGCCCGCCACGGCCGGGAGTCGGCGACCGAGGGCGTGGTGGCGCGGGCGCTCGCCGTGGACCCGCGCCACTGGGAGCTGCTGAGCTTCACGCTGTGGGCCGATGCGGCCCCGGACGAGCCGGGCGACCGCTTCCAGGTGCTGCACCTGTCGGCGCCGGGACGGCGGGACCTGCCGAACGGCCGGCTGTGGTGAGCCGGCTCGCCCGGAGCGGTCGGCCCCGGAGCCGGGCCGGCAGTGGTCAGCCGACGCGTGCGGCGACGACCCGGGCGCAGTCGAGCGACTCGGCGTGCGAGGTGTCGACCTCCAGGTCGTAGGTCACGCCCTGGTGGACCAGGTCCGCCTGCTGGGCGGCCATGCCGGGAGTGCGGTCGCCGCGGGCGACCTCGCGGGCCGCGGCGACCTCGGCGTCGCAGCGGACGCCGACCCACAGCACCTCCAGGCCTTCGGTGGCCTCGCGCCAGCGCTCCTGGGAGGCGGCGCCGCCGAGGAAGACGTCGTCCACGACGATCCGGGCGCCCGCCCGGACCATCTCCACGACGCCCTTCGTCCAGGCCTTCTCGAGCGTCCGGAACTCCGCCCCGACGCTCACACCGCCGTCCTCGGCGAACTCGATCCCGCCCTCCGCGCCCTGCAGCTTGTCCGGCAGCGCGTCGACGAAGTCGTCCACGCTGAAGGCGAGCCAGTGGCCGGGAAGCACGTCCTGGAGACAGCGGACCATCCGGGACTTACCGGAGCTCGAACCGCCGTTGAGAATGATCATCTGGGTCGTCACCGGGTCACCTTAGGGCGCGCGGCGGGCGGGACCCAGCGGATTTCAGTCGACCGGCACCAGCGTGAGGTAGGCGATGCCGAGGACGGAGCGGTAGCCGAGCCACTGCGCGCGCTGGCGGTCGACGCGCGCCCGGGTCTCCGCGGCGAGCGGGTGGTCCGGGTGGGCGGCGAGCCAGACTTCTGTGGCGTGGCGGTAGCCGGACTCGAACTCCTCCCACTCCTCCGGGCTCGCCGTCTCGATCCAGGCCGGACGGAAGCCCGCCTCGACGGCGAGGTCGACGAGCGCGTCCAGGAGCAGGTGGTCGCCCGCGTGGGCGCCGGGCCACATCCTGGAGAGTTCGGCGTCGGTGGGCGGGTGCTGCCAGAATCCCTCGCCGAGCACCACGCGGCCGCCCGGCCGTACGAGGCGGCGCAGTTCGCGCAGGACGACGGCCGGGTCGTACGGCGACTCCGGGCCCGACTCGCACAGTGCCTGGCCGGAGCCGAGGCACAGCACGACGTCGGCGGGGCCCCGGGTGGTGCCGAGCGCGGACTCCTCGACGTACTCCACCCGTTCGGCGAGACCGCGGTCCGCGGCGAGCCGGCGGCCGAGTTCGAGGTCGGCGCCGTTGATGTCGATGCCGGTGCCCTTCGCCCCGGGGGCGGCGTCCAGCACCCGCAGCAGCAACTCGCCCCAGCCGCAGCCGATGTCGAGGACCGTGGCGGGCCCCGTGGCGGCGAGCCGTCCTATGAGGCGGGCGGCCCGGGCCTCGGAGAGCGGGCCGTGGAAGGTGAGTCCCGCCCCCAGGGTCGGCGGCTGGTCGGCGGCGGTGAGCGGGTTCGCTGCGGAGCTGGTTTCGGTCATGAGTCCGGACCCTAGTCGGTGCCGGCCGTGCCGCCCAGCGCTTTAAGGGGGTCGTCGAGGACCGGTTGCCAGGCGAGTTCGGCGGCGCCGACCAGACTGTTGTGGTCGAGGGTGCAGGGCAGGATCGGCACGCCGCCGCTGCGGCCCCACAGGCTGCGGTCGGCGACGACGGCGCGGAGCCGTACCGGGTCGGCGTCGAGGAGTTCGCGGTGGAGGCCGCCGAGGATGATCCGGTCGGGGTTGAGGATGTTGACGAGTCCGGCGAGGCCCAGGCCGAGCCGGTCGATCAACTCCTCGGTGGCGGCGCGGACTCCGGGGTCGTCGCGGTGGTCGCGGAGCAGGTCGCGCGCCTGCTGGAGGAGGGAGACCTCGGGTCCCGGCGCGCGGCCGGCGACGGTGAGGAAGGCGAGCGGGTCGGTCTCGACGTCGAGGCAGCCGCGCGAGCCGCAGTGGCAGGGGCGGCCCTCGGGGTTGACGGTGAGGTGGCCGACCTCCAGGGCGAGTCCCGAACTCCCGGTGTGCAGGCGGCCGTCGAGGACGAGCGCGCCGCCGACTCCTCGGTGCCCGGTGGCGACGCAGAGCAGGTCCTTGGCGCCGCGTCCGGCACCGTGGCGGTGCTCGGCGAGGGCCGCCAGGTTGACGTCGTTGCCGGTGAAGGCCGGACCCTCGATGCCGGCGGCGCGGACCTGCTCGGCGAAGATCTCGCGGACCGGCGCACCGGCCGGCCAGGCGAGGTGGAGCGGGTTGAGGGCGGTGCCCTCGGGCTCGGCGACGGCGGAGGGCGCGGCGAGCCCGGCGCCGACGCAGCGGCGCCCGCTGGCGCGGAGCAGCGCGGCGCCGGCCTCGACGACCGCGCCGAGCACCTGGGCCGGGTCCTCGGAGACCGTGACGCAGCCGGGTGCGGTGGCCTCGATGGTGCCGCCGAGCCCGACCAGGGCGGCACGGAAGCCGTCGGCGTGGACCTGGGCGGCGAGGGCCACGGGGCCCTTCTCGTCGACCGCGAGGCGGTGCGAGGGGCGGCCCTGGGAGCCGGCGGCGGCTCCGGGGTTGGAGTCGACGCGGATGAGGCCGAGCGCTTCGAGCTCGGCGGCGACGGCTCCGGCGGTGGCCCGGGTGACGCCGAGCTCCGCGGTGAGCACGGCGCGCGTGGGCGCCCGGCCCGTGTGCACGAGTTCGAGCGCGGGTCCGAGCGCGCTGCGCCCCCTGTCCAGCCGAGTCCGGGTCGTCGTCGCCTTGCCGTTCATGGGCCCGAGTCTCCCATGATCGCCCGCCCCGGGCCGCCCGCCTCCGGCCTCCGGCCGGTTCCGCTCCCGTGGGCGCGCCCTCGCGCCGTGGCGACGGACCCGGGACCGCCGGGTTGAATCCGCCGGGCGGAGGCCCCTATCCTTAGTTTGTGCCGCTACTAAACAAAGTACGGACGGCCGTATCAGGGGGATCCCGCGGAGACACCGCCTCCCTCTCCCTGACCCGCCTCCGCGTCGCCCTGACCCTCTTCTTCGCCCTGGACGGCTTCCTCTTCGCCGGCTGGGTGGTCCGCATCCCGGCCATCAAGCAGCAGACCGGCGCGTCCGCCGGTGATCTCGGCCTCGCCCTGCTCGGCGTGTCCGCCGGAGCCGTCGTCACCATGACGCTCACCGGACGCCTGTGCCGCCGCTACGGCAGCCACGCCGTCACCGTCGCCACCGCCGTCCTGCTCTCCCTCTCGATCGCCCTGCCGCCGCTCACCCGCTCCCCGCTCGCGCTCGGCCTGGTGCTGCTGGTCTTCGGCGCGGCGTACGGCGGGATCAACGTCGCCATGAACAGCGCGGCCGTCGACCTCGTGGCCGCGCTCCGCAGGCCCGTGATGCCGAGCTTCCACGCCGCCTTCAGCCTCGGCGGCATGCTGGGCGCCGGACTCGGCGGACTCGTCGCCGCCGGCCTCTCCCCCACCGCGCACCTGCTCTGCCTGACAGCCGCCGGCCTCGTCCTGACCGCCGCCGCCGGCCCCGTACTCCTGCGCCACCCCTCCCCCGCACCGCCCGAGTCGCTTCCCGCGCGGCCCACGGGGACCACGTCGTCCGGCGGGGCGCGGTCCGGCGGGGCGCGGTCCGGCGGGGCGCGCGGAACCGTCCTCGTCTTCGGTGTGATCGCGCTGTGCACGGCGTACGGCGAGGGCGCGCTGGCCGACTGGGGCGCCCTGCACCTGGCGCAGGACCTGCACGCGCACCCGGGAGTGGCCGCCGCCGGCTACTCGCTCTTCGCCCTCACCATGACCGCCGGCCGGCTCTCCGGCACCGCCCTGCTCGAACGCCTCGGCCAGACCCGCACCCTGGTCGCGGGCGGGCTCACCGCCGCCGCGGGCATGCTCCTCGGGGCGCTCGCCCCCACCGTGTGGGCGGCCCTGCTGGGTTTCGCGGTCACCGGCCTCGGCCTCGCCAACATCTTCCCGGTCGCCGTGGCCCGAGCGGGCGCCGTCGCGGGACCGAGCGGCGTCGCCACCGCCTCCACGCTCGGCTACGGCGGCATGCTGCTCGGGCCGCCGTCCATCGGTTTCCTGGCCGACTGGTACTCGCTGCCGGTCGCCCTCACCACCGTCGCCGTGCTCGCCGCCGGAGCCGCCGCGATGGGGCTCGCGACCCGCGGCAACCGGGCGACATAATCCGCGCCATGGACACCCTGAGCACCGACACGCACATCGACGCGCTCGACACGGCCGGCAAGGCGCTCCTGGAGGCCGCCGCGGCGGCCGGGCCCGACGCCGAGGTCGCGACCTGCCCGGGCTGGCGAGTGCGCGACCTGCTGCGGCACACCACGATGGTCCACCGCTGGGCCACCGCCTTCGTGGCCGAGGGCCACACCTCGTACCACCCCGGCGGCGACGAGACCGACCTGGACGGCGACGAACTCCTCGCCTACGTCCGCGAGGGCCACGCCCGTCTCGTCGGGGCCCTCCGCGAGGCACCCGCGGACCTGGAGTGCTGGAACTTCCTGCCCGCGCCGTCACCGCTCGCCTTCTGGGCACGGCGCCAGGCGCACGAGACGACCGTGCACCGGGCCGACGCCGAGTCCGCGCTCGCCGCCGGCCCCGGCCCGGTGGACCCGGCGCTCGCCGCCGACGGCGTGGACGAGCTGCTGCGCGCCTTCCACGGCCGTGACCGCAGCCGGGTCCGTACCGAGCGGCCGCGCACCCTGCGGGTCCGCGCCACGGACACCGGTGACGTGTGGACCGTACGGCTGTCCCCGGAGGCGCCGCGGACCACGCGGGACGCGGAAGGACCGGCCGACTGCGAGCTGAGCGGGCCCGCCGACCGGCTCTACCTGACGCTGTGGAACCGGCTGCCGCAGGAGGCCGTGACCGTGACGGGCGACGCCTCGCTCGCACTGCTGTGGCGGGAGAACTCGGCCGTCACCTGGTCGTAGCCGTCCGCCCGCTCGCGCGTCAGCCCAGCCAGCCCGGCCGGACCAGCCCCGACTCGTAGGCGAGGACGACGAGTTGGGCCCGGTCGCGGGCGCCGAGCTTCACCATGGTGCGGCTCACATGGGTCTTGGCGGTGAGCGGGCTGACCACCAGCCGGCGGGCGATCTCCTCGTTGGACAGGCCAAGACCGACCAGGGCCATCACCTCCCGCTCCCGCTCGGTGAGTTCGCCGAGCCCGGCGGCCCGCGCGGGCGCCTTCGAACGGGCCGCGAACTCCTCGATCAGCCGCCGGGTCACCCCGGGCGAGAGCAGCGCGTCGCCCTCGGTCACCGCGCGCACGGCGCGCAGCAGTTCCTCGGGCTCGGTGTCCTTCACCAGGAAGCCGGAGGCTCCGGAGCGGATGGCCTCGAAGACGTACTCGTCGAGCTCGAACGTGGTCAGCATGACCACCCTGACCGCGCCGAGTTCCGGGTCGCCGGTGATCTCGCGGGTGGCGGCGAGTCCGTCGAGCACCGGCATCCGGATGTCCATCAGGACGACGTCCGGCCGCAGTTCGCGGACCCTCGCCACCGCCTCGGCCCCGTCCGCGGCCTCGCCCGCCACCTCGACGTCGGGCTGGGCGTCCAGGAGCGCGCGGAAGCCGGCCCGTACCAGCGACTGGTCGTCGGCGAGCAGGACACTGATCACGATGACTCCTCGGGGCGTACGGGGAGACGGGCGTGCACCCGGAAGCCGCCGTCCGGCCGGGTGCCCGCCTCGATCGTGCCACCGAGCGCGGCGGCCCGCTCCCGCATTCCGGCGAGTCCGTTGCCGCTGCCCCCGGCGTCGCCGCCGGTGGCCGGCCCTTCGTCGTCGATCCGCAGGTCGAGGGCGTCGGAGCCGTGGTCGAGGACGACCGTGGCCGTCCGCGAACCCGAGTGGCGCACGACGTTGGTCAGCGCCTCCTGCACGATCCGGAACGCGGCGAGCTCGGTGCCGGGCGGGAGCCGTCTCGCCCGTCCGCGGGTCTCGGTCCGCACGGTGAGACCGGCCGCGGCGGCCTGTTCGACGAGCTCGGGGAGCCGGTCGAGACCGGGCGCGGGCGCGCGCGGCGCGTCGCCGGGCGCGCGGAGCGTGTCGAGCACCTGCCGCACCTCGCCGAGGGCCTCCTTGCTCGCCGCCTTGATGGTGGTGAGGGCGGTGCGCGCCTGCCCCGGGTCGGAGTCGAGCAAGGCTAGGCCGACACCGGCCTGGACGTTGATCACGGAGAGGGAGTGGGCCAGGACGTCGTGCAGTTCACGGGCGATCCGCAGCCGCTCCTCGTCGGCCCTGCGCCGCTCGGCGGCAGCCCGCTCGGTGCGCTCCCTGGCCCACTGCTCGCGACGGACCCGCGCCAGTTCGGAGGCGGCGAGGATCGCCACGGCGAAGGCGGCGACCGGCAGTTCCTGGCCCCAGGACGCGGCGCCGTCGCCCGGCGGCGGCAGATAGCGGTAGAGCCAGTGGGCGAGCAGCAGGTGTCCGGCCCAGAGCAGTCCGACGGCCCACCAGGCGGCCCGACGGTGCCCGTGCACGACGGCGGCGAAGCAGGCGACGGCCACGGGCACGAAGACCGGGCCGTACGGGTAACCGGCGGCCAGGTACGCCAGGGTCACCGCGGACACGCCGAGGACGACCGGGACCGGGTGGCGGTGCCGCAGGAGCAGCGGCGCGGCGGCCAGTACGAGCAGGACCCGGCCGAGGACGTCGAGGGCGACCCGGTCGGGCTGGTTGCGGGCGGCGAAGCCGGAGCCCACGAGGATGAACACGGTGACGAGGAGCGTGGACCGCCAGGGCAGCCCGCTGCCGGGCCCGCGCCACGCCCACCCTCGCCGACCGCCGTCCCGGGGATCGCCGGACCAGGGCCCGCCCCGCCACGGCCCGCCGCGCCGGAGACCGCCCGGCCACGGACCGCGAGGCCGGAGACCGCCCCCTCCTGGACCGCCGTGCCGGAATCCGCCCCGCCACGGGCCGCCGTGGCGGAGACCGCCCGGCCACGGGCCGCCAGGCCGGAGACCGCCCCTCCCTGGACCGCCGTGCCGGAATCCGCCCCGCCACGGGCCGCCGTGCCGGAACCCGCCTGTCCACGGGCCTCGGCGGCCCGGTGGCCCGTCGCCGCCGGGTTCCGGTGTGCTGGTCGGCTGTTCGTCCATGCGGCCACGCTAGACGCGGCGGGGGCGGCGGGGCGTCAGCCGGGCGGGGCGATCACTCGTACTCCACGGGGAGTACGGGCCGGGGGGAGGGGAACGGAAAGCGGGGGCGGGACGGGGTGCGCGGCGGGGATGGGAGGGCGGGCGGCGACGGGAGGGACGGGGGCGTGTGCGGGCGGGGCGGGCCTCGGACGGCGCGGGCCGTCGGGACCTCGGGACCTCGGGCGGTGTGAGCCCGCGGCGCTGGCCTCGGGCGACCGCGACCCCGCGGGCCGTCGGGACCTCGGGCGGTGCGAGGCCGCGGGCCGTCAGGGCCTCTGACGGTGCGAGCCCGCGGCGCGGGCCTTGGGCGACCGCGAGCCCTCGGACCGTCAGGACCTCGGGCAGCGCGAGACCGCCCGCCGTCGGGACCTCGGACAGCGCGAGACCGCCGGCCGTCAGGACCTCGGACGGCGCGAGCCCTCGGCACGGTTCTCGGGCGACCGCCAGCCCGCGAGCCGTCGGAACCTCGAGCAGCGCGGGCTTCGGGCAGCGCCAACTCGGGCAGCGCGGCTTCGAGGGGGCCGGGGATCAGGGGGGGCCGCAGGCCCCCGCCGTGAAGGCCTCGAACGGCGCGGTCATCGGGCGGCGCTGCCCTCCGGCGGCGAGCCCCCGGGGCCGAGGGCCTCGGGCGGCCGGCCGGGCCACGGGCAGCGGGCCCCAGCAGCGCGGGCTCCGAGCCGCTCGGCTTGCACGGGCCCGGCCTCACAGGGCGCGAGCCTCCGGCCGTCAGGGCCTCGGGAGCAGGCCGGCCTCGCGGCCGAGGCGTTCGGCGGCGGCGGCGAAGAAGGTGTCGCGGTCCGCGACGATGTTGTTGAACTGCCCGAAGACCTCGAAGGAGATCAGCCCGAACAGCTCGGCCCAGGCGGACACGAGAGTGGCGACGAAGGGCGGCGGCAGGTCCGGTGCGAGGTCGGCGGTGAGGCGCTCCGCCTCGGCGCGCAGGACGTCCGGCAGGGGCGGCAGGGCGATGCCCTTGCCGCGGTAGGCGGCGCGGGCGACGGAGATGAGGAGCAGGCCGACCCGGGAGGCGGGGCCGATGGTGTCCTGCGGCGCGGTGTAGCCGGGCACCGGGGAGCCGTAGATGAGCGCGTACTCGTGGGGGTGGTCCACCGCCCAGGCGCGCACGGCGCGGCAGACGGCGGTCCAGTGGGCGAGGTGGTCGCCGGGGGCGGCGGCCTCGGCCGTGGCGTGGGCGCGTTCGGCGGCGGCGCCCACGGAGTCGTACGCGTCGATGATGAGCGCGGTCAGCAGGTCGTCCCGGCTGGGGAAGTAGCGGTAGAGCGCCGAGGAGACCATGCCCAGTTCGCGGGCGACGGCGCGCAGCGAGAGCTTGGCGGCGCCTTCGGCGGCGAGCTGACGGCGGGCCTCGTCCTTGATGGCGGCGGTGATCTCGATCCGGGCGCGGGCGCGCGCTCCCTGGGCGGTGGTCATGGAGAGTAGTGTGCCACGTTTCGGAGCACTGCACTAAAACAAGAGCGGCGCTCTCACTTGGACAGTGTCGCCACCTTCAGATCACTGCACTAAAACGAGAGCGGCGCTCTTGCTTGCGAGCGCCGATCCGTGCACACTAGTGCCAGAGCGAGAGCACCGCTCACAATTCAGAGCAGCGATCACGCATCGGATCAGCGCTCACACACCTGCCCGGAGGTCCCGATGTCCGCCCAGCACTCCACGCCCACCCCCGCCCACGTCATGAAGCCCGGCTGGTTCACGGTCAACGTCATGAACCGCTTCGTCTCCTGGCTGACCCGCCGCGGCGTCAGCGTCTGGGGCTCCCGCGTCCTCGCCGTACGGGGCCGCAAGAGCGGCGAATGGCGCCGCACGCCGGTCAACCTGATGACCATGGACGGCGCCCAGTACCTGGTGGCCCCGCGCGGGCACGTCCAGTGGACGTACAACATGCGGGCGGCCGGCGGTGGCGAGCTGCACCTCGGCCGGCACGTGGAGCCGTTCACGGCCGTCGAGGTCGCCGACGACGAGAAGCCCGCCCTGCTCCGCGCCTACCTCAAGCGGTGGAAGGCCGAGGTGGGCGTCTTCTTCCAGGGCGTCGGTCCGGACTCCACGGACGAGGAACTGCGCGCCATCGCGCCCCGGCACCCCGTCTTCCGTATCACGACCACCCACGCGTGAAGGCGGTGCGGACCGCCATGGTCCGCACCGCCTTCGACGAGCCTTCGCCCGTTCCTCTCCCCTGGAGAGGTCATCCCAGGAAGACACGCCTCGCTCAGGAGGCGTCCTTCAGGAGGCGTCCTTCAGGAGGCGTCCTTCAGGCTCGACCTCAGGACCTCGGCCCTCAGGTCAGCCGTCAGGACCCGGCCCTCAGGAGCCGCCCTCCGAAGTCGTCTCCCCGAGGTCATCCCGCACAGAGGCCGCCCCTCCGGGGTCGTCGCTCAGGAGGCCTCGCTCGCCCGCGTCTCGGGTGCCTCTCCGGCGTCCCCGCCAGCCCCGCCGTTGCCGCCGTTGCCGCTGACGCCGCCATCGCCTCCGACGCCACCACTGCCTCCGACGCCGCCATTGCCGCCGCCGCCCTCGGCCCCGTCCTTCTGGGACGCGACGCCCCGGCCCGCCGGGCCCACGCCGACCGACGTGTCCATCGAGCGGTCCAGCAGGTCCAGCGCCCGGCGCGCGACGCCGTTGCCCCGGACCAGGCCGGCCAGCGTCGTCGCACCGCGCGTGATGTCGGTGAAGGCCTTCCAGGCCGGCCGTACGCCGGTGATCGCCGCGTGCAGCAGTCCCGGCCGGCGCTCGAACACCGCGAGCATCCGGCGCCCGACGGCCATCTCGACGCCGAGCCCCGCCTTGATGGCGAAGGCGTAGTTGAGCGCCTGCCGGCGCGCGTCCACCGCGTCGCCCGCCTCCGCGATGCGGACCGCCCACTCGCCGGCGAGCCGCCCCGAGCGCAGCGCGAAGGAGATGCCCTCGCGCGTCCACGGCTCCAGGAGTCCGGCCGCGTCACCGCAGACCAGGACCCGGCCGCGGGAGAGCGGCGAGTCGTCGGTGCGGCAGCGGGTCAGATGGCCGGAGGAGACCGCCGGTTCGAAGCCCGCGAGGCCCAGCCGGGCGACGAAGTCCTCCAGATAGCGCTTCGTGGCCGCGCCCTCGCCGCGCGCCGAGATCACGCCGACGGTCAGGGTGTCGCCCTTGGGGAACACCCAGCCGTAACTGCCGGGCAGCGGGCCCCAGTCGATGAGGACCCGGCCCTTCCAGTCCTCGGCCACCGACGGCGGCACCGGGATCTCCGCCTCCAGGCCGAGGTCGACCTGGCCGAGCTTGACGCCGACGTGCGCGCCTATCCGGCTCGCGCTGCCGTCGGCACCGACGACGGCGCGGGCGAGGACGGTCTCGCCGTCGGCGAGGACCACGGCCACGGTCCGGCGGTCCGGCACGGCGGGGCCGTGCTGCTCGACCCGGCTGACGGTGACTCCGGTGCGCAGCTCGGCACCCGCCTTCTGGGCGTGCTCGACGAGCTGGGCGTCGAACTCGGGCCGGTTGATGAGCCCGAAGAGCATGCGGCGGGAACGGCGGGTGCGGGCGAAACGGCCGCCCATGGAGAAGGTCACGGCGTGCACCCGGTCCTGCAGGGGCAGTTCGAAACCGGGCGGCAGCGCGTCGCGCGACGGGCCGATGATGCCGCCGCCGCAGGTCTTGTACCGCGGCAGCTCGGCCTTCTCCAGGAGCAGCACCCTGCGGCCGGCCACGGCCGCCGCGTAGGCCGCCGAGGCCCCGGCGGGACCGGCACCCACGACGACCACGTCCCAGACCTGCTGCCCCCCGTCCGGGTCCCCCGGACCCGCTCCAGCCTCTGCCGCTCCGGCGTCTGCGTTCTCGCTGCTCACGATGTGCTTCTGCTCCTGATCCGACCGGTGGTTGCTGCTCTCCGGGCATCCTACGGCTCGGTAGCGGGGCCCGGCCGTGTCACCCCGCGCCGTAGGATCGGGCATGCGTTCGCCGTACCACCGACATACGGCGACGAGCCGAGACCCGACAACGTCACAACGTCGCACCCACCAGGAGCGTGCCCATGACCGCGAATCCGATCGCCGAGACCGTCGCATCCCTGATGCCCCGCGCCAAGGCGGAGCTGACGGAGCTGGTGGCCTTCCAGTCGGTGGCGGACGAGGCCGTGGCCCCGCGCAGCGAGTGCGAGGCCGCCGCGAACTGGGTGGCGGACGCGCTGCGCACCGAGGGCTTCGAGGACGTGGCGCTGCTCGACACGCCGGACGGTTCGCAGTCGGTGTACGGCGTGCTGCCGGGCCCGGCCGGCGCCCCGACCGTGCTGCTCTACGCGCACTACGACGTGCAGCCGATGCTGGTCGAGTCGGCGTGGGTGACCCCGCCCTTCCAGCTGACCGAGCGTGAGGACGGCCGCTGGTACGGGCGCGGCGCGGCCGACTGCAAGGGCGGCTTCATCATGCACCTGCTCGCGCTGCGCGCCCTCAAGGCGAACGGCGGCGTGCCGGTCACGGTCAAGATGATCGTGGAGGGCTCGGAGGAGCAGGGCACCGGCGGACTGGAGCGTTACGCGGAGGCGCACCCCGAGCTTCTGGTGGCCGACGCGATCGTCATCGGCGACGCCGGCAACTTCCGGGTCGGCCTGCCGACCGTGACGGCGACGCTGCGCGGCATGACGATGATCCGGGTCACGATCGACACGCTGCAGGGAAACCTGCACTCGGGCCAGTTCGGCGGTGCCGCGCCGGACGCGCTGGCGGCGATGATCCGCGTCCTGGACTCGCTGCGCGCCGAGGACGGTTCGACGGTCATCGACGGGCTGCCGGCGGACGCGGTGTGGGAGGGCCTGCAGTACCCGGAGGCCGACTTCCGCAAGGACGCGAAGGTGCTGGAGGGCGTGGACCTGCCGGGCAACGGCACGGTCGCCGACCGGATCTGGGCGCGGCCGGCCGTGACCGTCATCGGCATCGACTGCCACCCGGTGGCGGGCGCCACGCCGTCGATCCCGGCTACGGCCCGCGCGCAGCTCAGCCTGCGCGTGCCGCCCGGCCAGGACGCGGCGAAGGCGACGGAGCTGCTGTTCGCGCACATCGAGAAGCACACGCCGTGGAACGCGCGGGTGAGCCTGGAGCAGGTCGGCCAGGGCCAGGCCTTCCAGGCGGACACGTCGAGCCCGGCGTACGTCTCGATGGCGGAGGCGATGAAGGTCGCGTACCCGGGCGAGGAGATGCAGACGGCCGGCATGGGCGGCTCGATCCCGCTGTGCAACACGCTGGCCACGCTCTACCCGGAGTCGGAGATCCTGCTGATCGGCCTGAGCGAGCCGGACGCGCAGATCCACGCGGTGAACGAGTCGGTGTCGCCGCAGGAGCTCGAGCGGCTGTCCGTGGCGGAGGCGCACTTCCTGCTCAACTACGCGCGCTCGAAGGCGTAGTCGGGGCCGTGGTCACGCTCTGGGCGGAACTCGCCCAGAGCGTAGACCCGTTCGGCGGTCGAGGGGTTGCGCGTAGGTTCGGGTCATGGACCTCGTGACACCCGTGGAACTCGTGGAGATCACTCCTCGTCTGCACATGCTCCGGTTCTCCATCGGCCAGGCCTATCTGTGGCGGGACGAAGCGGAGTTGACCCTGATCGACGCCGGGTGGGCCGACTCGGCACCGGCGGTGGAGTCGGCGCTGCGCGGGGCGGGCCTCGACCCGGCGCTGCTGCGCCGGATCGTGCTCACCCACTGCCACCGCGACCACGTGGGCGCGGCCGAGGAGCTCGCGGACCGCTTCGGTGCGGAGATCCTGGCGCACGCGCTGGACGCCCCGGTGATCCGCGGCGAACTCCCCGTACCCGAGCCGGACTTGCTGGACTGGGAGCTTCCGCTGTACGCGCACGGCGTGCGGGTGCCGGAGGCGCCGCCGACCCGGGTGGACCGGGAGGTCGTGGACGGCGAGGAGCTGGGCTTCGGCGACGGCGCGGTCGTCCTGCACGCCCCCGGCCACACGCCGGGTTCGATCGCGGTCCATCTGCCGCGCCACGGCGTCCTGTTCACGGGCGACACGGTGGCGTCGATGCCGGACGTGATGTTCGGCGTGTTCCACGTCGACCGCGCGCAGGCCCTCGCGTCGATGCGCCGGCTGGCCGGGCTGCGCCCGTCGGTGCTGTGCTGCGGCCACGGCGAGCCGGTGACGACGGACACGGCGGATCGCCTGGCCAAGGCGGCCGAGCAGGCCGGGTGAGGTGAGCGGAGCCACCGGAGACAGCCGAGGACAAGACGACCCGGGGCCCCGGGAACCATCCGGGACCACCCGGGACCGCCCGTAATCCCCGGAACCGCCCGGGCCCCCGGGAAACCGCGCCCCCGGGAGACCGCGGCGAAATCCCGTGGCGGGGCGTCGGGCGGGTCAGGAGAATCCCTCGGCATGGGAACGGACATCCGCGGGTTCCCCGAGTGCCGGAGCACGTACCGGACGCTGGACGTCGACGACGCGAGCCGGCACGCCGCCATCAGCCTCGACCTGCTCTACGGCGGTCGTGACTACGAGGCGTTCGGCTGCCTCTTCGGCGTGCGCAACCACGCGGGCTTCCGTCCCCTGGCCGGGCACCGCGACCTGCCCCCCGACGCCGCGGCAGGGACCCGCGCCGAATTCGGCCTCTGGGGCCGCGACGCCCACGGCGCCTCGTGGATCGGCTGGCCGGAGCTGACCCGGGTGGACTGGTCCGAGCCGGCCGAGCGCCCGGACGAGCGGGCCGACCTCTACCGCCGCGGCGCCGACGGCGACTGGGTCTTCTCCGGCAAGGTGTTCCCCGACCGTCCGGACCGGGCGGAGGGCGAGACGTGGGAACGGGACGGCGTGCTCCTCCGCATGGGGCGGATGACCCGGCGTGAAGCGGTTCCGGCCGACGGCGAGTGGCGGCCGGTGTGGGCGACGATGGGCGCCCTCGCCGAGGTGCACGGCGACGAGAACGTCCGCCTGGTGGTCTGGTTCGACAACTAGGCCGTCGCTTCCGGTCCTTGGCCGGGCCCACGGTGTCTGGCACGGCCCGTCCGGCCCTGATCCGAAAGGGACGACCTCGGGGCGTGACTTGCGGATCTTGCCGGCGTCCCGACGCGCGGCCCGATCCGAAAGAACGCCCCAGGCCTGTCCGGCCCGCCGGTCAGCCCACCGGGACGCCCGCCTCCAGGTTGAGGACGGTGCCGCGTTCGCGGGCGCGGAGGGCCCAGCGGAGGCGGTGGTAGCGGACCGGCGGGAGCAGGTCGGCGGCTTCCTCCTCGGTGACGAAGCGCCAGGCGCGCAGTTCGGCGCCGGGCAGGAGGAGGCGCTCGGCGTCGGCGGAGCGGAGGCGGCCGCCGTCGAAGAGGAGGCGGAGGCCGCCGTAGCCGGGCGGCTGGGGCCGTTCCCAGTCGACGAGCAGCAGGCGCGGCACGGTGTCGAGCCGGAGGCCGATCTCCTCGGCGACCTCGCGGATGCCGGCCCGGGCCGGCGCCTCGCCGGGTTCGACGACGCCGCCCGGGAACTCCCATCCGGCCTTGTAGGTGGGGTCGACGAGCAGGAAGCGGTCGTCCTCGTCGAAGAGCAGCACGCCGGCGGCCAGGGTCTCGCCGGTGGGTTCGGGCGTCTGGACGATGCCGCAGGGTGCGGCGTGTCCGGCGGCGACGGCGTCGGCGACGGTCCGGGCGGTCTCGGCGGGGGTGAGCGCGGAGTTGTCGACGGCGTACGCGTCGGCGGCGAGCCAGCCGTCGCGGGCGGCGCGGTACGGGTCGAGGTGGTCGAGGCACCAGCGGCGTGCGCGGGCTTCGGCGTCCGGGTCGCCGGGGTGCTCGACGCGGCTGTCGATACGGCTGCGCAGGATCGTTTCGTCCGTGGTGAGCAGGACGTGCCGGACGTCGATCCGGCGGGCGGCGAGGCCGCCGAAGATCTCGTCGCGGTACTCCTGCCGCAGCAGCGTCATCGGCACCACGAGCACTCCGCCGACCTCGGCGAGCAGGGCGGCGGCGGTGTCCACGACGAGCCGGCGCCAGATCGGCAGGTCCTGGAAGTCGGTCACCTCGGCGAGACGTTTCTGCGGAAGGAGCAGGCTCAGCGCACCGCCGGTGACCTCGGGGTCGTACAACGTGCTGTTGGGGATCAGATCGACCAGCTCACGCGCGGTGCTGCTCTTCCCCGCGCCGAACGCACCGTTGATCCAGACGATCACGATTCCCCCTCTTCTGGTTGCCCCCAGTGGCTTGCCCGCACCACCCTGCCACGGAAACCCCCGGCCGTCGGCTCACCGGCGGAGCGGGCGCCGGGGAACCGGGACCCCTGCCCGGCGCGTAACACTTCGCGAACGGCCGTCGTTGGAAACGGCGAGCACGAGGGGGTGCGGAGATGGACCGTACGGTTCTGGAGCGGTTTCCGGCGGGCGGACCGCGCGGCAGCTGGCCCGCGGAGGAGTTCGCGAGCGCGCGGCGTGACGAGGGGCTTCCCGCGCGGGTGGTGATGGACCTGGAGTCCGACGCCTTTCTGGTGATCGTGGAGCAGCGCTCTCCGGAGACGTTACGGGGCCGGGGTCACTGCCCGTAGCCCCGTCCGGCCGTCCTCGCCTCAGGCGCGCGGACGCACGGCATGGCACCACCCGTGCGCCGGTGCGCGGGACGCGCGCCGGGGTGCACTGGGCGTGCGCCTCCTGGTCCGCTGCCGGCGCACGGCGCGCTGAAGCGCTCAGGCCCTCGGGCGCTCACTTCCGCGCCGGGTCCGCCGTCCCCTTCGGGACCGCTGCCGCCGCCGCGCCCAGCAGGCCGGCGTCCGTGCCGGTGAGCGCGGGGACGACCTCGATGCCCTGCACGAAGGAGAGCGTGGCGTAGGAGCGGAGGCTGCGCCGGAGCGGGTCGAAGAGGACCGCGCCCGCGCCCGCCACTCCCCCGCCGATCACGGCGATGTCGATCTCGACCAGGGTGGCCGTGGCGGCGATCCCGGCCGCGAGGGCCTGGGCGGCGCGTTCGAAGGAGGCGACGGCGACGGGGTCGCCCGCGCGGGCCGCGGCGGCGACCGCGGCGGCGGAGGTGTCGCCGTCGGGTCCGGGCCGCCAGCCGTTCTCGAGGGCGCGGCGGGCGATGTGCGGTCCGCTGGCGAGCCGTTCGACGCAGCCGCGGCCGCCGCAGGCGCAGCTCTCGCCGTCCAGGTCCACGCTCATGTGACCGATGTGACCGGCGTTGCCGGTCGGACCGGGGTGGACGCGTCCGTCGAGGACGAGGCCGCCTCCCACGCCCGTGGACACCACGAGGCACAGCGCGTTGTCGTGGCCGCGCGCGGCGCCCTGCCAGTGCTCGGCGGCGGTCATGGCGACGCCGTCGCCGACGAGCGTGACGGGCAGCCCGCCCGTGGCCCGGCGCACCCGCTCGACCAGCGGGAAGTCGCGCCAGCCGGGCACGTTGACCGGGCTCACCGTGCCGGTCGAGGCGTCGACGGGCCCCGCGCTGCCGATGCCGACCGCGCTCGCCGAGGCCCACAGCGGCGAGCGGGCGAGCTCGTCGAGCACGGCCGCCACCGCGCCCATGACGGTCTCGCCGTCCTCGCGCGCGGGCGTCGGCCGTTGCACCCTGACGCGGATGTGTCCCCCGGCGTCGACCAGCGCTCCGGCGATCTTGGTGCCGCCGATGTCGAGGGCGACGACGAGGTCAGTGCGCATGGGCTCCGGGTCTCCGTGGGCGGCCAGTCGGTGTGACCTACAGTCTTCCCGCCTCTGACAACGTTGTCCAGGCCCTATGCTCGACAGCAACGAGATCGAGATCGAAATCGCCCGCCCCTCGCCCTCGCCCTCGTACGACGCCCCCGGCAACCGCCGGCGCACCGACACCGGACACCCGCACCACGGAGGAACCGCGCACTGTGGCCGACATCGCCCGCCGCCCCGAGCACCGCTACGGCAATCGGCCCACCATGAAGGACGTCGCCGCCCGGGCGGGAGTCGGCCTGAAGACCGTCTCACGGGTCGTCAACGGCGAGCCGGGCGTCACGCCCGACACCGAGCGCCGGGTCCAGGAGGCCATCGACTCGCTCGGCTTCCGCCGCAACGACAGCGCGCGGGTGCTGCGCAAGGGACGGACGGCGTCGGTCGGCCTGGTCCTGGAGGATCTGGCGGACCCGTTCTACGGTCCGCTCAGCCGCGCCGTCGAGGAGGTGGCCCGGGCGCACGGCGCCCTGCTCATCAACGGTTCCAGCGCCGAGGACCCGGACCGCGAGCAGGAGCTGGCCCTCGCGCTGTGCGCGCGGCGGGTCGACGGACTCATCGTCATCCCGGCGGGCGGCGACCACCGCTATCTGGAGCCGGAGATCCGCGCGGGCGTCGCGACGGTCTTCGTGGACCGCCCGGCGGGCCGGATCGACGCGGACACGGTGCTCTCCGACAGCTTCGGCGGCGCGCGGGCGGGCGTGGCGCACCTGATCGCGCACGGCCACCGCAGGATCGGTTTCATCGGCGACCGGCCGCGCATCCACACCGCCGTCGAGCGGCTGCGCGGCTACCGGACGGCGATGGAGGACGCCGGGCTCGACGTGGCCGGGGAGTGGGTGTCGCTCGGCCCGACCGACCCGGAGCGCGTGACGGAGGCGGCCGAGGCGATGCTGTCCGGCCCCGAGCCGGTGACGGCGCTGTTCGCGGGCAACAACCGGGTCACGGTGACGGCGGTACGGGTGCTCGCGGGGCGCGAACGGCCGGTCGCCCTGGTCGGCTTCGACGACATCGAGCTCGCCGACCTGCTCGGCATCACGGTCATCGCGCAGGACTCGGCGGCGCTCGGACGCACGGCGGCGGAACGGCTGTTCCGCCGCCTCGACGGGATCGACGAGCCTCCGGCGACGGTCGTGCTCGGCACGCGGCTGATCGCCCGCGGCTCGGGCGAGGTCCCGCCGCCGTCCGGCGCCGCCTGAGGCGTGTCTTCCGGATCTTGCCGGCGTCCCGACGCCCGGCCTGATCCGGAAGACACGGCCTGGGTCCGGAGGCGAGAGGCGCCCCGAGCCCGTCCGGCGGGCCGGAGCCGGACCGGCTCCGGCCGTCAGCAGACCGGGAGGCCGGGCACCGGGCGGTCGTTGTCGCCGCCCTTGATGTAGACGACGCTGAAGTAGACGTTGGTGTTGCCGCTGTCGTCGTCGGTCCTGGCCCACCAGACGTTGGTCCAGCTGCCGTACGTCTCCCGGCGGCCGAGGTTCACCTGGCAGTAGAAGTAGTTCGTGCCGGCGTTCAGGACGCCCATCTCGCCGCCATCGTGACGGTAGGTCTTCTCGGTGCGCCAGACCTGGCAGTCGTACTTCCCGCCGCCGCGGGACGTGCAGCCGCCGGACGCGGGGCTCGGGGACGTACCGCCGCCGGAGCCGCCGCCTGCGGTCGCGCTCGGCGCGGGCGCCCTGGTCGTCCGCGAGGCCGACGGCGCCGGTACGGAGGAGGAACCGGCGGCGGGCGAGGACGGGGAGGCGGACTTCCCGGCGCCCTCCTTCGACGGCGTCGCCGACGCGGACCCGCTGCCGCCGGCGCTCGGCTTCGCCCCGGGGGCTCCCGGGTCGAGGATCCGGCCGGGTTCGCCCGTCGGGCTCGTCGGCGCCTGCCCGCCGGCCACCTGGCCCCGGTCCGCCTCGCCGTCCTTCCCGACGAGTGCGTACGTCACGCCGCCGCCGACGAGCAGGACGGCGGCCGCCGCAGCGGCGGCGAGGACCGACGACCGGTTCCGCCCGCCCCGGCCGCGCGCGCCGCCGGGGCCCTGTGCGACGGGGCCGGTCTGCGGAGCGGACAGCGGCACCGTGCCCGGGCCCGCCGGCGGCGTGCCGTGCGCGTCCTGGACGCCGTACGGCACGGGCGCCGGCCCGAACGAGCCCGGACCGGTGGCACCGTGCGGCCCCGCGGCCGGCGGCACCGCCGGGCCGAAGCCCTCCGGGCGGTGCGGTACGGCGTCGGGCTGGGTCGGCGCCCACAGATGCGCGGCCCCGTGGGCCGGTGTCCCCGCGGCGTCCGTTGCGTCCGCGGGCCGGCCGGCCGGCGCCGTGCCGTACCCGGCCGGTGCGGCGCCCTGAACCGGCGTCGTCTGGGCGCCCACGGTGCCCGCGGCCTGGGCTTCGCGGCCCTCCGCTACCGCCCTCAGCAGTCCCGCCGCGGTGCGCGCGTCCGGGCGCTGTGCCGGGTCCTTGTGCATCAGCAGGCGCAGGGCCGGGGCGAGCGGGCCGGCCCGGTGGGACTCGGGGAGGGGTTCCACGACGATGGCGTTGAGGGTGGACCAGGTGGAGGTGCGGCGGAACGGGGAGGCGCCCTCGACCGCCGCGTACAGGGTGGCGCCGAGTGCCCAGACGTCCGATGCGGGGCCCGGCTGCTGCCCCTGGGCGCGCTCGGGTGCGAGGTAGTCGAGCGAGCCGACGATCTCGCCGCTGCGCGTCAGATGGGTGGCGGAGCCGTCGCCGGGGTCCTCCATGGCGGCGATGCCGAAGTCGGTGAGGACGACCCGGCCGCCGCGGTCGAGCAGGATGTTGCCGGGCTTGACGTCGCGGTGGAGCACGCCGGCGTCGTGCGCGGCGGCCAGGGCGTCCAGGACGGCTGCGCCGATTGCGGCGGCCTCGCGGGGGTCCAGGGTGCCGCGTTCGCCGAGGACGCCGTCGAGCGAGGGCCCGTCGACGAACTCCATGACGATGACGGGCCGGCCCTGGTGGTCGGTCACGTCGTGGACGGCGACGACTCCCGGGTGGCGGACCCGGGCCGCGGCCCGTGCCTCGCGCTGCATCCGCAGCCGGAGGTCGTCCAGTTCGCGTCCCGACGCGTCGTTGTAGGTGCGCAGTTCCTTGACGGCCACCTCGCGGCCGAGGACCTCGTCGACCGCGCGCCAGACGATTCCCATGCCGCCGCGCCCGAGCTGGCTCACGACCCGGTAGCGGCCGGCCAGCCGCTCGTACTCCCCCGAAGACACCGATGCCCCGTTCCCTGTCGGCCGTAGTTGGACGCGTACAGGGTACGGGGCACGGGCGGCGGCCCCGCGCGGGCCGGGTTACTGGGCGGTGGCCGTCAGGTCGCCGCGGCGCGGGGCGGCGAAGCGGTCGAGGTCCGCGTGGGTCAGGCCGGTGAGGGCGTCGACCTCTGCGGTGTCGAGGGCGCCGCAGTCGATGCCGCGCAGCAGGTAGGAGCTGAGCGCCTTGGCGGTGGCGGGCTCGTCCATGACGTCGCCGCCCGCGTGGTTGGCGTAGGCGGACAGGCGCTTGGCGGCGGCCTGGAAGCCCTCGCGGTAGAAGGCGAAGACGGCGGCGTAGCGGGTGGGGATGTGGCCGGGGTGCATGTCCCAGCCCTGGTAGTAGGCCCGGGCGAGGGCGCGGCGGGTGAGGCCGTAGTGGAGCTTCCAGGCCTCGTGGACGTGGGCGGTGGAGCCGACCGGGAGCACGTTGGTGGAGCCGTCGGAGACGCGGACGCCGGTGCCGGCGGCGGCGACCTGCATGATCGCCTTGGCGTGGTCGGCGGCGGGGTGGTCGCTGGCCTGGTAGGCGGCGGAGACGCCGAGGCAGGCGCTGTAGTCGAAGGTGCCGTAGTGGAGGCCGGTGGCGCGGCCCCCGGCGGCGTCGATCATGCGGGCGACGGTGGCGGTGCCGTCGGCGGCGAGGATGGCCTGGCTGGTCTCGATCTGGATCTCGAAGCCGAGGCGGCCCTCGTCGAGGCCGTGGGCCTTCTCGAAGGCCTCCAGGAGGCGGACGAAGGCGGTGACCTGCTCGGGGTAGGTGACCTTGGGGAGGGTGAGGACGAGGCCGTCGGGCAGGCCGCCGTGCTCCATGAGGCCGGTGAGGAAGACGTCGGCGGTGCGGATGCCGCGGTCGCGTACGGCGGCCTCCATGCACTTCATCCGGATGCCCATGTACGGGGCGGCGCTGAGGTCCGCGTAGGCCTCGGTGACGATCCGGGCGGCGCGGGCGGCGTCGTGGTCCTCGTCCGTCCCCGCGTAGCCGTCCTCGAAGTCGACGCGGAGGTCCTCGATGGGCTCGCGCTCCAGCTTGGCGCGCACGCGGCCGTAGACGTCCTCGGCGAGGTCGTCCGCCAGGCCGAGGACGGCGGCGAAGGCGGCCGCGTCCGGGGCGTGCTCGTCGAGGGCGGCGAGGGCCTGGTCGCCCCAGGAGCGGATGGTGCCGGCGTCGAAGACGTTGCCGGGTACGTAGACGGTGTGGACGGGCTGGCGGGTGCCGGGGTCTCCCGGGTACCGCCGGTCCAGCTCGGCGTCGACGCCGGCGAGGGAGGCGCTGATGCCTTCGCTGACCGCGCCGGCGAGGCTCGTCGACACCTTCTCCTGCTGACCCATCCCACATCCTCCTGTTTTCCGCTGCACGGAATCAACAATCCGTATAGCGAAGTTAGTAGTCCGCCTCCACTTGCGTCAATGGGTGTCCACGGGTGGCCGAAACGGCCGGGGGCCGCGTGGTGAAGATCACCACGCGGCCCCCGGACCGATGAAGAACCCGCAGGTCAGCCCTTACGGGACGTGATCTCGGCGGTCAGCTGCGGCACGACGTCGAACAGGTCGCCCACGACGCCGTAGTCGACCAGGTCGAAGATCGGGGCCTCGGCGTCCTTGTTGATGGCCACGATGGTCTTCGAGGTCTGCATACCCGCGCGGTGCTGGATCGCACCGGAGATGCCGGAAGCGATGTACAGCTGCGGCGAGACCGACTTGCCGGTCTGGCCGACCTGGTTGGAGTGCGGGTACCAGCCGGCGTCGACGGCGGCGCGGGAGGCGCCGACGGCGGCACCGAGCGAGTCGGCGAGCGCCTCGATGATGCCGAAGTTCTCGGCACCGTTGACGCCACGGCCACCGGAGACCACGATCGCGGCCTCGGTCAGCTCCGGGCGGCCGGTCGACTCGCGCGGGGTGCGGGCGACGACCTTGGTGCCGTGCGCCTTCTCCGAGAAGGAGACGGCGAGCGCCTCGACGGCGCCGGCGGCCGGGGCGGGCTCCACGGGGGCCGAGTTCGGCTTGACCGTGATGACCGGAGTGCCCTTGGAGACACGGGACTTGGTGGTGTACGAGGCGGCGAACGCGGACTGCGTCGCGACCGGGCCCTCGTCGCCGGCCTCGAGGTCGACGGCGTCGGTGATGATGCCGGAGCCGATGCGGACGGCGAGGCGGGCGGCGATCTCCTTGCCCTCGGCGGAGGACGGGACCAGCACGGCGGCCGGGGAGACGGCCTCGTAGGCGGCCTGGAGCGCGTCGACCTTCGGGACGACGAGGTAGTCGGCGAAGTCGGCGGCGTCGGCGGTGAGGACCTTCACGGCACCGTGCTCGGCCAGCGCGGCGGCGGTGTCGGCGGCACCCGCGCCGAGCGCGACGGCGACCGGCTCGCCGAGGCGGCGGGCCAGGGTCAGCAGCTCCAGGGTGGGCTTGCGGACGGCTCCGTCGACGTGGTCGACGTAGACGAGAATCTCAGCCATGGGACTTCAATCTCCTGCGAACGAAGAGGGGCGGGTCTGGTGGGCTCGCGCGAGCCTTAGATGAACTTCTGGCTCGCGAGGAACTCGGCCAGCTGCTTGCCGCCGTCGCCCTCGTCGGTGACGATCGTGCCCTTGGTGCGCGCCGGACGCTCGGCGGCGGAGTCGACCGCGGTCCAGGAACCCTCCAGGCCGACCTCCTCGGCCTCGATGCCGAGGTCCGACAGGTCCAGGGACTCCACCGGCTTCTTCTTGGCGGCCATGATGCCCTTGAAGGACGGGTAGCGGGCCTCGCCCGACTGGTCCGTCACGGAGACGACGGCCGGGAGGGACGCCTCCAGCTGCTCCGAGGCGGTGTCGCCGTCGCGGCGACCCTTGACGACGCCGTCCTCGATCTCGACCGCGGAGAGCAGCGTGACCTGCGGGACGCCCAGGCGCTCGGCCAGGATCGCCGGGAGGACGCCCATGGTGCCGTCGGTGGAGGCCATACCGGCGATGACCACGTCGTAGCCGGTCTTCTCGATCGCCTTGGCGAGCACCAGCGAGGTGCCCATGACGTCGGTGCCGTGCAGGTCGTCGTCCTCGACGTGGACGGCCTTGTCGGCACCCATGGACAGCGCCTTGCGCAGGGCGTCCTTGGCGTCCTCGGGGCCGACCGTGAGGACGGTGACCTCGGCGTCGTCGGCCTCCTCGGCGATCTGCAGCGCCTGCTCGACCGCGTACTCGTCGAGCTCCGAAAGGAGGCCGTCGACGTCGTCACGGTCGACCGTCAGGTCGTCCGCGAACTTCCGGTCGCCCGTGGCGTCCGGCACGTACTTCACACAGACAACGATCCTCAAGCTCACGCCGGCTCTCCTACTGCATCGTCATAACTGGGCTGCCTTGTTGCTCGCAGCATAGGCGCCTGAAGGGCGGGTTTCCGATCGGGGCGCCACATGCCCCGACCGGAATATTACTCGTCAGTACACCGAGTTCGTTACCGCTGAGCAAGCGCTCAGCCGTGTGACCTTGACAACGCGCCGGCGAGGGCTCGTACGGGAACTCTCAGTCGCGCAGCGCGTTGAAGCGCCCCTGGTGGTACAGGAGCGGACGGCCCACGCCGTCCGGGTCGCCGGCGACGGCCTCGGCTATGACGATCCGGTGGTCGCCGGCCGGGACGCGCGCCACCACCCGGCACACCAGCCAGGCGAGCACGCCGTCGAGGACCGGTACGCCCTCGGGTCCGCGGCTCCAGCGGGTGGGCGCGGCGAACCGGTCGGCGCCGCTGCGCGCGAAGGTGGCGGCCAGCTGCTCCTGGTGCTCCCCGAGTATGTGGACGCCGATGTGCTCGGCCTCGGCGACCACCGGCCAGCTGGAGGAGCCCGTGCCCACGCCGAAGGAGATCAGCGGCGGCTCGGCGGCGACGGAGTTGAGGGACGTGGCGGTGAAGCCGACCGGCCGGTCGCCGTGCGCGGTGATGACCGCGACGCCGGCGGCGTGCTGCCGGAAGACCGACCGGAGCAGGTCGGGAGAGCCGGTGCGGGGCCCGCCGACGGCCGGGGCGGCGGGAACGCCGGAGAGCGGACGGTGCGAGGGGGCCGGGGGGATCGTCGGGAGCGTACGGAGCTCGGGCGAGACGGTCATGGAGTTGTCCTTCTGCGAGGGCGGCGTGAGAGGGGTCGCGGGTTCGTCAGACACCCGGACAGCGCGCGCTCGCGTTGCGTGCCAGGTCCACGTGGGCCCGGCCGTAGAGAAGGAGTTCTGGGACCATTCCGCCAGACTGGCGATCGTTGACGTGTGCAGTCAAGTGCGTACCGCTATGTGGGAGATGTGTCACCGCGTCAGGGACCGTGCCGCGCACCGGATCAGACCGCCCGTCCGAGCGCGGCGATGACGTCGGCCCTGCGGGGCTGCCCGGCGGCCCTGCGCACGACGCGGCCGGTCCGGTCCAGGACGAGCACGGTGGGCGTGCGGACGACGCCCAGCGCCCGTACGAGGTCGAGGCGCTCCTCGGCGTCGATCTCGACGTGCCCGACGCCCTCGACCATGGCCGCGACCTCGGCGAGGGTCCTTCGGGTGGCCCGGCAGGGCTGGCAGAAGGCGGTGGAGAACTGGACCAGGGTGGCCCGCTCCCCCAGCTCGGCGCCCAGCTCCGCAGCGCCCAGGACCTCGGTCATCTCCGCGTCTCCTCCACTCGTACCGCACCCTGCCGCACCCTGTGCAGCGTCCCACGGCACCGTTCGATTCCCGCCACGACCACCGCGAGTGACGAGAATCTCCCTGTACGAAGCCGCCAGGACTGGTCACGAGCCCCCACATGGGGCACGATCTGCCCAAAGCCGAAAACCTACGGCCGCGTAACTTCGCCGGGAGAACCCTCCTCAGGCACTGACGTAAGGGGTTCCTCCCAGATGGCAGAGCTCGTCTATCGGCCGGTCATCGGTGCCGCTCTCACCATGTTCAAGGCACTGGACCTGAAGATCGACACTCAGGGTTCGGAGCACATCCCGCAGCAGGGCGGGGCGGTGATCGTCAGCAACCACATCAGCTACCTGGACTTCATCTTCACCGGGCTGGCCGCGCTGCCGCAGAAGCGCCTGGTGCGCTTCATGGCGAAGGAGTCGGTGTTCCGGCACAAGGTGTCCGGGCCGCTGATGCGCGCCATGAAGCACATCCCGGTGGACCGCGCCCAGGGCGAACACGCCTACGCGCACGCGCTGAAGGCGCTGCGCTCGGGCGAGATCGTCGGCGTGTTCCCCGAGGCGACCATCTCGCAGTCGTTCACCCTCAAGAGCTTCAAGTCGGGTGCGGCGCGGCTCGCGCAGGAGGCCGGGGTGCCGCTGATCCCGATGGCCCTGTGGGGCACCCAGCGGATCTGGACCAAGGGCCGGCCGCGCAACTTCAAGCGCAGCCACATCCCGGTCACCATCCGGGTCGGCGAGCCGCTGGAGGCTCCGGCCGACCAGTTCGCGGGCGCGATCACCCGGCGGCTCCGGGGGCGGGTCCAGGAGCTCCTGGAGGCGGCACAGCGGGCCTATCCGGTGCGCCCGAAGGACGCGGCCGACACCTGGTGGGTGCCCGCGCACCTCGGGGGCACGGCGCCGACGCCGGAGGAGCTCAAGGCCGCCGAGCGGAACGCCGAGCAGTAACCGGGCGGGAGAAGGGGCGGCGGCGCACGGACCCCGGGTCCGGCGTCGCCGTTCGGAGTTCCGTGGGGTAGGTCCGCCAGAGGTGGGGCCGGTCCGTGGCCGCGCGCAGGGCGGCCAGGACGGCCGGATGCGGCGCGGCGTGGAGGACCGGATAGTCCACCTCGCCGAACTCCGGCCGGACCGGCCAGGCCAGCCGCTCGCCGTCGAGCGAGAACTGCGCGTCGACCCCGGTCTTGTTGCCCCGCGGATCCTGCCGGGCCCACCCCGGCCGTCCGGGCAGTCTGACGGCGACGAGGCCGTGGACCATCGGATCGGCGCCGTCCTCGGTGAGCCGCTGGTAGCAGAAGGCCGTGGGGATGGCCCGGGCGCGCAGGAGCGCGGCGAGGGCGTGCGACTTGGCGACACAGATGCCGTTGCGCGTGGCCAGGACGTCGGAGGCCCGCCAGGTGACCCGCAGGTCGCCGGAGTCGACGGAGTGCGGAACGGCGTCCCGGACGAACTCGTAGGCCGCCTTCGCGTATGAGTATGCGTCGAGATGGTCTGCCCAGAGCCGGTCCGAGATCTCGCGTACCACGGGATGACCGTGATCGACCGTCTCGTCGGCGGCCAGGTACGCGGAGATGTCGGGGTTCTGCTGGATGAGTTCCATGGGCGGCGAGCATAGGAATGCGGCCGGACGGGAGTCAATGCATTTCCGTCCGACCGCATAGCTATGCAATTAGGGGGGCTAGCGCGCCATCTCTTCCTTCAGCGCCTGGAGGAAGGCGTCCACGTCTTCCTCCATCGTGTCGAAGGAGCACATCCAGCGCACGTCGCCGGCCGCCTCGTCCCAGAAGTAGAAGCGGAAGCGTTCCTGCAGCCGCCTGCTGACCTCGTGCGGGAGCCGCGCGAAGACCGCGTTCGCCTGGACCGGGTAGAGGATCTCCACCCCGTCCACGCCGCGCACACCGTCGGCGAGGCGCCGGGCCATCGCGTTGGCGTGCCGGGCGTTGCGCAGCCACAGGTCCCTGGCGAGCAGTGCCTCCAGCTGGACCGACACGAAGCGCATCTTCGACGCCAGCTGCATGGACAGCTTGCGCAGGTGCTTCATGTGACTGACCGCGTCCGGGTTGAGCACGACCACGGCCTCGCCGAAGAGCATGCCGTTCTTCGTCCCGCCGTACGAGATGACGTCCACGCCCACCGCGTTGGTGAACGCCCGCATCGGTACGTCGAGCGAGGCGGCCGCGTTGGCTATCCGGGCGCCGTCGAGGTGCACCTTCATGCCCTTGGAGTGGGCGTGCTCCACGATGGCCCGGATCTCCTCCACCGTGTAGACGGTGCCGAGCTCGGTGTTCTGGGTGATCGAGACGACCTGGGGCATGGCCCGGTGCTCGTCCTCCCAGCCCCAGGCCTGCCGGTCGATCAGCTCGGGGGTGAGCTTGCCGTCCGGGGTGGGCACGGTGAGCAGCTTGAGGCCGCCCATCCGCTCGGGCGCGCCGCCCTCGTCCACGTTGATGTGCGCGGTCTCGGCGCAGATCACCGCGCCCCAGCGGTCGGTGAGGGCCTGGAGCGCGGTCACGTTGGCCCCGGTCCCGTTGAAGACCGGGAACGCCTCGGCCGTGGGGCCGAAGTGGCTGTGCATGATGCGCTGCAGGTGGTCGGTGTACTGGTCCTCGCCGTAGGCGACCTGGTGGCCGCCGTTGGCGAGGGCGATGGCCGCGAGGACCTCCGGGTGGGCTCCGGCGTAGTTGTCGCTGGCGAAGCCGCGGACCGACGGGTCGTGGTGACGACGGGCGTCGGTCCTGGAGCCCAGGGCCGCGGTCAGGGCTTGGGGGTCAGCCACAGGCGCTGTCCATTCACTTCCTGTGCGGGCCGGTCCCAGAGTCCGGCGATGGCGTCGGCCAGGTCCTTGACGTCGGTGAAGCCCGCGAACTTCGCATTGGGGCGCTCCGCGCGCATCGCGTCGTGCACCAGTGCCTTGATCACCAGGATCGCAGCCGCCGCCTGCGGGCCCTCGTCGCCCCCCGCCTTGCGGAACGAGTCCGCCATGGCGAGGGTCCAGGCCTCGGCGGCGGCCTTGCCCGCGTTGTACGCGGCGTTGTTGGCCACCGGCTTGTGCGCGCCGACCTGGCTGATCAGCGCGTAGCGGCCGCGGCCGCCGCTGCGCAGCAGGCCGTCGTGGAACGCGAGGGACGTGTGCTGGACCGTGCGGATCAGGAGCTTCTCCAGGAAGTCCCAGTCCTTGGGGTCGGCCTCGGTGAAGGAGGGCGCACCGCGCCAGCCGCCGACGAGGTGGACCAGGCCGTCGATCCGGCCGAACTCCTTCTCGGTCTTCTCGGCCCACTCGCGCGTGGCGGCGAGGTCGAGGAGATCGACGGTGTCGCCGGTGACCGTGGCGCCGCCGTGCGCGTAGCGGGCGGCGTCGACCGCCTCGACGAGCCGCGCCGGGTCGGCGTCGGAGGCGACGACGGTCGCGCCCGCCTCGGCGAGGCGGAGCAGGGTCGCCCGGCCGGCCGGGCCGGCCGCGCCCGCGACCGCGATGACGGCTCCGTCCAGCGTTCCGCCGTTACCGATCATGGTCGTCGCCTCCTGCTCGCTCGCCTGTGCCGCCCCGTCCGGCGCGGCGTCGCCGGGGGCCTTTGCCGTGTCGGTCACGCGGCGGCCTGCCCGGCGCGCGCGGCGGTCGCGGGGGTGATGCCCTTGGCGGAGGCGATCACGCCCTTGAGCTTCTTGGCAAGGGCCTCATAGAACATGCTGAGCGGAAACTCGTCCGGAAGCACGTCGTCCACGAGCTTGCGCGGCGGGAGCGTGAGGTCCAGGGCGTCGGGACCCTTGGCCCAGGTGGAGCCCGGGTGCGGGGCGAGGTAGGTGGAGACCAGCTCGTACGCCTTGAACCAGTGGACGAGCTTGGGACGGTCGATGCCGTCGCGGTACAGCTGCTCGATCTCGCCGCAGAGCTGGTTGGTGACCTCGGGGGCCCGGTCCCAGTCGATCTTCAGCTTGTTGTCGGTCCAGCGCACCACGTCGTGCTTGTGGAGGTACGCGAAGAGCAGCTGGCCGCCGAGACCGTCGTAGTTGCGGTTGCGGTCGCCGGAGACCGGGAAGCGGAACATGCGGTCGAAGAGCACCGCGTACTGCACGTCACGGCCGTGCTCGTTGCCCTCGGCCTCGAGCTTCACGGCCTCCTTGAAGGCGGTGAGGTCGCAGCGCAGCTCCTCCAGGCCGTACATCCAGAACGGCTGGCGCTGCTTGATCATGAAGGGGTCGAAGGGCAGGTCGCCGTGGCTGTGGGTGCGGTCGTGGACCATGTCCCACAGGACGAAGGCCTTCTCGCAGCGCTCCTGGTCGTCGACCATGGCGGCGATGTCCTCGGGCAGCTCGATGCCCAGGATGTCGACGGAGGCCTCGGTGACCTTGCGGAAGCGCGCGGCCTCGCGGTCGCAGAAGATGCCGCCCCAGGTGAAGCGCTCGGGGGCCTCGCGGACGGCGATCGTCTCCGGGAAGAGCACGGCCGAGTGGGTGTCGTAGCCGGCCGTGAAGTCCTCGAAGGTGATGCCGCAGAACAGCGGGTTGTCGTAGCGGGTGGCCTCCAGCTCGGACAGCCACTCCGGCCACACCATGCGCAGCACGACCGCTTCGAGGTTGCGGTCCGGGTTGCCGTTCTGGGTGTACATCGGGAAGACCACGAGGTGCTGCAGCCCGTCACGGCGGTCGGCCGCCGGATGGAAGGCCATCAGCGCGTCCAGGAAGTCCGGGACCCCGAAGCCGCCCTCGGCCCACTTGCGCAGGTCGGCGACGAGCGCGCGGTGGTAGTCGGCATCGTGCGGGAGCAGCGGGGAGAGCTGCTCGACCGCGGCGACGATGCGCTCGACGGTCTGCTCGGCGTGGGCGCGGGCCGGGGCGCCCTCGGCCGTGAAGTCGATCGAGCCGTCCGCGCTCTGCCAGGGGCGGAGCTCCTCCACGGCATTCTTGAGCTCGGGCCACGAGGGGTGGTCGATCACCGGGCTGTCGGTGGCTATCCCCCCACCGGTCACGTCCTGCACAAGAATTTCCGTCATTCCTCTTCCTCCACAGGAGAACCTTGCGTCAGGACACGGTATCCACGTTCCGATCTCTCCCACAAGAGGGGAAGGAAAAAATCTCCTGTGAGACCCCCCGTGTCACCGTGAATTTTCCTGTCGGGTGCGGTGGAGGACCGAGAAATACGGGGTTCCGCGCGTCCGCTTCCCGTTTCGTCCCCAGCGGTTAGGCTGCGCCAGGAGCCGACCGGCGCCCGGCACGGCAGGGGCCGGACTTCGACGGAAGCGAGAAGATCTTGAGTTTCCTCACCATCGGTCACCGCGGGGTCATGGGCGTCGCGCCCGAGAACACACTGCGCTCCTTCGTCCACGCCGAGCGGTCCGGCATGGACGCCATCGAGCTCGACCTCCACCTCAGCAAGGACGGCGCGCTCGTCGTCATGCACGACGCCGACGTCGACCGCACCACGGACGGCACCGGGCCGATCTCCGGCAAGACGCTCGCGGAGCTGAGGGAGCTCGACGCGGGCGACGGGGAGCGCGTGCCCGTCTTCGAGGAGGTCCTGGCGGCGGTACGGGCCCCGCTCCAGGCCGAGATCAAGGACGTCGCGGCGGCCCGCGCGCTCGCCGCGGTGCTGAACGACCGCGACCTGACCGGGCGCGTGGAGGTGCTGTCCTTCCACGACGAGGCCCTCGCGGAGATCCGCGGCCTCGTGCCGGGCGTGCGCACCGCGCTGGTCGCGGACAGGCGGCAGGACGACGTGGTGGAGCGGGCGCTCGCGGTGGGCGCGGGGGCCCTCGTCCTGAACGTACGGCACCTCACGCTGCACACCGTCGAACGGGCGCACGCGGCCGGCCTGAAGGTCGTCGGCTGGGTGGTGAACACCCAGGACGACCTGCGCCTCGCGCGCGCCCTGGGCCTCGACGGAGCGACCACCGACCGCCCGGAGATCCGCCGCACGGGCCGCTTCACGGCCTGAGCGGCCGGGCACCACCGGGGCAGCCCGGCGCAGGCGGGACCGGCCGGAGCAGACGGGACCGCCGGTCCGACGGTTCCCCGGGTCCGACGGTTCTCCGTCAGACGAGTTCCTTCACCAGGAGCTCGAACTCCAGGTCGTCGCGCTGCGGCACGCCGAAGCGCTCGTCGCCGTACGGGAAGGGCGTCATCCGGCCCGTACGGCGGTAGCCCCGGCGCTCGTACCAGGCGATCAGCTCCGCGCGCACGGAGATCACCGTCATGTGCATCTCGCGCGCGTCCCACAGCTCCCGCACCCGGCGCTCGGCCTCGGCGATGATCTGCCGGCCGAGACCGGCGCCCTGGAGCTCGGGACGGACCGCGAACATGCCGAAGTAGGCCGCGTCACCACGGTGCTCCAGCTGGCAGCAGGCGATGATGTCGCCGTCCCGCTCCACCACCATCAGCCGGCTGCCGGGCGCGGTGATGACCGACGCGACGCCCTCGGCGTCCGTGCGCTGCCCTTCGAGGAGGTCCGCCTCGGTGGTCCAGCCGCCCCTGCTGGAGTCGCCCCGGTAGGCGGACTCGACGAGCGGGACGAGCACCGGGACGTCGTCCAGGGAGGCTTCCCGGTACGTGATCGGGCCGGTGGTCCGGGGCGCGGCGGTGTCCATGGCGTGTGGTCTCCCCTCGGGGCTGGTGATCGACGGACGCGATCGCCCACGAGCGTAACGCGCTCCCCGCACTCCCCCCTCGTACACCCGTGCGCGTCCTGTCGTCCGCGTGGGTGCGCAAGCGGGCGGGCATGCCCTCCGGGTCGGGACCGCGAGGAGGGGGGTGTGCGGCGTGCACGGGCCGGCTCTGTCCGGGTGGTTGCTGGTGGTGCTGTGCGCGGCGAGCGGGGCGTACTGCCTGCTGCGCATGCGCGGGAGCACCGGTGCGGAGCGCCGGGCGGCCGGCGGCGAGTCCGTGATGGGCTTCGGGATGGCCGCGATGGCGCTGCCCGCCGCGGTACTCAGCCCGCCGGGGTGGAGCTGGACGCTGTACGCGGGGGTGTTCGGGATCGCGGCGCTGCACGCGCTCGGGTACGCGGTGCGGCACGGTGGGCACCACCTGCACCATCTGGTCGGCTCGCTGGCGATGGTCTACATGGCGGTGGCGATGGCCGCCGCGCCCGGTGCGCACGGGGAACACGGCGCGGGGCACGGCGGCGTGGCCGCCGGCGGGGGCATACCCGTGCTGACGGGCGTGCTGCTCGCCTACTACGGCGCGTACGTGCTGCGTTCGGGTGCCCGGCTGGTGCCGGCAGCCGCCCCGGCGGGCACCGGTGCGCCCCGGGCCGCCGCCGTGGCGGCCGGCCCCGAACTGATCGTGGTGTGCAGGCTGTCGATGGGGCTCGCGATGCTGGCGATGCTCCTCACACTCTGAGGGGCCCGCGGGGCGGGATCAAACCGTGGCGTACGTCACTTGATCCGCGAGGGCATACCCCGGCCTGGTACCGCGCTCATAGGCTGACGCCATGTTGGTCTCCCTCGCGCTGCTCGCGCTCGGCGTCCTGACCGCCGTCGTCGCCCCGCGACTTCTGGCGCGGGCCGACTGGGTGGAACGGGAACCCGTGGTGGCGCTGTGGGTGTGGCAGTGCGTCGTGGCCGCGGTGCTGCTGAGCTTCGCGCTGTCGATGACGTTCAGTGCGTCGGCGGCCTGGCAGGCGGTGCGCGGGCAGGTCTTCGCCCCCGCGCCGCGCGCGGTGATCGACGCGTACGAGCTGGGGACGCACGGGCCGTGGTCGGCCGCACTCGCCGTGGTGCTCGCGGCCGGCGGGCTGTGGACCGGGGCGATGCTGGGCCGGGAGATCGGCCGCACTCGGGCCCGCCGCAGGCAGCGTCGCTGCGAACTCCTGGTGCGGGCGCCCCTGTTGCCCGGTGAGGAGCCCTCGGGCGGCTCCCGGCTGGTGGTCCTGGAGGGCGAGCGCCCGGACGCGTGGTGGCTGCCCGGCGGCACTCCGCGGCTGGTCATCACGACGGCCGCGCTGCGCCGGCTCAAGGGGCGCCAGCTGGACGCGGTGCTCGCGCACGAGCAGGGACACGCCCGGGCGCGCCACGACTGGCTGCTGCACTGCTCGGCGGCGCTCGCGGACGGCTTCCCGGGCGTGCCGGTCTTCGCGGCCTTCCGCGGCGAGATGCACCGGCTGGTGGAGCTGGCGGCGGACGACGTGGCCTCGCGCCGGTTCGGACGGCTGACGGTGGCGCTCGCCCTGGTCGAACTCAACGAGGACCGCGGGGTGTTCGGCCCGGGGCCGGCTCCGGACGCCGGCCTTCCGCAGCGGGTGAACCGGCTGCTCAGCGCCACCCCGCGGCTCACCGCGGCCCGCCGGATGCGGCTGACGGCCGCGGCGGCGCTGGTTCCCGCGGTCCCGGTCCTGGTGGCCTTCGTACCCGCGCTGACCGCGCTGCCTTAGGGATCCGCCGGACAGGCCCGGAAGACACCAAGCCCCTGACGCACGACCGCGTGTGGCGGTCGGGCAGGATCGACCCATGCGCATCTCCGCCGTGGTGTCCGGGGTCCTCGCCGTGCTGCTGCTCGTGCTGGTGGCCGCGGGATGGCCACCACTGCTCTCGTTCGACCGGGACGTGGCCGACGCGCTGCACCGCAGCGCGGTCGCCGAGCCCGGCGTGACCCGGCTGAACCGGGTGCTGAGCGACTGGGTCTGGGACCCGGCCACCTGGCGTGCGCTCGCCACCGTCACGGTCGCGGTCCTGTGGTGGCGTCGCGAGCGGCTGCTGGCTCTGTGGGTGGCCGCCACCGTGCTGTCGGCGTGGGGCGTGCAGCAGGGTGTCAAGGCCCTGACGGGCCGCGAGCGGCCCCGCTGGCCCGACCCGGTGGACTCGGCGCCCTACGCGTCCTTCCCGTCCGGCCACGCCATGACGGCGGCGGTCGTGTGCGGGCTGCTGCTCTGGGTGCTCGCGCTGCACTGGCGCCAGGGGTGGCGGGGCTGGGGCGCGCTCGCCGGGGCGGCCGTGGTGTCGGTCGTCGGTGTCGGCTGGACCCGGGTCTACCTGGGCGTCCACTGGCCGTCGGACGTGCTGGGCGGCTGGCTGCTCGGCTGGTGCTGCGTGGCCGTGGCGATCCTCACGTACCGGCGTCTGAGCGCCCGTACGACCTCGGCCGACAGAAAGGACACCGGAGGCAGAATGGGAGAAACGTCATGAAGCCGCCTGTCCTGGACGATCCCCCGCGTCGCCCAGAACAGACGGCCGATCCCGCCTCCGGCCACGAGGGCGCGACGGCAGGACGCGCTGAGTATATTGGCTGGAAGCCAGTCAACGCAGGAGTCCAGGATGTCCCCGCGTAGCGCATCGGTCAATGAAGAGCTTCGACGGCGCTCCCGCGAGCGGATCCTGGCGGCCACCGTGGAGCTGGTCTCCGAGCGCGGGTACGAGGCCACGACCCTCGGGGACATCGCCCAGCGGGCCGGCTCGGCACGCGGGCTGATCTCGTACTACTTCCCCGGCAAGCGCCAGCTGCTCCAGTCCGCGGTGCACCGGCTGATGCACCGCACGCTGGAGGAGGCGCTCGAGCGCGAGCCGCGCACGGAGGACGGCCGGGAGAGGCTGGCCCGGGCGATCGACGCGATCCTCGGGCTCGCCGAGGAGCGGCCGGTGCTCATGCGGACCCACATGGCGGGCATCCTGCAGGCTGAGGGCTTCGTGCAGTGCCCGGAGCAGCAGCGGCTCGCGGCGCTGCTGCGCGACACGGTGGCGCGCTACGGCTCCACCGACGTGGACGCCGACTATCCGCTGCTGCGGGCGCTGCTCATGGGCGCGGTGTTCGCGCAGCTGCTGCCGGGTGCGGCGATGCCGCGCGCCCGGCTGCGGGCCGAGCTGTTCCAGCGGTACGGGCTGGACTGGGAGCAGGGCGTGCCGCCGGGCGGAGGTCCGCCCGACGGCACGCCGGTGCTGCCCGCGACGTTACGGGGCCGTGCGGTCCTGCCGGACCGTGTGCCGCGTCAGTCGCCGGTCTCGACCTCCGGTCAGTCGTCGAAGTCGTCGAAGTAGTCCGGCTGGGTCTGGACGTTGAGCTCGTCCATCCGGATCCGCTCCGCCTTGTCGGTGCGCTTGTCGCTGAGCTTCAGCACGTCGAAGCCCTTGGCCAGGTCGTTCGAGTAGATGAAGCCGTTGTAGTAGTAGGCGGACCAGGAGCCGCCGCCCACGAGCGTGGTGCTGGAGATCGGGCCGCGCTCGAAGTACGCGATCTCCTTCGGCCGGCGGGAGTCGGTGAAGTCCCAGACGGAGACGCCGCCCTGGTACCAGGCCTGGACCATGATGTCCTTGCCCTTGACCGGGATCAGCGAGCCGTTGTGGGCGACACAGTTCTCGGTGTCGGCCTGGTGCCGCGGGATCTTGAAGTAGCTGCGGAAGACCAGCTTGCGCCGGTCGCCCTTGCCGGTGATGTCGTAGATGCCGTCCGCACCGCGGTTCGGGCCGACCGTCGCGTTGCAGGTGGCCGCGCCGCCGCCGCCGAGCTCGTCGGTGAAGACGACCTTGTCCGCCTTCTGGTTGAAGGTCGCGGAGTGCCAGAAGGCGAAGTTGACGTTGTCCTGGACCCGGTCGATCACCCGGGGCTGCTCGGGGTTCTCGATGTCGAACAGGATGCCGTCGCCCATGCAGGCGCCGGCGGCCAGGTCCTTGCCCGGGAGCACGGTGATGTCGTGGCAGCCGGTGGTCTTGGAGACACCCGGGTTGGTGGGCCCGCCGGGGTTGCCGCCACCGTCCGGGCCGTCGCCCGGGAAGAGCACCGGGAAGCCGACGACCCTGGCCTGCTCGGGCGCCTTACGCGGCACCTTGATGACCGAGATGCCGTCGTGCGGGGGCTGGCAGTCCGGGAAGGCGACGTTGGGCGAGTACGAGGAGACGTAGACGTACACGTCCTTGCGCTTGGGCACCAGGGTGTGGGTGTGGGAGCCGCAGGCGGTCTCGACGGCGGCGACGTACTTCGGGTTGGCGACGTCGCTGATGTCGAAGATCTTCATGCCCTCCCAGGATTCCTTCACCGAGGCGGGCTGCGGCGTGCTCGCGCACGAGTTGTCGCTGCGGGAGGAGTCGGTGGACAGGAAGAGCAGGTCGCCCGAGACGGAGACGTCGTTCTGGGAGCCGGGGCAGAGCACCTGCGTGACGGTCTTCGGGTGCGCGGGGTCGCTGATGTCGAAGATCCGGAAGCCGTCGTAGTTGCCGGCGAAGGCGTACTTGCCCTGGAAGGCAAGGTCGGAGTTGGTGCCCTTGAGGGCGTCCTTGGGGATGTTGACGAGGTGTTCGATGTTGGCGCTGTGGACGACCTCGTCCACGCCGGGTATCTCACCGCTCGCGATGGCGGCGCGGGCGTCGGCCGCCTGCTCCGCCGTAACCTTGTTGCCGAGGGGCTCGTCGCCCGGGTCGGGTGTGGCGGCCGCGGGTCCTGCGGCGAGCAGACCGATCAGCAGGCCCGCCGCGGCGGTCGCCACACCCAGGCCTCTGATCCGTGCACGCGGGGTACTCGTGGTACGCACGAAGTCACTCAGTCCTCTCTGATTTCGTTCGCACTCGAACGACGGATGGACCCCGGCAGTATCTTCCTTAGCGTGCACATCTCAACAGATGGCAACAGAGAAGTCATGAAACATCGGCGAACTGCCGCCGTTGGCAGAGTGCTTGATGTTGCCGAAGTGATCGCCGATGTGGTTGACCTTGCTTGACTGACTGCCGTCGTGCCTGTGGAGGTCGCGTTGCCGAACCGCCGTGTCACCCGTGGTGCCGTCGCCGTACTGCTGTCCGCCGCCGCCGTACTCGCCCTGGGGGCCTGTGAGTCCACGCCGGAGGAGACCAAGTCCGCGCCGAAGGCGGGGGGTTCGGGCGCAAGCCCCGGGATCGTCGCTCCGGGCCGGCCCGGCGAGCCCGCGAAGCGGGTCTCACCGGAGGAGGCCGCCCGGCTCATGCCGGACGAACGCCCCAACAGCGCCGACTACGGCTACGTGCAGATGATGATCGTGCACCACCGTCAGGCCCTCACGATGACCGCGCTCGCGCCGCAGCGTGCCCGGTCCGACAAGGTCCGCAAGGTCGCGGAGCGCATCCAGGCGGCGCAGGCACCGGAGATCGGCGCGATGGAGGGCTGGCTGAAGAACACCGGCGGTGCCCGCCCGCAGTCCGGCCACGACCACCACACCATGCCGGGGATGGCGACGGAGGCCCAGCTCGCGCAGCTTAAGGCGGCCAGGGGCGACGCCTTCGACGCCCTGTTCCTGAAGCTGATGATCACCCATCACGAGGGAGCCGTGACGATGGCGGCGGACGTGCTGAGCCAGGGCAACAACGTGCTGGTGGAGGAGATGGCCAACGACGTGATCGCCCAGCAGTCGGCGGAGATCGACCGGATGCGCTCGATGTAGCGGGGGCGCGGGGCGACGGGGGCGCGGTCCGGCCGGAGGGGGCGGCCGGGTGGCGCGGTCCCGGCCGGAGGGGACCACCGGGTGGCGCGGTCCCGGCCGGAGAGGCCGTCCGGCGCGTTGGCAGGGCGGAGTCGGCCGTTTCGGCGCGGGCGCGGCGGGAGGGGGCGGCCGGGTGGCGCGGCCCGGCCGGAAGGGTGGTCCGGCGCGGTCCCGGCCGGAGAGGGCGGCCGAGTTGCGCGGCCCGGCCGGAAGGGTGGTCCGGCGCGGTCCCGGCCGGAGAGGCCGTCCGGCGCGGTGACGGTCGGAGTCGGCCGCTTCGGCTGAACGGCGTCCGCAGCGCACCGGTGGCGTACGCGGGTGGCGTACGCCCACTCCCCCGGCGGGCCCGGCGGTGCCATGCTGGAGGTCTCCCGGCGGGAAGGGGTGCGTCCGTGCTGCGTGTCGCCGTCGTCGGCTCAGGTCCCAGCGGGGTCTACACCGCCCAGGCACTGGTCGGTCAGAGCGCCGTGCCGGGGATCCGGGTCGACGTCCTGGACCGGCTGCCCTGCCCGTACGGCCTCGTGCGCTACGGGGTCGCACCCGACCACGAGAAGATCAAGTCGCTCCAGAACAACCTGCGGACGGTCCTGGAGGACGAGCGGATCGCCTTCCTCGGCGACGTGGAGGTCGGGGCCCGCGGACTCACCCCGGCCCGGCTCCTGGAGATGTACCACGCGGTCGTGTACTGCGTGGGCGCCGCCCGGGACCGGCGGCTCGGGATTCCGGGCGAGGAGCTGCGGGGCAGCTTCTCGGCGACCGAGTTCGTCTCCTGGTACAGCGCCCATCCGGACGCCGTGCACGACGACTTCGGTCTCGACCGGGCGGACGCCGTCGTCGTCGGCGCGGGCAACGTCGCGGTGGACGTGACGCGGCTGCTCGTCCGGAGGCCGGAGGAGCTGCGCCCGACCGACATCCCGCAGGGCGCCCTCGCGGCGCTCGCGGACAGCGCGGTCCGCGAGGTGCACATGGTCGCCCGGCGCGGGCCCGCCTCGGCCCGGTTCACCACCAAGGAGCTGCGCGAGCTGGGCACCCTGCCGGACACCGAGGTCCTGGTCGATCCGGCCGAGCTCGCCCTCGATCCCGGGTACACCGACCCGGCCGGGCTGCCCGCCGTGACCCGGCGCAACCTGGACGTCGTCCGTGCCTGGGCCGCGCGCGCCGCGGACGGCCCGCCGCCGGCCCGCTCGGTCCGGCTGCGGTTCTTCCTGCGGCCGGTGGAGATCCTCGGCGAGGCCGGCCGGGTCGCGGCGGTCCGCTTCGAGCGGACCGAGCCCGACGGCCAGGGCCGGGTGCGGGGCACCGGGCGGTACGAGGAGATCCCGGCCGGACTGGTGCTGCGCGCGGTCGGCTACCAGGGGGTGCCGCTGCCCGGGCTGCCGTTCGACTCGGACAAGGGCACGGTGCCGCACGAGGCGGGCCGGGTGCTGCGCGACGGGACCGCGTCGCCGGGCGAGTACGTGGCCGGCTGGATCAAGCGCGGTCCCACGGGAGTGATCGGCACCAACCGCCCCTGTGCCAAGGAGACCGTGGCGTCCCTGCTCGCCGACGCCCCGGCCCTCGCCCGCCGCCAGGTGGAGCCGGACCCGCTCGCCGCCCTGCACGCCCTCGGCCACGAGCCGGTGCCCTGGACGGGCTGGCTCGCGATCGAACGCGCCGAGGCGGCACTCGGCGGCACGCTGGGACGCGGCCCGGTGAAGATCCCCGACTGGGCGGGCCTGCGGGGCGCGGCCCGGGGCGGCCCGGTCCTCGACGCCCCGCAGCGCCCCGGTGACGGCGGGCCGGAAGGGCGCGTGGGGGACGGTCGGCCGATCGGCTGACCCGGTCATCCGCGGGCCGGAGCGGGAGAAGGCGCCGGCGGAGGGGTGGTCCGGGAGACGGCGGTCGACGTCGGCCACGTCAACGACCTGGGCCGGACGGCCCTCCGGGAGCCGGTGATCCTCGGCGACGGCGGGCGCCCGCGCCAGAAGGCGGTGGCCCTGCTGCTCGCGTCCTCGCCGACCGCGAGCTGGTCGACCGCGACGGCGTGACGGCCCTGGAACACGCCGAACGGCGCGGCTGCACCGAGCTCGTGCGACTGCTCCGGGCCTGACACCGGCCGGCGGGCCGGGCACCAGGGCGTCTCTTTCGGATCAGGCCGCGTACCCGACACCGGCGTACCGGCAAGATCCGGAAGAGACGGCCTGCTTAGTCGCCCAGGCGTTCCGTCTGGGCCTCGGTCGCCGAGAGGACGCTGTCGAGCAGGCCGGGGAAGAGGGCGTCGAGGTCGTCGCGGCGGAGCGTGTTGAGTTTCGTGGTGCCCCGGTAGAGCTGGCGGATCACGCCGCTCTCGCGCAGCACCCGGAAGTGGTGGGTGGTCGTCGACTTGGTGACCGGGAGCTCGAAGTACGAGCAGGAGAACTCGGCGCCCTCGCCGCGCGCCATGTCCCGCACGATCCGGAGCCGTACGGCGTCGGAGAGGGCGTGCAGCACGGACTCGAGGCGGATGTGATCTCGCTCGGGGTGTTCCAGGACCCGGGGGTTGGTCGCGGTCGTCACGGCTGCGGCTCCACGGCTCTGGGGAATGGGAGCTCCATTGTACGAGAGTCTTCGTAGTTTGACAGGTGCCGTACTACGATGCGTATCGTACGAACGTCACGCCGAGGCAGCACCTGCCACGCCGAAACGGAGTCCGTCATGAGCGCCGCCCTCTTCGAGCCCTTCACCCTGCGGTCCGTCACCGTCCCCAACCGGGTCTGGATGGCCCCGATGTGCCAGTACTCGGCGGAGCCGACGGGCCCGGGCGCGGGCGTCGCGGGCGACTGGCACTTCGCGCACTACGCCGCCCGCGCCACCGGCGGAGCCGGGCTGATCCTCCTCGAGGCGACCGCCGTCGCCCCCGAGGGCCGGATCAGCCCCTTCGACCTCGGCATCTGGGACGACGCGCAGATCGAGGGGCTGCGCCGGATCGCCGGCTTCCTGGCGGCGCACGGCACCGTCCCGGGCATCCAGATCGGACACGCCGGACGCAAGGCCTCCACCCGCCAGCCCTGGGAGGGCCGCGGGCCCGTCGCCGCCGACCGCGGCATCGGCTGGCAGCCGGTGGGCCCGAGCCCGGTCGCGTTCGCCGACGACCACCCCGTGCCGACCGAGCTGACGGTCGAGCAGATCCACGGGATCACCGCCCGGTTCGCCGACGCGGCGCGGCGGGCGCTCGCCGCCGGGTTCCGGGTCCTCGAGGTGCACGGCGCCCACGGCTACCTGCTCGGCGAGTTCCTCTCCCCGCACAGCAACCGGCGCACCGACGCCTACGGCGGCTCCTTCGAGAACCGCACCCGGCTCGCCGTCGAGGTGGTCGACGCCGTGCGCGCCGTCTGGCCCGAGGAGCTGCCGCTCTTCTTCCGCGTCTCGGCCACCGACTGGCTGGAGGAGCAGGGCTGGACCCCGGACGAGACCGTCCGCCTCGCCGCGCTGCTGCGCGAGCACGGCGTCGACCTGCTCGACGTGTCCAGCGGCGGCAACGGCGGCCCGGCCCGGATCCCGGTCGGCCCGGGCTACCAGGTGCCGTTCGCCGCGCGGGTCAGGGAGGAGACCGGGCTGCCGGTCGCCGCCGTGGGACTGATCACGGAGAGCGAGCAGGCCGAGAAGATCGTCGCCAACGGGGAGGCCGACGCCGTGCTGCTCGGGCGCGAGCTGCTGCGCGACGCCTCCTGGCCCCGCCGGGCGGCCCGTGAGCTGGGTGCGGAGATCTCCGCGCCGGCCCCTTACGCGTGGGCGATCTGAGCCGTCCAACACGCCCCTGACCAGGGGCGGAGCGGGCTCCGGGAGCCGTTGTCAGTGGTGGGGTGCAGACTGGCCCGTATCCGCGACAACGGCGTCCTGGAGGTGTCGGCATGACCGACGTGCTACTGACCGTGGGCACCCGCAAGGGGCTCTTCATCGGCCGCGGGCGAGACGGCCGATGGGAGTTCGGCGCCCCTCACTTCAACGCGCAGGCGATCTACTCGATCGGCATCGACACCCGCCGCGCGCAGCCCAGAATCCTGGTCGGAGGAGACAGCGCCCACTGGGGCCCCTCCGTCTTCCACTCCGACGACCTGGGCGCGAGCTGGACGGAGCCGCCCAGGCCCGCGGTCCGGTTCCCGCAGGACACCGGGGCTTCGCTGGAGCGGGTCTGGCAGCTCCACCCCGCGCCCGCCCACTCCCCCGACATCGTCTACGCGGGGACGGAGCCGGCCGCGCTCTTCAGATCCGCCGACGGCGGCGAGTCCTTCGAGCTGGTGCGCCCGTTGTGGGAGCACCCCACCCGCGACCGGTGGGTGCCGGGCGGAGGCGGCGAGGCGGTGCACACCGTCGTCACCGACCCGCGCGACCCGGACGCCGTGACCGTGGCGGTGTCGACCGCCGGCGTCTTCCGTTCCCGTGACGGCGGCGCGAGCTGGGCCCCGTCGAACGACGGAGTGTCGGCGGTGTTCCTGCCCGATCCGAACCCGGAGTTCGGACAGTGCGTCCACAAGATCGCCCAGGACGCCGGGGACCTGGACCGGCTCTACCTCCAGAACCACTGGGGGGTGTTCCGCAGCGACGACGGCGGCGGGCGCTGGACCGACATCGGCGAGGGCCTGCCGTCCGACTTCGGCTTCGCCGTCGCCGCGCACCCGCACCGGCCGGACACCGCCTACGTCTTCCCGATCAACGCCGACTCCGACCGCGTCCCGGCCGGGCGCCGCTGCCGGGTCTACCGCACGAGCGACGCGGGCGCGACCTGGGAGCCGCTGGCCAAGGGCCTGCCCGAGGGCGACCACTACGGCACGGTGCTGCGCGACGCCCTGTGCACCGACGACGGCGACCCGGCGGGCGTCTACTTCGGCAACCGCAACGGTGAGGTGTACGCGAGCGCGGACGACGGGGACAGCTGGCAGCTGCTCGCCGACCACCTGCCGGACGTGCTGTGCGTACGGGCGGCGGTGATCGGCTGAGCCACATGCCGGTCGCCGGTGCCCCCGGCGAGGGCCGTCGACGTCGTGAGCGGGTGTCCCTGGTGGGGACGTCACTTCACGAGCTTGCCGGCGGCCGACACCGTGAACCAAGTGCCGCCCACGCCCTGACCGTTGGTGTCGCCGGGGGTCTTGTCCTCGGTGAACCAGTACAGCGGCCAGCAGTCGATGGCGAGCTGCTGGGTGCCATCGGGGCGGGTGTAGACGCTCAGCTTCTTGGGGTCGACGCCCTCGACCTTGTTGACGTCCACCGGCTTCGCGGGCCGCCACTTCTCCAGGCAGGGGCCAAGGCAGTTGGACTTCATCGGCCAGGCCGTGTCCTTGGTGAAGCGGTAGAGGGTCCGGCCCTTGCCGTCGCGCAGGATCTTGCCGAGCTTGTCGTTGTCGGCGAGGGAGAGCGGCGGCAGTGCCGCGTCCGTGCCCGGGGCCGCGGCGGGGGCGGCCTTCTTGCCGTCCGGGGCGATCGCGAACCAGGTGCCGCCGACGCCCTGCCCGTTGGTCTGGCCAGGGGCGGTGTCCTTGGCGAAGCGGTAGACGGGCCAGCCGGCGACGGTCAGCTGCTTCACGCCGTCGGCGCGCTCGAGCGAGCCGACCAGCGAGGGGTCCACCCCGCCCGGCTGCGTGCTGCCGGCCGGAACCGGGGGCCAGGCCTTGGCGCAGTCGCCGGCGCAGGCGGAGCTGGAGGGCTTCGCGGTGTCGTTGTCGAAGCGGTAGAGGGTGAAGCCGCCGGCGTCCGTGACGACTCGGCCGAGCTTGGCGTCCGTGCGGACCGTGAGCGGGCCCGGGGCGGTGGCAGCGGCGTCGGCCGGCGCGGCGTCGTGCCCCTCCGCGGCGGGGGCGGCCGAGCCTGTCCGCTCCTGCGGGGCGGAACCCTGGTCCGCCTGCTGCGTGCCACAGGCCGTCAGCCCCAGCAGGAGAGCGGTCGCGGTGACGGCGAGGGTGAGCTTGCGCTGGTTCATCATGACAACTCCTGGTTTCCGATGCTTCGTCGCTCTGTCGGCACCGGAAACACGTCCCCCATCAGGGGCCGGTTCAAGGGATTCCCAGAATTCTCTTCCGCGCCTTCCCGCGCCTTCCCGCGCCCTTCCGCGTCCTTCCCCGCCCGTGCCTCAACGACGAGCGCCGGCCGGGCCCTTCGGCCCCGCCGGCGCTCTTCTCACCATCACCGATTCCTCGCCTCGCGGCCGTCACGCGGGCAGTGGCACCGTCACGAACCGCTTGCCCGCCTCGTTCTCGACCTCCACCGACGCCACGTCCTCCGGGTCGACCGCCGCCGAGCCGTCGAGTGAGGCGCCCTTGCCCTCACCGGCGTGCTGCCCGGCGCCGACGACCCAACTGCCCGCCGTGGTACGGCTTCCGTCGCGGCCGACGACCACGAGCGTGCAGCGCTCGCCCGGCGGCAGTCCGGTGACCGCCGCGTGGACCCGCACCCAGGCGGCCGCCGGCGTGACGCGTACCGTCATCCGGGCGCCACTGGCGGCATCGGTCGCCGAGGCGACGCGGGTGCCGGGCGGCGGCGGTGCAGGGGTCGGGGAGGCCGTCGCGGTGGGCGGTGGGGGCAGGGCGACGGGCGCCCCGTCGCCCGAGGTCGCGGTGCCGGCCCAGAACACGACGGCGAGGGCGGCCGCGGCGGCCAGCCCCACCAGGGCACCGCGGCGCCGCCGGGCGCCGTCCCGTTCGCCGCGCATCTGCCGCAGGGTGCGCTGCAGCATCAGGTCGCCGCCCTCGGGCGGTCCGTCGAGGAACGCCTCCGGCGGCACCTCTCCGAGCGCCGCCTCCATCTCGCGCAGGGCGGCCACCTCCTCACGGCACGCCGCGCACCCGTCCACGTGGGCCTCGACACGCCGCACGTCGGCCTCCTCCAGGACACCGAGCACGTATGGGCCGAGCAGGACCTCCTCCTCGTGCTGCTGCCGGTTCATGCGACCACCTCCCTGAGTCCGGCGGGCCGTTGCGGCACCCTCGGCCGGTTGTCTTCGGTGAAACTCTCGCGCAATGCCTTCAGGGCGTAGTGCGAGCGGGACTTGACCGTGCCGGCAGGGATGCCGAGGGTCTCGGCGGCCTCCGCGACGCTGCGCTGACGGTAGTAGAGCTCGGTGAGCACCTCGCGGTGTTCCTGTGACAGCCGGTCGAGAGCGCCGAGCACGGCCATGGTGTCGACGACGCCGTCGGCGTGGTCGTCCTCGACCGGAGGCGTCACCGGGGACTCGGCGACCTCGGCGGGCCGGGCGGCCTTGGCTCGCTGCCGGTCGATGACGATGTGACGGGCGACGGTCAGGAGCCAGCCGCGCACCGAGCCCCTGCCGTTGACCAGGGCCTCGGAGTGGCGCCAGGCCCGGATGAGGGTCTCCTGCACGACGTCCTCGGCCGTGGCGCGGTCGCCGGTCAGGCGGATCGCGTAGGACAGGAGGGCGTTGCCGTGTTCCTCGTACACGGTCCTGATCAACGCCTCGTCGGTCGAGCCCCGCCTGCCGCGGGGCCACAGTGGTCCGGCCATACTCACCAGCTCCGTCCGGAAGTTGCTGCGTCGTCGCGCCCCACACGCGGCCCACAGCACACCGGTTCACGTGACCCGCGTCACACCGCGCAGCGGCGGCCGGAGTTGAGGCAGTCGACGACCACCGCCATCGCGGCGTCCGTCATCACGTTCACGAACATGGCGTGGTCGGTCCTGGGACTGTGTCGCTGTTCCGGGAAGGAGTCGAGCGCGATCGGCGTGCCGGCGGGCAGCGCGTCGTACCCGAGGGTGATCCGCAGCTGCGGAACGGCGAAGGTGTCGCGGGGGCAGACTCCGTTGGCGGCGGGGAACACCAGGTGCGTCCGGGTGGAGTCGACGGTGTCCAGGCCGTTCCAGCAGCTGGGGAAGATCAGGGTACGGGTCAGCCGGTCGCCCTCCGGGCACCGCGGATAGCGGGTGGTGAAGCGGCCGGGGAGGCTCGAACAGCCCCAACGGGCGCGTACGTCCGCCTCGCTGCGCGCGGTGCGGGCGACGGCGTCGCCGGTCAGCGCCCGCAGGAAGCGCGGCATGGCGACGACCCTGCCGACCGGATTGCCGTGGAACTCGAGGCGCACCTCGGCCGGCCTGAGGATCCGGCCGGCGTTGCCGTGGCCGGCGGCCTTCTCGTACGCGTGGGTGGCGGGCCGGTCGGTGCGGCGCAGCACCGGCCAGTAGTACGTGGAGCGGTCGCCTCCGCGACAGGTGGTGGGGGCGGCGGCGAGGCCGCGGTCCGTCGAACGGGCGTCGGTGGACCGGTTGCCCACGTACTCGTGGGTGTGGTGGGCGCCGCCCGGCAGGCCCGGGGAGACCACCAGGTTGTCCTGGTTGTAGTGGTCCCCCTCGTTGCGGCCGCAGTCGACCCGGTAGGTGCCGGTGGACCCGTCGGGGCCGGGGCGCGGCGCCGGGGCGGCGGGCGGCACGTTGCGGATGTCGACGTAGTCGTCGGGCTCGGGGCCGCCGCCCCCCGCGCCGTGCGAGGACATGCCCGGGTCCGTGCCGGTCCCCGTGCCGATGCCCGTGGCCGACGCGCCGAACACCGCGACGGTCAGGGCGCTGCCCAGTACCAGCCAGAACAGCAGGCCGAGCGGCCGGCGGTCTCTCCCCATGCGGGCCACCGTCTCCGCTCACCGGGGCCCACGTCAACCGGGCGGCGCCGCGTCGCCGGTGGGAGCCGGGACGGCGGGGGTCCTGTCGGTGTGCGCCAGTAGAGTGACGGCGTGGCAGCACGACCGTTGAACGAAATCGTCGAGGCCGGGTGGGCGCACGCGCTCGCGCCGGTGGCCGAACGCATCGCCGCGATGGGCGACTTCCTCCGGCAGGAGATCGCCTCGGGGCGGACCTACCTGCCGTCGGGGGCGAACGTCCTGAGGGCGTTCCAGCAGCCCTTCGACGAGGTGCGGGTGCTCATCGTCGGTCAGGACCCCTATCCGACTCCCGGCCATGCCGTGGGCCTGAGCTTCTCCGTGGCGCCGGACGTACACCCGCTGCCGCCGAGCCTGGAGAACATCTTCCGGGAGATGCACACCGACCTGGGTCTCCCCCGGCCGGCCAACGGCGATCTCACGCCGTGGACCCGGCAGGGCGTCCTCCTGCTCAACAGGGCGCTCACCACGGCGCCGAGGCGGCCAGGCGCGCACCGCGACAAGGGCTGGGAGGCGGTCACCGAGCAGGCCATCCGGGCCCTCGCGGCGCGCGGCAAGCCGCTCGTCTCGGTGCTGTGGGGCCGGGACGCCCGCAACCTGCGCCCGCTGCTCGGCAACCTGCCGGCCATCGAGTCCTCGCACCCCTCGCCGATGTCCGCCGACCGGGGCTTCTTCGGCTCGCGGCCCTTCAGCCGCACCAACGACCTGCTGCTCCGTCAGGGCGCCGAGCCGGTGGACTGGCAGCTGCCGTGACGACCGCCCCGGAGCGCGCGTTCGTCGTCGGGGTCGACTCCGGCGGTTCGGGACTGCGGGTCGCGCTCGCGCGCCCGGGGCAGAGTCGGGCCGGGGAGGGCCGGATCGTGGAGACGGTGTCGTCCCGTGAGCCGGTGCGCACCGGCGCGGGCGGCATCGATGCCGGCCATCTGCTCGGACAGCTGCTGCCGGCCGTGGACGCGATGACGGCGCGGGCGGGCGGCGGGACGGTCCTCGCGGTCGCCGTCGGGGCGGCCGGGATGGCGACGCTGGGCGACCGGCTGCGGGCCGAGCTGCCCGGGGCGTTCGACCGGGCCTGGGGCGTGCGGCGGCTCGCCCTCGCGGCGGACGCCGTCACCGCGTACGCGGGAGCGCTCGGTCAGCGTCCGGGCGCGGTCGTCGCCGGCGGCACCGGCCTGATCGCGCTCGGCACCGATCTGTCCGGCTGGCGCCGGGCGGACGGCTGGGGCCACCTCCTGGGCGACTGCGGCAGCGGGGCCTGGATCGGCCGGGCCGGACTGGAGGCGGCGATGCGGGCGTACGACGGGCGGCGGGGCGGCTCGGCCGCGCTGCTCGCCCGCGCCGAGGAGCGGTTCGGGCCGGCGGCCGGACTGCCGGGCGCGCTGTATCCGCGTACCGACCGGCCGGCCGTACTCGCCTCGTTCGCCCCCGAGGTGGCCGCCTGCGCCGCCGCCGGAGACGCGGTCGCGGCGGGCGTCCTGGAACGTGCCGCCGCGCACATCGCGGAGGCCGCGGCGGCCGTCGTGCCCTCCGGCTCCCGGAGTGAAGTGGCCCTGACGGGCGGCCTGTTCAGGATGGGCGAGTCCTTGCTCGGGCCGCTGCGCGCGGAGTTCGGCGCGCTGCTGCCAGGCGTCCGCGAAGTGCCCGCGGCGGGCGACCCGCTGGCCGGCGCGGTGACGATCGCGGCCGCGCTCGCGGACGGATCGCTGCGGCTGCCGGAGGATCCCCGGCTGCTGCAACTCACCAGGTAAGCGGCGATTTCCGGCCGGTTCGGACATAGAGGGGCAGAAGTCGCTCAGTCGCACCTCAGCGAACCGCGCGGCGTGCGAAACCAGTAGCATGCGGCGCCATGAGCTCCCCCACTGGGCCCACTCCCGGCCTGCCTGTACGAATGCCGCGCCCCCGCCAGTCCGGGCGGCACCGTCGTCCTGAACCCGTGGCGGCGCCCGAGGGCGCTCCCACGCTGGTTCTCGCCGTTCCCGGCGTGCCGTCGGCCGCCATACGCTCGCTGGCCGAGGAGGTCGTGAGCATCGCCCGCTCGGAGCTGCCCGGCATCGAGGCCGAGATCGGCTACCTGGACGGCGACGACACCGAGTACCCCGGACTCGCCGCGGTGCTGGCGCGGGTCGCGGCCCTGCGCACCGAGCGGTACGAGATCGCCGTGGCGGCCGGCCGTGAGGTCGCCGCCCCGGAGGGCCCCGCCGCGGTCGTGGTGCCGCTGCTCGCGGGCCCCGACAGCGCGCTGACCCGGCGGATCCGCCAGGCCGTGATGGACGCGGGCAACACCGCCGAGCTGACCGACGTGCTCGGCCCGCACCCGCTGCTCGCCGAGGCGCTGCACGTGCGGCTCTCCGAGGCCGGTCTGGCCCGCGCCGACCGCGCCCGGCTGTTCACCGTCGCCACGGCGGCCGACGGCATCATCCTGGCCACCGTGGGCGGCGAGGAGGCCGTGCAGGCCGCCGGCATCACCGGCATGCTGCTCGCGGCCCGTCTCGCGGTGCCCGTGATGGCCGCCGCGCTCGACCAGGAGGGTTCCATCGCGTCGATCGCCGAGCAGCTGCGCGGCGCCGGTTCGGAGCAGCTCGCGCTCGCCCCGTACCTGATCGGCCCCGAGCTGGCCGAGGGGCTGCTCGACGCGGCCGCGAAGGAGGCCGGCTGCTCGGCGGCCGAGCCGCTGGGCGCGTACCCGGCGATCGGCCGGCTGGTGCTCTCGCAGTACATGTCGGCGCTGGGCATCGCCCCGCAGCCGGGCGCGCCGGTCCGCTAGGAGCGACCGCCGCACCAGACCGCAGGACCGTGACGGGAAGGGCCCGCACCGGAGTAATCCGGTGCGGGCCCTTCCCGTGGGATCCGCCGGCTCAGCCGAGGACCACGCAGGAGGCGGCGGGGGCCGGGACGGAGCCCGCGCGTTCGGGCAGACCGGTCTCCGGGTCCACGGTGAACCAGGTGACGTCGCCGGAGCGCTCGTTGGCCGCGTACAGGTGCCGGCCCGAGGGGGCGAGGGTCAGGTCGCGGGGCCAGCGGCCGCCGCAGGGCACCGAGGCGACGAGCCGGGCGGTGTCGCCGGCCGCGTCGAGCGCGAGGACGGCGAGGGTGTCGTCGCCGCGCACGGCGGCCCACAGGAAGCGTCCGTCGGGCGCGGCGACCACCTCGGAGGGGTAGCTCGGCCCGGGGGCGCCCTCGGGGACCACACGGGTCTCGCCGAGCGGCGTGAGCACGCCGGCCTCGCCGTCCCAGCGGCAGACGGTGAGGGTGGGCTCCAGCTCGTTCAGGACGTACGCGTGGGTGCCGGCCGGGTGGAACACGAGGTGGCGCGGGCCGGTGCCGGGCCGCAGCGCGGTCGTGCCGTGCGGGCGCAGCGCGCCCGTGGCGGGGTCGAGGGCGTTCACCGTGACGGAGTCCGTGCCGAGGTCCACGGCCAGCACCCAGCGGCCGCCGGGGTCGGTGAGCACCTGGTGGGCGTGCGGGCCTTCCTGCCGGTCGGCGACGGGTCCCGAGCCCTCGTGCCGCAGCAGCCCGGCGACGGGGCCGAGGGTGCCGTCGGCGGCCCGGGGCAGGGAGGTGACGCTGCCGGAGGTGTAGTTCGCGGTGAGCACGTGCCCGGCGGTGACGGCGAGGTGGGTGGGCCCCGACGCGTCGACGGGGACCGGGGCGCCGAGCGGCCGGGGCTCGGGGCCGCTGACGTCGAAGGCCGCGGCGGCGCCCCGCTCGGTCTCGGACACGGCGTAGAGCAGGTTCCCGTCGAGCGCGAGGAACGACGGGTCGGCGACGGCGTCGCTCGTTCCGGTGATGGTGAGCGTGCCGCGCTCCGGGTCCGCCTCGGCCACGAGCACGCCGCGTCCGCCCGCGGAGGTGAACGACCCGATGAACGCTCGCGTACGGCGCTGCGCGCCCGCCTGACCCGACCGTGTGCCACCCACGGCGCCTCCCCTGCCCTCGGGGCCGGTCAGGGCAGACCGGCCGTCGTCCCGGCCGACGTTAGCAGGAGGTCTAGACCAAGCGGGGCCGTTCTCGGCGTGGCGCCGGTCCGCCCGTCAGGCCGCCGGGACGAGCGGGGAGCTCGGGGCCGTGCGCAGGGGCGTCGCCAGGGCCGTGAGGGCGTGCTCCAGGGCGTGGAGGTGGCCGAGGGCGGCCTCCGCGCCGGGGTGGTGGGCCGGGAGCGCGGCCGCGGCGGCGGCGTCGGCGCGTACCGGGGAGACCGGCGGGACCAGGGCGTGGACGGCGGCCTCGACGCGCCAGGCGGCGGCCGCGAGGCGGGCGTCGTGCGAGGCGTCGGGGTCGGCCGCGACGGCGGCGAGGCCCCGGCTCGCCCGGGCACAGTCGTCGAGCAGGTCGAGGACGTGGCGGGCGCGGGCCTTGCGGGCGCGCAGCGGGCTCAGCGGATGGACGAGCGGCGCCAGGGTGAGCCGGGCCCGGGACAGCAGCAGGTCGAGCTCGGCGGCGTGGGCGGCCGGGTCGGCGTGCGGGTCTCCGGCGAGCCGGCGGGCCGCGGCGGTGGTGCAGGCGTGCACACAGGTCACGGCCCGCTGGATCCAGGCGTTGGTGGCCGCGTGGGTGGTGACGGGCAGGAGGGCGACGCCGACGGCCGCGCCGAGCGCGCCGACGGCCGTCTCCTCGAACCGGAGCAGCAGCAGCCCCGGGTGCAGGACGCCCAGCAGGCCGTACAGCAGGCCCGCCATCACGGTCACGAAGAACATCATCCAGCTGTACGAGAGCGGCGCGGTGTAGAAGATCCCGAAGACGCAGACGGCCACGAGGGCTGCCGTGGGCGCCGGGGCGCCGCCGAGCGGCAGGGCGACGAGCAGTCCGGCGGCGATGCCGGTGACGGTGCCGACGACCCGGCGGAAGCCGCGGACGAGGGTCTCGCCGCGCGAGGCGGTGTTGACGAAGATCCACCAGGCGGTGCCGACGGCCCAGTACCAGCGCTCCTGGGACAGGATCTGCCCGGCCGCGAGGGCGACGGCGCAGGCCGCGGTGACCTGGAAGGCCTGCCGGGTGGTGGGCCGGTCGAGACCGGTGCCGGGCAGCGGCGCGGGCGCCGCGGGCGGCGGCACGCGCCGCTCGACGCACCAGGCGACGAAGCGGACGGCGCCGACCACGCCGAGCGCGAGCAGCACGGCGCCGAAGAGCTCGGGCAGCTGCGCGGGCACCGCGTGCAGGAACTGGGTCACGAAGAACTGCATGAAGGCGAAGATGCCGAGGGCGTGCCCGCGCGGGCCCCAGCGGCGCGCGTACACGCCGGCGAAGACCACCAGGAGCCAGGCGAGGTCGCGCAGCAGCGGCGTGCCGTGCAGCACGGTGGCCAGCGCGAGGACCGGGAAGCCCGCGAGCGGCAGCAGCGCGGTCGTGACGGCCTGGCGGCGCACGGTCGGGTCGGTGACGGTGAAGAGGGCGAGGAGCGCGGCCAGACCGGCGGTGATGGACGCGGTGAGCGAGAGCCCGGCCAGTTCGGCGGCGGCGACGGCGAGGCCGACGGCGAGCACGGCGCGGCTCGAGACCCGCAGCCGGACCTTGCCGGGGTCCGGCGCCACACACATCGTCCGCAGCAGCCCGCCGACGAGACCCAGACCCTTCTTCATGACGGACGTTCCGCCCCCGCTTCCGTACACACACCCTCTTCACGCACACGCAGGTACACATGACGAAGGCGCCGCGGGTCCGGGGCCCGGCCACCTCGCCGGTCCGGCGCGTGCGCGGCGCCATCAGTCTTCCAACTCTCACAAGAGGAAAGCATCCGTCCGCCCACTGGCTCAACCGGCAGCCAGCCGGGTGGGCCATTGGTACAGTCGAGACGAAGGACTCTCGACCAGAAGGAGGCCATCGGACCATGGCGGTGGACGAGCTCGACACCCGCATCCTGCGACTCCTCATCGAGCAGCCGCGCACCAGCGTGCGCGAGTACGCGCGGATCCTGGGCGTGGCGCGGGGCACCGTGCAGGCCCGGATCGACCGGCTGGAGCGGGACGGGGTGATCACGGCCACGGGGCCGGTGCTCTCGCCCGCGGCGCTCGGGCACCCGGTGCTCGCGTTCGTGCACATCGAGGTGACGCAGGGCCACCTGGACGAGGTCGGCGACGCGCTCGCGACCGTCCCGGAGATCGTCGAGGCCTTCTCCATCACCGGCGGCGGGGACCTGCTGACCCGGGTGGTGGCGCGGGACGCGGGGCACCTGGAGGACGTGATCCAGCGGCTGATCCAGCTGCCGGGCGTGGTCCGCACCCGGACCGAGATCGCCCTGCGCGAGCGGGTACCGCACCGACTGCTCCCGCTGGTGGAGGCGGTGGGGCGGCGGGGCGGTTCCTGAACGGCGGAGCGGGAGCTCCCGGCCGCACCCGGGACGAAGGACCCTAGAGCCTTGACCGTCCTCTGCGAGGCTGGGCGCATGGACATTCCGCGCTTCTCGGTCGTCTTCGATCTCGACGGCACGCTGGTGGACAGCGAGCCCAATTACCACGAGGCCACCCTCCGGGCCCTCGGCCCGTACGGAGTGACGCCCCAGGACTACGACTGGGAGCACCACACGCGCTTCATCGGGATCGGCACGCGCGAGTCGCTGGAGCTGCTGGCCGGCCGGTACGGCGTCGGCGCACCGGTCGACGGACTGCTCGACGCGACCAACCGCCACTACCTGGAGCTCGCACGGGCCTCGACGCCGGTCTTCCCCGAGATGCGGAAGTTCGTGGAGCTGCTGCACGCGGACGGGGTGCCGATGGTGGTGGCCTCGGGTTCCTCGCGGGCGGCGATCGAGGCCGTGCTCGCCGGGACCGGTCTCGCCCCGTTCCTGCCGACGGCGGTCTCGGCCGAGGAGGTGGCCCGCGGCAAGCCGGAGCCGGACGTGTTCCTGGAGGCGGCCCGCCGACTGGGCGCCGCGCCGGAGCGGTGCGTGGTCCTGGAGGACGCGCCGCCGGGCGCGGCGGCCGCGCACGCGGCGGGGATGCGGTGCCTCGCGCTGCCGTACGTGCCGGGCACGGCGGACGACCCGGCCTTCGCCACGGCGGATCTGCTGCTGCGGGGCGGCCAGGCGGAGTTCAGCGCCCAGGGGGCACTGGAGTGGCTGCGGCGCCTGACGGACCCACAGCCCTCCTAGCCGACGGCGCGGGACCGGCCGAAAGGCTCCCGGACGATCCCCCGCGGACGGCTCGGCACGACCGGGCTCGACCCGGCACCCCACCGGGCTCGACCGGGCCGAAATCCCGTGGCCGGGGCGCGGGTTGTGTGACAGGGTGCGGGCGCACCGTACCCTTCCCGTCCGATCCCCCTGGAGCGTTCCATGGCGACACCGCCCCGCCTCGTCCCCCTGCTCGAGCAGTTCGACTTCGCGCGGGAGCGGCTGGTCGACCGGCTCAACGGCCCGGTCATGAACAGCGGCAACGGGACGGACGTCGCGGTCGGGCCGGTCACGGACGAGGAGTACCTGTGGGAGCCGGTGCCGGACTGCTGGTCGGTCCGGCAGCGCGGGACGGGCCCCGGGCCGCGCGCCACGGTCCTGACCGGAGCCGGCGAGTGGGGACGGGACACGACCCCGCCGCCGCACCCGGAGCCGGCGCCGTTCACGACCCTCGCATGGCGGCTCAGCCACCTCGCCGAGATGTTCCTCCTGCGCACCGACCACACGGCCGGCACCCGCACCCTGACCAGGGACGACTTCCACAGCCGCGGGGACGCCGCCTCGGCGGTCAAGGACTTCGACGAGGCCATGGCCGCCTGGCGCGAGATGCTGCTCTCGCTGACCGACGAGGACCTGGACACCGTGGGCTTCAGCAGCTATCCGCACGGCAGCGATCCCGAGAACCCGTTCATCGAGGTCGTCTGGTGGATGAACCAGGAGCTGCTGCACCACGGCGCGGAGATCGCCCTGCTCAGGGACCTGTACCGGGCGCGGGCCGGCGGCCGCTGAGCCTGCGCGGTGGCTCCGCCGCGTGGGACGATGGGAGAGATCCACCTCGCCCAAGCAAGGAGGCGACATGTCCAGGATCAACGCCTCCGTCGACATCGCCCGCCCGCCCGAAGAGGTCTTCGCCTACATCACGGACCCCACTCATCTGCCCGACTGGCAGGAGAGCGCGGTCAGGGTGCAGCGGATCAGCGGCACCCCCGGCGCCGCGAACCAGAAGTTCACCGTGACCCGGCACATGGGGCGCCGTGACTTCGACACGAATGTGGAGCTCACCCTGGACCCGCCGCGCAGCTGGCAGGTCCACGGCACGGACGGACCCGTCCGTCCCGACCTCGAAGGCACCGTCGAGCCGCTCGACGACGGCAGCCGCTCTCGGGTGACGCTCTCGCTCGACTTCGAGGGCCACGGCATCGGCAGGGCACTCGTGCCCCTGGTGGTCAAGCCGCACGTCCGCAAGGAGATGCCGCAGGACGAACAGAACCTCAAGGAGATCCTGGAACGCGGCGCCCCGGCCTGATCCACCGCCGGAACCGGGGTCACGCCCTCGCCCTCAAGGCCGGGCCGGGTCGCCTCCGCGCCGCACGAGCCGGGGTCACGCCCACGCCGTACGAGCTCGGGGCACCTCCGCGCCGTACGAGCCCGGGTCACCTCCGCGCCGTACGAGCCGGGGTCACGCCCACGCCGTACGAGCCGAGCTCACGTCCTCGTCGTACGGCCCAGGTCACGTCCACACGTCCTCGTCGCACGGCCCGGGTCACGTCCTCGTCGTACGGGCGAGCAGCATCGCCACGTCGTCCTGGGCCGGGCCCTCGGGAAGGCCGGCCAGCAGTTCGTCGCACAGCTCGTCCAGCGGGCGGTCCATGTCCCGCAGTGCCGCGGCGACCCGTGCCATGCCCTGGTCGAGGTCCTGGTCGCGGGCCTCGATGAGGCCGTCCGTGTACAGCACGAGGAGTCCGCCCGCGGGGAGCGCGACCTCCTCGGTGCCGAACTCGTGCGCGCCGGTGCCCAGGGGGGTGCCGGGCGGTCCGTCGAGGAAGGTGACGGCGCCGTCGGGGGTGACCACGGCCGGCGGCGGGTGCCCGGCGCGGGCGATGGTCCAGCCGGCTCCCGCCGGGTCGTACACCGCGTACACGCAGGTGGCCATCTCGTCCTCGCCGAGGTCGGCGACGACCGCGTCCAGGGAGCGCAGCATCCGCGCCGGCTGGATGTCGTGGCGGGCCAGGGTGCGGACGGCGGTGCGCAGCTGTCCCATGACCGCCGCCGCGTGGATGCCGTGGCCCATGACGTCGCCGATGACCAGGCCGGTGCGGCCGCCGGGCAGGGCGACCACGTCGAACCAGTCGCCGCCGACGTCGTGGTCGCTGGCCGGGAGGTAGCGGCCGGTGAGTTCCAGGCCGGTGACGTCGGGGAGGGCGTTGTTGGTGAGGCTGCGCTGGAGGGTGAGGGCGGCCTGCCGCTGGGTGGTGTAGAGCCGGGCGTTGTCGATGTTGGTGGCGGCCCGGGCGACCACCTCGTCCATGAGGACCCGGTCCTCCTCGTCGAAGGGCTCCCGGCTGCGCAGCCGGGTGACCGAGACGGTGCCGAGCACCTTGCCGCGCGCCACCAGCGGGATCAGCCGGGCGGAGCCGATGCGGGTGGCGAGATAGCGCCGCAGGGCTTCGAGGCGCGGGTCCTTGATGAGCGCGGGCACGTCGGCGATGAACAGGTCCATGGCCCGGGCGTCGGTGATGACCTCCTCGTAGACGGAGTCGAGCGGGATCTGGAAGGTCTGTCCGGGGGCAAGGAGGGCGGTCGGCGCGGTCGGGTCGGGAAAGCGGGCGGCGAGGCGGCGCAGCACGCCGCGGGTGGCGGCGGTGGACTCGTCGGGCTCCAGGACGGCTTCGAGGAGCTGGACGTCGGCGGAGTCGGCCAGCTGGGGGACGAGGAAGGAGACCACCTCCTCCGCGGTCTGCCGCAGGTCGAGGGTGGTGCCGATGCGGGCTCCGGCCTCGGCGAGGAGGGCGAAGCGGTGGCGGGCGCGTTCGACCTCGATGTGGGCCTGCTGGCTCTCGGTGATGTCGATGAGGGAGGCGATGATGCCGAGGGGGCGGCCGCCGTGGTCGAGGAGCGGGGCGTAGGAGTTGGACCAGATGTGGTCGTGGTCGGGGTCGGCGGGCGTGCGGCCGGCCCGGCGGGCGTCCACGACGGCGGTTCCGGTGTCGAGTACCTGTCGCATCAGGGCCTCGAGGGCGCCGGCGTTGACGCCGGGTACGACCTCGGTGAGCCGGCGGCCGACGTGGTCGGCGGGCGGGACGCCGTTCATCCGGGCGAGGGCGTTGTTGACGCGCAGGAAGCGCAGGTCGGGGCCGAGCGTGGCGAGGCCGATGGGCGACTGGGTGAAGAGCGACTCGAGGGCGGCCAGGTTGTCGCGCATCCGCAGGACCTGGGAGGTCTCGAAGGCGATGAGCATGGCGCCGGGCCTGCCCGTCGGGTCCGCGGCGGGGACGATCCACATCTCCATGGCGACCGAGTGACCGTCGCGGTGGCGCACGGGAAGCGTGCCGACGACGGTCTCGCCCGCCTGGACCTTGCGGGTCAGCCGCTCGGCGAGCTCGTGGTTGGCGTCGGGCACCAGGAGCGGGGTGGCGAGCAGGCCGACGGCCTCTTCCGGGCGGTATCCGAGCAGGTCCTGGGCGGCCAGTGACCACTCGACGATCCGGCCCTGCGCGTCCTCGCGCCACAGCGCGATGGGCAGCAGGTCGTTGAGCACGCCCGCGTACCCGACGGCCGCCCTGGGCGGCTGGGGAACCCTGCTCGGCGACTGGTGAGTGTCCAACGCATCGACCTACGCATCGGCCGGGCCCCGAGGGGCGCAATCCGCGATTCCTATCGAATCACCCTATATGAGACATAAGGGGCGGGCGCTCCTCGGCTTCGCCGCGCGCGGCGACATCCTCCCGCCCCGGAGGGGCGCCGCGCGGCGACACGCACCCTCCCGGCACGGCCGCCCCCGGGCGCATCGCACCGCGGAGTCCTCCGGACCGTCACGGGCCGTCCCGCCCTTCCGGACCTTCCGCACACGCCGTCACCCAAACAGATGATGTGATGCACAGGGAGTCATATCGGCAGGTCGAATGCTTCTCGCGCCGGGTCGCACGCCCTGGCGAGACGTGATCATCGGCGCGCACTCTGAAGAACATGCCGGAGTCGCTGGTTCCGGCTCATGGTGCGGAGTGGCACGACGCGGGTCAACGGGTGGGGAGCGGGCCGTATGCCGGATGTGGACGTGTGCGTGGTCGGTGCGGGGCCGGTCGGGCTGACGCTGGCGATCGCCCTGCGCAGGCTCGGTATCGGCGTGCGGGTGGTGGACCGCGCGCCGGCCGCCAAGCGCGAGGCCCGGGCCCTGGTCGTGTGGCCCCGGGCGGCGGAGGCCCTGGACGCCCTCGGCGTCGTCGGCACGCTGGGGCGCCACGCGGTGGAGCTGGGCGAGGTGACGATCCACGCCTCCGGCCGCCGCCTCGGCGAGCTCACCACCGGCTGGCACCGCTCGGCCCACAGCCGCCCGCTCAACATCGAGCAGCACGACATCGAGCGGCTGCTGTGCGCGGAGCTGGCCAGGCTCGGCACCGAGGTCGAGTGGGACAGCGAGGTCACGGACGTCAAGGTCCACGACGACCGGGCCGAGTTCACCCTCGCCCTCGCCGACGGCTCCGCCGAGTCGGGCACCGCCTCCTGGATCGTGGGCTGCGAGGGCACCGCCAGCGTGGTCCGCGACCGGCTGGGCATCCCGTTCCGGGGCCGCCGCCGCACCGGCCTCCAGGTCGTCCAGGGCAACGCCCACGCCGACTGGCCCTACGGCCGCCGCCCGGGCCACGGGCACATCTTCCTCGCCCCGCGCCGCTCCCTGCTCGTCTTCCCGCTGCCCGGCGGCGGCTTCCGCTTCTTCTGCTTCCGCGACGACCCCGACCCCGGCCTCACCGCCCCGCCCACCCTCGACGAACTGCGCGGACTCGTCGCCGGCACCGCCCGCCTCCCCCGGCTGCAGCTCGCTCCCACGGACCCGCCGTGGCTCAACCGGGCCCGGTTCAGCGACCGGGTCGCGGCCCGGCTGCGCTCGGGACGCGCACTGCTCGCGGGCGACGCCGCCCACGCCTGGGCACCGGTCGGCGGCCACGGCATGAACGTGGGCATGCTCGGCGCCCACAACCTCGCCTGGAAGCTCGCCGCCGTGCACCGCGGCGAGGCCGACGAGCGGCTCCTCGACACGTACGACACCGAGCAACGCGCCCTCGCCCTGCGGTACATCCGCGAGATGCGGGTCAACTTCATGGAGCTGCCGCTGCCCGCACCCGGCTACCACGCCTTCACCGCCACCGTGCCGCTCGCGCTCGCCCTGCCCGGCTTCCAGCGGCGGATCGACCGGCAGCTGAGCGACCTCGGCCGCAACCACCGGGCGAGCGCACTGTCCTGGCAGCGCGCCCCCACGAGACCCGGGCGGGGCCGCGCACCGCGGGCCGGCGACCGGATGCCGGACGCGCTGGTGTCGACCGGACACCCGGGCACCGGCCCGGTGCGGCTGCACACGCTGCTCCGCTACGACACCTGGACCCTGGTCCTGCCCGCGGCCGGGCCCGGCGACGACGCGGCCGTACGGGAGGCGGTCGTGGAGCTCTGCGCGCGGGGGCCCGTACCGGTCCGGGTGCTGCCGGTCACCCCGGCCGACGCGGCCGAGGCACGGCTGCTCGGCCGCCCCGGCGAGCTGCGGCTCGTCAGGCCCGACGGCTACGTGGGCCTGGTCGCCCCGGTCGACAGGCCCGCCACGCTCGGCGCGTACCTCGACGCCCTCGCACCCTCCTCCGCCTCCCCCTCACCCTCCTCCTCAGCTAGCGCACAGTGACGGGAGTCAGATCCCTTGTCCCAGCACCGGACACGCACCCGAGGCACGGTCACCGTCATCGGCGCGGGGATGGCCGGCCTGGTCGCCGCCTACGAACTCGAGCGCCTCGGCCACCGCGTGGAGATCCTGGAAGGCAGCCGACGGCTCGGCGGCCGCGTCCGTACCCACCGCTTCGGCGCCCACGAGGGCGCCCCCTTCGTGGAACTCGGTGCGATGCGCGTGCCCACCGCGCACCACCGCACCATGCACTACATCGATCACCTCGGACTCCGCGACCAGGTAAGGCCGTTCACCACCCTGCTCTCCGAGGAGAACGCCCTGCTCGCCACCAGCACCGGACACGTCCGGCTGCGCGACGCACCCCGCCGGCTGATCGCGGACGTGCGGTCCGCCCTCGCCCGCGACGACTACCGCGACGAGACCGTCGTCTTCGGCGCCTGGCTCGCGGCCGTCGTCGACGCGGTCGCCCCGCCGACGCTGCGCACCGGGTTACGCGCCGACCTCGCCCACGACCTCCTCGACCTCGTCGAACGGCTCGACCTCACGCCCCATCTGCTCGGCGACGGAAAGGACCGCATCGACGTGCACGGCCTCTTCGCCGCCCACCCGGGCATCCGGGCCGGCTGCGGTCCGCGCCTCAACAGCTTCCTCGACGACATCCTGACCGAGACCAGCCCGCGGCTCGTCCGGCTCGCGTGCGGCATGGACCAGCTGGTGCAGCGGCTCGCCGCGCGCGTCCGGGGCCCGATCTGGCTCGGCCAGGAGGTGACCGGGATCGACGTCGCCGCGGACCACGTCCGGCTGCGGATCGGACGCGGCCCGCTCGCCGCCGCGCGCCGCTCGGACCTGGTGCTGTGCACGGTGCCGTTCTCGGTGCTGCGCGGCATGGCCCTGACCGGTCTGGACGAGGACAAGCTGGCCGTCGTACGCGAGGTGGACTACTGCCCGGCGACCAAGGTGGCCGTGCACGTCCGGGAGCCGTTCTGGGAGCGGGAGGGCATCCGTGGCGGCGCCTCCTTCAGCGGCGGACTGATCCGGCAGACGTACTATCCGGCGCCGGCGGAGGACCTCGCGCCGGGCGGTCCGCACGGGCGGCACGGCGAGCACGGGCGGCGCGGCGAGCACGGGCGGCGCGGCGAGCACGGGCGGCGCGGCGAGCACGGGCGGCGCGGCGCGGCGCTGCTCGCCAGCTACACCATCGGCGAGGACGCCGACCTCCTCGGGCGGATGCCGGTCCGCCTCAGGCATGACACCGTCATCGGCGAATTGGGCCGGATGCACCCGCAGTTGCTGCGGCGCGGCATGGTGCTCGGGGTCGCGAGTATGGCGTGGGGCGGGCACCCGTGGACGGCGGGCGGCTGCACCATCCGCTGGGGCAAGGACGCCGAGGCCTGCGAGGAAGAGCGGCGCAGGGCGGCCAGGCCGCAGGGGCGGCTGTTCTTCGCCGGCGAGCACTGCTCGACCGAACCCGCATGGATCGAGGGGGCCGTGGAGTCGGCGCTGGACGCGGTCGCCGGGATCGACCGCCTCGCCGGGGCCCGTCACGGCCGTCCGGACCCGGCCCTCCTGGAGGCGGCGTGAGCGTCTTCGACACCCCCCGGGTGTACTTCGCGGGCACGGCCGTGACGGGACTGCCGACGGGGCCGCGCGCCGCCGCGGCGGCCGGACTCCTGGACCTGGCGACCAACACCGTCCTCGGCGGCGGGACCGCCGCGGAGCCGCTCCGCGGCGAGGCGTCGCCCGGCGAGCCGTTCCCCACGGACCGGCCGGCCGCCGACTGCCACGCGATGCTCGGCGAACGGGGCGCATCCGGCGGCCACTTGTCGGGCAACGGCCACTTCTCGGTCGACGCGCGGGTCACCTCCGCCGACGGCCCTGACGGCGCCCCGGCACCCGCCGGCGACCCGCTGCTCGGCCGGGCCGTCGACCTGTGGGGCCACTACAACCCGTATCTGGGCACGACGGCCAACCGCGCCCGGGTGTTCGACGTCGACCCGGCGTCGGCGTGGACGACGACCTTGATGATCGGCCGGTTCGCCCTCGGCAGGGAAGGCCGCTCGCACGACTCCGGGCACGTGTGCCTCGGAGACGTGACCGGCTTCCAGCCGCCGCGCTGGCAGTCCTTCGACCCGGCGCCCTCGGTGCTGCACCAGTTCGCGGTCCCGTCCGGTCCCGCCCTCGACTGGCCGGACGTGCCCGGCACTCCCTCGCCGCTTGCGGGCGCGCTGCGCGCGGCGGCCGAGGAACACGGCGGGCTGCTCGTCCAGTTCGGCCTGGAGGCGGCCGGCCCGCCCGGCTCCCCGGGCCACGGGTACGCGGGGCCGGGCGACACACCGCAGCGGTGGCGGCTGCACGGTGTGATCGCACCCTGGCGGCCGCAGGAGCCGCGTACGCATCCGGCGGGCCGGCTGCTCGTCCCGTACGGCGCCGACCGCACCGGTCACGGCGGACGGCGGGCGCGGGTCTGCTCGGTGCGGGTGACCTCCGACGAGGCCGTCTTCAACCTGCCCTTCGGCCGGCCGGGCCCCGGCGACCTCGAACTGCGGACGGTCGTCTCGGACGAGCTGGTCGCGGTGTTACGGGAGGCCGACGGCCCCCACGGGAGCGACGGCTCTCCCGGCGACGGCGGTCTCGTGGCGCGGGTGCCCGTGACCGCGCCGGGCGCCGCCTGGGCCGCGGACGAGGGCCTGTGCCTGGTGGAAGCGGCAGGACCGCCGGGAGACGGGCGACCGGGAGACCAGGAGCCGGCCGGCTGCGAAGCGACCGGCCGGCGCGGTGCGGTGCTGCTGCGTGAGCGGGAGTCGGTGGTGGTCACGGACGACGCCGCGCTCTTCGTGGAGCACCCGGACAGGGAGCGGGGCGAGGACCATGCCGTGGAGGTCGCGGTGCGCGCCGCCGTACGCGGCCGGCCGGCGGCCCTGGAGCCGGTCGTCGTCCGGCAGTTCGCCAACCCGCGGGCCCTGCCCCGCGACCCCGTCGCCGCCGCGCCGGAGGCGCGCACCGGAGACCTGCGCGTCGTCGAGCTGCGGCCCGGCCGGCTCACCGACGGCAAGGAGGAGACGGCGGACGGGGCGCCTGACGGGCCCGTGGCGGATGGCCCGGTGCCGGAGGGGCATGCGGCGGACGGCGCGGTACCGGAGAAGCATGTGGTGGACGGCCGGTTGCCGGAGGGGCATGCGGCGGACGGTCCGGCGGACTTCGGCGACTCGTGCCGTCTGGTGACCGACGTCCACGGGCGCGGCTGGTTCACCGTGCGGGGCGCCCGGGCCGGCACGGCCCGGCTGCTGCTCGCCGTCGACGGTGACGAACCGCCGCTCTGCCCGGCGGACTCCGCCGGTTCGGCGGCGGCCGCGTACGACGACGCGGACGCGCTCGGCTGGTGGGCGGGGGCCGGCGGGGCGCACGTGCGGGTCCTGCCCGACGACTGGCACCTGGACGCGGTCCCCAAGGAGGACGTCGGTTTCGATCTGCTGCACCGGGAGGTCTTCGCCTTCTACGAGCAGCTGTTCCCGTTCATGCGGGACGAGGTGTTCAGTCTGGCGGACCGGTGCAAGGTCGAGACGTACGCGAAGCTGATCTGGCAGATGTGCGACCCGGCGAACAAGGACCGCACCTACTACATGCCGCCGACCCGCGATCTCACCCTCCCGAAGGCCCGGCTGCTCCTCACCTACCTGCGGGCCCGCGGCGCCGCGGACGCCGTGCTCCCGGTGACCGCGCCCGCGCCGGCCGCCGCCGCCGCGCGGCCCCGGATCACCACCCGCGCCCAGCTGCGGGAGGCGCTGTGGCAGGCGGTCACGGTGGAACTGGCGACCTCGCTGCAGTATCTGTACGCGGGGTATTCGCTGCCCACCCACGGCGCCGGTTTCGCGTACGTCGGCAGCGGGGTGTGGACGCCCCGGCAGCTGCGGCTCGCCTGCGGCGACGGCGGCGAGACGCTGAGCCGGGGGATCCGGGACACGCTGTTCGCGGTCGCCCGCGAGGAGATGATCCACTTCCTGGTCGTCAACAACATCCTGATGGCGATGGGCGAACCGTTCCACGTGCCGGCGATCGACTTCGGGACACCAGGGCGGCTTCCGCTGCCGCTGGACTTCGCGCTCGAACCGCTCCATCTCGGCAGCGTGCAGCGGTTCATCGCGATCGAGCGGCCCGAGCGGCTGGCCGGCGACCGGAGCGGCGGGAGAGGCGGGAGCAATCGTGGGGCCGCGAGCGGCGTCGGGGACACGGCCGGGGGGCGCGAGGACGCCGGCGGGCCCGCGCCGTTCGGCTCGCCGAGCGAGCTGTACGCGGCGATCCGTGACGGCCTGACCCGGGTGCCCGACCTGTTCCTGGTGGAGCGGGGCCGCGGGGGCGGCGAGCACCATCTCTTCCTCGGCCGGGCGGTCGACGCCCGCCATCCCGACTACCAGCTGGAGGTCGACGACCTGTCGAGCGCGCTGTTCGCCGTGGACTTCGTGACCGAGCAGGGCGAGGGTGGGGTGCTCGACGCTCCGGGACCGCCGCCGGAGTCCCACCACGACACCTTCGTCCGGCTCGGCGAACTCCTCATGACCGAGCGGGCCGACGGCCCGGGCGGGCAGGGAGCACCCTGGAGCCCGGCCTATCCGGCGCTGCGCAACCCGACGCTCGACCCGGCGCACCCGGGACGGGCGGTGGTCCGCGCCCCACATGCCCGCGCGGTGATGCGGCTGTTCAACCGCTGCTACTTCCTGATGCTCCAGCTGATGGTGCAGCACTTCGCCGAGGGCCCGGACGCGAGCCTGCGCCGGTCCCGGCTGATGAACGCGGCGATCGACGTGATGACCGGGACGATGCGCCCGCTGGCCGAGCTCCTGGTGACGCTCGACTCGGGGTGGCGGGGCCGGACGGCGGGCCCGTCCTTCGAGCTGGAGGAGCCGCCGGTGGCCCTCGCGCGGCCCGACGTGGCGCGCCGGGCGTTCGCGATGCGTTTCGCGCACCTGGCCCGGATGGCCCGCGAGTGCGAGGGCGTGCCCGGACGCGTGCCGGAGCTGATGGCCTTCTACGCCGAACAGTTCGGTGGCGAAGGGGCCCACACCGCGCTGTCGCGTGCCGATGTCCGTGGCGAAGGAGGGCGCTGAGCCGATGAGCACGCATGAGACGAACCGGGACCGGACGAACCGGGACGGGACGAACACGGAGGGGACGAACACGGACGAGACGAGATCCGACGGGACGAGATCCGACGGGACGAGTGCGCCCGGACCGGACACGCACGGGACGAGCGCGCACGACGCTCCCCCGCCGTCCGGCGCGTGGGAGACGGACGTCCTGGTCGTGGGCGGCGGGCCGGTGGGACTCGCCCTCGCGCTCGACCTCACCCTCCGGGGCGTCGACTTCGCCCTGGTGGAGGCGGGCGACACGGCCACCGGGGATCCGCGGATCACCACCGTGGGGCCGCGCGCCATGGAGATGTTCCGCCGCTGGGGCGTGGCCGACGCGCTGCGCGGCGCGGGCTGGCCCGACGACCACGCCCTGGACGTCGCCTGGGTGACGGCGGTCGGCGGGCACGAGATCCACCGGCTGGAGTTCGGCACGGCCGCGACCCGGCCGTGGCCCGAGCACACCCCGGAGCCGGAGGCGATCTGCCCGCAGCACTGGATGGCGCCGCTGCTCCTCGACCGTCTCGGCCGCCACCCCGGCGGGCCGGTGCGGCTGCGCCACCGGCTGCTCGGTTTCACGGCCGCGCCCGACGGCGGCGTCACGGCGACCGTCGGCTCCCACGACGGCGGCGGCGGTCGCCGCGCCACCGTGCGGGCCCGTTTCCTGGTCGGCTGCGACGGCGCCGCGTCCTCCGTACGGAAGGCCTGCGGGATCGCCACGCCCGAGCTGCACCCGACCAAGGTGCTGCGCAACATCGTCTTCCGGGCGCCCGAGCTGCCCAAGCTGCTCGGGCCGCGTGCCCCGCTCGTCCACTTCCTCACCTCACCGACCGGCCTCCGCTATCCGCTGCGCTCGGTCGACGGACGCGGGCTCTACCGGCTGACCGCCCCGGTCGGCCCGGCGGCGCCGCTGGACGTGGTGCGCCGGGCGGTCCCGCTGGACACCCCGCTGGAGGTGGAGTCGGACACCGTCTGGCACCTGACGCACCGGGTCGCCGAGCACTACCGGGCCGGGCCGGTGTTCCTGGCCGGGGACGCCGCGCACACCTTGTCGCCGTCCGGCGGCTTCGGCATGAGCACGGGCGTCTGCGACGCCGCCGACCTCGGCTGGAAGCTCGCCGCGGCACTGGCCGGCTGGGCGGGTCCCGGACTGCTCGACGCGTACGAGACGGAGCGTCGTCCGGTGGCCCTGGCCGCGGTGGCGGAGGCCAACCGCAACCTGCGCCGCACCCAGGAGCGCCGTGTCCCGCCCGCGCTCCTGGACGACACCCCGGTGGGCGACCGGGCCCGGGCGGTGCTGGCCCGGGAACTGTCGGCCTCCGACGTACGGCGGGAGTTCGACCGGCCGGAGATGCACTTCGCGTACCGCTACGGCTCCCCGGTCCTGGCCGCCGAGCCCGGAGCGGACGAGGCGGGCACCGCTCCGTTGAACCGTTCGACGCTGCCGGGCGTGCGGGCACCTCACGTCTGGCTGGCCCCGGGACGCTCCACGCTCGACCTCTTCGGGCGGGAGTTCGTCCTGATGTGCTTCGAGGCGGGCGAACAGGACGGCACGGTCCGGGCCTTCGCCGAGCGCCGGGTGCCGCTGCGGGTGGTCCGGTGTGCCGACCCGGTGGCGGCGGAACGGTACGAGCGGCCGTACGTGCTGGTCCGCCCCGACGGCCACGTGGCCTGGCGCGGCACTGCGCCGCCCCGGGACCCGGGCGCCCTGGCCGACCTGGTGCGGGGAGCGGGCTGATGAGCGTCGAGCCGTCGTACCGCCCGCTGCCGGCCTTCGACCCGGCCCGGCTCGACCTCGCCGACCCGTACCCCGTCTACCGGCGCTACCGGGAGGCCGGACCGGTGCACGCCGTGCGGCCGCCGGAGCGCGGTCCGACGACCTGGTACGTGTTCGGGTACGCGGAGGCGGCGCGGGTGCTCGCCCGCCGGGAGTTCGGACGGGTGGACCCGGCGAGCGGCAGCGCGGCCCCGCTGCCGCCCGGCTACGCGGTGCTGCGCCGGGTCGTCGAGAACTGGCTGGTCTTCCTCGACCCGCCCCGTCACACGGGCCTGCGGGCCCTCGTCGCCCCGGCCCTGGGCAACGGACCGGTCGACGCGCTGCGTCCGCGGATCCGCCGGATCGCGCGCCGGCTGGTCGACCCGCTCGCCGACCCGGCGGCCGCCGCGCCCTTCGACCTCGTCGCCGAGTTCGCGGCGCCGTTTCCGCTGCTCGTCATCGCCGGAGTGCTGGGCATACCGGAGCGGCGGCACGGCTGGTTCCGCGAGCGCGCGCTCGCGCTTCAGCGCGCGGGCGGGACCCGGGCCGACCGGAGCCACGCGGGTATGGCCGGGGCGGAGCGCGCGGCGGCGGAACTCGACGCCTTCTTCCGGAGGGAGCTGGACGCGCGGCGCGGTCCGGGGGGCGACCGCGGGGACCTGCTCTCGGCCCTCGCGCGCGCGGCCGACGAGCGGACCTCGCTCACGCCCGAGGAGCAGTCGGCCACCTGCATCCATCTGCTGACGGCCGGCCACGAGACCACCACCGGTCTCCTCGGCAAGGCGGTGCTCGCGCTGCTCGCCCGCCCGGAGCTGTGCGCCGAACTGCGGGCGGACCCGGCGCTGCTGCCGGGCGCGGTGGACGAGTTCCTGCGGCACGACCCGCCGGTCCAGATGGTCACCCGCTGGGCGCAGCACGACACCGGGCTCGCCGGGCACGCGATACGCCGGGGCGACCGGCTCGTCCTCGTCCTGGGTGCCGCCAACCGCGACCCGGCCCGCTTCCCCGCTCCCGAACGGCTCGACATCCACCGGGACGCGGCCCGGCACTGTGCCTTCGGCCTCGGCATCCACTACTGCGCGGGGGCCGCCCTGGCCCGCGCCGAGGCCGAGACCGGTCTCGCGGTGCTCCTGACCCATCTGCCCGCGCTCCGGCCCGGCGCCCGGCCCGCCGTGGAGGTGCGGTACGCCCCGGACTGGGTGTTCCACGGCCCGGAGCGGCTGACGGTCACGGTCCGGGCGGCGGCGTAGGGTCGGTCGCCGGGGCGCCGCGCCCGCTGTGACGAGGGCAACGCCCTCCTGAGGGATCTTGACGCTTTCCATACGCGCCCCGTCCTGCTCGTGACGCGTCCTTTGCGTACGCTGACTCGGCCGCCGTCCGCCCGATGGCCGAAATCCGACCACCACCCCGCACCGGACAGCAGGAGTCCCCCCGATGGTCACGCCCCACGCGACCCGTTCCGACCGCCTGCGGGCGTGGATGCTGGAAGGCCTGTCCGACATGGGCAAGGGCAAGCCGTCGCGGCCCGTGGAGACGGCTCACGACGCGGCCCACAAGGGCCAGCCCTGGTGGCGCGTGATGTGCCTCACCGGTGTGGACTACTTCTCCACGCTCGGCTACCAGCCGGGCATCGCCGCCCTCGCGGCCGGACTGCTCTCCCCCGTGGCGACGATCGTGCTCGTCATCGTCACCCTCGCCGGCGCGCTGCCGGTCTACCGGCGGGTCGCCGAGGAGAGCCCGCACGGCGAGGGCTCGATCGCGATGCTGGCGCGGCTGCTGTCCTTCTGGAAGGGCAAGCTCTTCGTCCTGACCCTCCTCGGCTTCGCGGCGACCGACTTCCTCATCACCATCACGCTGTCGGCCGCCGACGCCTCCACCCACCTCGTGGAGAACCCCCACCTGGAATCGGCCCTGCACGACAAGCAGGTGCTGATCACCATGATCCTCATCGCGCTGCTCGGCGCGGTGTTCCTCAAGGGCTTCCTGGAGGCGATCGGCGTCGCCGTCGCCCTCGTCGGCATCTACCTCGCGCTCAACGCGGTCGTCGTGGTGTCCGGCCTGTGGCACGTGGTCACCGAGGGCCATGTGGTCACCGACTGGACCACCGCCCTGACCCAGGAGCACGGCAACGTCTTCGTCATGATCGGCGTGGCCCTGATCGTCTTCCCCAAGCTCGCGCTCGGCCTGTCCGGCTTCGAGACCGGTGTGGCCGTCATGCCGCACGTCAAGGGCGACGCGTCGGACACCGAGGCCGCGCCGACCGGGCGCATCCGCGGCACCAAGAAGCTGCTCACCACCGCCGCGCTGATCATGAGCGTCTTCCTGATCACTACCAGTTTCATCACCACCGTGCTCATCCCGGAGCAGGAGTTCGAGTCCGGCGGCGAGGCCAACGGCCGCGCCCTCGCCTATCTCGCCCACGAGCAGCTCGGCAACACGTTCGGCACGATCTACGACGTCTCGACCATCCTCATCCTGTGGTTCGCGGGCGCCTCGGCCATGGCCGGTCTGCTCAACCTGATGCCCCGCTACCTGCCGAAGTACGGCATGGCCCCGCACTGGGCCCGTGCCGTGCGCCCGATGGTCATCGTCTTCACCCTCGTCGCCTTCCTGGTCACCTGGATCTTCGACGCCGACGTCGACGCCCAGGGCGGCGCGTACGCCACCGGTGTCCTGGTCCTCATCTGCTCCGCCGCCATCGCCGTGACCATCGCGGCCCGCAAGGCCGGTCAACGCGGCTGGACGATCGCCTTCGGCGTCATCTCCGTCGTCTTCCTCTACACGACGGTCGTCAACATCATCGAGCGCCCGGACGGCGTGAAGATCGGTGCCTGCTTCATCGCCGGCATCATCCTCATCTCCCTCCTCTCCCGGCTGGGCCGCGCCTTCGAGCTGCGCGTCACCCACGTCGAGCTCGACGACATGGCCGAGCGGTTCATCCGCGACATCTCCCACCGCACCCCGCGCTTCATCGCCAACGAGCCGGACCGGCGGGACAAGGCCGAGTACCGCGACAAGATCGAGCAGATCCGGACCGACAACGACCTGCCGGCCACCGAGGACTTCGTCTTCGTCGAGGTCACGGTCACCGACCCGTCCGAGTTCGAGGCCGGTCTGACGGTCCGCGGCGAGGTCCTGCACGACCGTTACCGCGTCCTCACGGTGGAGGGCTCCTCCGTGCCCAACGCCCTCGCAGCCTTCCTGCTGCACGCCCGCGACCACACCGACACCCGCCCGCACGTCTACTTCGAGTGGACCGAGGGCAACCCCTTCGCCAACTTCGTCCGCTTCTTCCTCTTCGGCCAGGGCGAGGTCGCACCGGTGACCCGAGAGATCCTGCGCGAGGCGGAGCCCGACCGCACCCGCCGCCCCCGTGTCCACGTCGGCTGAAGGCTGATCCCTTTTCGGAGCACCGGATCGCCGGTCGGAGGCCGGCGATCCGGGCTGCCGTGAGGCGGACGACGCCGGCCGGCCTGGCAGCGGGCCGTGTCGCACAGGTCTCGGCCCGCTACGCGACGGGCGTTCCGGCCGCGGGCCAGTGCCGGCGGTCGGGAATCAACCTGCGCAGGATCCACAGGCCGGCGCGCAGCTTCCGGTCGCCGGGCGAGCGGATCTCGGAGATGAGCGCGGCGGTGCTCCTGCCGATCGACCGCGACGCCTCCTCGGTCGCGTCCGGGTCCAAGAGCCTGTCGCAGTTGAACCAGGCCAGGCCCCGTGCGACACGGATCCCGTAGTTGGTCAACAGTTCGTCGCTACGGGTGAACAGCCTGTCCAAGGAGCCGAGTCCACGGATGTACCGGGACGAGAGGTCGTCCTGGACCCCGTCGATGCAGGACGCCAGCACCTCGTTCATGCGGTGGAAGTCCGCGATGTGGCTGCGGTCGCCCGTGGACGCCGCCATGCGCCGCAACGCCTCCGGCAAGTCGTACGAGATGTGGGCCATCATGGAGAAGAGCACGTCTTCCAGCACGTAGGAGTGCCGGAAGCTCGAAGCGGCGAAGACGTCTCGCCACGGTCCGGGGACGGAGTCCGGCAGATCCCCGGGCCGGACTTCGTCCGCGGCGCCGCCCGGTCGTCCTGCCAGCCACTCGTCGATCTCGTCCATCGCGCTGAAGTAGGCCGAGGCGAGCGTCTCGCACAGTTCGGCGACCCAGGGCGGGTCGCCGAACACGGGAGTGCCCGCCTCCAGCCCCGCGGCGAGCGTCGACGTGAGGCGGTAGTACGTGTAGGCGAACGCGGCCCGGCGGTCGCGTGCGGCGTCGTACTGCGCGACCCGGTCGGCGAGCAACCCGGCCACCAGGGTGACCTTTTCGGCGGGGAGCATGAAGTCGGTGGTCATCGGGAGTGCGTTCCTGCCGCCCGCTGGACCGGCGCGCCGACTCGACGGGTGTCCTCGGTCGCCGTGCCCCAGTCGCACACCAATTCCGCGAGGAGGCTCTGGCGGTCGGCAGCGACCTGGTAGTTCGCGGTCCACATGGCTCCGAGCAACGGCATGCGGTAGGTCGCGGCCATCCCTTCGTCGCGGATCTCCGCGGAGTAGGTGAAGCTCCGCGTGAGCAGGCGCGGCACAGGACCGAGCCTCTCGACCGCGCGCACGGTGACTCCGGTCCCGTTGCCCTCCAGGACGTACTGCTCGTCCAGGAGGTACAGGGTCAGGCCGAACTTGGAGATCCTGAGCACGTTGTCGGCCCGACCGAACTCGCCCTCGTGCGGCTTCGCCACGATCGTCGAGTGCTGCCTTGGCGCACCGGTGAGCAGCTGGACTGTGTGCATGGCGGTCACGAGGAGCTTGTTCGTCAACCCGATGCGGCTGCGCAGGAGACGACGCCAGGAGGTGACGCGGAAGGTGGCCTTTCCCTGCCAGGTGCCGGCCCCGATGTCGAAGTAGTAGACGCGGTTGGGCGCGTTCGTGCGGTGTCGAGGGATGCCCTCGGGCTCCTTTGTCACGTTGCGTAGCATATCATCACACGCTGTAATTGCCCCCCCCTGAAACGACTCAGCCGCCTGCACCGTCAGCCTTATACTCAACAAAGTGAATAATAGTCGTCGCGACCTATTGAGGGAGGGGCCCATGTATCTGCGGTACGTCGCGCTCGGCGACAGCCAGACCGAAGGCGTCGGCGACGGCGACGACATCCGGGGCCTGCGCGGCTGGGCGGACCGGCTCGCCGAACTGGCCGCACGGTCGAACCCGGAGCTGCGCTACGCCAACCTGGCCGTACGGGGCCGGCTCGCCGGCCAGGTACGGGCCGAGCAGCTCGCGCCCGCCCTGGCCCTCGAGCCCGACCTCGCGACGGTCGTCGCCGGCGTCAACGACCTGCTGCGGCCCCGCTTCGACGCCGACGAGGTGGCGGGGCACCTGGAGGCGATGTTCGCGGCGCTCGCCGCACAGGGTGCCCGGGTCGCGACCCTGACCTTCCCCGATCTCACCCGGCTCATTCCCGCGGCCCGCCCCGTCGCGCCCCGGATCACCGCGCTCAACGCCCGCATCCGGGAGGCCGCGGGCCGCCACGGCGTCACCGTCCTGGAGACCGCCCACCACCCGGTGGTGGGCGACCCGCGCCTCTGGAGCCGCGACCGCCTCCACGCCGCCCCGCTGGGCCACGCCCGCATCGCCGCCGCCTTCGCCGACACCCTCGGCCTGCCGGGCAGCGACGGCTCCTGGGCCCACCCGCTCCCGCCGTCCGGCACGCGCCCGGCCGGCGGACTGCGCACGGTCGGCGCGGAGCTGGCCTGGGCGGCGACCTTCCTCGGCCCCTGGCTCGGCCGGCGACTCCGCGGCCGCTCGTCCGGGGACGGCCGCACGGCGAAGCGCCCGCTGCTGACGCCGGTGGCGGACACGACCTCCGCCTGACGGCGGCCCGGACGGGCGCCCTGGGGCGCGTATCGAGTCGTGATCATCGGGTGGTCCTGGTGAGGACTTCACGGGACACGGCCCCGGCACCCGGCACCCGGCACCCGGCTCAGGTTCCGGGGAGGATACGGCGCGTTTCGTAGGCCCACATCGCGATCTCGACCCGGTTGCGGGCGCCGAGTTTGGCCATCAGGCTGGCCAGATGCGTCTTCACCGTGCTGAGGCTGATGTGCAGGGCGTCGGCGATCTCGGTGTTGGTCAGCCCACGGGCGACGGCGAGGAGCACCTGCTCCTCGCGGGCGGTGACCGGGGAGACCGGCTGGGCCACGGGCCGCCCGGCGGGCAGGTCCGCGAACGCCTGGAGCAGACGGACGGTGACGCTGGGCGCGATGAGCGCCTCACCGTCGGACGCCGACCGTACGGCCTGCGCCAGAAGGTCCGGTCCCGTGTCCTTGAGGAGGAATCCGCGGGCGCCGGCACGCAGTGAACCGTAGACGTACTCGTCGAGGTCGAACGTGGTGATGACGACCACGGCCGGCGGGTCGGCGACGCCCGGGCCGGCGACCAGCCGGGTGGCCTCGAGCCCGTCGAGTACGGGCATGCGGATGTCGAACAGGCAGACGTCGGGGCGTAGTTCGCGGGCCAGACGCACCGCTTGCCACCCGTCGGCGGCCTCGCCGACCACCTCGATGCCGGGCTGGGCGTTCAGCATGATCCGCAACCCGGTGCGGATGATCGTCTGGTCGTCAGCGACGAGGACGCGAATGGACACCGCTCTCGTTCCTCGCTCTCGGCAGTTCGGCGTCGACATGCCAGCCCCGGTCGGTACCCGGGCCGGCTCGTAGTGTGCCGCCGAGCAGTGTCGCGCGCTCGCGAAGTCCGGTAAGTCCGTATCCGTCGCGCCCCCGGCCGGTGCGCCGGCCGTTGTCGCGCACGCTCACCCGTACCGCGTGCCGTTCCGCGGCGACCCGGACGACGAGCTCGGTCGCGTCGACCGCATGGCGCAGCGCGTTGGTCACCGACTCCTGCACGATCCGGTAGACGGCCGCGTCCACGGCCGGGGGCAGCGCGTCCAGTTCGCCGTCGAGCCCCAGGTCGACCCTGAGGCGACCACCCGGGGTGCGCACCAGGCGCTCCAGATCCGCGACTCCGGCAGGGGGCGCCAGCTCGGCGCCGACCCCGCGGTCGCGCAACGCGGCGACCATGGCGCGCATTTCCTCCAGCGTGCGCGCCCCTTCCTCCTCGACCCCCTCCAGCGCCTCGACGGCGGCGGACGGGTCGGTGCCCGCGAGCACCCGGCCCGCCTGGGCGATGATCACCATGGCCGACACGTGGTGGGCCACCGTGTCGTGCAGTTCCCGGGCGAGCTGCTCACGCTCGCGGGAGCGCACCTGCTCCACCTGCCGCTCGCGGGCGGTCACCCGGAACCGCACGGCGGCCCCGACCACCCCGGGCAGCATCAGGAAGACGAGGCCCACGACGTTCTCGAAGACCGGGGTCTCGTCCGTGACGGAACACAGCGCGCCGGCCGCGAGGATCACCGCGCCGCCCAGCACGGTCTCGCGTCCCGATCCCCACCGGGGCAGCGCGTACACCAGCACGAGCACGACCGCGCCGGTGTACATGCCGACGGGCTCGCGCGGTGCGGCGACGAGCGAGGCCAGCTGGAGCAGGATCACCGAGCCGAACGCCAGCGTCACCATCGCCAGCGGGCGGGTCCGGCGCCACAGGGGCAGCAGGCACAGCCATGCGGTGAACACCACCGCCACCGGCCGCCACACGACGTTCTCGCGCAGCGTGGCCTCCAGCGCCACACCGGCAAGGCCCGCGGCGAGCAGCGCCCAGTCCCGCCACACCCGGGCGGGTGCGTCGGGCGGCCGGGGTTCGGTCCACAGGGTTCGCAGGTCGTCTCGGAGCACGGTTCTCAGCCTAGGGACCGCGACGCGCCGCGCATCGGCCGAAAGGACGGGCTCCCACTCCGACTTGGGGCCGACGGAACCGCGGCCCGCGGGCCGATGCCGCGGGGCGCCGTGGCGACGAACCTCGGCATCGGCGGCCGCACAAGGACGGCCGACGAGGTGGTTGGAGGACCCGATGCTCTCGAAAGCCCTGTTGCGCCTGGGCGCAGGCGCCGCCCGCCATCCGTGGCGGGTGATCGCGGCATGGCTGGTCGCCGCCACGCTCGTCGTCCTGGCCGCCGTCGCGTTCGGCGGGCGGACCGCGGACTCGATGACCGCTCCGGGACTGGACTCGCAACGGGCCGCGGAACTGATCGAGCGGGCCGGGACCGGGCAGGAGGGGATGACCGCCCAAGTGGTCGTCACCCCCCTCGACGAGGGTGCGACGTTCTTCGACGACGACGGCGCGCGCACCGCTCTCAAGGGGCTGCAGACCGAGGTGAAGCGGCTGCCGCACGTGCTCGGCACGAGCGACCCGGCGGGGGCGCTCGACGCGGGCGGGGACAGCGCCGTGCGCGGCGGCCTCGTCTCGGCGGACGGGCGGATCGCGGTCGTCCGGGTGCAGTACCCCGACCAGAGCCGGCTGTCCGCCGATGACCTCGACGCCCTCGTCGGTCTCGGCGACCGGCTGCGCGCCGAACTGCCGCTGCGCATCGAGATGGGCGGGAACCTCTTCTACGCCTTCTCCGCCCCCGACGGCGGCGTGAGCGAGCTGATCGGCCTCCTCGCGGCGGCCGCGATCCTGTTCCTGGCGTTCGGTTCGCTCGTCGCCGCCGCGCTGCCGATCGGCATGGCGGTCTTCGGACTGACCGTCGGCGTCGCCACGATGACGGTCCTGGCGGGAGTGACGGAGGTCCCCACCTTCGCACCGGTCCTGGGCAGCATGGTCGGGCTCGGAGTCGGCATCGACTACGCGCTGTTCGTGCTCGCCAGGCACCGGGAGTACCTCGCGCGCGGGCTCGATCCGCAGACGGCGGCCGGACGAGCGGTGGCGACGGCCGGGCGGCCGGTGGTCTTCGCCGGCGGCACCGTCGTCGTGTCGATCCTCGGCCTGGCCGTCGCGAACGTGCCGTTCATGACGGTGGGCGGAGTCGCCGTCTCGATCGTCGTCCTGACGATGGTGCTCGCCTCGGTGACGCTGCTGCCGGCCTTCCTCGGCGCGGCGGGCCCGCGCCTGGCCCGGGCCGGCCGGATCGGCAGGGCGCTGCAGGCCAGGAAGCCGGGCCGGGCCGACCGGCGGCGGGACGCGGTGGCGAGTGCCGCTCCCGCCGCCGGTTGGCGGCGCTGGATCGGGCACGTCGGCCGGCACCCGGTGCCGTACGCGGTCGGCGCGGCGGGGCTGCTGCTGACCGCCACGCTGCCCGTGCTCGGCCTGCGCGTCGGCCTGCCCGACGACGGCTCACTGCCCCCCAGCCGTACCGAGCGCCGGGCCTACGACCTCGTGGCCGAGGGGTTCGGCCCGGGCACCAATGGTCCCCTCGTCATCGCCGCGGACCCCGCCGGTGACGCGGGAGTACTGGACCGGCTCGTCGCGGCGGTCGCGGCGGATCCGGGCATCGCATCCGTCCTGCCGACGCACGTCGACCGGGCCACCGGCATCGCGACCCTCGTCGTGTTCCCGACCACCAGCCCTCAGGACAAGGCCACGGCCGACACCATCGCCCGGCTGCGCAGCGGCGTGCTGCCCACGGCGATCGGGCACGGCCCGGCCAGGGCCCACGTCGGCGGCGCCGCCGCGAGCCTGTCCGACGTGGGCCGGCGCACCAGCGAGCGCCTGCCGGCGTTCGTCGCCGCCGTGCTGGCGATGTCGTTCCTGCTGCTGATGCTGGTCTTCCGCTCGGTACTCGTACCGCTCAAGGCGGTACTGCTGAACCTGCTGAGCATCGGCGCGGCCTACGGCATCATGGTCGCGGTCTTCCAGTGGGGCTGGGGAGGCGCACTCATCGGGCTGGAAGCGACGGTTCCTATCGTGTCGTTCATCCCGATGTTCCTCTTCGCCATCCTGTTCGGCCTGTCGATGGACTACGAGGTGTTCCTCCTCTCGCGCGTACGCGAGGAGTACCTGCGCACCGGCGACAACGGCACGGCGATCGTCGAGGGCGTCTCGGGCACCGCCCGGATCATCACCTCGGCCGCCCTCATCATGGTGGCGGTCTTCCTGTCCTTCGCCGTCGCCGACGACCCCTCCACCAAGATGTTCGGGCTCGGCCTGGCCACCGCGATCCTCATCGACGCCACGGTCGTCCGCATGGTGCTGGTACCGGCGACCATGACACTCCTCGGCCGGACCAACTGGTGGCTGCCGAAGTGGCTGGACCGGATGCTTCCCCGCGGCCCGGTCGGCACCGACGACACCGACGCGGGAGCCGCGGAGGAGGCCCCGCGGCCGCGGCTGGTCGACCGTTGACCCGGCTCCCGCCCGCCCTCGGCGTCAACCGCCGACCGCCGCCCGGGCCTCGGCGATGCGTGCCGGGTCCCAGCCCCGGCGCGGGACGGAGTCCAGCAGGAGGCGCGTGTAGGGGTGTTCGGGCGCGTCGAGGACGCGGTCGGTGGGTCCCGACTCGACGATGCGGCCGTGGCGGAGCACCACGACCTCCTCGGTGATGTGCCGGACGACGCCCAGGTCGTGGGTCACGAAGAGGTAGCCGACGCCCGCGTCGCGCCGGATCCCGGCCAGGAGTTCCAGGATCTGCGCCTGGATGGAGACGTCCAGGGCGGCCACGGCCTCGTCGAGGACCAGGACCCGCGGTTCGGCGGCCAGGGCCCGGGCGATCGCCACGCGCTGGCGCTGGCCGCCGGACAGGGCGCGGGGCAGTGCGGCGGCCTCCCGCGGGCCGAGCCCGACCTGGTCGAGGAGTTCGGCGACCCGGGCCTCGCGGGCCGCGGGTCCGAGCCGGAAGTGCAGGCGCAGCACCTCGTCGACGCAGCCGCCGACCGTGATCCGCGGGTCGAGCGAGAGATAGGGGTCCTGGAAGACCATCTGGATCTCCCTGGCCCGCGCGAGCCGTTCGGCGCGGCGGAGGCCCGAGCGGCGGGTGCCGGCGGAACGGTCCCGGCCGTCGAGGGTGACGGTCCCGGCGTCGGCGCGTTCGAGGCCGACGAGCATGCGGACGGTGGTGGTCTTGCCGCTGCCCGACTCGCCGACGATGCCGAGCGACGAGCCGGGGGCCAGGGTGAAGGACACGTCGTCGACGGCGGCGTGGGCCCCATACATCTTGCGCAGGCCGCGCACCACCAGGCCGGAGGTCTCGGTCACGACAGGATCCCTTCGTCGGCGCGGTGGCAGGCGGCGAGCCCGGCGCCGTGCGCGGTGAGCGCGGGCACCTCCTGGGTGCAGCGCGGCTGGACGTACGGACATCGGGCGGCGAAGGCGCAGCCCGGCGGGGCTTCGGCGACGGAGACCGGGCGTCCCGCGATGGGGCGGGGTGCGGCCGACCCGGCGTCGAGGCGCGGGGTGCAGGAGAGCAGGCCCGCGGTGTAGGGGTGGCGCGGCCGGTCGAAGAGTTCGGTGGTCGCGCCGGTCTCGACGATGCGGCCGGCGTACATGACGTACACCCGGTCGCAGATGGCGGCCGCGAGTTCGAGGTCGTGGGTGACGAAGAGCAGGCCGGTGCCGCGTTCGGCCTGGAGGCGGGTGAGGATCGCGATGATCTCGGCCTGGGTGGTGACGTCGAGCGCGGTGGTGGGTTCGTCGGCGACGACGAGGGCCGGGTCGCCCGCGAGCGCGGCGGCGATGACGACGCGCTGGAGCATGCCGCCGGAGAACTCGTGCGGGCGGCGGCGGAGCGCGCCGCGCGGGTCGCGGATGCCGACGGCGTCGAGGAGTTCCGCGGCGCGCGCGGTGGCCCTGGCGGCGGGGACGCCGGTGGCCCGCAGGCCCTCGGTGACGAAGTCGCCCACGCGGCGCAGCGGGTTGACGGAGGCGCGCGGGTCCTGGAAGACCATGGCGACCTCGCGGGCGCGGGTGGCGGCGAGGGCGGCGCGGTCCATGGTGAGCACGTCGCGTCCGGCGACCCGTACCTCGCCCGTGGCCCGGGCGCGGGCGGGCAGCAGTCCGAGGACGCTGCGGCAGGCGACGGACTTGCCGGAGCCGGACTCGCCGACGAGACCGACGGTCTCGCCGGGCGCGACGGTCAGCGAGACCCCGTCGAGGAGGGGGCGGGCGGCCCGGCCCTCGGGGAGCCGGAGGGTGAGCCGGTCGACGTCCAGGACGGGCGTGCCGGCGGCGGCGCGGCCGGCGTCCGTGGCATCGGCCGCGGTGGTGTTGCTGTGGTCGGTCATGGTGTGCTCACCGCTCCCGCTTCGCGATCCGGTCGGCGAGGCCCTCGCCGACGATGCCGAACGCCACGACGGCGAGGACGATGCAGAAGGACGGCGCGAGCGCGGGCAGCATCGCGCCCTGCTGGATCGCCGACTGGCCTTCGTTGATCATGGCGCCCCAGTCGGCGGTCGGCGGCTGGACGCCGAAGCCGAGGAAGGAGAGGGCGGCCAGGTCCATCAGCGCGTAGCCGAAGTTCATCGCCGACTGCGCGAGCACCGTGGGCGCGATGTTGGGCAGGAGGTGGCGCAGGCAGATGGTCCAGCCGGACCAGCCCTGGACGCGGTACGACTCGATGTACGGGCGCGCCTTCTCCTGGCGGGCGATGCCGCGTACGAGCCGTCCGACGTACGGGGTGTAGGCGACGGCCATGGCGACGACGGGCGCGGTCATGCCGGAGCCGACGACCGCCACCAGCATGATGGCGAGGAGCAGTCCGGGGACGGCGAAGACGAGGTCCATGGAGCGGGACAGGACCGCGTCGGCCCATCCGCCGCGCCAGCCGGCGAGCACGCCGAGCGCGGTGCCGAGCGCGGTGGAGACGGCGACGACGAGCAAGGGGCCGAGGAGACCGGTGCGGGCGCCGTACAGCAGCCGGGACAGGATGTCGCGGCCGGACTGGTCGGTGCCGAGGAGGTGGTCGCCGCCGGTGCCGACGAGGCTGGCCGTCAGGTCCAGGGCCTCGGGGTCGTACGGGGCGAGCAGCGGGGCCAGCGCGGCGACGAGCACGAGCGCCGCGAGGACCAGCAGGGCGGCGGTGAACAGCGGCCCCTGGCCGCCGAGGGTCCGCAGCCGGCGCAGGCCGGGGCGTCTGCGCAGCGCGGCCGCGGGGTCGGCCGCACCGGGTTGTGCGGTGAGGGTCATGAGGTGCCTTCCCCGTGGGTGATCAGGCTGAGCCGGGGGTCGATGAGGGGCGCGAGGAGGTCGACGGCGAGGTTGACGAGCACGAAGGCCGCGACGCTGAGCAGGGTGACGGCCTGGACGACGGCGAAGTCCTTGGCGGTGACGGACTGGACGAGGAGGGAGCCGAGTCCGGGGACGTCGAAGGCGGTCTCGACGATCGAGGTGGTGACGAGGAGGCCGGCGAGCATGGTGCCGCCGACGGTGACGACGGGGCCGAGGCTGTTGCGCAGCACGTGCCGGCGGACGACGGTGCGGCCGGCGACGCCGCGGGCGCGGGCCACGTCGACGTGTTCGCGGCCGAGTTCGTCGAGCATCGCCGAGCGGGTCACGCGGGCGAGGAGTCCGGCGAAGGTGGTCGCGAGGGCGAAGGCGGGCAGGGTCAGGTGGTGGAGGCGGTCGGCGAGGCCCTCGGGGGTGCCGCCGGGGCCGGGGAACCAGCCGAGGTTCACGGAGAACAGCGACACCAGGGCGATGGCGCTGACGAACGAGGGCGTGGCGGTGGCGATGCCGGTGCCGATGAGGACGAGCCGGTCGACGGTGCCGGGCCGCAGCGCGGCGAGCACGCCGAGGCCGACGCCGCCGACGGCGACGAGCAGGGCCGCGTAGCCGACGAGCAGGAAGGTGCCGCCGAGCCGGGTGCCGAGCAGGGTGGCCACGTCCTGGTGGTACTGGGCGGAGCGGCCGAAGTCGCCGCGCAGGGCGTCGCCGAGCCAGGTGGCGTACTGCACGGCCACCGGGTCGTCGAGGTGGTGCTCGGCCCGCAGCGCGGCCACGGTCTCGGGTGTCGCGGGCCGGCCGTGCAGCAGGAAGGAGACCGGGTCGCCCGGGGCGAGGTGCACGGTGGCGAAGACGACGAAGGAGGTGACGAGCAGGACGCCGAGGAGGCCGGCGAGTCGTCCGATCAGGTAGCGGGCGAGACCGTTCATCAGTGCGCGGCGCCGATCGTCGCGGCCCAGGGGTAGTAGAGCTGGGCGATGCCGGTGGGCGCGCCGGTGATCCTGTCACCGAGGTAGACGGAGTACGGCGCCTCGTAGACCGGGATGACCGGCAGTTCGCGCACGGCGATCTTCTGCAGTTCGGCGGTGAGGTCGCTGCGGGCTCCGGGGTCGGCCGCGGCGGCGGCCCGGTCGAAGGCGGCGTCGTAGACGGGGTCCGACCAGTTGCCGTAGTTCCCGAAGTCGCCGGTGCGCAGGTACTGGTAGAACTCCAGCGGGTCGGGCGTGTTGTCGTAGCCGTTGGTGATGACGAGGTCGAGTCCCTTGCGGGCGTTCGGGTCGACGAAGATGCTGCTGTACGCCTCGGGGGCGACGGCCTTGAGCCGGACGTCGAGCCCGATCTGCCGGCCGGCCGCCTGGACGGCGTTGGCGACGACGCTGATCTCGGGGGCGAGGGTGCTGGTCACCAGGGTGACCTTCTTGCCGGTGGCGCCGGCCTGGTCGATCAGGTCCTTGGCGGCGGCGACGTCGTGGACGGGGTCGGGCAGTTCCTTGAAGTAGCCGTCGGTGCGCTCCGGGACGAGGGCCCAGGCGCCGCGGGCGGCGGGCGCCTTGGCGGGGACGCCGATGCCGCCGGCGGCGGCCTTGATGATGTTCTCGCGGTCCAGCGCCATGGACAGCGCCTTGCGGACCCGGAGGTCGCCGAGGGTGCCCTTGAAGTCGAGGACGGCGAGGTTGGCGGCGGCGGTGTTGGGGCCGAAGTACACCTTGCCCTTGCTGCTCGCGCGCAGTTGGGCGAGGGAGGACGAGGGGACCATGTAGCCACCGTCGGCGGTGCCGGAGAGGAAGGTGTTGGTGCGGGCGGCGGCGTCCTCCACGAAGGTGAAGCGGACGCTGTCGGTCTTGGGCGTGAGCTTCTTGTCCCAGTAGCCGGGGTGCTTCTTGAGGGTGATGGACTCGCCCTGCTGCCACTTGTCCAGGGCGTACGGGCCGGTGCAGTTGACCTTGCCGCCGGGGACGCCGTACTCCTTGCCGGCCTTGGCGAGGAAGGCGGCGCTCTCGATGGTGCCGGGCGAGGCGGCCATGAGTTCGTTGAGGAGGACGTCGGGCTTGGTGAGCCGGAGGGTGACCTCCAGGGGGCCGGTCTTCTCGATCGCCTCGACGTTCTTGAAGGCGGAGCCCCAGGGCGAGCCGGTGGCGGGGTCCATCTGGCGCTCGAGGGAGGCGACGACGTCGTCGGCGGTCATGACCGTGCCGTCGTGGAAGGTGACGCCGGAGCGCAGGGTGTAGACCCAGACGTCGGGCTGGGGGTTCTCCCACTTCACGGCGAGTCCGGGCTCGATCTTCAGGTCGGGGGTGACCCGGAGGAGCTGCTCGCAGACGTTCGCGAGGACGGTGTTGGGCGGGTAGTCGAAGGCCTGGGCGTAGTCGAGCGTGTACGGCTCGGCGTAGAGCGACCACGTGAGAGAGGACAGCGGGCCCTTGGCCGCCGGGCTCAGCGGGGTGACGGCGTAGCCGCCGGTTCCGGTGCCCGTGGGCCGGGTGGCGCCGGAGCAGGCGGTGGCGAGGGCGGCGGTACAGGCGACGGCGGCGAGGAGTCTGGGCGTGCGCAAGGAGACCCACCCCTTTGCGGGTGTAGTGACGGGGGCTTGGGACGGTGGGGGGAGGATTGGAGCGAGTATTGATGCGGGAACGTTCCCGCACAAGACTTCCGGAGAGTTTGCGGGAACGGTTTTGCAGAGGTCGGAGAGATGGCAGCATCGGACCGTGACCACACGTGAACGGCCCGAAGGGCATGCCGGGGACAGCCGCGGCCGGGCGGTCGCGCCCCGGGTGCGGCTCGTCGACGTCGCCCGCGAGGCGGGCCTCTCCAAGACGACCGTTTCGGCGGCGCTCAACGGCACGGGGCGGCTCTCCCCCGCCGTGCGCGAGAAGGCGGTCGAGACCGCGCGCCGCATGGGCTACCGCCCCAACGCCACCGCGCGCCAGCTGCGCGCCGGGCGGGCCCGGCTGATCGGCTACGTGGTCGGCGAGTTCGCCGGCGAGCCCTGGACGTACTTCGACTCGCCCTATTTCGCGCAGCTCACCGGCGCGACGGCCGCCGCCGCGCTGCGGCACGGGTACGCCCTGGTGTTGCTGCCCGCGGGAACGCTGCAGCAGGAGTGGGCGGACCTGCCCCTGGAGGCCGTCATCGTCGCCGATCCGGTCGAGGACGACCCGATGGTGGAGGACTTCCTGGCGGCCCGGATCCCGGTCTTCAGCGACGCGTCGGTCGCGGGCCGGGAAGGCGCGCACTGGGTCGACATCGACGCCGACGCGGCCGTACGGGAGTCACTGGACCACCTGCGGGCGGGCGGGGCCCGGCGGACCGCGCTCGTCCTGCCGGACAGCACGACCCGCTTCCACCGCGAGATGCTCGCGGCCTACCGCGCCTGGTGCGCACGGCACGGCGCGCAGGAGCTGGTCACGCTGGTCCCGGCAGCCGGGAACGGGCCAGTGGTCCGCGCGGTCGAGCAGGCCCTGAGCGCCGATCAGCGGCCGGACGGCCTCCTCGTCGTCGCCGAGGCGAGCCCGCCCCTGGTCATGGACGCGGCGCGCCGCCTCGGCCTGGCGGTCCCCGGCGACGTACGGGTGGTCTGCGTCAGCGAGGACGACTCGGCCGCCCACGCCGACCCGCCGGTCAGCACGCTGAGCCTGCGCCCGGCGGACGTCGCCGAGGAGGGCATGGCCCTGCTGGTCTCCGCCCTGGAGGGCGGTGGCAGCACCCCCCCGGGCGTGCTGCTCACCGCCCGGCTCCGGGCACGGGCCTCGTCCGGTCATCAGAGCTGACCTCCAGGTCACGAGTCATGGTCGATCGGCCCGCCGGACGACGGCGGGGAGGGAGTCCGGGGGTCGGAGCAGCGGTGAGATGCCCGGCCGTGGCGGCCCCTCCACGAGCGGAGCGGAGCGGAGGTGGCAGTCCGGACACCCCCACCGCCACGGAGGTTCCGGGCCCCGTCACCGGCGGCGGGCCTGAGGACGGTCAGCCGCCGTACACGCGGGTGCCGCCGACGAACGTCTGCTCCACCCGGGCCGAGGCGATCTCCTCGGGCGGGCCGGTGAGGATGTCGCGGTCGAGCACGACGAGGTCCGCGAGGTTGCCGGCCCGCAGGCTGCCGGCGTCGTCGTGCCCGTTCACATGGGCCGATCCGGCCGTGTAGGCGGCGAGGGCGGTGGTGAGATCGAGGCGCTGCTCGGGCAGGAAGACCCTGCCGTCGGTGGCCCCGGGCTCGGTGCGGTTGACGGCGACATGGAGACCGGCGAGCGGGTCGGGGCTGCTGACCGGCCAGTCGCTCCCGGCCACCAGGGTCGCCCCGGCCCGCACCAGGTCGCCGAACGGGTACTGCCAGGCGGCGCGTTCGGGTCCGAGGAAGGGGATGGTCAGTTCGTCCATCTGCGGTTCGTGCGCGGCCCACAGCGGCTGGATGTTGGCGAGCGCCCCGAGCCGGGCGAAGCGGGCGATGTCGTCGGGGTGCACGACCTGGAGATGGGCCAGGTGGTGGCGGTTGCCCCGGCGGCCGTTGGCGGCGACTGCCGCCTCGATCGCGTCCAGGGCCTCCCGTACGGCACGGTCGCCGAGTGCGTGGAAGTGGACCTGGAAGTCGAGGGCGTCGAGCTCCGTGACGTAGCCGCGCAGCGCCTCGGGGTCGACGAAGCTCATGCCGGTGTTCGCGGTGGCGCAGCCGCAGCCGTCGAGGTAGGGGCTGGTCATGGCGGCGGTGAAGTTCTCGGCGATGCCGTCCTGCATGATCTTCACCGAGCCGGCGCGGAACCGGCCGTGGCTCAACTTCTCGCGCTGGGCGACCAGCTCGGGCAGCTGCTCGGCACCCCGGAGGCGATCCCACCACAGCGCGCCGGTGACGCGGGCGGTCAGGGTGCCGTCCAGGGCGGTGGCGACGTACGCGTCGGACGGGTCGGGCTTGCCGCTGAACTCGCCGAGCAGGGCGTCCTGCCAGCCGGTGATGCCCAGCGAGTGCAGCAGGGCCTGGGCGCGGAGCAGCCCGGCGACCCGGTCGGCCGTGGTGCTCGGCGGGATCAGCCGGGAGACCAGGGCCGAGGCGCCCTCCTGGAGGACGCCGGTGGGGACGCCGTCCGCGTCGCGCTCGATGCGGCCGTCGGCCGGGTCGGGGGTGTCGGCGGTGATCCCGGCCAGTTCCAGGGCACGGGAGTTGACCCAGGAGCCGTGGTGGTCGCGGTTGACCAGGCAGACGGGCCGGTCGGAGACGATCGAGTCGAGCAACTGCCGTGTGGGCAGGCCGCCTTCGAAGCTCTCCAGGGACCAGCCGCCGCCGGTGATCCACTCGTGGTCGGGGTGGGCGGCGGCGAACCCGGCGATGATCGAGCGGTATTCGTCGACGCCCGTCGTGCCGCTGAGGTCGCACTCGGCGAGCTCCACGCCGCCGTACACCGCGTGGATGTGCGAGTCCTGGAAGCCTGGTATCAGCAACTTACCCTTCAGGTCCACGACTTCGGTTCCGGGACCGATGAGGTCGCGCACCTCGTCGTGACCGACGGCGGTGATCCGCTCGCCGGTCACGGCGAGGGAGCCGGCCCGGGTGCGGGCCGGGTCGCCGGTGAAGACGGGGCCACCGGTGAAGACCAGGTCGGCCGTGCTCATCTGCGTACTCCTGGAGGGTGAGGGGGCCCGGCGCGAGCGGCCGGTACGAGGTGCGCCATGCAACAGCCGCCGTCACGTGAACGTCAAGGGTGTTGTCGTAACGCTCGCGGCGGTAGGGTCCGGCCATGGCAGAACGAGTGGTCCCGGAGCACCGGCGGCAGCGCCGCCGCCCCACCAAGAACGGCACCGTGCTCTCCGAGCGGATGATCGTCGAGACCGCCCTGCGCCTGGTCGCCCAGCACGGGGCGGACGCGCTGTCCGTACGGCGCCTCGGCGCGGCCCTCGGCGCGGACCCCAGCGCGGTCTACCGGTACTTCCGCAACACCGACGACCTGCTCCTCGCCCTCGCCGACGAGATGGTGGGGCGGGCGCAGACGGGCTGGCGGGCCACCGGCGACTGGCGGGCGGACCTGCGGGAGATCGCACTGCGCATCCATGCCGCGTACCTGGCGAACCCGCAGGTGGCGGCGCTCGCCGCGCACCGCACGACCGGCCGCGAGCACGAGACGCGGGCCGTCGAGTCGATCCTCGGCGTGCTGCGCAGGGCGGGATTCCCGGACGCGGAGGCGGTGCGGATCTACCACGCTTTCGTGGACCAGGCGCTGGCCTTCGCCGCCCTGGACGCCGCCGCGCTCGCGCTGCCGGAACCGGCCCGCGCCGCGGACGAGCAGGTGTGGCACGCGGCGTACGGAAAGCTCTCGGCCGACACCCATCCGCACGTCGCGGCGACGTTCCCGCTGCTCGCGGCGGACATGCGGGACAGCGGCCACCCGTTCGCGCTCGAGCTGCTGCTCGACGCGGTGGGGGCGCGGCTGGCGGCGCACACCGCAGGCTGAGGCACCCGACGCGCTGGGTCCCGGAGCAGGGTCCCGAAGCAGGGCGGCGCGGAGAGCAGGCGCAACGGTGCCGCGGCCCCGACCCGGTGCCGGCGGGCGGCCCGGCGGGGCATCGGCTGGCGGCTATGGCGAGGGCCCGGAAAACGGCTGCGGCGAGGCATCGGAAGGCGGCTGCGGCAAGGGCCCGGAATACGGCTGCGGCGAGGCATCGGAAGGCGGCTGCGGCGGGCCCCGCACGCGGCTGCGGCCGGACCTCGCCAGGCGTTCTTACGACAACACCATTGACGCAACTTCCCGCCGACCGGTTCCCTTGGCGGCACTTCGGAGGCCCGTACCCGTACCTCCGCGATCCGAAGGAGCCCCGCCCATGGACCCCGTGCACGCGCTCCGGGACGCCTCGCCCACCCCCTTCTGGCTGGACGACTCCCGCAAGCCTCCGGCCGTCCCCGCCCTCGTCGGCCCCACCGACTGCGACCTGCTCGTGGTCGGCGGCGGCTACAGCGGGCTGTGGACCGCGCTGATCGCCAAGGAGCGCGACCCGTCCGCCGACGTGGTCCTCATCGAGGCGGGCGAGGTGGGCGGCGCCGCGTCCGGCCGCAACGGCGGCTTCTGCGAATCCAGCCTGACCCACGGCCTCGGCAACGGGCTTGCCCGCTGGCCGGGAGAGATCGGCCGCCTGGAACGCCTCGGCCGGGAGAACCTCCGGGCGATCGAGGACACCATCGGCCGGCACGGCATCGCCTGCGACTGGGAGCGCACCGGCTCCCTGACCGTGGCCACCGAGCCGTACCAGCTGGCGGGCCTGAAGGAGGAGGCCGAGGCCGCCGCGCGGTACGGCACGGAGGTCGCCCTCCTCGACGAGGCCGCCGTCCGCGCCGAGATCGACTCCCCGGCCTTCCTCGGCGGCCTGTGGAACAAGGACGGCGTCGCCATGGTCCATCCGGCCCGGCTCGCCTGGGGCCTCAAGCGCGCCTGCCAGGAGCTCGACGTCCGGGTGTACGAGCACACCCCGGCCACCGCCCTGCGGGAGGACGGCGCCCGGATCGCCGTGACCACGCCCTACGGCCGGGTGCGCGCCCGGCGGGTCGCCCTCGCCACCAACGCCTATCCGTCACTGCTGCGCCGCCACCGCCCGTACACCGTCCCAGTCTACGACTACGCGCTGATGACCGAGCCCCTGACGGTCGATCAGCTCGCCGCCGTGGGCTGGCGGAACAGACAGGGCTTCGCCGACTGCGCCAACCGCTTCCACTACGTTCGGCTCTCCGCCGACAACCGCATCCTGTGGGGCGGCTTCGACGCCGTGTACCGCTTCCGCGGCGGCGTGCGCGCCGAGCGCGACCAGCGGCACGAGACCTTCGCGACCCTGGCCCGGCACTTCTTCGCGGCGTTCCCGCAGCTCGCGGGAGTGCGCTTCAGCCACGCCTGGGGCGGCGCGATCGACGCCAGCACGCGCTTCTGCGCCTTCTTCGACACCAGCCACCGCGGCCGGGTGGCGTACGCGGCCGGCTACACCGGCCTCGGCGTGGGCGCCACGCGCTTCGGCGCCGAGGTCATGCTCGACCTGCTCGCCGGTGAGCGGACCGAGCGCACCTCCCTGGAGATGGTGCGCCGCAAGCCGCTGCCGTTCCCGCCCGAGCCGGTGCGCTCCGTCGGCATCGGCATCACCCAGTGGGCGCTGGCCCGCGCGGACGCGCAGGAGGGTCGCCGCAACCTGTGGCTGCGCGCCCTCGACCGGGCGGGCCTGGGCTTCGACAGCTGACCGGCGGGACTTCGCGGGTCCGGCCCGTTCACCCCGCCTTCGCCCGCCGACTCCCCTTCCTTGGGCGGACGTTGGGGCGCCCGACGTCCCGCCCGTGTGCGGTGGCCGCATGCGAAGGTGGCGGTGGGGTGGCGTGCCGGTGGTGGCCGGTCTGGTCCTGGGCGCGGTGGCGGCGGACACACCGGCGGACCCGTCCGGGTGTGCCTCCTCCGTGCCGTACGTCTCCGGCACCGGCGGCTACGCGGTCTACCGCATACCGGCCGTCGTCCGCACCCCCGCCGGGACGCTGCTCGCCTTCGCCGAGGGCAGGGTGCACGGCGCGGGCGACTCGGGGGCCGTGGACCTCGTGCTGCGGCGCTCGACGGACGGCGGCTGCACCTGGGGCCCGTCGACCGTCGTCGCGCCCGGTCACGGCGACACCCGGGGCAACCCGGCACCGGTGGTCGATCCGCGCAGCGGCGACGTGGTCCTGCTCTCCTCGGGAAACGACGGAGACGTGACCGAACGCGCCGTGCTCCAGGGCCGGGTGGGCCCGGAGCGGGGCCGACGGGTCTACGTGCAGCGCAGCACGGACGACGGGCGCAGCTTCTCCGCGCCCCGGGACGTCACGTCCTCGGTCAAGCGGGACGGCTGGCGCTGGTACGCCACCGGCCCCGGCCACGCGATCGCGCTCGCCCACGGCCGCCACGCCGGCCGGCTCGTCGTCCCCGCCAACCACTCGGCCGCGCCCCCGCCCGGCTCGTCCGACACCGGCCGCGAGCCGCGCTACTACGGTGCCCACGCCCTCTACAGCGACGACGGCGGCCACCACTGGCACATCGGCTACGCCGACGAGTCGTACGAGGGCACCGTCAACACCAACGAGTCCACGGTCGCCGAACTCCCCGACGGCAGCCTCCGCTTCAGCGCCCGCGACCAGCACGGCACCGGCCCCGGCAACCGCGTCGGCAGCCGGTCGGCCGACGGCGGCGCCACGCTCGACCGGCCCTACGCGCCGACGCCCGGCCTGGCCGACGTGCCGGTCGTACAGGGCAGCCTGCTGTACGTGCCGGGGCGGCCGGGCCTGCTGCTCTTCTCCGCGCCCTCGGTCCCGGACCGGCGCGCCGCCGCGGCCCTGTGGACCAGCACCGACGGCGGCCGCACCGCCGTCCGGGCCCTCACGCTCTCGCCGCGCCCCGCCGCGTACTCGGACCTGGTGCGGGTGGACGCGGGCGCGGTCGGCGTGCTGTACGAGACCGGGGTGCGCGGCCCGTACGAGTCGATCGTCTTCCGCCGCGTCCCGCTGGCCCGGCTCGGCTCAGGGACGGATCTCCTTGGCCTCGAAGCGGCCGTCGCCGAGGACCAGGACGAAGGAGACCTGCTGGCCCTCGGAGAGCGCGTGGCGGCCCTCGATGTCGTCGGTGCGGAAGAAGACGGGTTCCTCGGAGTTGAGAGGTAGGACGAAGCCGTAGCCGGCCGCGCGGTCGAAGGACGTGACGAAGCCGACGCTCCTGCCGGTGTCCATGAGGGGGCTCCTTTCCGTCGCGAGGGGGGTGTCTGTTTTCGATACCCCCTGCGGCGTCAGGGATCCCACCGGACGGACGGCGGGTCACCCGCCGGGGCGGACCCCGGGGTGCCCGCCGGCCGAAGCCCCCGGCGGCCCGGGGCCCGTCCGTCGGATCAGGGCCGGGACAGACCCCGGGGCCGTCCTCAGACCCCCGGGATCTGTCGGGCCCGGAAGGCCTCGCGGACCGCGTCCGCCGCGCCCTGCCCGTACATGGCGCGCGCCGTGGCGATCGTCTTCGCCGCGGCGTCCGCGAAGGAGGTGCCGGGCGCGAAGCCGAACTGGGCGTTCACGATGATCCGGTCGGCGGTCCTGGCGCCGAGCGCGCCGCGGATGTCCCACAGCGCCCGGGACCAGATCTCGCCGTCGGCGTGCACCTCGCCCGTCCGGTCGGCGTACACCTTGTCGCCGTCGATCCGGCGCAGGCAGTGCGGGGCCTTGCTGTACGAGACGGAGTCCCAGTCGGCCACGCAGGCGGGGTTCGCCTTCACCGGCCAGCCGTGGCGGGCCGCGGCGGCGTTGCCGACCTCGACGGCCAGGTAGTCGCCGAAGGCCTCGCCGATCGCACCGGCCTCGGCCGAGGTGCCGAAGCCGGGGACCTGGGCCTCGTGCACGGCGTGCCCGTACTCGTGCACGATCACCTCGGCGTCCTCGGCGTCGTCGACGCCGCCCTTGCCGAAGCGGATCTCGTCCTTCTTGTCGGTGAAGAAGGAGTTGTCCGAGCCCCACTGGTTGATCCGCACCGGCTGCGCGCGGTCGTTGGCGCCGGGCAGCTCGCTGCCGAAGCCGAGGCCCTGCAGGTACTCCTGGGCCTCGTTGACCCAGAAGTACGCCATGACCTGCTCGAACTGGTCGTCGTTCCGGTCGTACGTGCCGGCCTCGGCGGTCTTCGCCGAGGCGCCCGTGTCGGAACGGACGTACGCCCAGCGGCCGGAGAGCCCGCCGCTGCCGTCGAGGCCGCGGAGTTCCACGGTGGTGTACGCGGAGCCGGGCACCGCGTCGGCGGCGTCCTTGGCGTCGGCGAGCGACTGGTCGCCCGTGGACTGCACGGGGTTGACCATGAAGACCCGGGCCTGGGGTCCGACGGCGGCGGGGGCGGTGCCCGAAGCCGAGGCCGACCCGGCCGGAGCGATCAGCGCCACGGTGGCGGTGGCCGCGGCGATCAGGCCGCGGGATGTGCGGCGAGCCATCAACGTCCTCCCGGTGTGGGATGCGAGGTGGTGGAGGGTGGTGTGGTGCGGGCGTGATCATCGCGCAGGGCGGGGCCCCGCGTCGAGAGCCCGTTCGAAGAAGGCGGCCGGGGTGACGCAGGGCACAGGGGCGGGGCGCCGGGCAGGGCCGGGGCGGGGGCCGGGGCCGGGGCCGGTGGAGGTCCTAGGCCTTGTAGCGCCTGGCAGGCAGAGTGCCGGGGCCGGTGGAGGGTCCGGGCCGTGGAGGAGCAGGCCTGTGAAGGACCCGGGCCGTGGACGGCCCGGCGTCTCAGGGGAGCAGTGCCGGTTCGGCGTCGCGGGCCAGCGCGTGCGCGAGGTCCGGCCACCAGGCGCCGGCGGGCGGGTCGACGACGCCGTACACCGGGTCGACGGGCCCGGTGGTGCCCCGGGTGCAGCTGCCGTCGGACTCGCCGATCGTCTTCACGTACAGGTAGGCGTCCACCAGGGGCGTGCCGGTGTCGGCGGTCGGGCGCGGGCCCATGCCGCGGCCCGGCGGGTTGCACCAGGTCTCGGGGTCGGCGTAGGTGCCGGCGGCGGGCTGCCAGGGGCCGCGGCCGTTGCGGCTGGTGTCGACGACGAAGTGGGCGAGTTCGGTGGTGGCGGGCTGCCCGGCCGACTGGTCGTACCAGGCGTCGGTCCAGTGCCAGGTGGTCGGGTCGTCGGCGGAGACCGCGTTGCCCGGCTGTCCGTCGTTCGGGGCGGCGGCCGAGTAGTACTGGCTCGCGCACCAGTCGGTGTGGCCGCGGCCCCAGTCGGGACCCTTGGTGGCGAACCAGACGCACTTGGAGACCCAGGTGCCGTAGCGGGTCTGGTGGTCGGTGGGCTGGAAGTTGGACACGTTGAGCGAGAAGCCGTCGGCACGGGCCACGCCCGCGTCGATCAGCCGCCGGGCCATGTCGCCGACCGCACGCCATCTGCTGTTGCCCGCGTCGAGGTAGACGGCGGTGCCCGGCCGCTGCTTGAGCGTGGTCACGGCGAAGCCGAGGTCGGCGAGACGGGCGGTGGTCAGCTCGCCGGTCGGGTCGACCGGGCCCGCGCAGTCCTCGGGCAGGGCCGCGAGGCCGTCGGGCTCCAGGACCACGACGGCCGGGGCGTCCCCGACACCCTCGGCGAGCGCGGTGACCCACTCCCGGTAGGCGGCGGAGGACGCGGCGCCGCCCGAGGAGTAGAGGCCGCAGTCGCGGCCGGGCACGTTGTACGCGACGAGCACCGGCACCTGCCCGGCGGCGCCGGCCCGCGCGACGAGCTCGGCGGCGTCCGCGCGGACCTCCTCGGGAGTTCCCCCGGTGAACCAGGCGGCCTGCGGCAGTCCGGCGAGCCGCGTCATGTTCGCGGCGTCGTCCGTGTCCCCGGCCGCGGCGTCGAGGACCGCCTGCCGCGCGGCCCCGTTGTCGGGGTCCACGTAGAAACGGGTCGCGGGCGTGAGCGGCCCGGCGTCCGCCGTCACCGCCGCCTGCTCCCCCGCCGTCACCACCGCCTGCTCCCCGGCCCGCGCGGTCGGCGCGACCGGCCCCGTCCAGGCGGCACAGAAGGCGAGCGCGACCGCCGCCAGTCTGGCGGCACGCCGCCCCGGAATCCGGTACGTCATGAGTGGCCCCTCCCTTGGCGTGATCATGTGCAGCCTAAGCGGCGTTGATCACGCGGGGGCGGGAACGGCCGGATCGTCCCGGGTCACTGCCTTTTCGGGTAACTGCCGTTTCGGGCAACGGCGTTCTCGGGAATCCGCTTTCTCGGGGCACTGCCCCTCAGGTCACTGCCGACTGCTCTCGTCCCTCAGCCAGGTGTCGAAGTCCCCCGCCGCGACCGCCTTGCGCGCGCCCCTGCGCGCGGCGAGCGCCGCCGAGAGGAAGACGACCATGGCGGGCAGCAGGGTCGGGTCCGCGCGCAGCAGGGCGCGCAGGTCGGAGATCCCGGTGCGGGCGGAGGGCTGCGGGGTTCCCGCGGCGGCGGAGGTGCCCTGGTGGGCCTCCAGTTGGGCCGTCGACGTCGCCGCCCTGACCCGACGGCGGATCAGGTCCGGCCAGGTGCGCGGCGGACGGACGACGACACGGGCCGCGGGGACCACGGAGCGTTCCGTCGTGGTGAAGGCGAGGGAGGCCGCCAGGTCGTCGGCCATCAGCGGCGGGAGCGCGGCGAGCCGGGCGTGGCCCTCGGCCGACATGGCGATCACTCCGCGCCCGAACAGGCCGTCGCGTACGGCCGGGAGCCGCTGCCAGACGCGGTAGTACGCGCGCACGCGCCAGGAGCAGCCCGTCATCGGGAGCTCGCGCGCGGGTGCGGCGGCGAGCACGGCGCCGGGGCCGGAGAGCGCCGCGGTCAGGGCGCGTACGTCGGCGGCGCCGAGTTCGACGTCGGCGTCCACGTACAGCCGGGGAAAGCCCTCGGCGTGCCGGTCGCCGAGGCGCAGCGCCTCGTGCTTGGACGGGACGGGGGTCTCGACGACGCGCACCCGCGGGCCGCGCGCGGCGGCGACGGCGGCGGTGTCGTCCGTACAGCCGTTGCACACGACGAGGATGTCGAACTCCCGCTCGGCGGCGCCTTCCAGGAGGCGGTCCAGGAGCCGGCCGAGGGTGCGTTCCTCGTTGTGGGCGGGGATCACGATGCTGGGCACCCGGCCAGTATGACCAAGGCGTACGGCTCCGCGAGCTCGTTTGCCCGAGGAACCCGGACCGCCCCGGCCCCGTGTCTGGCGGGGATGAACAAGCATGACAGGCCTGACAAGCCTGACAGGCATGACAAGGCCGACGAGCCTGACGAGCCTGACGGTCGGGGCGGGAACGGCGAAGGTACGCGATTCGGTCTTCCTGCGCCGGCCCTCACACGGGGAACGGCGGACCGAAGTCCGCCGTTTTAACGGCTTTTCCGTCCGAACACATGTCCGCAAAGCGGACAGCTCCTCGCCTCCCCGGGACGTCACCTTCTGGACAGCGGGGTTGCGTGCGGTTTGCATGTTTACGGATCTCGCCGAGGATGGTCCGTGCCGCCCGGTTCACCTGAGGTCGCTGAGCACCCCGCTCACGTTCAGGACCTCGTGGCACTTCTGCGCCTGCCGACCGGTGGCCGGGGTGCCCGGCTTCGCACAGGTCACCTGGATGGTCACGGTCTGGTTCTCGACGATCCTGATGGGGGTGACCCAGTGGTAGTCCTGGTTGCGGAAGGTCTCCAGCGCGATCGTCGTGATCTTGCGGTCGCCGAAGGCGATGGTCATCACGCCCTCGTCGCCCTGGAAGTTGGCGACAACGATGTCCGTTATCCCGAACGCCTTGTCCTTCGGCACGGTGTAGGTGCCGGTCTCGGTCCGGCCGCCGGACGTCTGCAGGTCGATCGTGGTCGAGCCCTGCTGCCCGCCGCCGGAACCGTCGCCCGAACCCGTGCCGTCGCCGGAGCCGTTCGCTCCCGCACCCTTCCCGGTGCCGCCGGGCCGCTTGGCGTCGCCGGTCCCGGTGGAAGGCGGCGTGCTCGGCTCGGCGCTGGGGGCCGGCCGCTTCTGGACGAGTTCGTCGGCGGCCTCCTTGGCGGTGCTGCGCACGGCCGGGCGCACGAGCGCGAACCAGGCGATCAGCAGCGCGAGCAGCGCCGCCAGGACCGCGAGCAGCCACCTCGGGAAGATCGGGATCTGGACGAACTCCGCGTCCAGCGGCGGCCTGACGACCGACGGGTCCTGCGCCTCCTCGGCGTCCCGCTCCTCGGTCACGTCCAGGGTGAAGGGCCAGGTGACCGGCGTTCCGAACCACACGGGCCGGCCCGTCCGTACCCGAAGCCCCACCTCGGCGGACTCTCCCGGCTCGAGCGCCTGAGCGGTGGGCCTGAAGTCGAACTTCAGCTCCTCGCCCGGCTGTCCGGCCGTGAAGCCCAGCCGTACGGGCGCGTTGCCGTCGTTGCGCACCGCGAGCCGGTACCGCCCGCGGAGCCAGCCGCGGCGGCGGCGCGGGGCGACGGCGGTGCGCAGTTCCCGGAACTCCTCGACGTGCACGACGGTCTCGGGGACCCGCACCGCCTCGGGGTGCTCGGTGGGCAGCACGCGTACGGCGAGGGGCATGTCACCGGCCCGCACCTGCGAGGAGCGCGGCGGCGCCAGCCGGATCGTCACCGTCTCGGAGGTGCCCGGATACAGGGAGACCCGTGCGGGTTCCACCGTCGTCCAGGCGGCGCAGTCGCCGACCACCTCCAGGTCGTACGCCTCGACGATGTCACCGTCGTTGCGCACGGTCAGGCTGGTGATCGCGGTGCCGCCCGGCGTCACCGACACCCGCGGGATGTCGAGCGCGGGCGTGCCAGGGCTGGAAGAGGCTGCTGGGGACGTCACCCCCCGACGCTATCGACGGCACCCCGGGCGCCTCCACGGACCGGAGGGCAACGCACCGGGCAACGGTGGTGCCCCGCCGGGCCGGCCGCCGCACGCGCCGGCTCCGCGCTCCGGAACTCTCCTGCCCCGTTCCGCATCTCCCTAGCCCCCACATGTCTCATCAGAACAGGGAACGCACATGACTCAGGCTCAGACCGACCCCCTATCCCCGTCCGGCACGGCCGCACCACCCCGTCCGGGGCGGCGGATCTCGGTGGCGGTGTACGCCGCCGATCCGGTGCTGCACGTCGGCGTGGTCCATCAGCTGCGCCAGCGCCCCGAGCTGGAACTCGTCGACGAGGGAAGCCCGGAGGGTGCGCAGGTGTCGCTGGTGGCCGTGGACAGCGTGGACGACGAGACCGTGGCGCTGCTGCGGCGGCTGCGGCAGGATCCGCGTACCTCCACCGGCCTGGTCGTCGGCACCTTCGAGTCGGGGGACGCCCTGCAGCGGGCCATCGAGTGCGGGGTCACGGCGGTGTTGCGGCGCTCCGAGGCGGACCAGGACCGGCTGTTACGGCTGGTGCTCGCGATGGCGAAGGGCGAGGGGGTACTGCCGGGCGACCTGCTCGCCCGCCTGCTGCACCATGTCGGCAGCATGCAGCGAGCGGCGCTCGACCCGCACGCCTCGTCGTTGTCCACGCTCACGGCACGCGAGGCGGACATGCTGCGGCTGGTGTCGGAGGGCCTGGACACCGCCGAGATCGCGCGGAAGACCTCGTACTCCGAACGGACCGTCAAGAACGTGCTGCACGAGGTGATCACCCGGCTGCAGCTGCGCAACCGCACGCACGCGGTCGGCTACGCCCTGCGCAACGGGCTGATCTGAGCGACGCCCCGGCAGGCCGCCGGGGCCACGACTGCCCGAAAGCGCACCGCGCGTTTCCCCCGGGAGCGGCCCCCCGGCCCTGCCCGGCGGGCCCGCGGACCGGCAGGGTGGCCTGGTTGTACATGGAGTCGCGCGTGGAGGCGTACGTGCGGCCGACACGTCGGTCGTACGCCGCGCCGAACCCCGCGTCGTACGTGGACGGAAACGCACCGGACTGTGAGGTGGACCCTGATGAGCACGGGTGGCTCCGGTGGCCGGCGGTACCGCTGGGGAAGGGCCGCGGCACCACTGCTGCTGTTGGTCCCTCTCCTCGCGGTGACCGCGGCCTCCGCCCCGGACGAGGCCCAGGCGGGCCCCCGGGCGGCCGCGGCCGGTGAGGGCCGGATCGCGTTCGCCGGGACCCGGCACCGCAGCCTGGGCCGGGTGGTCTCGGACGCCTCCAGCACGCCCCTGTCCGGGCCGGGCCCGGTCCACATGGACGTGCAACCCGCGGCGCTCGGCGACCGGTTGGTGTTCGCGAGCCGCCGGGACGAGCCGGACCCGCAGATCTACCTGCGGACCGCCGACGGCGCGGTGCACCGGCTGACCAGCGGTCTCGACGCCGCGAACCCGCGGCTGACCCCGGACGGCCGCGCGGTCGTCTTCGACGCGGCCCCGGCCGGCGGCGGGCAGCGCGACATCTGGCGGGTCGGCACGGACGGCACCGGGCTCGCCCGGCTGACGGAGACCCCGGCGAACGAGGTGCACCCCACGGTCTCGCCGGAGGGCGGGCGCCTCGCGTACGTGAGCGACGTCGACCCGGTACTCGGCCGGCAGGTGTACGTGCGCCCGCTGGACGGCGGCGCCGCCCGGCTGGTCAGCGACCCGGCCCACGGCACCGCCTCCGAGCCGGTCTGGAACCCGGTGGACGACGCCGAGAACCGGGACGTCATCGCGTACACCGCGACCGGGCCCGACGGCCCCCGGCTGAAGTGGACCAACGGCGTCGACAAGGGGCAGCTGCTCTCGGGAGCGCAGGCGAAGTGGCGGACCCACGGGGCAGCGTGGCTGCCCGACGGGGACGGCCTGCTGTTCCTCAGCCCGGACCGCACCTGCGAGTGCAAGGGCGACTGGAACCACGTCTTCCGGGTGGACGCGCACTCGGAGGCCACCCCGAAGCTGGAGCTGAGCGAGGACCGGGAGGTCAGCGAGGTCACCTGGCTGGGGCCGATGAACGGCGGCAGCGCGGTGGTCGAGCGCACCTCGGCGGCCGGACCGCACGTGGTCACCCTGCAGGACGCCCGGCCGGACGGCGCCGATCCGCGGGACCTCAACGTGGAGATCCTCAAGGAGGACCCGGCCGCCGACACCAACACCGACCCGGCCGTGGACCCGCTGTTCCGGCCCGCCGCCGGGTTCGACCCGTGGAGCGAGCGGCAGAGCTACACGCCCGACGGACGCCGGATCGTCGTGACCCGGTTCGAGGGCACCACCGACCAGCGCGTCCAGCGGATCTGGATGGTGGACGCCGACGGCACCCACGAGGCTCCGCTGCCGCTCGCCGGGCGCGGACCCAGGGACTGGGACACCGACCCGGCGTTCTCGCCGGACGGGCGGCTCCTGGCCTTCACCCGCACCTCGCCCGGCGGGGTCGGCGAGGCCGCCGGGCCCAGCCGCATCCTCATCGCGGACGTCGCCACGGGCGCGATCCGCGGGGAGGTCGTCCCGCCGGCCGGTCAGCCGCGGGGCGGTGACGCCCAGCCCGCCTGGTCGTCCGACGGCACCACCCTGGCCTTCACCCGCAACCTGGTGATCAACGGCAACGGCGGCAACAAGCACGTCTGGACCGTGCCCGTGGACCGGCTGGACCGGCAGCGCGACCTGAGCGCCGCGATCTGCCCGGGCGACTGCGACGTCATCGACGACAGCCCCGCGTTCTCGCCGGACGGCACCACCATCGCCCTCAACCGGAAGAGCGGCGGCGGCCGCGTCGACGAGCGCAGCGGCATCATCCTCACCTCCCCCACCGGCGACACCTGCCGGGTGCTGCTGCCCAAGCCCGCCCGTGACGTGCCCGGCGCCTGCGGGCGTGAACTGCCCGAGAACCCCGGCCCGTTCCAGCCCCGCGACGCCGCCTGGACGGCCGACGCCAAGAGCCTGATCGTCAGCGTCCGGCCCAAGCGGGCGCCCAACAGCCCGGAGAAGCTGAAGAAGGTGGACGTCGCCACCGGCGAACTCGTCCACCTCACCGTCGACCTGCCGGGCCGCCAGAAGGAACCCGCCGTCCAGCAGTCCGTCGACCTCGCGGTCGAGGCCCCACCGACCGCACCGCCGGTGACCGTCGGCGAGACCGGGACGACGCAGGTGAACGTCGTCAACCACGGCCCGGCGGCCTCGCCGGGCACCCGGCTGACCGTCGCACCGCCCACGGGCCTGACCGTCACCTCCCTCACCGCGCCCGGCGCCACCTGCGACCCGGCGGCCCTGACCTGTGTCCTCGGCATCGTGCCGCCGGGCACCACGGTCCCGGTCACCGTCACCCTCACCGGACTCGTCCCGGGCGACCAGCCGGTGGACTGGACCGTCACCGGTACCGTCCTCGACCCCAACCCGAGCGACAACACCGGCCGGACCGTGGTGCCGGTGCGCGAGGCGCCGGAACCGACGCCGACCCCGACCACCCCGACGCCCACGCCGGCACCTCCGCCGCCGACCACTCCGCCCCCGCCGCCCGCCCCGCTCGCGGGCCCCGGTGTGCGGGTCGACGCCCAGCCCGCCCCGGGTTACGTCGGCGGCCGTGTCGTCGTCACGTACACCGTCCACAACGGCCGGGACGCCCTCGCCACCGGACTGCGGCTGGGCGTCGGCCTGCCCCCGGGCGTCCCGCACGACGGGCCGCCGCCCGGCTGCGACGCCTCCTGGTCGTGCGCGCTGCCGGACCTGGCGCCCGGCGCCCGCGCCGTCGTCCAGGTCGTCCTGCGGCCCGACCGCGCGCTCAGCGGACGCGTCACCGGCCGGCTCACCACGAGCGGCACGGACGCCGACCCGAGCGACAACACCGCCCAGCGGCGCGTCCGGATCCTCCAGCCGAAGATCGTCGCCGTGCCGCCGATCGGCAAGCCCGGCTTCGTCACCTCGGTGCGCGGCAAGGACTTCCCGCCCGGCGTGCCCGTACGGCTCACCTGGAAGCCCGGCATCACGGCCGCGGCGGCGCCGACCGTGCCGCGCCGGGACGGCACCTTCGCCGGGCAGCTGCTCATCCTCACCAAGGACCAGACCGGCCCCCGGACCATCACCGCGAGCGGTCCCGGCTTCTCGCCGGTGACGACCGACTTCCTCGTGGTGAGCGGCACGGTGCAGCCGCCGGACACGGTGGCGCGCCGATGATCCACGAGGTCGACGAGGGGCTGCGGCGGCTGCTGGCCGGGTCCGGTCTGGAGGCGTCGGGCATCGAGGTCGTCTTCGACGCGCCGACGCGAGACTGGGCGGCGCGCCGCAGCGCGCCCACGGTCTGCGTGTTCCTGTACGACGTCCGCGAGGACCACACGCGGCGCGGCAGCGGGGGCGGCGAGGTGTACGACGCGGAGGGCCTCGTCGTCGCGCGCCGCACCCCGCCCCGCTGGTTCGAGCTCACCTATCTGGTGACCGCCTGGGCGGGCCGCCCCCAGGACGAGCACCGGCTGCTCTCCGAGGTGCTGTCCTGCCTCGTGGCCCACGACGCCGTGCCGCCGGGGCTGCTCGGCGGGACCCTCGCCGAACTCGGCCTGCTGGTCCCGCTCGAGGTCGGCGGCACCGGCGCGGACGCCCCGGCGGCCTCCGACGTGTGGTCGGCGCTCGGCGGCGAACTGCGGCCCTCGATCGGGCTGCGGGTCCGCGCCCCGCTGGCCGGAGTCGCCCGGAGCACGGCCGCGCCTGTCACCGAGGGCCTCGTCATGCGCTCCGGGCCGGGGCTGCGGCCGGGCCCGGGGGCGCGGCCGGAGCCGACGGACGAGGCGGGCGACGGCACCGGCGGCAGGGACGACACCGGCGGCAGCGGCCCGAGCGACGAACAGCACCGGCTGCGGTACACGGAGCTGGCCGAGCCCGCACCGGGCGAGGGCTTCGGCGCTCCCCGGGAACGGCGCCCGGTACCGGCCCGCCGCCGCCGAGGAGGACGACAGCCGTGACCAGCAGCACCCAGCCCGCGCCCGCCGCGCGGCCACCCGAGCCGGTGACGGCATACGAGCCGGTGACGGCATCCGATCCCGTAACCGCAGCCGATGCCTTATCCGCAGCCGATGCCGTATCCGCAGGCGGTCTGCTGTCCGTGTCCGTGCGCGATGAGCCACCGGCCACGGTCTCGGCTTCGGCCCCGGCTTCGGCTTCGGCTTCGGCTTCGGCTTCGGCTTCGGCCTATGTTCCGGCCGCGGACGAGCCGGCCCGCTACCTGTGGAGCCGGCTGCAGCTCGTCGAGGAGCGGGTGCGGCGGGCGGTCGCGGCGCGGCAGGCCGTCGACCCCGACCCGTACGACCCCTATCGGGGCCAGTACCTGACGCCCGAGGCGGTCGCCCGGGTGCTCGACCCGCCGTACGACGCCGAGCTGCCCGCCCTCGCTCCGGGCGGCCCGCCGGCCGGCTCGCCGCTCGCGGTCCTGGCCGGCCGGTTCGGGCTCGCGCCGCTGGACCTGGACCTGCTCCTGGTCGCCTTGGCGCCGGACCTGGACGCCCGCTTCGAGCGCCTCTACGGCTACCTCAACGACGACCTGACGCGTCGTCGGCCCACCGTCGGGCTCGCGCTGGAACTCGTCGGCCGCGCCGGGATCCCCTCGGCGCGGTTCCGCTTGGCCCCGGGCGCACCGCTGGTCTCCGGCGGTCTCGTCGAGGTCACCGAGCCCGAACGGCCGCCGCTGTCGCGGGTGCTCGCCGTCCCCGACCGGGTCACCGCGCACCTGCTCGGCGACGACGCGCCCGACCCGAGCCTCGCCGGGCTGTTCGGCGAGCGCGCCGAGGACCCGGGCGCCGACCCGGCCGAGCGGGACCGCGCGGTCGCCGCGCTGCGCACCGGCACCGGCCATGTGCACCTGCGGGCCCGTGGCGGGGACGCCGCGGGCCTCGCCTCCGCCGCGCTGCGGGCCGCCGGACTGCCCGCGCTGTGCCTGGACGCGGCGGCGCTGGGTCACGACGAGCGGGCCGTGCCCGCTCTCGCCCGGGCCGTCGCCCGGGAGGCCCGGCTGACGGGCGGGGGCGTGGTGCTCGGTCCGTTGGAGGCGCTGCCCGACCAGCCGGGCGTACGGGACCGGCTGCTGCGCACGGTGTGCGCGACCCTGCGGGGCGTACCCCTGCTGACGTACGGCACGAGCGGCTGGGAACCCGCCTGGGCCGCCGACACCCCCGTCACCCTCGCCGTGGCGACGCCCGCGCCGGGCCGCCACGCGGAGCGCTGGCGGCACGCACTGGAGCGAGCGCTGACCGAGCTCACCGGGCCGAGCGGCCCGACCGGGCGGAGCGGGCCGAGCGAACCGACCGGGCCGGCCTGCTCGGCCGAACCGGCACGGCCCGGCGTCGGTGCGGCTGCTGCCCTGGACGGAGAGCCTGCCGCGAGCCCGGCCGGGAGTCCGGACCGGAGCCCCGACGTCGAGGCGCTCGCGCTGTCCGTGGCCGCCCACCGTCTGGACGCCGGCCAGTTGCGGCGCGCGGCCGGGACGGCCGTCCGCGCGGCCGCGCTCGACGGCCGGCCGGTCTCCCCCGACGACCTGCGCGCGGCCGTCCGCGGCCAGAGCGGTGCCGGTCTCGCCCGTCTGGCCCGGCGCGTGGAGCCGGCCGTGGGCTGGGACGACCTCGTGCTGCCGCCGCCCACCCACCGGCAGCTGCGGGAGCTGGCCGTGCGCGCCCGCCACCGCGACCAGGTGCTCGGGCAGTGGGGGATGCGGCCGGGCGGCGGGCGCGGGCGCGGGGTGATCGCCCTGTTCGCGGGTGCCTCCGGCACCGGCAAGACCATGTCCGCCGAGGTCGTCGCGGCCGATCTGGGCATGGACCTGTACGTGGTGGACCTGTCCACGGTCGTCGACAAGTACGTCGGCGAGACGGAGAAGAACCTGGAACGGATCTTCACCGAGGCCTCGTCCGTCAACGCGGTGCTGCTGTTCGACGAGGCGGACGCGATCTTCGGCAAGCGTTCGGAGGTGAAGGACGCCCACGACCGGCACGCCAACGTCGAGTCGGCCTATCTGCTGCAGCGGATGGAGTCCTTCGACGGGATCGCCGTCCTGACCACCAATCTGCGGGCCAACCTGGACGAGGCGTTCACCCGCCGGCTGGACGTCATCGCCGACTTCCCGGTGCCCGACGCCACCCAGCGGCTTGCCCTGTGGGAACGCTGTCTGGGCGAGCGGCTGCCCCGCGCGGCCGACCTCGACCTGGACTTCTGCGCGGACCGGTTCGAGCTGGCCGGCGGCAGCATCCGGGCCTGCGCGGTCACCGCGGCCTACGCCGCGGCCGCGGCGGGCGGCCCGCTGACCATGGCCCAGCTGGTGACGGCGATCGCCGAGGAGTACCGCAAGCTCGGCCGGCTGGTCCTGGCGGGCGAGTTCGGCCCGTACCTGGGCGAGGTCACGCGCCGCTGAGTCCCGCAGCCGGGATCCGCCGCCGGATCCCCCGCCGGGCCGCCGCGGGCCGCCGTCGGTCCGCGGCCGGCTCCGCCGCGGGGTCGCCGCCGGGTCCGCCGCAAGGCCGCGTCGGGTCCGCAGCCGGATCCACCGCCGGGTCCGCCGTCGGGTCGGCCGCCCGGTCCCGCGAGCGGGTCCCGGGAGGGCAGCCCGGCTGCCCCCGCGCAGGTCCGCGCGCACCTATCCCCCGCGGCGGCGGGTCGGAAAGGCTGGGACCGCCACAAGTGACAGAAGTGACAGAACGAAGGAGCGAGCATGCCGACGTACCTCACCCCGGGCGTGTACGTGGAGGAGGTGCAGTCCGGTGCTCGTCCGATCGAAGGGGTCGGCACCGCGGTCGCCGCGTTCGTGGGCTTCGCGCGCAGCGGGCCGTTCCACGAGCCGACCCTGGTCACCAGCTGGGACCAGTACACCCAGACCTTCGGCGGCTTCGCGGACGGCACCTACCTGCCCCACGCCGTCTACGGCTACTTCGCCAACGGCGGCGGCGCCGCGTACATCGTGCGCATCGGCGAGGCCTCCGACGGCGGTGCCGGTGCGGCGGCCGCGGCGGGCGGCCGCCAGGAGCTCCCGGCCGGCCGGCCGGTCGAGCTCGGCGGCTTCCTGGTCTCGGCCAGGCCCGGCGTCAGCGGCGTGTCCGTGGAGGTCGCCGACGTGGAGGGCGAGAACCCGCCCGAGGACCGCTTCAAGGTCCTGGTGCGCCAGGGCGACCAGGTCGCCGAGACCTACGAGGTCTCCACCCGCAAGAGCGTCAAGGGCTACTTCGTCACCCAGGCCCGCGGCTCGAAGCTGATCGAGGTCGCCGAGCGCCGCGACGGCACGCAGACCCGGCCCGAAAGCGGGACGGTCGCCCTGCCGAACGCCGCCGCACCGGCCACGCCCGCCGCACCGGTCGGCGGACCGGCCCCGGCCCGCCTCGACCCGGCGGAGTACGTCGGCGACGCGGGCGCCCGCACCGGCTTCGCCGGTCTGGAGACGATCGACGAGATCACCATGGTCGCGGTGCCGGACCTGATGAGCGCCTACGAGCGCGGCGCGATCGACGACGAGGGCGTGCGCACCGTCCAGCTCGCGGTCATCTCGCACTGCGAGCAGATGGGCGACCGGGTCGCCGTCCTGGACACCCCGCCCGGCCTCAACGCGCAGGCGGTGCGCCGCTGGCGGCAGGACGAGGCGGGCTACGACTCCCGCTTCGCCACCCTCTACTACCCGTGGGTGCGGGTCTTCGACCCGGCCGCGGGGCGCAACGCGCTGGTCCCGCCGAGCGGTCACGTCGCCGGCGTCTGGGCGCGCAGCGACGCCGAGCGCGGGGTGCACAAGGCCCCCGCCAACGAGGTGATCCGCGGCGCGGTGGACCTGGAGCTGCGGCTCAGCAAGGGCGAGCAGGACCTGCTGAACCCGATCGGCGTGAACTGCGTGCGGGCCTTCCCCGGCCGCGGCATCCGGATCTGGGGCGCGCGCACCCTCTCCTCCGACCCGGCCTGGCGCTACCTCAACGTGCGCCGCCTCTTCAACTACCTGGAGGAGTCCATCCTCCTGGGCACCCAGTGGGTGGTCTTCGAGCCGAACGACGACCGTTTGTGGTCCAGCATCCGGCGCAACGTCACCGCCTTCCTCACCGAGGAGTGGCGCCGCGGCGCGCTGTTCGGGCGCACGGCGGCGGAGGCGTTCTACGTCAAGTGCGACCGCGACAACAACCCGCAGGAGTCGATCGACCAGGGCCGCGTGGTCTGCGAGATCGGCGTCTCGCCCGTGAAGCCCGCCGAGTTCGTGGTGTTCCGGCTGGCCCAGTTCTCGGACAGCACCAGCCTCATCGACGAGTGACCCGCGGGTCCGCAAGGAAAGGTTGACAGACACACATGGCAACGGGCGATGCTCTTTCCACCCACGTCTTCGGCGTGCAGCTCGGGGGCTACCTGGTCGAGTCGATCCAGGAGATCAGCGGGTTCACCGTCGAGGAGGACGTCGTCGAGGTCAAGCAGGTGACCTCCGAGGGCAAGCAGATCATCCGCAAGCAGCCGGGTGCCCGGCAGGCGGGCGAGATCACGATCACCCGAGGGCTCGACCAGAGCAGCGAGTTCACCAAGTGGATCAAGGAGACCCTGAACAACGGGGCCGTGAACGCCGCTCGGCAGAACCTCACGATCGAGATCAAGGACACCGAGGGCAACACGGTCCGCCGCATCCAGCTGATGCAGGGCTGGGCCTCCAAGTGGGAGGGCCCGTCCCTGAAGGCCGGCGAGTCGTCCGCGGCCACCGAGACCGTGACGATCGTGTTCGAGGAGATCGTCGTCGAATGAGGCGCCGTACGGTCACGGCGGGCAACCTGGAGGAGTTCCTCCAGGCCACCGCACCCACCCAGGCCGCGGCCGGGACCGGCGAACAGCCGGCGCCCGCCGCGGCCCCGGCGGCGGCTCCGGCGGCCGCACCGCGCGCGGCGGACCACGGGCTGCGCACCGAGTTCGAGTTCGAGCTGCCGCGCGGCTACGTGGACGAGGCGGGCACCGTGCACCGGCACGGGTCCATGCGGCTGGCCACCGCCCGGGACGAGCTGCGCCCGCAGATCGACCTGCGGGTCAAGGAGAACCCCGCGTACCTGAGCGTGGTCCTGCTCAGCCAGGTGATCACCCGGCTCGGCACGATCACCGACGTGCACGCCGGGGTCGTGGAGCGGATGTACGCGACGGACGTGGCCTTCCTCCAGGACTTCTACCGGCGCGTCAACAGCGAGGGCCACACCCGCGCCGCGGTGACGTGTCCGCACTGCGAGGGCGGCTTCGAGGTCGACCTCTCCGGTGGGCGCCTGGGGGAATCGTGACGTACGCCCTCCCCCGGCTGCGGGAGGAGATCGCGTACATCGCCTACCACTTCCACTGGCAGCGGGACGAGATCCTCGACCTGCCGCACCGCGAGCGGCAGGAGTGGGTCACCGAGATCGCTCGCATCAACACCCGCGTGAACGAAGGCGGTTGAGCACATGGCATGGCGGGACTGGCTGCGTCGGCGGCCCGTCGCGGCGCCGGGGACCGCCCCCGCCCCGCGGGCGGCGGGTTCCGGCGCCGCGACGGACGCCGCCCCGCGCTCCGGCGTGCCCGGAGACTGGGACGGCGGCTGGCGCATGACGTCGCCGCCGCCCCTCACCGTCTCGCGCGCCCCGCTGGGCGTGAGCGACGGACTCGCCTTCCGCGGCGGCCTGGCCGCGTGGCAGGACCCGTCCTTCGACACCGGCCTCGCCCACGCGGTGCTGCCCTCCGCGCCGTCCGGCCTGCTGCGCGGCGTGGCCCGCCCGGCGGCCCCCGCCCCCCGCGCCACCGCCCCCGGTGGCCCCCTGCTGCTGCGGGCGATCCGCCCGCACGGGGTGGCCGAGGACGAGAACGGGCCCGGGACGACCGAACCGGCTTTGCCGGGGCGGGTGTCGGGCGTGCGTTCCGGCAGGAGTACGCGTACGGATGCGGGAGCGGTTACGGGTGCGCGTTCCGGCTCCGGTACGGCGGGGGCGCCCGTGGTCACGCCCGGCGCGGCACGTTCGGGGCCGGGCGGTGGCACCGCTCCAGCGAGCCCGGTCGGGCCGGTCGTGGCGCGCGCGGCCTCGCGGGAGGGCGGGAACCCGGGCGACGTCCGGGACGGCTCGGCCGGCGCGGCCGTGCAGCGGTCTCGGGCGAAGCGCTCGGCCACGAACCGGGCTCGGCAGAAGACGAGTTCGGCGCCACCGGCCCGGACGGCGGGAGCGGGCGACTCCGGGACCGAGGGACGTGCGTCCGGATCGGCACCGGTGAACCGCGAAGGCCTTGTCTCCGGACCCCAGGGCCCCGGCCGGCGTTCCGAGGCATCGAGCCCGACGGCGGCCTCCGCCATGTCGGCAGGTCAGGACCCGACCGGGTCGGCCACCGCGGCAGGCGGTTCACCGGGCTCTGGTCCCGTCGTACAGCGCGCCCGTGCGGCCGGGACGACCGCTCCGGGCGAGCCGACCCGGGGACTCGTGTCCCCACCGGCGTCGGTGGTGCTCGGCGCCGTACGGCGAGCGGCCGCGTCGGCGGACGCGGCTCGTCCCGTACCCGTGCGTGCACCCGCGCTGCCCGCCTTCCCGCTGGTCCGCCGGATCGCGGTGGTGCCCGGGATGCCCGGGACACCGGCCGACGGTCCGGCGCGGGCGGGCGCACCGGCCGCCTCGGCCCCCGCTCCGCGCGTCCAGCGGGCCACCGGCCCGGCCGCCGCGCCCGAGGCGCGCGCCGCCGTCCGTCCGCGCACCATCGGGCGCACGCTGACCGTCGCCCGCGGCACCGTGGTGCCCAGGCGCCGTGTCACCGTCATCCCTCACTCGGCCACCGCCTCGGCTGTGCCGCCCGTGCAGCGGGCGGGGTCCCTCGCGGACCGGGCGCCGCTGGGCACGGCCGCGGCCCCCGAACCGGCGTCCGCCGTCCGGCCGACGACCGAACCCGCGGCCCCTGGTACGACCCGGGCGTCGACGGCACCGTCCATGCCGGTCCTTCAGCGCAAGGCCGAGGCGCCCGTCGACGGCCCGGTCGCTCCCCCGGCCGAGCCCGCGACCGGCATGACGCCCGGTCTTGCGCCGGCGCAGCCCGTGCTCCGGCGCAAGGCCGACGAGCCCGCCGGCGGCCCGGCCACGCCCGAGAGGCCCGTGCTCCGGCGCACGACGGACGCACTCACCCACGGTCCCGCCACACCTTTGACGGCGCCCTCGGTCGCCTCGGCCCCGGCCATGCCCACCCTCCAGCGCAGCGCGGACGAACCGGCCGGCACTCCGGCCACGTCCCCGGCCGCACCTCTGACCGAGCCCCCCGCGCCCACGACACCGGCCATGCCCACTCTTCAGCGCAGGGCCGAGGACCCGGCCGCCGGCCCGGCCACGCCCGACCGGCCCGTGCTCCGGCGCACGGCGGACGGGCCGCCCGTCGGACTCGGCGCGCCCATGGCCCAACTGCCGCCCACCGCCCGCCCGCTCACCGGACGGACGGCGCCTCCCACGCCCGGCCCGGCCGCTGCGCCCGTGCCTCCGATGCCCACGCTGCAGCGCCGTACGGACGGGCGCCCCGACAGCCCGGCCACAGGCGGCCCGACCGTGCCCACCCCGGCCGCGCCCGGGCCTGGCCCGGCTCGGCCGCGTACCGGCCTGGGCGCTCCGCTGGCCGCACTGCCCGCGAGCGCGGCGGCGAAGACGCCGTCCGTGGACGTGCAGCGGGTGACGGCGCCGGCCACGGCCCGGCCGAGCACCGGGAGCGCCGGGAAGACCGGGAACGCCGGGGCCTCCGGCAACGCCTCGCGGCTCGCGGGTGCCCCGGTCCCAGACGTCCGCGGCGGCGGGGGGCGGCCCGTGCCGTTGGTCGTCGCGCGACGCGTGGCCGGCCCCGACGGGACCCCGCGGCACCAGGTGCCGGGCTCGTCCCGTACCCCGGCCCGCAGCCTCCGGTTGCTCGCGGACCGGACGCTGACGACGGGTCTGGGTGCGGACGCGCCCGGGCTTCCGACGGCGCCCGGGCCGACGCGGCCCGTCGCCGCCCGTCCGGTGGTTCCGGTCCGCTGGGCCTCCGCGTCCGCCGACGCCGCCACCGGCTCCCCCACCTCCACGTCGACCGGGACCGGTTCGCCCGCCGTGCAGCGGGTGGCGGTCGCTCCGGCGGCTCCCGGCCCCGACCCGGCGCGTCCGGCGCGCCCGGCGCCCGAGGCGCGCCGGGCCGCCGGCCCGCTGCCCGTGACCGCGCCGCCTGCGCAGGGGACCGCGCCGTTCGTCGTCCAGCCGGCCCCGGCCGGGCCGGGTCCGGCGGTGCCGCCGCTGCCCGGCGTGGCGCGGCCGGTGCCGACGGTGCCCGCCGTACGTGCCGTCCCCGCCGTACCCGGCCCGTCGGCCGCGCCCGTGGCGCAGCCCCGGCCCGCCGAGGCGCCCTCTTCCGGCGCGCGGGTCCAGCGGGCCGCCGAGCCGCCCGCTTCGGCGTCCGCCGCGCCCGCGCCGCAGAGCGGCGGCGCTCCGCGGGCCGCGGCCGACACCGACCTCGACGACCTGGCGCGCAAGCTGATCGACCCCGTCGCCCGGCTGCTGCGCGCCGAGCTGCGGCGCGGGCGGGAGCGCACCGGCCGGCCCTTCGACGGACGCCGCTGAGCGCCCGGACGACGCACGAGAAACGGACCACGGACCGATGACCGACAACATCTTCGCGACCAGCGTGTTCTTCCGGCTGGCGATCGGCGGCAACGACCTCGGCGCCTTCAACACCTGCTCCGGCATGGGCGCCGAGGTCGAGATGGAGAGCTACGCCGAGGGCGGGAACAACGGCTTCACCTGGCAGCTGCCGGGGCGGGTGACCTGGTCGAACATCACCCTCACCCGGCCGGTCACCGCCGACACGGCGAAGATCGGGCGCTGGCTCGACCAGACCCTGCGGAAGGTCGAGCCCAAGGACGGCGAGATCGTCGCGCTGCGGCCGGACCTCAGCCGGATCATCAGCTGGCAGGTGTTCGGGATCGTCCCGGTGCGGTGGCAGGGGCCGTCGTTCGACCCGGCCAACTCGGAGGCCGCGGTGGAGACCCTGGAGATCGCGCACCAGGGCCTGCTCCCGTCCTGACCGGCCCCGCCCGGCACGGCACCGCCCCGCACCACACCGCCCGTCCTGATCCGTCGCAGCATCCGTCGCAGCAGCGATACCCGTCCCCGTCCCTCCGGAAAGGAGTCCCGGCATGGCCACATCGGCCCGCGCCAGCCGCGCACGGGCGCAGCTCACCCTCAAGGAGCCGCCGGCCTCGGTCGGGGCCCGGCCCGGCGGGACGATCGCGCGGCTCGACCTGCAGTTCAACCCCTCGACGCTGCAGCTCGGCAAGACCACCGAGTGGCGGCGGTCGCCGTCCCGGATGGCCGGGCAGTCGGCGCTGCCCGAGTTCGTGGGCAGCGGGCCGCGGACGCTCAGCCTGGAGGTCTTCCTCGACGCCACCGCCACCCACGACAGCTCGGTGGAGCAGGCGGTCGAGAAGCTGATGAAGGCGTGCGTCCCGACCCCGGCGAGTCTCGGCCGCAAGAAGCCGGCGAGTCCGTGGGTGCGGTTCGAGTGGGGCAACGCGCGGACGACGTCGTTCGACGGGGTGCTGTCGAACCTGTCGGTGTCGTACACGCTCTTCGACGTGGACGGGAAGCCGCTGCGGGCGACGTGCTCGCTGTCCATCGAGGAGGCGAGCGTCGATCCACCGGGCCAGAACCCGACGTCGGGCTCGCGCACCGCGCGCAGCACGCACACGGTGGTGGCGGGCGACAGTCTGGCGATGCTCGCGTGGCGCGAGTACGGGGACGCGACGGCCTGGCGGGTCATCGCGGAGGCGAACGGGATCGACGATCCGATGGCCCTCGTCCCGGGCACCGAACTCGTGGTGCCCGGGCTGCGGGACGCGGATGCCGAGGAGGAGCGATGAGCGGGTCCGGATCCGGTGGGCGGTCGTTCGCGGCCGATCCGATCGTGGAGGCGCCCGGTGAACTGCCGCCGGTGTGGGCCGCGCAGCTGGTGAGCTGTGTGGTCGACGAGAACGTGGGGCTGCCGGACACGGCGGTGCTGACCTACCGCGACCCCGACCACGAGTTCCTGAAGACCACCGGGATCACCATCGGCACACCGCTGAAGGTCTCGGTGGTGACGGTCAAGGGCCAGGCGCGGGAGCGGCTGTTCAACGGCGAGGTCACCGCCCTGGAGATCGACCGGGACCGAACGGGTTCCTTCACGGTGGTGAGGGCGTACTCCAAGGCGCACCGGCTGCAGCGCGGCCGGAAGGTGGTGGCGTACCGGAACATGACGGCGTCCGCGATCGTCCGCAAGGTGGCGGCGGGTGCCGGACTCGCGGTCGGGAAGGTGGAGGCCGCGCCGGTCACGTACCGGCAGCTGTCCCAGGCGAACGTCTCCGACTGGGAGTTCCTGCAGTACCTGGCGGGCGAGAGCGGCGCGCAGGTGCGGGTGGACGACAAGGGGGTGCTGCAGTTCACGAAGCCGGTGAAGGCCTCGGGTGCACCGGCGCCGTCGACCTCGGCCGTCCGCGACCCGATGGTCCTGGAGTACGGGCGGAACCTGCTGGCCCTGCGGGCGGCGCTGTCGGCGGCCGACGGTGCGGCGAAGGTGCGGGTGCGCGGCTGGGACACGACCACCAAGCGCCCGCTGCTGGCCGAGAAGCCGGCCGTGGTGAGCGACACGGTGGTGCCGGGGATGCGTCCGCAGGCCGCCGCCGTGTTCGGCGCGCCGGTCGTGACCGTCGCGGACACCCCGTACCGCACGCAGGCGGAGACGGCGGCGGTGGCCGACGCGACCGCCGCGCAGATCAGCGCCGGTTTCGGTGAGCTGGAGGCGCTGGCCGAGGGCAATCCGATGCTGCGGGCGGGCAAGCCCGTGGCGCTCGGCAACGTGGGGCAGGCGTTCTCCGGCCGGTACACGGCGACGGCCGTGCAGCACGTCCTGGAGCCGCACGGCGGCTACCGCACCACGGTGTGGGTCAGCGCCAGTCCCGACCGCTCCCTGACCGGTCTGGTCACCGGCGCCGACGCGCCGGGCCGCGGCTCGCGCATGCCCGGACTGGCGATCGGGATCGTGACGGACGTGCGCGAGCCGAACGGCTCGCAGCGCGGCGCGGTGCGGCTGAAGTTCCCGTGGCTGGACGACACGTACGTCACCGACTGGGTTCGGACGGTCCAGTGGGGCGGCAAGGGCGGCGGCGGGGTGGTGAGCCCCGAGGTGAACGACGAGGTGCTCGTCGGCTTCGAACAGGGCCTGCTGGACAGCCCGTACGTGCTCGGCGGGCTCTACAACGGCGTGGACCAGCCCTCGCCGCACGACGTGCCGCTGGTCGACAGGACGAGCGGCAAGGTCAACCGCCGTTCGGTGGTGTCGCGTTCGGGTCACCGGGTGGAGCTGCTCGACGCGCCCGCGCCGGGCCCTTCGGGGCTGCGGCTCGTGACCGGGGACGAGCGGCTCGAAGTGCGCATGGACGACCGGCGCGACCGGATCGAGGTCACCGTGTTCGCCGGGAAGAACCGCCCGTTGAGCTCCGTCGTCCTCGACCGGCAGGGCATCACGCTCGACGCCGGGCGGGGCACGGTGAAGGTGACGGGCCGTCAGGTGGACATCGGCGCCACGGCCGGCGTGAACGTGGACGGCCGGACGGTGAAGGTGTCCGGTACGGCGGACGTGACCGTCGACGGCGGTCTGCTCGCCGTGCTCAAGGCCCGCCTCATCAGGATCAACTGAGGCCGCGACCATGCCCGTTCAGCTCCGCGAATCCCTCGCGCCCTCGCCTTTCGCATCCTCACCGCTCGCACCCCCGCCCCTCGAACGCCGCCCGCCCCTCGCACCCTCCGCACCCCCTCGTATCCACTTCCAGGAGTCCGTGATGCCAGCCGCAGCCCGTCTCGGCGATCCCACCGACCACGGCGGCCGGGTCGGGACCCCGCCGCCGGCCGCCGCCAGGAGCGTGGCGACGGTGCTGATCGGCGGGCTGCCCGCCGCCGTCACCGGCAGCCTGCACGTCTGCGTCGTCCCGCCGCACGCGGCGCTCGGGCCGGGAAACGTGATCATGCCCAACCCGGCGGCGGCCGTGTCCGGGCCGGTCCTCATCGGCGGGCTGCCCGCCGCGCGCGCCCGCGACCGGACGACCTGCGGCGCGATGATCCTGACCGGCGCCATGAACGTCCTGATCGGGGGCGCGTGATGAGCGAGCGGTTCATCGGCCGCGGCTGGGCCTTCCCGCTGCGCGTCGGGCCGACCGGCGGGATCGCCATGGTCGAGCGGGAGCGGGAGCTGGAGGAGGCGATCCGGCTGGTCCTCGGCACCGCGCCCGGAGAGCGCCCGATGCGGCCCGAGTTCGGCTGCGGCATCCACGAGTACGTCTTCGCGCCGGGCGACGGCGACACCGCCGGGCGGGTCGCGCAGCAGGTGCGCGAGGCGCTGGAGCGGTGGGAGCCGCGGATCGCGGTCGACGAGGTCGTCGTGGCCTTCGACTCCGTGGACGCCGGCACCCTCTACATCGACGTGCACTACACCGTGCGGATCACCAACGACCGGCGCAACCTGGTCTTCCCCTTCTACACGATCCCCTCCGAGGAGGGGGCCGAGGAAATGGTCGCGGACTGATGGCCCTGCCCTCCCCCAACCTGGACGACCGACGGTTCCAGCAGCTCGTCGACGAGGCGAAGCGCTATGTGCAGCAACGCGCACCGGAGTGGACCGACCACAACGTCTCCGATCCGGGCGTCACGCTGATCGAGACCTTCGCGTATCTGGTGGACCAGCTGCTGTACCGGCTGAACCGGGTCCCGGACAAGAACTACCTGGCCTTCCTCGACCTGTTGGGCATCCAGCTGTTCCCGCCGTCGGCGGCGGTCGCCGAGGTCGACTTCTGGCTGTCGGCGCCGCAGCCCGACACGGTGGCGCTGCCCGCGGGCACCGAGGTGACGACGGCGGCCGGTGACACCGAGGAGGCCGTGGTCTTCGCGACGACCGAGGAACTCCACATCGTGCCCAGCGAGTTGGCCCGGCTGCTGACCGCTCCCAGGACGGGCGAGCAGACGGACCGGACGGCCGAGCTCGCCGAGCGGCGGGACATCCCGTGCTTCCAGGCGACACCGGAGCCCGGCGACGCGCTGCTGTTCGGACTGCCGACCGCGGTGCCGCGCTGTGTGGTCGTGGTGCGCCTGGACAGCCAGGTGCAGGGCGTCGGCGTCGACCCGCGCCAGCCTCCGCTGGTGTGGGAGGCGTGGGACGGCGGGCGCTGGCAGCGCTGCGAGACCGGCGACGACACCACCGGCGGCCTCAACCGGCCGGGCGAGGTGATCGTCCACGTGCCGTCCGGGCACCGCGCGTCGCTGATCGGCGGGACCCGGGCGGGCTGGCTGCGCTGCCGGGTGACCGAGGCGGAGCCGGGCCAGCCCTTCTACTCGGAGTCCCCCACGGTGCGCGAGGCCTCGGTCTTCACCATCGGCGGCACGATGACCGTCGAGCACGCGGAGACCGTGACGGACGTGCCGCTCGGCACCTCCGAGGGCGTGGCCGGGCAGCGCTTCCGGCTCGGCCGGCCGCCGGTGCTGCTCGACGGCGAACCGCCGGTCGTGGAGGTGTCCTCGGCGGACGGGTGGCAGCGCTGGGAGGTGGTGGAGCACTTCGGGCGCTCCGGCCCCGAGGACCGGCACGTCCGGGTGGACGCCACCACCGGGGAGTTCTCCTTCCCGCCGGTGCTTCGCGAGCCGGACGGCACGCTCGGCTCGCGCGGCGCCGTGCCGCCCAAGGGCGCCCGGATCCGGGTCGCCCGCTACCGCACCGGCGGCGGCCCGGCGGGCAACGTGGCGCGCGGCGCCATCTCCGTGCTGCGCAGCTCCGTGCCGTACGTCGCCCGGGTGGACAACCGGGAGGCGGCGCGGGGCGGTGTCGCCGGCGAGACGCTCGACAACGCGAAGCTGCGGGCGCCGGAGGCACTGCGCATGCAGGAGCGCGCGGTGACCGCCGAGGACCACGAGATCATCGCCCGCCAGGCGGCGCCGTCGGTGCGCCGGGTGCGCTGTCTGCCGTCGGCCGGCGAGGGCGGCGGGGACGGCGCGGTGCGGGTCCTGGTGGTGCCGGACGCCGTCGCCGACGAGGGCGACCGGCTCCGCTTCGAGCAGCTGATCCCGTCCGACCAGGTGCTCACCGCGATCACCCGCGCCCTCGACGAACGGCGTCTCATCGGCACCCGGCTGGTGGTGGAACCGCCCGTCTACCAGGGCGTCACCGTCGTGGCCCGGCTGTCGGCCCCGGCGGCGGAGGCCGACCGGATCCGGGACACGGCGCTCGCCGCCCTGTTCCGCCACCTCGACCCGCTGCACGGCGGACCGGAGGGCAAGGGGTGGCCGTTCGGGCGTCCGGTGCAGTACGGGGAGCTGTTCGGCGTGCTCCAACGGGCCGTCGGGGACGTGCTGGTGGAGGACATCCGGATGTTCGCCGCCGACCCGATCACCGGGCGGCGCGGCGCACCGGTCGACCGGATCGACCTGGGTCCGGGCGCGCTGGTCTTCTCGTACCAGCACCAGGTGGTCGTCACCGCCACCGATCCGGAGGTGCGCGCATGAGCCGGGCCGCCGTTCCCGGGCTGCCCAGCAGGTACCCGATCGGCGAGCAACTGCCCGCCCTGTACGCCGAGGACGACTTCGCCCAGCGGTTCACGGCGGGTCTTGACACGGTCCTGGCACCGGTGTTCGCGACGCTCGACAACCTGGCGGGCTACTTCGACCCCCGGCTCGCGCCGCCCGACTTCCTGTCGTGGCTGGCCGCCTGGGTGGGCAGCGTCGACGACCCCCACTGGCCGCTGGAGCTCCGCCGCGAGGCGGTGGCCCGCGCGGTCGAGCTCCACCGCCTGCGCGGCACCCGCCGCGGCCTGGTCGAGGCGCTGCGCCTGGTCCTCGGCGTCTCGGCGGACGTCAGCGGCGACGGCGGCGCGGTCTGGTCGGCCACGCCCGGCGGCGCGACACCGCCGCCCGCCGCGGAGGCGGTGCTCGTACGGGTCTGGCCCGGCCGCACCGCCGAGGTCGACCCCGACCGCGTCCACGCCCTGGTCCGCACCCTGTGCCCGGTCCACACGGTCTGCCGCGTGGAGGTCCTGCCGGGTCCTCCCGCCGACGTCGAAGAGAGTGATCGCCGTGCGTGAATGTCCCGCGTGCGGGGCCTCGAACGCCCCCACGGACGACTTCTGCCACAACTGCGGCGCGTATCTGGCCTGGTCGGACGAGGGCCGCGCAGCCGGGCGCGGCCGTGCGGACGCCGGGGACGAGGGGCGGGCGGACGCCCCCGAGGCCCCACCGGGCGCCGCGCCCGAGGCACCGACCCGCGCGACGCCGACGCCCCCGGCCCCCCGGGACGCGCCCCGGGCTGCGGGCGCGGGCGCGGCGGGAACGGACGGCGCGCAGGGGACTTCGGGAGGTCGGACCTCTGAGGCGGCGTCGACGGAGGCCGGCAGGCGTTCGGCGGTGGAGTCCGGGGCTACCGGGCAGACGGCTGGGGCGCCGGGCGCCGGGCCCACCGAGACAGCACGGCAGACGGCGGCCGGCAGGCGTTCGCCCGCGGAGTCCGGGGCTGCCGGGCAGACGGCTGGCACGCCGGAGGCCGGGACGGCCGGGCGGCCGAACGGCGCACCCACGTCTGACGGGCCCGAGACGGCTGTTGCCCCGGCCGGCGACGGGGCGCCGACCGCGCGGGACGCGGCGCCGCACGGGCCCGTGGGGTCCTCGGCGCCGGCCCAGCCGCCGACCGATGCCGCGCGGACCGCCGACCGGCCCGCTCCGGCCGGGACCTCGGAGCCGGTGGCGGCGGAACCGTCCACCGGCCTGCCGGGACACCAGGGGTCCCGGTCCGGCGCAGGCGCCGACGCTGCGCCGGAGGTACCGGCCGCCGGGGCAGCCGCCCGCACAGCGGAAGCCGCAGGAACGACCGCCGCTGGACCGGAGGTCGCGCCGTCGCGGCACGCCCGCGCGCAGGAGCCGGAGCCGGCGGCCGTGCCGGAGCCGGAGCGTGCCGTTCCCCCGGCGCCGACCGGCGCGGCCGAGCCCGTGCGGAACGAGCCCGCGCCCGCGCGCGGGACCGGCGCGCCGGATCCGCGCCCGCCGGGCGGCGCGCGAGCGGCCGCCGCTCCGGCCGCCGTCCCCACCGCGCCTCCAGGCGCGGCTCCGGCGCACGAAGAGGCGCGCGCCGGTCGGGCCTCCGCCGACGCGCGCCCGGCGGCGTCGGAGGACCCCCTGGTGTCCGAGGCGGCCGACACGGCCCGCGGCTGGTTGCGGCGCGCGATGGGGCGCGTCACCGCGGATCTGCCGGAGGTTCCGGACCTGCCGGCGGCCCCGGCGGTCCCGGCCGCACCGGTGGTTCCGCCGATGCCGGAGGCATCACCGGCGGACGCGCCGTCGCGCGCCGCACAGCGGTCCGACGAGGCTCCCACCACCACGCAGCGACAGGCCCGGCCGGAGCGGGATATCCCCCCGGCCCCAGGTCCCGCGCGACCCACCGCTGCCGATCCCGCGCCCGCGCCCGTCCGCCCCGCCGCGGCTGCGCCCGCCGTCCCCGCGCCGCCGCCGCGGCGGCCCTCGGAGTCGCCTGCTCCGGAGGGCTCCCCCGGGCCCGTCCAGCCCGCGAAGGCCGTCGCCTCCCGACCGGTCGTGCGGCAGGTGCCGGTGGCGGAGGACATGGCGGGGGCGCCATGCCCGGCGTGCGGGACGCCGAACGCGCCGGAGCGCAACTTCTGCCGGCGGTGTGCGGCGCCGCTCACGCCGACGACGGCCGCGGCGCCGCTGCCCTGGTGGCGGACGGTCTGGCCGTTCCGGCGCCGCGCGCGGGGCGGTTCGGGACGGCTCGCCCGCTTCCTGACGGTGCTGTTCGTGGTTCTGGCGCTCTGCGCGGCGGGGTTCCTGCTGCTGCCGGCCGGGCGGCATCTGATCGAGGACACCCGCGACAAGCTGGGCAAGGCCAAGCCGGTGACCGCGACCGGGGTGAAGGCGAGCGCCGAGGTACCGGGGCACGCGGCGACCGCCAGTACGGACGGGCTCAGCAACCGCTACTGGGGCGCGCCGGGTTCCGGCGCCTCCGTCACGTACACCTTCGCCAAGCCGTTCCGACTGGTCGACGTGATCGTGACCAACGGCGCCTCGTCGGCACCGGAGGCGTACGCGTCGCAGGGGCGGGCGCTGCGGATCGAGATGGAGGTGACGACGAAGGACGGCACGGTGGTGCGCAGGACGCTCAACCTCAGCGACAAGGCGGGCCCGCAGACCTTCCCGACCGGCATCAGCGACGCCACCACCATCCGGCTGACGCTCGCCTCGCCCGCCGGACTGACCGGGAAGCGGCATCTGGCCCTGGCGGAGGTGGAGTTCTTCCAGCGCGGCTGAACTCCACGTCGATCGGGCGCACGCTTCACAGCAGCGTCACCGGCGCCCCGGCCCCGCATGGGGCCGGGGCCTCGTCGTCAGCACCACCGCCTGGCTGCCGGCGCGAGGTCACGAGATCACGAGGTCACGAGAGGCTGCTCTCCGTGGGCTCCGGCTCCCAGAAGCCCCGCAGGACCTCCTCCGTTTCGGCCCTCAGCTCGGTCAGGCGCGAGAGGACCACCTGTTCCTGCTTGGACAGGTCTCCGGACTTCGCCTTGGCCATCAGTCCGTCGATGGCGTCCGACAGGATGCTCACGCAGATGTTGGCCGCCGCGTCGAAGCCCTCCGCGTACACCTTGTCACGAGCACGGGCTCGCGCCTCGAGCAACAGGCCTCCCACCCCGCGCAGGACTTGCTCGCCACTCACCATGTTTCCTCACCTTCGTCGTACCCGATCCCTCATCGGGAACGGATCCTTCGCCCGGTCGCGTCGGCGCTCCGGGACGATTTCCGTGCCGCCGACGCGAGGCTCCGCCGCGAGGCCGCCGCGCGACCCGCGTGCGTGGCCGCACGCCGGCAGACCGGTCGGCTCCCCGGCGCGCCGTAGGTACGGGCAAGGCCCGAACCGATTGCCCGACTCTTACACTTCCTTCAAGTATCGGTAGGAGTTTCACACAACTCCTGGATGGCCTGCCCTAGTTGGTCTAGATTGAGCGCTGCCGAACCCGCTCGGTCGCGAATACCTCGTGTCCCGGGCGGTTTCTGCGTCCTGTGCGGACCCGGCCGTGGCTGGGGAGACTTGCGACTCGGTCCGCACCGTTCAGTCAGGCGGAAGAGCCGCGCACCCTCGTCGACCGTCGCCGCCCTTCCCCTGCCTGCGAGTCGTGCTCTCGCGGGCGAACCGGGGGAAGGACCGCGAGGGTTCAACGGGGTGCGCGCGAAGCGCCCTTGGGGGGAATGGATGACCGTCCTGCCGGTCACGCATGAGCGGCACCGTGTCGAATCCACACATGTCGACATCCCTCGCCCGTGGTGGCGGAGGAGACATCAACTGGCCCTGCTGGCCGCGGACACGACGGCTGCGGCGGTGGCCGCGCTGTTCGTCCTGCGGACCGGCGGCCACTGGCCGGTGGTGCTGGGACTGCCGCCGGCCTGGACCGCGCTGCTCCACGTCCACGGCGGCTACGCGCGCGGCCAGCTCGGATCCGGTTCCGAGGTGTACCGGCGGGTGCTGCGCGGCGCCCTCGTGCTCCCGGCCGTGGCCGCCGCGCTGGGCTGGGGGCTGGCCCGCGACCCGGACCTGATGTACGAGATGATCCTGGCCGCCCCGACGGCCGCCGCGCTGTCGCTCGTCGCCCGGTTCGCGCTGCGGCGCCGGCTGCGCGAGCACTGGGCGCGGGGCCGGCGCCGTACCACCGCGGTGCTCGTCGGCCCTTCCGCCGGGGTGGCGGAGCTGCTGACCGCGCTGCTGCGCGACCGGCGGCCCGGTGCCCCCGCGGGCTCGGTGCTCCAGGGCATGGACATCGCCGGGGTGTGCCTGACCGATCCGCTCAACGAGTCCGCGGTGGACCGGTTCGGGGTCCCCGTGCTCGGCGGCGTCGACGAAGTCCCGGGCGCCATCAGGGCGTTCGGGGACGCCAGCGCCGTGGTGGTGCTGCCGTCGCCGGAGATCGACGCGCCGCTGCTGCGCCGTCTCGCGTGGAGCACGGCCGCCGCCGGCGGCGACTTCCTGATCGCCCCGGCCTTCGGTGACGTGTCCTCCTCACGCCTCGAGGTGCGGCCGGTCGGCGGGGTGCCGCTCATCCACGTCCGCGCGCCCCGGCTCTCGCCGCTCGCCCGGCTCCCCAAGGAGCTGGCCGAGCGGCTGATCGCCGCGGTGCTGCTCCTGCTGCTCTCGCCGCTGATGTTCGCGGTGGCGCTCGCCGTGCGGCTCGGCAGCAAGGGACCAGCGCTGTTCCGGCAGGTCCGGGTGGGCCTGCACGGCAAGCAGTTCACGATGCTGAAGTTCCGTACGATGCGGACCGACGCGGAGGCCCGCCGGGCGGAGCTGGCGTCCGCCAACCACAACAGCGACGGTCTGCTGTTCAAGGTCCGCGACGACCCGCGGGTCACCCGGATCGGCGCCACGCTGCGCCGTTACTCGCTGGACGAACTCCCGCAGCTGATCAACGTCCTGAGCGGACGGATGGCGCTGGTCGGGCCTCGGCCGCCGCTGCCCGAGGAGGTCGCGGGCTACAGCCACGAGATCCGCCGCCGGCTGCTCGTGAAGCCCGGTCTCACCGGCCTGTGGCAGGTGAGCGGACGCTCCGACCTGCCGTGGGAGGAGGCCGTCCGGCTCGACCTCGCCTACGTCGACAACTGGTCGCTCGGCCTCGACGCCGTGATCCTGCTGCGCACCGGCCCCGCCGTCGTCCGCGCGACGGGCGCCTACTGAGATGCGCGCCCACCTTCCCGCAGAACCGCCCGCCCACATGGAGGGGAACACGTTGAACGACGCCGACCGACCCGACGAGCGGCCGCAGGCCCTGGGAGTCGCCGTCATAGGCGCCGGCTACTGGGGGCCCAACCTGGTGCGCAACTTCCAGGCCAGCGACCGGTTCCGGCTGCGCTGGCTGTGCGACCTCGACGTCGCGCGCGCCCGGCGGGTCCTCGGCGGCTACTCCACCGTGCAGGCCACCGACGACTACGCGGCGGTGCTCGCCGACCCCGAGGTGGCCGCCGTCGCGGTCGCCACCCCGGCCGGCACGCACCTGGACGTGGCGCTCGCCGCGCTGCGGGCCGGGAAGCACGTCCTGGTCGAGAAGCCGCTGGCCACCACCTACGCCGACGGGGCACGGCTGGTGGCCGAGGCGGAGGAGCGCGGCCTGACCCTGATGTGCGACCACACCTACTGCTACACGCCGGCCGTCGCGAAGATCCGCGAGCTGGTGCACGAGGGAGCGCTCGGCGACATCCACTACGTGGACTCGGTGCGGATCAACCTCGGTCTGGTGCAGAAGGACATCGACGTGCTGTGGGACCTGGCCCCGCACGACCTGTCCATCCTGGACTTCATCCTGCCGGAGCACGTGGAGCCGGTGGCGGTCGCCGCGCACGGCGCGGACCCGATCGGCGCGGGCCGGGACTGCATCACGTACCTGACCCTGCAGCTCAACACGGGGGCCATCGCGCACGTCCACGTCAACTGGCTCTCGCCCACCAAGGTGCGCACCACCATGGTCGGCGGCGCGAAGCGCACCCTGATCTGGGACGACCTGAACCCGGCGCAGCGCGTCGCGCTCTTCGACCGCGGGGTGGACCTGGCGACGCCGCAGGACCTGGGTGCGGACGAGCGCCGCGAGGCCCTGATCTCGTACCGCAGCGGCGACATGGTCGCGCCCGCGCTCGGCGAGAAGGAGGCACTGCGCAGCATGGTCGACGAGTTCGCGGCGGCGATCACCGAGGGGCGGGCCCCGCTGACCGACGGGCGGGCGGGGCTGCGGGTCCTGGACATTCTGGAGGCGGCCTCGCGGAGCCTGGAGTTCCGTGGTGCGGTCGTCGGCCTGCGGACCGGTGCCGACCGGTCCCTGAAGAACGCGAACGAAGCGGCGGGAGAACGGCGTTGAGCGACATTCGGGACAAGCGGATCCTGGTCACCGGCGGTGCCGGGACCATCGGCTCCCATGTGACGGACCTCCTGGTCGAGGGGGGTGCGCGCGAGGTCGTCGTGCTCGACAACTTCGTTCGCGGCCGCCGGTCCAACCTCGCGCGGGCCATGGCGAGCGGGCGGGTGCGGCTGGTCGAGGGCGACATCCGTGACGCGGCGACGGTCCGAGGGGTGACCGAGGGCGCCGATCTGGTCTACCACCTGGCCGCGATCCGGATCACCCAGTGCGCGGAGGAGCCGCGGCTGGCCAACGAGGTCATGGTCGACGGCACGTTCAACGTCCTGGAGGCCGCGGCGGCGGCCGGGGTCGGCAAGGTGATCGCCTCGTCCTCGGCCTCCGTGTACGGCCTCGCCGAGTCCTTCCCGACGGACGAGCGCCACCACCCGTACAACAACGACACGTTCTACGGCGCGGCCAAGGCCTTCAACGAGGGCATGCTGCGCAGCTTCCACGCCATGTACGGCCTGGACTACGTGGCGCTGCGCTACTTCAACGTGTACGGCCCGCGGATGGACATCCACGGCCTGTACACGGAGGTGCTGATCCGCTGGATGGAGCGGATCGCGGCGGGCGAGCCGCCGCTGATCCTCGGCGACGGCACGCAGACGATGGACTTCGTGGACGTCCGCGACATCGCCAGGGCCAACATCCTCGCGGCCCGGGCGGACCTGACCGACGAGGTGTTCAACATCGCCTCGGCGACCGAGACCTCGCTGCGCGAGCTGGCCGACGCGCTGCTCGACGTGATGGGCTCCGACCTGGAGCCGGTGCACGGCCCGGCGCGCGCGGTCAACGGCGTGACCCGGCGGCTGGCCGACACGACACGGGCGGAGGAGCGGCTCGGCTTCAAGGCCGAGATCGACCTGCGGACCGGTCTGAAGGACCTGGTCGACTGGTGGCGGGCCGAGAAGGGCGCGACCGCGACCGACGCCGAGAAGGCGGCGGGAAGGTCCGCCGGGGAGGCCGCCGAGGCGCCCGTGAGGATCCCGGTGATGGTGCCGTGGCTGGGCGAGGAGGAGGCGACGGCCGCCGCCGACGCCGTGCGCTCGGGCTGGGTCGCCCAGGGGCCGCGCGTCGCCGCCTTCGAGCAGGCCTTCGCGGAGCGGGTCGGCGCCCGCCACGGCGTGGCCGTCAGTTCCTGCACGACGGCCCTGCACCTGGCGCTCGTCGCGCTCGGGCTCGGCCGGGGCGACGAGGTCGTGGTGCCGTCGCTGTCCTTCATCGCGACCGCCAACGCCGTACGGTACGTGGGCGCCGAGCCGGTCTTCGCCGACGTGGACCTCGCCACCGGCAACCTCACCGCGGCCACCGTGGACGCGGTCCGCACCGAGCGCACCAAGGCGGTGCTCGTCGTCCACCAGGCCGGAGTGCCCGCGGACGTCACCGCGCTGCGGGCGGCGTGCGAGGGCTGGGGGCTGCCGCTGGTGGAGGACGCGGCCTGCGCGATCGGCTCGACCGCGGACGGCGGGTCCGTCGGGCGCGGCGCGCTGCTCGCGGCCTGGTCCTTCCATCCGCGCAAGCTGCTCACCACCGGCGAGGGCGGCATGGTCACGACGGACGACGCCGAGTGGGCGGCGCGGCTGCGGCGACTGCGCGAGCACGGGATGAACGTGTCGGCGGCCGAGCGGCACGCGAGCGGCACGCCCGTCCTGGAGAGCTATCTGGAGACCGGGTTCAACTACCGGATGACCGACATCCAGGCCGCGGTCGGCCTCGCCCAGCTGGAGAAGCTGGACGCGCTGGTCGCCCGGCGCCGGGAACTCGCCGCGCGCTACACGGAGTTGCTGGCCGACGTGCCCGGCCTGCAGCCGGTGCGCGACCCGGCGCACGGACAGGGCAACTTCCAGTCGTACTGGGTGCTGCTCGCCGAGGACTTCCCGGTGGGGCGCGACGCGCTCCTCGCGCTCCTCGCGGAGGCCGGGGTGTCGGCCCGCCGGGGCATCATGGCGAGCCACCTCGAACCCGCCTACGCGGGGCATCCGGCGGCGCCGCTGCCGGTGACCGAGCGGATCAGCCGCGACTCGCTGATCCTGCCGCTTTTCCACACCATGACCGAGGAGCAGCAGGACCGCGTGGTCGCGGTGCTGCGGGAAGCGACGGCACGTCCATGACCAATCGACTCGTGATCATCGGCGCCGGCGGCTTCGGGCGGGAGACCGCGCAGGCCGCCCTCGCCGCCGGCCGGCACCTGGCCGGTCACCTCGACGACGACCCCGCCCTGTGGGGCAAGAAGGTCGACGGCGTGCCCGTGCTCGGCGGCACCAAGCTCGTGCAGGAGCTGCCCCGCGCCGACTTCGTGGTGTGCGTGGGCAACCCGCGCGACCCCGCCGCCCGGGCCCGGCTGGTGCAGCAGCTCGGGCTGCCCGAGAAGCGCTACACCACCGTGGTGCACCCCACGGCCGTCGTGTCCCCGACCTCGACGATCGGCCCGGGCACCGTGCTGCTCGCCCACACCGTCCTCACGGCGTCCGTGCGGGTCGGCCGCCATGTCGCGGTCATGCCGCAGACGGTCCTGACCCACGACGACCAGATCGCCGACTTCGCCACCCTCGCCTCCGGCGTGCGGGTCGGCGGTGCCGCCCGGATCGGCCGGGGCGTCTACCTCGGTGCGGGATCGCTGGTCCGCGAGAACCTGGAGATCGGTGACTGGTCGCTGATCGGCATGGGCGCCGTGGTCCTCGGCAACGTGCCCCCGGGCGAGGTGTGGGTCGGCAACCCGGCCGTGCGGCTGCGCGAGGCGCCCCCGCCGGGGCTGGAGCAGCTCCAGGCGGAGCGCGACAACCCTTCTCAGGGAGCCGAGGAGCCTTCTCAGGGGGCCGAGGCGCAGGGAGAGCAGGGCTGATGAACCACATTCCCCTGGTCGACCTGAAGGCGGCCCACGCGGAGGTCGACGAGGAGATACGGGCCGGCTTCGACCGGATCCTCGCCGGCACCGCGTTCATCGGCGGCGAGGAGGTCGCCGCGTTCGAGCGGGAGTACGCCGCGTTCGGCGGCGTGGCGCACTGTGTCGGCGTCGCGAACGGCACGGACGCCCTGGAGCTGGCGCTCCGGGCGAGCGGTGTCGGGGCGGGCGACGAGGTCGTGCTGCCCGCGAACACCTTCATCGCCACCGCGGGCGCCGTGGCCAGGGCCGGGGCCCGCCCGGTGCTCGCCGACTGCGACCCCGGCACCCTGCTGCTCGATCCGCGGGCCGCGCTCGCCGCGGTCGGCGGCGCCACCCGTGCCGTGGTGCCGGTGCACCTGTACGGGCAGTGCGCGGACGTCGCCGCGCTCGCCGAGGTGCTGCCCGGGACGGTGCGGATCGTGGAGGACGCGGCGCAGAGCCAGGGGGCGAGCCGGGACGGCCGCACGCCGGGCAGCGGCGGCATCGCCGCCACGAGCTTCTACCCGGGCAAGAACCTGGGCGCGTACGGCGACGCGGGTGCGGTCGTCACCGACGACCCGGAGGCGGCGGCCCTGGTGCGGGCGATCGCCAACCACGGCGGTGTGGCGAAGTACCGGCACGACGTGCCCGGTTTCAACAGCCGGCTCGACGGCCTGCAGGCCGTGGTGCTGCGGGCCAAGCTGCGCCGGCTCGCCGCCGGCGACGAGGCCCGGCGGGCGGCCGCCGCCCGCTACGACGAGTTGCTCGCCCCGCTGGCCGAAGCCGGGCGGCTGGTCCTCCCGGTGACGGCGGACGGCAACGTGCACGTGTGGCACCTGTACGTGGTGCGGGTGCCGGGCGCCGACCGTGACGCGGTGGTGGGCAAGCTCAACGCGAGCGGCATCGGGGCGGGCGTGCACTACCCGACGCCGGTGCACCTGACGCCCGCGTACCGCCATCTCGGTTACGAGCGCGGGGACTTCCCGCACGCGGAACGGGCGGCCGACGAGATCCTCTCGCTGCCGCTCTTCCCGCAGATCACCCACGACCAGCAGCGGCAGGTCGTGGACGCGCTGGTGAATGCCCTGGACTGACAGGGCGAGGGCCCGTCCGGCTGAACAGGGTCGGGTGCGCCGCGGGTCCGGTGCGGTGCCTCGCAAGGCGCCGGAGCGTCGACAGCCCAGCTGTCGGGGCGCTTCGGCGACGCGGCGGGGAGCCGTGCCGGGCGGCGCTGCCCCGGCCGTGGTCCGCCGGACGGACCAGGGTCCGCCACTGCAGGGCCGGTCTGCCGTTCGATCCCCGAGGACCGGCCCGAGGGGACCGCTCCCCCACCCCCCGGCCGCAGGCCGGGACCAGCACCGCCCGTGAAAGGTACAGCCATGCAGAACCACTACCGTCGGGTCAGGGGCGCCGTGTTCGCCCTGGCAGCGGCGCTGACAGCGATATTCCTGCCGGCGAGCGGGCAGGCGAGCGCCGTCGCCGACCCCTGCGGCACGGGCAGCAACCCGATCGTCTGCGAGAACTCCAAGCCGGGCACGCCGATGTCCGACTGGTTCGCGGGGAGTTCCTGGGGCGACATCGCGGGGTTCCCGGCCAAGATGAGCCTCCAGCCCGGTGAGACCCTGCCGTTCAAGGTCCAGTCCCCCTCGCCGTACCACGTGAAGATCTACCGGCTCGGCTGGTACGGCGGCGACGGCGCCCGGCTGGTGTCCACGCCGGCCCAGGCCGCGCAGACCTACCCCGCCACGTACGCCTCGCAGCGTCCCAGCTGTCTCAAGGACCAGCCGACCGGTCTGATGGACTGCGGCAACTGGGCGACCACCGCGAGCTGGACGGTGCCGAGCGACGCCGTGTCGGGCCTCTACGTCGCCAACTTCGACCAGGCCGACGGCAACGGCCTCATGCCCTACCCGTTCGTGGTGCGCAACGACTCCAGCCACTCCGAGATCGTGGTGCAGACCTCCGACCAGACCTGGCAGGCGTACAACGACTGGGGCGGCACCAATCTGTACGACGGCCAGGGCCCCGCGCCCGACGGGCGTGCGTACAAGGTCAGTTACAACCGCCCGATGGACGTCGGCGGCGAGAACGGCATCTACGGCTCCGAGTACGAGATGATCTCGTGGCTGGAGCGCAACGGCTACGACCTGAGCTACGTCTCCGGCCTGGACACCGCGACCCGCGGCGCCTCGCTGCTCGCGAACCACAGGATGTTCATGTCCCAGGGCCACGACGAGTACTGGACGCAGGAGCAGTTCACCAACGTGCTCAACGCACGCAAGGCGGGCCAGCACCAGACGTACTTCGCCGGCAACGAGATCTTCTGGAAGACCCGGCTGGAGCCGAGCATCGACGGCAGCGGCACGGCGAACCGGACGCTGGTCTGCTACAAGGAGACCAAGCTCAAGTTCCCGACGCCCAACGGCGTTCCGGACCCGAGCAACGTGTGGACCGGTACCTGGATGGACCCGGACAGCACCCTGGAGGGCGAGCCCTACCGGCCGCAGAACATGCTCACCGGCTCACTGTTCCAGGTGAACGGCCCGCGCAACGACGCCATCACCGTGCCCGCCGCCTTCGCGAAGATGCGGCTCTGGCGCAACACCTCGGTCGCCGGCCTCACAGGCAACCAGGTCGCCACCTTCCCGGCCGGGACGCTGGGCTACGAGTGGAACAGCGACGTGGAGAACGCCAGCCGTCCCACGGGCCAGATCCGGATGTCCTCCACCACGCTCGACATCAACGACGGCAACTACCTGCTCGACTGGGGCAACAACTACGGCAACGGCACCGCGACCCACAGCCTCGTCGCCTTCCGTGACCCGACCTCGAAGGCGCTGGTCTTCGGCTCCGGCACCGTCCAGTGGTCCTGGGGCCTCACCAACGTCCCGACGGCCGACCCGGGCGGCGGCGTGGTGACCGCGGACAAGCGGATGCAGCAGGCCACCGTGAACATCCTGGCCGACATGGGCCTCCAGCCGAAGTCCCTGCAGTCCGACCTGGTCCCGGCCACCGCCTCCACCGACACCGCGGGCCCGGCGGTCACCGTCACCAGCCCCGCCCCGAACGGCTCCGTGCCGGCGCTCCGGCAGATCACCGTCACCGGCACCGCGGCCGACTCGGGCGGCGGCGTCGTGGCCCGGGTCGAGGTCTCCACCGACGGCGGCACCACGTGGAAGGCGGCCGAGGGCACCGGCTCCTGGAGCTACAAGTGGACTCCGATGGCCCAGGGCCCGGTCCAGCTCAAGGTCCGCGCCGTCGACGACAGCGTCAACATCGGCGCCGTCACCACCGTCCCGCTCACCGTCTCCGACCAGCAGTGCCCGTGCACGGTGTGGCCCGCCTCGGCCGCCCCGGCCAAGCCCAACGGCGGCGACGGCAGCTCCGTGGAACTGGGCGTGAAGGTGCGCAGCTCCGTCCCCGGCACCATCACCGGCGTCCGGTTCTACAAGTCGACCGCGAACACCGGCACCCACAAGGGCAGCCTGTGGTCGTCCTCCGGCCAGCTGCTGGCCACCGGCACCTTCACCAACGAGACCGCGTCCGGCTGGCAGGAGCTGAAGTTCGCCGCTCCGGTGCCGGTGAAGGCCAACACCACGTACGTCGTCTCGTACTTCGCGCCGAACGGCGGATACGCCTACGACGCGCACTACTTCACCGACAAGGGTGCGGGCCTCGCCCCGCTGACCGCGCTGCAGTCCGGCACGGACGGCGGCAACGGCGTCTACCGCTACGGCTCGACGAGCGGCTTCCCGTCCCAGGGCTCCTCGGGCAGCAACTACTGGGTGGACGCCATCCTGGAGACCGGCTCGGCCAGCACCACCCCGCCGACGATCACCGCCCGCACCCCGGCGCCCGGCGCGACCGGCGTGTCCATCACGGCCCCGGTGTCGGTGACCTTCAACCAGAGCATCGACGCGAGCACCCTGGCCCTCACGGTGAAGGGCCCCGGCGGCACCGCCGTCCCGGGCCGGGCCGTGCTCGACGGCGACGGCAAGACGGCCGCCTTCACGCTCAGCAGCCAGCTCGCGCTCGGTACCACGTACACGGTGTCCGTGCAGGCCGCCGACCTGTGGGGCAACGCGATGGCCGAACCGGTGACCTGGACCTTCACCACCGGCTCGACCCCGCCGCCGGCGAACTGCCCGTGCACGCTGTGGAGCGCGGGGACCGTCCCCACGAAGGCGGCGGAGACGGGCGACGGCAACTCCCTGGAGCTGGGCACCCGGTTCCGGTCCGCGCTCGACGGCAAGGTCACCGGAGTCACGTTCTACAAGGGCGCCACCAACACCGGCACCCACACCGGAAGCCTGTGGACCGACACCGGCACCCTGCTCGCGACCGGCACGTTCACCAACGAGACGGCCTCCGGCTGGCAGCAGATGACCTTCTCGAGCCCGGTGGACATCACGGCCGGGACGACGTACGTGGTCTCGTACCACGCGCCGAACGGCAACTACGCTGCCGACTCGGCCTACTTCGCCGGCTCTCATCTCAACTACCCGTTGACCGCACCGGCGGACTCCGCCGACGGTCGCAACGGCCTCTACAAGTACGGTGCTTCGACCCTCTTCCCGAACAGCTCCTACAACTCGACGAACTACTGGGTCGCGCCGGTCGTCACGACCGGCTGACCCGACCGACCAACCGACCGAAATCGGGGAACGCACCACATGAGCTCTGTCAGCGTCGTGATCCCCTGCTACAAGTACGGCCACTTCCTGGCCGACTGCGTACGCAGCGTGCTCGACGAACAGCCCGGCCTCGACGTGCGGGTGCTGATCATCGACGACGCGTCGCCCGACGACTCGGCGGAGGTGGCCAGGAAGCTGGCCGCCTCCGACCCGAGGATCGAGGTGCGGGTCCACGAACGGAACAAGGGCCACATCGCCACGTACAACGAGGGCCTGCTGGAGTGGGCGGACGGCGACTACGTCGTGCTCCTGTCCGCCGACGACCGGCTGGTCCCCGGGGCGCTCGTGCGGGCCGTGGCCCTGCTCGACGCCCACCCGGAGGCGGGCTTCTGCTACGGCAGGCCGCTGCGCTTCCGGCACGGCGGGCCGCTGCCCGCGGCCCGCACCCGGTCCACCGGCTCCGTGGTCTATCCCGGCCACTGGTGGCTGGAGCGGCGCTTCCGCGAGGGCACCGGGTGCATCACCTCGCCCGAGGTGGTGGTGCGCACCAGCCTCCAGCGGAAGGTGGGCGGCTACGACCCGGAGCTGCCGCACGCCGGGGACATCGAGATGTGGATGCGCCTGGCCTCGCACGCGGACGTCGGCTACGTCGCCGGTGCGGACCAGGCCTTCTACCGGGTGCACGGCGACAACATGTCCACCACGGACTTCGGCGGCCAGCTCGACGACATCCGGCAGCGCCGGGCGGCCTTCACCGCGGTCCTCGACAAGTGCGCCGACCGGCTCCCGCAGGCCGGACACCTCGCCCGGCTGGTCGACACCCGGCTCGCCCGCCAGGCGCTGCGGCGGGCCTACCGGGCCTACGACCGGGGCCGGACGGACGTCGTCCCGGTGGACGAGCTGGTGGCCTTCGCCCGCGAGTGCCGGCCGGACGCGGAGTCGCTGCCGGAGTACCGGGCGCTGCGGCTGCGCCGCCGGATCGGCGCCCGCACCATGCCGTACCTGCAGCCGCTGATCCTGTCGGCGGTGGCCGAGCGGGCCCGCGAGTGGTTCTGGTGGCAGTCTTGGAAGCGCCGCGGGATCTGACCGCCGCCCTCGTCTCCGTAAGACCCTTCCGAAGAAAGGCACGTCAGTGAACTACCGGGTCCAGCCCACCGCCCAGGTCGACGAGAAGGCCGTCGTCGGCGCCGGCAGCAGCGTGTGGGAGCTCGCCCAGATCCGCGAGGACGCCCGCCTCGGCGAGAACTGCGTGGTGGGCCGGGGGGCGTACGTCGGTCCCGGCGTGACCATCGGCGACAACTGCAAGCTGCAGAACTACGCCCTGGTGTACGAGCCCGCGGTGCTCGGCGACGGGGTGTTCGTCGGCCCGTCCGTGGTGCTCACCAACGACCACAACCCGCGGGCCGTCGATCCCGACGGGAAGCTGAAGCGCGGCGGCGACTGGGAGCCGGTCGCGGTGCGGATCGGCGACGGCGCGGCCGTCGGCGCCCGCTCGGTGTGCGTCGCTCCGGTCACCATCGGCCGCTGGGCGCTCGTCGCGGCCGGTTCGGTGGTGACCTCCGACGTGCCGGACTTCGCCCTGGTGATGGGCGTCCCGGCCCGGCAGGCGGGCTGGGTCGGCAGGGCGGGCGTGCGGCTGACCGCGCACCCGGGGCGCCCGGGCGTGTGGGAGTGCCCGGAGACGGGCGCCCTGTACGAGGAGCGGGACGGCCGGCTCACGGAGCACGGTGACCCGCGCTGATCCCCGCGCGCCGCGGCGGTGTGCCCTACGGGGCCTCCGCCCGGCGGCGGCGCCGGGCCGCCGCGTACCGCTCGGTCCACAGCGCGCACACCACCCCCGCGAGGGTGCCGAGCGCGCCCGTCCCGGCCATGGCGCGGGTGCGGTTGGGCGGCAGTGCGACGGTGCCGGGGCGGTTGACCAGGTCGACGGTGAGCAGGGTCGCGGCCGGCACCTTCTGCTCGGTCTGCAGGGCCTTCAGGTGCCGGCCGTAGACGTCGATGATCGACTGCACCATGCGGTCGGCCTCCTCGGGCGCGGACTGCTCCGCCTCGATCTGCAGCGTGGGGATCGAGTAGTAGGGCGTGGCGCTGGTGCCGCTGTTGCGGGGCGTCAGCCGGTAACTGCCGTGCACCCCGGCCGCCTTGAGCTCGGCGCGGCCGTCGGGCGACTGGAGCCGCTGGACCACCGCGTAGGAGACCATGGCCAGCGAGGGCTGGAGGTTGGTCAGCTGGTTGGGCTGGTTGTCGGTGCGCGGCGGCTTCACCACGAGCACCGCCGAGCTCTGGTAGCGCGGCGCGGGCCGCAGCGCCGGGTAGCAGGCGGCGGCGGTGACGAGCGCGGTGAGCAGCAGGACGTACCAGCGGCGCAGCAGCACGCGGGCGAGCCCCTCGGGCGTCAGCGCGTCCTGGTCCGACGTGGCTGTGTTTTCGGGCAGCGGTTCCATCGGAACCGATACTGGCACCACCGAGGGGAACCGGGGGAGGGTTCGTGAGCATCGCCGAGATCTTCCGCGTGCTGGCCAGGCGTTGGTACGTGATGGTGCCGATGGCCCTGCTGAGCGTGCTCGCGGGCGGCTACCTGTACACGACCGTGCCCGTGACGTACGAGTCGCAGAGCCAGCTGGCGCTGTTGAACTCCAGCCGGGTGGCCCGGCCCGCCCCGAGCTACGGCAACACGCTTGCCTACGCGAGTGGTTCGCTGATCGGCACGGCCGACGTGCTGATCCGGGCGCTGCAGTCCGCGGAGACGGTCGAGGTGCTGCGCAGCCACGGCGTCACCGACGAGTACGGGGTCGACTTCGCCGCCCAGGCGGAGGGCCCGCTGCTCACCCTGACCGTCAAGGGCGACGACCGGCAGCGGGTGCTCGAAGAGACCAGGAAGCTCACGGACTACGCGTCCGAGCAGTTGGAGGCGCTGCAGAAGCAGGCCCGGGTGCCGGACGGGTACTACGTGGAGTCGGCGCGGATCGTGCCGCCGCAGCAGCCGGTCTCGCAGCCCAAGTCCCGCTACCAGAAGGTCGCCGCGGTCGTCGTCCTCGGCGTCACCGGCGGCTTCCTGCTCTCGTTCGTCCTGGAGACCTGGGCGTCGGCCCGGCGCCGCGCCCGGGGACTGCCGGGGCTGCTCGACACTCCCCCGGTCCCCCGGCCCGGCGCGGGCCGGCTGCGCGTCCTGCTGACCCGTCCGCTGGACGCCACCGCGGTGCTCACCGGCTATCTGGCGCTGGCCCTGTTCCTGCCGTCCAACCTGGCGCTTCCGGCGCTGGGCGGCGCGGGCACGCCGGCGAACGTGTTCGCGCTGCTCGGCCTCTTCTGGTACCTGGCGACCTGGTGCGCGGGCCGGATCGCGCCGGCGCCGGGCACCCGTCCGATGCGCGTGGTGATGCTGGTCCTCTCCCTCACGGTCCTGCTGTCGTACATCGCGAACCAGGACCGGATCAGCACGCAGAAGGAGATCCTGGCGGCCGACCGGGGCCTGATCGTGCTCCTGGTGTGGGTGTCGCTCGTGGTGCTGACCACGGCCGGGATCCAGGACCGGAAGCGGCTCGACGTGCTGCTGCGCCGGCTGGTGGTGATGGGCTCGGTGGTGGCCGCCCTGGGCCTGTACGACTTCTTCACCGGGACCAACATCGCCGACTCGCTGCGCATCCCGGGTCTCAACTCCAGCGTCGCGAGCGTGGCGGTCCTGGACCGGGGCTCGTTCACCCGTCCGCGCTCGCTGACCGCGCACCCGCTGGAGTTCAGCGGCATGCTGGCGATCCTGCTGCCGTTCGCGATCTGGTACGCCTTCGACCCGGCGCGGGCCCGGCTGAGCAGGTTCCGGCGCTGGGCGCCGGTGGTGCTGCTCGGCGGCGGACTGCCACTGACGGTGTCCCGTACGTCGATCATCGGGATCGCGGTCGTGGTGCTCGTGATGGTGCCGCGCTGGAAGCCGCAGCGGCGCTGGACGGCGATCGGCATCCTGTTCGCGGCGGTGGCGGTGTTCAAGGTCCTGGTGCCGGGTCTGATCGGGACCATCACCGGGCTGTTCTCCGGCAGCCTCAACAACGCCGACAGCAGTACGCAGGCCCGGACCGTCAAGTACCCGAAGATCTACGAGTACTTCGTGCAGGACCCGGTCTTCGGGCGGGGCTTCGGCACGTTCACGCCGGAGCGCTACTTCTTCACCGACAACCAGTACCTGCTCACGCTCGCCGAGCTGGGCGCCGTGGGCGTCGGCTGTCTGCTGCTCCTGGGGCTCTCCGGGGTGCACAACGGCGGTTCGCTGCGACGGCTCGCGCGGAGCGAGTCGGACCGGGAGCTGGGACAGGCGTTCTTCGCATCGGCGATGGTCGCCCTGGTGATCAGCGCCACCTTCGACACCCTGAGCTTCCCCATGTTCGCGGGCGTGTTCTTCCTGCTCCTGGGGGCGGGCGGGAGCTGTCTCGGCTTCGTACGACGCGGGGCCCACGGGACGCCCGTGAGCACCGAACCGTCGCCGTCGCCCGAGTCGCCCCCGTCGGACGGGCAGGCGCCGCCGTCCGCCCGTACGCCCGGCTCCTCTCGTCTCGTGGAGATCTGATGCACCTTCGACTTCCGGACTCCGGCGCAGGTCGCCCCGTCGCCGTCGTCGTCGTCACCTGGAACAGCGCGGCCGTGCTGCCCGGCTTCCTCGACTCCCTCCCGGCCGGGATGAAGGGCCTGGACTGGCGTCTCGTCGTCGCCGACAACGACTCCTCGGACGACACCGTCGCCCTGGTGCGCAAGCTGGCACCCGAGGCCACCGTCGTGGAGACCGGCCGCAACGGCGGGTACGCCTTCGGCGTGAACGCGGCCCTGCGAGCCGCCGCGGACTGGCAGGACGGCCACGGCGCCGTGCTCGTCTGCAACCCGGACATCCGGATGGCCGAGGGCTGCGCCGCGACCCTGGTCGACGCCCTGGGCGCACCGCTGCCGGACGGCTCGCGGGTCGGGATCTCGGTGCCGCTGCTGTACGAGGAGGACGGCGTCCTGATCCACTCGCTGCGCCGTGAGCCCAGTCTGACCCGGGCACTGGGCGAGGCGGTGATCGGCAACCGCAGGGCCGGCCGGTTCCCGTCCCTGAGCGAGCTGGTGACCGCCCCGGCCGCCTACGGCGCGCGGACGTGCGCGGACTGGGCCACGGGGGCGCTGATGGCGCTGTCCCGGGAGTGCGTGACGGCCTGCGGGCCGTGGGACGAGTCGTTCTTCCTCTACTCCGAGGAGACCGAGTACTGCCTGCGCGCCCGGGACCTCGGACTGTGGACCCGGCTCGAGCCCGCGGCCCGCGCCACCCACCTGGGCGGTGAGTCGCGGGTCTCGCCGCGCCTGTGGTCGCTGCTCGTGGTCAACCGGGTGCGGCTCTACCGGCGCCGCCACGGCCTGACGGCCGCGACGGCGTTCCGCGGCGCGGTGCTGCTGCGGGAGCTGTCCCGTGCGGCGCTCGGCCGGCCGCCCGCGCGGGCGGCCGTCGCGGCCCTCCTGGGCGCCGCTCAGTCCCGCCAGGAGGTGTAGAAGCTGCCGGGGTTCACCAGGTAGCGGACCGTGGGCCGGGGCAGGTGGACCACCCGGTGCGCACGGGCGTAGCGGCGGATCAGTTCCCAGTCCTCGCGGGGCAGCACCTCGGGGGTGCGCCGCAGCCGGCTGAAGCGAAGGCCCGGGACGCGGCGGGCGACGAAGGCGTTGGTGTCGAGGAAGGCCTCGTGCGCGGCCCTGCGCCGGTCGAAGGGCACCGACAGGACGTCCATGTCGGCGCCGTCCGGCCGCACCCGGCGCAGCGCCGTGTAGACGGCGTCGGGGCCGCCGGGGGCCTCCAGGGCGGCCAGGGCCTCCTGGAGGTGCTCGGGCTCCCACAGGTTGTCGTCGTCGAGGAAGGCGACGTAGGCGGAGTCGGTGAGCCGGATGCCGACGTTGCGGACCACGCCCGCGACACCGGTGTTGCGCGCGAGCGAGACCGCGAACAGCCGCGGGTCGTCGGGCAGTTCGGGAAGTCCGGCGCCGTCGTCGACGACGATGACGACCTGGTCGCGCACGGTCTGCCCCAGCGCCGAGCCGACGGCCCGCAGCAGCGCCTCGGGCCGCCGGTGGGTGGCGATGACGGTCGCGACGCGGGCCGTGGGCCGCCGTCCGAGCCGCCGGGCGAGCCGGGCGGTCTCGGCGTCCTCGACGCGCCGCAGCCGGCGGGCGGTCGGCGCGAGCAGCACCTTGTTGCGCAGCTCGTAGAGGACGAGCCAGCCGAAGAGCCGCTTCAGGAGCTCCCAGGGGGCTCTGAGGACCCGGCGCATCAGGCCCGGGTGCGGACGGCGGTGAGCGACTTGGTGAGTCCGGCCACCCGCTCGCTGAGGATCACCGACCGGGGGAAGAGGTAGCGCATCTCGGCGCGGGTGAGCAGCTCGATGTTGATGACGGCGTCCATGGCCTCCTCCGGGTTGCCGGGGCGGCTGTGGGTGAGCGGCCAGTGGCGGACGAGCTTGGCCTGGGCGGCGAGCGGCAGGAACTGGAAGCCCGGCGCCAGGAAGTGCGGCTCGACCGGGAAGTAGCGGTACGGGGTCTGCACCCAGTGCAGCGGGGCCAGCTTCTCGATGGCCGTGACGAAGCGGCGGCGCTGGCTCGGCCCGCCGACGTGCTCGATGGTCGAGTTGGACACCACGAGGTCGAACTGGCCCAGCGAGTCGGGGATGTTCGGGTCGGTGACGTCGGCGACCTCCGCGCTGATCCAGTCCGGCAGCTCGGCGGGGTGCGCCTCCAGGTTCACCAGGTGCACGTGCCGGGGGCGGAGCGGGGAACGCAGCCAGTTGTCCGCCGTGCCGCCGAGGTCCACCACCCGCATCTCCGTGATGGCCGGGAAGCAGGAGCGGAAGCGCTCCCAGCGGGCCGCGCGGAATCGTTCGCCTAGCGAGTCGGGCGCGTCGACGAAACGGTTGCGGAGGGCACGGATGCCGGACATCGCATCAACCACCTGGGGTTCGGAAAGGCGGGGTGGGGACGCGGTCAACCGTAGTGCGCGATGAGGGGATTTATCAGGCCGATGCCCGGAACGCGGCCTCGCACTTTCCGAACCGCGAGCCTCGCGCACCCCGGACCGCGAGCCTCGCGCTCCCAGCGTCGCGAGGCTCGCGTCTTCGGGGCCGCGGAGCCCGCGCCCTCAGGACTCGGGGGCCGGCTCGACCGGGGTGCCGTCCGCCATCCGGTTGCCCCGCCAGACGTTGCCCTTCCCGGCCGGGTTCCAGTAGGCGACGGCACCGTACTTGCCGCCCGCCGGGTAGTACTGGGGCGAGAAGACGTTGTCGGTGACCTCGATGCCCGCGGAGTCCTTGCCGCCCGCGTAGAGCGTGTACGCGCCGCCGGCCATCCAGTTGTCGTCGACGACGGTGTGGGTGACGGGCGCGCTGTCGGCGAAGAGCCCGACGGCGGCGGAGGCGCCCTTCTCGACGGGCGTCGGGTTCAGCAGCGTGTTGTGACGGATGGTCAGCTTGCCCTTGCCCCCGCCGTTGCTGATCACGGCGTTGGTGTGCTGCCACTCGCCGTCCAGGTTCTTGAACGGCTGGATGTCGTGGACGTAGTTGTCGTGGATGTTTCCCTGCCCCATGGAGAGGGCGTCGCCGAAGACGGAGATGTCGCAGTGGCCGATCTCGATCGAGCTGGTGCTCATGTTGGAGACGGCGTAGTCCGAACCGCCGTTGTTCGGGCCCTTCCCGGGGACGGCGGTGATGGTGGTGTGGAGGATGCGCAGACCGGAGAAGCCGGGACGCAGGTTGATGCCCCACCAGTTGGTGGAGGTGATCCGGCTGTCGATGACGGTGACGTTGTTGGCGTAGATGTCGAGGGAGCCGGTGACGTCCCAGCCGCGGATGACGGTGCCGTCGGTGCGGATGGCGGCGTTGCCGGTGCTCTGCGGCGTCAGGGTGGCGACGCGCGGCCCGGTGGTGGTCTCGTCGGGATAGCCGCAGTCACGCGGCCGGGCGCAGCCCTTGGGCGCGGACGGCTTGCCGTCGGCGGTGCCGGATCGGGGCGCTCTGGAGGAGTCGGCGCCGGGCGTGGTGATCGCCCGGGAGTCGCACAGTGCCGCGCCGCCCAGGCAGAGCGCCTTCTGGCCGAGGCCGGTGAAGGTGAACAGGGCGAACAGCAGGACGGCGGCGAGCAGCGCCGCGCCGAGGGCCTTGCGGCGGCGGGGTCGGGCCAGGGGACTCACCTCATCGTTCACGGGCCGGGGCGGCCGGCCGCTGCTGTGCCGGTACGGACGGGACGGCGCCCGCCTCGTCCGCGGAGGGCGCGGCCTGTGCCGTCGGCGCGTCGGCGCCCCGGCCCCGGCGGCTCCGGGCCAGTGCGCCGCGCACCAGTGTGCGGCCGGGGAGCGCGCACACGGCGTAACACACGAGCCCGGTGACACTCGTGGCGCACAGGGCGAGGATCCCCTCGCCGAGGCGCTGCCTCAGGACCACCAGCACGACGGCCATGACCAGGCCGCCGAGCACCGGACGGACGCTGACCCGGGCGAGCGCCCGGGTGGCGATGCCGCCGCGCCGCAGGGCCACCAGGAAGGCGGGCAGGACGACGGCGCCCGCGACGACCACATGGCCGGCGGCGACGGTCTCGATGTCCCCGGCGCGGGCGGCGATGACCAGGACCGGCACGAGGGCGACCAGCCAGAGTCCCTGGATGAGCAGCAGCGAGCGGCGCCTGCCGACGGCGACCAGGCAGTCGTACGTGAGCTCGGCGGCGATCCTGGCCAGGCCGAGGGCCATCAGCCAGGGCAGCGCCTCGGCGGCGGGCCGCCACTTCGCGCCGTAGACGAGCTCGATCAGCGGCCCGGCGAGCGCGCCGAGCAGGACGCAGGCGGGCACCGTCGCGGTCATCACGACGCCGAGGGCCCGGGCGAAGCCGTCGGACAGGGCCTTCGGCGAGTCGGCGAGCCGGGAGAAGCCCGCGAAGGACACCCGGCGGGCGGTCTCGGAGATGACCCGGACGGGCCAGCCGGCCATGTTGAAGGCGAGCATGTAGTAGCCGAGGGCGACGTGGCCGAGGACCGCGCCGACGATCATTGCGTCGGCGTTGACCACGGCGAGGGACAGCATGCTGGCGCCGGCCAGCGGGAGGCCGAACCGGAGCAGCGCCCTGGCCTGTTCACCGTCCCAGCCGAAGCGCAGCATGCCGGGGGCGGCGAGCGCGCAGCCGGCCAGGGCGACCACGTTTCCGGCGACGGCGCCGGCGGCGAAGCTCATGGCGCCCCAGCCCTGGAGGGCGAGCGCCAGGGTCACGGAGGTGCTGACGACGAAGTTGAGGGCGTCGATGACCATCCGGCGGCCCTGGCGGAACTCCCTGGTGAGCACGCCCGCGGGCACCTGGGAGAGGCCGTCCAGGATGAGGCAGAGGCACATCACGCGCAGCACGGCGGTCGCCTCGGTGGCGCCGAGCAGCGCGGCGACGGCGGGTGCGGCGGCGAACAGCGACAGGTAGAGCAGGCCGCTGGACAGGGCACTGAGGGTCAGCACGGTCGGCGCGAACCGGCGGACGTCGCCTTCCCAGCGCACGACGGCGAGGGTGACGCCGAGCTCGTTGGCGGACAGCAGCACCATGAGGACCGTCTGCGCGACGCCGTAGATGCCCCAGGCCGCCGGGTCGAGCACGTAACGCACCAGGACGATGCCGGTGGCGAAGTTGCCGAGCCGCATCACCATGGTGTTGACGAGGCTCCAGCGGGTCGCGGAGCGGACCTTGGTGCCGAGGGCGGCCTGGCCGGCCTCGGCGGTGTCGTTGCCCATCGGCCGACGTCCCGTCACTTCACCCAGGACGGCGGCCGCTTGGCGGGGCGGCGCTCGGCGACGGGCAGGACGGGGAGCTGGACGGTGGGCTGGTCGGGCTGCGGCCGGCGGTCGTCGTCGGCGGACTGCCCGGTGGCCGCGTCGGGCTCGGCGTGCGCGGCGGGGTCGGTGTGCGCGGTGGTGTGCGCGTCGGTGCCGGAGAGCACGCCGTCCCGGAGGTCGCCGCCCAGGTCGAGGCGCGCGGCCTGGCGGGGCGGCCCAGGCTGCGCGGCGGCGGGCTGCGCGGCCTCCGCGACGGCCTCGGCGGGCACGGCTTCGGGACGGCCGCCCTGCGCGCTCGCGTGCTCGGCGTCCGGCTGCTGGCGGTGCCTGGCCTGCTTCGCGCCGCGCCTGCGGGCCTCCGCGAAGAAGGTCGCCACCAGGCTGAGCACGATGCCCAGGCCCGCGGCCATGACGAGGTACTGGACCTTGGACTTGACCTTGGCCTGGGGGTCCTGCGGCGGGACGATCGTGGTCATCCTGATCATGGCCTCCGAGGCCACCGACTGGTCGGCCTGGAGCTCCTTGAGCCGTTCGGCGGTGAACGCCATCAGCGTCTTGTTCCCCTTCAGGACCGCGCCGGACTCCTCACCGGTCACGGTGAGCCAGAGCAGCGGTCCCTGCGCGTTGTCCGCGATCTTGGCCTCGTACTTCAGGTCGAGACCGCGCGATTTCAGTTCCGCCTTCGACGCGTCGGAGTTCACGTTGCGGGCGAGGCTGTCGGCCATGCCCGTCAGCGAGGGCTCCATGCTGAGGAAGGGGTTGCCGTCCGCCTCCGTGCCCTTGCGGGAGTTGAGCATGGCGACGGTGCTCTGGGACTCGTACGAGACGGGAACGAGCAGCCAGGCCCCCACCGTCAGACCCGCGGTGAGCAGCAGCCCGGGCACCAGGACGTACCACCGTCGGCACATGACCCGGAAGATCTCTGCGAGGTCCATGGCATTCCCCCTTGCGCGCCCCGATCGGCGGCTGCTCAACTGCCGTACCGCAGATGAGAATAGGTGGGATCGCGACAAGTTGTGAGCCCTTCGCGATCACCACGTTTGCGGCTCAGCGGTCGTCGGTGGGCCTGCGGCGGCCGGCCGCGGTCCCGCCCTCGAGCAGGACCCGGGCGATGCGTTCGCCCGCCCGCCCGTCCCACAGCTCGGGGCGGCGGGGCGGCGGCGGGGCGGCGAGCAGCTTGACGGCGGTGGCGACGATCCGCTCCGGGTCGCGGCCGGCCAGGACGTTGGTGCCCTGCTCGACGGTGATCGGGCGCTCGGTGTTGTCCCGGAGCGTCACGCACGGCACGCCGAGGGCCGTGGTCTCCTCCTGGACGCCGCCCGAGTCCGTGAGCACGATCCGGGCGCCCGCCTGCAGGGCGATGAAGTCGAGGTAGCCGGCGGGTGGGACGAGCCGGATGCCGCCGGGGACGCCGATCGCGTCGATCTTCTCGGCCGCCCTGGGGTGCACGGGCAGGACGAGGGGACAGTGCGCAGCGACCTCGCCGAGCCCCTTGAGGAGTCCGGCGAGGATCCCGGGGTCGTCGACGTTGGCGGGCCGGTGCAGGGTGACGAGCCCGTACTCCCCCGGTACCAGGCCGAGTTCGGCCAGGGACCGGGACTCCTTCGCCCGCTCCAGGTTGGCGAAGAGGGTGTCGATCATGACGTTGCCGACGACGTGCACCTGGTCGTCGTGGTAGCCCTCGGCGCGCAGGTTCTCCGCGGCGTCCTCGGACGGGGCGAGCAGGTAGTCGCTGATCCGGTCGGTCGCGACCCGGTTGACCTCCTCGGGCATGGACCAGTCGCGGCTGCGCAGCCCCGCCTCGACGTGGGCGAGCAGCGGGCCCGCCTTGGCCGTGACGAGGGCGCAGGCGAGGGTGGAGTTGACGTCGCCGACCACCACCACGAGGTCCGGGGCGAGTTCGTCGACGAGCGGTTCGAAGGCGGCCATCACCCGCCCGGTCTGGGTGGCGTGGCTGCCGGAGCCGACGCCGAGGAAGTGGTCCGGCGGGCGCAGGCCGAGGTCGCGGAAGAAGACGTCGTTCATGGCCGGGTCGTAGTGCTGGCCGGTGTGGACGAGGACGGTCTCGGCGCCCCGGGCCTCCAGGGCGTCCATCACCGGCTTGATCTTCATGTAGTTGGGTCGCGCGCCCGCGACGCAGATGATCCGCATGGGGGTCAGAGCACCTCGATCCTGGGACCGCTCAGCCGGCGCCGGCAGTCGAGTACGTAGTCGGCGTGGGCCTCGACGAGCCCGTAGTCGAAGGCGTCGTGGTCGGTGATGAGCACCACCGCGTCGGCGGCGGCCAGCTCCTCCTTGGTGAGCTCGACCCGGACCAGCCGGTTGTCGACCCGGTGGCCCTCGACCACGTGCGGGTCGGCGGCGCGGACCTCGGCGCCCATGTCGAGGAGGAGTTGGGAGATGCGCAGCGCGGGTGACTCGCGGGCGTCGCCGGTGTTCTTCTTGTAGGCGAGGCCGAGGAGCAGGATGCGGGAGCCGTTGACGGCGCGCTTGCGGGCGTTGAAGGCGTTGACCAGACGCCGGGTGACGTAGTCGGGCATGTGGTTGTTGATGTCGTTGGCGAGCTCGACGAAGCGGAAGCTCTGGCCGAGTTCGCGCTGGACGCGCCAGGAGAGGTACGAGGGGTCGATCGGCAGGCAGTGTCCGCCGACGCCGGGCCCCGGGGTGAAGCGCATGAAGCCGAAGGGCTTGCTGGAGGCGGCGTCGATGGCCTGCCACACGTCGATGTCGAGGTGGCGGGCGAACATCGCTATCTCGTTGACGAGGGCGATGTTGACGTGCCGGAAGGTGTTCTCCAGCAGTTTGGCGAGCTCGGCCTCCTTCGGCGAACCGACGGGCACCGTGGTGTCCACCAGGCCGTCGTAGAAGTCCTGGACGGCCTTGAGGGAGGCGGCGTCCACGCCGGACACGACCTTCGGGGTCTCTTCGAAGCCCCAGACCGGGTTGCCGGGGTCGATCCGCTCGGGACTGTAGCCGAGGTGGAAGTCGGCTCCGGCGACGAGCCCGGAGCCCTCTTCCAGGAGCGGCCCGAACAGCTCCTGGGTGGTGCCCGGGTACGTGGTCGACTCCAGGATCACGGTCGCGCCGGGGCGCAGGTAGCGGGCCAGGGTGCGGGCGGACTCCTCGATGTACCGCAGGTCGGGCGTGCCCTCGTGCAGCGGTGTGGGCACGGTGACGACGGCGACGTCGAAGCCGCCGCAGTCGCGCACGGAGTCGCTCGCGCGGTAGCTCCCGGCCTCGGTGGCGGCGCGGATGCGCTCCGAGGAGACGTCCTCGACGTACGACTCGCCCGCGGCGAGGCTCTTGACCCGCTCGGTGTCCACGTCGTACCCGATGACCTCGTGGCCGGTCTCGGCGGCCCGGATGGCGAGGGGCAGTCCGACGTATCCCTGTCCGACGACGACGACGCGCATCACGACTCCCTGCTCGCGGTGCTGATGGAAGGTGTACGGCGGAGCAGCTCCCGGCCCGTCATGAGGGCGAAGGAGACGTTGGTGGTGAGGTAGCGGCGGCCGAGCCGGCGCGGCTCCTGAAGGGTGCGGTAGAGCCATTCGAGGCCCAGCCGCTGCCAGCGTTCGGGGGCGCGGCGGGTGATGCCGGCGAGGATGTCGAAGGAGCCGCCGACGCCGTGGACGAGCGCGACCTTGCTGCGCTCGCCGTAACCGGCCGTGAAGATCTCCTTCTTGGGCGAGGTCATGCCGAGGAACAGCATGTCGGCGCCGCTCTCGGCGATGGCGTCGGCGATGGCGGGCTGTTCGCTGTCGTCGAAGTAGCCGTTGCGGCTGCCGGCCACGCGCAGACCGGGGAAGCGGACGGCGACCCGGCGGAGCATCCGCTCCAGGACGTCCTGCCGGGCGCCCAGGAAGTAGACGGAGAGCCCTTCGCGTTCGGCCTCGGCGAGGAGCCGCATGAACAGGTCTATGCCGGCGACGCGTTCGGGCAGCGGGCGGCGCAGCAGCCGGCCCGCCCAGACGACGGCCTGGCCGTCGGCGAGGACGAGGTCGCAGCCGGAGACCGCGCGGGCGAGGGCGGGGTCGCGGCGCATGTTGACCAGCTTGGCGGCGTTCACGACGCCTATCTCGAGGCGCTCGCCGGCCCGTACGGCGGCCAGGCAGCGAGCCACGGTCTGGTCCATGGTGAGGGCGTCGAGCGTGACGCCGAAGAGGTTCTGACGCGTGGTCATCTCTGGTCACCGCCCTCACCGGTGTCGCGGGTGTCGCCCGTGGCACCGATCGAGCCGAGCCAGGCGAAGAGCATCCAGCCGAACTCGTACGGCCGGCACTCGCGGTCCACCGCCGCGGGGCGGAACACCGCGTCGAGCGGCCCGAGCCGCAGCCCCGGCAGGAACCGGGTGCTCAGTCCGCGGGCGGCGCGGACCGCCTTCTTCGGGTCGCCGCGGTGGACCTTGCGCCAGGTCACGCCGAGCTCGTCGAGGATCATCGGCTCGACCGCGCCCGCACGGGCGAGCTCGGGCACCTCGGTCATCCAGCGCAGGCCGCGGCGGACCGGCTCGGCGAAGTCGGTGCCGCCCGCCTCGGCGAGGTCGAAGAGCGCGGTGGGGGCCATGGCGTGCTGGTGCACGCTGTAGACCGGGTATCCCTCGACGACGGTGCCGCGCCGGGCGTCGTAGTGCCACCACCACTGGCCGCCGTCGCCCTGGAGGGCGCAGATGCGGGTGGCGCAGGCGTCGGCCGCGGCCAGCGCCTGCGGGTCGTCGCCGCTCGCGTGGGTGCGGGCGAGGGCCTGCAGCGGGTACGTCTGGTCGGCGAAGCAGCCGATGTGCGCGCGGTACCAGGGGTTGAGTCCCGGGCCTGTCGCGTGCGGGAAGAGCGGGCTGCCGCCGATCCGGGCGCGGAGGAGCCGGTCGCGTGCGACGGCGAGCCGCTGCTCCACGTCGAGGGTGGAGCGTGCGGCCGCGAGTGCGGACAGCACCCAGGCGGCCTCGACGGTGTACTGCGGCTTTCCGGGCACGTCGAGGACGGCGACGCGGTCCAGGGCGTCCGAGAGCTTGGGGTGGGCGGTCTCGGCGGCGGCCCAGGCGACGAGCGCGGCGTCGCCGAGGTTGCGCACGCCGGGCAGCCGCTCGACGAGGAGGCCGGTGAACTCCTCGGCGGTGCGGCCGCCGAGGACCGCGCGCTGCCGGTCGGCGGGCAGGAAGCGGGCGCCGAGCGCGGTGATCGCCGCGTAGCGGATGCTGGTGCCGCGCTGTTCCAGGGCCCAGGAGCCGTCGCCCGCGGGGCTCCCCGCGCGCGTGAAGACGAAGCCGGTGCCGTCCGGTGTGAGCATGCGCGGCAGTCCCCGCTCGGCCACGGCGAGCAGCCGGGTGGCGAGGTCGTGGAGCGGTCGGTCCGCTCGGGCGAGCTCCTTCATCCGTGAACTGCGTGGAATGTCGGGTGTGTTGGCAGGACGAACTGACACACCCACCCCCCTCGGGTCGGTACCGGACCAGAGCGGCTGGTCCGGATCGGTTGCTGAACGGCCCGCCGTCGGCAGGTCGTTGTGGTGCGTGCTGGCGAAACGGGTGTCCGGCGACGGGACGCCGGTCGGCGCGGGGACGACATCACGACAGGCCGAGGGGCACTCCTCAGAACCCCTTGGCGTTGCCGTGCCCGCGCGTCGGCGCTACTGCCCGGTGGATTCCCGGTCCCCGGGCGCGTCGACGCGCGATCGGACCCGGTACCGACGGTCCCGGGCATGGTGAGCATGCCGATGAAGACAGTCGGCGTCGAAGCGACGGCGCTTCGGCCTCCTGTCGGTGGAATCCCCCACGAACACCCCCTGGGCACAGCGGTCGACAGCTCGATCGGTGTGCTCAACTCGCAGCGTACAACGGGAAGATAGGCGCACAACACGGTGACGATGAGGCCTTTCGCGGAATTGGTGGCAAGCGGTCGCGAAGCCGCACCGATCCTGCCGTTCCGCCGGGCCCCAGCGGTTACAGTGGGCGCGCGTCCACCCGCTCGACAAGGCTGGAGTCTCGCCCGTGTACCTGGCCGACCGCTCCGCACCGCACGGGACGACCGAGGCGCCGGACCGCCTCCGCGGCACGGTCCGGGCGGTCTCCCCGACCGTCCTGGCGCTCGGCACGGTCAGCCTGATCACCGATGTCTCGAGCGAGATGGTCACCGCCGTCCTTCCGCTGTACCTGGTGATGGGGCTCGGTCTCAGCCCGCTGGGCTTCGGCGTGCTCGACGGCGTGCAGAACGGGGTGAGCGCCCTGGTCCAGCTCACCGGCGGCCATCTCGCCGACCGGGTGCGCAACCACAAGCTGGTGGCCGGGATCGGTTACGGCCTGTCGGCGCTGGTGAAGCCGCTGCTGCTCGTCGGTCACCTCGGCGCGCTGGGCGCGGCGCTCGCGCTCGACCGTACGGGCAAGGGTCTGCGCACCGCGCCGCGCGACGCCCTGATCTCGCTCTCCGCGCCGCCGGACCGGCAGGGCAGGGCCTTCGGCGTGCACCGGGCGATGGACACCACGGGGGCACTGCTCGGCCCGGTGCTCGCGTTCCTCATCCTCGGTGTGGCGGCGGGCGGTTACGACGCGGTGTTCGCGGTCAGCGCGTGCGTGGCCGCGCTCGGGGTGCTCGTGCTGGTGCTCTTCGTACCGGGCGGGAAGCGTGCGCCGGACCCGGCGGGCGGCGCGCCGGGTCTTCCGGCGCGGCCGGCGGGCGCGGACCGGCCGGGGGCGGGGACGACGAAGGACCGGGCTGCGTGGGAGGCGACGAAGGGCCGGGCTGGGGCGGGGACGACGAAGGACCGGGCTGCGTCGGAGGCGACGAAGGACCGGGCGGCTCCGGAGAAGACGGATCTGCGGGCGGCGTTCGGGCTGCTGCGGACCCGCCGGCTGCGGGTCCTGTTCGGCTGCGCGGTGCTGCTCGGTCTGACCACCGTCAGCGACGCCTTCCTCTACCTCCTGGTGCAGCGCCGTACGGGCGTCGACGAGCAGCTCTTCCCGCTGCTGCCGCTGGGCACTGCCACGGTGTTCCTGCTGCTCGCACTGCCGATGGGACGCCTCGCCGACCGGGCGGGAAGGCGCGCGGTGTTCCTGGCCGGGCACGCCGGGCTGCTGCTCGCGTACGGCCTGCTGCTGTGGGCGCCCACGACGCCCGCCCTGCCGTACCTGGTCCTGGTGCTGCACGGCGCCTTCTACGCCGCGACCGACGGGGTGCTTCCGGCGGCGGTGGCAGCGGTGGTGCCCGAGCGGCTGCGCGCCAGCGGCATCGCGCTGGTCGGCACCGGCCAGGCGCTGGCCCGCTTCTGCTGTTCCCTGGCCTTCGGCGCCGCGTGGGCCGCGTGGGGCGACGGCGCCGCCCTCGCCGCGGCGGCCGCCGGCCTCGCCTGCTGCGCGGTGGCCTGCGGCGTCGCCCTGCGCCCCACGCCCACCACGGGAGTTCCGCGATGACCCTCAGCCCACTGCGCCGCCTGCTGATCCTCGCCGTCGGAGTCCTGCTGCTCGGAGGTGTCGGCGCCTGGTCCGTGCTGTCCGCCGCCGACCGTGCGGAGCAGGAGAACAAGCCACGGCCGGGCGGACCGGCGTTCGCGGCCGGGAAGGTGGGTCTGGACGAGCCCGGCCGGCTGGTCTTCCGGAACACGGCGGCCGGGCCGCACCGCGACCGGCTCGTCTCGGTCCCGGCCGACGGACGGGACGGCGGTCCCGCCGGCGCCGTGCGCACCGCGTCGGACGTCAGCTGTCTGCGCTTCCACTCCGCCGCGGGCACCGGCGTGTGCCTCCAGTCCACCACGGTCCTCGGCCGCCCCGCGTACCACGCCCGGATCCTCGACCCCGCCCTGCGCACGGTGCGGACCTACCCGCTGGCCGGGATCCCGAGCCGGGCCCGGGTCTCCCCCAGCGGCAGGCTCGCCGCCTGGACGGTCTTCGTGAAGGGCGAGTCGTACGGCACGGCCTTCTTCTCCACCCGCACCGCGATCCTCGACACCCGCGGCTGGAAACTCGCCGCGAACCTCGAGGAGTTCGGGATCACCCTGGAGGGCCGCCCGTACCGCAACCAGGACGTCAACTTCTGGGGCGTCACGTTCGCCGGCGACGACGACACCTTCTACGCGACCCTGGCCACCGGCGACGAGACGTACCTCGTCCGCGGATCCGTCGCGAAGCGCACGGTCACCACCCTCACCCGTAACGTCGAGTGCCCGTCCCTCTCTCCCGACGGCACCCGCGTCGCGTACAAGAAGCGGGTGATGGGCCGGGCCGCCCTGTGGCGCGAGCACGTCCTCGACCTGCGCACCCTGGAGTCCACACCCCTCGCAGAGCGCCGCAGCGTCGACGACCAGGCCGTCTGGCTCGACGACGACACCCTCGCCTACGCCCTGCCCGCCGACACGCGCGGCGGCTCCGACGACGTCTGGACCGTCCCGGCCGACGGCACCGGCACGCCCGAGGTCCTCCTGGAGGACGGCCAGGCGCCGCCCGCGCCCACCCCGGCCCGGACCGGCTGAGCAGCCTCTCCCGCGCAAACGACACACGCGCAAACCTTCACGAGAACCACCTGCCCGATTCCCACGTCCTGCTCTACGGTGCATTCAAGCCACCGAGTAACGGGGAGGGGCCGTGCATCAGCCAGGGGCGACGGCGCTCGCGGAGCGCATCGCCGAACGGAGAAGGGGTGGCGACGACCCCCGCGCGCTGGTCGGCGAGATGCGCCGCTCGGTCCTGCTCGTGCCGGTGGCCGACGGCGGGCTCTGGTCGGTGCGGGCCGGCGGCGTGCGGTGGATCTGCGGGTTCACCGACGAGACCGCGCTGGCCCGGTTCGCCCTGCGGCACGGACCGGGCGACCGGGCCATGGACTACGCGGCGCTCCTCGGGGCACGCATCGTCGACGAGATCGTGCCGTCCCTCGGCGAACCCGCCGGACTCGCGGTCGACATCGCCACCGAGGACGGTTCGATGTTCTTCCCGCCGGTCGTCGGCATCGTCCCGGACGCGGTCGCCGTGGACGCGCGGCCGGCGGACGGCCGGACGGCGGGCGCACGGCCGGCGGACGGCAGGTCCACGACGGAGGGACCCGGACATGAGCGGTGACGGCGCGGACCTCCAGCTCGACAAGGCGTCGGTGGCCAAGTTCACCCAGGGCGTCGGCGCGACCATCGACCAGCTCGGCGAACTCGGCGGCGCCACCGGATCGGTCATGGGCAAGGGCTTCTCGGAGCTCGCCCTGACGGGCATGGAGGCCGGGCACCACGGCCTTTCGGTGGACTTCGAGGACTTCTGCGAGCGCTGGGAGTGGGGAGTGCGCGCCCTCGTGCGGGACGCGAGCCAGTTGGCCGGCCGGCTCGGTCTGGCGGCGGGCACCCAGTGGGAGCACGACCAGTACGTGGCGGGGACGCTCAAGGTGGGGGCCAACTCGCTCATGGGCGGCAATCCGCACGCGAGCGAGGAGGAGATCGCCAAGCAGGACTGGGGCGAGATCCTCACCCCGGACTACCTGGACCCGGACTGGAGTCCCGAGTCGTTCGAGAAGGCCGGCCAGGAGATGGGCCAGACCTGGAAGGACACCGGACGCACGGTGATGACGGAGGGCCAGGGCGGCCGGCAGTCGCGGATCCTCAACGAGCTCCTCGGCGTGTCCGACGACCAGTGGAACCAGGCGCTGGACGACACCTTCGGCCCGTCGCCGGAGGAGCGCGCGAAGCAGCAGGAACGGCAGGCCGGCTCCGGGGGTGAATGACGGTGGGCATCGGCGACTTCATCAGTGACATCACGCCGGACGTGGTCGAGGACGCGGTCGAGGACGGCGTCGAATGGGTCGGCAACCGCGTCGAGGACGCGGGCAACTGGACCGCCGACCGGCTGGAGGACGTCGGCTGGGAGTCCGGCGCCGACTGGGTGCGCGAGCAGTCCCGCTCGGTCGCCAACCGGCTCGGCGCCGAGGTCGACGAGATGGACCTCGGGCAGACCGAGGACAAGACCAAGCTGATCTACGGCAGCCCCGGCAAGATCAACGCCACCGCGGACCGGCTCCGCGCCTTCCAGCTGTCCTTCGACGACACCGGCGACGGCCTCAAGGGCCTCGACTCCGCGCAGCTCAAGGGCGAGACCGCCGAGGCGCTGCGGACCGCCGTGAGCACCCAGCCGCCCAAGTGGTGGGCCGCCGCCGACGCCTGCTCGAAGGCGATCGGTGCGCTCGACCGGTTCGCCGACACCGTCACGTGGGCGCAGGGGGAGGCGCAGACGGCCATCGACAAGTGGAAGGAGGGCGTCAAGGCCTCGGAGAGCGCCGCCGAGGCCCACCGCAGGAAGGTCGACGACTACAACGGCGCGGTCGACCGCTACAACGCCCAGCCCGCCGACAAGCGCGACCCCTCCTCGCTGCCCCCGAAGCCCGCCGCGACCTTCGACGACCCGGGCAAGAAGCTGATGAAGGAGGCGCAGGACATCCTCGCCGAGGCGCGCAGGCAGCGGAACTCCGCCGCCGAGAGCGCGCGTTCGGCGGTCCGCGCGGCCCGGGACATGGCGCCGCAGAAGCCCTCGTACGCCGAGCAGTTGCGCGACGGCTACGAGGAGATGCAGATCATGGGCGACCATGTCGGCGGCGGCATCATCAAGGGCACCGCGGGCATCCTGAACTTCGTCCGCTCGGTCAACCCGATGGATCCGTACAACCTGACGCATCCGGCCGAGTACGCGACCTCGCTCAACAGCCTGGCCGCGGGTCTGGTGGTCGCCGTCAACGACCCGGTCGGCACCGGCACGCAGATGGTCAAGGACTTCATGAAGGACCCGGCCGAGGGATTCGGCCGGCTGATCCCGGACATCGCTCTGACGGTGGCCACCGGTGGCGGCGGAGCCGCGGCGAAGGGCGTACGGATCGCCGAGGAGGCGGCGGACGCCGCGCGGGTGCGCAAGCTGGTCGACGACAGCCCTGACGGCACCCACGACCGCGGTGACCACGAGCGCACCAGCACCGGCACGGACCCGGTGGACCTGGCCACGGGCCGGATGTACCTGCCGCAGACCGACGTCGGGATCCCCGGGATCCTGCCGCTGCTGTTCACCCGGCGCACCGAGTCCGGCCTGCCCGTCGGCCGCTTCCTGGGGCGGGCCTGGTCGTCCACCGTCGACGAGCGGCTGGAGGTCGACGCCGTCGGCGTCGTCCACGTCACCGCCGACGGGCTCCTGATCGCCTATCCGCATCCGGTTCCCGGCACGCCCACCCGCTCCCGCTCCGGCCGGAGCCGGACGCTGCTCGCCCGGGACGCGGACGGCGACTACGCCCTGACCGATGACGACTCGGGCGTGGTGCGCCACTTCACCGCCCCGCGCGGTGCGGAGCCCGGCGGCGACGGCACGGCCTGGCTTTCCGGCCTCTCCGAACGCAACGGGCACACGGTCAGCGTGGAGCGCGCCGAGGACGGACTGCCGCTGGCCCTGGTGCACTCGGCCGGCCACGCCTTGGGGCTGGTCACGGCGGACGGCCGGGTCACCGGACTGACCCTGACCGGCGCGGGCAGGGACGGCACGGAGGCCGCGGGCGTTCCGCTGATGTCGTACGGCTACGAGGACGGCGAACTGACCACGGTGACACGGCCGTCGGGCGCCGTCACCACCTTCGCCTACGACGAGCGGCACCGGGTCGTCGCCTGGACCGACTCCAACGGGCGCCGCTACGACTACGTCTACGACGACCGGGACCGGGTGGTCGCCGAGGGCGGCGAGGCCGGACACGTCCAGATCACCCTGGCGTACGGCGAGCCGGATGCCGCGACCGGTCACCGGACGACGGTCCTGACCACCGCCGACGGACGGGCCACCCGGCATCTGGTCGGCCCGGGCTGCCGGATCGTGGCCACGACGGACGCCCTCGGCCACACCACGCGGTACCGCCACGACACCGACGGCAACCTGCTCTCCCGTACCGGCCCGCTGGGCGCCACCACCCGCTTCGGGTACGACGCGGAGGGCCGGACGGTGTCGGCCGTCCGCGCCGACGGCGCCGAACTCCGGGTGGAGCGCGGCCCGTTCGGGCTGCCGGTCGCGATCGTGGGACCGGACGGTGCCCGTACGTCGTACGCGTACGACGAGCGCGGCAACCGTACGGCGGTCACGGACCCGGCCGGGAACACGACGCTTTCCGCCTACGACGACGCCGGCCGGCTCGTCTCGGTCACCGACGCCCTCGGCAACACGACCCGGGTGAGCTGCGACGCGGCGGGACTGACCGTCGCGGTGACCGACCCGACCGGCGCCACCACGCGCACGGAACGGGACGCCCTGGGCCGTCCGGTGCGGGTCACCGACCCGTCGGGCCGGGTCACCGCACTGGAGTGGAGCGCCGACGGGCACCTCGCCCGCCGCACCGGTCCCGACGGGTCCACGGAGTCGTGGACGTACGACGGCGAGGGCAACTGCCTGACCCGCACGGATGCTTCGGGCGGCGTCACCCGCTACGAGTACACCCACTTCGACCTGCCGGTCGCCACCACGCGCCCCGACGGCAGCCGTCACACCTTCGAGCACGACCGGGACCTGCGGCTGACCCGAATCACCAACCCGCAGGGCCTGACCTGGAGTTACGCCTACGACGCGGTCGGCAACATCGTGTCCGAGACCGACTTCGACGGGCGTGAACTGAGCTATCGCGTGGACGCCGAGGGCCGGGTCGCCGAGCGGGTCGACGCGCTGGGCGGAACGATCACGTTCGAGCGGGACGTGCTCGGGCAGGTCGTCCGCAAGGACGTCGACGGCCGGGTGACGACGTACGCGTACGACCGCGCGGGCCGGCTCCTGGAAGCGGTCGGCCCGGACGGCGAGCTGCGTTACCAGTACGACCGCCGCGGCATGGTCAGGACCGAGTCGGTGGACGGCCTGCCGACGGTCTACCACTACGACGAGCTGGGCCGTCGCGTCCGCCGCACCACGCCGACCGGCCACGTCACCTCGTACGCCTACGCCGGCGACGGACGGCCGCTGCGGCTGACCACGGGCGGCCGGGAGATCGGCTTCGCCCACGATGCCGAAGGACGCGAACTGGCCCGCGTCTTCGGGGAGTCGCTCACGCTGACCTCGGCCTGGGACGAGGCCGGCCGGCTCGCCGCCCAGCACGTCACCGCCGGTTCCCGGACCGTCCTCGGCCGTACGTACGGCTATCGCGCCGACGGCCGGCTGGTCTCGGTCGCCGACCGGCTCTCCGGCACCCGCACGTACGACCTCGACCCGCTGGGGCGGGTCACCGCCGTCCACGCCCAGGGCTGGACGGAGCGGTACGCGTACGACGAGGCCGGCAACCAGACCTCGGCGTCCTGGCCGGACCGGCACCCGGGCGGTGAGGCCGTCGGCGAGCGCGCCTACTCCGGCACGCGGATCACCCGCGCCGGCGGCGTCCGCTTCGAGCACGACGCGCTCGGCCGGATGGTGCTCCGGCAGAAGGCCCGGCTGTCCCGCAAGCCCGACACCTGGCGCTACGCGTGGGACACCGAGAACCGTCTCACCTCCGTCACCACGCCCGACGGCACCCGCTGGCGCTACCGCTACGACCCGCTGGGCCGCCGCACCGCGAAGCAGCGCCTGGCGGCGGACGGCGAGAGCGTGGTCGAGGAGGTCCGGTTCACCTGGGACGGCCTCACCCTGTGCGAACAGACCAGCCACCGTCCCGAGGACCCGCACGCGGTCGCCCTGACCTGGGACCACCGGGACGTGGTGCCGCTGGCCCAGACCGAGCGGATCCTCACGGCCGACAGCCGGCAGGAGGAGGTCGACCGGCGCTTCTTCGCCATCGCCACCGACCTCGTCGGCACGCCGACCGAGCTGATCGACGAGTCGGGCGCGGTCGCCTGGCACACCCGCAGCACGCTGTGGGGCACCACGGCCTGGGCCCGGGACAGCAGCGCGTACACCCCGCTGCGCTTCCCCGGCCAGTACTACGACCCCGAGACCGGTCTCCACCACAACCACTTCCGGCACTACGACCCCGAGACCGGCCGCTACGCCTCCCCCGACCCGCTGGGCCTGGCACCCGCGCCGAACCCCGTCGCCTACGTCGACAACCCCACCACCGGATGCGATCCGCTGGGCCTCGCGCCCAAGTGCCCGGAGGAGAAGGCCAAGCAGCGGGCGATCAAGGCGGCGGACAACGTCATCGACCGGGCGGGCGACGGCCGCTTCCGGAAGCACCCGGACTACCACGGCGACACGATGCACGGCTTCACCGACGAACGCGTCCTGGAGATCCTCAAGCAGCCGGACGCCGTCTACCGGTCGACGGGCGGCGCGGGGAACCTCATCTTCCGCCAGGGCGACGACGTCGTCGTGACCAAGGGCGTCGGCTCGGAGGCGGGCCAGGCCATCACCGCGTACGGCCCGTCCGGCGTCCTGGGCGAATCCGGGGCGACGGCGGTCGGCAACGGGGCGAAGGCCACGGACGCCGGCCGGGCGATCACCCACGAGGACATCGTGGAGGGCAGGATCCCGGGCAAGAACGGCTTCATGCCCCCGGCAGTACAGATCAAGTGAGCGGCGAGCGGGGCAGCGGGTGAGGCGGCACGTGCAGGTGAGGCAGCGGACGGACGGGACGGGTACGGACATGAGGGTGACGCTGGGTGACGACGGCTGGACGGCGACGGTGACGGACACCCCGCTCACCCTCACGCCCCGCTTCGAAGGAGGGGCGGTCCGGGTCGGCCCGGCCGTGGGCAAGGCGGAGCGGGAGCGGTTCGGCACGGAGACGTTCGGCAGTGGGGCCTGGCTGTGGGACACGCCCGACGAGGTCCGCTTCGAGCCCACCGGACGCAGGCTGGCGGGCGTGGAGTTCCGGCTTCCGCCGGAGTCCGCCTCCGCCGAGGACGCGGCCCGCGTCCCGGACGTGCCTGAGGTGCGCCCGGGCGGCCTCGTCGCCGACGAGGTCCGGGACTTCCGCCTGGAGACGTGCTCGGTGCTGTGCCGGGCGCCTGGCGACACGGTACTGACCGGGCTGCGTGACCTCGACGTCCTCGACGAGCCGCTCGACGCACGGATCGGGATCGCGCCGGACGTGGCGCTCCTGGTGCAGCACGGCGCCGTGGTCGGCTGGAGCCTGACGGACCCCGTCCGGCATGTGACGCCGTGGTTCACCGCACCGGACGAGGAGCCGCCGGCACCCGCGACCCGGCTCCTGTTCACCGCGTGCCTGGACCTGATCACCGACCCGCTGCTCGACCGCGTCCTGGACGCCGAACCGGCCGCCCTGACCCGTCTGCGCGCCACCGACGAGGCGCTCCGCGCCCAGCGCGAGGACCGGCGACGGGCGGAGGCGCTGCGGGAGCTGATCGCCAACCTGGTCGAGGACTACGGGACCGGCTGACGGAGAAGAGGTGTGGCGGCTCCGGTCCAGGGGTTGACCGGAGCCGCCACAGTGCCGACCGCGCGAGGCGCGGTCCGCGGCCGTTGAAACACGAGGGCCGTCATGAGGAGGAGGGGGCAGCCCTGCGGTGTTCTGTTCGGGCCCGTGGGGGCACCTTCAGTAAATATACTTACTGAAGAGAAAGCAAGAGAATGAAAATTTTCATGCAGATCGGGGTCATGAAAACCCCCTGAACCGGTGCGATCCGGCCCCGGAACGATCTCTGCGGCCGCGCCCCTGCGGACCGCTCCCTCGGGCTCGGCCTTCCCGGACCACGCCTCCGGACTCGGCCTGCGGGGTCGTCCCTCCCCGGATCCGGCTCCGGCCCGTTCCTCCGGCTCAGTCGTCCAGGAAGAAGGCGTGCTGCTCCGCGGCCTGCTCGTACTTCTCCAGCCGTAGCTGCGTACGCTCCGGGTCCGCGTCCGCCATGGCCTGGAGGATGGCCGAGGAGAGCACCCCGGGCGCCGCGTACGAGTCGAAGACCAGCCGGGCTCCGGTGCCGGCGGTGAACACCACGTCGGCCTCGTCCACGAGCGGCCCGAGCGCCAGGTCGGTGATCAGTGCGACGCGCAGGCCCGCGCCGCGGGCGGCGCGCAGGGCGGCGAGGGTCTCGTTGGCGTGCCGCGGCATGGCGAAGGCCAGCACCCAGGTCCCGCCGGCCTCGCGCGCCTGGAGCAGGGTGTCGTAGGCGACGCTGCCCCCGCGCGTCACCACCCGGACGTCCGGGTGGATGCGCCGCGCGGCGTACGCGAAGTACTCGGCCAGGGAGACCGAGATCCGCATGCCGAGCACGGTCAGCGGCACGGACCGGGCCAGTTCGCGGCCGACGTCGAGGATCCGGTCGGGGTCCGCGAACACCCGCCGCAGGGACATGAGGTTCTCGATCTCGGCGTCGACCGCGGCCTGGATCTCGTTGTGGAGCCGTCCCTGCCGGTCGTCGGAGGCACCGGCGACGGCACTGAGCGCGATGGGCTGCAGGGCCTCCCTGAGCGCGGGATACCCGCTGAAGCCCAGGGAGGAGGCGAACCGGGTCACGGACGGCTGGCTGACGCCGACCCGCTCCGCGAGCTCGGTGATCGACAGGAACGCCGCCTCGGTGAGGTGGTCGACCAGGAACTGGGCGATGCGCCGCTGCGCGGGAGACAGGCGGTGCCCGCCGAGGAGCGAACGCACCCGCTCGGCGGGAGAAGCGGGAGAGGCCGTCTCCGGCTCGTCCGACCGCTTGCCCGGCGTGATCGCGGCTGCCTGCGCACGCGCCTGCTGCCCAGATGACACGGAGTGCCTCCCTCTCGTCTCGCTGCTGCCCAAGATAGTTCAGGCGCCGGGGCATCCCGACGGCGCAGCGCCACACCGCCCGGGGCGGGGCGGGCTCAGGACTCTTCGGCCGCGATGTCGCGAGGGGGCCGGGCGGCCCTTCTTCTGCGGTGGACCACCACACCGCACACCGCGAGGAGGACCGCGGCGACCGCGGCCACACCGAGTGCCGTCCGCTCGGCGAACAGCCTGCCCAGCACTTCGAGCGCGCCCAGGCCGGCGGTCGCGTAGACCAGCGCCCAGGCCGCTCCGCCCAGGAACAGCGCGGGGAGGTAGCGGGTCAGGGGCATGCGCATGCTGCCCGCGAGGAAGTTGGCGGCGGTCTGGAAGCCCACGGTCAGGAAGGAGACGGCCACCACCGGCGCGCCCCACCGCTGGATCGCCCGCTCCGCGCGCTGGAACCTGGCCGAGGAGATCCGCCCGGCGAACCTGCTGCGCCTGGCACCGGCTCCGGCGAGCCACCCGACGGCGAACGTCCCTCCGGCCCGGAGCAGCACGATCACGTACAGGGCGGCGGCGGTGAGCAGGACCTTATCCACGATGCCTCGCCCGGTCTCCGTCTCTCACCTGTGATCCACCCCTGCCCGTTCCGTCCCCTGCGCTCCCACGGTGACGGCCCCCGACCGAGCCCGGCACCGAGCCGGGCCCCCGGCGCAGCCAGGTTAACCGAACGCCCGTACGCCGGGCACACGGCGCTCCCTCCCGGAAGATGCCCTCCGGGCGACGGTCTAGTCGGCCCGGACGGACGCCCGGGCGCCAGATCCAGGAGGCCGACGGCTCGTCCAGGACCAACGTGATCGCCGCGCTGAACAGCGGCACGGGAAGAGTCGCGTGGAAGGAACAGCGCGACTTCGGCACCGAGCAGAACGGCATCCACGCCCACGCCGAGGGCCGCCACCTCGTGTACACCGACTTCAAGAAGAACCTGACGGTGCGCGACACCGCCACCGGCAAACAGGTGTGGACGCACAAGACCACCAAGACCAATTACGGCTTCTTGGCGCTGCCCGTCTGACACCCGCGCAGACCGCTCCAGCCCGGAACCGGCGCAGGCCCCCGGGCCTGCGCCGGCCACGCCAGGCGCTCCACGTGCCGCCCGAGTCGTCCGAGGACGATGAGGCAGGGAAGCCGGCCCTTGCCTGTTCACCCGACCGACGGGGGCACCGCGGACCGCCCTTGAGGGCCGGACCGCGGAGCAGACGTCAGCAGGCGTGCATCTGGGCCACCTGGTCTGCGGTGGTGCCGTCCTCGTCGTCCCGGACCTCCGACTCGGCGGGCTGATGCGGAGCGGGCGGGGTACGGACCAGCAGCGCGACCAGCACGGTCAGTCCGCCGATCGCGGCACCGACGCCGAATCCCCACCGGATGCCGGTCTCCAGGGCGCCGGTGGCGTCGGCACCGGCAGCTGTGGCCGAGGCTGCCCGGCCCGACATGACGCTGATGACCAGGGCGGTACCGGCGGCGGCCGCGACCTGCTGGAGCGAGCCCAGGATGGCGGAGCCGTGGGGGTAGAGGTGCGGCGGCAGTACGGCCAGGCCGGAGGTGAAAATGGGGGTGAAGACGAACGCCATACCGGCACTCAGGGCCATGTGAAAGGCGAGCACCAGCCAGGGCGAGGTCCGGGCGTCGGTGAGGGCGAACAGGGCGAGGCAGACCGCGGTGAGCACGGCCCCGGGCACGACGAGGCGCGGCGCGCCGAGCCGGTCGTAGAGCTTGCCGACCTGCGGTCCGAGCAGGCCCATGGTCAGCCCGCCGGGGATGAGGAGCAGCCCGGTCTGCAGTGAGCTCAGGCCGGCCACCTCCTGCAGGTAGATCGGCAGCAGGATGAACGCGCCCATGAGCGCCATGAAGGACAGGCACATCAGACCGAGCGCCACGGAGAAGTGCCGGTACGTCAGGGTACGCAGGTCCAGCAGCGGCGTGGACGAGCGCTGCAGCGCCAGCTGCCGCCAGGCGAACAGGGCCACCATCACGCCGCCCGCCAGGGTCGTGGCCGCCGGGGGCAGGGGAGCCTGTGCCGAGCTCTCGGCGCCGAGCCCGCTCAAGCCGTAGACGAGCGCGCCGAATCCCACTGCCGCAAGGGGGACGGACAGCCAGTCGATGGGACCGGCCTGCGGCTCGCCGATGTTGACCAGGTGACGCCGGCCGAAGAAGGCCATGGCACCGGCGATGGGCAGCACGGCGAGGAACAGCAGGCGCCACGTCCCCAGTTGCAGGAGCACACCGGAGGCCGCGGGGCCGAGGGCGGGTGCGACGGAGATGACGAGGGTGATGTTCCCCATGACCCGGCCGCGGTCCTCCGGGGGCACGAGGGTCATCAGCGTCGTCATGAGCAGCGGCATCATGACGGCGGTGCCGCCGGCCTGGATGACACGGGCGGCCAACAGCACGGGGAAGCTGGGCGCGGCCGCGGCCAGCGCCGTGCCGGCGAGGAACAGGGCCATGGCCAGACCGAATGCGGTACGCGTCGTCACGCGCTGCAGGAACCATCCCGTCACCGGGATGACGACGGCCATGGTGAGCATGAAGGCCGTGGACAACCACCCGGCGGCCGCCGCGCTGACCTCGAAGTGGCGCATGAGCCGCGGGATCGCGTTGACCATGATCGTCTCGTTGAGGAGGACGACGAAGGTCGACAGCACGAGAATCCGCAGCACGGTGGTGACGCGGGCGGCTGGGATGGTGGGCGTTGCCTGGGGGGCGAGCATGGTGCCTTCCGTCATGTCGGTGTCCTCCGCTCGAAGCGGGTCGCACTGACGGACCGCGGCGCCGGGAAGAACTCATCGGTGCCCGATCCTCCCGGTGCCGCCGCCGGGGCTCAACCCAATTTCCCTTTCTCGAGGAACCAGAGCCTCGGATCTCGGCCCCCGGGCCACCGAGCTCGGCGGGCCCTCGACAGTAAGCCGCGACCTTGACCACCCCTGACATGGCGGTACGCAGCCGGGTGCAGCGGTGGACGCCGAGCCGGCTGGGAGGTGACCTCGTGGTCGAAAGGGCCGTTGGGGAACGCGCGGCTGAGTTCGTCGTGGTGGACCGGTACGTCGGCGATCAGCCGAGGAACGACAGCCGCACCTGTCGCTGCGGGTTGTCCTTGTTCGTGTCCACCAGGCAGATCGACTGCCACGTGCCGAGTTCCAGGCGGCCGCCCACGATCGGGAGGGTGGCGTGTGGGGGGACGAGGGCCGGGAGGACGTGGTCGCGGCCGTGGCCCGGGGAGCCGTGGCGGTGCTGCCAGCGGTCGTCGGCGGGGAGGAGGTGGTGCAGGGCGGCGAGGAGGTCGTGGTCGCTGCCCGCGCCCGTCTCCAGGATCGCCAGGCCGGCGGTCGCGTGCGGGACGAAGAGGTTGAGGAGGCCGTCGCGGCCGTCGGCCGTGCGGAACAGGAACTCCTCGCAGTGGCGGGTGAGGTCGGTGACCGTCTCCGTGGAGCCGGTGGTGAGCGTGAGGATCGTGGTGCTGAAGGCCATGGGGCCCATCCTGCCGTTCGCGGGGAGGGGTCGCTCGTCCACCGCTTCGGGACGGCCGTGGCCCCGGTGGCTGGGAAGATCCCGGGAGGGTCCACGGTTGGTGGAATCGTGAACGATTTCGAGGTACACGAAGTGCCGGACCGCGAGGCCACGAGCCGGGCGGTGCGCGAGGTCGACGTCGTCGTCATCGGGGCCGGTCAGGCCGGGCTGTCCGCGGCGTACCACCTCCGGCGCACCGGTTTCGAGCCCGAGCGGGACTTCGTGGTCCTCGACCATGCTCCCAGGCCGGGCGGCGCCTGGCAGTTCCGCTGGCCCTCGCTCACGTACGGCAAGGTGCACGGGATGCACGCGCTGCCCGGCATGGAACTGACCGGGGCCGACCCCGCCCGGCCGTCCTCCGAGGTGATCGGCGGGTACTTCGCCGACTACGAGGAGACCTTCGGGCTGCGGGTGCACCGGCCCGTCGAGGTCTCGGCGGTCCGGGAGAGCGAGAGCCGGGGCAGGGACGAGGGCGGTGACGAAGGTGAGAGGGGGCGGCTGCTCGTCGAGACGTCGGAGGGCGTCTACGCCACCCGCGCCCTGATCAACGCGACCGGCACCTGGGACCGGCCCTTCTGGCCGCGCTACCCGGGGCAGGAGACCTTCCGCGGCCGCCAGCTGCACACCGCCCAGTACCCGGGGCCCGACGCCTTCGCCGGGCAACGGGTGGTCGTGGTCGGCGGCGGCGCCTCCGGCACCCAGCACCTGATGGAGATCGCCGACGTCGCCGCCGCGACGACCTGGGTCACCCGGCGCGAACCCGTCTACCGCGAGGGCCCCTTCGGCGAGGTGGAGGGCCGGGCCGCCGTCGCCCTCGTCGAGGAGCGGGTGCGGCGGGGACTGCCGCCGCAGAGCGTAGTGTCGGTCACCGGGCTGCCGCTCAACGACGCCGTCCGCAGCGCCCGTGAGCGCGGCGTCCTGGACCGGCTGCCGATGTTCGACCGGATCACCCCGACGGGAGTGGCCTGGGACGACGGGCGGACGGTGGACGCGGACGTGATCCTCTGGGCGACCGGCTTCCGCGCAGCGATCGACCACCTCGCCCCGCTGCGGCTGCGCGAGCCCGGCGGCGGCATCCGGGTCGAGGGGACGAGGGCGGTACGGGACCCTCGCGTCCACCTCGTGGGCTACGGCCCCTCGGCGTCGACCATCGGCGCCAACCGGGCCGGCCGGGCCGCCGTCGCCGACATCCGTCGGCTCTTCAGGACGTCCCCGCAGCCCGTCGCTGTTCGTTGAAGTCGGCGACGTTCGCCTGGTGTTCCGGGTAGCTGGCGGTGAAGCGGGTGTCGCCGTGCCGGACGGTGACGAAGTAGAGCCAGTCGCCGTCGGCCGGGTCGACGGCCGCACCCATGGCCTGGTCGCCCGGGTTGCCGATGGGTGAGGGGGGCAGGCCGCGGCGCTCGTAGGTGTTGTACGGGCTGTCGATGCGGGTGTCCTGGTGGGTGGTGTCCACGGTGTCGCGGCCGAGGGCGTAGTTGATGGTCGAGTCCATCTGGAGCGGCATGCCCTGGGCGAGCCGGTTGTAGACGACCCGCGCCACCTTGCCCATGTCCTCCGGGGTGTCGGCCTCGGCCTGGACGATGCTGGCGACGATGACCAGTTCGTGGACGCTCATGCCGTGGCGGCGGGCGCCTTCCGCGATGCCCGGGGCGGCGTAGCGCTTCGCGGCCGTGTCGACCATGTAGCGCAGGAGCCCCTCGGGAGTGGTGGCCTTGCCGACGGGATAGGTCGCGGGGAAGAGGTAACCCTCAGGGTTCCCGCCGGCCGCGGCGGGCAGGGCGAGTGCGGTCGCCGGTGCCTGGGCGGCCTTGCGGGTGGTTCCCGCGGGCAGTCCGAGGGAGCGGTCCACGGCCGCGTACACCTCGCCGCCGCGCCAGCCCTCCGGGATGAGCAGGGTGCGCTGCTTCTCTGGCACGGGGCGCTCGGGGTCCCCGCCGAGCAGCAGCAGCGGCACGGTGATCGCGGCGGCGACGGCGAGCAGGGCGCCGAGGAGAACGAACTTGCCCCGCCGGGTGAGCCGGGGGCGGCGGCGACGGCGCTCGGGCTGCCAGGTCCGGTACGTCATGGTTTGCACGCTAACCCGGTTCCCCCGCGATTCCGGGGAGCCCGGCGGCGGCCTGCCGTACGGTCCCGTCACGCGGCGGCGCCGCCGGCCCCTGGGACGGGGGACCGGCGGCGCCGCGCACTGCTTGCCCGTGGAAGGCGTGGTGCCCAAGGCGTCTCGCCTGAGCACTCTCACCTAGGGCGTCTTGCCGAGGGGAAGGCGTCAGACGAGCCAGCCCAGGAAGTGGAGGACGCCGGCGAGCAGGTTGGTGATGACGTTCATGGTGCTGCTTTCTCCTTGTGCAGAGCTTGCTGTGGGACTGCGCAGTCGCGGTCTGCAGCCCGTCGCTTGCGCACCGTAATCATCCGACGCCGTACGGGAGTCGGGCAACGGAATCCGGGACGATCACACGTTCTGGGGAACAACCGCTCCCGCGTTCGTGTGTTCTGGTGCGTGGGCGTCCCGGCGCACCAGCGCCGCGTACCGCCCGTCCTGGGCGAGCAGCTCCTCGTGGCTGCCGCGCTCGGCGATGCGGCCCGCGTCCAGGACGACGATCTGGTCGGCGTCGCGCACGGTGGAGAGCCGGTGGGCGATGGTGATGGTGGTGCGGCCCGCGGAGAGCGCGTCGATGGCCTGCTGCACGGCGTGTTCGGTACGGGTGTCGAGGGCGCTGGTCGCCTCGTCGAGGATGAGCACGGGCGGGTCGCGCAGGATGGTCCGGGCGATCGCGAGGCGCTGCTTCTCGCCGCCCGAGAAGCGGTAGCCGCGCTCGCCGACGAGGGTGTCGTAGCCGTCGGGCAGCGAGGTGATGTGGTCGTGGATCTGGGCGGCACGGGCGGCGGCCTCGATCTCCTCGTCGGTGGCGTCGGGCTTGGCGAAGCGCAGGTTGTCCGCGACGGAGGCGTGGAAGAGGTAGGTCTCCTGGGAGACCACGCCGACCGCCTGGGCCAGGGTGTCGAAGCCGAGGTCGCGCACGTCGACGCCGTCGAGGGTGACGCGGCCTTCCGTGACGTCGTAGAGCCGGGGCACCAGGTAGCTGAGGGTGGACTTGCCGGAGCCGGTGGGTCCGACGACGGCGAGGCTGCCGCCGGCCGGCACGGTGAGGTCGATCGCGTCGAGGGTGGGGCGGCCCTCTCCCTCGGGGTCGTAGCGGAAGGTGACCTTCTCGAAGGAGACCTCGCCGGCGATCCGGGCCGGGCGGACGGGCTCGGCGGGCTCGGTGATCTCGACGGGCAGGTCGAGGTATTCGAAGATCCGCTGGAAGAGGGCGAGCGAGGTCTGGATCTGCACGCCGGTCGACAGCAGGCTCACCGTGGGCCGGAAGAGGCCCTGCTGCAGCGAGACGAAGGCGACCAGGGTGCCGAGCGATATCGCGGGACCGCCGGCCTGGAGGGCGAGACCGGCCGCCCAGTAGAGCAGCGCGGGCATGGCGGCCATGACGATGCCGATGGTGGACATCCGCCACCGTCCGGCCATGGAGGAGCGCACTTCGAGGTCGACGAGGCGCTCGGACTCCTCGGCGAAGGACCTGGTCAGGGAGTCGGCGCGGCCCATGGTGCGGCCGAGCAGGATGCCGCTGACGGACAGCGACTCGGTGACGGTGGCCGCCATGGCGGCCATCTGCTTCTGGCGCCGGGTGGTGATCTGCTTGCGCTCGCGGCCGACGCGGCGGCTGATCGCGACGAAGACCGGGAGCAGGAGCAGGGAGACGACGGTGAGCCGCCAGTCGAGCGCGAGCATGGCGACGACCGTGGCGACGACGGCGGTGAGGTTGGAGACGAGGGAGGTGGCGGTCGAGGTGACCGTCGCCTGCATGCCGCCGATGTCGTTGGCGATCCGGGACTGGACCTCGCCGGTGCGGGTGCGGGTGAAGAAGGCCAGCGGCATCCGCTGGAGCTGGGCGTAGACCGCGGTGCGCAGGTCGTGCATGACGCGCTGACCGACGGTGGTGGAGATGAGCGTCTGGAGGACGCCGAAGACGCCGGAGACCACGGCGGTGGCGATCATGCCGAGGGCGAGCAGGCTGAGCAGCCCGGTGCGGCCCTGCGGGATCGCGGTGTCGAGGATCTCCCGGAGGAGGAAGGGCGAGGCGACCGAGACCAGCGACGAGGCGGCCACGAGCAGACCGACCACGCCGAGACGGCCGCGGTAGGGCCGGAAAAGCCGCAGGATGCGCCGCAGCTGGGCGGGCTCCTTGGGGCCCCGGGGGTCTCGGGGGTCTCGGGCGGGGGGCGTCCAGGTGGACTCGTCATGGTGGCGCATGGGCTCCTACGAGGGTTCGGTGAGGTGCGGTCGGAGCATAGCTCATTGTTACCTATATTCACAATGAACGTGGTCCTGATATTGTTCCCTCATGAGCACCCCGGCCACTTCCGGCGCCTCCGCCGCTGCCGTCGCCCCCGGCGCCGTCGGCGCACCCGACCCCGACGGTCTCCTCGCCGAGCAGCTGCTCCGCCTGACCCGCCGGCTGCACCGCATCCAGAAGCGGCACCTGGAGCCGGTCGGGATCACGCCCGCGCAGTCCCGGCTGCTGCGGACGGTCGCGCACTACCCGGACCCGCCCCGGATGGCCGACCTCGCGGCCCGGCTGGAGGTCGTCCCGCGCGCGGTGACCAGTCTCGTCGACGGCCTGGAGGCGGCCGGGCGGGTGCGCCGGGTGCCGGACCCGAGCAACCGCCGGGTGGTCCGGATCGAGCTGACCGACGCCGGCCGCGACACACTGAGGGAGCTGCGCAGCGCGCGCCGGGCGGCCGCAGAGGACATCCTGGCTCCACTGACCGTCGATCAGCGCGAGGTGCTCGGAGGTCTGCTGTCCGCTCTGGTCGACCGCGGTCCGGAGCCCGTCTGCTGAGACCGGGGCAGCTGGAGCGGGGGCACGGTCGCGCCGGAGGGGAGCCCTGGCCATGCCCGTACGGGAGCCGAACCCGCAGGCCCTGCGAGCCGGTACGAGACGACGGGCGGCGCCCGACCGGGTGCCCGACCTCCAGGCCCGGGGCACCCCGAAGCACCTGCGCGAGGAGCTGGCCGCCCTCCTCGGCCCCGAGAAGGTGCTGTCCAGAGTCTCCGACCTGGTGCGCTACGCCTCCGACGCGAGCCCCTACCGCTTCGTACCGCAGGTCGTCGTGGTGGCCGAGGACGTCGACGACGTGTCCGCCGTCCTCTCGTACGCCCACGGCAAGGGCCGCGAGGTGGTGTTCCGGGCCGCCGGGACCAGCCTCAACGGGCAGGCGCAGGGCGAGGACATCCTCGTCGACGTGCGCCGCCACTGGGTGGGCGTCGAGGTCCTCGACGAGGGCGCGCGGGCCCGGATCCGGCCCGGCACGACCGTGGTCCGGGCGAACGCGGCGCTCGCGCCGTACGGCCGCGTGCTCGGCCCCGATCCGGCCAGCGCCGTGGCCTGCACGATCGGCGGCGTCGTCGCCAACAACGCCTCGGGCATGACCGCGGGCACCACCCGCAACTCGTACCGCACGGTCACCTCGCTCACCTTCGTACTGCCGAGCGGCACCGTCGTCGACACCGCCGACCCGACGGCCGACGACGAGCTGGCGCGCGCGGATCCCCGGCTGTGCGCCGGGCTCATGGCCCTGAAGGCGGAGATCGAGGCGGACCCCGAACTGACGGCCCGGATCCGCGCCAAGCACACGATCAAGAACACGAACGGCTACCGGCTCGACGCCTTCCTCGACGGCGCCACCCCGGTGGAGATCCTGCGCGGGCTGATGGTGGGCTCCGAGGGCACCCTGGGCTTCATCTCCGAGGTCGTCTTCGACACCCTCCCCCTGGACCGCAGGGTCTCCACCGCGCTGCTGTTCTTCCCCTCCCTGCCGGCCGCCGCGGCCGCCGTGCCCCGCTTCACCGAGGCGGGCGCGCTCGCCGTGGAGCTGATGGACGGCAACACGCTGCGCGCCTCGGTCAGCGTGCCCGGCGTGCCCGCCGACTGGGCGGAGCTGCCGAAGGAGACCGCCGCGCTGCTCGTGGAGTTCCGGGCGCCCGACGAGGCCGGGCAGCGGGCGTACGAGGAGGCGGCGGCCCGAATCCTCACGGAGCTCGAACCCGTCACCCCGGTCGCCTCCGTCGACAACGCCTTCACCCGCGACCCGGGCACCATCTCCGGGTACTGGAAGGCGCGCAAGGCCTTCGTGACGGCGGTCGGCGGCTCCCGGCCCTCCGGTACGACCCTGATCACGGAGGACTTCGCCGTGCCGCCGGCCCGGCTCGCCGAGGCCTGCGCCGAGCTGCTCGACCTTCAGGACCGGCACGGATTCGACGCCGCCGTCGCCGGGCACGCCGCCCACGGCAACCTTCACTTCCTGCTCGCCTTCGACGCCGGCGACCCGTCCGACGTGGAGCGCTACGCGGCGTTCATGGACGACTTCTGCAAGCTGACCGTGGAACGCTTCGACGGCTCGCTCAAGGCCGAGCACGCCACCGGCCGCAACATCGCGCCCTTCCTGGAGCTGGAGTGGGGAACCAAGGCGACCGAACTGATGTGGCGGACCAAGGAGGTCATCGACCCGGACGGGCTGCTCGCACCCCGGATCGTGCTCGACCGGGATCCACAGGCGCACCTGCGCGGCCTGAAGACCATCCCGACCGTGGAGCCGGTCGCCGACCCGTGCATCGAGTGCGGCTTCTGCGAACCCACCTGTCCCAGCCACGACCTGACGACCACTCCGCGGCAACGGATCGTGCTGCGCCGGGAGATGATGCGCCAGGCCGACGGTTCGCCGGTGGAGACCGGCCTCCTCGAGTCGTACGGCTACGACGCGGTCGACACGTGCGCCGGTGACTCCACGTGCGCGCTGGCGTGCCCGGTCGGCATCGACACCGGCGCGATGATGAAGGCGTTCCGGCACGAGCGGCACTCCCCGGGCGAGGAGGGCGTCGCCGCGCTCGCCGCGCGGAACTTCCGCGCCGTGGAGGCCTCCGCGCGGCTCGCGGTGGCCGTCGCCGCCCGGCTCGGCGACCGGTTCCTGGAGTCGGCGACCGGTCTGGCGCGCACGGCCGCGCGGCCCGATCTCGTACCGGAGTGGCTGCCCGAGATCCCCGGTGCCGCGGCCCGCAGGCTGCCGCGCACCCACCGGCCGGCCGCGACGGCCGTCTACTACCCGGCCTGCGTGAACCGGATCTTCGGCAATCCGGACGGCCTCGCGGGCCCGTCGCTGCCGGAGGCGGTGGTGGCGCTGTCGGCGCGGGCCGGGCGGCCGGTGTGGATCCCGGACGACGTGGCGGGCACCTGCTGCGCGACGATCTGGCACTCCAAGGGCTACGAGCGCGGCAACGAGGTGATGGCCAACCGGATCGTCGAGTCGGCCTGGGGCTGGACGGCCGGCGGCCGGCTGCCCCTGGTGGTCGACGCGTCCTCGTGCACGCTCGGCATCGCGCACGAGGTGGTGCCGTATCTCACCGACGACAACAGGGAGTTGCACGCGGAACTCACGGTCGTGGACTCGCTGGTGTGGGCCGCGGACGAGCTGCTGCCGCGGCTCGACGTGCGGCACCGGGTCGGTTCGGCGGTGGTCCATCCCACCTGCTCCATGCGGCACCTGGGGGACGAGGACCGGCTGACCGCGCTCGCCGGGGCCTGCGCCGAGGAGGTCGTCGTTCCCGTCGACGCGGGTTGCTGCGCCTTCGCGGGCGACCGCGGCATGCTCCATCCCGAGCTGACCGCCTCCGCCACGGCGCGCGAGGCGGCGGAGGTCACCGCCCGGCCCTTCGACGCGCACCTTTCGGCCAACCGGATGTGCGAGGTCGGCATGGACCGGGCCACCGGCCGTACGTACTACTCGGCGCTGATCGCCCTGGAGCACGCGACCCGTCCGTGACCCGCGGCTCCGGGCACCTGGCCCGCGGCCCGTCACCGCGACGGCCGCAGCCCGCAGCCCGTGACCCCGAAGGCCGGCAGCCCGCGGCCCGTGACCCCGAAGGCCGGCAGCCCCCGGCCCGTCACGCCGCAGCACCGCGGCTCGTGACGAGCCCGAACCGGAGGAGAAGAGTCCAACCACCCTGACGCACAAGTCCAAACGGCGCCCTTGCACATCAGGAGCATCAGCGGCCAAGGTCCTGTTCGGGATTCATGAACCCACCCTGCATTCACGGCAATCGGAGGTTCCATGAACGACAGCACTCCCCCGCGCCCCAGCCGCCGCTCCGTCCTCAGAACCACGGGTGCCGCCGGCGCGGGACTCGGCCTCGGCGCCCTCGGTACGGGCTCCGCCGAGGCCGCGATCCCCGAGACTGCGACCCCCGAGGCCACGGGCACCGCTCCCGCGACCCCGCCCCGCCGGGGCGCCACCATGGCCGGTGTCCCCTTCGATGCGCGCTCCACGGTCCGGGTCGCCCTCGTCGGCCTCGGCAACCGCGGCGGCAGCATGATCGACCTCTATCTGGCCCTGCCGGACGTCCGGGTGGTCGCGGTGTGCGACCCGGTGCGGGCGAAGGCGGAACGGGCGGCGGCCAAGGTGGTCGCCGCCGGGCAGCCCGCCCCCGCCGTCTACGCCAACGGCGAGGAGGACTACCTGCAGCTGTACCAGCGCACGGACGTCGACTTCGTCCACGTGGCAACTCCCTGGGACCTGCACTTCGAGCAGGCGAAGCAGGCCATGCTGCACGGCAAGCACGTCGGCGTCGAGTGTCCGGTCGCGCTGCGCCTCGACCACCTCTGGGAGCTGGTCGACCTCTCGGAGCAGACCCGTCGCCACTGCATGCAGCTGGAGAACTGCTGCTACGGGCGCAACGAGATGCGGGTGCTGCGCATGGCCCACGCCGGGAAGTTCGGCGAACTCCTCCACGGCGCCGGGGCGTACAACCACGACCTGCGCGAGCTGATGTTCTCGCCGACCTACTACGAGGGCCCCTGGCGGCGGCTCTGGCACACCCGGCTGCGCGGCGACCTCTACCCGAACCACGGCTTCGGCCCGGTCGCCAACTACATGGACGTCAACCGGGGCGACCGGGTGGTCAGCATCAGCAGCGTCGGCACACCGGCGCTCGGACTCGCCGAGTACCGGGCCGCGAACATGCCGAAGAACGACCCGAGCTGGAAGGAGTCGTACATCGAGAGCGACCGGACGATCAGTCTGGTCCGGACGGCGAAGGGCCGGGTCATCCGGCTGGAGCACGACGTGTCGACCCCGCACCCGTACAGCAGGATCAACAGCCTCGGCGGTACCAGGGGCGTGTTCGAGGACTATCCGGCGCGGATCTATCTGGAACCGGACCACAAGGGCCACCAGTGGGGCGACTTCGGGGCGTACGCCGCCGACTTCGACCACTGGCTGTGGAAGGAGCACGCCGACCCGCCCGGCGGGCACGGCGGCATGGACTACATCATGGTGTTCCGCCTCATGCAGTGCATGCGGCTCGGCCTCGTGCCCGACTTCGACGTGTACGACGCGGCGACCTGGACGTCCCCCGTGCCGTTGAGCCACGCCTCGATCAAGGCCGGCGGCGCCCCGCAGCCGATCCCGGACTTCACGCGCGGCGAGTGGCGCGGGGAACGCTCCGGCGTGGACTCGGTCAGGCCGGCCTGACGGCCGCAGGAGGCGTCCGGGCCCGGTGGCGTGGCCGACGGCCGGGTCCGGGCACCTCCTCGCGCGGCTCAGCAGCGCCGCAGGTCCTCGACCAGGGTGCCCTGGACGGTCTTCAGGGAGCGGTCGTAGCAGCCGTCGGAGCCGTACCGGCGGTAGCGCTCGGCGCTGGTGCCGACCGCGTGCCGCTGCTCGCGCGGGACGCCGAGGGTGAAGGCGGCGTCCCCGGTGTACGTGTCGTCGAGCCGGGACCACGACAGCCGCTTGCCGCCGCGGACCACGTCCACGGAGGCACGGTCGCCGACGGTCAGCACCGTACGGAGCCGGTTGTCGGCCCCGACGGTGATCTCGCCGTCCATCACGTACGCGCGGTGGGTGCGGGTGGCGGTCCGGCCGACGGTCACCGTCTCGTCGTCGGTCCAGCGCGCGGTGAGCGCGTCCGGGTTCTCGTCGGCGCCCCAGCGGTGGGTGGAGCTGTGGTCGACGGTGCGGGTGACGGTGGTGTCGACGCGGCCGTGCGAGGTGTCGAGGTGTCCGGCGACGGTCAGGGTGTGCCCACCGGTGGTCTCCAGGCGGTCCGGCGAACCGGCCGTGTACACCGCCGAGTTGCGGGGAGCGCCGACCTCGTGGCGGTCGAGGGCGCCGGTGACGACGGCCCGGCCCTCGTCCTGCCAGAGCAGCACGTTGGTGGGGACGCTCCAGCCGGACTGTCCGGCGGGGACACCGGCCACGGCGACCTCGACGCGGTGGGCCCGGCCGTCGTTGAGGAGCGCCGCGAAGGGCGTGAGGTCGTAGACGATCGGCTGGACGTCGAAGGCGCGCGGGGCGGGCGTCACGTACCAGAGGAACGGGTTGGACCAGCCGCCGGTCCAGACGTGCGGGAAGGGTGCCGCGATGCCCGCGAGCTTCCCGTCGACGGAGATCCGGACCTCCCGGTACGGGCCGTCGGTGGCCTTGCAGGAGTAGGGCGCGGCGTCGGGGACGGTGAGGTACCAGAACTCCTCACAGCCGCCGCCGGAGCCGGTGGCGTACACCTCGGCGAGGATCCGCTCGGTGTTGCGCGGGGTGGTGAGGGTGGCGTCGGTGAGCGGCAGGACGCGGTCGGGGGTGCCCGCGGCCGGCGGCACCTTGCCCTGGGCGGTGTGGAAGGTCAGCGTGACGCGGACGTCGAGGACGCCGGTGTAGGTCTCGTTGACGACGTTGCCGATGAGCATCTCGACGGGCTGCGGGCGGCTGAGGGTGTCGCGGTAGCGGGTGACGTCCTTCTCGACCGACCAGGCGATGCCGTCGGGCGAGGGTTCGGGCGTGGAGGTGCGGAGGATCTCGACGCCGCCGACGGTGAGGTAGCCGAGGCGGTCGTACTGACGGCCCTTCACCGTGCCTTCCAGGCGCAGGACCACCTTGTTCCAGCGGGTGCCGCACTCCTTCGGCGGTGCGTAACTCCCCTTGTACGGCGTGAAGTCGCGGAACTGGGCGGCGGCGACGGTCACTTGGCAGGTGCGGGTGCCGGGGGTGCCGACCGGCGGCGCGGCGGTGACCGGGTCGTGCCAGTCGGTGGTGAACTCGGCCGGCGGGGTCGGGGCCTCGTCCGCGTGCGCCGCGGGGGTGGCGAGCAGCAGTCCGGCGGCGAGGGTGAGGCCGCTGATCATGCTCATGATCTTCCGTTGTCTCATGGGTCGTGAGTGAAGCGCGGGCCTCGGGACGCGGTCCAGAGGGCCGGGGTCCGGCTTGGCCGGATGTGTTCCCGGTTGCCGGAAAACCGTTTGCCGACGACGGCCGGGCGGAGCGAGCCTTGAGCGGTTCGGGACTTCACGTGACCGGTCCTCGGCATCGGTCGAGAGCGCTTGGAACATCATGCAGATTCGCGACCTACCGTATGCCGACCCGGGAGTGCCGGACGTCCGCTCCGGCTCCCGGTTCCTCCTCTGGCTCGGCCGGAAACAGCTGGGCGGGCAGGTGAGGTGTCTGCTGTGGGGCCTGCTCCTGCAGCTCGGCATCGCCGGTCTGCCACTCGGCGTCGGCGTCGCCGTGCAGGCGGTCGTGGACCGCGACGGCGGCCGGCTCGGTCTCGGCATCGGGCTGCTCGTCGCCTTCGGCCTGGCCATCGCGGCCGGCGACATGATGGTCCACCGGGTGACCGTCACCAACTGGATCACCGCCGCCGCGCGCGTCCAGCAGCTCCTCTCGCGCAAGACCGCCGAGCTCGGCTCCGTGCTGACGCGCCGGGTCGCGGCGGGCGAGGTCGTGGCCGTGTCGACGTCCGACGTGGAGAAGATCGGCTGGTTCGTCGAGGCGGCCTCCCGGTTCGCGTCCTCCGCGATCGCGCTGGTGATGGTCTGCGTCGGCCTGGTGCTGTACCAGCCGGACCTGGGCCTGGTCGTCGCCCTCGGCGTCCCGGTGCTCGCGCTCGCCGCGCTGCCGCTGCTCCCCCGCGCCACCCGCCGGGCCGACGAGCAGCGCGAGAAGGCGGGCCGGGCCACCGAGCTGGCCTCCGACACCGTCGCCGGTCTGCGGGTGCTGCGCGGCATCGGCGGCGAGGAGCTCTTCCTCCGCCGCTACCGGTCGGCCTCCCAGGAGGTGCGCCGGGCCGCCGTGCGCAGCGCCCGGATGTGGGCGCTGATCGCAGCGATCCAGGTGCTGCTGCCCGGCCTGCTGCTCGTCGGCGTCGTCGTGTACGGCGCGCGGCTCGCGCTCGACGGGCGGATCGGCATCGGCGAACTCGTCACGGTCTACGGCGCGGTGGCGCTCACCCAGCACCCGTTGCGCACGTTCGAGGAGATCGCCATGGCGTACTCCTTCTCGCGGCCGTCCGCACGGCGCGCCGCACGGGTGCTCGCCCTGTCCCGTACGACCACGCCGGCGACCGCGGCCGGGGCCGCGGAGGACGTGCCGAGCGGCGACCTGTACGACCCGGTGACCGGCGTACGGGCTGCCGCCGGCGCCCTCACGGCGGTGGTCTGCGGCGATCCGGACGCGGCGGGCCGGCTCGCGGACCGGCTCGGCGGCCACCCGGCGGAGCCGGGCGAGGAGCACGCCTCGGTGCTGCTCGGCGGCGTGCCGCTCGACGGGCTGGCGCTCGACACGGCCCGTACCGCGGTCCTCGTCCAGGACAAGGACCCGGTGCTGCTCTCGGGCAGCCTGCGGGAACTGCTCGACGTGCCGTCGTCCGGCAAGGTGGCGGCGGCCGAGGCGCTGGACGCGGCCCAGTGCGGTGACGTGCTCGACGCCCTGGCGCAGGCCTCCGTGGACACCGGGGGCGACCCGATGCGGACCCGGATCACGGAGCGCGGACGCTCGCTCTCAGGCGGCCAGCGGCAGCGGCTCGCCCTGGCCCGTTCGCTGGTCGCCGACCCGGAGGTGCTCGTCCTCGACGAGCCGACCTCGGCGGTCGACTCGCACACCGAGTCCCGGGTCGCGGCCGGGATCAAGCGGCTGCGAGCCGGCCGGACGACCGTCGTCCTCGCCTCCTCGCCGCTGCTCCTGGACCTCGCCGACCACGTGGTCCTGGTCGCCGGCGGCACGGCCGTCGCGACCGGCACCCATCGCGAGCTGCTGGCCCGCGAGCCCCGCTACCGGGCCGTCGTCACCCGCGAGACGGACGAGGAGCTCGCCGGCGCGGCCCTGGACGACGAACTGCGGGAACTCGAGGCATCCGAGGAACTCGAAGGAGAATCGGCATGATCGGCGTGGCCCCGCCGGAATACGACCCGGCGGCACCGAGGTCGGCGACCACGCTCCCGGTCGGCACCGCGACGACGGTGCGGACGTACGTCAGGGGGCTGCTGCGCCGTCACCGTGGCGCGTTCGCGGCGCTCGTCGCGGTCAACGGGATCGCCGTGACCGCGTCGATGGCCGGGCCGTATCTGCTCGGCTCGGTGGTCGACGACCTCACGGCGGGCACCCGGGAGCTCCATCTGGAGCGCACGGCCGCCCTGTTCGCGGTCGCGCTGCTGGTCCAGACGGTCTTCACGCGCCTGGTCCGGCTGCGCGGCGCGATGCTCGGCGAGGAGATGCTCGCCGATCTGCGCGAGGACTTCCTGGTGCGCTCGGTGGCCCTGCCGCCGGGCGTCCTGGAGCGGGCCGGGACGGGCGACCTGCTGTCCCGGATCACCACGGACATCGACCGGCTGGCCGAGGCCATGCGCGAGGCCGTGCCGCAGCTCGTCATCGGCGTGGTGTGGGCGGGACTGCTCGTCGGCGGGATCGCGGTGACCTCGCCGCCGCTGGCGGCCGCGCTGCTCTTCGCCGCGCCGCTGCTGATCGTCGGGGCGCGCTGGTACTTCCGGCGCGCGCCGTCCGCGTACCGCTCGGAGGCCGCCGGTTACGCGGCCGTGGCCGCGGCGCTCGCGGAGACCGTGGACGCGGGCCGCACGGTCGAGGCGCACCGCCTGGGCCGGCGCCGGATCGAGCTGTCGGACCGGCGTGTCCGGGAGTGGACCCGTTGGGAACGCTACACGTTGTTCCTGCGGTCGGTGCTCTTCCCGGTCGTCACGCTCACCCACACCCTGGTGATCACCTCGGTACTGCTGGTCGGCGGTGTGTTCGTCTTCCAGGGCTGGATGGACGTGGGCCAGCTGACCACGGGCGCGCTGCTCGCACAGATGCTGGTCGACCCGATCGGGATCGTCCTGCGCTGGTACGACGAGCTCCAGGTCGCCCAGGTGTCCCTGGCCCGGCTCGTCGGGGTCCGGGACATCGAGCCGGGGGCGGGTGACCCCGAGCTGCGGCCCGAGGGCCGCGCGGTGCGGGCCGACGAGGTCCGCTTCGGCTACCGGGAGGGCGTCGACGTGCTGCACCGGGTGTCGATGGACGTCGCCCCGGGCACCCGCCTCGCCCTCGTCGGGCCGTCCGGGGCCGGGAAGTCGACCCTCGGGCGGCTGCTCGCGGGCATCTACGCCCCGCGTTCGGGCACGGTCACCCTCGGCGCGGCGGAGCTGGCGCGGATGCCGGCCGAGCGGGTCCGCGAGCACGTCGCCCTGGTCAACCAGGAGCACCACGTGTTCGTGGGCACGCTCCGCGACAACCTGCTGCTCGCCCGGGCCGGCGCCGAGGACGCCGAGCTGTGGGAGGCGCTCGCCGCGGTGGACGCGGACGGCTGGGCGCGGGCGTTCGAGGAGGGCCTGGACACCGAGGTCGGCTCGGGCGGCCTGGCGCTCACCCCGGCCCAGGCCCAACAGGTGGCCCTCGCCCGGCTCGTGCTCGCCGATCCGCACACGCTGGTCCTGGACGAGGCCACCTCGCTCCTCGACCCGCGCGCGGCCCGGCACCTGGAACGCTCGCTGGCCCGGGTCCTGGAGGGCCGCACGGTCGTCGCGATCGCGCACCGCCTCCACACGGCGCACGACGCGGACCTGATCGCCGTGGTGGAGGGCGGCCGGATCAGCGAACTGGGCAGCCACGACGAACTGGTGGCGGCGGACGGCGCCTACGCGGCGCTGTGGCGGTCCTGGCACGGCTAGGCCGTCTCTTCCGGATCCTGGCGGGTCCACGGCGCCTGGCACGGCACCTCTGCGCGGTGCCGGAGCGCCCCGGCAGCTCCGCTGTCGCGACGCTCCGGCGCCTTGCGATGCACCGCCACAGGCAGACCACCGCGGTCGGAGCAACAGCGGACCACGGACCGGCCGACCGCCGGCAGATCGGCCACAGACAGACGAAGAGGGGCCGCGCCGGACGTCCGGCGCGGCCCCTCCCCTGCGCGTACCCCTACAGGAAGCCCAGCGCCGACGCGCCGCCCACCCCGCCGAGCAGCATGAACGCCGGCATCAGGACCTTCAGCTCGACCCAGCTGCCCGCCCGGAAGCGCATGCCCTTCGGCGGCCCGATCGGGTACCAGCGCTTGCGGCCCACCGGGATGGGCCAGAGGATCGGGCAGCCCGAGACGGTCAGGGCGTCGCCGATGTCGTGGACCAGGGCGCCGAGCACGATCGGCAGGCCGAGCCACAGGTACTCCTGGCCGGGGCCGGTGAAGAGCCAGCCCGCGCCGTTGCCCGGCTGGTCCAGTACCCCGGCGAGGATCCAGGCGCTGGTCGCGCCGAGCAGCCACACCAGCACGTCGCTGGACACCCGCGCGGCCCGCCACAGCAGGCCCTCGACCGCGAGGACCAGGTGGACGAAGAGGATCGCCAGGACCGCCCAGCGCCCGCCGGTCACCGCGGCGACCGAGGCGCCGCCGCCGATCAGGACCGCCCACACCCAGGTGTGGGTGAGCGTGCGGTGGCCGCCGGACCTGCGCGGGTCGGCGGAGGAGCGGGTCGCCTTGTAGACGGCGTACGACAGTTTGTCGACGATCTCGCACAGACCCCGCGAGACCGGACCGAAGGCACGCGAGATGGTCGCCGCCTTGTGGTCGAGGTCCGGCGCCAGGGCCGCACCGGCGCAGATGAGCGCACCGACGACCAGAACCGGCCACGGCATCGGGTGGTCGAAGGCCGCGGCCGCCGCTCCGACGCCCAGCCAGGCCGCCGCTCCGGACAGCGAGTGCGCCGGTCCCATCATGGTCGTTCCCCGCCCCATTCCTCGCGCGCCGGCGCCCAGTTGACGCCCGGTCGCGCGCCGGCCGCACGGCCGGTCGACGGGCCAGCCTATCGTCCGTGATCTTCGATCCGGTGGCCGGTTCCCTCATCCGTACGGAATCCAGGCAAGATGGGGGCGTGACCCTTATCGATCAGCTGCCGCCGACCGCCGACCCCGATGCCCTCTTCGAGGCCTTCTCCTCATGGGCGGAGGACCGGGGCATCACGCTCTACCCGGCCCAGGAGGAGGCGCTGATCGAGGTGGTCTCCGGGGCCAACGTGATCCTTTCCACGCCGACCGGCTCGGGAAAGTCGCTGGTCGCGGCGGGTGCGCACTTCACTGCTCTGGCCAATGACCAGGTCACGTTCTACACGGCGCCGATCAAGGCGCTGGTGTCGGAGAAGTTCTTCGACCTGTGCAAGATCTTCGGTACCGAGAACGTCGGCATGCTCACCGGCGACGCCTCCGTGAACGCGGACGCGCCGGTCATCTGCTGCACCGCGGAGGTGCTGGCCTCGATCGCGCTGCGCGACGGCAAGGACGCCGACATCGGCCAGGTCGTGATGGACGAGTTCCACTTCTACGCGGAGCAGGACCGCGGCTGGGCCTGGCAGATCCCGATCCTGGAGCTTCCGCAGGCCCAGTTCGTCCTCATGTCGGCGACCCTCGGCGACGTGTCGATGTTCGAGCAGGACCTGACCCGGCGCACCGGCCGGCCGACCGCCGTGGTCCGCTCGGCGACCCGCCCCGTCCCGCTGTCGTACGAGTACCGGCTCACGCCGATCACCGACACCCTCACCGAGCTCCTGGAGACGAAGCAGGCGCCCGTCTACATCGTCCACTTCACGCAGGCGCAGGCCGTGGAGCGGGCGCAGTCGCTGATGAGCATCAACATGTGCTCGCGCGAGGAGAAGGACGCCATCGCCGAGATGATCGGCAACTTCCGCTTCACCACGAAGTTCGGCAAGAACCTCTCGCGTTACGTCCGGCACGGCATCGGCGTGCACCACGCGGGCATGCTGCCGAAGTACCGGCGCCTGGTGGAGAAGCTGGCGCAGGCGGGTCTCCTGAAGGTCATCTGCGGCACCGACACCCTCGGCGTCGGCGTCAACGTGCCCATCCGTACGGTGCTGTTCACGGCCCTGACCAAGTACGACGGCAACCGGGTGCGCACGCTGCGGGCCCGGGAGTTCCACCAGATCGCGGGCCGGGCCGGCCGGGCCGGCTTCGACACCGCCGGTTTCGTGGTGGCGCAGGCGCCCGAGCACGTCATCGAGAACGAGAAGGCGCTCGCCAAGGCCGGCGACGACCCGAAGAAGCGCCGCAAGGTGGTCCGCAAGAAGGCTCCCGAGGGCTTCGTCGGCTGGACCGAGAACAGCTTCGAGAAGCTGATCGCCTCCGAGCCGGAGCCGCTCACCTCGCGCTTCCGGGTCACCCACACCATGCTCCTGTCGGTCATCGCCCGGCCCGGCAACGCCTTCGACGCGATGCGCAAGCTCCTGGAGGACAACCACGAGCCGCGCAAGAACCAGCTGCGCCACATCCGCCGGGCCATCGCGATCTACCGCTCGCTGCTCGACGGCGGCGTGGTGGAACAGCTGGACACCCCGGACGCCGAGGGCCGCACGATCCGGCTGACCGTCGACCTCCAGCAGGACTTCGCGCTCAACCAGCCGCTGTCGACCTTCGCGCTCGCCGCCTTCGACCTGCTCGACCCGGAGTCGCCGTCGTACGCCCTGGACATGGTGTCGGTCGTGGAGTCCACCCTCGACGACCCGAGGCAGATCCTGGCCGCCCAGCAGAACAAGGCGCGCGGCGAGGCGGTCGGCGCGATGAAGGCCGACGGGGTCGAGTACGAGGAGCGCATGGAGCGGCTCCAGGAAATCTCGTACCCGAAGCCGCTGGAAGAGCTGCTGTGGCACGCGTACAACCTCTACCGGAAGTCCCACCCGTGGGTCGGCGACCACCCGGTGTCGCCCAAATCGGTCATCCGTGACATGTACGAACGGGCGCTGTCCTTCACGGAGTTCACCTCCTTCTACGAGCTGGCGCGGACCGAGGGCATCGTGCTGCGCTACCTCGCGAGCGCGTACAAGGCGCTCGACCACACCATCCCGGACGACCTGAAGACGGAGGACCTGGAGGACCTGATCGCCTGGCTGGGCGAGATGGTGCGGCAGGTCGACTCCTCGCTGCTCGACGAGTGGGAGCAGCTGGCGAACCCGGAGATCCAGACCGCCGAGGAGGCGCAGGAGCAGGCCGACCAGGTCAAGCCGGTCACCGCGAACGCCCGCGCGTTCCGGGTCCTGGTGCGCAACGCGATGTTCCGCCGGGTGGAGCTGGCGGCCCTGGACAACGTGGACGAGCTGGGCGAGCTCGACGCGGAGTCCGGCTGGGACGCGGACGCGTGGGGCGAGGCGATGGACGCGTACTGGGACGAGTACGACGACCTCGGTACCGGCCCGGACGCGCGCGGACCCAAGCTGCTGTCCATCGAGGAGGACCCCGAGCACGGCCTCTGGCGCGTCCGGCAGACCTTCGCCGACCCGAACGGCGACCATGACTGGGGCATCAGCGCGGAGGTGGACCTGGCGGCCTCGGACGAGGAGGGCCGGGCGGTCGTCCGCGTGACGTCGGTCGGACAGCTGTAGACCTCCGCAGATCCCTGCAGACCTCGCGAACGGAGAACGGACGTGACCAACCCCGCCGAGAGACTCGTGGACCTGCTCGATCTGGAACGGATCGAGGTGAACATCTTCCGCGGCCGCAGCCCGCAGGAGTCGCTCCAGCGGGTCTTCGGCGGGCAGGTCGCGGGCCAGGCCCTGGTGGCGGCCGGGCGGACCGTGGACGACGAGCGCCCGGTCCACTCGCTGCACGCCTACTTCCTGCGGCCGGGCCGCCCGGGCGTGCCGATCGTCTACCAGGTCGAGCGGGTGCGCGACGGGCGTTCCTTCACCACCCGGCGGGTCACGGCGGTCCAGGAGGGAAGGACGATCTTCAATCTGACGGCCTCCTTCCACCTGCCCGAGGAGGGCGCCTTCGAGCACCAGCTGCCGCCGCGGCACCTCACGGACCCGGACAGCCTGCCGAACCTCGCGGACGAGATCCGCGACCACCTCGGCGCGCTCCCGGAGGCGCTGGAGCGGATGGCCCGCCGCCAGCCCTTCGACATCCGCTACGTGGACCGGCTGCGCTGGACGAAGGAGGAGGTCACGGACGCCGACCCGCGCAGCGCGGTGTGGATGCGGGCGGTCGGACCACTGGGCGACGACCCGCTGGTGCACACCTGCGCCCTCACCTACGCCTCGGACATGACGCTGCTCGACGCCGTCCGGATCCCCGTCGAGCCGCTGTGGGGCCCGCGCGGCTTCGACATGGCGTCCCTGGACCACGCGATGTGGTTCCACCGGCCCTTCCGGGCGGACGAGTGGTTCCTGTACGACCAGGAGTCGCCGATCGCGACCGGCGGGCGCGGCCTGGCCCGCGGCCGGATCTACGACCGCGAGGGCCGGCTGCTCGTGTCGGTGGTCCAGGAGGGACTGTTCCGCAAGCTGTAGCCGCCCGGCGCGGGGACGAGCGCTAGGTACCGGGCAGCGGGTCCTGGTCGACCTCGTGGCGCCGGGTGCGGATGTCCGGGCCCGGGGGGTGGAGCTTGGCGTCGCACGCCGGGCCGAGGCCGGTGCGCCGGGACTCGGTGCCGGTGAGCGGGCGCCCGCACAGCCGGCACCACACGCGGCGCGGGCCCCCGCCCTCGTCGGCGCCCCCGGGACCGATGTCGATTGCCAGTGGTTCGTCTCCCATGCTGAGATCAAACCCCATCGGTGTGACAAGGCGTGGCAAGGAGCGTCCCATGAGCCTTTACGAGATCCCCCTGACGACCCTGACCGGCGAGCCGCTTTCGCTCGACGACTTCCGTGACCGGGCCGTTCTGGTCGTGAACGTGGCCTCGAAGTGCGGTCTCACCCCGCAGTACGAGGGCCTGGAGCAGCTGCAGAAGGAGTACGGCGAGCGCGGCTTCACGGTGCTCGGCGTGCCGTGCAACCAGTTCGCGGGCCAGGAGCCGGGCAGCGCGGAGGAGATCCGTACCTTCTGCTCGACGACGTACGGCGTGTCCTTCCCGCTCCTGGAGAAGATCGACGTCAACGGCGCCGGCCGGCACCCGCTGTACGCGGAGCTGACCAAGGTGGCGGACGCCGAGGGCGAGGCCGGCGACGTCCAGTGGAACTTCGAGAAGTTCCTGATCGGCCGGGACGGTGCGGTCACCCGGTTCCGCCCGCGCACCGAGCCGCAGGCCCCGGAGCTCGTCGCGGCGATCGAGGCACAGCTTGTCTGAGCTGACGGAGCCGGACCCGGTGGCGCGGCTGCGGGCCGCGGGCTGCGTCTTCGCCGAGGAGGAGGCCGAGCTGCTGCGGGCGGCCGCGACCGGTCCGGCCGAGCTCGACGCGATGATCGGGCGGCGGGCGGCCGGGCTCCCGCTGGAACACGTCGTGGGCTGGGCGGAGTTCGCCGGGCTGCGGATCGAGGTCGACGGCGGGGTGTTCGTGCCGCGGCGGCGCACCGAGTTCCTGGTCGGCCGGGCGGTCGCGCTGGCCCGCCCGGGCGCCGTCTGCGTCGACCTGTGCTGCGGCTCGGGCGCGGCGGGCGCGGTGCTGCTCGCCTCGGTCCCGGACGCCGAGGTGCACGCCTCCGACATCGAGCCGGCCGCGGTGCGCTGCGCCCGCCGCAACATCGAGCCGCGCGGCGGCCGGGTGTACGAGGGCGACCTGTTCGAGCCGCTGCCGGGCACGCTGCGCGGCCGGATCGAGGTGCTGGTCGCGAACGTGCCGTACGTGCCGACCGAGGACGTAGCCCTGCTGCCGCCCGAGGCACGCGAGCACGAGCCGCTGGTGGCCCTGGACGGCGGCGCGGACGGCCTCGACGTGCTGCGCCGGGTCGCGGCCGAGGCGGCGCGGTGGCTGGCCCCCGGGGGCCGCCTCCTGGTGGAGACCAGCGAACGCCAGGCCGGCCTGGCCGTGGCGGCGGTCACCGCGCACGGCCTGACGGCCGAGATCCTGGAGGACGAGGAGCTGTACGCCACGGTTTTGGTGGCGACCCGCCCGTAGCCGGAGCCCTCGCCGGGCGGAGGAGGCTCCGGCCGGGAGGGGCCTCAGGCGTTGCGCGCCTTCAGCCGGCAGCGGGCCGGGCCGAGGGCCTGCAGGGTGATCGCGGAGGCCAGCGGCACGTGGGTGTCGATCGCCTCCAGCTCGTAGTCCCGGAGGATCATCGCCAGCGCGATCACCGACTCCAGCATGGAGAAGTGCTGCCCGATACAGGCGCGCGGGCCGCCGCCGAACGGGAAGTAGGCGTAGCGCGGGCGCTCGGCCTCGCGTTCGGGCAGGAAGCGGTCCGGGTCGAAGCGCTCCGGGTCGTCCCAGTAGCGGGGGTGGCGGTGGGTCACCCACGGGGAGACGATCACGTCCGCGCCGGCCGGGATCAGGTGCCCGCCGATCTCGACGGCGTCGACGGCCCGGCGCCCGATCGCCGGTGCCGCCGGGAACAGTCGCATGGCCTCCTTGAGGACCTGCGTGAGGTACGGCAGCTCGTCGAGGTCGGCGGCGCCGGGCGTGCGGCCGGCCAGGACGCGGTCCAGCTCCTCGTGGGCCAGCCGCTGCTGCTCGGGGTGACGGGCGAGGAGATGGAGGGCGAAACCGAGCGAGGTGGCGGTCGTCTCGTGGCCCGCGAGCAGGAACACCAGGACCTGCTCGCGCAGTTCGGCCGGGTCGAAGCCGTCGCCCTCGTCGCCCGCGGCCACCAGGAGGGTCAGCAGGTCCCGCCCCTGGTCGGCGTCCGCGCCGGCCGCGCGCCGCTCGGCGATGATCCGGTCGCACACGGCGTACAGCTCCTCGTGCGCGACGGCCGCCCGCCGGTTGCCGGGCAGCGGCCAGGAACGCGGGGGCTTGCGCGGCGAGTAGCCGCGCCGGGAGACGTAGTCGCCGAGCACCGGGAAGCAGCGCTCGACGATGCCGACGGCGGCGTCGACGTCGGTGCCGAAGAGGATGCGGGCGACGGCGCGCAGCGCGAGTCCGGTCATCTCGTGGACGACGTCGACGGTACCGCCGCCCGCGGCGCGCCAGCCGTCGGTGAGCCGGGTGACCTCGTCGGCGACGGCGGAGGCGTAGGTGTCGACGCTGCGTCGGGTGAACAGCGGCTGGACGAGCCGCCGTTGGCGCAGGTAGTCGCCGTCCTGGCTGGTCAGCAGGCCGTTGCCGAAGGACTCGCGGATCTCCTGGTAGAAGGCGTTGTCCTTGCGGAAGTTGGCGGCCTCTCCGGCGAGCACCTGCTGGGCCCCCTCGGCGGAGAACACGCAGTGGACGGTGGCACGGAACCCGGGCGGTCCGGCGGTGATCCGGACGACGTCCCCGTGGTCGCGCCGGGCCTTGAGGAAGGTGCCGAGCGAGTCGTTCTTCAGGTCGAGCAGCGAGCCGAGCAGCGGGAGTCCGGTGAGCTCGGGTATCGCCGGAGCGGTGGTGGTCGCCATCGTGCTGTTCCCCCTCGTGAGCGTCGGTGGCGCGGTCGATTCTGCCGCACGCGGTGACCGGCCGGTAGGCGGCGTGTCGGGCGGCCGCGGGCCGTTGTCGGGCGCCGTCGCCGGGCCGTTGTCAGTGGTGTCTGGGAGGCTGTGGCGCATGGACGGACGTGCGGAGGGGCCCGAGATGATCCTGCAGCTCACGATCGACTGCGCAGAGCCGCAGCGCCTCGTCGTCTTCTGGGCGGAGGCCTTGCGGTACGTGCCGGAGCCGCCGCCGGAGGGCCATGCCGACTGGCAGACGTACTGGCGGTCGATCGGCGTGCCCGAGGAGGAGCTGGGCGACGACGCCGGCCTGCTCCCCGAGTCGATCGTGGACCCGAAGGGCACCGGGCCCCGGGTCTGGTTCCAGCAGGTGCCGGAGCCGAAGACGGTCAAGAACCGGCTCCACCTGGACCTGAAGGTCGGCGGCGGCCGGACGGTGCCGCTCGCCGAGCGCCGCTCGCGGGTGGACGGCGAGGTGGCCCGGCTGACGGCGCTCGGCGCGTCCGTGCTGTACGCGATGGACGAGCCCGACGGGATGGACTACTACGCGGTGGTGCTCCAGGACCCGGAGGGCAACGAGTTCTGCGTGGTGTGAGCCCGTCCGTCCGGCGGTCACGGCGTGCCCGCCGGACGGCGGAGCATCGCGATCCAGCAGGCGGTGCGGTCCAGGCCGCGCATGAGGTGCGGCCACGACCGGGGGAAGCCGCAGGTGACACGGCTGCACGGGGAGCGGCCGGGGCTGCCGGATCGGCATGCCGGAGGGGGCACGGCGCGAGCCGGTTCGACGTCGAGGCGGCCCCTCGAGAAGCACGGCCGACATCCCGCACCTGAGCCGGCCAACGGAAGCGAGTAGGCGCTGCATCCGATCCGGTACGGCCGACGGTAGACACGACAGAGCCCCCGCTTATGCACGTCGGCTGAGCGGGGGCTCGTCTACGCGGCTACGGGCGCCACGGTTCGCCTACGCGCCGGCGGCCAGCCAACGGCCGACAGCGTCCGCCTCGGCGACTGCCGCCCGGTCGGCCACCACACCCGGACCCTCACCGCGACGAAGCCCCTCCAAACCGTCACCAGCGACGGCCTGGGCGCCTGCGGGATCTGCCGGCCCGCAACTCAGAACTCGGCGTGCTCGACAGCTGGCTTCGACGCACCCTGGAGGCATGTCCGCCCCGATAGTCGTCCACCGACCCAGCCCCTCCGGCGGCCGGCGCGTCACAGCTCTCGACGACCGGATCCTCGGCCTCGCCCACAGCGACAGGGACGTCGTGGAATTCCTGCGCCGCGCCGGCCTCGACGACGCGGAGCACCTCCTCGACGACCCGCGATGGGTCGAGTGGAGGGGTGGCCACGCCCACGAGTACGAGGCGGCTTAGGGCGCCCGCTTCCGGACCGGCTTCTTCGCCGGAGCCTTCTTCGCAGCGGTCTTCTTCGCAGGGGCCAGGGGTCGAGCCTCGCCCCGGCCGGCCCGTCTGGGCATCGGCCACTTCCTGTCACGGATCGGTTACTCCGGCGATCCCTCCGTGAAGGCTCTGCGAAGATCCGCTGCATGTCTTCTGACGAGGCGATCATTCCGCCGGCCCCCGAGCACTCCCCCACAGCCGGCCCCAAGCCGCCCCGACCGGTCCGTGCGTGGCTGCTCGGCGGTCTGGTCGGTGCCGTCATCGGAGCCGGAGGTGTGGGCGGCGCCTGGGTCTTATCCGGATCCGGCGAGCCCGAGGTCGAGACCTTCGAGCTCACCGGAACGATGACCCTGGTCGGCGGGAGGGACGAGATCGGACACACAGGAAGCACGCCATGCCGTGGCCTCGGCGGCTACGACGACATCGGCATGGGCGCCTCCGTCACTGTCTACGACGCCACCGGGACCGCAGTGGCCACCGGCGCCCTGGGCGTCCCGACCTTCGACGACAGCGGCTACACGTGGTCTTGCGAGTTCCCCGTCTCAGTCACCGATGTGCCGACGGGCAGCGCGATCTACCAGGTCGAGGTGACCCACCGAGGAAAGATCTCCCTGAAGGCCGCCGAAGCCAAGGAAGGCAGGTTCTCGGCTTCGCTCAGCTAGTCCGTGGACCACTTGCCGCCGGACGGTACGACGGCGGCCGCCTCCCCGCCATGGGCGTCCTGCTGGTACTTCCCGCTATCGGATCGGCATGCCGGAGAGGGTGCGGGCGATCACCAGGCGCTGGATCTCGCTGGTGCCCTCGAAGATCGTGTAGATCGCGGCATCGCGGTGCATCCGCTCGACCGGGTACTCCCGGGTGTAGCCGTTGCCGCCGAGGATCTGGATGGCCTGGGCGGTGACCTTCTTGGCGACCTCGCTCGCGTACAGCTTGGACATCGAGCCCTCGGCGGAGGTGAAGGGCTTGCCGGCGGTCGCCATCCAGGAGGCGCGCCAGACGAGCAGCCGGGCCGCGTCGATCTGGGTGCGCATGTCGGCGAGCTGGAAGGCGACGCCCTGGTTGTCGATGATCGGGCGGCCGAACTGCTCGCGGGTCTTCGCGTAGTCGAGGGCGACCTCGTACGCGGCGCGGGCGGTGCCGACGGCCATGGCGCCGACGGCGGGGCGGGAGGCCTCGAAGGTGGCCATGGCGGCGTTCTTCACGCGCTCACCGCCGTTCCTGGCGCGCTCCCGGGCGCGGGCGAGGCGCTCGTCGAGCTTCTCCTTGCCTCCGAGGAGGCAGTGGCCGGGGACGCGGACGTCCTCCAGGACGACCTCGGCGGTGTGCGAGGCGCGGATGCCGTGCTTCTGGAACTTCTGGCCCTGGGAGAGGCCGGGCGTGTTCGGCGGCACGATGAAGGAGGCGTGGCCCTTGGAGCCGAGCTCGGGGTCGACGACGGCGACGACGACGTGGACGTTGGCGATGCCGCCGTTGGTCGCCCAGGTCTTGGTGCCGTTGATCACCCACTCGTCCTTGGCCTCGTCGTAGACGGCGCGGGTACGCATGGAGGCAACGTCGGAGCCGGCGTCGGGCTCGGAGGAGCAGAAGGCGGCGACCTTGACGTCGTCGGCGTCGCCGTACATCTGCGGGACCCAGGTGCCGATCTGTTCCTCGGTACCGTTGGCGAGGACGCCGACGGCGGCGAGACCGGTGCCGACGATGGACAGCGCGATGCCCGCGTCGCCCCAGAAGAGCTCCTCCATGGCCATCGGGATGCCGAGGCCGGTCGGGTCGAAGAACTGCTGGGCGTAGAAGTCGAGGGAGTAGATTCCGAGCTTGGCGGCTTCCTGGATGATCGGCCAGGGGGTCTCCTCACGCTCGTCCCACTCGGCGGCCGCGGGGCGCATCACGTCGGCGGCGAAGCCGTGGAGCCAGTCGCGCACCTGCTTCTGGTCGTCGTTGAGCTCGAGCGTGAACTCGGCCATGGTCCCTCCCAGCGGTATGTTACTTGCGGTAACAGCAGTCTGTTACCGGCGGGTAGAGGCTGTCAACCAGCAACGGAACGCTTCCTGGCACAGCCCGCCGGACGACGGCCGGACGGCACCGGGTGCCGTCCGGGTGTTACGTTGCGACAGCCTCAGGAATTTCGTACGGGCGGGGAGACACGCTTATGGACACCACACACCGGACCACCTCCGACCAGCAGAAGCCGGCAGACCAACGGCGCCGCGAACTGCTGGAGGCGGCGGACCGCGTGGTGCTCCGCGACGGCCCCAAGGCCTCCATGAACGCGATCGCCGCCGAGGCCGGGATCACCAAGCCGATCCTCTACCGCCACTTCGGCGACAAGGGCGGCCTCTACCGGGCGCTCGCCACCCGCCACACCGACGCCCTGCTCTCGGCGCTGCGGGCCGCGCTCGACGCGCCCGCGGACCGGCGCCGGCGGGTCGAGGCGACCCTCGACACGTATCTGGCCTCCATCGAGGCCATGCCGCAGGTGTACCGCTTCCTCATGCACCCGGCCGAGGAGTCGCACCAGTCCGAGCAGGGCTTCGACGTCGGCCGGCACTCCGCGCCGCTGCTGCGGCGCATGGGCGAGGAGCTGGGCCAGGTCATCGCCGAACGCATCGACCTCGGCCCCGGCGGCGAGGCCCAGGCCCGCATCTGGGGCCACGGCATCGTCGGCATGATGCACGCGGCGGGCGACTGGTGGCTGGGCGAACGCCCCTGCTCCCGGCAGGAGTTGGTGCACGCCCTCGCGGACGTCCTGTGGGGCCGCCTGGCACAGGCGCAGGACCGCCCGGACGGCCCGGGCTTCTGACCGGACCCCGCGGCCGGACTTCCGGCTCGACCGGGCCCTCAGGAGCCGGGCCACGGGGAGCCGGAGGCCCCGGAGCCGGAGGCCCCCGAGCCGGGTCCCCAGGAGCCGGACCATCAGGATCCGGGCCCCGGAGCCGGGGTCCGGGGGCGAAGCCCGCGGATCAGGCCTGCAGCGTCCTCAGGAGCGGGTCCCCAGGAGCCGGACCCTCAGGAGTCAGACCCTTAGGAGCCGGCCCCCCGGAGCCGGCACCCCGGAGGGCGAAGCCCGCCGGTCAGCCCCGCAGCGCCCCCACCCCGCTCCCCCACGGCTCCTTGCGGATCGCCCGCAGCAGGCGTCGCCGACCCCAGCCCGTGACGTGGTCCGCGTACACCCCGCCCTCCAGGTGATCGCACTCGTGCTGGAGGCAGCGGGCGAAGAAGCCCGTGCCCTCGACGCGGACCGGGGTCCCGTCGAGGCGGACGCCCTCGACGACCGCCCGGTCGAAGCGCGGGGTCGGCGCTTCCAGGCCCGGAAGGGACAGACAGCCCTCCGGGCCGCGGATCACGTCGCCGTCGGCCTCGACCAGGCGCGGGTTCACCACGTGGCCCAGGTGCCGGACGTCCTCGTCGTCCGGGCAGTCGTAGACGAAGACCCGCAGCCCCGTGCCCACCTGGTTCGCTGCGAGGCCCACGCCGTTCGCCGCGTACATCGTCGCGAACATGTCCTCGACGAGCCGGGCGAGGCCGGGGCCGAAGTCGGTGACGGTCTCGCAGGGGGTGTGCAGCACGGGGTCGCCGAGCAGGGTCATCGCTCGGACGTGGCCGGAACTGCCGGGGATCGGGCGGTTTCGCATGGTCGCAAGGGTACGTTCAGGGGTCAGGATGCCCCGGTGGCGGTGCCGCGGTTCGGGCTGCTGGCCGGATCTCGATAGGCTGAGCCCGGACCGACGCAAGGAGGAACAAGGACGATGTCAGGCAGCAACTCGGAGCCGCTGTCCGCGCGCGCCAAGCTGGCCGTGACGGCGGGCAAGGCCGCCGCGGCCGTGTCGCGGGCGGCAGGGCGCGGCAGCGGATCGGTGATCGGCGGCCGGGTGGCGCTCAAGCTCGACCCCGATCTGCTGGGCGCGCTCGCGCAGCACCTGGACGTCGTGCTCGTGTCGGCGACCAACGGCAAGACCACCACGACCCGGCTGATCGCCGAGGCCCTGCGGGCCAGCGGCCCGGTCGTGTCGAACGCGCTCGGCGCCAACATGCCGGCCGGCATCACCTCCGCCCTCGCCGGCGGCTCGGACGCGAAGTTCGGTGTGATCGAGGTCGACGAGAAGTACCTGGCCGGCGTCGCGCGGGACACGACCCCCAAGGCGATCGCCCTGCTCAACCTCTCCCGCGACCAGCTCGACCGCGCCGCCGAGACGCGGATGCTGGCCGAGAAGTGGCGGGAGGGCCTCAACGGCAGCAAGGCCGTCATCATCGCCAACGCGGACGACCCGCTGATCGTCTGGGCCGCCTCCTCCTCCCCCAACGTCGTCTGGGTCGCCGTCGGCCAGGAGTGGAAGGACGACGCCTGGTCCTGCCCCGCCTGCGGCGGTGTGCTGCAGCGCCCGGGCGACGACTGGTTCTGCGGCGAGTGCGGCTTCCGCCGCCCCGCGCCGAGCTGGGCGCTCAACGGCGACCACGTCCTCGACCCGCACGGCTCGGCCTGGCCGATCCACCTGCAGCTGCCCGGCCGCGCCAACAAGGCGAACGCCGCCACCTCCGCCGCGGTCGCCGCGGTCTTCGGGGTGCCGCCGCAGGTCGCCCTGGAGCGCATGTACCAGGTGCAGGCCGTCGCCGGCCGCTACGACGTGGTCTCCTTCCAGGGCCGCGACCTGCGACTGCTGCTCGCGAAGAACCCGGCCGGCTGGCTCGAAACGTTTTCCCTCATCGACCAGCCGCCGACGCCGGTGATCCTCTCCGTCAACGCGCGCGGCGCCGACGGCACCGACACCTCGTGGCTGTGGGACGTGGACTACGGCCGGCTCGCCGGCCACCCGATCATGGTGATCGGCGACCGCAAGCTGGACCTCGCGGTCCGGCTCGAGGTCGCGGGCGTGGACTTCCGGGTGTGCGAGACGCTGGACGAGGCCGTCACGGTGTCCCCGCCGGGGCAGATCGAGCTGATCGCCAACTACACCGCGTTCCAGGACGTCCGCCGCCGCGTGGGCAACTGACCCCGACACGACTCGCAGAAGGACGTGCAGCATGAGTGACAGCAGCCTGCGTGTGGTCTGGGTCTACCCGGACCTGCTCAGCACCTACGGCGACCAGGGCAACGTCCTCGTCGTCGAGCGCCGCGCCCAGCAGCGCGGACTCAGCGTCGAGCGCCTCGACGTGCGCAGCGACCAGCCGGTCCCGACCTCCGGCGACATCTACCTGATCGGCGGCGGCGAGGACCGGCCGCAGCGGCTCGCGGCCGAGCGGCTGCTCCGCGACGGCGGTCTGAGCCGGGCGGCGGCCAACGGCGCGATCATCTTCTCGGTGTGCGCCGGCTACCAGATCCTGGGCCACGAGTTCGTCAACGACGTCGGCGAGCGCCAGCCCGGCCTCGGCCTGCTCGACGTGACCACGGTCCGCGGCGAGGGCGCCCGCTGCGTCGGCGACGTGCTCGCCGACATCGACCCGCAGCTGGGCCTCCCCCAGCTGACGGGCTTCGAGAACCACCAGGGCGTCACCCACCTCGGCCCGACCGCCCGGGCGTTCGCGCGGACCGTGTTCGGCAACGGCAACGGCACGGGCGACGGCACCGAGGGCGCGTACAACGACACCGTCTTCGGCACGTACATGCACGGCCCGGTGATGGCGCGGAACCCGCAGATCGCGGACCTGCTCCTGAAGCTGGCGCTCGACGTCAACGCGCTGCCGCCGACGGACGACCGCTGGTACGAGGCGCTGCGCGCCGAGCGCATCGCGGCCGCCACGCAGCCCGCCTGACGGCCCGGCAGACTGCACGTCTGAGCGTGCCGACGCACATGGGATTCGTCAGTGAATACGGTGTCCAATCTGCGGACATTCGGTTCGGCCCCGCCACTCGGCACCGATAGGGTGGCGGGGATCCAGCCGGACGACGTGGTCCGGGAGTCGGCCCACGTTGCAAAGGTTTTTGGGCTATGCGCATTGGTGTGCTCACCTCCGGCGGAGACTGTCCCGGTCTGAACGCCGTCATCCGGTCCGTCGTGCACCGCGCCGTCGTCGACCACGGTGACGAGGTCATCGGCTTCCTCGACGGCTGGAAGGGCCTCCTGGAGGCGGACTACCGGAAGCTGGACCTCGACGCGGTGGGCGGCATCCTCGCCCGCGGCGGCACCATCCTCGGCTCCTCCCGGGTCCAGCCGGCGCACCTCGTCGACGGTGTCGAGCGCGCCAGGGGCCATGTCGCCGAACTCGGCCTCGACGCGATCATCCCGATCGGCGGCGAGGGCACGCTGAAGGCGGCGAACCTGCTCTCCGAGGCCGGGCTGCCGATCGTCGGCGTCCCGAAGACCATCGACAACGACATCGCCTCCACCGACGTCACCTTCGGCTTCGACACGGCCGTGACGGTGGCGACCGAGGCCCTCGACCGGCTGAAGACCACCGCCGAGTCGCACCAGCGCGTGCTGATCGTCGAGGTCATGGGCCGGCACACCGGCTGGATCGCGCTGCACTCCGGCATGGCGGCCGGCGCGCACGCCATCGTGGTGCCCGAGCGGCCCTTCGACATCGACGAGCTGACCGCCCGGGTCGGCGCCCGCTTCGAGGACGGCAAGCGCTTCGCGATCGTCGTGGTCGCCGAGGGCGCGAAGCCCCGCGAGGACGGCTCGATGGACTTCAAGACCGCCGGCACCGACATCTACGGCCACGAGCGCTTCACCGGCGTGGCCAACCAGCTGTCCGTCGAACTGGAGCGGCGCCTCGGCAAGGAGGCCCGCCCGGTGATCCTCGGCCACGTCCAGCGCGGCGGCACCCCGACCGCGTACGACCGCGTCCTCGCGACCCGCTTCGGCTGGCACGCGGTGGAGGCGGTGCACCGCGGCGAGTTCGGCATGCTGACGGCGCTGCGCGGCACGGACATCGAACTGGTCCCGCTGGCGAAGGCGGTGGAGACCCTGAAGACGGTCCCGGCGGAGCGCTACGCCGAGGCGGAGAACGTGCTCTGAGCAGCCTCCCGCGCGGTGGTCCCGCGCCACGAACCGCCCCCGGTCGCGATCGCGACCGGGGGCGGTTCTAGTCTGGTGCGGACAACAAGCACGAATCGGGCTCCAGGAGTAATGCATGGATCACAGCGGGCACGGCATGACGATGGATCTGCCGCCGTTCACGCTGGGGCGGGCCCTGGAGTTCTCCCCCGACCTGTTCTTCCTCTTCGGCTGTCTCGCCGCGCTCGGCCTGTACGGCTGGGGCGTGGCGCGGCTGCGGAGGCGCGGGGACGCCTGGCCGGTGAGCCGGACGGTGTTCTTCACCGTGGGCGTGCTGAGCATCGCGCTCGTGATGTGCACCGGGCTCAACGACTACGGCATGGTCATGTTCAGCGTGCACATGGTGCAGCACATGGTGATCTCCATGTTGTCGCCGATCCTGCTGCTGCTCGGCGCGCCGGTGACGCTGGCGCTGCGGGCGCTCCCGGTGGCCGGGCGCGGTTCGCTCGGCCCGCGCGAGCTGTTGCTCAAGCTGCTGCACAGCCGGTACATGCGGATCGTCACGCACCCGGCGTTCACGATCTCCATGTTCATCGCGAGCCTCTACGCGCTGTACTTCACGCCGCTCTTCGACTTCCTGATGGAGTCGAAGACGGGTCACGTCGCGATGATGGTGCACTTCCTCATGGTGGGCGTGGTCTTCTTCTGGCCGATCATGGGCGTCGACCCGGGCCCGCACCGGCCGGGCTACGTGATGCGGATGCTGGAGCTGTTCGCGGGCATGCCGTTCCACGCCTTCTTCGGCATCGCGATGATGATGGCGACCGAGCCGCTGGTGGAGGTGTACGCGAACCCGCCGGCCTCGCTCGGCATCGACGCGCTCTCGGACCAGAACGCGGCGGGCGGCATCGCCTGGGCGTTCAGCGAGATCCCGTCCGTGCTGGTGCTGATCGCGCTGGTCTACCAGTGGTACCACTCCGAGCAGCGGCAGGCGGTCCGCAAGGACCGGGCCGCGGACCGGGACGGCGACAAGGAGCTGGAGGCGTACAACGCGTACCTGGCCTCGCTCCAGGCCCGCGGCCGGTAGGGCCCGACCGGCGGATCGGGGTCGCGCAGCCGCTGACCCTCCGTACCGGCGCACGACCGGTGCGTCGCAGGTCTGGCGCGCGCCCCTCCTCCGGGGTCACGATGGGGCGGGGAGGAGGGCGGAGCGATGATGTCCGGTCCCACGAAGACGATGGGTGCGATCACCTTCGCGGCCCTGGTGCTGATCACCACGTACACGGTGGCGCTCGGCAGCAGCGGCTGGCTCTGGTTCGGCTGGGTGGTGCTCGGTGTGGCCACCATCGGGATGGCCGCCGCCGACGCGGGCGAACCGCACCTGCGGCCACCCCGGCCCCGGCACAACCGCCCCAAACCCCAGCCGTAGACCGTTTGCCTTTCGGATCACACCGCGGACCCGGCCAAGCTCCGGAAGGGACCGCCCTGGGGGCCCTCACGTCCCCGTGAGCAGCACCCACACCTGGCCGGGCGCGAAGTTCAGCGGCGCTCCCGCAGGGGTGGTGAAAGTGGTGCCGGAGTTCGCGTCGGGCCGGTTCCAGCGGGCCTCGTGGACCTTTCCGTCCCGCAGCACCTGCGCGCTGCCCGAGCCGGTGGTGACGGTGTACGGGGAGACGGCGCCCAGGAAGTCGTGGAAGCGCGAGGCCTTCACGGTGACGTGCTGCACGACGACGGTGGCCGGCTTCAGCGGCCCGTCGGGGCGGCCGTCCATGGCGACCCGCCAGGCGTGCTCGGCGGGCGCCCAGGTGAAGGTGTAGCGGGTGGCGGGGAAGCGGACCGTGCGGCTGTTGACGGGGGTGCCGTCGGCGGGGGCCGGTCCGAAGCGGAAGCCGATGTCCTTGGCGTGGGTGGCGTCCGGCGCGGTGGCGAGCGCGCGGCCGGGCCGCAGGTACAGGTTGTGCGGGGCGGCTCGGCCGGGATCACGTACGAAGGCGACGGGGTTGCCGCCTTCGGTGACCAGGTGCAGCGGGGCGGCCTCGAGCAGCGGGGTGAGCGCGCTCTGGGCGCCGGAGTAGGCGAGGACGGGCCTGCCGAACTGCCGCAGCAGGTCGATATCGGACTCGCGGGCGCTGCGCACCGGCCCCACCCGGTCGGGGACCTTCGAGGCGTAGACCGCCATGAGCCGGGTCTGGCCGGACTCGACCTGCTCGACGTAGACGAGGTCGGCGTCGGCGAGCCCGGTGTGCGGGCGGGCCGGCGGCACGTTGTCGATCTTGACGGCGAGCACGGGACCGGGGCGTGCGGCCAGGCCGGTGAACGGGGAGACGCCGCCGGAGGGCGAGGTGGCGGGCGGGGGCTTGGTCGGCGTCTGCGTGGGCTCCGACGGGCCCGAGCCGGAGCAGCCGTACAGACCGGCGGCCGTCACGGCGCACACCAGTGCGGCGGTGGCGGCTGCGCCGGGACGCCCGTGCCCGCGCGCGCCTGTCATCGGTCGGCTCCCTCCCCACCAGTGGACCACGGGCGCGGCCTTGGTTACAAAGGGCTTGCACGGGGCTTGTCGGGCGATGGACGGGGGTTGCCGGTGTTCTACTACGTACTGAAGTACGTGCTGATCGGTCCGCTGCTGAAGCTGCTGTTCCGGCCGCGGGTGGAGGGTCTGGAGCACGTCCCGGAGGAGGGTGCGGCGATCGTCGCCGGCAACCACCTGTCGTTCTCCGACCACTTCCTGATGCCGGTGGTGCTGAGCCGGCGGATCACCTTCCTGGCGAAGCAGGAGTACTTCACCGGTCCGGGTCTGAAGGGCCGGCTGACGGCGGCGTTCTTCCGCAGCGCGGGCCAGATCCCGGTGGACCGTTCGGGCAAGGAGGCGGGGCAGGCGGCGATCCGCGAGGGCCTCGGGGTGCTCGCCAAGGACGAGCTGCTGGGCATCTACCCGGAGGGCACGCGGTCGCACGACGGGCGGCTGTACAAGGGCAAGGTGGGCGTGGCGGTGATGGCGCTCACGGCCGGGGTGAAGGTGGTGCCGTGCGCGATGCTCGGCACCTTCGAGATCCAGCCGCCGGGCCGGGTGCTGCCGCGGATCCGGCGGGTCACCATCCGCTTCGGCGAGCCGCTGGATTTCTCCCGGTACGCGGGGATGGCGGGCGAGAAGGCCGCGGTCCGCGCGGTCACGGACGAGATCATGTACGCGATCATGTCGCTGTCCGGGCAGGAGTACGTGGACGAGTACGCGGCGAAGGTGAAGGCGGCTGGGACCGCGCGAGGGCCGGAGAAGTTCCCGGAGGCGGAACGCTGACGGCGAATCCGCGCACGGCGAAAGCTCCTGGGCCGCCCGGCTCCGGGCCCGTAGCGTCCTGGCCATGACCAAGGGAAACGCGTTCGTGCTGGGAGCGACGGGACAGATCGGACGGGCGGCCGTGCAGGCGCTCGTCGCGGACGGCTGGGAGGTGACCGCCGCCTCGCGCAGGGGCGGCCGGGACGAGCGGTGGCCGGCGGAGGTCCGGTCCGTCGCGGTGGACCGAGACGAGGAAGGGGCGCTGTCGGCGGCGCTCGGCGGGGGCACGGACGTCCTGGTGGACGTCGTGGCGTACGACGCCGGGCACGGGCGCCAGCTGACGGGAATGGCGGACCGGATCGGTTCGGCGGTGGTGATCTCCAGCGGTGCGGTCTACGAGGACGACAAGGGGCGGAACTTCGACACGCAGGACGAGCCCGACGGCTTCCCGGTGTACCCGCTGCCGATCCCGGAGACCTGGCGGACGGTCGCGCCGAGCGACTTCTCGTACGGCACCCGCAAGGTGGCCCTGGAGCTGGAGCTCCTGAAGGCGGGCGAGAAGCTGCCGACCACCGTGCTGCGGGCGGCGGCCGTGCACGGCCCGTACAGCCCGGGTCCGCGCGAACTGTGGTTCGTGAAGCGGGCGCTGGACGGGCGTCCGGTGCGGATCCTGGCGGAGGGCGGCCGGTCCGTCTTCCACCCGGTGCACGTCGACAACCTGGCGGAGCTGATCCGGCTGGCCGCCGCCAAGCCGGGCAGTCGCGTGCTGAACGGCGCCGACCCGGAGGCGCCGACGGTCGCCGAGATCGGTGCGGCGATCGACGCGGCGATGGGCGTGACCAGCGAGACGATCCTGTTCGACGGGCCGCCCGGGAAGGACATGGTCGGCTACACGCCGTGGACGACGCCGCATCCCATGGTGGTCGACATGTCGGCGGCGGAGCGGGAGCTGGGCTACCGGGCCGTGGTGAGCTACGCGGAGTCGCTGCCCGGCACGATCGAGTTCCTGGCGTCGGCGGTGGCCGAGCGGGACTGGCGGGAGGCGTTCCCGGGTCTGGTGAAGTACGGCGTGGACTTCTTCGACTACGCGGCCGAGGACGCCTGGCTGGCCGCGCGCGGCTGACCGGGACGGACGACGCGCGGAGGGGCGGTCGCCGGCCGGCGACCGCCCCTCCTCCGTGGTGCGGGTGTTACGGCTTGGGCGTGGCGTGCGGCTCGCACGTCACGTCCTGGGCGTCCACCTCGCCGGTGAGCAGGTAGGTCTCGACCCTCGGGTTGATGCAGGGGTTCACCAGGCCGGTGACGCCGTGCGAGCCGGCGTTCTTCTCGGTGATCAGACGCGAGCCCTTGAAGCGCTTGTGCAGCTCGACGGCGCCGGAGTACGGCGTCGCCGCGTCACGCTCGGCCTGGACGATGAGCACGGGCGGCAGGCCCTTGCCGGTCTTCACCTCGGTCGGCCGCTGGCGCGGCGCGGACCAGGTGGCGCACGGCAGGTTCATCCAGGCGTTGGACCAGGTCATGAACGGGTACTGCTCGTGCAGCCGGGAGTTGTCCCGGTCCCACTTCTTCCAGCTGGTCGGCCACGGCGCGTCGGCGCACTCGACGGCGGTGTAGACGGCGTTGCCGTTCTCCGCGGCGATGTTGCCGGCCGTGTCGGTGAGGTCCGCGGCGGCCGCGTCGATCAGCGGCTGCGGGTCACCCGCGGCGTAGGCGCTCCAGGCCTCCGCCACCGGGACCCACATGGAGTCGTAGTACGGGGCGTTCTGGAAGAAGGCGATGAGCTCGGCGGGGCCGACCTTGCCGCCGAGCGGCTCCTTCTTGGCGGCGGCGCGCAGGGTCGTCCACTGCTGCCGGACCTCGTCGTAGGTCTTGCCGAGGTGGAACGCGTCGTCGTGCTGGGCGACCCAGGTCATCCAGTCCTTGAGGCGGCCCTCGAAGGCGATGTCCTGGTTGAGGTTGGCCCCGTACCAGATCTCCTTGCGGGACGGGTCGACCACGCTGTCGACGACCATGCGGCGCACGTGGTCCGGGTACAGCGTGCCGTAGACGGCGCCGAGGTAGGTGCCGTAGGAGACGCCGACGAAGTTGAGCTTCTTCTCGCCGAGCGCGGCCCGGATGACGTCGAGGTCACGGGCGGTGTTGCGGGTGGTCATGTACGGCAGCATGTCGCCGCTCTTCTCGGCGCAGCCCTTGGCGTACTCGGCCGCCAGCTTGCGCTGGGCGAGCTTGTCCGCCTCGCTGTCCGGGACCGGGTCGAGCTTGGGGCCCTTGACGAACTCGGTCGGGTCGACGCAGGAGATGGGCGCCGAGTGGCCGACGCCGCGCGGGTCGAAGCCGACGAAGTCGTAGGCCTTGGCGGTGTTCGCCCAGATCTTGTTCTTGGTGGTGACCCGGCGCGGGAAGCGCATGCCGGAGCCGCCGGGGCCGCCCGGGTTGTAGAGCAGCGCGCCCTGGCGCTCGGCCGGGGTGCCGGTGGCGCCGATGCGGTCGACGGCGATCTTGATCTGCTTGCCGTCGGGCTTGGCGTAGTCGACCGGGACGGTGACCCAGCCGCACTGGATGGGCTTCTCCAGGCCCCAGTCGGCGGGGCAGTCCTGCCAGTCGATGCCGGCCTTCGCGGCGCGGGCGGCGGCGACGGAGGCGCCGCGCGCCTCGTCGTCGGCGCCGTGGCGGCCATGGGCGGCGGCGGTCGGTGTGGCCAGGGCGCCGGCTATGAGCGTGGCCGTGACGAGCGTGCCGGCCGAGCCGAACGCGGCTGTACGTCGCAAGTGGTTCCTCCCCCTGAAAAGCGCCACCCCCGTGGCAGCGCCGTGGTCGTGGGTGTCCGGGGGATCCTTTCGTCAATGGGGCCGGGGGAGAAAGGGCGTACACGTGTTCTTTGCCGAACCGATAACCGGTGAACGGTGTGCCGCTGAGCGGAACCTCACGGGCCGCCGGTGAGCAGGCCGAACGCCTCGTCGAGGGCCCGCCGCAGGGCGAGGGCGTCGGGGGCGACGGCGGTCACGAGGGCGGCGGGTCCGGCGAGCGGGACGAGCACCGCGTGCTCGCCGATCAGCCTGGTTTCCACCGGTTTGTCCGCGAAGTGCGGGTCGACCACCAAAAGTTGCCCGGTCGCACGGTGACCGGCGAGGACCGCCGGCCCGTCCCAGCCTCCGGGGGCGCCGGGGCCGTGGCCGAGTTCCTGGTCCAGCAGCGGGCGACCGGCACGGCGCACGGTGAGCCGGCCGGTGAGGGTTCCGGGCTCCTCGGCGTGGCGGCCGAGGACCTGTTCCTCACGGAGCACGAGCCGTGCGGTGGGCGCGAGTTCGACGGTGGTGCGCGTCCGCAGCGTGGATCCGGCGGCGCAGACCAGCTGTTCGGGCAGCCAGCGCAGCTCGGCGTCCGCGCCGACGGCGAGACGGACCTCGTACGAGGCCGGTGCGCCGTCGGGGCCGGGCAGGGCGACGGTGGCGGCGGCCGAGTCGACGAGCAGCCTGGTCCCGTCCCGTACCTCGGCCTCCAGGGCGAGCCGGTCACCGCCGAGCGGGGCGCTCATGGCGCCGACGACGGTGACCCGGGTGTACGGGCCGGTGGCGCGGGTGCGGCGCAGGGCGAACGGCCCGGCGCTCTCCAGGACCGGGAGCGAACCGCCGGGGCCCGCGACGATCCGGGCGGTGGCGGTGAGGCTGCGGCGGCCCGGCGCCGCCGGGGCCGGGGCCGGGAGGCTCATGCGGCCCATGCGACGAGCCGGGCGCGGACCCAGTCGGCCACGGGACCGACGCCCTGCTCCGAGCGCAGCGAGGTGAAGGCGACGGGCAGCTCGCCGCGCTGCTCCTTGGCGTCGCGCGCCATCCGCTCCAGGTCGGAGCCGACGTACGGGGCGAGGTCGGTCTTGTTGACGACGAGCAGGTCGGCGGTGGTGACGCCGGGGCCGCCCTTGCGCGGGATGTCGTCGCCGCCGGCGACGTCGATGACGAAGATCTGGGCGTCGACGAGGCCCCGGGAGAAGGTGGCGGTGAGGTTGTCGCCGCCGGACTCGACGAGGACGAGGTCGAGCGGACCGACCGCGTCCTCCAGCTCCTCGACGGCTTCGAGGTTGGCGGAGATGTCGTCGCGGATCGCCGTGTGCGGGCAGGCGCCGGTCTCGACGGCCTGGATCCGCTCGGGCGGCAGGACGGCCTCGCGGAGCAGGAACTCGGCGTCCTCGCGGGTGTAGATGTCGTTGGTGACGACGGCCAGGGAGAACGTGTCGCGCAGCGCGCGGCAGAGGGCGGCGACGGTGGCGGTCTTGCCGGAGCCGACCGGGCCGCCGAGTCCGATGCGCAGCGCGCGCCGGCTTCCGTCGGGCCGGTGGGCGTCGGCGGAGACGGCACCGTGGTGGGTGTGGGCGTGGTCGAGGTGCATGGGCGGGCTCCAGGTTCTCAGGAAGCGAAGAGGCGGACGGGCCAGGCCGCGTGCTGTTCGGCGGTGAGGTCGAGCATCGGCGCGGAGGCGGCGGGCAGGGCGTCGACGCCCTCCCGGGCGGCCGTGGCGGCGCGTTCGGCGACCCGGTCCATCTCGGGCGCGAGGCGGGCGAGGACGGCGGTGGCCTGGTAGGGGTCGAGGCCGAGGAGACGTACGGCCGCGGTCGCCGGGCCGCCGACCGTCTCGTACGCGACACAGTGCGCGGCGTCCTCGGCGCCGAGCCCGGCGGCCCGGGCGGCGGCGCCGAGGACCACCGCCTGGTGGGCGCCGCGCGGGAACGCGGCGGCCAGCGCGTCGAGTTCCGGGCTCGGCCAGGCGGCGCGGGCGGCCCGCATCAGCTGGCGGCCGAGTCTGCGGGCGGCGGCGCGCAGGGCCGGCGAGGGGGTGCGGGCGTCGGCCGCCGCGTCGAGCTCGTACGGGTCGAGTCCGTACGCGGCGCCGGCGGCGAGCGCGGCCGAGCTGAGGCCGGTGGTGTGCAGCCGGCCCCGGCAGAAGGCCTCCAGGCCGGCGGCGTCCTTGATGCGGCCGGCCTTGACGGCGGCCTCGGCGCCGCCGGAGTGGGCGTGCCCGCCGGCGGGGAACCGCCCGTCGGCGAGCACCAGAAGGGCAGCGCGCGTCATCAGAAGAGGAAGTAACGCTGGGCCATGGGCAGTTCGGTGGCGGGGGCCGGTTCGACCGGTTCGCCGTCGATGGTCACCGAGAAGGTGTCGGCGTCGACCTCGACCCGCGGCAGGGCGTCGTTCTCGCGCATGTCGGCCTTGGTGATCCGCCGGGTGGAACCGATGGCGGTGAACTCCTTGTGCAGGCCGAGCCTGTGCGGCAGGTCGTCCTCGATCGCCGCCTCGGCGACGAAGTTGACGGAGCCGGCCGCGGCGGCCCGCCCGAGCGCGCCGAACATCGGCCGGGGCAGCACGGGTTGGGGCGTGGGGATGGAGGCGTTGGCGTCGCCCATCTGCGCGTAGGCGATCTGGCCGCCCTTGAGGACGACGAGCGGCTTGACGCCGAAGAAGGCGGGCTCCCACAGCACCAGGTCGGCGAGCTTGCCGGGTTCGACGGAGCCGATGAGGTGGCCCATGCCCTGGGCGATTGCCGGGTTGATCGTGTACTTGGCGACGTAGCGCCGGACGCGGTGGTTGTCGGCCGTCCCGTCGCCGGGCAGGGCGCCGCGCCGCTTCTTCATGACGTGGGCGGTCTGCCAGGTGCGCATGATCACCTCGCCGATCCGTCCCATCGCCTGGGAGTCGGAGGAGATGATCGAGATGGCGCCGAGGTCGTGGAGCACGTCCTCGGCGGCGATGGTCGAGGGCCGGATGCGGGACTCGGCGAAGGCGAGGTCCTCGGGGACGGCCGGGTTGAGGTGGTGGCAGACCATCAGCATGTCGAGGTGTTCCTCGATGGTGTTGACAGTGTGCGGCCGGGTCGGGTTGGTCGAGCTGGGCAGCACGTGCGGCTCGGAGACCACGCTGATGATGTCCGGCGCGTGCCCGCCGCCCGCTCCCTCGGTGTGGTACGCGTGGATGGTGCGGCCGGCGACGGCGGCGAGGGTGTCGCCGACGAAGCCCGCCTCGTTGAGGGTGTCCGTGTGGATGGCGAGCTGGGCGCCGGTCTCCTCGCAGACGCTCAGACAGGCGTCGATGACGGCCGGGGTGGCCCCCCAGTCCTCGTGGATCTTGAAGCCGAGGGCCCCGCCGCGCAGCTGGGAGTGCATGGCCTCCCGGGACATGGTGTTGCCCTTGCCGAGCAGGCCGATGTTGACCGGGAAGGTGTCCAGGGCCTCGAACATCCGGGCCATGTGCCAGGGGCCGGGCGTGATGGTGGTGGCCTTGGTGCCCTCGGCGGGTCCGGTGCCGCCGCCGACGAGGGTGGTCACACCGGTGGCGAGGGCCTGTTCGACGACGGTCGGCGAGATGAAGTGGACATGGGCGTCCACGGCTCCGGCGGTGAGGATCCGGCCGTTTCCGACGATGACCTCGGTCTCGGGGCCGATGACCAGGTCGGGATGGACCCCGTCCATGGTGTCGGGGTTGCCGGCCTTGCCCAGCGCGGTGATCCGGCCGTCGCGGATGCCGACGTCCGCCTTGACGATCCCCCAGTGGTCGATGACCACGGCGCCGGTGATCACGGTGTCGGGGGCGCCCTCGGCGCGGGTGGTGCGGGCCTGGCCCATCGACTCCCGGATGACCTTGCCGCCGCCGAACACGGCCTCCTCGCCGGCGCGCCCGGGGCCGCCGGAGCGGTCCTCCTCGATCTCGACGAGCAGATCGGTGTCGGCGAGCCGGACGCGGTCGCCGGTGGTGGGGCCGAACAGGTCGGCGTAGACGGCGCGGTGCAGCTCAGGCACGGTCGCCTCCGTTCTGGTCCGTGTCGAGCGGGCCGGCGGTCTCGCCGCGCAGACCGGGCACGATCCGGCGGCCGGCGACCGGCACCAGCTCGACCTCGACGGGGATGCCGGGCTCGAAGCGCACGGCGGTGCCGGCGGCGATGTTCAGACGCAGTCCGCGGGCGGCGGCGCGGTCGAAGTCGAGGCCGGGGTTGGCCTCGGCGAAGTGGTAGTGCGAGCCGACCTGGACGGGCCGGTCGGCGGCGTTGAGGACGGTGAGGCGGGTGACGGGGCTGCCCTCGTTGAGGGCGACGGGCCCGTCACCGTAAAGGATCTCTCCGGGAATCATCGGTGACGGCCCGCTTTCACACGATCGGGTCATGGACGGTGACGAGTTTGGTCCCGTCCGGGAAGGTGGCCTCGACCTGGACGTCGTGGATCATCTCGGGGATGCCGTCCATGACCTCGTCGCGGGTCAGCACCTTGCGGCCGGAGGCCATCAGCTCGGCGACGGTGCGGCCGTCGCGGGCGCCTTCCAGGACGTGGGAGGTGATCAGGGCGACGGCCTCGGGGTGGTTGAGCCGCACTCCGCGGGCCCGGCGCTTCTCGGCCACGTCGGCCGCGACATGAATGAGCAGACGTTCCTGCTCATGGGGGCTCAGTTGCACGCTTCCACCTCACTGTCGTCCACCGGGCATCACCCGGACAGCAGCGGACCTTAGCGATCTTCAACATGCCGTTGAGCCACGGGAAGGGGCCGCCGGGTCGGAGATTGCAGGTTAGGGCGGAAGTTTTTCCGGCTCGTTAACTCGCGCTTTGCGTCTGCATGGACATCAGTCCACGCAGCCCGTCCTCCAGGATCTCGACGCTGACGTCACCGAAGAGCGCCTGCTGGGCGATGAAGCCCTGGGCGACGGCGATCAGGGTCCTGGCCACGTGGTCGGCGGAGACGTCGGCGGTCATGAGCCCGTTGGCGCGGTAGGCGGCGACGAGCTCGGACCAGGCCTCGCGCATGCCGCCGTAGCCGCTCGCGAGGGCGGCGGCCAGCCGCTCGTCGCGCAGGGTCTCGCTCCAGACCTGGAGGATCAGCCGGCCGAAGGCCTGCCGGTCGGCGCCCGGGATCCGCTCCTCCAGGAAGAGCCGCAGCACGGCGCCGAGCAGGACGTCGGGCGTGGGCGGCGGGACCGTCTTCGAGGCCTCGAGGAAAGCGCTGCGGACACCGGTGAAGGCCTCGTCGGCGATGGCCGTGATCAGTTCGTCCTTGCCGCGGAAGTAGCGGTAGACGGCACCGGCCGAGAGGCCCACCTCGGTCAGTACGTCCTGCATGGACGTGGCGTGGAAGCCGTTGCGGGCGAAGCAGCGGGCCGCGCCGTCGAGGATCTGGCGGCGGCGGGCGTCGAGGTGTTCCTGGGAGACACGGGCCATGGCCCCAAACGTAAAACGAATATTCATTCTTGACAAGCGAGACCCCTCGAAGGACAGTGTGGGCGACACGTAAAACGAACGATCCTTCTCTTTGAATCGAGGTGGACCATGTCCGCCACAGACACCCGCAAGTCGGTCGCGGTGATGCTGCTGATCCCCGCCGTCGTCGCCTTCGCCCTCTGGGCCTTCGCCTGGCCGGCCGCCCGTACCGCCCCGCGTGACCTGCCCGTCGGTGTCGCCGGTTCGGCCACGGCCGCCGTGGAACAGCACCTCGCGGCCCGCGAGGGCGCGTTCGAGGTGCGGCGTTACGCGGACGAGGCTGCCGCCCGCGCCGCGATCGAGGACCGGACCGTATACGGCGCCATCGTGGTCACGCCCCGGGGCCCCCGGCTCCTGACCGCCTCCGCGGCGAGCCCCGTCGTCGCCGGGATGCTGCGCGAGGCCGTCGCCGCGCAGCTGCCGGCCGGCAACGCGCTCCAGGTCACCGATGTCGTACCGGCACCGGCCGCCGACCCGCGCGGCGCCGTCCTCGCGGCAGGCCTGCTGCCGGTCGGCCTGGCGGGCGCCGCGTCCGGCGCCGTCACCTCACTGCTCGGCCTGCGCGGCGGTCGCGCGGCGGCCGCACTCACCGGCGCGGCGGCGCTCTCCGGCCTGGTCGGCACGGCCGTCGCGGACAGCTGGCTCGGCGGTCTCACCGGGGCCTGGTGGACGGAGGCCGGGGTGCTCTCGCTCGCCGTCCTCGCCGTCGGGGCGACCGTGGCCGGGCTCGCCGCGCTCATCGGGAGGGCGGGGCTCGCCGTCGGGGCCGTCCTGATGGTCCTGCTCGGCAGCCCCTCTTCCGGCATCGCCACCGCGCCGGAGCTGCTGCCCGCCCCGATGGGCGTGCTCGGCCAGTGGCTTCCGCCGGGCGCGGCGGGCACGGCGCTGCGCTCGGTGTCGTCCTTCGGCGGCGCGGGCGCGGGCTCCGCGCTCCTGGTGCTGGTCGCGTGGGCGGCAGTCGGCCTGACCGCGGTACTCGTCGGCGGGCGGCGCGCGAGGGCGCGGGCGGCCGGCGCGGCTCCCGCCCCGGCACCGCTGCCCGAGCCGGTCGCCTGAGCCGGCCCGCCGGACCCGAGGCCGAACACCCAGGGTCACGCGCGCGAGTGCCCCCGCCCTCCCGGCGGGGGCACTCGCGCGCGTCAGGAGCTGGAGGCTCCGGGGTCCTGGTGGTGGGCGGCGATGCCGAACCTGCGCTGTTCACCCGCAGCGGACGCCGGCCGGCCGGTCCTGGAGACCGAACTGATCACCGGTTCCTCGGCCGCTTCCCGCATCGCCTCGAGTTTCTCCAGGTCAGCGGCGGAGACCAGGGCGACGAGCGGCTTGCCGTGGCGGGTGACGACCACGCGCTCGTCGCCGTACACGACGCGGTTGATCAGATCCGCGAGCTCTGCGCGCGCTTGCGTCACCGGAATCTCGTAGGCCATGCTCCTCATCTTACGGGCTGTACGTCCTGTACATTTTTTACAGAAGGAGGAGTGCCATGGAGAAGAGCACGCGGAGCTCGATGCGGTACGTCCTTCCGGAGTTCACCGAGCGCACGAGCTTCGGCACCCGCACCCTCGACCCCTACTCGAAGCTGCTTCAGGAACGGATCGTCTTCCTGGGCACGCCGATCGACGAGACCTCGGCCAACGACGTCATCGCCCAGTTCCTGCACCTCGACTACGCGTCTCCCGAGCAGCTGATCAGCCTCTACATCAACTCGCCCGGCGGCTCGATCAGTGCCATGACCTCGATCTACGACACGATCAGCACCGTCTCGTGCGAGGTGGAGACCACCTGCCTCGGCCAGGCCGTCGGCCCGGCCGCGGTGCTCCTCGCCGCCGGCTCGCCCGGCCGCCGGATGGCGCTGCCCGGCGCCCGGATCGTGCTCCAGCAGCCCGAGCTCGACGAGCCGTTGCAGGGGCAGCCCAGCGATCTCGACATCCAGGCCCGGGAATTGCTCCGGCAGCGCGAGCTCGTCGCCGGGCTGCTCGCCGAGCACACCGGCCAGGAGCGCGCCCGGATCGACGCCGACATCGACCGGACGACGGTGCTCGACGCCCCGGCCGCGCTCGCCTACGGCCTGGTCGACCACGTGGTGAGCGACCGCCGCGGGTCCGCCGGCCACGGGGAGCGGTGAGTCCGCCGTGGTGCCGGAGCTGCCGCCGCTGCCCGCACTGACGCGCGCCGAGGGCGAGTTCGTGGACGCCTACCTCGAAGTCGTCGACCTGCTCGGGCGAATCAATCCATCCAGGACTGCGCATACCTATGGGGCGCTGCGCGCGGCGCAGGCCCTGGTCGGGCGGGCGACGGCGCTCCGGGACGCGCTGACGCTCATGCATATGCGGGGCGAGAGCGAGGTCCACGCGGACACACTGGCCCATGCGCTAAGGGTGTTGGACGGGGAGCGTCGATCGGTCCGGGTCACGGTCCGCGAAGAGCAGGCGAGTTGACACCTCCGCGTGTCGTGTCGAGGTCCACTCGGGGCACGCGGACCGCAGAATCGCTCCCCCGTTCGGCGTAGTAGACGAATCGACATAGAGCTCAGGTGAGTTGCGCAACAGGTGTACGCATCTGGCGGAATTGAACGTTCCGTCGCTGGTGGCGGGCTCGTCGGCCAAACCTCCGAAGATCCCGAAACCTGACTGTCCACCCGTATGGATCAGTCGTGAGGAGCCTCACATATCGCCGTTTCAGCTCGGATTTCGGCCTGGGTGTGGGTCAAGATCCCTGTCGACGACAAGCCCCCGCCACCCGAGGCGGGGCGGTCCGGGCGGACGCCGAGTCCTGCCGCCGTTCCGGACGTCTGGTCGACAGGAGTGGATCGGCAGGAGTGGAGGACCCGAGCAACACGGGACGTCCGAGCAGTGGGGACGTTCCTCGGGGTGAAGCCGCGACAGCGGCCGGGCATCTTCGCCTGCCCGAACCCGACAGGTCATCCTTCACAGGCGGCTGACGAAGGGTTGCGCATGACTGCGCAGATTCATGTCCCGTCCCTGCTGTCCCGGGCCGGAGCCGTCTCGGCTCTCACCCTCGCCGCCGTCGGCGGCACGCTGCTCGCCCCAGGAGCGGCACCGGAGGCCCAGGCCGCGACCTCCTACGCCGGCAAGGCGCTGGACGTCGCCGCCTCGAAGAAGGGATCGCCTTACAAGTACGGCTCGGCAGGCCCCAGCAGGTTCGACTGCTCGGGCCTCACGCTCTACTCGTACAAGAAGGCGGGCAAGACCCTGCCGCGCACGGCGCAGCAGCAGTACAACAAGACCCGGCACGTCTCGGCGTCCAGCCGGCAGAAGGGGGACCTGGTCTTCTTCCATTCCGGCGGAAGGGTCTACCACGTCGGAATCTACGCGGGTAACAACAAGATCTGGCACTCACCCAAGACCGGCTCGTGGGTGAAGCTCGACAGGATCTGGTCGTCGAAGGTCTACTACGGCCGGGTCCGCTGACCCGTCCGAGCTGCGTGAACGCCCTGCGCGACCCGTACGTCCTGCGTGACCGGTACGTCCTGCGGCCCGTAGGACGTCCGTGGCCGCACGACGTGAGCGACCGTCGGACGTGCGTGGCCGTCGGACGTGCGTGGCCGTAGGACGTGCGTGGCCGCAAGACCCGCAAGACCCGCTGAACGTCCGGGAGGAGCGCCGGAGGCGCCCCGTCCCCTCCTCCCGGTCCGTTCACACCGGATCCCGCCCGGGCGGGATCCGGCGGGATGCCGCGGGGAGCGACCCGTCCTAGTGTGAGACCGCGACCGGCCACGGCAGGTTGATCCAGACCGTCTTTCCGCCCTCCGGTGTGGCCGCCACCGAGAGGCGGCCCCCTGCCTCGGCGGCCAGGTAGCGGATGATGACCATCCCCCGCCCGTTGTCCTGCTGTACGGCGGCGGGCAGCCGCTGCGGCCACCGCGGATGACTGTCGGTCACCCCGATGCGCAGCTGCTCTTCCCGCTCAAGGCGGATGTCGACCGTGAAGGTCGGCGACTGGCCGAACGTGTGCTGCACGGCGTTGGTCGCCAGCTCGGAGACGATCAGCCGGACCGTGTCCGCCGTTTCGGTCGCCTCGTCGAGCCCCCAGGAGGAGAGCACCTCGGCGACGTACCTCCGAGCGGTGGAGACCGAAGCGGGATCGCTCGGCAGCGTGACGGTTGCTTCCTGGTGGTCTGCCATGGCGACGCTGTCCCTTTCCCACCGGGCCCCGCCCGGATTGCGCTTCGCGTCAGACTGCCACCGATGCCGCCGCGGCGGGCGGCGATCCACCAGATATACGGATATCTGTCGCCCGAAGCAGTGAACCGTGCGACGGGCGAGCGGATATCGAAGCGGCCGAGGCCGGCGAGGTCAGGACGGCAGGCGTCTGCCCGCGCGGCGGGCGGTGGCCGCCAGGACGAAGGTGATGCTGATCAGCAGGGACCAGGCGCCGAACTTCTCCACGCCGACCGGCTGCCAGCCGTGCGTCTGGTACGGGTAGCGCCAGGCGCCCACGTAGGTCGCGAGGTTCTCCGCCAGCCACAGGAAGAAGCCGATCAGGACGAACGACAGCGCCAGCGGCATGCGCAGGCGCGCCCCGCGCACCGTGAAGCGCACGGAGGTGCCCGCGGTCACGGCCAGGAGCAGGACGGCCAGCGGCCAGCGCGCGTCGGGCAGCCAGTGGTGGGTGAAGAAGTTGAGGTAGATCGCCGCGGCCACCACGGCGACCGCCCTGGGCCGGTAGCGGACCAGCTCCAGGTCGAAGAGGTGCCAGGCCCGGCAGACGTAACTGCCGACGGCCGCGTAGAGGAACCCGCCGTACAACGGCACCCCGGCGAACTTCAGCACGGCCGGCTCCGGATAGCTCCACGAGCCGAGGGAGACCTTCACCAGCTCGAAGGCCAGGCCGATGACATGGCAGACGCCGATGACGGCGATGTCCCGCCCGCTCTCCCAGCCGCGCAGCCAGAAGACCAGGGTGAGCAGCACGCCGTACGCGACGAGCAGGTCGTACCTGGCCACCGGGAGCCCGGTGAGCAGGGTGGACGCCGCCACGCCGGACAGCAGCGCGATCGCGAAGGCGCAGGCACGCGTCTGCGTCCAGGCGAAGGCGAGCAACCGCCGGAAGGACGAGGACAGGATCTCGGTGAACGGTCCGCTGAGGCTGATCATGGTGCGCTGTAGGACGAGCACAGGCGCGCGGACGGTTGCGGAAACCGTCGCACGCGCCCCTGCACAGGCCGGCACCTCCCCGTTGGCCCCCCGGTGCCTCTCGGCGGCTCCCCCGTGCCCCCCGTTGGCTCCCCGGAGAGCCCGTGGGTCCCCGGAGAGCCCGTGGGTCCCCGGGAGCCCGCTACGAGACGAAGCCGATGACACCGAAGCCCGGACGGGACTCCACGTGCCGGAGCCAGCCGATGACGTCCATCACCGCGTCGACGACCTCCGGATCGAGCGGCGGCGCGTGACCGTCCGCCTTCGTCCGCTCGAACTGCTCCAGCGCCGCCAGGCACTGCTCGTGCGTCCACTCGCCGCACAGCGGCAGGTCGTACGTCGGCAGCGGGTCGGGCATCCCGCCGTCGTAGCCGAACTCCGCCACCGACACCGCGGTGATCCGCAGCGCCTTCAGGCCCTCGTCGACCATCTTCAGCCAGTCCCCGCGGAAGGGCGAGAAGGAGGAGTTGTCGAGGAAGGAGCCGGTGAGCGAGCACAGTCGCTTGTAGGCGTAGCCGTACTGGAAGACATGGTGCTTCTGCGCCTCGAACGGGCCGCCGTGCACCACCGTGCGCAGCGCCTCGTACGCGCTGGGCGCACCGTCCCTTATCTCGGACGAGAACCAGTCGTCGTCGCGCGCCAGGTCGTCGGCGAAGCGCTCGCGGATGATCTCGAGCAGCTGCTCGTCGCCGGAGCCGACGAGGGCCCGCGTCGCCTTGGGGTCGATCAGGTACACGCTCAGGGAAGAACTCATACGGACAACCTAGCGAGCGGGACTGACAACGCGTGACCGGCCGTCAGACCGCCCCGGCCGGCGCGGTCCGGACGATCGTCGCCACCGCCCGCTCGATCTGGGCGTCCGTGAGGTCCGCGCGTGCCGTCAGACGCAGCCGGGAGACGCCGTCCGGCACCGACGGAGGCCGGAAACATCCCACGCCGAGGCCCAGTTCACGGCAGTCCGCCGCCCACCGCAGCGCCTCGTTCGGTCCCGGCGCGCGCACCGACACCACGGCGGCGTCCGGGCGTACGGCGGTGAGACCGGCGTCCGTGAGCAGCCGGTGGAGGGTGCCCGCCACGGTACGGGCGCGGGCCGCGAGGGCCGGTTCGGCAGCGATCAGACGGAGGCTCGCGAGCGCGCCGCCCGCCGCGGCGGGCGCGAGCCCGGTGTCGAAGATGAAGGTGCGGGCCGCGTTGACCAGGTGCTCGATCACCCGGGCCGGGCCGAGTACCGCGCCGCCCTGGCTGCCCAGGGACTTGGAGAGCGTGAGCGTCGCGACCACGTCCGGGTCGCCCGCGAGGCCCGCCTCCTGGACGGCGCCGCGCCCGCCGTCGCCGAGCACGCCGAAGCCGTGGGCGTCGTCCACGACCAGGCCCGCTCCGTGTTCCCGGCAGGCCGCCGCGAGTCCGGCGAGCGGCGCCCTGTCGCCGTCGACCGAGAAGACGGAGTCGCTCACGACGAGCGCCCGTCGGCCCGGGTGCGCGGCCAGCGTCTTCGCCACGGCGGCCGGGTCGGCGTGCGGGACGACCGCCGTCTCGGCCCGGGACAGCCGGCAGCCGTCGACGATCGAGGCGTGGTTGCCGGCGTCGGACACGATCAGCCCGTCGCGGGCGGACAGCGCGGTCAGCGCGGCGAGGTTCGCCGTGTAACCGGAGGAGAAGACGAGCGCGGCCTCGAAGCCGCAGAACTCGGCGAGTTCGCGTTCGAGCCGGGCGTGCAGCCGGGTCGAGCCGGTGACGAGGCGCGAGCCGGTGGAACCCGCGCCCCAGCGGCGGGCCGCCTCGGCCGCGGCCTCGGTGATCTCGGCGCGGTGGGTCAGGCCGAGGTAGTCGTTGCCCGCGAGGTCGAGGAGGTCGGACTCGGCGGCGCGCGGGCGCAGTGTCCGCACCAGCCCCGCCTCGGCGCGCCGGCGCGCGGCCTCCTCGGTCCAGCCGAAGGCTTCCCGGCGCGGGTCCGTGCCGTCCCGCGGGTCCCCGTTCCGGTCCCCGTCCGCGTCGAGGACCGCGCCCTCCCCCGGGTCCGCGCCCTCCTCGGGGGCCGACACGTCCTGCGGGTCCTCGGCGTACGGCGGCATGACGGATCCTTTTGTAGGCAGCGCACAGACCCTAACCGGATCCGGCCGAGGTCAGGGTGTGGCCATACACACACCTCAAACGACGGCGTTTGTTCGGATCCTCCTTGGCCGCAGGGCGTGCCGTAGGCCAGGATCAGCGCTTATGGACCTGCTGAACACGCTGGTGGACAAGGGGCTGCGGCGCGAGTCGCCGACCCGTGAAGAAGCGCTCGCCGTGCTGGCGACCTCCGACGACGAGCTGCTCGATGTGGTGAGCGCGGCCGGCAAGGTGCGCCGTCATTGGTTCGGGCGGCGGGTGAAGCTCAACTATCTCGTCAATCTGAAGTCCGGTCTCTGCCCCGAGGACTGCTCCTACTGTTCGCAGCGACTCGGCTCCACGGCCGGAATCCTCAAGTACTCCTGGCTCAAGCCGGACGAGGCCTCGGCCGCCGCGGCGGCCGGCGTCGCGGGCGGCGCGAAGCGGGTCTGCCTGGTGGCGAGCGGCCGCGGCCCGACGGACCGGGACGTCGAGCGGGTCGGCAGGACCATCGAGGCGATCAAGGAGCAGAACGAGGGCGTGGAGGTCTGCGCCTGCCTCGGTCTGCTCTCCGACGGCCAGGCGGAGCGGCTGAAGGAAGCCGGCGCCGACGCGTACAACCACAACCTCAACACGTCCGAGGGGACGTACGGGGAGATCACCACCACCCACACCTACGCGGACCGCGTGGACACGGTGCAGAAGGCGCACGGCGCCGGCCTCTCCGCCTGCTCCGGCCTGATCGCGGGCATGGGCGAGACCGACGAGGACCTGGTCGACGTGGTGTTCGCGCTGCGCGAGCTCGACTCGGACTCGGTGCCGGTCAACTTCCTCATCCCGTTCGAGGGCACCCCGCTCGCCAAGGAGTGGAACCTCACCCCGCAGCGCTGCCTGCGGATCCTCGCGATGGTGCGGTTCGTCTGCCCGGACGTCGAGGTGCGGATCGCGGGCGGACGCGAGGTCCACCTGCGCACGATGCAGCCGCTGGCGCTGAACATCGCCAACTCGATCTTCCTCGGCGACTACCTCACGAGCGAGGGCCAGGCCGGCAAGGCCGACCTCGACATGATCGCCGACGCCGGCTTCGAGGTGGAGGGCGCGGGCACCACCACGCTGCCCGCGCACCGCGCGGACGTCGCGGCGGCCGCTGCGGGCGGCGGCTGCGGCCCCCACGCGGAGGCCGGTGCGGGCGGCGGCTGCGGTTCGCACGCGCAGGCCGGTGGCGGCTGCGGCCCGTGCGGCGGCGCGGCCGCCGAGGCGCCGGCCGCTTCGGAGGCGCCCGCCGCGTCCGAGGCAAGGACGGACCTGGTCGCGGTGCGCCGCCGCGGTGCCGGTACGGACCTCGCCCCGAATGCGTAACGACGAACTCGTCGCCCTGGACCGGGCGCACGTCTGGCACCCGTACGGCCCCATGCCCGGCCGTTCGGACCCGCTGGTCGTCGCGTCCGCGTCCGGGGTGCGGCTTCGGCTCGCCGAACCGGTCGAGGGGCAGACCGAGTTGGTCGACGGCATGTCGTCGTGGTGGGCGGCCGTCCACGGCTACAACCACCCGGTGCTCAACGAGGCCGTCCGCGACCAGCTCGACCGCATGAGCCACGTCATGTTCGGCGGGCTCACCCACGAGCCGGCCGTGCGGCTCGCCGCGCGGCTCGTGGAGATCACGCCCGAGCCGCTGCAGCACGTGTTCCTCAGCGACTCCGGCTCGGTCGCGGTCGAGGTCGCCGCGAAGATGTGCCTGCAGTACTGGCGCTCGATCGGCCGGCCGGGCAAGCGGCGGCTGCTGACCTGGCGCGGCGGCTACCACGGCGACACCTGGCAGCCGATGTCGGTGTGCGACCCCGAGGGCGGCATGCACGAGCTCTGGTCGGGTGTGCTGCAACGACAGGTCTTCGTGGAGGCCCCGCCCGTCGCGTACGAGGAGTCGTACGCCGAGCTGCTGCGCGAGACGATCGGGCGGCACGCCGACGAGCTGGCCGCGGTGATCGTGGAGCCCGTGGTGCAGGGTGCGGGCGGCATGCGCTTCCACAGCCCGGAGTACCTGCGGGTGCTGCGGGAGGCGTGCGACGCGCACGACGTGCTGCTGATCTTCGACGAGATCGCGACGGGGTTCGGGCGGACGGGCGCGCTGTTCGCCGCCGACCACGCCGGGGTCTCCCCGGACGTGATGTGCCTCGGCAAGGCGCTGACCGGTGGCTACCTTTCGATGGCGGCGACGCTCTGCACGAGCCGGGTCGCGGAGGGCATCTCGCGCGGCGAGGTCCCCGTCCTCGCCCACGGCCCGACCTTCATGGGCAACCCGCTGGCCTCGGCGGTCGCCCTCGCCTCCATCGACCTGCTGCTCGCGCAGGACTGGCGGGTGGAGGTCAAGCGCATCGAGGCGGGGCTCCGCGAGGGGCTCGACGGTGTGGCCGGACTGCCGGGTGTACGTGACGTCCGCGTCCTCGGCGCGATCGGCGTGGTCCAGCTCGACCACGAGGTCGACATGGCCGCCGCCACCCGCGCGTCCGTCCGGTCGGGCGTCTGGCTCCGCCCCTTCCGCGACCTCGTGTACACGATGCCGCCGTTCGTGACGGGCGAGGAGGATGTGTCGCGCATCTGCGAGGCGGTACGGGCAGCGGCAACAGCGGGCTGACCCGACACCGTCGCGACGCGGTGTGACGCGTCGCGGTAAGGCCCGGCCCCGTCGCGGGGCGGCGCGGGGCGGGGCGGGCCTCGTCGCGGGGGGCAGCAATGTCGTGGCTCGGGCCGACACGTCGCGGCGCGGGCCGCGGCGCGGCATGGGACAGCACCGTCGTGGCACGGGCCGGCACGTCGCGGCACGGGCCGCGGCGCGGCATGGGACAGCACCGTCGTGGCACGGGCCGGCACGTCGCGGCACGGGCCGCGGCGCGGCGCGGCGCGGGGCAGCACCGTCGTGGCACGGGCCGGCACGTCGCGGCGCGGGCCGCGGCGCGGCGCGGGGCAGCACCGTCGTGGCACGGGCCGACACGTCGCGGCGCGGGCCGCGGCGCGGCATGGGACCGGCCCCGTCGGCGGCGTGGACCGGCCCCGGCCGGGCGCCGCTCGGGCCGGGGCCTCCGTCCCCGCCACCCGACACGCCCGGGCGGGGCCCCGCCGCCTCCATGTGGGCTTCGTCCGCTGGGCCGGTGCCGCCCGTGGGCCCCGTCGTCGCTGAGGCCCCGCGCAGGGGTGCCTGGCTCTCGCCCCGCTGGGCGGCGCCCACCTCCGTGTGGGCATTCGTCCCGCTGGGGCGGGACGGGTGGGCACACGGGACGGCGCCCTCAGCGGGCGCCTCCGCTCCCTGCACCTGCCCGCACCACGAGGCCCGCCGCGCCTTGGGGTGACCGTTCAGGCGCGGGAGCCCAGGCCCGGCAAGGAGCACCGTCCGTTGTGCCCACCCGTCCCGCCCTGCGGGACGATTGCCCACAACGGGGCGCGGCGAAGGGCCCGCCCAGGTGGGCGCCGCCCGGCCGCGCGGAGGTTCGCAACGCGCACGGCCCGCGTGGGCGCCGCCCTGCCGGGCGGAGGTTCACAGCCCGGGGCGCCAGGGCGAGGGCGTCGCCCCAGGGGGTGCCTGGTGCGGACGGCCCCGCGACGGGGCGGAGGCGGCGCGGGCGGGCACCGCGCGGCAGGACGGACGCCCAGAGCGACCGGGCGGGCGACCGGGCGGGTCACGGACCCGGCGCTCTGTCAGTGAGCATTACTCGGAACGAAAGGACATCCCCTTGAGCAACGTCATCGTCATCACCGGCACCGGCACCGAAATCGGCAAGACCGTCGTCACCGCCGCCCTCGCCGCCCTCGCCTCCGCCGGCGGGCGGTCCGTCGCCGTGCTCAAGCCCGCGCAGACCGGCGTCGCCCCCGGAGAGACGGGGGACGCCGACGAGGTGGTGCGGCTGGCGGGCGAGGCGGTGACCGGGGCCGAACTGGCGCGGTACCCGGAGCCCTTGGCCCCCGACACCGCGGCGCGGCGCGCCGGGCTCGCGCCGGTGCGGCCCGAGGAGGTCGCGGAGGCCGCGCGGAAGCTGGCGGAGGAGCACGACCTGGTGCTCGTGGAGGGCGCCGGCGGGCTCCTCGTACGGTTCGACGAGGAGGGCGGAACCCTCGCGGACGCCGCACGACTGCTCGGCGCGCCGGTCCTCGTCGTCGTCCCCGCCGGCCTCGGCACGCTCAACTCCACCACCCTCACGGCGGAAGCGCTGCGGGCGCGCGGCATCGAGCAGCTGGGCGTGGTGGTCGGCAGCTGGCCGGACGCTCCGGACCTCGCGGCGCGCTGCAATCTGATGGATCTGCCGAAGGCCGCGGGCGCCCCGCTCCTCGGCGCGGTGCCGGCGGGTGCGGGCACGCTGGCGCCCGAGGCGTTCCGGGCGGCGGCGCCCGGCTGGCTGGCGCCGGCGCTGGGCGGTTCCTGGGACGCCGCCGAGTTCACCGCGGCGGCGGGCGCCTGAGCCCCGTGCGGACCGCGCAGCACGCCGCCAGGCCGCACGCCGCGCCGCCGCACGTCCTACGCTGAGCGCCATGCCTCGCGCCCGTGTTCAGGAAATCGTCTTCGACTGCGCCGCCCCGGCCGCCCTCGCGCGGTTCTGGGCGGCGCTCCTGGGCGGAACTCCGGTCGACCGGAGCCCGGACTGGTCGTACGTCGACCCGCCCGAGTTCGTCCGCCTCGCCTTCCAGCGGGTGCCGGAGGGCAAGGCGGTGAAGAACCGCGTCCACCTGGACCTGGAGGTCGGTGATCCGGCCGCGGCGGCCGAGGAGGCACTGCCGCTCGGCGCGAGCCGTTCCGGCGGGATCGTGACGGACGACCAGGGATCGTTCCAGGTGATGCGTGATCCGGAAGGCAACGAGTTCTGCTTCGTGACAGGCTGAGGGACCGTCAAGCACGTCACGTCCTTGACGTCCTTCACGCCCGTCGATGAGGAGGCAGTGCCGTGGCCTTACCGTTCCGCTTCGCCGTCAACATGCTCAGGACCGGCTCGGGCGAGGAGTGGCGGACCCGCTGCCGCCGCGCCGAGGAGCTCGGCTACGACCTGATCCTGGTCGCCGACCACCTCGGGATGCCCGCCCCGTTCCCCTCCCTGGTCGCGGCGGCGGAGGCGACCACCCGGCCGCGCCTGGGAACCTTCGTGCTCAACACGGGTTTCTGGAACCCGGCGCTGCTGGCCCGCGAGGTGACCACGACGGCCGCGCTGACCGGAGGCCGCCTGGAACTCGGTCTGGGCACCGGCTACGTGCGGGCCGAGCACGAGGAGGCGGGCATCCCGTTCCTGCCGCCGCGCGAACGGGTCGGCCATCTGGCCCGGACGATCGAGGAGCTGGCCGGCGCGCTGAAGGGCGACGGGACGGGCTCCCGCACCCCGCTGCTCGTCGGCGGCAACGGCGACCGCGTGCTGCGGCTCGCGGCCCGGCACGCCGACGTGACGGCGTTCAGCGGCGGGCGGTTCACGGGCGACTCGGTGACGGTGCTGACCGCGGACGAGCTGGCCGGACGGGTGGAGACGTACCAGGGCTTCGAGGCGGAGGCCGGACGGGCGCGCCCGGCGGAGCGGAACCTGCTGCTCCAGCGCGTCCTGGTGACCGACGACCCGGCCGCGGCGGTGGCGGAGTTCCTTCCCCTCGTCCCGTATCTCACCCAGGAGCAGGTGCTCGACCTGCCGATCCTCGCGATCGGCACGGTAGGGGAGATCGCCGACCGGCTGCTGGGGCTCCGCGAGCGCCTGGGCTTCTCCTACTTCACGGTCCTGGACGACGCCCTGGAGGCCTTCGGTCCGGTGATCGCCGAACTGCGCGGCCGCGAGCGGCCCGGGCACGCGGCGTCCTGACTGGTGGAACTCGCTCGACGCCCGGCGCCGCCGGTGGTGGGATGCGGGCATGGACGATCTTCGGATACGGGCCGCGGTCGCGGCCGACATCGACGCCGTGCTCGCCTTCTGGAAGACCGCGGCCGAGGGCACCAGCATCAGCGACGACCCGGCGGGCGTCGCCCGGCTCGTGGAGCGGGACCCGGAGGCGCTGTTGCTCGCCGAGCGGGGCGGTGAGCTGGTCGGGACGGTGATCGCCGGCTTCGACGGCTGGCGCTGTCACCTGTACCGGCTCGCCGTCCACCCGGAGCACCGGCGGCGCGGCATCGGCGGCGCGCTCCTCGCCGCGGCCGAGGAGCGGTTCGTACGGCTCGGCGGGCGCCGCGTGGACGCGATGGTCCTCGACCGGAACGAGCTCGGGCAGGCGGCGTGGCGGGCGGCGGAGTACGACCCGGACGAGCGGTGGACCCGCTGGGTGAAGCCGCTCCCCGCCTGACCCGGACCGACCGGGTGAAGCCCCGTGGCGTGTCCGGGACCGACCCACCGGGCGAAGCCTCATGGGGTGATCAGGACCGACCCACCGGGCCAAGCCCCACGAGGGACCGCGACCGACCCACCGGGCGAAGCCCCACGGGGTGATCTGGACCGACCTCCCGGGTGAGGCTCCTCCCGGCGGGGCGAGAGCCGTCCCCTTCCCCGGCCCCCGCCTCCTGCCAGGCCCGGGCGGACCACCCGCGACCCGGCCCGGCGCCCTCGCCGGTCCGGGGGAACCGCCCCTCGCCCGGCCCTGGGCCCCCGCCCGGGACCCCCTCCCCCGCTGCCCGAGCCGATCGGCCACCACCGGCCGTCACCCCGCTTTGCCGATCCTTTACCATGAGTGGGCAGAATCCGATCATCCGACCGAAAGGTGTGAGCGTCCGCCCATGGGCGAGCCTCCCAGTAGCCGTTCCCGCTTCCGACACCGCGCGGACCTTCCGTCCCTGACTGATCATGGGACTCACCCGGGGACGGAGGTGAACCGATGACCGAGGTACTGCTGCTCCTGGTGGCGCTGCTGCTCGCCGTGGCGTGCGGTGCGTTCGTCGCGGCGGAGTTCTCGCTGACCACCGTCGAGCGCGGCGAGCTCGAGGCCGCGGCGGCGCGCGGCGAGCGCGGTGCGTCCGGCGCGCTGAAGGCGGTCAGGTCGCTCACCTTCCAGCTCTCCGGCGCCCAGCTCGGCATCACCGTCACCAACCTGGTCGTCGGCATGCTCTCCGAGCCGTCGATCGCCGCGCTCATCCGCGGCCCGCTGGAGTCCCTCGGCTTCTCCGAGTCGGTCTCCTCCTCCCTGGCCCTGGTCCTCGGCACCGCCCTGTCGACCGTGGTCCTCATGGTCGTCGGCGAGCTCGTGCCCAAGAACTGGGCGATCTCCTCGCCGCTGGCGGTCGCCAAGGTGGTGGGCACCCCGCAGCGGATCTTCACCGCCGCGTTCAAGCCGCTGATCAGCCATCTGAACAACACGGCCAACCGGGTCCTCCGCCGGCTCGGCATGGAGCCGACCGAGGAGCTGGCCTCCGCCCGCTCCCCGAAGGAGCTGGTGGCGCTGGCCCGGCACTCCGCGAGGGAGGGCGCGCTGGAGGCGGACACCGCCGAGCTGTTCGTCCGCACGCTGAACCTGGCCGAGTTGACCGCGGAGAACGTGATGACCCCGCGCGTCCAGGTGACCGCCCTGGAGGTGCAGGCCACCGCCGAGGACGTCGCCAACGCGACCCGCGCGACGGGTCTGAGCCGCTTCCCCGTCTACCGGGGCAACCTCGACTCGGTCGTCGGCATCGCGCACATCAAGGACGTGCTGGCCATACCGGCCGACGAGCGGCCCCGCCGCTCCGTCGGCGACATGCTGCGCGAGCCGCTGCTCGTGCCGGAGAGCCTGACCGTGGACAAGCTGCTCGACCGGCTCTCCGGGAAGCAGACCATGGCCGTCGTCATCGACGAGTACGGCGGTACGGCCGGCGTCGCGACCCTGGAGGACATCGTCGAGGAGGTCGTCGGCGAGGTGCGCGACGAGCACGATCCGCACGAGACGCCGGACCTGGCCCGGGCGGGCGAGGACCCCGACGGCCGCGCCCTGTGGTCGGCGGACGGCGCCGCCCGCACCGACCAGCTCCAGACCATCGGCCTGACGGTGCCGGAGGGCCCGTACGAGACCCTGGCGGGCGTGCTCGCCACCGAGCTCGGCCGGATCCCGGCCGTCGGCGACAGCATGGAGCTGGCCGGCTGGCGGCTCGACGTGGTGGACGCCTCCGGGCGGCGCGCGGCCCGCGTGCTGCTGCACGCCCCGCTCCTCCGCTCCGGCGACACGGATGAGGAGGCCGGCCGATGACCGCGGTCCAGCTGCTGATCGGCCTGGCGACCCTGGTCGTCAACGCCTTCTTCGTCGGCGCCGAGTTCGCCATGATCTCCGTGCGTCGAAGCCAGATCGAACCGCACGCCGAGTCCGGCGACCGCAGGGCGCGCAGTGTCATCTGGGGGCTCGAGCACGTCTCGGCGCTGCTCGCCGCCGCCCAGCTCGGCATCACCCTGAGCACCCTGGTGCTCGGCATCGTGGCCGAGCCGGCCATCGCGCACCTGCTGGAGCCGGTGTTCGACGCCGTCGGCGTGCCGCACGGCCTGGTGCACCCGATCTCCTTCGTGATCGCGCTCACGCTCGCCACGTACCTGCACATGCTGCTGGGCGAGATGGTCCCGAAGAACATCGCGCTGGCCGAGCCGACCCGTACGGCGCTGATCCTCGGCCCGCCGCTGGTGGCCCTCACGCGCGCGCTGAGGCCGGTGATCTTCGCGATCAACGCCTTCGCCAACGGGATCCTGAAGCTGCTGCGGGTGGATGCCAAGGGCGAGGTGGCGGCCACGTTCTCGGACGACGAGCTGGCCCGGATGGTCACCGACGCGGGTGACGCCGGTCTGCTCGACGACCGGGCCGCCGAACGTCTGCACGACGCCCTTGAGCTGGGCCGGCGCCCGGTGCGTGACGTCGTGATGCCGGTGGAGAAGGTCGTGTACGCGCGGGTGGGCACGACTCCGGAGGAGCTGGAGGCGCTGTCCGCGCACTCCGGGTTCTCGCGCTTCCCCGTGGTCGACGCGGACCGCGGGATCCAGGGCTACCTCCACGTGAAGGACGCCCTGGACATCACGCCGCGCGACCTGCCGTTCCCGGTGTCGGCGATGCGGCCGATCGCCCGGGTGCGGGCGGCGACGCCGATGGACGACGTGCTGACGGCGATGCGGCGCAGCCGTACCCATCTGGCGGCCGTCCTCGACGAGGACGGCAAGCTGGCCGGTCTGGTGACGATGGAGGACGTGCTGCGCGAGCTGGTGGGGCGCCCCTCGGCGCCCTAGGCGGCCTCTCGCTCCGCCGGAGGGCCCGGAACGCGGTGTGCGTTCCGGGCCCTCCGGCGTGTCAGAGCGCGGTCGCCCGAAGCCAGGCGTCGAGGGCGGCCCGGTCGCCGGAGTGCGTGAAGCGCGGGTCGTCGGCCGCGTACCGCCCGTAGAGGAGCAGCAGCAGCTCGCCGGCGGTGGCCTCGACAGCGGCCGTGGCCGCGCCGTCGGCGTGGCGGCGCCAGGTGAAGCCGCCGCCGCCCAGGGTCACGGTCCAGGCGGCTCCGGTGTCGGCGGCGGCCAGCCGCAGGCTCTCGCCGTCCCGGCCGAGCTGGGCGACGGGTTCGGCGACCCAGGAGAAGTACGGCAGGTTGTCCAGGAACTCCTCGATGCCGTCGGCGGCCGTGCCCGGGTCGACGCGACCGGGCTCGCGGCCGAGGGCGAGTTCGGCGTCGGTCAGGTGGACGACCGCCTCGAAGAGCAGTCGGCGCGGGAAGAACCGTACGTGCGGGTCGGCGCCGTGTGACCACAGGACGGTGTCGGGGTCGGCCGCGCGCAGGGCGCGCAGGCTCGCCTCGGCGCTCGCGGCCAGCCAGTCGGGGTACGCGGCGGGGTCGTCGGGCAGGTCGAGCGGCACGTCACGGGACCACACGCGCTCGGTGGCACGGGTGCGGACGAGGTGCTCGATCCAGCGGTGGGTGGTGCCGTGGTGCTCCACCAGGTCGGCGAGCGTCCAGCCGGGGCAGGTCGGGACGGGGATGGCGGGGTCGGCGCCGCGGACGAGGGTGACGAAGCTCTCGACGTGGGACCGGACCAGGTCGCAGTACCCGGCGTGGGCGTCGTCGGTGAGGCCGAGGCGCTCGGAGACCTTCAGGAGCTCGTCGCGCCGGGGGCCCGCCGGCTGCCGCAGGGCGGCGTCGCGGAACAGCCGGTCGAGGGCCCGGCGGTCGGCGGCGGAGAGTCCGCCCAGGCAGGAGGCGGTGCTCTCGAGCCACTTCGTGGCCGTGTCCGGGAGCACCGCGTCGTCGGAGGTGTCGACCGCCGTCACCAGGTCGGCCAGCGCCTCGGCCAGCGTGTTCGGCAACGCGTCGCTCATCTGGGTCTTCCCTCCCGGTTTCTCCGTGGGCGAGCGGCCCATACCGAGCGGTATGATCGCGGGGCCATGGAGATCAATGCCACCTACACCAGTCTCGTCGCCGTGGGCGACAGCTTCACCGAGGGTATGTCGGATCTGCAGCCGGACGGTTCCTACCGGGGCTGGGCCGACGTCCTCGCCGGCCGGCTCGCCGCCCGCACGCCCGGCTTCCGCTACGCCAACCTGGCCGTGCGCGGGAAGCTCATCGGGCAGATCGTCGACGAGCAGGTGGACACGGCGGCGGCGATGAAGGCCGACGTGGTGACCCTGGTCGGCGGTCTCAACGACACCCTGCGCCCCAAGTGCGACATGGGCCGGGTGCGGGGCCTGCTCGGCGAGGCCGTCGAGCGGCTGGCCCCCTCGTGCGGGCAGCTGGTGCTGATGCGCAGCCCGGGCCGCAACGGCCCGGTCCTGGAGCGCTTCCGGCCCCGCATGGAGGAGCTCTTCGCGTACGTCGACGAGCTCGCCGCCCGGCACGGCGCCCTGGTGGTCGACCTGTACGGCGCCCCGGCGCTCGCCGACCCGCGGATGTGGGACGTTGACCGGCTCCACCTGACCGCCGAGGGCCACCGGCGGGTCGCGGAGGCCGTCTGGCAGACGCTCGGCCTGCCGGAGGAGCACGACTGGCGTTCGCCGCTCGCCCCGACCGCCCGCCCGGGCTGGGCGTCCCGCCGGATCGCCGACGCCCGGTTCGCCAGGGAGCACCTGGGGCCGTGGATAGGCCGCCGGCTCACCGGCCGCTCCTCGGGAGACGGCCGCCCGCCGAAGCGCCCGGACCTGCTGCCCTACGAGGCGCCGGACCCCCTGACGTGACCCTCGTCTCGTAGCAAGCTCCAGCCCGGACCCTGGCGCTGGCCTGCAGAAATCGCCAGTAGAATCTGGACACGTGACTGCTGCGACTGCGAAGCCCCGTATCCCCAACGTCCTGGCCGGCCGCTACGCCTCCGCGGAGCTCGCCGTCCTCTGGTCCCCCGAGCAGAAGGTGAAGCTGGAGCGTCAGCTGTGGCTCGCCGTGCTGCGTGCGCAGAAGGACCTCGGGATCGAGGTTCCCGACGCCGCCCTCGCCGACTACGAGCGCGTGCTCGACCAGGTCGACCTCGGCTCGATCGCCGAGCGCGAGAAGGTCACCCGGCACGACGTGAAGGCCCGCATCGAGGAGTTCAACGACCTCGCCGGCCACGAGCACGTGCACAAGGGCATGACCTCGCGCGACCTCACCGAGAACGTCGAGCAGCTGCAGATCCGGCTCTCCCTGGAGCTGATGCGGGACCGTACGGTCGCCGTCCTCGCCCGCCTCGGCAAGCTCTCCGCCGAGTACGCGGAGCTGGTCATGGCCGGCCGCTCGCACAACGTGGCCGCGCAGGCCACCACCCTCGGCAAGCGCTTCGCGACCGCCGCCGACGAGCTGCTCGCGGCGTACGCGCGCCTGGAGGAGCTGCTCGGCCGCTACCCGCTGCGCGGCATCAAGGGCCCGGTCGGCACCGCCCAGGACATGCTCGACCTGCTCGGCGGCGACGCCTCGAAGCTGGCGGAGCTGGAGCAGCGGATCGCCGGTCACCTCGGCTTCGCCCACGCCTTCACCTCGGTCGGCCAGGTCTACCCGCGCTCGCTCGACTACGACGTGGTCACCACGCTCGTGCAGCTGGCCGCCGCCCCGTCGTCGATCGCCAAGACGATCCGTCTGATGGCCGGCCACGAGCTGGTCACGGAGGGCTTCAAGCCCGGCCAGGTCGGCTCCTCCGCGATGCCGCACAAGATGAACACCCGCTCCTGCGAGCGCGTCAACGGCCTCATGGTCATCCTGCGCGGCTACGCGTCGATGACCGGCGAGCTGGCGGGCGACCAGTGGAACGAGGGCGACGTCTCCTGCTCGGTGGTGCGCCGGGTGGCCCTGCCGGACGCCTTCTTCGCCTTCGACGGTCTCCTGGAGACCTTCCTCACCGTGCTCGACGAGTTCGGCGCGTTCCCGGCCGTCGTCGCCCGCGAGCTCGACCGCTACCTGCCGTTCCTGGCCACGACCAAGGTCCTCATGGGCGCGGTGCGCGCCGGCGTGGGCCGCGAGGTCGCCCACGAGGCCATCAAGGAGAACGCCGTCGCCTCCGCCCTCGCCATGCGCGAGCAGGGCGCCGAGCGCAACGAGCTGCTGGACAAGCTGGCCGCCGACGAGCGGATCCCGCTGGACCGTGAGCAGCTGGACGCGCTGATGGCGGACAAGCTGTCCTTCACCGGTGCCGCCGCCGACCAGGTCGCCGTCGTGGTCTCGCGCATCGAGGAGATCGCCAAGCAGCACCCGGAGGCCGCCGGTTACACCCCCGGGTCGATCCTCTGACCCGCTTCACCCCGCAGCAGCTGGAGGCCGCCCGCGACCGTCTCGTCCCCGACGTGACCGCGGGCGGCCTTTCGGTGCTGTTCTGCGGGATCAACCCGGGTCTGATGACGGCGGCGACCGGCCTTCACTTCGCCCGCCCCGGCAACCGGTTCTGGCCGGTCCTGCACCTGTCCGGTTTCACCCCGCGGCAGCTCGCGCCCGCGGAGCAGGAGGAGCTGCTCGGGTACGGGCTCGGGATCACCAACGTGGTGGCCCGGGCGAGCGCGCGGGCCGACGAGCTGAGCGCGGAGGAGTACCGGGAGGGCGGCCGGATCCTCGCCGAGAAGGTGGGCCGGCTGGCCCCGCGGTGGCTGGCGATCGCCGGGGTCACCGCGTACCGCACGGCCTTCGGCGAGCCGAGGGCGGCGATCGGGCCGCAGGAGCGGACGATCACGGGGCCGCACGGGACCACCCGGATCTGGGCGCTGCCCAGTCCCAGCGGTCTGAACGCGCGTTGGACGGCGCAGACCATGGCGGAGGAGTTCGGGCGGCTGCGGGAGGCGGCGGGCGTGCCGGACCGGCGCACCTCCTAGGGCACGTACGGCCCGTCCGGCACGTACGGTCGCTGGTCTGGTCGCCGGTCGCCGACTCAAGGCCGAGGGCTCAAGGCCGGGGGCTCAGGGCTCAGGGTGGGTCCACCGCGGTGACGCAGACGAGTATGCGGTGCTCGTCCTCCCCCGTCCGTACGACTCCGAGCGCGATCCACCTCCCGTCCGCGCGCCACAGCTCGACGTCGGCGGCCGTCTCGCTCAGCAGGTCCCAGGGCGCGGGTATGTGCTCGCCCCGTTCGGCGCGGAGCAGCAGCGAGCCGAGGCCGATGTGCTGCGGCGGTCCCCAGCGGTCGGCGAGACGGCCGGCGAGCGCCGTCCGCTCCGCCTCCGTCTGTTCCTCGGAGGCGTCGGCGGCGGATAACTCGGCCAGGTGGTGCCCGCCGTCGCGGAAGGGGCGTCCGCGCAGCAGGTCGAGTGCGGCGACGTGCCGTGCCAGGGTCATGGGTCCAGTAAAGCGCCGGGCACTGACAGCTGGTGGTCCGTCAGACGTCCCTGGCGCCCGCCGGCCGCCCGGTGGTCCCCGGGCGGCGCTCGCCGCTACCGGGTCCATTGAGTAACATCCGGCCAAAGAGGCGCACGAGCTGGGAGGACACACGGTGGGGCGGCTGACCGGCGGGGATCCGTCGCTGCTGCGGCGGATCAATTCCGCGGTGGTACTCCATGCGCTGCGGGGCTCCGACGCGCTCACGCTCACGGATCTGACCCGGATCACGGGGCTTTCCCGGCCGACGGTCGAGGGGGTGACCGAGGGGCTGATCGAGGGCGGTCTGGTCGTCGAGGCGGCGCCCGAGGAGGGCGAGACCCGGCGACAGGGCCGGCCGGCCCGGAGGTTCCGCTTCCGGGCGGAGGCGGGGCATCTGCTCGGCATCGAGATCGGGCCGCACCGGGTCGCCGCCCTGATCTCCGGTCTGGACGGCCGGATCATCGGCGCGGGTTCGCGCGAGGTCGCGGAGACCGCGCCGGAGGACGAGCGCCTCGACCGGGTGCGGACCGTGGTGGCCGACGTGCTGCGGCGGACCGGGGTGTCCCGGTCGAACCTGCGCGCCGTCGGCGTCGGTACGCCCGGGATCGTGGAGGCGGACGGGACGGTCCGGCTGGGGACGGCGCTGCCGGGCTGGACGGGGCTCGCGCTGGGCGAGCGGCTGCGGCGCTCCTTCCGCTGCCCGGTGATCGTGGAGAACGACGCCAACGCGGCGGCGGTCGCCGAGCACTGGAAGGGTGCGGCGACCGATTCCGACGACATCGTGTTCGTGCTCGCCGGGCTGAGTCCGGGCGCCGGTTCGCTGATCGGTGGGCGGCTGCACCGCGGTTTCGGCGGGGCGGCCGGCGAGATCGGCGCCCTGCACCTGCTGGGCCGCGGGGTCACGCCCGAGCATCTGCTGTCGCCGACCGACGAACCGCTCCACCCGCTCGACGAGCAGGCGGTGGCGGAGGTGTTCGCGCTGGCCCGGCAGGGTCACGCGCCGGCGGAGGCCGCGGTGGAGCGGTTCATCCAGCGTCTGGTGCACGACGTGGCGGCGCTCGTCCTCGCGCTCGATCCGGAGCTGGTGGTGATCGGCGGCTGGGCGGCGGGCCTCGACGGGGTGTTGCAGCCCCTGCGCGAGGAGCTGGCCCGGTTCTGTCTGCGACCGCCGCGGGTGGTGCTGTCGATGCTGGGCGAGGCCGCGGTGGGCACGGGCGCGCTGCGCCTGGCGCTCGACCACGTGGAGGAGCAGCTGTTCGCGGTGGACGGCAGGGTGACGGCCCGGCGTTGAGACGTCCGCGCGACGCGGAGGACGGTATCGCGACGCGGAGGAGCACATGGGGAAGGCCCCGGGCGCGTGCCCGGGGCCTTCCCCATGTGGTCTGTGACGGTGTCAGGAGGCCGTGCGTCAGGAGGCCATGGCCAGGTCGCCGGAGTCGCCGAAGGTGAGGCGGCAGGTGTCGGCGCGGTAGGTGGCCACGGACACGGCGGCGGTGCGGCCGCCGGAGAGGTAGCGGGTGGTGACGACGAGGACCGGGGAGCCGGGCAGCCGGTCGAGTTCCTTGGCGTCGTCGGCGCGGGCCGAGCCGAGTTCGACGGCGCGGTCCTGGCCCTCGAGGTCGAGCTGCCGCAGCTCGCGCAGCACGGCACGGGCGCGGGTGGGCCCGTCGGTGCTGTCGGCCGCGATGAGGCCGGGCACGGAGCCGGCGGGCACGTAGAGCAGTTCGGCGGCGACGGGCCGGCCCTCGGTGACGCGCAGCCGGCGCACGATGTGCACGCGCTCGCCGGCCTGGATGTCCAGGAGGCGGGCGACGGCGGCCGGGGCGGTGTCGGCGGCACAGTCGACGGACTGCCAGGTCTCCTCGCCGACGCCGGGCCAGGCGTGCTGGGTGGTGGAGACGTCGACGCCGACACGCGGCGGGGCGACGGTGGTGCCGACGCCGCGGCGGCGCTGCAGACGGCCTTCCAGCTCCAGCTGCTCCAGGGCCTGCCGCAGGGTGGCGCGGGCGACGCCGAAGCGGGCGGCCAGCTCACGCTCGTTGGGCAGGATCTCCCCGACCGCGAACTCCGAGTCGAGGGCTTCGCTGATCACGGTCTTGAGGTGCCAGTACTTCGGCTCCGGTGCTGCTTCGAGCTGCGTGGTCCCCACCCTGATCCTCCGCACATTCGCCGTGTCCCGCGGCGTTTTCCGCGCCCTTGTTTATTAAAGGTTCCTGCACTAACTCTGCGACCATAAGGCGCGGCACACCCTTGGTCAAGACCAATCCTCCGTCGCGCGACCCCGAATGTGACCCTCTGACCTAGATCGTTCACAGGACGTTCGCGTCCTGGTGCGCCCCGGGCAGCAAAAGGCCCGCCCCGGAGCGTCCGGCTCCGGGGCGGGCGGTGTGAGGGCCGGCGGTGTGAGGGCCGGCGGTCCGGGACGGTTCGTCCAGGGGGCAGGCGGTCCGAGACGGGTGCCCCCGGGCGGCGGTCCGGGCCGGGTGGCCCGGGAGCGGGCTCAGTCCAGGGTGAGGCCCTGGAGCTTGTCGGGGTTGCGCAGGATGTACATGCAGGCGATCCGGCCGTCGCGGACGTCGACCTGGTAGACGGCGTCGACCTTGCCGCCGACGAGCGCGACGAGCGCCGGGCCGCCGTTGATCTCCTCGAAACGGAAGTCGAAGTCCGCACCGGCGCCCTGGGCGACGGCGACCATGAAGCGGCCGATCTTGTCGGCGGTCTCCATGATGCGCAGCGGGGCCTTGGCCTTGCCGCCGCTGTCGCCGACCAGGCGTACGTCCGGTGCGAGCAGGGCCAGCAGGCCCTCCAGGTCGCCGTTCGCGGCGGCGGCGAGGAACCGCTCGGTGAGGTCGCGCCGTTGGGCCGGGTCGACGTCGTAGCGGGGCCGGCCCTCGTCGACGTGCTTGCGGGCGCGGGCGGCGAGCTGGCGGACGGCGGACTCGCTGCGGTCGAGGGTGGTGGCGATCTCGGCGAAGGGGAAGCCGAAGGCCTCCCTGAGCACGAACACCGCGCGCTCCAGCGGCGAGAGGGACTCGAGGACGACGAGCAGGGCGAGGGACACCGAGTCGGCGAGCAGGGCGCGTTCGGCGGTGTCGGGCACGGCGGGCCCGAAGTCGGTGACGATCGGCTCGGGCAGCCAGGGGCCGACGTAGGACTCGCGGCGGGACTGGACCTGGCGGAGCCGGTCGATGGCGAGCCTGGTGGTGATGCGGACGAGGTACGCGCGTGGCTCGCGGACCTCGGCGCGGTCGCCGGAGGACCAGCGCAGCCAGGCCTCCTGCACCACGTCCTCGGCGTCGGCGGCCCGGCCGAGCATGCGGTAGGCGACGCCGGTGAGCATCGCGCGGTGTTCCTCGAAGAGGTCGGTCGGGTCGGTCAGCATCTCGGTCGGCACGCCCTCCATCCCAGCCCACGCGGTGTCCCGTGTCCAGTTGCGGACCGAGGACTTGAACTCGACTCTACTCACCGGTAATTCTTGCTGACAGAGTGTCTTGCAGAGTGCCGTACGCACGACCACGCACGACAGGGAGAACCATGTCCGCTCAGATCTCGTTCCCCGTGGAGTCCACGGCCGGACCGCGCACGGTCACCGTGACGTACGAGCGCCGGGGCGTTGGGGAACCCCTGCTGCTGCTCCACGGCATCGGCCACCTCTGGCAGGCCTGGGAGCCGGTCATCGACATCCTCGCCACCGAGCGGGACGTCATCGCCGTCGACCTCCCCGGCTTCGGTTCCTCCCCGGCGCTGCCGCCGCCGCTCGCGTACGACCTGAGCACGGTGGTGCCGGTGCTCGACGCGTTCTGCGGGGCGCTCGGGATCGAACGCCCGCACGTGGCAGGCAATTCGCTGGGCGGACTGCTCGCCCTGCAGCTCGGCCGCGAGAAGCTGGTGCGCTCGGTGACGGCGCTCTCGCCGGCCGGCTTCTGGTCGCAGGCCGAGCGGCGCTACGCCTTCACGACGCTGCGCGCGATGCGGGGCGCCGCGCGGGCGATGCCGGTCCCGCTGGTCGAGCGGCTGTCCCGGAGCGCGGCCGGGCGCACCGTGCTCACCAGCACCATCTACGCCCGCCCCGGGCGCCTGTCACCCGAGGCCGCGGTCGCCGAGACGTTGTCCCTGAGCCGGGCCACCGGCTTCGAGGAGACCCTCGCGGCGGGCCGGAACGTGCTGTTCACCGAGGACGTCCCCGCCGTGCCCGTGACCGTCGCGTGGGGCAGCAAGGACCGGCTCCTGCTGCGCCGCCAGGGGATCCGCGCCAAGCGCGCCATCCCGGGCGCCCGGCTGGTCCGGCTGCCGGGCTGCGGTCACGTGCCGATGAACGACGACCCCGCGCTGGTCGCCCGCGTCGTCCTGGACGGCAGCGCCGGCTGACCCGCCGTCGGCCCGGCCGCGCCCGAACAGGCCCGTGCCCAGCGCCGCTCCGGCCCCCACCAGGATGCCGCCGACAGCCTGGGCCGGGCCGAACGAGCCGTGCGCGACCGCGGCGGCGGTCAGCGCGGCGGCCACCGGGATGGCACCGGTGAACAGCGTCGCCCGTTCCATGCCCATCCGCTGGACGCCCATGTAGAAGAGCACGAATCCGACGACGGTCGCGAGCGCGGCCTGCCACACCAGCGCGCCGGTCTCCACCGGCGTCGGCACGCGCAGGACGGCCGTCCCGTCGGCGAGGAGCCCGATCACCGCCGACTCGACGGCCGCGAGGCCGCACACCACCGCGGTCAGCAGCTTGGGCCCGAGCGGGCGCAGCACCGGCACCGCGAGCACGGTGAAGCCCACCTCGCCCGCGAGCGCGGCCACCGACCACCCCAGTCCGGCCGCGTCGGTTCGGCCCCAGCCCTGGACCGTGAAGGCGCCCGCGGCGACGAGCACCGCCCCGTACAGCACCGGCCGGGTCGGCCTGCGGCCTTCGGTCAACGGCACCAGGACGGCGACCACGACGGGAGCACAGCCGACCAGGACTCCGGGGACGGCGGGTTCGGCGGTGCGTTCGGCGGCGAGCACGGCAAGGTTGAAGCCGACCATGCCGACGGCGGCGAGCAGCACGAGCCGGAGCCAGTGCCGGACGGTCAGGGCCCGCAGCGGGGCGAGGCCGCCCCGGCCGAGCAGGGGCAGCAGGAGCAGACAGGCCGCGCCGTAGCGCAGCGCCTGGCCGCCCGCGTACGGATAGGCGCCGAGCAGGCTGTTGGCGGTGAAGGAGGCGCCGACGAGGGCGTAGGCGACGGTCACGAGGAGCGCGCCGCGCAGGCTGTTCGCGTTCATGCCGTCGACGCTAGGAACCCGACGGGCCCGGTTCGGGGTCCACTTAAACCACGTCATCGGGGACCACTTCCGGCGGAGAGGAGCGGAGAGGAGCGGAGAGGAGCGGAAGGGAGCGGAAGGGAGCGGAAGGGAGCGGGGCCTCGAGGCGGGGACGTCGTGCGGTGGGCCGGTCCCGGTCGGCGTGACTCGTGATCGAATGGCACCGTGATCAACAGGCAGTTGCGCGTGGTACTGGCCGAGGACTCCGTCATCCTCCGGGACGGCATGGTCGAGCTGCTCGGCGCCCGCGGATGCGAGGTGGTGGGCACCGCGGGGACGGCGTCCGAACTGCTCGCCGGCGTGGCCGAGCACCGGCCCGACGTGGCCGTGGTGGACATCCGGATGCCTCCCACACACACCGACGAGGGCATCCGCGCCGCCGTCGAGATCCGTGCCCGGACCCCCGAGGTCGGCATCCTGGTCTTCTCCCAGCACGTGGAGACCGCGTGGGCCGCCCGGCTGCTCGCGGACGGCGCGGCGGGCGTCGGCTACCTGCTGAAGGAACGGGTCGCCCGCACCTCCGAGTTCGTGGCCGCCCTGCACCGGGTCGCCGGCGGAGGCACGGCGCTCGACCCCGAGGTGGTGACCCGGCTGATGCGCGGCCGTGCGCGCGGCCGGGTGGACACCCTGACCGCGCGTGAGCGCGAGGTCCTGGAGCTCATGGCGCAGGGCCACTCCAACCGCTCCATCGCCGGGCTGCTCGTGGTGTCGGAGCGGGCGGTGGAGAAGCACGTGGCCGCCGTGTTCGCCAAGTTCGGTCTCCGTGCGACGGAGACGGACAACCGCCGGGTGAAGGCGGTGCTGACCTACCTGGCGGAGAGCGGCGGCTGATCCGTCACAGGCGGCTCGGCAACTCTGCGGTGACCACGGTGGGTCCGCCGTGCGGACTCTCCACCCGCAGCCCGCCGTCCACGGCCGCGAGCCGCTCGGCGAGACCGGTCAGGCCGCTGCCCGCGCCGAGCGCCGCGCCGCCTCGGCCGTCGTCGCGCACGGTCAGCCGGACCCGGCCGCCGGCCGCTCGCGCGGTGAGTTCGGCGGAACGGGCAGCGCTGTGACGGGCGATGTTGGTGAGCAGTTCCGCCGCGCAGAAGTACACGGCGCGCTCCACTGCCGGGTCCGGGCGTTCCCTCAGGTCCAGCCGGACGGCGAGCGGTACGGGTGAGGTGGCGGCGAGGCTCGGCAGCGCCTCGCCGAGACCGCCGTCCAGGGCCACCGGGTGAATGCCGCGGGTGAGCCGCCGCAGTTCGGCGACGGTCTCGTCGGTCTGGCCCCGGGCCCGGTCCACCAGGGTGCGCAGCCGGTCGAGGTCCGGGCCCTCGGCGGGGGCCAGCGCGTCGTCGGCCAGCGAGAGGGTGATGGCGAGGGCGACCAGGCGGGCCTGGGTGCCGTCGTGCAGGTCCCGCTCCAGCCGGCGCAGCCGGTCACCGCTGTCCGTGAGCAGCGTGGCCCGGGCGGTCTCCAGCTCCCGTACCCGCTGCTGGGCCCGCGCGGGGCCCAGCAGCTGCCGGGCCAGCCACCGGTTCGCCGCACTCAGCGCCCGGACCGCGCCGGGCACCGCGGAGAGGAGCAGCAGGCCGAGGACGACGGCGACGAGGTCCCACCGCAGGGGCCGCGGGCCCGGTTCGAGCAGCCGGGCCCAGAGCGGGTAGCCGAGCAGCCAGACAGTGCCGAGGGGAAGCACGACGGCGGCGGCGAACCCCAGCAGACCGAGGGGCATCCGCAGCACCAGATAGAGCAGCGTCCGCCACGCGACGGGATCGGTCAGCACGGCACGGCCCCGGGCGACCACGCCCGTCGGCCGGGGCAGCGCGCCGGGCGCCTCGACCGCCTCCCCGAGCAGCCTCCCGACCAGCCACCGGTGCGGAGCGCCGAGCCCGCGCGCGCCGAGCAGTCCGAGCACCACGAACGGCAGCCCGAGCACGGTGAGCGACAGCAACGCCCCCGCGTACACGACCGCCAGCGCGTAGCCGCCGCCCACCAGGGCGAGCGGCAACCCCACGACGGCGAAGACCCATTCGCCGCCGTGGAGCGAGGGGCGGGCCCGCGACTCAGCCACGCCCGCCCCAGGAAACGGAGGCGGATGCCCCGCCCGCGGCCGACCTTCGCGACGGGAGCGCGCCGGCGGACCTTCGCGCCGGGGCCGGGTCAGCCGGCCTGCGCACCGGGAGCGCGTCGGCGGGCCCTCGGGTCGGGAGCACGTCGGCCGGCCCTCCCATCAAAAGCACGTCGGCTGGCCTGCGCGTCGGGGCCGCGTCAGCCGGCCTGCGCGTCGGGACCGGGTCGGTGGGCCTTCGCACCGGGACCACGTCGGCGGACCTTCGCGCCGGGGCCGGGTCAGCCGGCCTGCGCACCGGGAGCGCGTCGGCGGGCCCTCGGGTCGGGAGCACGTCGGCCGGCCCTCCCATCAAAAGCACGTCGGCTGGCCTGCGCGCCGGGGCCGCGTCAGCCGGCCTGCGCACCGGGAGCGCGTCGGCGGGCCTTCGCGTCGGCAGCGCGCACCAGGGGCGGTGCTCTGGCCCGCGGTCAGTCACGGCCGCCCGCCGCTTCCGCCGCCGCGCCGCGTACGGCGCGGAGGCCCGTGGCCAGGATGCCCGGGACGGTCAGCGCCGCCGCGCCGGCGACGATCCAGGCGCAGTCGGCCGGACGGACGTGCGGCAGCGGCGAGCCGGTGAGGGCGGTACTGAAGGCCGCCGTGGCCGTGGCCGCGACCGCCGCACCGAGGAGGACGCCGACCACCGTGGTCAGGACCGCTTCCACGGTCAGCATGCGCATCAGCTGGGTGCGGGTCGCGCCGACGAGCCGCAGCAGCGCGAACTCACGGCGGCGGTCGGCGGTCACGGCGACCAGGGTGTTGACCGTGGAGACGGCGGCGAAGCACGCGAGCAGCGCCAACTCGGCCTGGCGCAGCCAGACGTCGGTGGCGGAGGTCGCGCCGGTCGTCGCCGCGGTCGCGGCGTGCTCGGCGGTGGACGTCATGATCGACATGGTGCCCGACAGCCCCACCAGGAGTGCGACCGGCACCACGGCGTACGACAGCCGCCGCGCGTAGCCGCGCAGGTTGGCGTCGGCCAGCCAGCCCGCGCCGGGCGCCAGGGCCCGTACCGGCGCGCCCAGCGCCGCGGCGAGGACGCGGGCCACCAGCGGCCCCAGCAGGGCCACCGCGACCAGCAGCACCAGTGAGCCGAGCAGCGTCGCCTGGCCGGCCTTGTCCGCTTCCTCCGGCGTCCGGGTCGCGGCCAGTCGCAGCAGCAGACCGCCGCCCACCAGGACGCCCGCGCCGGCGACGAGCCGTACCGCGCCGGTCCGGCCGTGCTCGGTGGAACTCGCGGTGAGGGCGGCCGCCGGAGCGATCCGGGAGATCCGCCGGGCCGCGACGGCCGTGGCCGCCAGGCCGACGGCGAGCACGGCGGCGAGCGCGACGGGCGCGACCACCGTCGCGACGGGCGCTCCCGGCACCCGCACCTCCGGCGCCGCCAGCCCTCGCCGCTGCAGCTCGGCCAGGAAGCGCCGGGCCGCCGCCCAGCCGACCGCCCAGCCCGGTGCGGCGACCAGCAGGGTCGTCGCCACGACCTGGCCGCGCACCATGCGCCGGGCCTGGCGGGGCGTGGCCGCGATGGTGCGGAGCAGGGCCAGTTCCCGGTACTGCTGGCGGAGGGCGAAGCCGAGGGTGTTGACGACGACGAAGAACGCGACCAGCACGGCGATCTCGCCGAAGGCTCCGGCGATCAGCATCAGTCCGGGCCCGTCCGCGGCCCGGGCCGCGCCGGGCGGCGCGGTGGCCTCGGCTGCCACCAGCGAACCGAACAGGGTGAGGGTGGCGACGGCGAGCAGCAGCGCGACCGCGAGGCCGGCGAAGGCCGGAGGGCGCCGGCGCATCTGTCCGAGGGCGATCGAGGCCATCGCGCTCACCCGCCCAGCCGGCTGAGGCGTTCGCCGACCTGCGCGGTGGTGGGCCGGTGCAGTTCGTCCACGACCAGGCCGTCGGCGAGCAGCAGCACCCGGTCCGCGTACCCGGCGGCGACGGGGTCGTGGGTCACCATCACACACGTCCGTCCGTCCCGGTCCACTCCCTCGCGCAGCAGGGCGAGGACCTCGTGTCCGGTGGCGCGGTCGAGCGCGCCGGTCGGTTCGTCGGCGAACAGCACCTCGGGGCGGGCGACGAGGGCGCGGGCGATCGCCACCCGCTGCTGCTGGCCGCCGGACAGCTGCCCGGGCCGGTGGCGTTCCCGTCCGGCCAGGCCCACCCGGGCGAGCGCGTCGAGGACGCGGCCCCGGTCGGGGCGCCGGCCGGCCAGCCGGCCGGGCAGCTCGACGTTCTGCGCGGCCGTCATCGCCGGCATCAGGTTGAACGCCTGGAACACGAACCCGACCCGGCTGCGCCGCAGTTCCGCGAGCCGCCGCTCGGGCAGCCGGGACACCTCGGTGTCTCCCCACCACACGGTGCCGCGGGTGGGCCGGTCCATCCCGGCGAGGCAGTGCAGCAGCGTCGTCTTCCCCGAGCCCGAGGGGCCCATCACCGCCGTGAACGTCCCGGGTGCCAGGGTCACCGACACCCCGCGCAGCGCGCGCACGGCGGCGTTGCCGCGGCCGTACTCGCGGTGCAGGTCCTGCGCCCGTGCGGCCGCACCCGTGCCGTGTCCCGTCCGTCCTGCGGACATGTCCCCGTCCTCGCCTTCGTCCTTGCCTTCACGCATGCCTCCATCCTTCGCGGGCGGGGCGCGGCGGTCGATCGTGCCGGCCCCCGGACCCGGGGTTCGGGAAACCGAACCCCAGGTAGGCTCCGCGCCGGACGGTTCGGCCGACGGGACGAGGGGGACGGGGCGCATGCGCGGGCATCCGGCCTGGGAACTGCTGCTGCCCGCGGCGGCGGCACCGGCGCGGCAGCGCGGGCGGTCGTTGCGGGAGGCGCTGCGGGAGGCGGTGCGCACGGGCCGGCTGGCGCCCGGGACGCGGCTGCCGTCGAGCCGGGCGCTCGCCGCCGACCTCGCCGTCTCCCGGGGTCTGGTGACCGAGGCGTACGAGCAGCTGACCGCTGAGGGGTACCTGCGCAGCGACCGGGGGTCGGGCACCTGGGTCGGCGGCGCGGCCCGGGCCGCCGCGCCGGGCGTACGGGACCTGGCGCCGCGCCCGCCCGGCCTGCGGGTCGACTTCCATCCGGGGACGCCCGACCTGTCGCTGTTCCCGAGGTCCGCGTGGGGCGCCGCCCAACGGGCCGTGCTGGCCGAGCTGGAGCACCGGCAGCTGGGCTATCCGGATCCTCGCGGTCTGCCCGAGCTGCGGAGCGCGCTCGCGGCGCTGCTGGCGCGGCGCCGCGGGGTGGTGGCCGATCCCGAGCGCCTGGTGGTGTGTTCGGGGGTGGCGCAGGCGGCGACGCTGCTCGGGTTCGCCCTCCGGGCTCGCGGTCACCGCACGGTGGGGGTGGAGGATCCGGGGAGTCCGGAGCACGCGAGGCTGTTCGCCGCGACCGGCCTGGACACGGTGGGGCTGCCGGTCGACGCGGAGGGGCTCGTGCCGGGTGCGCCGGCGGCGTCCGGGGTGCGGGCGCTGGTGGTGACGCCGTCCCACCAGTTCCCGTCGGGGATCGCGTACACGGCGCGGCGGCGGGCCGAACTGCTCGTCTGGGCGCGGTCGGTGGACGGCTTCGTCCTGGAGGACGACTACGACGGGGACTTCCGCTACGACCGGGCGCCGGTCGGGGCGCTGCAGGGGCTCGATCCGGAGCGGGTCGCGTACGCGGGCTCGGTGAGCAAGTCCCTCGCGCCGGGGCTCCGGCTCGGCTGGATGCTGGTGCCGGAAGCGCTGCTCGACGAGGTCGTGGAGCGCAAGCGCACCATGGACCTCGGCAATCCGGCCCTCGACCAGGCGGTGCTCGCCCGGTTCGTGACGAGCGGCGGGTACGACCGACAGCTGCGGCGCTGCCAGCGGGCCTACCGCGAGCGCCGGGACGCCCTGGTCGAGGCCCTGGAGCGGCACTTCCCCGGCACGGAGGTCACCGGGATCGCCGCCGGACTGCACGTCATCGCGCGCGTGCCGGCGGAATACGGTCCGGCGCCGCGCCTGCTGGAGCGGGCCCGCGCCGCCGGAGTGGCCGTCCGCCCTTTGGAGGACTACGGCACCGCCGCCCCCGACGACGGCGCCGTACGCCTGGTGGTCGGCTACGCGCATCTGACGGCGTCGGCCGTCGCCCTGGGCGTGCGGCTGCTCGCGGAGGCCTACGGGGCGGAGGGACGGCCGCCGCGCGGACGGCCGGGGGCCGCTTAGGCCAGTGGAGTCCGCTTGCGGGAACGACGGCCCACGACACGCTAATTTGGGGCACCCCACAGCAGAGGAGAGCCCCGTGGGCAAGGTGGTCATGTACGGCTCGGTGTCGGTGGACGGCTTCGTCGCGGACGAGAACGACCAGCCCGGACCGCTGTTCGACTGGTTGTCCAGCGGTGACGTCCCGTTGGACGACAGCGGCGAGCTGAAGGTGTCGCAGACGTCCTACGACTACACCCGGCCGTACTGGGACCGGATCGGCGTCACGATCGCCGGCCGCCACGTCTTCGACCTGACGGACGGCTGGGACGGGAAGCCGCCGAGCGGTGTCGACCACGTGGTCGTCGTGTCGCACCGGCCGGAGCCCGAGGGCTGGGACCCCGAGGCGCCGTTCCACTTCGTCGACGGCATCGGGGCAGCCGTGGCCAAGGCGCAGGAGCTCGCCGGTGACCGCGTGGTCGAGGTCGCCGCCGGCGACGTCGGTGGCCAGGTGCTTGCCGCGGGCCTGGTCGACGAGGTGCGCATGGACGTCGTGCCCGTCGTGTTCGGGTCCGGCAAGCGCTACTTCGGGTCGGTCCACGCGCAGCACCTGCTGGAGGATCCCGACGTGGTGATCCGGGGCGACCGGGTGCTTCACCTGCGCTATCGGGTGCGCCGTCGACCGATCTGAGCGGGTACGCGAACGGGCACCACCGACCTGGGCGACCACCGGTTCGCCCCGCCCGCGGGCCCGCGGTTCTCACGCGGGACGCGACGGCCCCCGCCGGCCTCGAGCGTCCCCGTCCGGGCCGTTGTTCACGCGGGGTTCGGCTGGGCGCCTCCCCCGGACGCTAGGGATGGGACCGGCCCGTTCCGACCCGTCCTTGGAGGCGCTCGATGTCCCAGCCCACACCCGGTCAGACACCCGCCGTTCCCGCCCGTCGCACGGTGCTGCGCGGGTCGCTCGCCGCGTCGGCGGCGGCCCTGACGGCCGGCGGCGGTGCCTTCGCGGGCCCGGCGTTCGCGCTGTCGGGACGGCCGTCGGCCGCGTGGGGCGTGCAGACCGGTGACGTGACCGCGCACGCGGGCCTGGTGTGGGTCCGCTCGGACCGGCCCGCCCGCATGATCGTGGAGACCTCGTCGGGCGAATCGTTCCGCCGGGTCCACCAGCACCTGGGGCCGCTCCTCGGCCCCGGCACGGACTTCACCGGGACCACCGCGCTGCGCGGCCTGCCGGCCGGCGAGCAGATCCACTACCGGGTCACGCTCGCCGACCCGGACGACCCGCGCCGTACCGGCGAGCCGGTGACCGGCACGTTCCGTACGGCGCCCGCGCGGCGCCGGGACGGCGTGCGGTTCCTGTGGTCGGGCGACATCGCCGGGCAGGGCTGGGGCATCAACCCGGACATCGGCGGCTTCCGCGCGTACGAGGAGATGCGCCGGCTCGACCCGGACTTCTTCCTGTGCAGCGGCGACACCGTCTACGCGGACGGCGTCATCCAGCCCAGCGTGACCCTGCCGGACGGCCGGATCTGGCGGAACGTCACCACGCCCGAGAAGTCGAAGGTCGCCGAAACCCTGGCCGAGTACCGGGGCAACTTCCGCTACAACCTGCTCGACCACAACGTGCGCGCGTTCAACGCCCAGGTGCCGACGGTCGTGCAGTGGGACGACCACGAGGTCCGCAACAACTGGTACCCCGGGCAGATCCTCGACGACGCCCGCTACACCGAGAAGGACGTCGACGTCCTCGCGGCCCGGGCCTCGCGCGCCTTCGCCGAGTACTTCCCGGTGTCCACGCTGCACGCGCGCGCGGGCGAGAGCCGGTCGGAGGGCCGGATGCACCGGGTGGTGCGCTACGGGCCGCTGCTCGACGTCTTCGTGCTCGACATGCGCTCGTACCGGAACGCCAACTCGCCGGGCCGCCAGGCCGACGACACGACGGGCATCCTGGGTGCGGAGCAGCTGGAGTGGCTGAAGCGGGAGCTGAGCCGTTCGCGCGCGGTGTGGAAGGTCCTGGCGGCGGACATGCCGCTCGGGCTCGTGGTCACCGACGGCGCCACGGACTTCGAGGCGGTCGCGCAGGGCGACCCGGGCGCTCCGCTCGGCCGCGAGCTGCAGATCGCGGAGCTGCTGCGGTTCATCAAGCACCGGCGGATCACCGGCACGCTGTGGCTGACGGCGGACGTGCACTACACCTCGGCGCAGCACTACGCGCCGGAGCGCGCCGCGTTCCAGGACTTCGCGCCGTTCTGGGAGTTCGTGTCGGGCCCGCTGGCGGCGGGCGGTTTCCCGGCGAACAGGCTGGACGACACCTTCGGGCCCGAGCGGGTCTTCGTGCGGGCTCCGGAGCGGGCCAACCTGTCGCCGATGGAAAGCCCTCAGTACTTCGGCGAGGTCGACATCGACGGCGACAGCGGGGAACTGACGGTCCGGCTGCGCGCGGAGGGCGGCACGGTGCTGTTCTCGAAGGTGCTCCAGCCGGGTCGCGTCGGGCAGTAACGGCCCGCTCGCCAGGCGGTGGAGGCCGCCGACGCTCGTCGGGCAGTGGAGACCGGCGCTCACCGGGCAGTGGAGGCCGACGCTCACCGGGCAGTGGAGACCGGCGCTCGTCGGGCAGTGGAGACCGGCGCTCGTCGGGCAGTGGAGGCCGACGCTCGTCGGGCAGTGGAGGCCGGCGCTCATCGGGCAGTGGAGGCCGACGCTCACCGGGCAGTGGAGACCGGCGCTCACCGGGCAGTGGAGACCGGCGCTCGTCGGGCAGTGGAGGCCGACGCTCGTCGGGCAGTGGAGGCCGACGCTCACCGGGCAGTGGAGGCCGACGCTCACCGGGCGAGCGGCGGGTGCCGGGCGAGCGGCGACGGCGGGCGGTTCGCAGCGGCGACGGCGGGCGGCCCAGGGCCCGTTGTCAGTGCCGGGTCCTACGGTCGTTTCCATGACGCGATCCGTACAGGCGCTCGCCTACGCACGCCCTTCCGCCCTTGCGCCCGCCGGCTCCGGGCGGCTGCTCGGCCTGGAGACGGCCGGGGGCCTCACGCCGCTCGGCGCCGAGGCCAACCCCCGCTTCTTCTCCGGGTTCCTCACGTCGCCGCAGGTCGCCGCGCGGGGGCTGCTCGCCGTGGCCGACGTGGCCGCGGCCCGCTACCACCAGCGGATACGACCGGGTTCGCTGGACCCGGTAGTGACCGGGAACGGCGACCGGCTGCGCTTCGAGTCCTTCTCGGGCTGCGGCGGGGTGTACGCGCGCCTGGACGTGCTGAGCGCGGGTCTGGACGGGGCGGAGACCGGGCACGGCACGACGAACGTGGACGTGAACAACCCGCTGCGGGAGGCGCTTTCGCGGCTCACCGGCGACGACCCGCTGCATCTGCGGGTGGGGCCAGAGGAGTTGGCCGTGACCACGCTCGACGGCCCGGTCGTGGAGAAGAAGGTGCCGCTGCCGGACCGCTGGCTGCGCGGTTTCGCCGAGGCCCAGGTCTCCTCCGCGGGCTTCGACCTGCGGGCGGAGCTGTCCGGGGCGGAGGCGGTGCGCTTCCTGCGCTCGCTGCCGCGTTCCCAGGCGCGTGGCCGGGGCCCGCTGTGGGTGGTGCAGTCCGGCCGGACGCTGCGGCCGACGACGCGGCCGGTCCCGGGGGCCGTGTGCCTGGCGGGGCCGGACCGGCTCGTGGCCCTGGAGCGGGTGCTGCGGCATGCGACGGCGCTGCGGGTGTACGGGCCGGTGCCGGACGGGGTGGCGGCGCCGAGCGCCTGGGAGGTGGAGCTGCCGGGCATGCGGCTGACCCTGACCCTCTCCCCCGACCTGGCGCGCGGCTTCTCCGGCGAGGGCGGGGTACTCGAAGCCCTCGCCACGGAGGAGGCGGCGCAGGACGCGGAGCTGGTCTCGGTGCTGCTCGCCTGGGAGCCGCGGATCGACCTCGCCGATCTGGCGGAGCAGTCGGGCCTGACCGTGGACCGGGTGCGGGCCGCCCTCACCCGGCTGGGTACGGCGGGGCGCGTCGGCTACGACGTGGCGGAGGCGGCCTACTTCCACCGCGAGCTGCCGTACGACGCGGACCGCGCCGAACGGCACAACCCGCGTCTGGTGGCGGCCCGGGCGCTGCTCACGGAGCACGCGGTGACCTTGGACGGCGACCTCGCGTCGGTGTCCTCGGGTGAACGGCGCTACCAGGTGCGGGAGTCGGAGGGCGGGCGGCTGACCTGCACCTGCCCGTGGTGGGCGGAGTACCGGGGCCGGCGGGGGCCGTGCAAGCACGCCCTCGCGGTGCGCATGGCGCGGCGGACCGGCGCCGTGCAGACGACGGAGACGGCGGGGACGACGGAGACGGCGGGGAGCGCGCGATGACGGAGACGACGACAGCGGTCGAGGAGCTGCTCGGGGCGGTCCGCGCGGGCGCGTGCGCGAAGGTGCCCGGCCTGCTGGCGGGGCTGGACGCCGACGCCCGCAAGGCGGCGCTGCCGAAGCTGAGCGAGCTGCGCAAGGAGGTGCGCGGCTGGAACTGGGAGCGGTGGAACGAGCAGCGGGAGATCCGGCGCGCCCTGCGGGTGGCGGGAGCCGGCTGCCACACGGGGCCCGCCGCGGCGGCCGCCTGGATCGGCGCGCGCGATCTGTCGGACTGGGGGGAGAGCACGGTCGACGGTGTGCTCCAGGTGCTCGCCGACCGCGAGTCCGCCTGGCTCGCGAACGTGGCGCAGCGGCTCGCCGAGCGGCCGTCCGTCGCCGAGGACGAGTACCGCCTGGTGCACACCCTCGTGGTCCGCTCGGGCTGCCCGGTGCCCACCACCGAGGCCTACCTCCGGGGCTGGTCGCGGACGCTGACGAACGGGCGGCTGCTCGACCGGCTGCGCGAGGACCCCCAGACGCCGGTGCTCGTGCCGTACGTGCTCGCGCTGGCGGAGACGCCCGACCGGCTCACCTGGTCGGCCGGCCCCGAGGACCCCGGGCACTGGCCGACCGCGCTGAAGGCGCTCGCCGAGGAGGGGCTGCTCGACCGGACGGCGCTGGTCGACGGCTGCGTGTCCCGGCTGCTGCGCGGCGGGCGGCCGCGGGACCTGCGCTTCCCGCTGGCCCTGCTGCGGCTGCTCGGCACGACGGACGAGGAGCGGCGGTCGCGGGTCCCCGACTGGCTGGGCATGGCGGCGGACGCGCCCTCGCCGGTGGCGGCGTACGCCCAGGAGGTCCTGGCGGAGCTCGCGCTGGGCGGCGGGCTCGGGGTGCGGGAGCTCGCGGAGATGTCGGGTGCGGTGCTGTTCCGCAGCGAGAAGAAGCTGGTGCGGGCACAGCTGACGCTGCTGGGCAAGGCGCTGCGGCGCGACCCGGGGGCGGCGGCCGACCTGCTGCCTGTGGTGACGGACGCGTTCGGGCACGAGGACACGACGGTCCAGGAGCGGGCGCTCGCCCTGGTGGGCCGGCACCTGAAGGACGTCGCGGACGAGCGGGTGCGCGAGGAGCTGGCGGGCGCGGCGGAGCTGCTGAGCCCGGTGCACCGCACGGCGGCGGCGGAGCTGTTCGGGCTGGCGGCACCAGCCGACGACCTTCCGTACGTGGAGGTGCTGCCGCCCGTTCCGGAGCGGCGCCCGGTGGCACCGGCGGCGGGGACGGTCGCGGAGTTGATGGAGGACCTGGTGTCGGTGGAGCGGAATCCGTACGAGTCCGTCGAGGAGTTCGAGCGAGCCCTGGACGGTGTCGTACGACTGGCGCACCTGGACCGGGAGACGCTGGCGGCGGCGGTGCGGGAGGCGTTCGCGGGCGCGTACTGGATGGAGCATCGGGACCATGTGTCCCGGAGCTCGCAGGGCGTCCTCACTGTGCTGGCCGCCCTCGTGGGCGCGGTGCGGCCGCAGCAGCTCGACATCGCCCGTCGGCGCCCCTCCGGTACGCCGAGTTGTGCCCACGAGGCGCTCACGCGTGTGATCGACGTGCGCGCCTGGGAAGCCGCGTGGCTCGTGGCCACGGCAGCGCCGCTGCCCTTCCTCCTCGCCACGCCAACTCACCACACAGGGGCGATCGATCCGCCGGTCCTGGTGGAGCGGCTGCGGGAGTACCGGGACGCCGGTGTCGAGCCGCTGCCGGTGGATCTGGCTCAGTCGCTGCTGCGGGTACGGAAAGCCGACCCGTCGGCGGCGGAGGCGGCCGCCGACGCGGCGGCGCTCGGCACGCGGGCGGGGGCGCGGCTCGCGGACTGGCTGTCGGCGGACGAATCACTCGCTCCGGGGCTGCGGTTCCTGGAGCGGGGGCGGGACAAGCGTTCGGGGCAGTGGTGGCTGGCGGACCGGCTCGTGGTGGCGATGCGGGAGCGCCGGGCGATACGGGACGAGTTCCCGCCGGCGTTCCAGTGGCTGGGCGGGTCACCGACAGAGACCGTCCGCGGCTGCGGCTATTACCACTGGTCCGGCCTCCGCCCGCTCTGGCCCGGTGTCCTGCCCGACGACCGGGAGACGCTCGCGGCCTGGCTGCTGCCCACGCTGGCCGGTGGGGCCGAGTGGGAGGAGCGGGGTGCGGCCTGGGGTCTCACCGCGCTCGCGGAAGGCGACGGGCCGGTCGGCCCGGCGGTCCATCTGGCGCTTGCCGTGGGCCTCGGCTGCCGGCACGTCGAGGACCGGCTGACCGCCGTGGACGCGCTGCTCGTCCTCGCCTCGCGCGGGGAGCTGGACCCGTCCCTGCTCGCCGCGCGGCTCGCCGTGTTCGTCGCCGACGGCACGGTCAAGCCGAACCGGCTGGCGGACGCGGCCCGGACGGCGGCGGCGACCGGTGCGTACGCGACGGTCCGGGCGGTGCTGCTCGGGCTGCTGCCCTCGGTGCTCGCGGCGCCGAAGCCGGTGCACGGGGCCGGGGAGCTGCTCGCGGTGGCCGCCGAGTGCGTGGAGCGGAGCGGAGGTTCCGGGGAGGTGGCGGGGCTTGCCGAGCTGGCCGCGCGGCGGGGTGCGACGCAGCTGGTGACGCAGGCGCGGAGGCTTGCGGTCGCCCTGGGACAGCGGACCGGTCACACCGCCCCGGAAGCGGCGTAAATCGGTCACTAGTCCCCCAGATCGGCGCTTAACCCGTCAGTCACAAAGCGTTCGTGATCACGCAACACCGCTGGGTCACAGTGAGGTCATGACCGACATGACGCCCACGAAGAACGCCCGCCGCAGCCACCACTGGCGGCACGACCTGATCGAGCTCGCGGCCCTGTTCACGGCCGTGGTGGTGGCCGACACGATCGCCAAGACCATCGCCAAGGGTCCCGAGGGCCCGTACCTGCTGGTGTTCTCGGCGATCGCTCTGGTCGCCACGGCCGCCTTCCACACGTGGTGGGCCCGGCGGCACAGTCATGCGCCGCCCGCGGACGATCCCGGCGGCAGCGGGGTGCGGACCCCGCTGCCGCCGGCCGCCCTGTCCGGCGAGGACCCCACCCCCGTGGGGGACTCCGCCGGAACGGCCCTGTGGCGCATGCGGACCACCGTCCGCGACACCCCGGGCAGCCTGGCCGCGCTGTGCACGGTGCTCGCGCGGCACGGCGTGGACATCCTGACCCTGCAGACCCATCCGCTCGCCGAGGGCGGCACCGTCGACGAGTTCCTGCTGCGGGCCCCGGCGGGGTTGCAGCCGGGCGTGCTCACCCGGGAGGTCGCCGCGGCCGGCGGCACGGACACCTGGACCGAACGCGCCGACGCCCACGACCTCGTCGACACCCCGACCCGGGTGCTCGGCCTGGCCACCCGCACCGCGCTCGACGCGGCCGAACTGCCCCTCGCCCTGCGTCAGCTGCTCGGCCGCTGCACCATCCGCTCGGTTCCGCCCGTCTCGCTGAGCGGCCGCCCCACCGGTGAACCCGCGCCCGTGGAAGGCGTCCTGGAGGAGACCGCGATGCGGCTGCGCGACCCGAACGGCGGCACTCTCGTCATCGAGCGGCCCTATCTGCCGTTCACACCGACCGAGTTCGCCCGGGCCCGCGCCCTGGTCGAGCTCGACGCCCGGCTCGGACCGCGCCTCCCGCGCGGCCGGGACGTGCTGACCCTGCCCGAGGGCAACGACATCACCGTGCGCCGCGCCGACCAGCGCGACCTGCCGGCCGCGCGCGCCATGCACGACCGCTGCTCCGGGCGCACCCTGGCCCTGCGCTACCACGGCCCGGTCGGGGACGCCGACCGCTACCTGGACCATCTGCTGAGCCCGCGCTTCGGCCGGACGCTCGCGGTGCACACCGCCTCCGGCCGGTTCGTCGCCCTCGGCCATCTGCTCTGGGACGGCGACGAGACCGAGGTCGCCCTCATGGTCGAGGACGACTGGCAGCGGCGCGGCATCGGCTCCGAGCTCCTCGGCCGGCTGGTGGCCATGGCCGAGGAGGCCGGCTGCGACAGCGTCTACGCGGTGACCCAGTCCTCCAACACGGGCATGGTGGCGGCCATGCGCGCGCTGAACCTGCCGCTCGACTACCAGATCGAGGAGGGCACCCTGGTCATCACCGCGCGGCTGACCCCGAGGCCGGCCGCCGCCCCGGAGGGGGCGGCGGAGGCGGACGCGGCTACGCCCGTACGGCCTCTGCCGGGCGGCGGGCCTCGGCGGGGCCGGCGCTGAGCGCCCGGGTGAGGTCGCTCCACAGGTCCTCGACGTCCTCCAGGCCGACCGACATCCGCAGCAGCCGGTCGCCGATCCCGCCCGAGCGGCGGTCCGAGGCGTCCACGATGCGGTGACTGATCGAGGCCGGGTGCTGGATGAGGCTGTCGACGCTGCCCAGGCTGACCGCCGGCGTGATCAGCCGTACCCCGGCGATCACGTCGTGCGGGTCCCCGTGCACCTCGAAGGAGATCATCGCCCCGCCGATCCGCGGGTAGTGCACCCGTGCGATCCGCGGGTCGGCGGCGAGCCGGCGGACCAGTTCGGCGGCGGTCGCCGAGGCCGCCCGTACCCGCACCGGAAGCGTCGACAGTCCGCGGAGCAGCAGATAGCCCGCGAGCGGGTGGAGCACGCCGCCGGTCGCGAACCGCACCTGGCGCAGGGTCCGGGCGAACTCCTCGTCGCAGGCGACGACTCCGCCCATGACGTCGCCGTGGCCGCCGAGGTACTTGGTGGCGCTGTGCAGCACGATCCGCGCGCCGAGCTCGGCGGGCCGCTGGAGCACCGGCGTGGCGAAGGTGTTGTCGACGAGCAGCGGAACCGATCCGCACGAGTGGGCGAGGGCGCGGATGTCCGCCTCGGCGAGCGTCGGGTTGGCGGGCGACTCGACCATGACCAGGCCGGTGTCGGGCCGGAGGGCGTCCGCGACGCCCGCCGGGTCGGTCCAGGTCACCTCGGTGCCGAGCAGCCCGGCGTTCAGGAGGTGGTCGCTGCACCCGTAGAGCGGGCGGACGGCCACCACGTGGCGCAGGCCCAGGCTCGCCCGGCTGAGCAGGACGGCGCTGAGGGCGGCCATGCCGCTGGCGAAGGCGACCGCGGCCTCCGTGCCCTCCAGACGGGCGAGGGCCGTCTCGAAACGTGCGGTCGTCGGGTTGTCGAGGCGGGCGTAGATCGGCGGACCGTCCGGCCGGGCGCCGGTCGTGGCGAACTCGTCGATACGGGCGGCCTCGGCCCGGGCGTCGGACGAGGGGTAGGTGGTGGACAGGTCGAGCGGCGGGGCGTGCAGACCGAGCTCGGCGAGGTCGTCGCGGCCGGCGTGCACGGCTTCGGTGGCCAGCGCCCTCGTGGGGGCGGGCGAGGAGACGGATGCGAAGGCGTCCCTGGTCATGTCCATGAGGCGCACTCTGAACGGATACCCGGGAGTAGCGGGAAATCGCCGTGCTACGTTCGGCCAATGGCTGATTCTGTCGTACTGGACGCGGTCGATCTGCACATTCTTCGCCTGCTGCAGAACGACGCCCGGACCACCTACCGGGAGCTCGCCGCCGAGGTGGGGGTTGCTCCCTCGACCTGTCTCGACCGGGTGTCGCGGCTGCGGCGCACCGGCGTGATCCTCGGACACCGACTACAGCTGAATCCAGCCAAACTCGGTCGCGGCCTCGAAGCGCTGCTGCTGGTCCAGGTCCGGCCGCACCGGCGTGAACTCATCGGGCCGTTCGTCGAGCGGGTCAGAGCCCTGCCGGAGTCCCGGGCCCTGTTCCATCTCACGGGCCCCGACGACTACCTGGTGCACGTGGCCGTGGCGGACCCGGCCGACCTGCAGCGACTCGTCCTGGACGCGTTCACCTCACGGCGCGAGGTGGCCCGCGTGGAGACCCGGCTGATCTTCCAGCAGTGGGAGTGCGGGCCCCTGCTGCCGCCCGTGCCGGGCGCTCATTTGTCAGCCGACTGAGATCGAACGAGGGTGACGCGGGCACGGTGCACGGGACAGGATGAGACCCATGCCAGAGTCTTCCAGCACCGCGCTTCCCCGCCAGGTCGCCGACGACTACGTCGACGCGCTCATCGAACTCGACCCGATCACCGGCACCTACCTGGGAGTCCACGAAAGCGCGGGCCGTCTTCCCGACTTCTCGCCCGCCGGACAGGAGGAGCTGGCCGAGCTGGCCCGGCGCACGCTCGAGCGGCTCGACGCGGCGGAGCGGCGGCCGGGCGCCGAGGACGAGGCGGAGCGGCGCTGTGGCAGGCTCCTGCGTGAGCGGCTGACCGCCCAACTCCTGGTGCACGAGGCGGAGGAGGGCCTGTGCGCGGTGAGCAACCTCCGCTCGCCCGCGCACAGCGTGCGCATCTCGTTCACCATGCTGCCCACGGCGACGACGGCGGACTGGACGGCCGTCGCCGCGCGGCTGCGCGCGGTGCCGGCGGCCCTCGAGGGCTACCGCGCCTCGCTCGCGCTGGGTCTCGACCGTGGCATGCGGGCGGGCCCGCGGGCCACGACCACGTTCGTCGGGCAGCTCACCGAGTGGGCCTGCGGCGGCGGCGCCGGGCCGGACGGAGCGGCGCGGGGCTGGTTCACCGGGTTCGCGTCCTCTGCGCCCGACACGCTGCCGCAGGAGCTGCGGGCCGAACTCGCCGCGGCGGGCCCGGCCGCCGACCGGTCCGTGATCGAACTGCGGGACTGGATGCGCGACGTGTACGCCCCTGCGGTGGCCGACGCCCCCGACACGGTGGGCCGCGAGCGCTACCGCCGCTGGGCGCGCTTCTTCAACGGCACCGATCTGGACCTCGACCAGGCGTACGCGTACGGCTGGTCCGAGTACCACCGGCTGCTGGGCGAGATGCGCAAGGAGGCGGACCGGATCCTGCCGGGCTCCGACCCGTGGGAGGCGCTGGCCCACCTCGACGAGCACGGCACCCACATCGAGGGCGTGGACGAGGTACGGACCTGGCTCCAGGCCCTGATGGACGAGGCGATCAGCTCTCTGGACGGCACCCACTTCGAACTCGCCGAGCGGGTACGGCAGGTCGAGTCCCGGATCGCCCCGCCGGGCGGCGCCGCCGCGCCGTACTACACCGGCCCCTCGGAGGACTTCTCCCGCCCCGGCCGGACCTGGCTGCCCGTCGACGGGCAGACCCGTTTCCCGGTGTACGACCTGGTGTCGACCTGGTACCACGAGGGCGTGCCGGGCCATCACCTGCAGATCGCCCAGTGGGCGCACGTGGCCGACCGGCTCTCCCGCTACCAGGCCACCATCGGCAAGGTCAGCGCCAACACCGAGGGGTGGGCGCTGTACGCGGAGCGGCTGATGGACGAACTGGGCTTCCTCGGCGACCCGGAGCGGCGGCTCGGCTACCTCGACGCGCAGATGATGCGGGCCTGTCGGGTGATCGTGGACATCGGGATGCACCTGGAGCTGGAGATCCCGGCGGACTCGCCGTTCCACCCGGGCGAGCGGTGGACGCCGGAGCTGGCGCAGGAGTTCTTCCAGCGGCACAGCAGCCGGCCGCCGGCCTTCGTGGAGAGCGAGATGACCCGCTACCTCTCGGTGCCCGCGCAGGCCATCGGCTACAAGCTGGGCGAGCGGGCCTGGCTGCTCGGCCGGGCCAACGCACAGGCCAAGCACGGCGACGACTTCGACGCGAAGGCCTGGCACATGGCGGCCCTGTCGCAGGGACCGCTGGGCCTCGACGACCTGGTGGACGAGATCTCGCGCCTCTGAGCGGGCGGCCCGCCCCGGCGACGGCGCCGTGCCGGCCCGGGTGCCGGTTCGGGTTCCGGCCCGGTCCCGGGCTTCCGGCCTCGTGCCCCGGGCTTCCGGCTACGGGCCACGGGCCTCGGTCCACGGGCTTCCGGCCTCGGGCCCCGGGCTTCCGACCTCGGTCCACGAGCCCCGGGCTTCGAGCCTCGGGCCTCGGGCTTCCGGCCTCGGGCCACGGGGCCCCGGGCCGGAGTGTGAGAATCCCCCGGGAGGACTTGAACTTCCCGGGGGTTCCCTGCAAGGTCACGCTCATGACCAGCGGATACACCCCGGACGCCACGGACTGGCGGATCCTCGACGCCCTTCAGGCCCAGGGCCGGGCCAGCTTCGCCGAGCTCGCCCGGGCGGTGGCGATGTCACCGTCGGCGGTGACCGAGCGGGTGCGGCGCCTGGAGGAGGCCGGGGTGATCGCCGGGTACACGGCGATCGTCGACCAGGAACGGCTCGGCCTCCCGATCCTCGCCTTCGTCCGGCTCCGCTACCCCCACGGCAACTACAAGCCCTTCCACGACCTCGTCGCCGCCACGCCGGAGGTCCTGGAGGCGCACCACGTGACCGGGGACGACTGCTTCGTCCTGAAGGTCGCCGCCCGGTCCATGCGGCATCTGGAGGAGATCTCCGGGAAGGTCGGCGCGCTCGGCTCGGTCACGACGAGCGTCGTGTACTCCTCGCCGCTCCCCCGGCGTCCGATCAGCCGCTGAGCGCGTCGCCTCCGGTGCGCAGCCGCACGGTCGAGCCGTGCCGGGCCTTGACCACCTCCAGCTGGGCCGGGATGCGCCGGCGCAGGTCGCCCACGTGGCTGACGATGCCGACGCTGCGGTCCCGCTCGCGCAGTGAGTCCAGGACGTCCAGGACCTCGTCGAGGGTCTGGTCGTCGAGGCTGCCGAAGCCCTCGTCGATGAAGAGGGTGTCGAGCCGGACGCCGCCCGCCTCGTCGGTGACGACGTCGGCGAGGCCCAGCGCCAGCGCGAGCGAGGCGAAGAAGGTCTCACCGCCGGACAGGGTGGCGGTGTCCCGCTCGTTGCCCGTCCAGGCGTCCACGACGTGCAGGCCGAGGCCGGCGCGCCGGCCGCCGCTGCGGGCGTCGGAGTGGACCAGCGTGTAGCGGCCGGAGGACATCCGCTGGAGGCGGGCGGTGGCCGCGGCGGCGACCTGTTCCAGGCGGGCGGCGAGCACGTACGACTCCAGGCGCATCTTCCGCTCGTTCTCGGCGGCGGTGCCCGCGGCGAGCGCGGCGAGCCTGGCCACCCGCTCGTACTCCTCACGGAGCGGGCCGAGCCGGCGGACCTCGGTGTCCGCCTGCCGGGAGAGCCGGTCGAGCGCCTCGCACCGCTCGCGTACGGCGGCGAGCGCCGTGTCGGCCTCGCGCAGCGCCCGTTCGGCGGCGGTGTGCTCGGCGTCGGCCGCCGCCGGGTCGGCGGGCGGCAGCGCGGCGGCGGCCGCGGTGGCGGCCTCGCCGAGCCGGTCCGCGACCGCGGCCGCCTCGGCCTGCCAGGCGTCCACGCCCCGCTGGAACGCGCGGCGCTCCGGCTCGTCGAGCAGGGCGGCGGCGGCCTCGGCGGGGGTGGCGAACCCGGCCTTGAACGCGGCGTCGGCGAGCCGGTCGTCGGCCTCCTTCAGGCCCCGCGCGGCAGCCTCGGCGGCCCGCACGGTCTCGGCGGCCTCCGTGAGCAGCGCGATCCGCCGCTCCAGGAGCGTGGCGTGCGCGGCGACGCTGCCGGACTCGCCCCGGGACACGGCCAGTTCGGCCTCCAGGGCGGCCTGCTGCTGCTCCAGCGCCTCGCGTCGCGAGGTCCGGGCGGCCACCCGCCGCTCGGCCTCTCGCTGAGCGGCGCCCCGCTCCTCGTACTCCCGCTCGGCCCGGGCGAGCGCCTCCCGCGCGGCGTGCGTCTGCGCGGCGAGCGCGTGCGCCTCGGCGAGCTGCCAGGCCAACTCGTCCACCTCGTGGGCGAGTTCGCAGACGGCCGGATCGGCGGGGTCGGTGAGGTCGGCGGCGTCTCCCGGCCGGAGGCCTGCGCGGGCCTCCGCGCGGGCGGCCTCCCACGCCTCGGCGGTCGCCGCGACGGAGGTCTCGGCGGTGGTTCGGGCCTCGTCGGCGCGGGCGTAGTCGGCGTAGGCCGCGTCCTCGGCGGCGCGGTCGACGTGGTCGGCGGTGGCGCGGGCCGGGTCGGGGTGGGCGGCGGAGCCGCAGACCTGGCAGGGAGCACCGGGTTCGAGGGCGGCGGCGAGCTCGGCCGCGATGCCGCGCAGGCGGCGGGACTTGAGGTCGAGCCAGTGCTCGTGGCGCTCGTTGCGCCGCTCCCGGGCCGCGGTCAGCCGCTCGCGGGCGCCGGTGAGTTCGGTGGCGAGTGCGTCGCGACGGCGGGCGGCGGCGAGCCGGCGGCGGGCGGGTTCGAGGCGTCCGGCGAGCTGTTCGGCGCGGGTGGTCGCCTCCTGGGCGTCCTCCGCGTGCCGCCTGAGCTCGGCACGGCGGGCCTCCCAGCCGGCCAGCCAGGCGGCGGCGTCCTGGAGGAAGTCCTCGTCGGCCCGGGACTCGCGGTCGAGGACGGCCCGCTCGGCGGACAGTCCGGCGCTGCGGGCCTCGGCGCGGCGGGCCGCCTCGAGACCGCCGAGCTCCTCGCGCAGGCGGCGTTCGACGGTGGAGAGCTGTTCGGCGCCGGCCTCGGCGAGCTCGGCGGGCAGCAGCGCGCGGACCCGGTCGCGGTGGGCGTTCGCGGTGCGGTGGGCACGCTCGGCGTCCTCGCGCAGACCGAGCGCGGGCGCGACCCGGTCGGCCTTGAGGGAGCGGTCGAGGGCGGTCTGCCACCGGTCGCGCTGCGGGCGGCGGGCGGTGAGCTCCTCCTGGCGCCGGACCGCGTCGGCGTGCCGGGCCTGCCGGTCGGCGAGGTCGCGCGCGGCGGCGAGTGCGGCGCGGGCGTCGGCCTGCCGCCGTTCGGCGGCGGCGAGCCGCAGCCGGGCGATGTCGAGGGCTTCACGGGCCTCGCTGCGGGCGAGGGCGGCGCGGGTCCGGACGGCGTCGGCGAGGCCGGGTTCGCCGGGGCGCTCCTCGATGGCCGCGGCGCCCGGGGAGCCGGGCCCGGCGACCTGCGCCATCCGGTGCGCGAGGGCGAGCAGCCGCTCGTCGCCCGCGCCGACCTCGCGCTCGGCGGCCTTGCGCAGTTCGGCGAGCCGGTCCTCGACGGCGGCGAAGCGGCGGGTGTCGAAGAGCCGCCCGAGGAGCTTGCCGCGGGCCTCGGCGTCGGCGCGCAGGAAGCGGGCGAAGTCGCCCTGGGGCAGCAGGACGACCTGGCAGAACTGGTCCCGGCTCATGCCGAGGAGCTGGGTGATCTCCTCGCCGATCTCCTGGTGGGAGCGGCTGAGGGCCCGCCACTCGCCGCTCGCCGGGTCGTACTGGCGCAGCCGGCTCTGGGCCTTCTCGGTGGTGAAGCCGGTGCCGCGGAGCTTGGGCCGCTGCTGGGCGGGGCGGCGGGTGATCTCCAGGCGCCGCTCCCCCACGGTGAGTTCGAGGGTGACCTCGGTGTACGTGCCGGGGGGCGCGTGGTCGCTGCGCAGGCTGGAGCCGGGGCTCTGGCGGGCGCCGGGAACGGTCCCGTACAGGGCGAAGCACACCGCGTCGAGGACGGAGGTCTTGCCCGCGCCGGTGGGCCCGTGGAGCAGGAAGAGGCCGGCCGACGACAGGGTGTCGAAGTCGATCTCCTGGGTGGTGCCGAACGGCCCGAAGGCGGTGACGGCGAGGCGGTGGAGTCTCACCGGCCCACCTCGCGCTCGGCCGTGTCGACGCGGACGTCGTCGAAGGCGCCGTACAGGACGGCGCGTTCGGCGCCGTCGGGTCCGGCGCCGCCGCGCACGTGGGCCACGAAATCCTCCGCGATCTGCCGGTCGCTGCGGTCCCGCAGCCGGGTGGCGTAGGACACGTCCGGGCCGCCGTCGGCGCGCTCGGGCTCGAAGACCAGGTTGAGGGTGTGCGGGAAGCGTTCGGCGAGGCGGGCCATGGGCTCGGCCGGGCGGACCGGGTCGGTGAGGGTCGCCTCGACCCAGGACTCCTCGTGCCGCGCGAGGTCCGGGTCGGCGAGCAGGTCGTCGAGGCGGCCGCGGATCCGGGCGAGCGGCCGGGGCACGGGGCAGTCGATCCGCTCGGCGGTGTCGACGGCGCCGTCCGGCCCGAGCTCGATCAGCCACATGGTCTTGCGGTGGTCGGCCTCGGAGAAGGAGTAGGCGAGCGGGGAGCCCGAGTAGCGGACCCGGGGCGTGAGGGTCTGGCTGCCGTGGAGGTGGCCGAGGGCCACGTAGTCGACCCCGTCGAAGACGCCCGCGGGCACGGCGGCGACACCGCCGACGGTGATGTCGCGCTCGCTGTCGCTGGCCTCGCCGCCGGCGACGAAGGCGTGGGCGAGGACGACGGAGCGGGTGCCGTCGGGGCGGGTCGCGAGGTCGGCGCGGACCCGGTCCATGGCGGCGGCGAGCACGGCCTCGTGCCCCGCCTTCTCGGCACCGAACTGCTCGCGCACCAGCGCGGGTTCCAGATACGGCAGGCCGTAGAGGGCGATGTCACCGTGGGCGTCGGCGAGGACGACGGGCGTGCCGACGCCGGCGGGGTCGGTGCGCAGGTGGATGCCGGCGCGGTCGATGAGGCCCGCGCCGACGCCGAGGCGGCGGGCCGAGTCGTGGTTGCCGGAGATCATCACCGTGGGCACGCCGGCCTCGGCGAGCCGGTGGAGCGCGGTGTCGAACAGCTCGACGGCGGTGAGCGGCGGCACGGCCCGGTCGTAGACGTCACCGGCGACCAGGACGGCGTCCACCTCGCGCTCGCGCACCGTCGCCACCAGGTGGTCGAGGAACGCGGCCTGGGCGTCGAGCAGGGCGACCCGGTGGAACGAGCGTCCCAGGTGCCAGTCCGACGTGTGCAGAAGCCTCATGATCCCTGAGCGTATCGGTGGGGTACGACATGTCCGGCGGGAACGGCGGAAGCCGCGGGAGCGGCACGGCGGGCGCGGCCCCCGGCCACGGAAGCGGCGGGGAAGCCGGGAACCCCGACTGTCGGAGCGTTACGGCGGGAGGGAACCCCGGCTGCCGGAGCGGCAGGGCGGAGCGGATCAGGCATCGTCGTACGCCTCGCCGCCCAGTTCGATGGTCGCCTCGCCGGCCGTCGCGTCCGCGAGCCAGGCCGTGAACTCCGTCACGTCGGCGTCGGGAAGGCCGATCTCGATGGTGACGGCGGCTCCATAGGTGACGTCGCGCACCGACCGGCCGGTGGACCTCAGGTCGTTCTGCAGCTTCCCGGCCCGCTGGTGGTCGACGGTGAGCGTGGCGAGCCGGTAGCGGCGCCGGGTGATGCTGCCGACGGCGTCCAGGGCCTCGCCGACGGCTCCGCCGTACGCGCGGATGAGCCCGCCGGCGCCGAGCTTCACGCCGCCGTAGTAGCGGGTGACGACGGCGGCGACGTACCGCATCTCGCGGCGCATCAGCATCTGGAGCATGGGCACGCCCGCGGTCCCGCCGGGCTCGCCGTCGTCCGAGGCCTTCTGTACGGAGGCGTCGGCACCGATGACGTACGCGAAGCAGTTGTGGGTGGCGGTGGGGTGTTCCCGGCGGATCCGGGCGACGAAGTCCTGCGCCTCCTCCTCGGTGGCGACGGGCGCCAGCGCGCAGATGAAGCGCGATCGGTTGACCTCGGTCTCGTGGACGCCCTCACCCGCGAGCGTGCGGTACTGCTCCTGCATCCCGCCAGCCTATGCGCCCGCGCCGGCCCGCCCGCACACGCCGTGACCCGGGACGGTGCCGCCCGGGCCGGGAATGACCGAGGGTCACGGATCGTTCACCAGGACGACCAGTCGATTCACGGAAGGCAGCGTGGGATGAGCGTCGAGTCCAGGACCGTCGAGCCCGAGGCGGAGACCGTCCGCCGGATCCTCACCGAGAGCGGCGACACATGGGCGGTCGTGGGCCTCTCCAACAACCGCTCGCGGGCGGCGTACGGGGTGGCGGCCACGCTCCAGCGCTTCGGCAAGCGGATCGTCCCGGTCCACCCGAAGGCGGAGACGGTGCACGGGGAGCAGGGGTACGCGACGCTGGCGGACATCCCGTTCCCGGTCGACGTGGTCGACGTGTTCGTCAACAGCGACCTGGCGGGCGCCGTCGCGGACCAGGCGGTCGCCATCGGCGCCAAGGCGGTCTGGTTCCAGCTCGACGTGGTCGACGTGGAGGCGTACGCGCGGACCCGGGAGGCCGGTGTCGACATGGTGATGGACCGCTGCCCCGCCATCGAGATCCCGAAGCTCGGCTGAGCGTTCCGGGCGGCCCGCCGCGGCCCCGCGCCGCCCGCGGCGGCTCACCCACCTGCCGGGGCCGGGAGGCGGCCGGACCGGAGCGGCGTTTCGATGGCTGGCATGAGCGAGCGCGAGGACTTCCTGGCCTGGGTCGGCTCCGACCTGTACGAGGCGGAGCTGGCCATCCACAACGGCGACCCGGACCCGCGGCGGGCGCTGTGGTCGCGGGAGGAGCCGGTGAGCGTGCTCGGCGCCTGGCGCAACGCCTTCGGGCTGCGCGAGGTCGACGAGCTCTTCACCCACCTCGCGGAGACCTTCTCGGCCTGCACGTCGTACGCGTTCGAGCTGCGGGCGTGTGACGTGGTGGGTGACATGGCCTGGACGGCCGGCTTCGAGCGCACGTCCGTCTCCGTCCACGGCGAGCCCACCAGCTACACGCTCCGGGTGACGCAGGTCTACCGCCGCGAGGACGGGGAGTGGCGGGTCGCCCACCGTCACGGGGACTCCGCCGAGATGTGAACGGTCGAGGGCCTCGCGCTCCGCGGGCCCGCTCCTCAGCCCTGCTCCTCAGCCCCGTCCCTCAGCCCTGCGGCTCGGCGGGGAGGCCCAGGCCCTCCAGGACGACGGCGCCCGGGAGCTGGGCGAAGGCCTTGCCCGGGAGGATCAGCTTGCCGCGGCGGCGGCCGCTGCCCACGAGCACCCACTCGGTGTCGACGACGCCCGCGTCCACCAGGACCGGCCAGCCGGCCGGCAGACCGATCGGCGTGATGCCGCCGTACTCCATGCCGGTGTCCCCGGTGGCGGTCTCGACCGGCGCGAAGCGCACCTTGCGGGAGCCCAGCTCCTTGCGGACGGCTCCGTTGACGTCGACGCGGGTCGCCGAGCGGACCACGCAGGCGGCCAGAGTGGTGGTCTCGCCGCGCTTGCCGGCGACGATCACGCAGTTCGCGGACTCGTCGAGCAGCCGCTGACCGTAGTGCTCGACGAAGACGGCGGTGTCCGCGATGGACGGGTCGGTGTCCACGTAGAGGATCCGGTCCGCGGGGACGCTGCCGCTCCAGGCTCGGACGGCAGCGGCGACGGGTTCGGTGAGCAGGTCGAGGCAGTCGGGTGCGGGGCGGACGTCGTCGAAGTCTCCGATGGGTGCTCGCATACCCGGCACCGTAACAAGTCCCGGCCCCGGGGCGGCCGTTCGTCTCAGCGTACGGGCGGGATGGAGACGGCCATCGTCATCTCCACCGTCTCCTCTCCCGCGTTGCGGTAGGCGTGCGGCACGTTGCTCTCGAAGACCGCCGAGGTGCCGGCGGGGATGAGGTGGTCCGCGCCGTCCACGACGAGGGTGAGCGTGCCCGCCGTGACGTGCAGGAGCTCGGTGGTGCCGTCGGGGTGCGGGTCGGAGGCGCTGCCGTCACCGGGCATCAGGGTCCAGTGCCACAGCTCCAGGGGACCGCGGGCCTCGGTGCCGGCGAGCAGCGTGGTGTGGCTTCCGGTGGAGGTGGACCACATGCGGACGGCCTGTTCCGGCGGCACGAGCCGGACGTGCGGGCCCTGCTCGTAGTCGAGCAGGGTGGTGATCGGGACGCCGAGCGCGTCGGCCAGTTTGACCGTGGTGCCGACGCTCGGGTTGGTACGGGCCTGCTCGATCTGGATGATCATGCCGCGGCTGACCCCGGCCCGGGCGGCGAGCGCGTCCAGGGTGAAGCCGCGCTCGTTGCGCCAGCGCTTCAGGTTCCGGGCGAGCGACTGGGTGAGCTGGTCGAGGTCCGACACGTACCGTCCAATACAGTGAATGACAGAGTCCAACAGACTGAACTACTGTGTGGTGCACCCCATTGTTCACTGCACTGTACTGCGAGGCATCCCCCATGACGGCTCTGACGGCGATCTTCGCCCTGGGCACCAGCCTGCTCTGGGGGCTCGCCGACTTCGGCGGCGGACTGCTCACCCGGCGCTTCCCCGCGCCGACCGTCGTCGTGGTGTCGCAGTCCATAGCCGTCGTCGTCCTCGGCGCCGTCGTGCTGGCCACCGGCGCTCTCGGCGAGGCGGGCCCCCTGCTCTGGTACGCGGTCGCGGCGGGTGTCGTCGGTCCGGCCGCCATGCTGGCCTTCTACCGGGCGCTCGCGCTCGGCCCCATGGGCGTGGTCTCGCCGCTGGGCTCGCTCGGCGTGGTCGTCCCGGTCGGCGTGGGCCTGCTCCTCGGCGACCGGCCGGGGCTGCTGCAGTTCGCCGGGATCGCGGTGGCGATCGTCGGCGTGGTCCTCGCGGGCGGCCCCGAGCTGCGGGGCGCCCCGGTGCAGCGCCAGGCGGTGCTGCTCACCCTGGTCGCGGCCTTCGGCTTCGGCGCGGTGATGGCGCTGATCTCCGAGGCGTCCACGACTCTGACCGGGCTCTTCCTCGCGCTCTTCGTGCAGCGCGTCACCAACGTGGCGGTGGGCGGCGCGGCCCTGTGGTTCTCCGTGCGGCGCGGCGGCCGGGCGCTGCCCGAGGACGGCGGCGGGCTCCGCGCGGTCGGCGCGGCGCTGCCCGCGCTCGCGTTCGTCGGCCTCGCGGACGTCGCCGCGAACGGCACGTACGCGCTGGCCGCCCAGCGCGGTCCCGTCACGGTCGCAGCGGTCCTCGCCAGCCTCTATCCGGTGGTGACGGCCCTCGCCGCACGCGGCGTGCTCAAGGAACGCCTCCGCGCGGTCCAGGCGGCGGGCGCGGGCCTCGCCCTGGTGGGGACGGTCCTGCTCGCGACGGGCTGACGGGCCGTCCGTACGCCCCTCAGCCGTCCCGGCGGCCCCTCCTGGCGCCGTCCTCACGGCCGGGTCCCGGCGGCCCGTCCTGGCGACCGTCCTCACGGCCGTCCTGGCGACCGTACTGGCGGGCCGGTGCGGAAAGCGTCTCAGCGCTCCAGTTCCGCCAGGTCGTTCAGCTCCGACTCCTCCAGGGCGGCGAGCGCGGCGAGCTGCTCCGGGGTGATGCCCTCCGGGATCGGCCGCGGCGCGGGCGTGCGCAGCGGGGGCTGCCAGCCGCGGTCCGGGTCGTAGGAACGGACCACCTTCGCGGGCGCGCCCGCCACCACCGCGTGGTCGGGGACCTCGCCCCGTACGACCGCTCCGGCGGCCACCACGACGTTCCGGCCGAGCCGGGCGCCGGGCAGGATCACGGCGCCCGTGCCGAGCCAGCAGCCCGGGCCTATGACGACGGGCTCGGAGCGGGGCCACTGGCGCCCCACGGGCACGTCGGGGTCGTCGTAGCTGTGGTTGGTCGAGGTGATGTAGACGTACGGCCCGCAGTAGGTGTCGGAGCCGATGGTGATCGGCGCGTCGGCGATGACGTGGCTGCCGCGGCCGAGGACGACGCCGTCCCCGAGGGTGAGGACGGTGTCCTGGCCGAGGTCGAGGCCGGGCAGCATCCCCGCGGTCAGCGTGACCTGTTCGGCGATGATGCAGCACGCGCCGATCTCGATCCACGGCTCGCCGAACACGGTGCCCTGCGGGAAGGCGAGCCGGGTGCCCTCGCCGAGCGCGCGGAAGCGCAGCCCGCCCTGGTGTTCGGCGGTGATCGCGCCCGCCTGCTGGATCCGGCGCCAGCCGCTCTGCAGGGCGCGGGCGACGACACGGCGCCGCCAGGCGGTCAGCGATGAGAACGTGTTTCGGTTCCGGGGCACCCGGACACCGTAGTCGGCGGTGTCGTCGCTGATCAGTGCGGTGCGCTGTGATGTCCGTCATGAGCCGCGGTTACGCTTCGCCGGAAGGCGCGACCGACGGATCCAGCGGAGCAGGAGCAAACGATGGCAGAGGTGACGGACGTGTCCGGGGCGTTGATCAGGGGCGTGGGCGGCAAGGAGCCGCGGGTCGACCCGACGGCCTTCACGGCGCCGACCTCGGTGGTGCTCGGTGAGGTCACGCTGGGGCCGCGCGCCAGCATCTGGTACCACGCCGTGCTGCGGGCGGACTGCGGTCCGATCGAGGTCGGCGAGGACGCCAACGTCCAGGACAACTGCACCGTCCACGTCGACCCGGGCTTCCCGGTGAAGATCGGCGCGCGGGTGACGATCGGCCACAACGCGACCGTCCACGGCTGCACCATCGAGGACGACGTGCTCGTCGGCATGGGTGCCACGGTGCTCAACGGGGCCAGGATCGGCGCCGGCTCGCTGATCGCGGCGCAGGCACTGGTTCCGCAGGGGATGGAGGTGCCGCCCGGATCGCTGGTCGCGGGCGTGCCCGCGAAGGTGCGGCGGCCGCTGACGGAGGAGGAGCAGGCGGGCATCCGGCTGAACGCCGAGATGTACCTGCACCTGGCCAAGGGCCATGCGGAGGCGTTCGGGCAGTAGCCGGCAGGAGCCGGCCCCGGGGCGGCGCCGAGGGCGGCGCGCCCGCCCCGGGCGTCCGCGCCGGGCCGGCGCGGACGGGTCCGGGTCCGGCCGGCCCTACTCGGCCGCGGCCGTCGCCTCCCTGGCGGTGGTCCCGCCGGCCGTAGCCGTCTGCTGCCCGGACGGCGAGGACTCGGACTGCGCGGACTGCACGGGCTGCGCGGATTCCGTGGACGTGGCCTGCATGGAGGCCGCGGCCTTCTTGGCGCGGTTCTTCAGGATGAGCATCGACGCCAGGCCGACGACCACCGCGAGCACCAGGCCGAGCCACGAGAAGCGCTTGAGCCAGGCCTCGGCGACGATGCCGACGGAGTAGATGACGGCCGTGGTGCCGCCCGCCCAGAGGATGCCGCCGAAGACGTTGGCGATCAGGAACTTCCAGTACGGCATCCTCAGCACGCCCGCGAGCGGTCCGGCGAAGATCCGCAGCAGGGCGACGAAGCGGCCGAAGAAGACCGCCCACATGCCCCACTTCTCGAAGGAGCGCTCGGCCAGGCCGATGTTGGCGTCGCTGAAGTGCTTGGGGAACTTCTTCCCGAGCTTGGTGAGCAGCGGCCGGCCGCCCCGGCGGCCGATCGCGTAGCCGATCGAGTCGCCGATGATGGCTCCGGCACTGGCGCAGGCGCCGAGGACGTACGGGTTGATCTCGCCGTGCTGGGACGCGAGCAGCGCGGAGCTGACGAGGACGATCTCGCCGGGCAGCGGGATGCCCAGGCTCTCCAGGCCGATCACCACCCCGACCAGCGCGTAGACGGCGACCGCGGGGATCGTCTCCAGCCACTCCTGCACGTGCACGGCGGGTTCCTCTCCCCCTGTCGGTGACGGTCCCCGGCAGCCTACCCCGGTCGCGGCAGGCGCCGGCTACGCGCCGACCCGGGCCTCGGCCCGCAGAACGAGCGCGCGGGAGGAGGACCCGACCCGGATCTCACGGCGGCCGGTGCCCAGGACCCAGCCGTCCGTCGCCGGGTCCCAGGAGGAGAGCGTGCGGGCGGCGACCGGGACGGTGACACGGCGGCGCTCGCCGGCCGCGAGCTCGAGTCGCCGGTAGCCGGCGAGGATCCGGCGCGGCTGGTCGACGCCGAGCGCGGCGAGGTCGGGCGAGGGCCCGGCGTAGACCTGGGCGACCTCGACACCGGCGCGCGCCCCGGTGTTGGCGACGGTGAAGGTGACGTGGAGTCCGGGCCCGTCGGCGGCGGGGGCGACGCGCAGGTCCTCGTACGCGAACGTGGTGTACGACAGGCCGTGGCCGAACGGGAAGAGCGGGGCCACGGCCTCGGCGTCGTACCAGCGGTGGCCGACGTGGACGCCTTCGCCGTACTCCTCGACGCCGTCCTGTCCGGGGTAGCGGCGCGGGTCGCCGGCGGTGGGGTGGGCGTCGTCGGAGCGCGGGAAGGTCTGGGTGAGCCGGCCGCCCGGGTCGGCGTCGCCGAAGAGCACGGCGGCGGTCGCGGGGCCGCCCTCCTGGCCCGGGTAGTACATCTGGAGCACGGCGCCGGTGGCGTCGAGCCAGGGCATGGTGACGGCCGACGAGGTGTTGAGGACCACGGTGGTACGGGGGTTGGCGGCTGTCACGGCCGCGATGAGGCCTTCCTGGCCGCCGGGCAGCGCGAGGTGGGTACGGTCGCGGCCCTCGGTGGCGTCCTCGTAGGCGAAGAGCACGACGGCGTGGGCGGCGCGGGCGGTGGCGACGGCCCCGGCGAGGTCGGCGGCCCTGGTGGTGCCGTCGGCGGCGCGCAGCCGGAAGCGCAGGCCGTCGGCACCGCCGTGCGCGGTGACGGTGACGCGGTGGGCCCCGGCCGCGAGGCGGCGGTCGGCCCGGCGGAGGTCGAGGCAGTCGGCGGAGCGTGCGGTGAGGCCGCCGGCGAAGTACTCGGCGACGCCTTCCCGTACCGGGAAGAGCTCGGCGCCGTCGAGGGTCACGGCGGGCCGCCGGCCGCCGCCGTAGTGGACGAAGAAGCTCCAGTCGTCGTCGGCCGTGGTGGTGAGCGTGCCCTCGTAGCTCCAGGCGGCTCCCGCGGCGACGCCGATGTCGTCCGTCGGGAGCGGGGGTTCGAGGCGGGCGCCGGTGGCGGGCAGCGGCTTGCCGTACAGGTCCTCGCCCGGGGCGTACGTGACGGTGGCGCCGGCACCGGCGCGGGCGCGCAGCGCGTCGAGCGGGCTGACGGCGGCGTCGGGGACGACGTGGGCGCTGCCGCCGCCGCTGACGAAGGGCACGGCGCCGGTGGGTCCGACGACGGCGATCGAGCGGGCGGCCGGGCCGGTGAGCGGCAGCGTTCCGCGTTCGTTGCGGAGGAGGGTGGCCCCGGCGGTGGCCACGCGGTGGGCGAGGCGGGCGCCGGCCGCGGGGTCGCGGACCGGCCGGGCGGCGGAGGCGTCGAGGAGGCCGAAGCGGGCGCGGACGGTGAGCACCCGGCGGACGGCGGTGTCGACCGCGCCCTCGTCGACGTGACCGTCGCGCACGGCGCCGCTCAGGGCGGCGCCGTAGTGGACGCCGGCGGGCATCTCCATGTCACAGCCCGCGGCGAGGGCGGGTCCGGTGGAGTGCACGGCGTCCCAGTCGCCCATGACCCAGCCCTCGAAGCCCCAGCGTCCGCGCAGGACGTCGGTGAGCAGGGCCCGGCTCTCGGTGGCGTGGACGCCGTCGACCTTGTTGTACGCGGCCATGACGGCGCCCGCGCCGGCGGCGACGGCGGCCTCGAAACCGCGCAGTTCGGTCTCGTGGAGGGTCCGTGCCCCGGCCCGGACGTCGACGGTGGTCCGGTCGCGCTCCTGGTTGTTGAGGGCGAGGTGCTTGACGGTGGCGATCAGGCCCTCGGCCTGGATGCCTCGGATCTCCTCGGCGACCAGGTCGGCGGAGAGCAGCGGGTCCTCGGAGAAGGTCTCGAAGTTCCGTCCCGCGTAGGGCGTGCGGATGAGGTTGACCATCGGCGAGAGCAGCACGTCCTGGCCGAGCGCCCGGCCCTCCCGGCCGATCACGCGCCCGTAGGCGCGGGCGAGTCCGGGGTCGAAGGCGGCGGCGAGCATCACGGGCGCGGGCAGCGCGGTGGCGGTCGCCCGCACCCGCACCCCGGCGGGACCGTCGGCGAGGCGCAGCGCGGGAATCCCCAGCCGTGGCACTCCGGGCACGTAGCCGGCCTGGCCGAGCCCGTCGGGGTCGGCGGCGCCGTGCAGCAGGGCGGTCTTCTCGTCGAGCGTGAGCCGCGCGAGGAGCGCGTCGACGCGCGACGCGGCGTCCGGGGCGGCCGGGGCGCGCCGCCCGGGGGCCGCGGCGGCGGTCCGGATCCCGCCGGCCGGCGCGACGGTGAGGGCGGCGACGCCCGCGAAGGCGAACAGCAACCGCCGCCGGGAGGGACGACGGGCGACGGCCGGCCGGTGCCCTGCCGCGGGCCGCTCCGGGGCCGCGTCCGGTCGTTCCGGGTGGGATGCGTGGGGCACGGCGGCGCTCCTTCGGACCGGCACGATTCCGTCGATCATGCGGTGAACGCACTATGCGTGACGGTCCGTCCGATTCCGCGCCGCCGTGCCGGACGACCACCCGGGGGTCGCCGGGCCGGCTGTGCGCGTCAGGAGTTGGGGCGGAGGGTCCAGACCACGGTCATCTCGCCCGTCACGGCGCCGTCCTCGCGGGTGATGGCGATGTGGACCGGGAACTCGGGGCGCCGGCCCGCGTCGAGCTCGGCGACGACCTCGGCGGCCGGGCGGCCCAGCGTCGCGGTGGCCGTGACGACGCCCATCGCGAGCTTCTTGTAGCCGATCTCGGCGTTGACGGCGAGCGGCACCGCGCGGCTCAGCTGGTCGCCGAAGGCGGCCAGGACGATGGCGCCGCTGGCGGACTCGGCGAGGGTGAACATGGCGCCGGCGTGCGGGCCGCCCACGTGGTTGTGGTACTCGGCCTGGTCCGGCAGGCGCACGACGGCGCGCTCGGCGGTGGTCTCCAGGAACTCCAGCTTGAGGGTCCTGGCCATGGGCACCGTGGCGGCGAGCATCTCGCCGACGGTCATCTGGTCTGCGCTCATGGGCCGTGATGTTACCCACCAGTAGCAGTCTTCGCCATCCCCGCACGGGGGCGGCCGTAGCCCCGCACCGGCCACCCCTCTATCGTTACGGCCCATGTGGCCAGGACAGCAGCCGCCCGGGGGCGAGCAGAACCCGCAGGACCAGAGTCAGAACCCGTACGCGCAGCCGGGACAGCAGCCCGGCGCGCAGCCCGGCGCGCAGCCGGGCTACGGACAGCCGAACCCGTACCAGCAGCCGACCGTGCCGCAGCCCGCGTACGGACAGCCCAACCCCTACCAGCAGCAGCCGGGCGCGCAGCCCGGTTACGGGCAGCCGAACCCGTACCAGCAGCCGACCGTGGCGGCGCAGTACGCGATGCCGGGTCCGGCGCAGCCGGGCGGCGGTGACGGCGGGAAGAAGAAGCAGACCACCGTGGTGGCGATCGTCGCCGCCGTGGCGGTGCTCGCGGCCGCCGGCGTGACCGGCTACCTCGTCCTTGGCAAGGACGACGAGAAGAAGAACCAGGCCGACGACCCGAAGCCGACGCAGTCGGTCAGCGCGAAGCCGTCGACCTCGTCCTCCCCGCCGCTCGACAACCCGCGCGACGGCGCCGCCCAGCAGCCGACGATCCCCGGCTGGAAGGTCGTCTTCAACCCGAAGTACGGCACCCTGTTCGACGTACCGCCGGACTGGGAGGTCTCGAAGCCGGGTACCGTCACCGGTTTCGAGGACGAGAAGAAGGGCGACGGCTCCCCCGTCGTCGTCATGTCCGCGCCGGCGTACCTCAAGACCAACTGGTGCGCGTTCGACACCGACAAGAACGGCACCGAGGAGACCTGGGGCCTCAGCACCGCCGGCACGAAGGGCGCCCAGGGCGCCAAGGACACCGCGGAGGCGGCGTACAACGCGGCCGGCACCTGGGCGTGGGCGGGCTACGCCCAGCACATGCCCAAGGGCACCGTCAAGATCACCAAGGCCGTGCCGTACACCGCTACGTCCGGCCTGCAGGGCAGCATGGCGACGGCCGTCGCCCCCGGCATCAAGAAGCGCAACAAGTGCGAGTCGGACGGCAAGTCCATCGCCTTCGCCTTCAAGACCGCCAAGGGCGACTTCTCCTCCTTCGTGCTGTACGGGGCCGACGGCGTGAAGGACGAGCTGTCGGACGAGACCATCAAGAAGATCGTCTCCACCGTGCGCCTCGCTCCCGAATCCACGGGGTCGTGATCCGCCTTCGCACTCCCGGCTGGGCGGGCCGTAACTACCTCCTGCTGACCGCCGCCGCGATCGTCACCAACCTGGGCACCCACGGCGCCCTGATCGCGGCGGCGTTCGCCGTCATCCAGTCCGGCGGTGACGGCGGCGACGTCGGTCTGGTGGCGATGGCCCGCACGCTGCCGCTGGTGCTCTTCCTGCTCATCGGCGGCGCGATCGCCGACCGGGTGCCCCGGCACCGGGTGATGGTCGCCGCCAACGCCCTCAACTGCGCCTCGCAGGCGGTGTTCGCGGCGCTCGTCCTCACCGGCGAGGCGCGGCTGTGGCACATGATGCTGCTGACCGCGCTGTGCGGCACCGGACAGGCGTTCTTCAACCCGGCCGCCGAGGGCATGCTGATGTCCAGCGTGGACGGCGAACAGGCCGGCCGGGCCTTCGCCCTCTTCCGGATGGCCATGAACGGCGCGGGCATCGGCGGCGCCGCCCTCGGCGGCGCGCTGATCGCCGCCTTCGGTCCCGGCTGGGTGCTCGCGATCGACGCCGCCGCCTTCGCGGTGGCGGGCGCGCTGCGCGCCTTCCTCGACGTCCGGCACGTGCCCGAACGGGCGCCGGGCGGCGGGCTCCTGGCCGATCTGCGCGAGGGCTGGGACGAGTTCGTCGGCCGGCCCTGGCTGTGGTCGATCGTCGCCCAGTTCGCCATCGTGGTGGCACTGGTCGGCGCGGCCGAGTCGGTGTACGGGCCGCTGGTCGCCCGGGACGAACTCGGCGGCGCCCGGCCGTGGGGCCTCGCGCTGGCCGCGTTCGGCGTGGGCACGCTGTGCGGCGCGGTGCTGATGGCGCGCTGGAAGCCGCGCCGGATGCTGCTCGTGGGCACCCTGTGCGTCTTCCCCATCGCGCTGCCCTCGGCGGCGCTCGCGGTGCCGCTCGACGTGGTCGGGCTCTCGACGGCGATGTTCGTGAGCGGCGTCGCGATCGAGGTCTTCGGCGTGTCGTGGATGACGACGCTGCACCAGGAGATCCCCGAGGAGAAGCTCTCACGGGTCTCGGCGTACGACTGGTTCGGCTCGACGGCGATGCTGCCGCTGTCCACGGCGCTGGCCGGACCGGCGGAGAGCGTGTTCGGCCGGAGCAACGCACTGTGGGGCTCGGCGGCGCTGATCGTGGTGGTCACGGCGCTGGTGCTGCTCGTACCGGACGTACGGAACCTGACGCGCCGTACGAAGCCGGTGTCGGGAGCGGTGCCGGTGCCCGGCACGCAGAGCGCCGGTACCGCTGCTCCGGCCGGTACCGCTGCTCCAGCCGGTGCCGCTGCTCCAGCCGGTGCCGCTGCTCCAGCCGGTGCCGCTTCTCCAGCCGGTGCCGCTGCTCCAGCCGGTGTCGCTGCTCCAGCCGGTGTCGCTGCCGCCGCCTCGGACCCGGCCGCGCCGACGGAGCCGGCCGCCCCCTCGGGCCCGGCCGGTGCCTCCGGTCCGGCCCCCGGTGCCGTGGCCTCAGCCGATGCCGAAGGCACCGTCCGGGGGCACGGGTGACGGGACGGCGTCCGCGTCCCGTACCGGGCGCGCGTCGCCGGTGAGCCGGTCCACGGCGTCGCCCCACTCCACCCGCGCCGGGAACGGATCCGCGGCGGTGCGGCGGGCGAGGCCGGCGACGTCGATCTCCCGGTCGGAGGCGACCAGGACGGCGTTGCCGAAGCGGCGCCCGCGCAGCACGGCCGGCTCGGCGATCAGCGTGAGCTCGGGGAACACGGCCGCGAAGGTGGCCAGCTGCGAGCGGAGGAAGGCGAACGGCGCCCCGTCGGCGAGGTTCGCCGCGTAGGTGCCGCCCGGGCGCAGCACCCGCCGCGCCTGCCGGGCGTACTCGACGGAGGTCAGGTGCGCGGGCACGCGTGAGCCGCCGAACACGTCGGCGATCAGCAGGTCCGCCGAGTCGTCCGGCGCGGCCTCCAGCCACTCGCGGGCGTCCGCGCCGTGCACGGCGACGCCCGAGTCCGGCGGCAGCGGCAGGTGTTCGGCGACGAGCGCGAGCAGGCCGCGGTCGGCCTCGGCGACCTGCTGCCGGGAGCCGGGGCGGGTGGCGGCGACGTACCGGGGCAGGGTGAGCGCCCCGCCGCCCAGGTGGACGGCGTCGAGCGGGGCGCCTTCGTCCGCGACGAGGTCGACGACGTGCGCGAGGCGCCGGGCGTACTCGAACTCCAGGTGCGACGGGTCGTCGAGGTCCACGTACGACTGCGGGGCGCCGTCGACGGTGAGCAGCCAGCCCCGCTCGGTGTCCACGTCGGGCATCAGCCTGGCGGTGCCGTGGTCGACGTCGCGGATGACGGGAATCTGCTCGTTCACGTCCTCATTGTGCCCACAGGGCGGTGACGGCCCGCGCGTGGGTGGCGGCCTGGGCCCGCCCGGCGCGGGCGGCGGGACCGCGGCGGCTCGGGTCGAGGGGGTTGCGGCCGAAGGCCTTCCTGGACGCCGCGTCGGGCGTGATGACCTCGACCCGCGCACCGGCGGCGGCGAGTGCGGAGCCCTGCCGGGCGGGCGAGTGCAGCACCTTGTTCCCGGTGGCGCTGGGCGCAATGACGACGACCCGCTCGTAGCCGGCGGCGAGGTGGGCGTTGGCGGTGGAGTGCAGCCCGCCGTCGATCCACCGGCGCCCCGCGAGTTCCACGACGGGCCAGACGCCGGGGATGGCGCAGCTGGCGGTGACGGCGTCGACGAGCGGGACGCCGGCGTCCTTGTCGAAGGCGGTGAGCTCGCCGCTCCCGGCGTCCACGGCGGTGACCAGCAGCCGCCGCCCGGGCCACTCGACGGCGTCCCCCAGCCGCCGCGCGACGACCTCCCGGCGCACGCCGGGCCCGACGGTACGGGCCGCGCCGGCGAGCCGGCCGAGCTTGCGCCCGTACTCCTCGGGCGTACGCGAGCCGAGCACGGCGACGGCGTACCTGAGGATCAGTCCGAGCCCGAGGCGGGCGGTGAGCTCACCGTCGGGCGGCGCCGACTGGCTCTCGTAGAGCGCGCCGAGCGGAAAGGCCCCGGAAGCGAGCTGCGCCCCGACGACCGCTCCGGCGGAACTGCCGACCACCAGGTCGGCCTCCGTCAGATCCGCCCCGCCCTCGGCGAGGCCCCACAGAACCCCGACTGTCCATCCCGCCCCGGTCAGCCCACCCGAGCCCAGTACCAGTGCCGTACGCCTCGACGTGTCGGTCATGACCCGAGTCTGGCGGACGCGGGTCGTGGGGTGCGGGGCGGGGCCCGGAAGGTTGCCTTCCGGGCCCCGCCGGCCGCTGGCGCGGCAGGTGACGCGGTCACAAGACCTCCGTCACCGTCCCCGCGCCCACCGTGCGCCCGCCCTCGCGGATGGCGAAGCCGAGACCTGGCTCCAGGGGGAGGGCGCGGCCCAGTTCGACGGTCATGGTGACCGTGTCACCGGGGCGGGCCACGGCCGTGTCGCCGAGGTCGACGTCGCCCACGACGTCCGCCGTGCGGAGGTGGAACTGCGGGCGGTAGCCGGTGGCGACGGGTGTCGTGCGGCCGCCCTCGCGGGCGGACAGCACGTACACCCGCGCCGTGAACCGGCTGCGCGGGGCGACGCTGCCCGGCTCGGCCACCACGTGGCCGCGGCGGACCTCGCCGCGCGGCACCCCTCGCAGCAGCAGGGCCACGTTGTCACCGGCCTGGGCCGACTCCATCGGCCTGCCGAAGGTCTCGACGCCGGTGACGACCGTCTCGGTCCCCGCGCCGAGCACCGCCACGCGGTCGCCGACGCGGACCGTGCCGCGCTCGACGGCGCCGGTGACGACGGTCCCGCGGCCGGTGATGGTGAGCACGCTCTCCACCGGCATCAGGAACGGCGCCTCCACGTACCGCACCGGCACCGGCACGTACGTGTCCACCGCGTCGAGCAGCGCCTCCACGGACGCGGTCCAGCGCGGGTCGCCCTCCAGGGCGCGGAGCCCGGAGACCCGGACGACGGGCACCGCGTCGCCGCCGTAGCCGTGCGCGGTGAGCAGCTCCCGTACCTCCAGCTCGACCAGGTCGGTCAGTTCGTCGTCGGCGCCGTCCGCCTTGTTGAGGGCGACGACGACGTGGTCGACGCCGACCTGACGGGCGAGCAGGACGTGCTCGGCGGTCTGCGGCATGATCCCGTCGAGCGCCGAGACGACGAGGATCGCCCCGTCGAGCTGCGCCGCCCCCGTCACCATGTTCTTGATGTAGTCGGCGTGCCCGGGCATGTCGACATGGGCGTAGTGCCGGGTGTCCGTCTCGTACTCCACGTGCGCGGCGTTGATGGTGATGCCCCGCCGGGCCTCCTCGGGCGCCCGGTCGATCCGGTCGAAGGGCACGTACGTGGTCGGGCCGCCGGTGCCGCGCTCGCTGAGGACCTTGGTGATGGCGGCGGTGAGGGTGGTCTTGCCGTGGTCGACGTGGCCCGTGGTGCCGATGTTGAGGTGCGGCTTGGTGCGTGCGTATGCCTGCTTGGGCATGGCTGAATCGCTCGTTTCGGTGCTCGAAGCGTGAAGGGGGACCCCGGGGCCGGACCGACCCTCCCCCTGTGGGGTCCGCCGGACGATCCGGGGAGAGTCAGCTTCGGTCGCCGCCGGGCGCCGCCAGGACGGCCTGGACGGTGGGCACGGTGAGGACCGTGCACGCCGTGGGCGCGGTGAGTACCGGGAGGACGGCAGCCTTCGGCGCGTCCGCGACTGCGGACGGCGCTGCGGGGAAGGCGTGCCGGGACATGACACCGATGATGGCCGCTCGCCCGCGCCGGGTCGACCGGATTTCCGGGCGCCGACGGGCATTTGGGGCGGGCGGCGGCCCCGGGCGGACCTAGGCCCTGTCGTCGAACTCCCGCCTGCCCCGCGACGCCAGGCACGCGCGGCCGCCCTCCGGGCGACGACGGGAGTCTGACGACAGGACCCAGGACCCTCCCGGGGCCGTCACACGGGGTCCAGGTTCTTCAGCGCCTCGCGCACGGACAGCGGCGAAAGGCGCGAGGAGTTGTGCGCGACGAAGGCGCGGACCTCGGACGGGGCCGTCTTGGCGTACTCGCGCAGGCTCCAGCCGATGGCCTTGCGGATGAAGAAGTCGGGGTGGCCGGAGCGGAGCAGGCAGTAGGAGAAGAGGCGGTCGGCGTCGGTGTCCGCCTTGAAGCGGAGCTGGTGGAGGAGGGCGGTGCGGGCGATCCACAGGTCGTCGTCGGCGATCCACTCGTCCATGCGCGGCGCGAGCGCCGGATCGGCGGCGACGAGACCGCCGACGACGTGGGCGGCGAGGTGGTCGACGGTGTCCCACCAGGAGACGGTGGTGATCAGCGTGCGGGCCACCGGCAGGAAGCCGGAGGAGAGGCGCTTCACGTGGCGGCGCAGGTAGTCGACGGCGAAGTAGTGGTACTCGCGCTCGGGGAGCGCGAAGCAGCGCAGGGCGAGGGCCGTGCAGTCCGTCTCGTCGGGCGCGGGCAGTCCGGCGAGGACGGTGCGGGAGAGGCCGCGGCGCTCGGGCGTGCGCACGCCGAGGAAGGGCGCGACGCCCTTCATGTAGGCGATCATCTCCTGCGCCCGGAACGGGTCCCCGGCCGCCGGGTAGACCTCCGTGAGCCGGCCGAGCAGCGTGTCGGCGAGGGCGCTGTCGGGGACGACGGCGGGAGCGGCGGGTGTGCTCATCGCCTCACTGTACGGGCGGCCCGCGCGGCGCACATTACGGCGATCACATGCCGGTGTCGGTTACTCTCCCCGGGTGTTCGAGCCCGTGCCCGTCCGCCGCTCCCGCGTGCTGCTCCCGCCCCGGGCCCGGCTGGCCTGCCTCGCCGTCATCCTGCTGGCCGCAGGAGCGTCCGTGCTGCTCTTCGAGCCGCAGCGGCTGCTCGCGGCGGGCTGGCCGCCGCAGCTGAGCGGCGCCGGCGCCGTGCTGGTCTTCGGCCTCGCTTACGGCGTGTGCACGGCGGCCCTGGTGCCGCGGCCGATCCTCAACCTGGCGGCGGGCGCGCTGTTCGGGGCCCAGGCCGGCTTCGCCGCGTCCCTGGGCGGCACGGTCCTGGGCGCGGGCCTCTCGTTCGCGTTGGGCCGCACGCTCGGCCAGGAGGCGCTGCGGCCGTACGTGCGGGGCCGCTGGCTGGAGGCGGCGGACGGGCAGCTGAGCCGGCACGGCTTCCGCTCGATGCTGGCGATCCGGCTCTTCCCCGGCATGCCGTTCGCGGTGGCCAACTACGCGGCCGCCGTCTCCCGGATGCGGTACCTCCCCTTCCTGGTGGCGACCGGTCTCGGCTCCGTACCGAACACGGCGGCGTACGTGATCGCGGGCAGCCAGGCCACCTCGCCGACCTCTCCCGCCTTCCTGGTCTCGATGGGCTTCATCGTCCTGTCGGCGGCGGTCGCCGCGGTCGTGGGCTGGCGCAAGCGGCACCGGATCGCGGCGCGGGCCGAGGCGCCGGAGGCGGTGGTGTCCGCGGCCGGGTACTCCGGGCCGGAGGCGGGTGCCGGCGAGCGGGAGCCGGCCGGGGCGGGCACCGCTTCCTAGGCCTCCGGTCCGCACCGGGAACGGCCGGAGGGGCCGCCCTCGGCTCTCGGCCGTTTCTTTCGGACCACGCCGCGGACCCGGCCGAGATCCGGAAGAGGCGGCCCTACAGCGCCTCCACGATCATCGCGTTCGCCAGCCCGCCCGCCTCGCACATCGCCTGCAGTCCGTAACGGGCACCCCGTGCGCGAAGGGCGTGGACCAGCGTCGTGGTCAGACGGGTGCCGCTCGCGCCGAGCGGGTGGCCGAGGGCGATCGCGCCGCCGTGGACGTTGACCCTGTCCGGATCGGCGCCGGTCTCCTGCTGCCAGGCGAGGACGACGCTCGCGAAGGCCTCGTTGATCTCGAAGAGGTCGATGTCGTCGAGGGCGAGACCCGCCCGCCGCAGCACCTTCTCCGTGGCCGGGATGACGCCGGTGAGCATGAGCAGCGGGTCGGAGCCCGTGACGGCGAAGGAATGGAGCCGGGCGAGCGGGCGCAGACCGAGGGCGCGCGCGGTGTCCGCGGCCATGACGAGGACGGCGGAGGCACCGTCGTTGACCGGGCTGCTGTTGCCGGCGGTGACGGACCAGTCGATCTGCGGGAAGCGCTCGGCGAAGCCCGGGTCCTCGAAGGCCGGCCGCAGTCCGGCCAGGACCCCGGGCGTGGTGGCGGGTCGCACCGACTCGTCGCGGCGCACGTCGCCGTACGGGACGACCTCGTCGTCGAAGAGTCCGGCCGCCCAGCTCCGCGCGGCCCTGGCGTGCGAGGCAGCGGAGAACTCGTCCATGGCCTCGCGCCCGACGCCCCACTTCGCGGCGATGAGTTCGGCACTGATGCCCTGCGGGACGAGGCCGTCGGGGTAGCGGGCGGCGACGCCGGGACCGAAGGGATCGGTGCCGGGCGGCACGTTGGACCACATGGGCACGCGGCTCATGGACTCGACGCCGCAGGCGACGGCGATGTCGTACGCCCCGGACAGCACGCCCTGCGCGGCGAAGTGCACGGCCTGCTGCGAGGAGCCGCACTGCCGGTCGACGGTGGTGGCGGGCACGGTCTCGGGGAGACCCGCCCCCAGCCAGGCGTAGCGGGTGGTGTTCATGGCCTGCTCGCCGACCTGGTCGACGGTGCCGCCGATGACGTCGTCGACGAGGGCGGGGTCGATGCCGGTCCGGTCGACCAGGGCGCGCAGGGTGTGGGAGAGCAGGGCGACGGGGTGGACGCCGGCGAGCGCACCGCCGGGCTTGCCCTTCCCTATGGGCGTACGGACTGCTTCGACGATGACGGCGTCACGCATGAACGGCTCCTGGAGTGCCTCGGGGGTGGGGTGGGAGAGCGGGAGACCTAGAGAGTTGGAAATCCAAATCAACACCTGTCGGTAACATAGCCCAGTGGGTTGGGTTTTCAAACCCTCACTCCGCCCGCTGCTTTAGTCTTGGCTCATGAAGGCCGCCGCCCGCCCCTGCTCCATCGCCGACACCCTCGCTCTCGTCGGCGAGAAGTACTCGCTCCTCGTGCTGCGCGAGGTCTCGCTCGGCGTCCACCGCTTCGACCGGATCGCCCGCAACACCGGCGCGCCGCGCGACATCCTCACGGCCCGGCTCAAGCGGCTCGTCGAGGCCGGGATCCTGGAGAAGGTCGCGTACAGCGAACGGCCCCTGCGCTACGAGTACCGGGCCACACCGGCCGGCGAGGAGCTCGGTCCGGTCCTCGTGACCCTGATGGCCTGGGGCGACCGCCACCTCAACGAGAAGGACCGGCCGGTGGTGCTCGAACACAGCTGCGGCGAGACGCTCAGCCCGCGCGTGGTCTGCGCCCACTGCGGCGAGCGCGCCGACCGCCCGAGCCTCACGACGCACGTGCGCGCACCGGGCTGGACGACGACGGGCCCCGTGGAGGACTGAGCCCGGGTCCTTGCCCACCCGGCCACCGGCGAGCGGGTCCGATCCCGGCGGCGGCCCGGCATCCGCCCGGCAGTCCCGATGCCGGGCCGGGCCCGACCCGGCATCCGCCGTGCGGACCCGGTCACCGGTCCCGTGCGGGCCGCGGCGCCCGCCCTGCGAACGGGCGTGTCACCTGAGGACGGTACGCTGCGCACCGACCTTATGACCGCACACGTACATTCGGGACGGCCCTGGCTCCATGAGTTGGTTCGAAGCATTCATCCTCGGGCTCGTCCAGGGGCTGACGGAGTTCCTTCCCATCTCCTCCAGCGCGCATCTGCGGCTCACCGCCGCGTTCGCCGGCTGGGAGGACCCGGGCGCCGCGTTCACGGCCATCACCCAGATCGGCACCGAGGCCGCCGTCCTCATCTACTTCCGCAAGGACATCGCGCGGATCGTCTCGGCCTGGTTCCGTTCCCTCTTCGACAAGGCGATGCGCTCCGACCACGACGCCCAGATGGGCTGGCTGGTCATCGTGGGCTCGATCCCCATCGGCGTCCTCGGCGTCACGCTCAAGGACCAGATCGAGGGCCCGTTCCGCGATCTCCGGCTGACCGCCACGATGCTCATCGTCATGGGCGTCGTGCTCGGCATCGCCGACCGGCTCGCCGCGCGCGACGAGATCGGCGGCAAGCACCGCGCGGTGCGCGAGCGCAAGTCGCTCAAGGAGCTGGGCGTGCGCGACGGCCTGATCTTCGGCGCCTGCCAGGCGATGGCCCTGGTCCCGGGTGTCTCCCGGTCCGGCGCCACGATCTCCGGCGGTCTGCTCATGGGCTACACCCGTGAGGCCGCCGCCCGTTACTCCTTCCTGCTCGCCATCCCGGCGGTGCTCGCCTCCGGGCTGTTCGAACTGAAGGACGCGACCGAGGGCGGCCACGTCTCCTGGGGGCCGACGGCCTTCGCGACGGTCATCGCCTTCGGCGTCGGCTACGCGGTGATCGCCTGGTTCATGAAGTTCATCACCACGAAGTCCTTCATGCCGTTCGTGATCTACCGGATCCTGCTCGGCGTCCTGCTGTTCGTGCTGGTGGGAGCAGGCGTCCTCAGCCCGCACGCGGGCGAGAGCGTGAAGAACCCGGTAGGGACCTCCCAGCACGAGTGACCGGTCCGTACGAGCCGTGCTTCTCCGAGGCGTCCGCCGTCATGGCGGGCGCCTCGGCCGTTTCCGGGGGGCTTGCGCCCGCACGGCCCGGGCGAGGGCGGGCGACGCGCCCTCCTCCCCCTGGCCGGGCCGACGCCCGTCGGACGAGCGGGGAAAAGTGCCGCCAACCTCATCCGCGGGCCCGGTCCGCCCCGAAGGTCTGGGTGGGAGCACAACCGAGCCCCGGCCGTGGCCCCTCGGTGTCGGCCGGTGGGAGGAGCACGTCATGAACCCCACGTCCACGCGCGGCCGCGTCTCCGTCGCCCTGGCCGCCTCGGCCCTCGCGGTCTCGTTCGGCGCCCTCGCCCCGCAGGCGTCGGCCGACGACGGCACCGCTCCGTTCGGCCCGGGCTGCGCCTCGGTGCCGAAGGAGGGGGCCGGCTCGTTCGCCGGGATGGCCGACGACCCGGTGGCGACCGCCGCGTCGCACAACCCGGCCCTGTCGACGCTGGTGACCGCCGTGAACAAGGCGGGCCTGGCCGACACCCTGAACAACGCCGAGGACATCACGGTGTTCGCGCCGACGAACGAGGCCTTCGCCAAGATCCCGAAGGCGGACCTGGACAAGGTCCTCGCCGACAAGGACCGCCTCACCGAGATCCTCACCTACCACGTGGTCGACGAGCCCGTGCACAAGGCGGACCTCGCCGACGGTTCCTTCGGGACCCTGCAGGGCGGCACGCTGACCACCGCCGGATCAGGGGACGCGTACGAGGTGAACGGCACCGCCTCCGTCGTCTGCGGCGATGTCCGCACCTCCAACGCGACCGTCCACGTCATCGACACCGTGCTCATGCCGCGGTGAGGGAAGGGCGACGGGTGCACGCGGGGCGGGCCGCCGGGCCCGGCCGACGCCGGCCGGGCCGCGGGCCGCATCCGCGTGGACCCGCTCCGCCGAAGAACGGCCGCAGGGCGTGTACGCCAAGGCGATCGGTGAAACGGATCAGCGCATGAACACTCCCAGTCCGGCCGGAGGCGCCCGCTGCCTGGTCACCGGCGCGAGCGGCTACATCGGGGGCCGCCTGGTGCCGGAGCTCCTCGACAGCGGTCACCGCGTGCGCTGCCTCGCCCGGCATCCGGACAAGCTCCGTGACTTCCCCTGGGTCGACCGTGTGGAGACGGTGCGCGGTGACGTCACCGACGCCGCGAGCCTCCGCAAGGCGCTCGACGGCGTCGACGTCGCCTATTACCTCGTCCACTCCATGAGCTCGACGGCGGACTTCGAGGACAGGGACCGCCTGGCAGCCCGTACCTTCGCCGCCGAGGCCCGTTCCGCCGGAGTGCGGCGGATCGTCTACCTGGGCGGTCTCACCCCGCGCGGAGTGCCGGACGAGGAGCTCTCGCCGCACCTGCGCTCGCGTACCGAGGTGGGCCGCATCCTGCTCGACTCGGGCGTCCCCACCACCGTGCTGCGGGCCGCCGTCGTCATCGGTTCCGGATCGGCCTCCTTCGAGATGCTGCGGTACCTGACCGAACGGCTGCCGGTCATGGTCACGCCCAGCTGGGTCGGCAGCAGGGTCCAGCCCATCGCCGTGCGCGACGTGCTGCGGTGCCTGGTGGGGAGTGCCGGCATGCCCGCCGACGTCAACCGGACCTTCGACATCGGCGGACCCGACGTCCTCACCTACCGGGAGATGATGGTGCGGTACGCCGAGGTCGCCGGCCTGCGCAGGCGCCTCATCGTCCCCGTGCCCGTCCTCACCCCGCGGCTGTCCAGCCAGTGGATCGGTCTCGTCACACCGGTGCCGGCCTCCCTGGCCAAGCCCCTCACCGAGTCGCTCCGGCACGAGGTGGTGTGCCGCGAGCACGACATCGCCCGGTACGTTCCCGACGGCCCCGGGCGGCCCGTCCCGTTCGAGGAATCCCTCCGTCTCGCCCTCCGGCGGGTGCGCGACGCGCAGGTCACGACCCGCTGGTCCTCGGCCTCGCCGCCCGGCGCACCGAGCGACCCGCTGCCGACGGACCCGGACTGGGCGGGCGGCAGCCTCTACACGGACGAACGGTCACGGCCCGTCGACGCCGGCCCGAACTCGCTGTGGCAGGTCATCGAGGGCGTGGGAGGGGAGAACGGCTGGTACTCCTTCCCGCTGGCCTGGGCCGTGCGCGGATGGGCCGACCGGCTCGTCGGCGGGGTGGGACTCCGGCGCGGCCGCCGGGACGCGAAGCGCCTCCGGGTCGGCGACGCCCTGGACTTCTGGCGCGTGGAGGAGATCGACCGCGGACGCCTGCTGCGGCTCCAGGCCGAGATGCGCCTGCCCGGCCTCGCGTGGCTGGAGATGGCCGTCGAACGGGACGAGGCGGGCCGCACGTGCTACCGGCAGCGGGCCCTCTTCCATCCGAGGGGCCTCGCGGGCCAGGCGTACTGGTGGAGCGTCTCCCCGTTCCACGCCGTGGTCTTCGGCGGCATGGCCCGGAACATCGCGCGGACCGCCGAGGCGGAGAGCGGGCGTCGGGGCACGCCGTGAACGGACCGTGACCACCACCGCGTGCGTCCGGGTGCCGCGAACGGGAGCAAGCCGCGAACGGACCGCGACCACCACCGCGTGCGCCCGGATGCCGCGAACGCACCCGTCGCCGCTCCGCGGCGCACACACCGACACAAGGAGGCTGCGGCCGTGAGCCGATCATGGGACCTGCAGGGACGTACCGCCGTCGTCACGGGCGCCGCCCGGGGGCTGGGCGCCGGCCTGGCCCGCCGGCTCGCCGACCGGGGGATGGACGTGGCCCTGCTCGGCCGGGAGGCCGCCACCCTGGAGGCGGTCGCCACGACGCTCCGCACCCGGAGCCACGTCGTCGAGGTGGACGTCACCGACGACGCCGGCCTGCGCCGGGCCGCCGACGAGGTGGCCCGGCGTCTCGGCCCGCCGTCGGTCGTCATCGCCAACGCCGGCGTGGCCGAGGGCGGCCCCTTCGAGACCTCCGATCCGGACACCTGGCGCCGGGTCGTCGAGGTCAACCTCGTCGGAAGCGCCGCGACCGCACGTTCCTTCCTGCCCGGACTGCGGGCCACGCGCGGCTACTTCCTGCAGATCGCCTCGACCGCCGCCTTCGGCGCGGCCCCCATGATGAGCGCCTACTGCGCCTCCAAGGCCGGGGCCGAGGCCTTCGCACGTTCCCTCCGAGCCGAGGTGGCGCACGTGGGCGTCGCCGTGGGCGTGGCCTACCTGCACTGGACGGACACCGACATGGTCCGCGGGGTCGACCGCCATACGGTCCTGCGGGAACTGCGCGCCCACATGCCCGCCCCCGCGCGCCGGGTCTACCCGGTGGATCGCGTCGCGGCCTGGATCGGCCGGGGGATCGACCGGCGCTCCTCTTCCGTCTACGCGCCCCCGTGGCTCCGGCTGGCCCAGGCCGGACGCCCGGTCTTCCCCGTCGCCGTCGACTTCCTGTCGCGTCGTGAACTGCCGCGCCTCATGGACGAGTACGCGTTCGACCAGACCGGCCTGCTCGGCCCTGGCGGTCGCATCGAGGAGGCGTCGCTCGGCCGCTCCGCCACCGGTCCGGCGGGGGGTGACGGCCACCGGCGGACATGATGATTCCGTGTCCCCGGGGGCGTCCGCATAGGCTTGCGGCGTGGGCGACGGGCAGGCGGGGAAGAGCGTGACGGAGAACGGGACCGGGACCGATCTGCAGGCCTTCGCGGTCGCCCTGCGCCGGACGATCGGTGAGGCGAACCGGCTGGTGCACGGCTTCGCCGCCGCGGAGAGGCTGCACTCCACCGACGTCCACGCGCTCGCGTTCGTGCTCGACCACCCCGACACGGCCACCCCCGGACTGCTGAGCAAGCACCTCGGCCTGTCCTCGGGCGCGGTGACCGCCTGCCTCGACCGGCTGGAGAAGGCCGGCCACATCCGGCGCAGCAGGGCCGACGACGACCGGCGGGTGGTGCGCATCCACTACGTGCCGGGAGCCCGGGCCGTGGCGCGGGCCCACTTCATGCCGCTCGCGCAGGCGGCGGACCGTGCGCGCGACCGGTTCACCGAGGACGAGCTCGCGGTCGTCCTGCGGTACCTGGACGCGCTGAACGAGGAGCTCGGCGAGCTGCGCGCTCCCCGCCGCTGACGCCGTCCGGCGAGACGCGCTCGCCGCCAGGAGGGTCCTTCCGCGTCGGTGCATCCATGCCGTGCCGGTGCGCGGAAGGGATGGCCGTGGGCGTGGGAGCGAGCGTGGACACCCCACCCGGTTGCGAGCCTCGCGACGGGCCGTGGTTCAGTTTGTTTCAATCATCGAGATAATTGATCGTCGAGAGACTTGGGGTCCTGCCATGTCCACACCCCTGCGGCGGGCGAGCAGAATGCTGCCGCTGCTGGTGCTCGTCGTCTGGCTCGCCGTCGGAGGAGGGCTCGGTCCCTACGCGGGCAGGCTCGGCGAGGTGGCGACCAACGACCAGGCCGCCTTCCTGCCCCGCAGCGCGGAGTCGACCCGGGTCCTCCGGGCCCAGGAGGCGTTCCGCCAGGAGGAGACCCTCCCGGTCCTGGCCGTCTGGACCGCCGAGGACGGCGGCGCCCTCGGTCCGTCCGCACGGACGGACGCCACCCGTGCCCTGGCCTCCCTGAAGGGCGCCGAAGGCGTGGTCGGCGCCCCCTCGCCGGCCTTCCCCTCCGAGGACGGAGAGGCCCTGCGGGGAGTCGTCCAGCTCCGCCCCGACCTCGGAGACCGGCTGCCCGCCGCGCTGGACGGGGTCGGGGCGGCGCTCTCCGCCGTACCGGGGACGGAGGTGTGGCTGGGAGGGCCCGCGGCCTCCCAGGCCGACCTCCGGGACGCGTTCGCGGGCATCGACGGCCTCCTGCTCGTCGTCGCCCTGGTGACCGTCCTGGTGATCCTGCTGCTGGTCTACCGAAGCGTCCTGCTGCCGCTGGTGATCATCATCGGTGCCGTCTTCGCACTCGGTCTGGCCTGCGCCCTCGTGTACGTCCTGGCCGACCATGACGTCGTGCGCGTCGACGGGCAGGTGCAGGGCATCCTGTCCATCCTGGTCATCGGCGCGGCGACCGACTACGCCCTGCTGCTGGCGGCCCGCTACCGGGAGGAGCTCGGCGCACGTGACGGCGACCGGGCGCCGGCCATGCGGGCCGCCCTGAAGCAGTCGTTCGGCCCGATCCTGGCCAGCGCCGCCACGGTCGCGCTCGGCCTGCTCGCCCTGCTCCTCAGCGACCTCACCAACAACCGGGCGCTCGGCCCCGTCGGCGCCATCGGCATCGGCTGCGCCGTCCTCAGCGCGGTGACGTTCCTCCCCGCCGTCCTGGTCCTCCTCGGACGGGCCGCCTACTGGCCGGCCCGCCCCGAGCCGACCGCAGGGGACGAGGCGCACCCCGTCTGGCGCAAGGTCGCGACGCTGGTGGACCGGGCCCCTCGCAAGGTCTGGGCCGGTTCCCTCGCGGCCCTGCTCGCCTGCGCCGCCTTCTCCTTCACGCTCGGCTCCAAGGGCGTCCCGCTCGACGAGATCTTCGTCAAGGACGCCCCCTCCGTGGCCGCACAGGCACGTCTGGGCGAGCACTTCCCCGGCGGCGCCGGGAACCCCGCCGTCGTCATCGCCGACGCCGACGCGGCGGAGAGGGTCAGGACCGCCGCGGAGTCCGTCGACGGTGTGGACTCCGCGACCCTCTTCGCCCCGCCCGGCAGCCTGCAGCCGCTCGTCGCCGACGGGCGGGTACGGATCGACGTCACCCTCGCGGACGCCGCCGACTCCGATGCCGCCAAGGACACCGTCGCCTCCCTGCGCGGCGCCCTGCACGCCGTGCCCGGCGCCGACGCCCTCGTCGGCGGCTTCACCGCCCAGCAGTACGACACCCAGGTCACCGCCGCACACGACAGGAGGCTCATCGTCCCCGTGGTGCTGGGGATCATCCTGGTGATCCTGGCCGGCCTGCTGCGCTCCCTGCTGCTGCCCGTGCTCCTGGTGGCGACGGTCGCGCTCAACTTCGTGGCCACGCTGGGCGTCTCCGCCCTCGTCTTCCGCCACGTCTTCGGATTCACCGGAACCGACGCCGCGGTCCCCCTGTACGGATTCGTCTTCCTGGTCGCCCTCGGCGTCGACTACAACATCTTCCTCATGTCACGGGTGCGCGAGGAGACGGCGCTGCACGGGACGCGCGAGGGCGTGCGCCGGGGGCTGGTCGCCACGGGAGGGGTCATCACCTCGGCGGGAGTCGTCCTCGCCGCCACGTTCGCCGCGCTCGGGGTCATCCCGCTGGCGTTCCTGGTCCAGATCGCCTTCATCGTGGCCTTCGGCGTCCTGCTCGACACCCTGGTGGTCCGCTCGCTCCTGGTGCCGGCCCTCGTCCGGGACATCGGCCCGGCCGTCTGGTGGCCCGGGGCGCTCCGTCACCGGCCCTGACCCGCGGCGCCCGTGACCGGCGGGGCAGGCGCCGGGGACATCACCCAGCGGATCAGCGCGGTGACCGTGACGCCGCCCCGCCGTGCGAAGGGCATGAGCAGCCGGACGCTCACCGGGAGGTCGAGGAACTCCCTGGCCCAGGAGGGCAGGAGGTCCACGGCCGCGGCGGCGAGGAGCGCGTAGGGAAGACGGACCGGCCACGGCAGCGGCGGCGTCGCCAGCAGGTAGCGGGCGGTGGCCGCCGACTCGTCCGTGGCCGCCAGTTCGGGGCGCCGGCGCTCGAGCGCCTCGGCGAGACCGGCCTCGGTCACGGGTGGCCGGGGCACGCCCAGCCGCCGGGCGACCGATGCCATGTCCTCGACGTAGGCGTCCCGGCGGGCCCCGGTGAGCGGGGACCGGCCGTACTCCTGGTACGCCTGCAGGAAGCAGAAGGTCTCGGCGATGTGCACCCAGGCGAGCAGTGCCGGGTCCGAGGCCCGGTAGGGCACCCCGCCGGACGTCGTCCCGGTGACCCGCGCGTGCACCCCGCGTACCCGCTGGACCGCACGCTCGGCGTCCTCCGCCGGCCCGAACGTCGTCTCCGCAAGGAAGGTGCTGGTGCGCTGGAGGCGTCCCCAGGGGTCGCCGCGGAACCCCGAGTGCGCCCAGACGGCGGCCATGGCGAGCGGGTGGAGGGACTGCAGGAGGAGCGCCGCGAGCCCGCCGACGTACATCGAGGCGTCCGCGTGCACGACCCGGATCGGCCGGTCCGGAGCGAACCAGCGAGGACCCGGGGTGCCGTGGATCCGGGCGCGCTTCCGATGGGCCGTGGGCCCGGCCACCCGCAGCAGCAGCGCTTCCCCGGCCCTTCCACGCAGCCTGTCGATCAGCACCAGGGACACGGGAACCGCCTCCTCGCCTCACCTACCCCTCGCGCCCCCTGCCCATGCCCGCCCGGGCCCCGTCGGCGGGGGCGGGCCTCCGGCGTCGGACCCGGCGCCGGCGAAGGCGGCCGCCGCGCGCATCCGGCATGCGCGGCAGCGGGGAACCGCGGAGGTAGGAATGTGGGACCAGTACGCCGGCGGCGCGTTCGCGACCGGCGGCCGAGCAGGGAGGACGCGATGACCGTCGCCGTCGTTCTGTACACCTCCGACCTCCGGGTGCACGACCACCCGCCGCTGAGGGCCGCGCTCGAAGGGGCGCAGGAGGTGGTGCCGCTGTTCGTGCGCGACCCGGCGGTGGACCGGGCCGGTTTCGCGGCACCCAACCGGCTGGCCTTCCTCGCCGACTGCCTGGCGGACCTCGACCGGGCGCTGAAGGAACGGGGCGGCCGGCTGGTGGTGCGGAAGGGCGACACGGTGGCCGAGGTCAGGGCGGTGGTGCGGCAGACCGAGGCCGACGAGGTCCACCTGGCCGGCGGTGTGACGTCCTTCGCCCGGGCGAGGGAGGAACACCTGCGCAAGGTGCTGGAGGATGACGGCTGCCGGCTGTACGTGCACGACGGCGTGGTGGACGTGGTGCCGCCCGGTGACGTCACCCCGCAGGGCTCGGACCACTTCGCGGTCTTCACGCCGTACTACAGGCGCTGGACGGGCGAGCCCCTGCGCACCCCGCTGTCCGCCCCCAAGGCGGTGCGCGTGCCGACGGGGGTGCGGTCGGAGCGGATGCCCGGGCGCTCCGGCATCGCGGACGTGTCGCCGGGCCTCGCCGCGGGAGGGGAGGGCGAGGGGCGCAAGCGGCTCGCCTCCTGGCTGACGGCGCACGGTGACGCGTACGAGCAGCGCCACGACGACCTGGCGGGCGACGCCACCTCGCGCCTCTCGCCGTACCTCCACTTCGGGGCCGTCTCCGCCCTGGAGGCCGTGCAGCGGGCGAGGAAGCGCGGCGGCGCCGGAGCGGAGGCCTTCGTGCGCCAGCTGTGCTGGCGCGACTTCCACCGCCAGGTGCTCGCGGCCCGGCCCCGGGCGGCGGGCGCCGACTACCGTCCGCGCCACGACCGCTGGCGCCGGGGAGCCGGGGCCGAGGCGGACCTCGCGGCGTGGCGCGAGGGACGGACCGGCTATCCCGTCGTCGACGCCGCCATGCGGCAGCTCGCCCACGAGGGCTGGATGCACAACCGAGGCCGGCTGCTCACCGCCTCCTTCCTCACCAAGACGCTGTACATCGACTGGCGGGAGGGCGCCCGTCACTTCCTCGACCTGCTGGTGGACGGCGACGTGGCGAACAACCAGCTCAACTGGCAGTGGGTGGCGGGCACGGGGACGGACAGCCGCCCCAACCGCGTCCTCAACCCCGTGCTCCAGGGCAAGCGGTACGACCCGGACGGCGCCTACGTCCGGCGCTGGGTGCCGGAGCTCGCCGGCCTCGACGGGCCGGCCGTCCACGAGCCGTGGCGCCTCACCGGCCTCGACCGGGCCGCCTACGACTACCCGGACCCGCTGGTCGAGCTGTCCGAGGGGCTGGCGCGCTTCCGACGCGGTCGGGAGGGCGCCTGAGCCGGGCCGTGCCTCCGCATCCGGGGTGAACCGACGCACATCGCCTCCCAATTTCGCTGCGGAAACGATGCGAGTTGAGGCCCGGGGGGCTTTCGCCGGAACGTGAAGGCACGGAACCGACGCGGTTCCGCCGCACGGCCGATCCAGCACGGCGGTCGTACGTCCCGGAAGTCCCGGTGGTCACCCGCGCCACCGCCCGGAGGAGGAACCGTCATGACCGTGCACCGGATGACCTGCCACCTCGCCACCCCGGCGGAGCCCCACGCCCGCGGGCCGCGCGACACGGCGGCCGACGACGACCGGATCGCCCGAGGACTGGTCCAGGGGGACGAACGCTGCCTGGACGCGGCGTACCACCGCTGGGGACGACTCGTGCACACGCTCGCGGCCCGCGCCCTGGGGGACCCGCGCGAGGCGGAGGACGTCACCCAGCAGGTGTTCGTCGCCGCCTGGCGGGGCCGCGCGAACTTCCGTCCCGACCGGGGGACCCTGCCGGCGTGGCTCACCGGCATCACCCGCCGGAAGATCGCCGACGCGCTGACCGCCCGCACCCGGCGCACCGAGCTCACCGCGGCCCTCGGCGCGACCCTGGAGCACACCGGCGGTCCCCCCGAAGGCCCCGAGCGGATCATCGACCGGCTCGTCGTCACCGAGGAGCTGGCCAGGCTGCCGCGCGTCCAGCGCGACGTCCTGGAGCTCGCCTACTTCGCCGACCTGACCCAGACGCAGATCGCGGACCGCACCGGCATGCCGCTCGGCACGGTCAAGAGCCACGCCCGCCGCGGCCTCCAGCGCATGCGCCACAGCCTCGACCGGCCGCGGCCGCAGCACGACGGGAGGGAACGATGAACCCACGGAGCATCGCCGTGGTGGGGGCGGGGGTGGCGGGGCTCACCGCCGCGCACCTCCTGAACCGCGTGCACGACGTGGTGCTGTACGAGGCCGAGGGGCGACTCGGAGGGCATGCGCACACCCACGAACTGCCGGCCGCCGGGGGCGGGACGCTGCGCGTCGACACCGGCTTCATCGTCCACAACGAGCGCACCTACCCCCACCTCCTGCGGCTCTTCCGCGAACTCGGCGTGACCACACAGGACTCCGAGATGAGCATGTCGGTACGCTGCGACGGCTGCGGCCTCGAGTACGCGGGAGCCCGCGGGCCACGCGGCCTCCTCGGCGGCGGCAACGCCCTTCGGGGCCGCCACCTGCGGACGCTCGCCGACGTGCCGCGCTTCCACCGCGCCGCGCGCCGCCTGCTGTCCTCCGGCGACGACGGCGCGACCTTCGCCGACTTCCTCCGGACCCACCGCTTCCCCGCCCACTTCGTCAGCCACTTCGCCGTCCCCCTCGTCTCCGCCGTCTGGTCCTGCGCCCCGGACACCGCGCTGCGCTACCCGGCCGGCTACCTGTTCCGCTTCCTCGACCACCACGGACTGCTTTCGGTGACCGGCTCGCCGCAGTGGAAGACCGTCACCGGCGGCTCCGCGACCTACGTCGAACGCATCGCGAAGGGCCTGTCCTCCGTGCGCACCACGACGCCCGTCCGCGCCGTCGTGCGGGGCGCCCACCGGGCGACCGTCGTCACCGACGACGGCGAGTCGGCCGAGCACGCGGCCGTGGTGATCGCGGTCCACCCCGACCAGGCCCTGCGTCTCCTCGCCGACCCCACCGAGGACGAGCGGCGCGTCCTCGGTGCCTTCACGTACTCCCGGAACCCGACGGTGCTGCACCGCGACACCAGCCTGCTGCCGCGCTCGCCGCACGCACGGGCCTCGTGGAACTACCGGCTGCCGTCCTGCGGCGCCCGGCCGGGGGCGGTCCAGGTCAGCTACGACATGAACCGGCTCCAGCGGCTCCCCGCCCACGAGCCCCACATCGTCACCCTCAACCCCGGCGACGGCGTGGACGAGTCCGCCGTCCTGGCCCGCATGACGTACGAACACCCCGTCTACACCCCGGAGTCCGTGGCCGCCCAGCGTCTCCTGCCCGCCCTCCGCAGCCCCGTCACCGCCTACGCCGGCGCCTACCACGGCTGGGGCTTCCACGAGGACGGCTGCCGCTCCGGCGTCGAGGCCGCCCGCCACCTGGGGGTGACGTGGTGATGCCCGGCCCGGCCCCGCCGCCCGTTCCCGCCCTGTACGCGACCGAGATCGCCCACACCCGCGTCACGCCCGTCCGCCACGCCCTGCGCCATCGCACCTACCTGTGGCTGGTCGACATCGACGACCTGCCCGTCCTGCCCCGGCCGCTGCGCCCCCTCGCCCGCTTCGACCCCCGCGACCACTTCGACGGGACCGCCGCCTCGCTGCGCGCCGGACTCGACGCGTACCTGGCCGCGCAGGGCGTCCGGGACGCGGACGGGCGGGTGCTGATGCTCGCCCACGCACGCGTCCTGGGGTACGTCTTCAACCCGCTCACCCTGTACTGGTGCCACGACCGCGCCGGGCGTCGCGTGTGCGTGGTCGCCGAGGTGCACAACACCTACGGGGGACGCCACTGCTACCTGCTGCGCCCCGACGCCCGGGGCCGGGCCGAGACCGCGAAGGAGTTCTACGTCTCGCCGTTCCTCGACGTCGAGGGCACCTACCGCATGCGGCTGCCGCTCCCGGGCGAGCGACTCGACCTGACCGTCCAGCTCCGCCACACCGACGGCTCGCGCCCGCTGACGGCCACGGTCCGCGGCGCCCGCGGCCCCGCCCGCCCCGGCACCCTGATCGCCGCCGCCCTCCGCCACCCCTGGTCGACCGCCGCCGTGTCCCTCGGCATCCGCCGCCACGGCATCCACCTCTTCCTCAAGGGGCTCCGCGTCCGGCCCCGGCCGCCGCGTAGCTCCCCCGCCCAGGAAGGCACACCGTGACTCTCCCGCCTCCTCCCACCGCGCCGTCCGCCGCCCGTCCCGGCCCCCTTCCGGTGGACCCGGAACGCTGGCCCGACGTCGCCCGGCCACCGCGCGCCTCCGCCCTGCGCACGGCCGTCGCCCGCCGGCTCGTGGAACGTGCCCTCGCCCGGCTGCCCCTGCGGATACGGACCGGCCGGGCACCGCTCCCGGGCCCCGCGCGGTCCGCCGGGGACGGCACCGTACCGACCCTCACGCTCCACGAGCCGGACGCGTTCCACCGCCGGATCGGCGCCGACGGGCTGATCGGCTTCGGAGAGTCGTACATGGCCGGCGAATGGGACGCCGACGACCTCGTCGGCGTCCTGACCGTGCTCGCGCTGCACGTCGACGACCTCGTCCCCGCGCCGCTGCACCGCTTCCGGGGCGCCTGGGTGCGGCGCAGGCCGCCGGCCGACCGCAACACCCCCGACGGGGCGCGAGAGAACGTCCACCGCCATTACGACCTGTCCAACGAGCTGTTCGCCCTCTTCCTCGACCCGGGTCTCAGCTACTCCTCGGCGATCTTCGACCCCCTCCCGGCAGGGCCGGATTCCCTCTCCGACGCGGCGTTCACCGCGGCCCAGCACCGCAAGATCGACCGGCTCCTCGACCTCGCCGGGACCGGACCGGACACCGCGCTCCTGGAGATCGGCACCGGCTGGGGCGAACTCGCGATCCGCGCCGCCGCCAGGGGTGCCCGCGTCCGCACCGTCACCCTCTCCGGGGAACAGCTCGCGCTGGCGCGCCGACGCGTGGCGCAGGCCGGCTTCGCCGACCGCGTCACCGTCGAGCTCCTCGACTACCGGCAGGTCCGCGGCCGTTACGACGCCGTCGTGAGCGTCGAGATGATCGAGGCCGTCGGAGCCGAGTTCTGGCCCGACTACTTCGCCGCGCTCCGCCGCCTCCTCGCCCCCGGCGGCCGCGTCGCGCTCCAGGCCATCACCATGCCGCACGAGCGGATGCTCGCCACCGCCCGCACCCACACGTGGATCAGCAAGTACGTCTTCCCGGGCGGTCTCATCCCCTCGCCGGAGGCCCTCGCGCGCGAGAGCGCCGCCGCGGGCCTGCGCATCGACCACGACCGGGGATACGGCGCCCACTACGCCGAGACCCTCCGCCAGTGGCGCACCCGCTTCCTCCGTCAGGAGACCGCCGTCGCGGCACTGGGCTTCGACGACGTCTTCCGGCGGATGTGGGAGTTCTACCTCGCCTGGTCGGAGGCCGGGTTCCGCGCCCGCTACCTCGACGTCCGCCAACTGCTGCTCACCGCCGACGACCCCGGTGAGGCCACCGTGCCCGCCGGCCGGCGCGGGGAGGCGTCGTGAGCGCCGTGGACCCCGGGGCCCTCACCGTGGTTCTCGGCGCCTCGGCCGCCACCGCCTTCGCCGTCATGCTGACGGCCTTCGCGACCGGCACCGCCAAGGGGCTGCACCGGATCGTGGACGTCGCCTGGGGGGCCGCCTTCGCGGCCGTCGCCGTCGTGGCCTGGTTCCTCTCCGCCGGGCACGGCGACGACGCGCGCCGGACCGCGGTCGCGCTCGCCACCGTGGTCTGGGGACTGCGGCTCGCGACCCACATCGCCCGGCGCGGACGCGGCCGCGGGGAGGACCCCCGGTACGCCCGGATGCTCGCCCGCGCCCGGGGCAACCGCACGCTGTACGCGCTGCGGAAGGTCTACCTCCTCCAGGGCGCCCTGGTGTGGCTCGTGTCCCTTCCCGTCCAGGTCGCGGTCCTGCTGCCCGGCCCGCCGGACGCGACCGTGTGGCTGGGCCTCGCGGTGTGGGCGGTGGGGTTCGCCTTCGAAGCGGTGGGCGACCGCCAGCTCGCCCGGTTCAAGGCGGATCCGGCGAACCGGGGCCGCATCATGGACCAGGGGCTGTGGAGCTGGACCCGCCATCCCCACTACTTCGGCGACTTCCTCGTCTGGTGGGGCCTGTACCTGACGGCCTGCGCCACCTGGCAGACGGCCCTGTCCACCCTCGTCTCCCCGCTCGTCATGAGCGGCCTCCTCGTCTGGGGCAGCGGCAAGCGGCTCCTGGAGGCCCACATGGCCGACCGTCCCGGCTACGCGGCCTACCGGGCGCGCACCAGTGGCTTCGTGCCCCGGCCGCCCCGGCGGCGGACGGACACGGAGCGGCCGGGCGAGGACCCGGGCCGGCGGCGCGGGGCGGCCCGCCCCTGAGGCGACGGTGTCAGTACTCCGCGCTCCCGGCCGGTTCCCCGTACAGCCGGGAGATGACGCCGATCGCCTCGCGCAGCCCGGTGGGACGGACCGTGCCGGGAGCCGGGGGCCGGCCGAGCCAGCCGGGGCCCGCGAGCAGGACCAGGGGGACCGTGCGCGCTCCCCGTACCCCGAACGCCGTCCCCGCGACGTGCCGGGCCAGGGCGTGGTCAGCGGTGGACCTCGCCTGGGACCAGAGCGCGACGGCGGCGGGCCCCGACCTTCGCACCGCCGCGTCGAGGGCCTCCGCGGGCACCGCCGCGCCGAACATCCTGGTCGGCAGGCCCCGCTCGGCGAGTCCCGCAGCGAGTGCCTCCAGGGGCAGCGTGTGCTGCTCCCCGGGGACGCACGCGAGCACGACCGGGGCGGCCGGGGAGGCGGTCGCCGGGCCGGTCACGGCGGCCCGGCGCAGCGCGGTGGAGACGTGCCAGGAGAGCAGGTGTTCCACCTCGACGTAACGGTCGCCGGACGACTCCCATTTGCGGCCCACGGCGTGAAGCGTCGGGACCATGATCTCCTGCCACGCGGTGACCAGACCGTGCTCGGCGAGCGCCTCCTGGAGCAGCCCTTCCATGGCGGGGCCGTCGAGCCGAACGGCGGCGCGGGCCAGCCCGCGGGCTTCCTGCCGCACGTCGCCGCCCAGCGGCAGGCCGCTTCCGGGTCCCGCCCGGCGGGTCCTCCCGGGAGGCACGCCCGCGGGGGACGCGGGTCTTTCCGGCGCGGCTCCGGGCCCGGCCGGAGGGGCGTCGCGGGTGGCACCGGGAACGGCCGGAGGGGCGTCGCGGGTGGCACCGGGAAGGGTCGGCCCCGCCGATGGCCGGGCCTGCCGGGCGGCCCTCGCGGCCTCGGCCGGCGGGACGCCCGAGGCCGTGAGACGGCACATCTCGTCGAGCATCGCGACGTCCGCGGGGCTCCACCGCCGGTGGCGTCCGTCCGCGCGTACGGCCGGGCCGATGCCGTACCGCTGGTCCCAGGAACGCACCGTGGTGGGGGAAACGCCCAGCCGCCGTGCGACGGCGCCGGTGGTGATCCCGTGAGCCGGATCCGACATGCCACCCACCTTACGAGGCGATGCGGAAACGATGCGCGCGAGGTGCGGTCCGCTCCGGAGCGGGTGTCACGCGTCCCGTGCCCCGGCGGCGAGCGGCAGGCGCGTGGCCACCGCGTCGCCCAGCCGCTCGAACTCCGCGCGCAGGAAGGGCTCGGCGAGGCGGGCGAAGCCCTTGAACCGCAGTGACGCCCGGTACGTCAGCCGGGTGGCCGTCCCCTCGTCGGCGAAGCGGAGGTCGTCGGTCGCGCTCACCGTCCGGTTCTCGCCGGTGAACACCAGTCGCTCGGGCTCGTGCACGGCGAGCTCGTAGTGGAGCTCGGTCTCACGGCCCCGGAAGCGCGAGGTGTTGCGCCAGCGGGCGCCCGGCCGGACGGGCCCGTCGTCGAGCCGCACGCAGCGGACGGTGCCGGGGTCCCATTCCTCCGTGTGCGAGAAGTCCGCCAGGTAGGCCACGAGCTCGGCCAGGGGCCGGCGTACCACGATGACGCGCTCCACACTGATCACCGTACGGTCCTCCTCCTGCGTTCCACCGGGTTCGCGGTCCGTCCCCGGCTCCTGTGCTTCCGGCCGAGCGGGCCCGGCGGATGCGCCCGCGGTCCCCCGGCCCCCGCCTTCCTCACGACCCGCCGTGGCCCCGGGGTCCGCCGTCCCCGAGGTCGGCGAGCACCTCGCGGGCCGCACGCGCGCCCGAGGCCAGCGCGCCCTGGAGCGATCCGGTGGCCCGGTGGTCTCCGCACACGTACCGGCCGGGCGCGAACCGGGTGCGCCGGGACAGCGGCCCGGCGCCGGGCATCGCAGGCAGGGCGTCGGGCACGGTGACCCGGTGGACGGGCTCCCAGGCGGCCGTGTCCGAGCCGTACACCTCCCCCAGCGCGCGCAGCACCGCCGCCGTCTCCTCCGGGCCCGGGGAACCCAGCACCGAGGTGGACACCAGGGCCCGGCCGTCCGGCGAGAACCGGGGCTGGACGGCGGTGAGGACACAGGTGTTCAGGAACCTGCGCCGGGCGTCGACGTGGAGCACGGGCTCCGTCGACGGCGGTTCGGCCGTCGCGTGGTAGAGGGTGGTGACGGTCCGGCCGTCCGGCACGCGGAGCCCCGGGAGCAGGTCGGCCGCCGCCCGTTGCCCCGTGGCGACGACGACGGCGCGGGCCCGCAGCGCGTCGCCGCTCCCGACGGTGACGCCGTCGGGCGTCACGGCCGTGACGGGGCAGGAGGTCCTCAGTACCCGCGCCGGCAGCCGCGCGGCGAGCTGGGCGGGAACGGCCCCGATCCCGTCGGCCGGCAGGGAGAGGGTGCCGCGGAGCATGCTCCGCCACACCAGGTGGAAGAAGCGGGCCGAGGTCTCCAGCTCGTCCTCCAGGAACACCCCGGAGAGGAAGGGCCGGAAGAACGTCTCCACCAGCTCCGGTGACACGCCTGCGTCGGCCAGCGCCGTCCGCGTGGTGCCGTCGCGGCCCCGCCGCAGCACCGACGCCGGTGCCAGCGCGTCCCGGGCGCTGAGCGCGGCCACCGCCGCCAGATCACGCGTCGACGCGAGCCTCCCGGGAAGCAGGTCGCGGCTCTCCCGGAGCCGGCGGGTCGGGTCCGTGAAACGGCGCGGACCGTCGTCGGTGTGCACGAGGACCCCGGGTGTGAACGGCCGCAGTCGGAGCGCCCTGAGATCCAGCCGTCGCCGTACCTGGGGATAGGAGGTGTTGAAGACCTGGAAGCCCCGGTCGGCGGTGAAGCCCGCCACGTGATCGGTGCGCATCCGCCCGCCGACCGTCCCGTCGGCCTCCAGCAGCCGCACCCGCAGGCCGGCCGCGCACAGGTCGGCCGCGCAGGCGAGCCCCGCGGCCCCGGCTCCGACGACGACCACGTCGTACCGTCCGGAATCCGACCCGTCCCTGGCAGCCATGGCACCCTCCTCGTCGCGCGGGGTCCGGTGGCGTTCGCCTCCGCGCACCGGCGCGCGTGTGCGCCGGTCCGGCCGGACCCGTCTGCCAGTGGCTTCCGGCCGTGGATGCGGTACGGATGCGCCGGCCGGACCGGCAGGGGCGGCCGATGACGGAGCGGGCGCCGCGGCCGATTCCGTGAGCTCCGCCCGCACGGCCCTTGGCGCCGCGCGTCCGCTGCCCGACACTGAACCGATGACGCAGCGCGTGGATCTCGCGACAGTGATGGACCGGCTCGCCATCGACGACCTGGTCACCGGCTACGCCGTGGCCGTGGACGACTCCGACTGGACGGCGTACCGGGCGCTGTTCGCCCCGGACGGGCGCGCCGACTACCGCGGCTCGGGCGGCATCGAGGGCCCCGCCGCCGAGGTCGCCGAGTGGCTCGCCGAGACGATGCGGCTCTTTCCCGTACGCCAGCACCTCATCGTCAACCGCAGGATCCGCATCGAGGACGTCGACGGCTCTCCGGGAGACACCGCGACCGTGCGCGCCGACTACGTGAACCCGATGCGGTTCGAGTCCGGCGAGGACTTCGTGTGCGGCGGCAGGTACGGCTTCGCCGTGCGCCGGGTGGACCGCGAATGGCGGCTCCGTTCGGTGGTCGTCGAGGAGAAGTGGCGCCGGATGTGAGGGCGTCGGCCCGCGAGCGGGCCCGGTCGCGCGCACACTGGAGGCGACACCTGGAGGCAGGGCATGCGGATTCCGTTCGCCCGCCGGCCGGCCGCGGCCGGGACGACGACGGCGCCCGTCAGGGAGGCCGGAGCCGAGAGCGGGGCCGGGGACGAAACCGAGGACGGGACCGAGGCCGGCGGCGGCGCCGGAGCGGGCCGCGGACGCGGCCGCGCCGACGCGGCGGGCGGCGAAGCCGCGGTGCGGGACGGAAGCAGGGGCGGAGGCGGACCGGAGGAGGGGCGGAACCCGCGCGCCCGGCGGCGGGCCCGGGGCGTCGGGCGGTCCGCCGCCGCGTTCGTGCTCGGTGCGCTGCCCGCGCTCGCCTTCCCCGCGCCCGGACTGTGGTGGTGGGCGTTCCTCGCCCTCGTGCCGTGGCTGCTGCTGATCCGCAGCGCCCCGGACCCGCGCCGGGCCGGGTACGACGGCTGGTGCGGCGGCTTCGGTTTCATGCTGGCCGTGCACCACTGGCTGCTGCCGAGCCTGCACGTCTTCCTGCCGGTGATCGCCGCGCTCCTCGGCCTGCTGTGGCTGCCGTGGGCCCGGCTGGTGCGGGCGATGCTGCGGGGCACGCCGTCGCCGCGCCGGGCGGCCGCCGCCCTGTTCGTCGTCCCCTCCGGCTGGCTCCTGATCGAGCTGGTCCGCTCGTGGCAGGGCCTCGGCGGTCCCTGGGGGCTGCTCGGGGCGAGCCAGTGGCAGGTGCCGGCGGGGCTCAGGATCGCCGCGGTCGGCGGCGTGTGGCTGGTGACCCTGCTGGTGGTCGCCGTGAACACGGCCGTCGCGCTCCTCGTGGCCGTACCGCGGCTGCGGCAGGTCGCGGTGGCCGGTCTGGTCGGCTCCGCCCTGGTGGCGGGCCTCGCCTGGTGGGCCGGGGCGCCGCCGCGCGGCGCGGGCTCGGTGCGGGTCGCGGTGGTCCAGCCCGGAGTGGTCGGCCCGCCGGGCGCGCGCTTCGACCGGGGCGAGGAGCTGACGCGTCCGCTCGCCGGGCAGCGGCTCGACCTGGTGGTGTGGGGCGAGAGCAGCGTCGGCGCGGACCTGGTGGCCCGGCCGGACTTCGCGGCCCGGCTGGCCGCGCTCTCGCGGCAGGTGGACGCGCCGCTCCTGGTGAACGTGGACGCCCGCCGGTCCGACCGGCCGGGGATCTTCAAGAGCGCGATCCTGGTGGGTCCGGACGGGCCGACCGGGGAGCGCTACGACAAGATGCGGCTCGTCCCGTTCGGCGAGTACGTCCCGGCCCGTGCCGTGCTCGGCTGGGCCACGTCGGTCGGCAAGGCGGCGGGCGAGGACCGGCGGCGGGGCACGGCCCCGGTCGTGATGACGCTGCCCGGCACGGCCGGCCCCGGGCCGGCGGGGCCGCGGATCGGGCCGGCGGGGCCGCGGATCGGGCCGGCGGGGCTCCGCATCGGGCCGCTGATCTGCTTCGAGACCGCGTTCCCCGACATGAGCCGCCGGCTCGCCCGGGACGGCGCCGACGTGATCGTCGCGCAGTCGTCGACCTCGACCTTCCAGGACAGCTGGGCGCCGGCCCAGCACGCCTCGCTCGGCGCGCTGCGGGCGGCGGAGACGGGGCGGCCGGTGGTGCACGCGACCCTGTCCGGGGTCAGCGCCGCGTACGGGCCGGACGGGCGGCGGATCGGCCCGGCGCTCGGCACCGGCAGCAGCACCGTCGTCGTCTACGAGCTGCCGCTCGCCCGGGGTGGCACGCCGTACGAACGGCTCGGCGACTGGGCGGTGTACGGAGCGGTGGCCGTGGTCGTCGTGGTCGTCCTCATGTGCCTCCCGTGGGGCGGCGGGTCCGGGCGGTTCCGGCGGGACCTGGACGCGGACGGGTCTCCCGGCACGGACCCGGGCCCGGGTCCCGCTGCGCGGTGACGGCTCAGGAGGCCTCGGACCGGTCCCGGGGCGGGTACTGGGACCGGTCCTGGGACAGCACCTCGCGCACCACGTGCTCGCACAGCTCGTGGGTGCGCAGCGCGTCGCGCGCGCTGGGCGTGCGTCCCTGGCGTACGGCGTCGAGGAAGGCGAGCACGGCCTGCTCGATGCCGCGCTGACGGGCCACCGGCACCCAGTCGCCGCGCCGCCGCACGCTCGGCTGGCCCTTGTGGTCGACGATCTCGGCGAGGTTGAGGACCTGGCGCTTGGTGTCCTGGCCCGAGACCTCCAGGATCTCCTCGGTGGAACCGTTCAGCCGGTTCATCATGCCGATGGCGGTGAAGCCGTCGCCGGAGAGCTGGAGCACGACGTGGTGCAGCAGCCCGTCGCGGATCCTGGCGCGCACGTCGGTGTGCTCGACCTCGCCGGGGAGCAGGAAGCGCAGGGTGTCGACGACGTGGATGAAGTCGTCGAGGACGAAGGTGCGCGGGTCCTCGGGCAGTCCGATGCGGTTCTTCTGCATGAGGATCAGTTCGCGCGGGTGGTCGAGGCATTGGGCGTAGCCGGGCGCGAGCCGGCGGTTGAAGCCGACGGCGAGGCCGACGCCGCGCTTCTCGGCGAGCTCCACCAGGGCCTCGGACTCGGCGTACTCGTAGGCGAGCGGCTTGTCGACGTAGGTGGGCACGCCGGCCTCCAGGAGCCGGGTGACGATCTCGGCGTGCACGGAGGTCGGCGCGTGCACGAAGGCGGCGTCGAGGCCGGCGGAGACGAGCGAGTCGAGGTCGTGGTGGCGCCGGTCGGCGGGCACGTGGAGGCTGTCGCCGACCGCGTCGAGGGTGGCGCGCGTGCGGGTCTGGAGGTGGAGTTCGACCCCGGGAAGGGTGGCCAGGACGGGCAGATAGGCCTTCCGCGCGATGTCGCCGAGTCCGATGCAGCCGACCTTCACGGGGTCTCCTTCTTGTTCGTCGCGGTGCGGACGTTCCTGCTGCGGGCGTCCGCGGATCAGGTGTGCGCGGTGCGGGCGTTCGCGCCGGTCAGCTTACGCGGGACGGCTGGGCGGAGGTCGGCGGCCGCCAGTCCGCGATGCCGTCGAAGCCGCGCAGGACCAGGCCGGGTCCGAACCGGGAGACGGCGGCCACGGCGGCGTCGCGCAGGGCGACGGCCGGGCGGGCGGACAGCAGCGCGAGGCGGCCGGTGCGGGCGGCCCTGCGCACCACGGCGGTGGTGCGCGGCAGCCGGTCGGCGGTGTACGCGGCCAGCGCGTCCGGTACGGGCAGGCCGCCGCCCGCAGGGCCGCCGCCGACATGGTGGGCCAGGACGATCGCGTCCTCGATGGCCTGGTTGCCGCCCTGGCCCAGGGTCGGCTGCATGGCGTGGGCGGCGTCGCCGAGGAGGGCCGTGCGGCCGGCGTGGAAGGCGGGCAGCGGGTCGATCAGGTGGTGGACGTCGTGGCGCAGGATGGTGGTCCCGTCGGCGGCGTCGAGGATCGCGGGCACGGGGTGGTGCCAGTCGCCGAACAGCCGCAGGAGTTCGGCCTTCTCGCCGTCCGGCGCGTGGGCGCCGGCCGGGGCCGCGGCCATGGCGTACGCGTAGACCCGGCCGTCCTTGAGCGGCTGGCTGCCCCAGAGGCGCGCCGGACCCCAGGTCTCGTGCGGGGCGAAGGGCCGCTCGGGCGCGGGGATGACGGTGCGCCAGGTGGTGAAGCCGGAGTAGCGCGGGCCGGGATGCGCGGGGAAGAGGGCGGTGCGGACGGCAGAGCGGATGCCGTCGGCGGCGACCAGGAGTTCGGCCTCGAGCTCGCCGTCGGGAGTGGTGACCCGGGCGGGCCGCCGGGTGTCGCCGGGGTCGGCGAGGGCGGCCGGGGCTCCGGTGCGGACGGTGCCTTCGGGCAGGGCGGAGAGGAGCAGGTCGACGAGGGTCGCGCGGTGCAGCAGGACGAGCGGGCCGCCGAAGCGCGCGGCGGCGGCGCGGGCGTCGGTGCGGGCGAGCCACCGGCCGTCCGGGCGCCGCATGCCGCCGTCGCCCTGCCAGGCGGCCAGTTCGCGGATCCGGTCGCCGAGGCCGGTCACGTCGAGGGCGCGCAGGGCGTTGGGGGCGAGGCCGATGCCGGCGCCGACGGGCGCGAGGTCGGCGACGCGTTCGAGGACGGTGACGTCCCAGCCGCGTCCGCGCAGGGCTACGGCGGCGGTGAGACCGCCGATGCCGGCTCCGACGACGACCGCACGGTGCTGTTCCATGACTCCCCCTCGGGGACGACGGGACACGAGAACGACGGCCACCCACCCGAACTACAGATGTAGTGACACCTTCACCGTACTACAGCTGTAGTCGAAGGGGCAGGGCAGGTCGCATAGGTTGGTCCCCATGACCGCAGCACCGGCCCACGACGCCCCGCTCACCCGCGCCGACCGCATCGGCGACGCCGCCCTCGACCTGCTCGTCGAGCGCGGGATGCGCGGGCTCACCCACCGCGCCGTCGACGAGCGGGCCGGCCTCCCCCAGGGCTCCACCTCGAACCACGCCCGCACCCGGCAGGCCCTCCTGGAGACCGCCGTACGGCGGCAGGTCCAGCGGGAGGCGGCCGTCCTCGCCCCGCACGAACTGCCCGCCTCGGACGCCGGGGCCGAGGCGCTGGTCGACGCGCTCGCCCTCGCCCTGCACCGCTATCTGACGGACCACCGTGCGCTGCTCGTCTCCCGCTACGAGCTCGCTCTGGAGGCCACCCGCCGTCCCGAGCTGCGCTCCTTCTTCGACTCCGCGGGAGCCGTCTTCCACGGCCCGCTGATCGCGATGATGCGGGCGGCCGGTTCCGCCTCCCCCGAGCGCCACGCCCTCTCCCTCATCGCCTGGAGCGAGGGCCTGATGTTCTCCTGCGCGGCCGGCTCCTTCCACGCGGCCGTGCCGAGCCGCGCGGAGCTGCGGACCGGCTACGACGAGCTGCTGCGCGGCATGCTGGGCGGGTGACCGGGCGTCAGACCCCTGGTCGCGGCGGCAATCTTCGGTCAGGATGCCGCTCATGACTGCCGACCGCACCGAAACCGCCCTCCGCGTCGAGCCCGGCACCCTCACCGGTGAGCGCGCGGCCCTGGAGCAATGGCTCGACTACCACCGGGCCACGCTGGAGATGAAGTGCGCCGGGCTCGACGAGGCCCAGCTGCGCACGGCTTCCGCCCCGCCCTCGGACCTCAGTCTGCTCGGCCTGGTCCGGCACATGGCCGAGGTCGAGCGCGGCTGGTTCCGCAGGGTCCTCGCGGGCGAGGACGCGCCCTGGATCTACAGCACCGACGAGGACTTCGACCGGGACATCCGCGTCACCGACGAGGACACCTGGGCGGACGCCCACGTCACCTGGCAGGCCGAGATCGCCAGGGCCAGGACCCTCGCCGCGGGGCACGGACTCGACGACCTGGGCGCCGGGAAGCACCGCTCCGGCGAGATGTTCAACCTGCGCTGGATCTACCTCCACATGATCGAGGAGTACGCGCGCCACAACGGTCACGCGGACCTCATCCGCGAGCGCATCGACGGCGCCACGGGCGACTGAACGACCGGCCACCGCTGCCCCGCGCCGGTGGCCGCGGTCAGCCTGCGCGCGATGATCACTCATGCGGGGCATTCCCCGCGAGTAGGGGCGCGCGGGAGGCGGCCCGAGCTGCAGAGTTGCGCGGGTGCATAAAACCCGAACCACAGTGACCCTGCTCGCCGGGGTGGCGATGGCCGCCCTCTCGGGCTGCATGGCGGTCGAACCGCCGCCCTCGGTCCCCGCACCCGCCCCCAGCAGTCCGGCCGCTACCGCCGGCCAGGACGTCGCCCCGCAGATCGTCCAGGGCCCCGCCCGGGAGGCCCTGGAGGCGGCGATGCCCGATCCCGCGACGCCCGAGGCGCGCTCGGCCGTGGAGCGGCGCCGGGCCGAGGACGGGCGGGCCCCCGCCCGGCCCCGCCATGACGAACGGCCCCGCCCCTCCTCCGTACCGAAGCAGCAGAAACCACGGCACCCGGTCGCCGAACCGCCGGGAGTGCCGCGGGTTCCGCGCGACCGGGGCGAGGTGTGCGCCCTGGGCCAGGCGTACGGGGGCTGGAGCCCGGACAGCCCGCAGGCGAAGCTGTGCCGCGGCCACCACGGGCGCTGAGCCGGCACCCCGAACGCCACGGCGGACCCTTACGAGCGCCGCTCCCGGAGCCGTAGCTCGAGCCGCTCGATCGCGGCCCGCACCCCGTTGCCGTACCCGTCGTCGTCCAGGACGACGGAGGCGGCGCGGGCCCGGTCCAGATGGACGCGGGCCGCGTCGAGGCGGTCGAGCTTCACGTAGTCGGCGGCGAGGTTGAGGTGGAGCGACGGGTAGAGGGCGCGCAGCGCCGCCGCCGAGTCGTGCCGGGCGAGCCGGTCCTCGTCGAGGCCCTCGGCGGCGGTCAGCGCCCGCAGGTCCCAGGCGAGCTCCGTGTCCGGGTCGTCCTGGGCGTCGGCCATGTAGTGGGCGAGCGTGCAGCGGTGCAGCGGATCGCCGTCCGGCCCCAGCTGGTCCCAGATCGCGCCGAAGCGGTTCCGGGCCTCCTCACGGTCGCCGCCGTGGAGCAGCATCATCGCCTGCCCGATCCTGGTCATGACGGCGTCGTCCGACACCTGCTGCCCGGTCATCACGGCCTCCACGCGCTCGGTCCCCCTCCGAGCCTGCCGGATCCGGCGCCCCGTGGCCGCACACGGCGCGCCGGATCCGGTGAGGTCAGCCGAGGTTCGGGATGCGCCAGTCGATCGGCGCATGGCCCTGGGCGGCGACGGCCGCGTCGATCTGCGTGAAGGGCCGGGAGCCGAAGAACTTCTTCGCCGACAGCGGCGAGGGGTGGGCGCCCTTCACCACCACGTGCCGCTCCTCGTCGATGAGCGGGAGCTTCTTCTGGGCGTAGTTGCCCCACAGCACGAAGACGGCCGGGTCGGGACGGGAGGCGACGGCCCTGATGACGGCGTCGGTGAACTTCTCCCAGCCCTTGCCCTTGTGCGAGTTGGCCTCGCCGGAGCGGACCGTGAGCACCGCGTTGAGCAGCAGGACGCCCTGCTCGGCCCACGGCATCAGATAGCCGTTGTCCGGGATCGGGTGGCCGAGCTCGGCCTGCATCTCCTTGTAGATGTTGCGCAGCGAGGGCGGCGTCCTGACGCCCGGGCGGACGGAGAAGCACAGGCCGTGGCCCTGGCCCTCGCCGTGGTACGGGTCCTGGCCGAGGATCAGGACCTTCACCTGGTCGAACGGGGTGGCGGCGAGGGCGGCGAAGACCTCCTCGCGCGGCGGGAAGACCGGCCCCTTGGCCCGCTCCTCCTCGACGAACTCGGTGAGCTCCTTGAAGTAGGGCTGCTCCAGCTCCTCGCCGAGAACGCCGCGCCAGGACTCGGGCAGCAGGTCGGTGTCGGTCACGTCAGGATCCTCCGGTGGACGTTCGTTTACTCCGAACGAGAACCTACCGGTGCCCACTGACAACGCCGCCCGCCGCCCGGGTCCCGTGGGGTGCTACCAGCTGGTGCGGCGGCTCAGCTCCCACATCTGCATGACGGTCTGCGGGTCGAGGGCCCGCTCGCCGCCGGCGATGTCCTCGCTCGCCGCGATGTACAGCTTGCCCTGCCACAGCGGCAGCAGCCGGACGTCCTGCACCATGATCTCCTGGGCCTGCGTGAACTCGTCCGTGACGGCCGCGCGGTCGCTCTCGCGCCGGGACTTCGGCAGCAGCTCCTCCGTGATCTCGGGGCTGACGTAGGGCGTACCGAGGACGTTCTTCTTGCCCACGAAGGGGGCGATGAAGTTGTCCGGGTCCGGGAAGTCGGGGAACCAGCCGCGGCCGAAGACCGGGTACTCGCCCTTCTGGTAGCCCGCCTGGAACTCCTTCCACGGCTTGCCGTGGAGGGTGACCTCGAACAGCTCGGAGGCCTCCAGCTGGCGCTTGAGCTCGGCGAACTCGGGCCCGGTGGAGGAACCGTAGCGGTCGGTGGTGTACCAGAAGTCCAGCTTCACCGGCTCGGTGATGCCGGCCGAGCGCAGGATGCTCTTGGCCTTGGCGGCGTCGGGCGAGCCGAAGCGGTCGAAGAACTTGGTGGTGTGGCCGGCGATGCCCTTGGGAACCATCGAGTACAGCGGCTCGGCGGTGCCCTGGTAGACCTTGTTGACCAGTTCGTCGCGGTTGACGAGCTGGGCGATGGCCTTGCGGACGGCGGGCTTCGCGACCGAGGAGTCCTTGGTGTTGAAGACCAGGTAGCGGATGTCCGCGCCGGTGGACTCGACGAGCTGGAGGCCCTGGTTCTCCGGCTTGTCGGCCTGGAGGTCGACGACCTCTTCCGCGGTCAGACCGCGGTAGGTCGCGTCGATCTCCTTCTTCTTCAGGGCGGCGACCATCGGCTCGGACTCCTTGAAGTACCGGATGGTCACGCCGCCGTTCTTGCGGTCGGCGAAGCCCTTGTAGCTCTGGTTGCGGCTGAGCTCGGCCTTCTCGCCCTCGGTGTACGAGTCGAGGACGTACGGGCCGGAGCCGACCAGCTTGCCGTCCTCGCGGAGCTTGTCCGCCGGGTACTCGGCCGGGTCGACGAGCGACATGGCCGGGGTGGCGAGGACGAACGGGAAGGTGGCGTCGGGCTGGTTGAGCCGGAAGACCACCGTCTGGGGGTCGACCACGTCGATCTTGTCGAGCGAGCCCAGCATGCCGTTGGGGCCGCCCTCGACGTCGATCGTGCGGATCCGCTCGATCGAGTGCTTGACGGCCTCGGCGTCCAGCTTGTGACCGTTGGAGAAGGTCAGACCGTCGTGGATGCGGCACTCGTAGACCCGGCTCGAGGAGCCCTGCTTGAAGGCGCAGTCCGCGGCGTCCGGCTTGGGGATGGTGCTGCCGGTGGGAAACGCGACAAGGGTCTGGAAGACATTCCGGAAGAGTTCCCAGGAATTGTCCCAGGCGGCCGCCGGATCGAGGGTCGTGGGAGAACTCGTCGTCCCCACGACGATTCTCTGGTCAGCTGCGGATTCACTGTCCGAAAACACACTGCATCCGGACAGGAGGGATATGGACGCAAGGGCTGCAGCGGCCTGCAGACTGGTCCGGTTGAACACGTGCACGCTCCTCGTTCAGCCTGGGGTCGGCCGACCATACCGCAGCGCCCCGCCAGGTCAATGCGCTGCCCTGGCGGGGCACTCGAGGCATTTCTCGTATAACCGGGTCCAAACCGGTCAAGAATTCAGCAGGGTGTCCGGATACCGGTCACCCGACACCGGCGTTCAGGAAAATGCCGCCGTCGACGACCAGCGTCTGACCGGTGATCCAGTCCGACTGGGAGGACGTGAGGAAGGCGGCGGCACCGCCGACGTCCCGCGGCTCGCCGAGCCGGCCCAGGGGGTACCCGGCGGCCGCCTCGACCTCCCGGCCCTCGTAGAGCGCGGCGGCGAATTTCGTCTTCACCACGGCCGGTGCGATCGCGTTCACCCGGACCATGGGCGCGAATTCGTGCGCCAGCTGGAGAGTGAGATTGATCATGGCCGCCTTGCTGATTCCGTATGCGCCGACGAACGGCGACGCGGCGATTCCGGCGACCGAGGCGATGTTCACGATCGCCCCTCCGTGATCCTTCTGCCACGCACGGTAGGTCTGCTGGGCGAAACCGAGGGCCGAGACCACGTTGGTCTCGAAGACCTTGCGGGCGACGTTCAGGTCCAGGTCGGCGATCGGACCGAAGACCGGGTTGGTGCCCGCGTTGTTGACCAGGAAGTCGACCCGGCCGAAGGCCTCCATGGTGGCCTCGACCGCCGCGGCCTGGTGGGCCTCGTCGTGGGCCTTGCCGGGCACCGCGAGTACCCGGTCGGCGCCGAGCCGCTCCACGGCCTCCTTGAGGGCCTCCTCGCCCCGCCCGGTGATGCAGACCCGGTCGCCGCGGGCCACCAGGGCCTCGGCGATGCCGTAGCCGATGCCCCGGCTCGCGCCGGTGACCAGCGCCACCTTGCCCGAGAGCTCGGGCAGTTCCTTCGCGCTCATGACTGTGCCTCCTCCGCGCCGCGGGTCAGTTGAGCGGGCCGCCGGCCACGTACATGACCTGGCCGGAGACGAAGCCGGCGTCGTCGCCCGTGAAGAAGGCGATGGCGTTGGCGACGTCCTCGGGACGGCCGACGCGCTGGACCGGGATCATGGAGGCGGCGGCGGCCTGGAACTCATCGAAGCCCATGCCGACGCGCTCGGCGGTCTGTGCGGTCATCTCGGTGACGATGAAGCCGGGGGCGACCGCGTTGGCGGTGATGCCGAACTTGCCGAGCTCCTTGGCGAGGGTCTTGGTGAGGCCCTGCAGACCGGCCTTGACGGCCGAGTAGTTGGCCTGGCCGCGGTTGCCGAGCGCCGAGGAGGAGGAGAGCGAGACGATCCGGCCGAAGCCCGCGTCCACCATGTGCTTCTGACAGGCCTTGGCCATCAGGAACGCGCCCTTGAGGTGCACGTTCATCACGATGTCCCAGTCGGACTCGGTCATCTTGAAGAGCAGGTTGTCGCGGAGCACGCCGGCGTTGTTGACGAGGATGGTGGGCGCGCCGAGCTCGGCGGCGACCCGCGCGACGGCGGCCTCCACCTGGGCGCCGTCGGAGACGTCGCAGCCGACGGCGAGCGCCGTGCCGCCCGCGGCGGTGATCTTCTCGACGGTGTCCTTGCAGGCCGCCTCGTCGAGGTCGAGTACGGCCACGGCGCGGCCCTCGGCCGCGAGCCGGATCGCGGTGGCGGCTCCGATGCCCCGCGCCGCACCGGTGACGACGGCTACGCGCTGCTCGGTGGTGGACATGCTTGTTCTCCTCGCCCTTGGAACGTCCCTGTGTACGGTCCCTACCCCGCGGCCCGACCGCTCCCCCGGAGAACCGCCCCAGGAGAGGTGAGCGACCGCTTAGTATCGCCCGTAGGACGAGACGCTAGAAGCCCTGGCACCCGGTGTCAACGGCCCACCGGGTGCACAGGATCACCGCGCGCCGCCCAGCGAGACGCGCGGAACGAGTCAGCGCACGAGGAGGTCGAGCAGGCGTTCCACCTCGGCCTCGGGGTCGGCGGTCAGGCCGGTGTGCACCGGGCCGGGCTGGACCACCGTCGAGCGCGGGGCGATCAGCCAGCGGAAGCGCCGGCCGGCGTCGTCGCGGGCCGCCTGGCCCGCGGCCTCGCCGCCCGCGCAGACTCCCTCGACCGCGTGCAGCGCGGCCCGGACGCCGGTGACGTCGGCGCGCGGGTCGAGCGCGGCCAGCTTGGCCTCGTCCAGGTGGGTGCGGGCGGCCACGAAGGACCGGGCGCGGCAGTAGACGACCACGCCCGCGTTGAAGCACTCGCCGCGCTCGACGCGCGGCACCACGCGCAGCAGCGCGTACTCGAAGACATCGCGGTCGGTCACGTGGTGCCGTCCTTCTCGGTGGCGTGCGGCTCGGCGGCGTGCGGCCGGGGGGCGAGGCGTTCGGCGAGCCAGCCCGGGGGCTGCTGGGGGCGGCGCTCGGTGCGCGGGCCGAGGGTGACGCGCTCGTGGATGGTCGCGGCGCGCGGCAGCAGCGCCTCGACGTAGGCGGTGCGCAGTTCGTCGGTGCTCGTGAAGCCGGGTTCGTCGACCAGCCACTCGTCCGGCACGTCCGCGGCGACCTCCTCCAGGAGCTCCCGGGTGACGAGCGGGGCCAGCTCGGCGGCCGCGGCGGCGACGTCGGGCCCGAAGGGCGCGAGGGCGTGGTCGGAGGCGTCGTACGGCCTGGCGGCGGAGGCCTGGGCGCCGGGCCAGTTGTGGTGCCAGATCATGGTGGCGCCGTGGTCGATGAGCCACAGGTCGCCGTGCCAGACGAGCATGTTCGGGTTGCGCCAGGAGCGGTCGACGTTGTTGATCACCGCGTCGAACCAGACGACGCGTCCGGCCTCCTTCGGGTCGACCTCGTAGGCGAGCGGGTCGAAGCCGAGCGACCCGGGCAGGAAGTCCATGCCGAGGTTGAGCCCGCCGCTCGCCTTGAGGAGCTCCTGCACCTCCTGGTCGGGCTCGGAGAGCCCGATGACGGGATCGAGCTGGATCGCGGCGAGCTCCGGCACCCGCAGCCCGAGCCGCCGGGCCAGCTGTCCGCAGATGACCTCGGCGACGAGGGTCTTGCGCCCCTGCCCGGCGCCGGTGAACTTCATGACGTAGGTGCCGAGGTCGTCGGCCTCGACGATCCCGGGGAGCGAGCCGCCCTCACGCAAGGGGGTGACATAGCGGGTCGCTGTCACTTCGGTAAGCATTTTCCCAGGCTATCGGCCCGGCTGAGCTGCGGAGCACAGGCACTTGACGGGCCTTTCCGCCCGCCGGTCCGGTGGACCGGCGGGCGGGGGCGTCACTTCGCCAGGAAGGCGAGGAGGGCGCTGTTGACCTCCTCGGCGTGGGTCCACAGCAGGCCGTGCGGGGCGCCCTCGATCTCGACGTAGTCGGCCGACGGCAGCGCCTTGTGGAAGGGGCGCGAAGTGCCCTCGGCCGGGAGGATGCGGTCGGCGGTGCCGTGCAGGATCAGGGCGGGCACGTCGACGGCCGGGATGTCGGCGCGGAAGTCGGTGTACCAGGTGGCCGGGGCGGCCGCAGCGGCGAAGAAGCCGCCGCCGGCGGCGGTGTCCCAGCTGTTGCGGACGGCTTCCTCGCTGATGCGGCTGCCCAGGTTCTCGTCGAGGTTGTAGAAGTCGTTGAAGAAGGCCGTGTAGTAGGCGTAGCGGTCGGCCTTGACGGCGGCGACGACGCCGTCGAAGAACTCCTTCGGGGCCACGCCGTCCGGGTTGTCGTCGCTCTTCAGCAGGCAGGGCTCGAGCGAGGCCAGGAAGGCGACCTTGGCGACGCGGGCGGAGCCGTACGCGGACACGTAGCGGGCGACCTCCCCGGTGCCCATGGAGAAGCCGACGAGGACGGCGTCCTTCAGGTCGAGGGTTTCCATCACGGTGTTCAGGTCGGCCGCGAAGGTGTCGTAGTCGTAGCCGGTCGTCGGCTGGGAGGACTGCCCGAACCCGCGGCGGTCGTAGGTGATCACGCGGTAGCCGGCGTCGAGCAGGGCGGCGCTCTGGCGCTCCCAGGAGTGGCCGTCGAGCGGGAAGCCGTGGATGAGGACGACCGGCTGCCCGGTGCCGTGGTCCTCGTAGTAGAGGTCGATGGCGGTGGTGTTCTCCTGGCCCACGGTGATGTACGGCACGGGTCGACTCCTTGGTGCTGAGGGATGCGAAGCAACTGGTCCGCGGCTGTGTGCGGCACGCGGCGCCGTGACGCTACGGCCGCGGGAACGCCGCGTGTTGTCGTACGACGCACGACGTCTTGCCCCTGAGCGCACCGCCGCCGGACCGCCCGTCGGCTCCCGCGATTCCTGCCTGTGGTTCTGCCTGGAGGCAGGACCCGCCCGCTGCTTGGCTGTGGGTGCGGGCAGGAGCCCGGGCCCCGCCGAAGCGGCCCGGTCGCGCTCCCCTCGCTGCCCCGGAGTCACTCCCCCTGAGCGGAGACAGTGTGAGCTTGGTGTTGACGACCGCCTCCGTCCCGGACGGTGACAAGGTCGCGTACTGGAACGACGCGGTGAGCAGGGCGCTGGTGCCGATGACGGTGGCCCCACGGGGCGACGGACCGTTCGACGGCCGGATCTCCACCGCCCGCCTCGGATACCTCCAGGTCTCCACCATGGAGGCCGACGCGGAGCGCGTCAGCCGCACGCCGGCCCTGATCGCCCGGTCGTCCGAGGCGCTGGTGGGGGTCGGTGTCCAGGTGTCCGGCACGGCCACCTTCGTCCAGGACGGCCGACGGGCCGAGGTGGGCGAGGGTGACCTGGTGGTGTACGACACGACCAGGCCGTACTCCTTCGACTACCCGGAGCGGTTCGCCACCCACGTCTTCCAACTCCCGCGCCGCACGCTGGGCGTGGCGGACGAGGACATCCGGCAGGTCACGGGCAACGCCATCGGCACCGGCGACGGTTTCGGCGCGATGCTCCTGCCGTTCCTGGCGGGCCTGGCCTCCTCCTCGGCCGACGGCTACCCGCCGGCCGTCGCGAACCGGCTGGCCGGCAACGTGGTCGACCTGTTCGCCACGCTGATCGCCGAGCGGGCCCACCCGGCCGACACGGACGCGGACGCGGACGCGCGGAACCACCTGATGCTGCGGGTCCGCGACCACATCGACCGGAACCTGGGCGACCCCGGCCTGTCACCCGAGAGCATCGCCCGGACGCACCGGATCTCCGTCCGCTACCTGCACCGGCTGTTCGAGGGCGAGGGAACCACCGTCGGCCGGCTCATCCGGCAACGGCGCCTGGAGGAGTGCGGCCGGGAACTGGCCCGCCGGGGCAGGACGGCCCCCACCGTGTCCGCCGTGGCCCAGAGGTGGGGCTTCGTCAACCCGGCCCACTTCAGCCGGACCTTCCGCGCCGCCTACGGCGTCTCCCCGCGGGAATGGCGCGACCTGCGCGCCGCCCCGCGGGACCGGTGAGGGGCTGACCTCCCGCCGCACAGCGGGTAAGGTCCCCGCTCGGAGCCGCGCGGGCCGCCCAGGGCCCGCGGCGCGCGGTGCCCGGCCCGACCGCCGTCGCCCGGCGTTCCGCCGCCCCATTTGGCGAACCGGTGCACCGAACCTCCCCTTCGCTTCAGGCCCTCCCGGCAGGAGACCGTGTGTGACCGACTTCGTCCCTTCGTCCGCCCGGCACCCGGTCCTGGACCAGCCGACCCGGGCATTCGTGGCCCGGCACACCTGCCCGCCGTCGGCCGACGGCGCGGATCTGCGACGAGCGCGTCTGGACCTCGCACGGCTCCAGAGGGAGGACGTCCCCGATCCTGCGGAGGAGGAGGCCACCTCCACGGAGTGGCTGGCCCTGCCGGGCGGCCCGACCGGTCACGTACCGGTGCAGGTGGTCAGGCCGGCGGACAGCGTCGGCGAGCTCCCCGTCGTGCTGTTCCTGCACGGTCTCGGCTGGGCCCTGGGCGACGCCGACACCCATCGGCGCCTGGTGCGCGCGTTCGCGCTCGGCGCGGACGCGGCCGTGGTCTTCGTCGAGTACGACCGCGCCCCGGAGGCCCGCTATCCGGTCGCCGTCGAGCAGTGCTACGCGGTCGCGAAGTGGATATGCGAGCAGGGCGGAGAGATCGGCCTGGACGGCAGCCGGATGGCCGCCGTGGGCGACTCGGCGGGCGGGAACCTCGTGGCGGCGCTGACCCTGCTCGCGAAGGAGCGCGGAGGGGTGCGGCTGCTGCAGCAGGTGCTGCTCTGCCCGGTCACCGACGCCGGCTGCGACACCGCCTCGTACGAGGAGTTCGCGAGCGGCTACTTCCTCGGCCGCGAGACCATGCGCTGGTTCTGGGACCAGTACCTGCCGGACGTACGCCAGCGGAGCCAGGCCACCGCGTCACCGCTGCGGGCGTCCCTGGATCAGCTCACCGGACTCCCTCCGGCACTGGTGGTCACCAGCGAGGCCGACGTGGTGCGCGACGAGGGCGAGGCGTACGCGACCAAGCTCCGGGCGGCCGGCGTACCGGTGGTGTCCATGCGCTACCACGGCACCGTCCACGGCTTCATGGTGCTCGATGCGCTGCGCGACACGGACTCCGCCCGCGCCGCTCTCGTCCAGGCCCTCGACACGGTGCACGTCGCCCTGCACCGGCACGGCGGCTGAGCCGCCCCCGTCGTCAGTCCACGGGGAGCGAGTCCAGGAGCTTCCGCGCGGCCTCCAGCTCCTTGCTGTCGACCGCGTCACCGAGGGCGAGCGCCTGCCGCAGGCGGGAGCGGGCCTCCTCGGTCTCCCCCAGTTCGACCAGGGCCTCGGCCAGGCGCAGCAGCGTCATGCCCTCGACGTGCGGAATGCCGATGCTGTGCAACTGCTGCTGCCCCTTGCGGAGGTGGTCGGCGGCCTCGCGCCACCGCCCCAGAGCGGCGTAGTCGTCGCCGAGAGCACCGTACGCGTAGGCGCGGTAGGTGTCGGCCGCGTGCCCGCTCACCGGGCAGTCGGCTTCGTCGAGGAAGGCGATGATGCGGTGGTGCTGGGTCAGGGCCTCCTCGGCACGGCCGAGTTCGCGCAGGGTGACGCCGTGGGGGCCCATGGCTTCGATCCAGCCCTCGTGCTCGCCGGCGGCCTCGAACAGGTCGGCGGCGGCACGCGCCTTCTCGAAGGCCTGCTGGAACTCGCCGAGCCGCCGGTGGGGAAGCACCGCGTTGACGAGTGCCCAGGCCTGCTGGGAGGTGTCCTGGGCGCGGCGGGCGTATTCCAGCGCTTCGTCCGCCCGTTCGATGCTTTCCCTGTACCGGTGTTCGGTCGGGCCCAGGACGACGGCGTAGTGGTTGAGGTGGACGGCCTGCAGGTAAGGGTCGTCGAGGGCGGCGGCGGCTTCGCTGGACAGGCGGAAGACCTCCGTCCAGTGCCCCCAGAAGAGCGAGAGGGCGCAGTACCACTCCAGGGCGTCGGCCGTCTCGACGACCTTGGTGTGCTCCCCCCGCTCCGCCGCGCCCCGCAGGGCGGCGAACCAGGCGAACGCCTCGCCGTCCAGCCAGGCCCGGGCCTCGTCGGCGCTCTCCAGCGGCACGAGGCCCTGCCAGGTGGGCGGCGGGGCCCCGTACGCGGGCTTGTACCAGCGGCCCGCGACCACGGCCGTCTCCAGCAGCCACGTGCGCAGCCGCTCGTCGGCCGCTTCGCGCTCGCCGGGTTCCTCCTCGACGGACAGCCGGGCACGTGCGAACAGCCGCAACAGGTCGTGCAGTTGGTAGCGGCCGGTGAAGGTGGTCTGGAGCAGGCCGGCCTCGACCAGCTCCTCCATCACGTCCTCGGCGTCGAAGACACCGGTCGCGGTGAGGGCGGCGCCGTAGGCGGCGGTCATGGTCGGCCCCGGGACCAGGCTCAGCAGCCGCAGCAACCGGGCGGCCTGGCCGGTCAGTTGCCGGTAGGACAGCTCGAAGGCGGCCTCCACCTTCACGTCGCCCGCGGCCAGGGCACCCAGTCGGCGTTCTTCGTCGGCCAGGCGGCGGACCAGGTGGGCCACGCTCCACCCCGAACGGATCGTCAGCCAGTTGCCGGCGACCCGGAGCGCCAACGGCAGGTGCCCGCACAGCTCCGCCACCTGCGCCACGGCCTCGGCCTCCGCGTCGGCCCGCTCCGGACCCAGGATCCGGCGCAGCAGCTCGACCGCGTCCGCCCGTGCCATCTGCGACAGTGCCAGGCGGTCGACGTCCTCGAGTCCGGTCAAGGGCCGTCGGCTGGTGACCAGGACCAGGCTCCGCCCGCCGGCGGGCAGCAGCGGACGGACCTGTCCCTCGTCGCGGGCGTTGTCCAGGACCACCAGGCACCGGCGCTCGCGCAGCAGCGCGCGCAGCAGCCCCGCGTGGCCCTGCGGCTCCTCCTTCGCCAGCCGGCGGTCCGACACCCCGAGGGCCTTCAGCAGCTTCAGCAGCGCCTCACCCGTGTCCACGGGGCCTTCCACCCCGTGCAGGTCCACCACGAAACGCCCGTCGGGGAACTCCTCGGCCAGGTCCGCCGCCGCCTTCAGCGCCAGCGTCGTCTTCCCGCACCCCGGAGGACCCGAGACGACCCACACCGACACCTCCCCGCCGGCACGGGCCCGTTCCGCCGCCTCCCGCAGGAGCGACAGTTCCGTTTCGCGCCCCGTGAAGTCGCCCACCGACCGCGGCGGGACGACCGTCCCGGCCGCCGCGACCGCGCGCGTCGGACGTGCCGTCCGCGCCGCGGCGAGGAGCTCCTCCCGCTCCGCGTCCGCGAGCCCGAGGCCCTCCGCGAGCGCCACCACCGTGCGCCGCTGCGGAACCCGGCTGCGCCCTCGCTCCATGTCGCCTATGGCGCGGACGCTCACACCCGACGCCTCGGCCAGCTCCTCCATCGTCAACCGGCCCTGCTGCCGCAGGCCGCGCAGAAGGGCCCCGAACGGCCTTTCCTCGAACACGACTCCTCTTTCCTCCCACCCCGAGAAGAGGATACGGCGTGCCAGTTCGGACAAAACCGCAGGCCAGCGTGCCGATGACCGGTCCCGGCCACGGACCGCCGACGGCCCGGATCCCGGGATTCCGGATCGCTCGGCGTCCGGATCGCTCGGAGCCCCGGAGCCCGGCCCTCTCACACGAGAGGGCCGGGCTCCTTTTCGTACGGGGACCTGTCGGCGCCGTCAGGCGGCGCCGCGGGTGCCGGGCTTGAAGCCGGCCTTGGCCGAGCCGACGACCGCGAAGGCCAGGGCGGCGAGCGCGAGCAGGACCCACGGGAAGGAGGCGGGGCCGGAGGACTCCAGGAGCAGACCGCCGACCACGCCGCCGCCCGCGACGGCCAGGTTGAAGATGGTGACGAGCATGGACTGGGCCACGTCGGCGCCGTCGCCGGCGGCGTCCGCGATGGCCGTCTGGAGCAGGGTGGGCGCACCGCCGAAGGTGAGGCCCCAGGCGACGACGCCGACGATCACGGCGGCCGGCGAGGAGTGGCCGATGCCGAGGACCAGGGAGGCGGCGGCGAAGCCTGCGAGGCTGACCAGGGTGAGCAGGCGCAGCTTGCGGTCGACGAACAGGCCGGTCAGCCAGATGCCCGCGATGGCCGTGGCACCGAAGACCAGGAGCATGACGTCGACGCGCTCGCCGAGGCCCGCCTCGCTCATGAACGGCGAGATGTAGGTGTAGAGGATGTTGTGGGCGAGGATCCACAGGAAGATCACCGCGAGGATCGGGCGGATGCCGGGCGTCACGAAGATCTCGCGGATCGGCCGGCGCTGTTCGGCGGCCTGGCCGGGGAAGTCGGGCACCAGGACGCGCACCCAGATCATCAGGGCGAGCGCGACGGCGGACATCACCCAGAAGACGCCCTGCCAGGTGAAGACCGAGCCGAGCCAGGTACCGAGCGGGACACCGGCGGTCAGCGCGATGGGCTGGCCGACGCCGACGACGGCGAGGGCGCGGCCCTGGAGGTTCTCGGGCACCAGGCGGCGCGCGTAGCCGGCGAGCAGGCCCCAGATCACGCCGGAGGCCATGCCGGCGACGAAACGGGCGCCGAGCGTGACGGCGTAGTCGGTGGACAGGGCGGTCACGGTGTTGAAGACGAAGAGACCGCCGACGGCGCTGAGCAGCAGCGGCCTGCGCCGCACGCTGCGGGTCGCGGCGATCACCGGGATCGCGGCGATCACGGATCCGATGGCGTAGAGCGTGACGAGCTGTCCCGCAAGGCCGTCCGACACGTCGAGCCCCCGCCCGATCTGCGGGAGCAGACCCGCGGGCATCGTCTCGGTCATGATCGCCAGGAAACCCGCCGCGGTGAACGCGAGGAGTTTCAGGATGGGTAGCCGCTCCTCGGTGGGCGCCGGCTGGGGGCGCAGTGCGGTCGCGGTCGCTTCGCTACTGCCAGTGCTGGTCACGGGAGTTCTCCAGTTTGCCGGGGCCCGTCGGTGTCGGGACGGGCCCCGGCCGTCGGTCGGTCGGAGGGAGGGAGGGCCTTCGGCTCAGTGCTCGGAGAGCAGGGAGCCGTGGCCGTGGACGCGGTCCTGGATGCCGTTCTGCCGCAGCGCGTGCCAGTACAGGACGGTGTTGTTGGAGATCACGGGCTTGCCGGTCCAGAACTCGGCGACCGCGGCGACGCGCGCCATGGCCACGTTGGTGCCGACCTGGACGATGGCGTCGACGTCCGGGCCGTCGATCTGCCGGACCACGTCGCGCAGTTCGGTCTCGGAGACGTGCGAGATCCTCGCGGGGCTCGGCATGCCGAGGCCCTGGATGCGCACGACGTCGTAGCCGCTGTCCTTGAAGAAGCGGCTGACGGAGTCGTCGCCGACGGGCAGGTAGGGCGTGATGACGGCGATTCTGCGGGCTTCGTAGGCGGTGAGCGCGGCCTTGATGGCGTCGGGGCTCATGATGACGGGCAGGCCGCCGGCGGCCTCGCGCATGGAGGCGAGGACGCGGTCGTGGGAGTCGGGTCCGTCCCAGTAGCTCTCCGGGGAGACGCCGATGATCACGGTGTCGGGGTTGCAGCTGACGACGCTCTTGATCGCCGGGTGGGTCGAGTTGCGGATGCTGTGCATGACGTGGTCGAAGCCGGGCTCGTCGACCATGGAGTCGTCGCCGATCACCATCCGGCCGATGTGGTTGGTGACCTGATGCGGGCGCAGGGCCTCCAGCTCGGGCTGGGCCGAGGTGTTGGTCGAGGGGACGACGACGCCGACCTTGAGTCGGGGGCCGAGGGAGTCGGTCATGGCGGGTGCCTCTCAGCAGGGTTCTCGTAAGTTCGGTTGGTGCACCGTCGGTTCGGATGACCGGGCGGCGGTGCGGGTGGTGGACCGGCGGCTCGGACGGCCGGTGGTTCGGATGACCGATACGCGGTGCGCAGGGCGGATCCGGGCCGGCCGGAGCAGAGGCCCGGGCGGGCCGGCTCAGGCGGAGCGGTAGTCCGGTCGCTTGATGAGCCGGTCGGCCAGAGCGGTGATCCGGGGTGCGAAGACCCGGTCCTGCCAGTCCTGCTGGTCCACGGGGTGCAGGGAGATCGAGACGGCTCCGTCGTAGGTCGAGAAGTGCTCGACGACGACGTCGGACAGGGCCTTGGCCAGCCGGTCCTTCTGCTCGTCGGTGAATTCCCGGCCGTAGTAGGAAATGTCCAGGTGCGGCACGAGGGGCTCCAAGTGCGGGGCGGTTGGCTTGCGTTACGCGTCGAGCCGGGCGCGGATGGCGCCCACCAGCTCGGCGACGCCGTGCTCCTTGAGGACGCCGTAGTGGTCGCCGGCCAGGTCCACGACGGTGGCCGGACGGGCGGAGTATCCCGAGCTGCTTTCGATGAACGAGTAGTCGTCGCCGGTCGCCTTGAAGATCGTGACCGGGGTGTCGAGCTGACGTTCGCTCAGTTCGCGGAAGTTGTAGTCGAACTCGTAGGTCTCGCCGACGATGCGGGTGATCCGGCGGATCAGCCGCTCGTCCAGGGCGGGTATGCGCTCGTGGACGAAGTCGACGAAGGAGTCCTCGTCGTGGGCGGCCGCCAGGCAGTCCTCGACCTCGGGGCCGCTGACCGAGCCGGCGAACACCGAATGGAGGATGGTGACGTAGGCCGGGTTGGCGTACGAGGCCTCCCGGCCGTGGCGTTCCGCGTCGGCCGCCCGGACCTTCGGGTTGCCGGGGCAGAGCAGCAGCAGCTGCTCCACCTTCTCGCCGGCCTGCTCCAGCTGCCAGGCCGCCTCGAACGCGACGCGGGCACCGAAGGAGTAGCCCCACAGCAGGTACGGGCCCTCGGGCTGGATCCGCCGGATCTCGGCGACGTCGGCCGCCGCCATCTCCTGGACGGTCGGGTAGGGCTGCTCGCCCTCGTTGATGCCGTGGGCCTGGACCCCGTAGAACGGCCGGCCGAGGCCGGACTCGCGGCCGAGCAGCCGCAGGTTCATCGGGTAGCCGCCGAGGCCGGGCCAGCAGAACACCGGCGTGGTGACGCCCTCGGCGCCCTTCGGCGTGTCGTCGTGCAGCCGGACGAGGCGCGAGACGGGAGCGCCGCCGGATCCGTCCGCGATCCGGGCGGCGAGGTCGCCGAGCCTCGGCGCCTCGAAGACGACCTGGAGCGGCAGCTCGGTGCCGAACTCCCGGTTGATCCGGTTGACCAGGGCGACGGCGACCAGCGAGTTGCCGCCGGCCGCGAAGAAGTCGTCCTCGGTGGAGACGTCCTCGTACTTGAGGGCCGCGCCCCAGGCCTCGGCGAGCCACCGCTCGTGCGCGGTCGCCGGAGCGACGTACGGGGCGCCGCTGCCCGCGGCGCGCACCTGCTCGCTCGCGGCGAGGGACTTGGCGTCGACCTTGCCGTTGGCGGTCAGGGGCAGGTCGTTCACGACCAGGACCCGGTTGGGGATCATGTAGTCCGGCAGGAAGCCGGCGAGCTCCTCCTTGATGATCTCGGCCGGGCCCTTGGTGTGCACCGCGTCCTCGTTCATGCCCTCGCTGAGGATCTGTTCCTCGCTGACCCGGCCGCCGAGGAAGAAGTACGACGGGCCGCTGTCGGTACCGGAGGAGGCGAGGATCTCGTCGATCCGGCGCGCGGCGGGCAGCGGGTTGCCGGACTTGGAGCTGTATCCGGAGGACATGAAGCCGAGGGAGAGCCCGTTGCGCTGCAGCCGGTGGAGCTTGGCGCCCATCGCCACGTACTCCAGCCACGGCTCCTCGGCGCGGCTGATCGCGGTGATGCCGAACGAGGCCCGGTCGTACACGGACTGGTTGATGGCGATGACGTGCCGGCGCTGGATCAGCTCGTCCGAGACGTGCTCGAGCTCGCCGTCGCGGTAGCGGTAGTGGCCGCCCGGCAGACCGGCGATCCGGCCCGGGTGGGCCTGGACGTAGATCTCGGTGGGGTCCTGGCGGGGCTCGCCGTCGTTCGGGTACACCTCGAAGGTGCCCAGGTAGTGGTCCTCGTCGGCGACGTCGAGCCGGTCCTTGACCGCCGGGAGGAAGCCCGCGGGCCGGACGGTGAGTCCGTACTCGGGGAGCACCTCCTCGAGGACGCCGAGCATGTGCCCGGCCTCGAACTCCAGGACCTCCTGGATGTTGTTGGCGTAGACGGGCTCGATGGCCCGCCTCTTGCCGAGGAAGTGGACGTTCAGGGCGGGGCCCGTCAGGTCCGTGCCGGCGATCCGTACGAGGGTGTGGTCGACGGGGTGGTGGTAGTAGACGCCCGGCTCGATGCCCGCGATGCCGCTGAGCTCCAGATAGGTCTGGGTGGCGTAGAGGGCGCCCGGCGAGGCGTACGCGTACTTGGGCAGCAGGCGCTCGGTGGACCGGAACGCGCCGAACCAGCGGAGGATCTCGCCCAGTTGGGAGAGCGTGAGTTCGTCGAGTCCTCGGCTGTGGCCGTCGGCCGCGGGCGGCGCGAGGAGCTCCAGGAGGTCCTCGCGGGTGACCTCGCCGCCGTCGTAGAAGCGGTAGGTCTTGCGGGCGAAGGTCTCCCGGCGCTGGCGCTCGGAGGCCTCGCGGCCCGGCAGGTCGAGGACCGTGCGGCCGGCCAGTTCCTCCGGGTCGCGCAGACCGGGGTTGGACAGCTGTGCCTTGACCTGGAGCTTGCTGGACTTCGACTGGTGGTGGCTGCCGTGGTTGCCCTGGTCCATCAGGGCCGCCTCGCGCGGGTTCAGTTCGATGCAGGCCACGAGGTTCTGGAAGCCGGTGCGCGGGTCGTCGGTGACGACGGCGGCGGCGCGCCGGACCCAGGCGTGTTCCTCGATGGCGAGCGAGATCTCGTCGAGCTCGACGCGGTAGCCGCGCAGCTTCACCTGGTTGTCGGCGCGGCCGGCGCAGGTGATGGTGCCGTCCTCGTTCCAGTAGGCGAGGTCACCGGTCTTGTAGAGGCGCTCGGTCGGGACGAAGGGTGACGGGATGAATCGTTCCTCCGTCAGGTCGTCCCGGTGCAGGTAGCCGCGGGCCAGCTGGACGCCGCCGATGTAGAGCTCGCCCGTGGTGCCGATGTCGACGGGTCTCAGCTCCTCGTCGAGGATGAAGCACGGGGTGTTGTCGACGGGCACCCCGATCGGGACGGATCCGGCGCCGTCGCCCAGCGAGTCCGGGTCGACCAGGCAGGCGGTGGCGTTGATGGTCGTCTCGGTCGGTCCGTACAGGTTGACCAGCGAGATCCACGGCAGCTCGGTGAGGAGCGTGCGGGCGAGCCGCTGCGAGAGCGCCTCGCCGCCCGAGAACACCCGGCGCAGGGTGGTGCAGGAGCGGAACTCCTCCAGGTCGGCCAGGGCCTGGAGCAGCGTGGGCACGCCCTGCAGGGTGGTGACCCGATGGCGGTTGACGGCGGCGATCAGCGCCTCGGGATCGCGGTAGATGCCGGGAGCGCCGACCACGACCCTGGCCCCGGCGGCGGGCGCGAGGATCTCCCACTGGGCCGCGTCGAAGCTCATCGGGGTCTTCTGCAGGACGGTGACGTGGCTGCCGAGGTGGCCGAAGGAGTGCATCCAGCGCAGCTGGGACACGATGCTCCGGTGCTCGATCATCACGCCCTTGGGCCTGCCGGTGCTGCCCGAGGTGTAGATGACGTACGCGAGGGAGTCCGGGCGCGGACCCGTCACGGGTGCGCTCCGCTGCGCCGGCACCCGCGCGGCCGGACCGTCGGCGGGCGCCGCGCCGACCGCGCCGCCCGTCCCGCAGTGCGCGACCCCGTCGAGCGGGGCGTCCGGGACGTCCGCGAGGGTGACGATCCGGGTGCCGGCCGGAGCGATGGCGGCCAGCCGCTCGCGCAGGTGCTCCTGGGTGACGATCACCCGGGTGCGGCTGTTCTCGATCATGTAGCGGAGCCGGTCCTCCGGGTACTCCGGGGACAGCGGCAGGTACGCGGCCCCGGCGAACAGGATTCCCCATGCTCCTGTCATCAGGTCCAGCGACGGTTCGGTGTGGAGGCCGACGCAGTCGTCGACCGAGACGCCGAGCCCGTGGAGGTGAACGGCGAGCCGGCCGCTGGAGTCGGTCAGCTCGCGGTAGGTCAGACTGCGGTCGTCGGCGACGACCGCCACGGCCTCGGGCCGCGCCACAGCCTGCTGCTCCAGCAGACCGGGCAGGCAGGCTCCGTTTTCCAGACGTAAGCCGTAGACGGGCGCGACGGACTGAACGGGTGCCACGGTGATTCCCCCATGCGAATGATGTTGATGCCCGGTGGTCGGGCTCTCCCCGGCGTCCGTCGTGCGGGACGGACGCGGGGCCTTCGCGGCGACACCGGCGGCGGGACGACGGTCGGAGATCCCGTGCCGGATGGCGGTGCACGAGTGGCTCGATGTGGTGCCCGAGACACTCAGTGCCGCGTCGACGACTCGAGGTAAGCACACCTTCCGGCGGGCAGTCACGCCAGGCTACGGAATTTTAACAATCGTTCCAGAACCGCTAACCTGTCGTCATGTCACCTCGCCCCCGAGGCTTCGACCTCAACGACGCACTGGACGCGGCGATGGCCACGTTCTGGGACAAGGGGTACGCCGGCACGTCCGCCCAGGACCTCGTGGACAGCACGGGACTGGGCCGCGGCAGCCTCTACAACACCTTCAACAGCAAGCGCGGCCTGTTCGACGCGGCGCTGCGGCGGTACGACGAGGAGTGCACCAGAAAGCTGGTGGCCCTGCTCGAGGAGGGCGAGGGCCCGGCGCGGGAGCGGATCCGCGCGGTCCTGACGAGCGTCGTCGAAGAGGAGACCGCAGAGACGCCCGCACACCGCGGCTGCCTGGTCGTGAACACCGCGATGGAGCTGGCCGGCCAGGACCCGGAGATCACCGAGCACGTCCGCAGGACCTTCGCCCGCGTCCGGACGGCCCTGCGCGTCTGCATCGAGCAGGGACAGGGGGACGGCTCGATGCCGGAGGCCACGGATCCGCCGTCGCTCGCCCTCTACCTGCTCAACTCCATGTACGGACTGCGGGTGCTCGGCAAGGTCGGCGACCGCGCGACGCTCACCCCCCTGGTCGACCGGATCCTGTCGCCGCAGCCCTGATCCCGTCCCGGCCGGCGCGCTCCCGCGGCACGCCGGCCGCCGACCCGTCAGGAGGCGGGCCGTCCGTGACCATCCGTCAGGTGCAGGAGGTTGGCGAGCAGTCCGGGGAAGCGCTGCTCGAAGTCCGGCCGGAGCCGCAGCAGCATGCCCGTACCGGTGCTGCGCTGGAGGATCAGGCCCGCCTCGCGGAGCACCTTCCAGTGGTACGAGCGGGTGGACTTGGCGCCGGGCAGGTCGAGGGCCGTACAGGCCACCTCGGCGTCCGGGTTGCGGGCCAGCCTGACGACCACGCCACGGCGGTGCCGGTCGGCCAACGCCGCGTACACCGCGTCGAGTTCGACGGTGTCCAGCGCGGGATGGAACAGCTCGACGGGCATCGGGAACCTCTTCGTCGCGACGACTTGACATATGCGTGCCGACGCGCCGCGAAACGTTGTGGGCGCGTCACCCGCCTGCCTAAGGTAACCGGGTACGAAAATTTTCGAACCACTCGCGGTGCCGCCGCCTCCCGCGCGGGCCGGCACGTGCACCCGAACCACCTTCTAGGAGTCCGGACATGACCACCGCACAGCCGGTCATCGCAGTCCTCGGCACCGGCATCATCGGCGCCCCCGTCGCCCGCAACCTCGCCCGGAGCGGACTCGCGGTCCGCGCGTGGAACCGCACCCGTACCAAGGCCGAGGCGCTCGCCGCCGACGGCGTCCAGGTCACCGACACGCCGGCCGAGGCGGTCGACGGCGCCGACGTGGTCCTCACCGTCCTCAACGACGGCCCCCGCGTCCTGGAGGCCGTCCGGGCCGCGGCGCCGAAGCTCGCCCGGGGCACCGTCTGGGTGCAGGTCTCCACCGTCGGCGAGGCCGTCGACGAACTCGCCGTGTTCGCCGACGAGGCCGGTCTGGTCTTCGTCGACGCCCCCGTCCAGGGCTCACGCCAGCCCGCGGAACTGGGCAGGCTCGTCGTCCTGGCCGCCGCCCCGGAGAGCGTGCGGCCCACCGTGCAGCCGCTGTTCGACACCATCGGCGCCCGCACGGTCTGGGTCGGCGAGGACGGCACGAGCGGCGCGGCGAGCCGGCTCAAGCTGGTGCTCAACGTCTGGGTCGGCGCCCTCACCCACGGCGTCGGCGAGGCCCTGGCGCTCGCCGAGCGGCTGGGCGTCGCCCCGGAGCACTTCGTGGACGTCGTCTCCGGCGGCCCCATGGACAGCGGCTTCTTCCAGGGCAAGTCCGCCGCGATCCTGAACCGGGACTGGACACCGCAGTTCTCCGTCGACAACTCGGAGAAGGACGCCCGGCTGGTCCTGGAGGCCGCCGAGCGCGTCGGCGTCCGCCTCGATGCCACCGAGGCCGGCCACCGCCGCTTCCGGCGCGCCGTCGAACAGGGCCACGGCGACAAGGACATGGCCGCGGGGTGGTTCGCCGGCTTCGACGCCTGACCGCGAACGCCGGCCGTCATCCGGGAACGCACGGGCGTCCTCGTCGGCGGCGGCCCGGTGGCCCTGCTGCTCGCGGGCCGGCCGGACCGGCTGCGTGCGGTACGGGTCAGGCGCGTCGACGCGGGCGGCGCCGCGCTCGGCCGGCACGCGGCGCTGTGCCGCCCGGACGGCTGTCCGGCACGGGCGGCGAGCACGAGGGAGCCGGACCCGGCCGAGCTCGCCGCGGAACCGGCGCGCCGGCTGGGTCCGGCCGGGTCACCGGCCGGGACCGGGGACCCACGTGCTCAGGGGAAGGAGACGACCGTCGACGGGACGGTCTCCGTACCCGAGGTCGGTGCCCCCGTGTCGTTGATGACGTGGTCGTACTGGCCGTTTCCGCCGAGCGAGACGACGAGCAGGCTGTGGAAGCGGACACCTGGCTTCACCGGCGCACGGAACCCGTGGCCCTGACGGATCGTCGGGTCCACGTTGTAGTAGCAGTAGCTGCCGAGTCCCCAGCCCTCGTGGGTGGTCACGGAGTCGTCGACCCGGTAGGCGGCGTAGCCCCGGACCGTGCCGTTCTGGATGGCCGCCTGGTTCGGCGCGTCGTACGCCTTCTCGTTCTGGAAGAAGATCGTGCGCCCGCGCTCGCCGAACCACTCGACGTCGTACTTGTTGAAGTGCTCGACGAACAGGCCGGTGGCGAGCACGTCGTCGCCGTTGACGCGGACGCCGTAGTCGGCGCGGTTGGTCTCCCAGCCGACGCCCTCGCCGTGGTCGGCGCGCCACACCCAGGTGTGGTCGACGATGGTGTCGTCGCTGTTGACGACCATGCTGGTGGTGGCCTTGCCGGGGCCGGCGCCGCCGATGCGGATGTAGACGTCCTGGACGGTGGTCGGGTTCGCGGCGTGGTCGGCGGAGGCGCCCTGCGGGCCGATCTCCAGGAGCGTGGGCGAGTTGACCGGGCCGGCGTCGATCAGGAAGCCGGCGAGCCGGACGCCGTCGACGTCGGCGACCCGCATGGCGGTGACGCCGTTGTCCGGCACGATCGTGGCGAGGCCGAGTCCGAGCACGATGGTGCCGGGCCGGTCGATCTCGACCGTGCGGTCGACGTGGTAGACGCCCGGTGTGAACAGCAGGTGGAGGCCCTGCGCGACGGCCTGGTTCATCGTGGCGGCGGTCGTGCCGGGCTTCACCACGTAGAAGCGGCTCAGCGGGATCGACTCGCCCTGCGGGGTGCCGGCCCAGCTGACGCCGCGGGCGGCGGTGCGCTTCGCCGGGGCGAAGACCTTGAACTCCCCTCCCTCGTAGTAGAGGAAGGGCTTCTCCCGGGAGACGGGCGTGGTGTCGAGCGTGGTGTACTTCGGCTCGGGGAAGGCGGACGCGGGCGCGCCCTCGACTCCGGAGAAGACCTGGTTCCACACGGAGTTGGACCAGCCGCCGACGGAGCTGTCCCGGGTGTACCACTGCTGCTGGGAGTAGTTGCCGATCTGCCCGTCGATCCGGCTGTCGGCGATGTAGCCGCCGCTCGCCCACCCGTAGCCGGTGGGTGCCAGGTTCAGTCCGCCCTTCACGTGCATGCGGCGGAAGGAGGATGCCTGGGAGACGGCCCAGCGGTCGGTTCCGCTGACCGGGGCGAGGGCAAGGTTCTCCGCCGAACGCCAGAAGTTCTGGGTGGCGTTGCCGTTGAACCAGCCCGCGTCGACGGTCACGTCGCCGTTGATCGTGGTGTCGTCGGGACGCAGGCCGAGGCCGGCGATCTGGGTGTAGAAGCCGAGCTGCGCGTTCAGGCCGTCGTACCTGCCGGGCTTGAGGAGGAAGGCGTGCCGGCCGGTGCCGAACTGCGCCGACTCCTGCTGCCGGAACACCTCGTCCAGGGTCGCCTGGATGCCGGGCGTCGACGGGTCGAAGACGTGCACGTTCGGCCCGAGGTCACCGCCGCCCGGGAGGGTCGTCCCGCCGTCGGAGGTGCCGTACACCCGGAATTCCCAGAGCGAGTAGCCCCAGCCGGTCGCGCGGGTCAGACCGGTGAGCCGGACGTGTCGGGCGGTGCCGGAGACCGGCAGGGACTCGGTGCCGCCCCGGCCGTTCGTGGTGGCGTGGACGGTGGTCCAGGAGGTGCCGTCGAGGGAGGTCTCGATGCGGTACGCGGTGCCGTAGGCGGTCTCCCAGTGCAGGTCGATCCGGCTGAGGGAGGCCGGTGCGCCGAGGTCGACCCGGATCCACTGCGGGTCGGCGAAGGCGCTGGACCAGCGGGTGCCGAGGTCTCCGTCGACGGCGGCTCCGGCGGGGGTGCCGGCGTTCTCCTGGCTGGAGGCGGTGACGGGCCGGCCCTGGGACAGCAGGACGGGCGCGGCCGCCGCCTCCGCGGCGGGTGCGAGCGCGAGCAGGGCGCCGAGCAGGGCGGTGACGAGGGCCAGCGCCCCGGTGCGGGGACTGCGGGGTCGGGAGCGGGGCGGGGCCGTGCGTGGCGCGTGGCGGAACATGGCGGCTCCTTGTCGGATGTGGGGGTGCGGGTCAGCCGGTCCGCGTCCGGTGGGCGCGGATGATGTCCGCGTACCGCCGGCCGCTCGCCTTGACCGTCCGGCGCTGGGTCGCGTAGTCGACGTGCACCAGGCCGAACCGCTTGTCGTAGCCGTAGGCCCACTCGAAGTTGTCGAGCAGGGACCAGGCGTAGTAGCCGGCCAGCGGAGCGCCCTTGCGCAGGGCGCGGGCGCAGGCCGCGAGGTGCTGTTCCAGGTAACGGGTGCGTTCGGGGTCGTCGATCCGCCCGTCCGGCGCGACGGTGTCGGGGAAGGCCGAGCCGTTCTCGGTGACGTACAGCCGGGGGACGCCGTACTCCTCGGTGAGCCGGAGCAGGAAGGCCTCCAGGCCGCCGGCGTCGATCTGCCAGTCCATGCCGGTGCGGGGCACCGCGGGCAGCCGTACCTCGCGGGCGTAAGGGACCGGGCCGGCCGGGTCGTGGGCGACGGTCACTGGGAAGTAGTAGTTGAGGCCGTGCCAGTCGAGGGGCGCGGCGATGGTCTCGGCGTCGCCCGGCCGCTCGGGCAGTTCGACGCCGTACAGCTCGCGCAGGTCGGCCGGGAAGCCGCGGCCGTAGACCGGGTCGAGCCACCAGCGGTTGGTGTGGCCGTCGGCGCGGACGGCGGCGGCGACGTCCTCGGGCCGGGTGGAGGCGGGCTCGACGGTGGAGTGGTTGGTGACGAGGCCGATGCGGGCGCCGGGCGCGGCGGCGCGCACGGCGGCGGTGGCGAGGCCGTGGCCGAGGAGCAGGTGGTAGGAGGCGCGGACGGCGGCGGTGAGGTCGGTCCAGCCGGGCGCCATCCGCCCTTCCAGGTGGCCGATCCACGCCGAGCACAGCGGCTCGTTGAGGGTGGCCCACTGGCCGACCCGGTCGCCGAGGCGGGCCGCGACGACGGAGGCGTAGTGCGCGAAGCGCTCGGCGGTGGCGCGCTCGGTCCAGCCGCCGCGGGCGGTCTCGGTGCGGTCCTGGAGTGCCTGGGGCAGGTCCCAGTGGTAGAGCGTGACGGAGGGCGTGATGCCCGCGTCGAGCAGGCCGTCGACGAGCCGGTCGTAGAAGTCGAGTCCGGCGGTGTTGACCTGCCCGTCGCCGCCGGGCAGGACGCGGGGCCAGGCCACGGACATCCGGTAGGCGTCGGTGCCGAGCTCCTTCATGAGGGCGATGTCCTCGGGCCAGCGGTGGTAGTGGTCGCAGGCGGTGTCGCCGTGGTCGCCGTTGTCAATCGCTCCGGGTGTGTGGGCGAAGGTGTCCCAGATGGAGGGGGCGCGGCCGTCCTCGGCGACGGCTCCCTCGATCTGGTAGGCGGAGGTGGCCGTGCCCCAGGCGAAGCCGGCCGGGAAGGCGTCGAGGTCGAGGCGTGCGCTGTCGGGCTCGGACACGAGGTCCCTTTCCTGGTACGGGATCTGATGGGTGGTCATTTGACGGCGCCCGCGGTGAGTCCGGCGACGAGGTAGCGCTGGAGGAGCAGGAAGCCCGCGACGACGGGGACGCTGACCACGAGGGAGGCGGCCATCACCTGGTTCCAGTACACGTCGTTCTGGGTGGCGTAGCCCTGGAGGCCGACGGCCAGGGTGCGGGTGGTGTCGTTGGTCATGACGGAGGCGAAGAGGACCTCGCCCCAGGCGGTCATGAAGGCGTAGACGGCGACGGCGACGATGCCGGGCAGGGCGGCGGGGACGATCACCCGGAACAGGGCGCCGACCGGGCCGCAGCCGTCGACCTTGGCCGCTTCGTCGAGCTCGCGCGGGATCGAGTCGAGGTAGCCGACGAGCATCCAGACGGAGAACGGCAGCGAGAAGGTCAGATAGGTGAGGACCAGCCCGCCGCGCGACCCGAAGAGGGCGATGCCGGTGGCGTTGCCGATGTTGACGTAGATCAGGAAGAGCGGCAGCAGGAAGAGGATGCCGGGGAACATCTGGGTGGACAGGACGGTCACGGTGAAGACCCGGCGGCCGCGGAAGTCGTAGCGGCTGACGGCGTAGGCGGCGAAGACGGCGACGGTGACCGAGCAGACGGTGGCCGCGCCCGCCACGACCAGCGAGTTCAGGAAGTAGTCGGCGAGCGGGACGGTCCGCCAGATGTCGGCGTAGGGGCGCAGGGTGAGCCCGCTGGGCCACCAGCGGAACTTCCCGGAGACGTCCTCCAGCGGTTTGAGGGAGCTGGACACCATCACGTACACCGGCAGCAGGACGAAGCCGGTGAGCAGGGTGAGGACGGTCCGCCGGGTCCAGAGGAACGAGCGGGGCGGGCGGCCCGCCCGGTGCGGCGCGGTCGTCGGGTCAGGCACGGCCGGTCCTCCTTCCGCGCGAGGTGAGCACCAGGTAGAGGCCGGTGACGACGAGCAGGAAGAGCAGCAGGAGCACGGACATGGCCGATCCGGTGCCGAAGTTCCAGGTCTGGAAGGAGGACTGGTAGATGTGCAGCGAGATCAGGTCCGCCGCTTCCGGCGCCGCCTTGCCGAACAGGACGAAGGGCGTGTTGAAGTCGTTGAAGGTCCACAGGAACAGCACGAGGACCAGGACCTGGTTGACCGGGCGCAGCGCGGGCATCGTGATGTGCCGGATCTGCCGCGGAATGCCGGCCCCGTCCAGGGCGGCCGCCTCGTACAGCTCGCGCGGGATGTTCTGCAGCCCGGCCGTGACGGTGAGGAAGGCGAAGGGCCAGCCCTTCCAGACGGAGACCACGAGCAGCGCCCAGAAGCTGTTGTCACCGATGAGCCAGAAGGCGGGGCTCTCCCCGATGCCGAGCTGGTCGTGGAGGACGTGGTTGATCAGGCCGTTGTCGCGCTGGAACATGAACGCCCAGGTGATGACGGCGGCGTAGACGGGCAGGGCGTACGGGACGAGGAAGAGGGTGCGGAGCAGGCCGCGGCCGCGGAAGCCCTCCTGGAGGAGGACGGCCGCGGAGGTGCCGAGCAGCCAGCACAGCGCGACCGAGGCCAGCGTGAAGACGCAGGTGGTGGCGAAGGAGCCGAGCAGGGCCGCGCCGACGGGCGCGTCGACGTCCACGGCGACGGCGAAGTTGTCGAGCCCGGCCCAGGGCGCGGTGGTCCAGTCGCGGATGAAGAACTGGGTGAGCTCCTTGAAGCTCATGACGGCGCCCATGAGCATGGGCACCAGGTGGACGAGGAGTTCGAGCAGGAGGGCGGGCAGGAGCAGCAGGTACGGCAGCAGCGTGCGGTGCCCGCGGCCGGCGCGGGCCGTGGGGGCGGCGCGGTTGGCGGCCCCGGGGTCGACCCGGGGCGTGACGGTGGCGGTCATGGCGGGTGCCGTGCCTACTTCTTCGGCATCTGCTGCTGCGCCTCGTCGAGCTTGGCGCGTACGGACTCGGTGGTGACCGGGCGTCCCGCGGCGGCGTCGGCGAAGAGTTCCTTGACGGCGGTGCCGACGACGGTCTCGAACTGGGACTCCTCCGGGACCTGGGGCAGGGCGGCGGCGCTCTTGGCGAGGGTGTCGCGGATGACGGCGAGCGCGGGTCCGGAGAAGGCGGGGTCGGCCTGGGCGGCCTTGACCGGCGGGACGGAGCCGTAGGCCTCGTTGAGGATCTTCTGCTCGGCGTCGCCGGTCATGAACTTCACGAACTTCAGGGCGCCTTCACGGTTCCTGGTGTTGCCGAAGACGGCGATGTTGATGCCGGCGACCATGGAGTTGACCTGGGTGCCCTGGCCGGGTGTGCCGGAGGGGACGGGCGCGGGGGCGACGCCCCACTCGTCGGGCTTCATGCCCTGGGCGGCGAAGGTCTGGGCGGCGGTCTGCCACAGGACCATGGCGGTGCGGTTCTTGGCGAAGTCGCCGAGGGACTGGTTCTGGGCGTACTCGGCGTTGCCGGGCGCGACGATCTTCTGGGCGGCCATGAGGTCGACGTACTGCTTGACGGCGGCGACTGCCCCGTCGGAGGTGAAGTCGGCCTTGCCGTCGGGCGTGAAGAAGTCGGCGCCGTGCTGCTTGCCGAGCACGAAGACCTGGTGGATGTTGTTGGCGAGGTTGCCGCCCTCGACGCCGATGGCGGACCTGCCGTCCTTGGCGAGCTTCCGGCCGGTCTCTTCGAGTTCGGCCCAGGTGGCCGGCGGCTTGGTGATGCCCGCGTCGGCGAACATCTTCTTGTTGTAGTAGAGCGCGTAGGCCATGGAGTAGAGCGGCACGGCGGCCGGGTCCTTGCCGGGCGCGCCGGTGGAGCCGAGCGCGGACGCGACGAAGCGGTCCCTGCCGCCGACCGCGGCGAGGTTCTTCTCGTCCCAGGGCAGCAGCGCGCCGCTGGCCTGGAGCGAGGCGCTCCAGGTGTTGCCGATGTTGAGGACGTCGGGGCCCTGGCCGGAGGTGGCGGCGGTGAGGATCCGGTTGAGCAGGTCGGACCAGGGCACGACCTCCAGCTTGACCTTGATGCCGGTCTCCTTCTCGAACTTGTCGAGTTCCGGCTGGAGCACCTTCTTGTCCGCCTCGATGCTCGGGCCCTGGTTGGAGGCCCAGTAGGTGAGCGTCTTCGGCTGCGAGCCGGAACCGCCCGCGCCGTCGGCGGTGCCGCCGCCGCAGGCGGTGGCGGTGAGGGCGAGGGAGAGGGCGACGACGCCGGTGAGCGCGGCTCTGATTCTGCGCATGACTCCTCGGAACCCTTTCGAGGGAGGCTTAATTTAGGACGTGAGTTAAACTCCAAGGGAAGGGCGCGTCAAGGCTTCGCGCCGGGTGTATCTTGCGGAACAGGCTCTGAGGAAGCGGGGGTTGAGGTGCGAGCAACGAACGGCCGTACGGTGCGCGACCTGCGACGGGAGAACCGGACGGCGGTGCTGCGCCGGCTCTGGTTCGACGGCCCGATGAGCCGGTTCTCACTCGGTCCCGCGACCGGACTCAGCTCCGGCTCGGTCAGCAACGTGGTCGCCGAACTGGCCGCCGAGGGCCTGGTCGAGGAGGCCGGCAGCGTCGACTCGGCGGGCGGACGGCCCCGCACCCTGCTGCGGGTCCGTCCCGGCAGCGGATGCATGATCGGCGTGGACGTCGGCGAGACCCGGATCAGGATCGAGCTCTTCGACCTCACCCTCACCGAACTGGCCCGCACCGAACGGCCGTTGGCCGTCGACAGTCGCGAGCGCCACGACCGCTACGAGGTCGGGCTGGTGGTCGGCCACATCCGCGACGGCATCGCCGAGGTGCTGCGCACCGCCGCCACGGACCCCGGCCGGCTGCTCGGCGTCGGCGTGGGAGTGCCCGGCATCGTCGCCCACGGCGGCCCCGACGGCGCCGTCGTCCACGGCCAGACCATCGGCTGGGACGCCGTGCCGCTGGAACGGCTGCTGCGCGAGACCGTCGACCTGCCCGCGACCGTCCCGTACCGGATCGACAACGGCGCCCGCACCCTCGGCCAGGCCGAGCTGTGGTTCGGCGCGGGCCGCGGCGCCCACAGCGCCGTCTTCGTGCTCTTCGGCTCGGGCGTCGGGGCCTGTGTCGCCACCGATCCGCTGGGCCCCGGCCGCGCGCTGGAGTGGGGTCACCTGACGGTACGGGTACGGGGCCGGCGCTGCCGCTGCGGCGCCCTGGGCTGTCTGGAGGCGTACGCGGGCGCCGAGGCGCTGCTCGAACGCTGGCGCGAGGCGGGCGGCCGCCCGCCGGCCGGCGCGGACGAGGAGACCGCGCTCACCGCGCTGCTCGCCGCCGCGTACCCGGAGTCCGGCTCCGGGCGCGTGCCGGACGCCACGGCGCTCGCCGTCCTGGAGGAGACCGCCGAGTACCTCGGCGCCGGCTTCGCCGATCTCGTCAACCTCTTCCAGCCGGAGCGGATCCTCGTCGGCGGCTGGGCCGGACTCCAGCTCGGCGAGCGCTTCCTCGACAGCGTCCGCGGCCACGCGCGGGACTACGCGCTGCGCTATCCCGCCGACCGCGTCACCATCGGCCTGGGCACCCTGGGACCGGAGGCCGTCACCATCGGCGCCGCGATCCTCCCGCTCGCCGACTTCTTCGCCCGCGGCGGCCGCCGCACCGAGGCAGAGCCCGGGCCGGCCGAGACCCAGCCGGCCTGGACGACGACGGTCCGCGAGCGGACGGCCCACTGAGGGGGACGGCGTGGGGCCGGCGCACACCGGACTCGGCCGGTGCCGCGTTCCGTCGTCCGTGAACCGTGGCGCGGCGCCGTCGGATCCGACACGATGACGCACGTAAAGACGGACGACGGCGATCGTGACGGTCTCGGTCGAAGGGGAGCGATATGAGCGGTGTGGCGCGCAGGACGGTCGTGGCGGCGGCGGGCGGTGCGGGTCTGACGGTGGCCCTGGCCGCCTGTGGTGGCGACGGCGACGGAGACGGCGGGAAGAACGGCTCGGGTGGTGCGGACGGCGGCACGGAGGTCGTCGAGGAGAACGCGCCGCTCGCGATGACCGCCGACATCCCGGTCGGCGGCGGAAAAGTGATCGCCGACAAGGGTGTGGTCGTCACCCAGCCCAAGAAGGGCGAGTTCAAGGCCTATTCCTCGCGCTGCACGCACCGGGGCTGCCACGTCGGCAGCGTGGCCGACGGCGTGATCGTCTGCCCCTGCCACCAGAGCCGCTTCGACGCCAACGACGGCAGCGTGAAGCAGGGGCCGGCGACGCAGCCCCTGGAGCCGACGCCGATCGAGGTGGTCGGCGAGGCGATCAGGCTCGGCTGACCCACCGGGGCGCCTTCCAGCAGCCGAGGACGTCGTCCGTGGTCGCGACGGTGGCGACCAGGGCGAGGGTGTGGCGGATCATCGCGGGCGTGTAGTCGGCCGGCACTCCCGCGATGGCGTCGCCCGGGACGACGACCGTGTAGCCGAGGTTGACGGCGTCGAAGACGGCGTTGGGTATCGCCACGTTGGCGGAGACGCCGGTGACCACGAGGGTCCGGCAGTCCAGGTTGCGCAGCAGGGCGTCGACGCCGGTCCCGGCGATCGGCGAGAGGCCGTGCAACCGCCGTACCACCAGGTCCTGTTCGGCCACCTCGATGGGCTGGGCGATCCGTACGGCGGTGCTGCCGGTGTGCTGCTGTACGGGAAGCCGGGCGGCGGCGCGGAAGAGCCGGGCGTTGCGGTTGGCGCCCCGCCCGTCGGGGCGCCGCTCGGCGACGGCGTGCAGGACCTGGACGTCGGCCTCGTGGGCGGCGGCGACGAGCCGGGCGACGTTGCGCAGGGCTCCGGACGCGCGGGCCACGGCGGCGAGTTCGGGCAGCGCGCTGTCCCGGCCGACGACGCCCTCCTGGCACTCGACGGTGAGCAGCACGGCCCCGTCGGGCGCGAGCAGTTCCCTGAGCTGGTCCGACCGCCTCACGGTGTCCTCCCCATGTCGTCCTCCCCGTGGTCACCCGCGCCACCACCTTGCACCTCCGCGGTGCAGGCCCCATGATTTCTGACACCTCATCAGAAATCCAGAAGGGTGCGGACGATGACCGTCGCGCAGCGCCGCGGACGCCGGATCATGATGACCCCGGCGGAGCTCGACTCCTTCCTCACCGAACAGCGGACCTGCCGGGTGGCGACGGTGTCGGCCGACGGCCGCCCGCACGTCAGCGCGCTCTGGTTCGCCTGGGACGGCACCTCGCTCTGGCTCTACTCCCTTACCCGCAGCCGCCGTTGGGCCGAGCTGCGGTCCCGTCCCCGGATCGCGGTCGTGATCGACGACGGCGAGGAGTACGGGGAACTGCGCGGCGTGGAGCTCTCGGGCAGCGTGGAGTTCGTCGGCGAGGCACCGCGCACCGGCGAGCCCTGCCCCGAACTGGAGGCGCCCGAGCGGCTCTTCGCCGCCAAGAACTTCGGTCTCGACGCCATGCCGCACGACGGCCGCCACGCCTGGATGCGGCTCACCCCGGACGCCGTCGCCTCCTGGGACTTCCGCAAACTCGGGGCGCTCTGAGGCGGGCCGCGTTCAGGAGGCCGTCCGCTCCCCCGCCGCGCGCAGCGCCTCGACGACCGCGCGGATGGAGGGCCTGCGGCCGGCGTCGGTGCGCCAGGTCGCGTAGATGTGCCGGCGCACCGGCTGCCGTACGGGCACGAAGGCCACCCCGTCCATGGTCGCCGGCCGGCCGAGCCGGGGAGCGACGCAGATGCCGAGGCCGGCGGCGACCAGCGCGAGCTGGGTGTGGTGGTCGCCGGCGACGTGCGCGATCCGGGGCTCGACGCCCTTGGAGCGGAGGGTGAACATCAGCCAGTCGTGACAGAACTCGCCCGCGGGCCAGGAGACCCACTCCTCGTCCGCGAAGTCCTCCAGGTCCACCGTGGCCCTTCCCGCCAGCGGATGGTCGGCGGGCAGCGCGACGTCGGCGGAGTCGTCGAGCAGGTGCGCCCGCTCGAGCCCGGCCGGGACCGGCGCCCGCTTGTTGTTCCAGTCCAGGACGACGGCGAGGTCGCTGTCCCCGCGCAGCACGTCCCGCACGCCGAAGTCCGGCTCCAGCTCCGCCGTGTGCACCCGCAGATCGGGGTGGGCCGTGCGCAGCGCCCGGATGGCCGCCGGGAAGAGGCCGCGCATGGCGGTGGGGAAGGCCGCGATGCGCACCTCGCCGACCACCTGGCCCCGCTGCGCCTCGATGTCCGCCTGCGCGAGCTGCACCTGGGAGAGGATCCGGGCGGCGTGCTCCGCGAGCAGCAGCCCGGCGTCGGTGAGCCGGATCCCGCGGCCGCTCTTCGCCAGGAGCTGCTGGCCGATCTCGCGCTCCAGCTTGGCGAGCTGCTGCGAGACGGCGGAGGTGGTGACGTGCAGGCCGTCGGCGGCGCCGCTCACCGATCCGTGCCGCGCGACGGCGTCCAGGGTCCGCAGGCGCTCCAGATTCAACATGTAAGCGATTCTAAGAGATCGACTGCAGGAATTCTCGCTTGTACTACGAGGTGGGCTCGGTCAACCTGAACACCATGAGCAGCCCCGCCACCCCGCCGCCGTCCTCCCCCGCGCCCCGCCCGTCGCGCACCGTCGACTGGCGCGTCCGCTTCGGCGTCCTCGCCCTGATCTGGGGCTTCAGCTTCCTCTTCATCAAGGTCGGCACGGAAGGCTTCGCCCCGTTCCAGGTGACCTTCGGCCGCCTCTTCTTCGGTACGGCCGTGCTGGCCCTGGCCCTGCTCGTCAAGCGCGACCGGCTGCCGCGCGGCGCCCGCACCTGGGGCCATCTGACGGTGGCGGCCTTCCTGCTCAACGCCCTGCCGTTCTCGCTCTTCTCCTACGCGGAGCTGACGATCCCCTCGACCCTGGCGGGCATCTGCAACGCGACGACCCCGCTGTGGGGCATGGTCCTGTCGCTCGTCGCGCTCTCCGAGGACCGGCCGACGCGGGTGCGGGCGGCAGGTCTCGGCATCGGCTTCGTCGGCGTCCTGACGGTGCTCGGCGCGTGGCAGGGCTTCTCGGGCCTGGACGTCACGGGCACGGCGCTGGCCCTGCTCGCCTCGTTCAGCTACGCGGTCGGCTGGATCTACGTGCGCCGCACGCTCTCCGGCACGGGCGCGTCGAACCTGTCCCTCGCCACCGGCCAGGTCGGTGTCGCCACCCTCCAACTGGCTTTCGTGACACCCCTGTTCACCACGCTTCCGGACTCGGTCGAGATCCTTCCGCTGCTGTCGGTGATCGCGCTGGGCGCGCTGGGCACGGGCTGGGCGATGCTGCTGCAGTACGGCGTGGTGGCCGAGGTCGGCCCGACGACGGCGGCCATGGTCACGTACTTCATCCCGGTCATCGCGACCGCGGCCGGCGTCACCGTGCTCGGCGAACAGCTCACCTGGAACACCCCGGTGGGCGCGGTCGTGGTCCTCGCGGGCGCGGCCCTCACCCAGACCCGCGGCCCGCGCCGCACTCCCCCGCCCGCCCCGGCAGAGGCACGGACACAGGGGCGAGCACGAGCGCAGGCACCGGCGGGTGCCCAGGCCCAGACACCGGCACAGGCACAGGCACAGGCGCGGACCCAGCCCGAGCACCGGGCCACGGCGGAGGCGGCCCGCAGCTAGCGGGCCTGCGGCGCAGAGGAGGCCCGGGCCGCCCGGGCGGCCTACGCCGAGAGGACCTCGCCCGGGAGGCCGGTACGGAGAGGATCGCCGCCCCAGGGGGCCAGTGCGGAGAGAGCTGTCATCCGGGAGCCCGGCACCAAGAGGGCCGGCCGCTCCAGGAGACCGGCACCGAGAGGGCCGTCATCCGGGAGACCGGCACCGAGAGGGCCGGCCGCCCCGGGAGACCGGCACCGAGACAACCGCGCGGGAAGGCCGGCGCCCCCCGTCAGCCGTAGCTGCGGGCGGGCGCCGGCCCGGCCGCGTACGCGACCGCGTCCGCCAGCGGTTCCAGGTCCGCCCGGGTGAGTCCGGAGACGGTCAGCCGGACGGCCGGTCCGGCCTCCATGCGGAAGCGGGCGCCGGGCGCGACCGCCCAGCCCGCCGCCAGGAGCCGGGCGACGGCGCCGGTCTCGTCGGCCACCGGCACCCACACGTTCATGCCGCTACGCCCGTGCGCCTCCACCCCGCGCCGGGCGAGCGCGCGGACGAGGCCGTCACGCCGCACGCCGTAGGACGCCGCCACGGCCGCGGGGTCGACCGCTCCGGTCCGCCACAGGTGCACCACGGCCCTCTGGAGCAGCCGGCTGACCCAGCCGGGTCCGAGCCGCTGGCGACCGAGCACCCGGTCGACGGTCTCCGCGTCGCCGGTGAAGGCGGCGATCCGCAGGTCCGGGCCCCACGCCTTGGCCACCGAGCGGACGAACACCCATTTCCCCTCGCCCGTCGAGAGCGGGTACAGCGGCTGTGCGACGATCCCGTGCCCGTGGTCGTCCTCGACGAGCAGCACGTCCGGGTGCGCGTCGAGCACCGCCCGCAGCGCGGCGGCCCGTTCGGCGGTGATGCTCGCCCCGGTCGGGTTCTGCGCCCGGTCGGTGACGATCACCGCGCGGGCGCCGCCCCGCAGCGCCCGGGCCACCGCGTCGGGCAGCGGCCCCTCGTCGTCGACGGCGACCGGCACTGGCCGCAGCCCGAGCGCCGGGACAAGGTCGAGCAGGCTGCCCCAGCCGGGGTCCTCGATGGCGACGGCGTCGCCCGGCCGCAGATGCGCGGCGAGCACCCGCTCGATCGCGTCGAGCGAACCGGAGGCGACGCCGACCGGCCCGGCAGGCACCCCGCCCTCGTCGAAGGAGGCCCTGGCGAGCCGGGCGAACTCCTCGTCCACCGGCGCCTCCCCGTACATCGGCGGCCGCTCGGCGTACTCGACGGCGACCGCCGCGAGCACGGAGCCGAGCGGCGGCAGCAGCTCCGGATCGGGGCTGCCGTTGCTCACGTCCCGCACGCCCTCGGGGGCCTCGACCCGGATCGAGCCGCGCGCCGTCGTCGCGGGCGCGGAGCGCACCCGGCTGCCCCGCCGGCCGTCGGTCTCGATGACTCCTCGCTCGCGCAGGGTCCGGTAGGCGGCGGCCACGGTGTTCGGATTCACTCCGAGCGTGGCGGCCAACTCCCTCATGGGAGGCAGTAGTTGCCCGGGCTTGAGCAGCCCGGCTCCGACGCCGCCTTCGACGCTGGCGGCGATCTCCGATGCGCGACGACCTTCGATCCGATACTCTCCTAGCACAAAGCTAATTATGCACTAGTGCAATGGAGTCCGCAATGACGGTGAAGACGCAGCAGACGGAGCAGGCGGGCACGCACACCGAGGCGTCCACGGCCTCCGCTCCTTCCGGCGCCTACGCGCCCACCGAGCGGACCGTGCCCACCCGTTCCCGCGAGCGCGCCTCGTACGACCGCGAGCTCGTGCACGCGATCCTCGACGAGACCTACCTCTGCCACCTGGGATTCGTCCGCGACGGCGCGCCGGTCGTCCTGCCGACCCTGTACGGCCGGATAGGCGAGGCGCTCTACGTCCACGGCTCGACCGGCTCCCGTCCGCTGCGGTCGGCGGGGAAGGGCGAGGACGCGCCGGGCCTGCCGGTCTGTCTGACCGTGACCCACGTGGACGGTCTGGTCCTCGCCAAGTCCGCCTTCCACCACTCCATCAACTACCGCTCGGTGGTCGTGCACGGCACCGCCCACCAGGTCACCGATCCCGAGGAGCTGCGCACCGCCCTCGACGCGCTCGTCGACCACGTGGTCCCGGGCCGCTCCGAGGACTCCCGGCCGGCCAACGCCAAGGAGCTCGCCGCCACCGCGGTGCTCCGCCTCGACCTGCGCGAGGTCTCCGCCAAGGTCCGCACCGGCGGCCCCAACGACGACCCCGAGGACGCGGCGCTGCCCCACTGGGCCGGCGTCGTCCCCGTACAGCGCGGTTACGGCACCCCGGTCCCGGCCGCGGACCAGCCCGCGAGCACGCCGCTGCCCGACTACCTCGCCGCGCTGTAGGGGAACCGCCATGCTGATCCACCCCTGGGACGCCGCGCACGACGAGGGCGAGTGGCGGAACTGGCTGACCGCCCACGACTTCGGGCAGCTCGCGGTCAACGGCCCCGCCGGCGAACCGCCGTGGGTGCAGCCGATGCACTTCCGCTACGAGCCCGAGCCCGGCCCGTACGGTCAGGTGATCACCCATCTCGCCCGCCCCAACCCGCTCTGGCGCGACCTGGAGGACCGCCCCGCCGTGCTCCTGAGCGTGGTCGACGACTACGTGTACGTGCCCGGCCACTGGACGGCGCCGGAGGGCGCGCCCGCCGAGCACGGCACGCCCACCTCCTTCTACGCGGCGGTCCAACTCCGCTGCACCGCCCGCGTCGTGGACGACCCGGAGGAGAAGGCACTCCTGCTCAACCGTCAGGTGGCCCACTTCCAGCCGGAGGGCGGCACGGCCCCGGCGGCCCCGGGCGAGGCACCGTTCGGCCGGATGCTGTCCGGCATCCGGGTCCTCCGCCTCGAAGTGACCGACGTCCGCGCCAAGTTCAAGTACGGCGGCAACAAGCCGGCGGAGATCCGCGAGCGCGTCACGACCCGCCTCGCCGACCGCAGCGGCCCCGGCGACACGGCGGCCCTGTCCCACAAGGCCCGCCGCGACGCCGCCGGGACCACGCCCCGAGGACCGTCCCGCGGCTGATCCCCGGCACGGGCAGCGCCTGGCCGCGCCCGAGGCCGAGTGCGCCCGCCTGATCCCGCCCGGCGCCGTACGCGTGCGGCTGCTGTACGACGGACACGACTCGTGCATCCTGACGCAGGACATCGAGGGCAACGAGTTCTGTCTCGACCGAGCACGGCCGGGCAGGATCCTAGGCCGTGGCCGCCGCCCGGGCCTCGGCGAGGGCGAGGCCCGTCACGGCGAGCAGCAGGAGCAGGGTGCCCGTGACCGTCGCGGCGGTCAGCTGCTCGCCGAGCAGGGTGACCGCGATGAGCGCGGCGCTGACCGGCTCCAGGAGCATGATCACCGAGACGGTCGCCGCGCGTACGACGGCCGCGCCGGCGAAGTACAGGGCGTACGCGAGGGCGGTCGGCACGGCCGCGACGTACAGCAGCAGGGCGAGCATCCGCAGCGGCGCGTCGGTGTGCGGGACGAGTCCTTCCGCTGCCGCCATGGGCAGCAGCCCGACGGCGCCGACGGCGAAGGACCAGGTCGTGGTGGACAGCGCGTCCCCGCTGCCGCCGGTGCGGCCGAGCCACCGGGTGAGCAGGGTGATCGCCGCGTATCCGGCGGCGGACAGGACGGCGAGGACGATGCCGAGCGGCCGGACCTCGGCTCCGCCGCCGCCGAGGACGAGGACGCCGAGCCCGGCGAGCGCCCCGCCGACGGCGGCGGCGCCCCCGGCCCCGATCCGCTCGCCCATCAGGACGCGGGCGCCGACCGCGATGAGCACGGGCCCGGCGCCGAGGGTGACGACGGTGCCGACCGCGAGGCCCGTGGCCTGCACGGCGGCGAAGTAGGCGCTCTGGAAGACGGTGAGCCCGATGCCCGTGCCGAGGATCCGGACGAGCCTGCGCCGACGGGGCTCGGGAGCGGCGGTGCGTGCCTCGGCCCGGGGGCCGCGCCGCAGCGCGAGGACGCCGAGCAGGAGCACGAGGCCGCCCACGCAGCGCCAGAAGGAGAGGGCGAGGGGGCCGGTGTCGCTGGTCCGGAAGACCAGCGAGGCGGCGGCTCCGGCCGTGCCCCAGGCGATTCCGGCGACGATCAGATAGGTGAGGCTCCGCCCGGTGGACAGGGCGGAACCGACGGTGTTCGACACGTGCGTTCTCCGTGGGAAGACAGGGGTGGTGGTCGCTCGGCTCCGCGGGCGGGCGGCGACGGACCGCTCGGGGGCCTTTACGGCGCGCCCGAGCCCGGTCTTCGTCAGCGGAAGGTGCCGCCCGCGCTAGGCGGCGGGAGGCGGAAGAACGGTCGCGTGCATGATCAGGACCTTACGAGGAGACCCGCTCGCCGGACAACCCGGCCCCTTCGGCGGCCGGCTCCGCCGAGGCGGCCACCGGTTCGGCGGGTGCCGCCTTGGGCGTCGAGGACTGCGCGATGAAGGCGCCGACCAGGACCAGGGCCCCACCGATGATCTGCGGCGCCGCCAGGTGCTCGCCGAGCAGTACCCAGGCGAGGACGGTCGCGACGACCGCCTCCAGGCAGGCCACGACTCCGGCGACCTGAGGCGAGAGCCTGCGTACGGACACGACGCCGGTGACGTACGCGAGGACGGTGGCGATCAGCACGATCCAGCCGAGCAGCAGCCAGGCCGGGGTCGCGGTGCCGTCGAGGTCGGCGGTGCCGCCGAGGACCGACCAGTCCATGCCCCACGGGCGGGCGACGACGGTGAGCACGACGGCGCCGCCGAGGAGCCCGTACGCGATGACGCCGAGCGGGTCGGCGGGGTCGGCCTCGTCGCCGCCGTGGTCGGACAGGACGAAGTAGCCGACCTGGCAGCAGGCGGCGGCCAGTGCGAGGAGCAGCCCGAGGAGGTCGAAGCCGAGGCCGGACCAGACCTGGACGACGCAGGCGAGTCCGCCGACGGCGAGGACGACGCCGAGCGCCGCGGCGCGGGTCACCGGCCGCCGCTGGACGAAACGGACCCAGCCGAGGACCAGGGCGGGCGCCAGGTACTCGACGAGCAGGGCGACGCCGACGGGGATCCGGGAGATCGAGGCGAAGTAGAACGCCTGGACGCCTGCGACGGCGAGCAGGCCGAAGCCGGCGAGCAGACCGGGCTTGCGGCGCAGCAGGTCCCGGTGGCGCCAGGCCACGGGCAGCATGACGAGGGCGGCACCGGCCACCCGGAGCCACACCACATGGAGCGGATCGAGTCCTGCCTCGATGAGCGGCTTGGCCGCCACTCCCGAACCACCGAATGCGAAGGCCGAGGCCAGGGCGATTCCCAGGCCGGCGCTTCTCCCCTGAGACGCGTGCATCGGGCCATCATGGCAGGACCGGGACAGCAGCGTAAGGGCCGTTACACCTGTTGAGACGGCGCCTCGATCCGGGCGTTCAGAGCGAGGGGATCGACGCCTGCCCGGCGCAGCACCTCCGCGGCCCGGTTGTCGGGGTCGGCGGCGAGGGCCGCGAGCAGGTCGAGGCCGCACACCCGCCGGTCACCGCGGCGCGCGGCGCGGTCGAAGGCGCCCGCGAGGGCGGTGGCGGCGGCGGGCGACCAGCCGGCGGCGGCGTTCTCGCAGCCGCGCACGACGGGCAGTGCGGAGCCGGTGTCCTCGACGTCGCGCTGCCAGCGCAGCCCGTAGCCGATCGAGCGCTGGACGAGGTAGCCGAGGACCCGGGCGAGCCGGCCGCCCTCGGCGAGGGCGGCGGCGGTCTCGGGGTCGGACTCGACGAGGGAGTGCAGCAGGTGGGCGGTGTCGATCTGCCGGTCGCCGTCCCGCAGGGCCCGGCGCCGCGCGCCGGCGACCGCCGTCACGAGCTCCGGGGCCAGCGCGTCCTCGATGTCGGCGCGGCGCGCGGCGGGCAGGAGCCCGGGGACCCGGGGCGCGGGCGCACGGCCGGGCGAGGACGGCAGGGACGGCCGTGAGGACGGCACGGGCGGGAGCGAGGGCGGGACCGGAGGGACAGGAGCATGCACCCTTCCACCTCATCAGCCCCGGCGGGCCTGGGCATCCCCGGCGAGGAGCATGTGCGCATCCCACCGCAGTCGGGCACGGGCGGGCGGTTCCTCCTCCTTGCGGATGAGATCCTGCGAGTTCTTCCCCAGGGGCGCGCGCCGCCTTGCCATACGCCCTCTACGCAACCACAGGCCCGTCCCGTGACGTCCTCCAGGCATGTTCTGGATGGTGGCCCTGCTGGCGCAGGACGGGCTGCAGTACGTCTACCGCGTCTACGCACCGCGGGAGGCACTGCCGGCCGATCTCTTCTGGGCCGCGTTCCACTGCCACGACGAGGGCGACGGGCCCCGCGCGTCCGACTGGTTCGACTCCGCGCAGATGTGGTGGATGGACGGCGAGACCGCAGAACTGACGGTTCATCAGTATTGAATGTTCACGCCCCGGCGGCTACGTTCCGCGACACCGAACTGCCGACAGGTACGCGTGAAGGGGTGGTCCCATGGCCGAAGTCAGCGCGGAGGCACGCATCGAGGCACCGGCCGAGAAGGTGTGGGCGCAGCTCACCGACTGGGGCTCGTACGGGGAGTGGAACGCCACCCACACGAACTTCCCGAACGGCGGCCCGGCCACCCTGGAGGCCGGCGCGACCTTCGCGGAGAACATGAAGCTGATGGGCTTCCCCGCCGAGGTGACCTGGACGGTCGAGGAGCTGGAGACCGCGCGCGTGTTCGCGATCCGCGGCAAGGGCCCGATGGGCGTCGACGTCGGCACGCGCTACTCCCTCACCGCCGACGGCGAGGCCACCACCGTACGGATCGACGGGGAGTTCACGGGTGCGGCCGTGTCCCTGATGGCGGGCAAGCTCAAGGACTCGGCGACGGCTGCGCTGACCGAATCGCTGCGCAAGCTCTCCGGCCTGGTCGCCTGACCGGCCCGCTCCGTACGCGAAGGGGCCCCGCGGTACGTCGCCGCGGGGCCCCTCGTCGCCGTCGTAGCGCTCAGCGCTCGTCGGCCAGGATCAGGTACAGCTTCTTGCGGGCCTCGTTGATGACCTCCACGGCCTTCTGCCGCTGGTCGGCGCTGCCGGTCTTCCAGACCTGCCCGAAGGCCTCCATCAGGCCGAAGCCGGCCTGCCGGATCTCGTTCACGGCGTCCCAGTCGACGCCGCGCCCGACCTCCTCCCACGGGGCCTCCGGCCCCGTCTCCGCCTCGCCGCGCCCGGTGTCGGTGAGCGTGAACAGCTTCTTGCCGCCCTCGCTCTCGCTGGCGATCAGCCCCTCGTCCTCCAGCATCTGGAGGGTCGGGTAGACCGAGCCGGGGCTGGGCTTCCAGGCTCCGCCGGTGCGCTCGACGATCTCCTGGATCATCTCGTAGCCGTGCATCGGGCGGTCCTTCAGGAGGGCCAGGATCGAGGCGCGCACATCGCCGCGCCGCGCCCGGCCGCGACCGCCGCCGCGACCCCTCCCGCCCCAGGGGCCTCCGCCCCACGGTCCGCCGAAGCCCGGGCCGAACTGCCCGAAGGCCGCGCGCCGCCCCTCGAATTCACCACGAGGGCCAGGACCGCAGTGCCCGCGTCCGGCACCGGGTCCGTTTCCGTGTCCGAATTCATGTCCGTAGGTACGCATCGCAACGCTCCTTCCATCGAGACTCATCGTTGAACTGTCGCGATGCTTCAACGATATATCGGAACAGTTCGTTCGGCAACACCCGGACGAACCACTGGCGACGCCCGGACCGACGCCCGAGCGGTCCAGCCATCCCGAATTGGCCTTGGTCTGCGGTTTTGCCGCTCCGGTACGGTCCCGTCCCATGCGGATTCGAATCGTCGACGCCTTCACCGACCGGCCCTTCTCCGGCAACCCGGCCGGAGTCCTGCTCCTGGACTCCTTCCCCGAGGACGACTGGCTCCGGAAGGTGGCCGCCGAGGTCAACCTCTCGGAGACCGCCTTCGCCCACCCGCTGCCGCCGGGCGGCGAGGCGGACTGGGCGCTGCGCTGGTTCACGCCCACCACCGAGGTCGACATGTGCGGCCACGCCACCCTGGCCACCGCCCACGTCCTGCACAGCACCGGCATCGCCACCGGCACCGTCCGCTTCGCCGCCCGCTGCGGCGTCCTGATCGCCACGGCCGAGCCGGACGGCACGATCACCCTGGACTTCCCGACCTCCTCGCTCACCCCGGTGCCGGCGCCCGACGGCCTGGAGAAGGCGCTCGGCGCGAAGCCGGTCGCCGTCCACGACACCGCCGCCCACATCGGCGACCTGGTCGTGGAGCTGGCCGACGAGACGACCGTGCGCACCCTCGCCCCGGACTTCGCGCTGCTGAGCACCCTGTCCGACCGCGGGATCATCGCCACGGCAGTCGCCGACGAGCCGGAGGGCGCGTACCAGTTCGTCTCGCGCGGCTTCTTCCCGGCCGTCGGCATCGACGAGGACCCGGTCACCGGCAGCGCCCACACGGCGCTCGCGCCCTACTGGTCGGCCCGCTTCGGCCGCGACGAGCTGACCGGCTTCCAGGGCGGCGCGCGCACCGGCGTCGTCCGCACCCGTCTGCGCGGCGAGCGCACCCACCTCAACGGCCACGCGGTCACGGTCATCGACGGCGAGCTGCACGCCTGAGCCCGGCGCGAGCACTCCGGCGGACGGGCCCACGAGCCCGGGGCACACGAAGAAGGGGCGTACGGCACCGGCCGTACGCCCCTCGCCCGTCGTCCTCCGCTCACGGAGTGGGCAGCCAGCCCACCTTCCCCGCGAGCAGCCCGTAGCCGACGAAGGCCACGATGTCGAGCAGCGCGTGCGCGACCACCAGCGGCCCCACCCGGCCCCAGCGCCGGTACAGCCACACGAAGACCACGCCCATCACCATGTTGCCGACGAATCCGCCGATGCCCTGGTACAGGTGGTACGAGCCGCGGAGCACCGCGCTCGCCGCGAACGAGGCCTTCGGGGACCAGCCCAACTGGTCGAGCCTGCGCAGCAGATAGCCGACGACGATCACTTCCTCCAGGACGGAGTTCTGGATCGCCGAGAGGATCAGGACCGGGTACTTCCACCACACCTCGGGCAGGGACTCGGGCACGACCGTGAGGTTGAACCCGGAGGCGCGCGCCGCCAGGTAGAAGGCGAGGCCCGCGCTGCCGATGCCGGCCGCGACGAGCGCCCCGCGGCCGAGGTCCGGCCACGGCCGCGTGCGGTCGAAGCCGATCGCCCGCAGCCCGCGCACCCCGGCGCCCTCGCGCAGCAGCAGATGGGCGACGAGCACGACCGGTACGAGCGCCGTGGCGATGCCGAACAGCTGCCAGGCCAGGTCGAGCCAGGGCCGCCCGGGCGCGTACGAGCCGTTGAGCGTGGCGGCCTGCTCCTTGAGCGCGCCGGGCTTGGTCAGCGAGCCGATGAAGCTGATGAGCGAGGAGAGCGCGCTCGCGCCGAGCGACAGCGCGAGCACGATGAGCATCTCGGAGCGCAGGATCCGGCGCGGCAGCCCGTCGGGGGGCAGGGAAGCGTCCACCACTCGTTGCTCCGACACCACACCTGTCTCCCATTCCCCATCGCTCTCCGGGTAACGGGAACCCTACCTACGGGGCCGGGGAAGCGCTCCCGGCCCCCACCGGCCAGGTGTGCACCGGCTCCCCGGTGAGCATCAGCTCGCGGTAGCGCCGGGTGGTGGCCGCCAGGGCCGCCGGACGGTCGAGACCCGACTCCAGGAACCGGTGGAAGGTGTCCGCCTGCCAGGAGGCGCCGTTCACCCGCCGCCGGCAGCGCTCCTCGATCACACCCAGGTAGAAGTCGCGGTCGCGCGGCTCGACGTGCCAGGCGTCGAGCCCGGCCGCGGCCAGCGGCAGCAGCTCGTCGAGGACCAGCCGAACCGCGGGCACGGTCGACACGCCGCCGGCGCGGCCCGGGCGGGGCCAGCGCAGCTCCGCCTCGATGCCGTGGCGGCACGCGGTGTCGAAGTTGTGGCCGGCGTCGGCGAAGTCCATCCGCTTCCAGACGGGCCGGGACTCCTCGGCGAGCGAGCGGACGAGCCCGTAGTAGAAGGCCGCGTTGGCGACGACGTCGGTGACCGTCGGCCCGGCCGGGAGCACCCGGTTCTCCACCCTCAGGTGGGGGACGCCGTCGACCCAGCCGTAGACCGGCCGGTTCCAGCGGTAGACGGTGCCGTTGTGCAGGACCAGCTCCTGGAGCCTGGGCACCCCGCCCTCGTCCAGGACGCGCAGCGGGTCCTCGTCCTCGCAGATCGGCAGCAGGGCGGGGAAGTAGCGCAGGTTCTCCTCGAACAGGTCGTAGACCGAGTCCACCCAGCGCTCCCCGAACCAGGTGCGCGGACGCACACCCTGCGCCTGCAGCTCGGGCGGCCGGGTGTCGGTGGCCTGGGTGAACAGCGGCGGCCGGGACTCGCGCCACAGCTCGTGCCCGAAGAGGAAGGGCGCGTTGGCGCCCACCGCTATCTGCACGCCGGCGATCGCCTGGGCCGCGTTCCACAGGGCGGCGAAGCGGGGCGGGGTCACCTGGAGGTGCAGCTGCACCGACGTGCAGGCGGCCTCGGGCACGATCGAGGCCGCGGTGCAGAGCAGCCGCTCCACGCCGTGGATGTCGAGGGTGAAGTCCTCGCCGCGGGCGGCGAGTATCTGGTCGTTGAGGAGCGCGTAGCGGTCGGCCGCGGAGAGGTTGGCGTGGACCGCGTCGTCCTGGGTGAGCGTCGGGAGTATGCCGATCATCACGACGCCCGCGTCCAGCTCCCGGGCCTTGCGGTCGGCGTAACCGAGTCCGGTACGGAGTTCCTCCGCGAGCCGGTCGAATACGTGTCCGTCGAGCCGGTGCGGGGCGATGTTCACTTCCAGGTTGAACATTCCGAGTTCGGTCTGGAAATCGGGGCTGGCGATCCGGTCGAGCACCGGCGCGTTGAGCATCCTGGGCAGCCCGTCGTCGCCCGCGAGATTGAGTTCGATCTCCAGGCCCATGAGATTGCGGGGCCGGTCGAACCGCTTCTCCGCGAGCAGCCGCGCGAGCGCCGCGAGGCATTGCTGGAGCTTTCGACGGTAGCGCTGCCGGTCGGACGGGCCGAACCCGTCGGCCACGACCTTCTCCCCCATCGAGCGTCCCTCCCGAGTGGGCGGCCGCCGCGACGGCCGCGAGCGTCACGGACGATGATGCCCCGTCGGCTGATCGACAACGCCTGCGGAACGCAGGTGTGAGCCGTTACTCTTGGCGGGCTTTCTCCGGAGGCAGTCTCCGCGGGCAAAGAGCAATCGACATATACCAATGTCATATTGTCCGCACTGCACCGGCGCAGCGTGGGTCAAGATTCGGCCGACCGGCCCGGCGAGGAAATCGCAGGCAGTCGTTCCCCGGAGCCATGCATTCCACCGAATCACCGGGGGAATACGACCGAATGACGCCTTGTCAGGAATATCAGCGGCGCCTAGCGGAAACACTGTGTGAACACGTGTCGTATAAACTCCGCGCACGAGGCAGAGTGTTGGCGCACGGCCATGTACCCATGGCCCCCCTCTCTGGCCCCGTCGCTGACAGCGCCGTCGTTACCTGCCCACGCTTCACCGTGTCTCCTGAGTGAGAGGCGACCCATCATGCTCCGACCCTCCCCGGCCCCCGCGCCGGCCCTCCGCAGTGTCCTCGCGGCCCTCGGCTCGCCCTCGGCGGTACGAGAACCGCGTACACCGGCCCTGCGGACCGCACAGGGACCGCTGAGCCCCGAACTGCCCCTGCCCGTCCACGTGCTCGGCGTGCCCGACGCGGCCGGACAGCGGCCACCGCGCACCCGGCTGGCCGGCTGGCGCTTCCTCATCCGGAACGGGGACCGGGCGATCGCCGCCGCCGACACCATGTTCACCCCCGACGGCTGGTCCTTCTCGCACTTCTTCGAGGGTCCCTACGTCGCGGCCACCGAGCGGGCCCTGATCCAGGCCGAGGCGCTGGTCACCCCGTACCAGCCACGGCTGCTCTCCGTGCCGGAGCTCTACATGCTGACGCTGTGGCTGCACGCCGACACCGAGGCGGACGGCGCCACCACCGAGCCCGGGGCAGCCGACCTGCTCGTGCCGCTCGCGCCCGCACCGCCGGGAATCGCCGCCAACCGCCCCTACGGGGTGGCCGACCTGCTCCCGGTGATCGGCCTGCGGCTCACCCCGCCGCCGCTGCTCGGTTCCGCCGCGAGCGCGACCGCCTGAGCGCGCGACCGGTCCGGACAGCAGTGCGCCCCGGGGCCTTCGGGTCCCGGGGCGCACTGCTGTCCGAGGCGGGTCCCGTTCGGACTAGCCCACTGGGACCACCCCGAACCCCCCTAAGTGACGGGGCGGTTGACCTGAACCGCCCCTGCGGGTGATGCGTCTTCCCAGGAGAGGACGAGCTGCCGCGAAATCCCTGCGGAATGCCGTCCGTAGGGCAAGACTGGGGACCGGAACCGAACCGACCGACGGGGGCGGCCATGCCGACGAAGAGCCGCAGGACATCCACCACGACGCAGCGAAAGAATCCCTCCATGTGCCAGCACCAGCCCGCCTGTCCCACCGCCGACTCCGCCGACCGGGAGGCCGCCCGCCCTGTGGCGCACCACCCGGAGCAGGGCTGGAGCCTGCTGTGCAACGGCGTCCTGCTCTTCGAGGACACCGGTGAGCTGCTGCCGGACGGGCAGATCATCGCCCCGCACCGCCCGCTGACCGCGGCCGGGGTGACGACGGCGGCCTGACGGCCGTCCACCCGCACCGTACGGGGCACGGGAAAAGCCGAGGGCCGGCCCGGAGACACGCTCCGAACCGGCCCTCTCGTCATGCTCAGTTGTCGTACTCGTCCAGCGGCGGGCAGGAGCAGACCAGGTTGCGGTCGCCGAACGCGCCGTCGATCCGGCGGACCGGCGGCCAGTACTTGTCCGCGGCCGAGACGCCGGCCGGGAACACCGCCTCCTCGCGCGTGTACGCGTGGTTCCACTCGCCGCCCAGCGCCGCGGCGGTGTGCGGGGCGTTGCGCAGCGGGTTGTCCTCGGCCGGCCACTCGCCGGAGCCGACCTTCTCGATCTCGGCCCGGATCGCGATCATCGTGTCGCAGAAGCGGTCGATCTCGGTGAGGTCCTCGGACTCGGTGGGCTCGATCATCAGCGTGCCGGCCACCGGGAACGACATGGTCGGCGCGTGGAAGCCGTAGTCGATCAGACGCTTGGCGATGTCGTCGACGCTCACGCCGGTGCTCTTCGACAGCGGACGCAGGTCGATGATGCACTCGTGCGCGACCAGGCCGGCCGGGCCGGTGTAGAGCACCGGGTAGTGCGGCTCCAGGCGCTTGGCGATGTAGTTCGCCGCGAGCACCGCGACCTGGGTGGCGCGCTTGAGGCCCTCGCCGCCCATCAGGCGGACGTACGACCACGAGATGGGCAGGATGCCCGCGGAGCCCCACGGAGCGGCCGAGATCGGGCCGACGCCGGTCTCCGGGCCGGCGGTGGGCTGCAGCGGGTGGTTCGGCAGGTACGGCGCGAGGTGCGCGCGCACCGCGACCGGGCCGACGCCGGGGCCGCCGCCGCCGTGCGGGATGCAGAAGGTCTTGTGCAGGTTCAGGTGCGAGACGTCGCCGCCGAAGTGACCCGGCTTGGCCAGGCCGACCAGGGCGTTGAGGTTGGCGCCGTCGACGTACACCTGGCCGCCGGCCTCGTGCACCAGGCCGCAGATCTCGGAGACGTGCTCCTCGAACACACCGTGCGTGGACGGGTAGGTGATCATCAGCACGGCGAGCTCGTCGCGGTGCTGCTCGATCTTGGCGCGCAGGTCCTCGACGTCGACCTCGCCGTCCTCGGCGGTCTTGACGACGACGACCTTCATGCCGGCCATCACCGCGGAGGCGGCGTTGGTGCCGTGCGCGGAGGACGGGATGAGGCAGACCGTGCGCTGGGTGTCGCCGTTGGCCCGGTGGTAGGCGCGGACCGCGAGCAGACCGGCCAGCTCGCCCTGCGAGCCGGCGTTCGGCTGGATCGACACCTTGTCGTAGCCGGTGGCCTCGGCGAGGCGCTCCTCGAGCTCGGTGATGAGCGTGACGTAGCCCTGCGCCTGCTCGACCGGGGCGAAGGGGTGGATCTGGCCGAACTCGGGCCAGGTCACCGGCTCCATCTCGGTGGTCGCGTTCAGCTTCATGGTGCAGGAGCCGAGCGGGATCATGCCGCGGTCGAGCGCGTAGTCGCGGTCGGCCAGCTTGCGCAGGTAGCGCAGCATCGCGGTCTCGGAGCGGTGCGCGTGGAAGACCGGGTGGGTCAGGTACGCGTCGGTGCGCAGCGCGTCGACGGGCAGCGCGTCCTCGGTGACCGGGTCCAGGGCCTCGATGTCGGCCTCGACGCCGAAGGCGGCCCAGACGGCGGCGAGGTTCGCCCGCGTGGTGGTCTCGTCGCAGGACACGGACACCTGGTCGGCGTCGACGCGGTACAGGTTCACGCCGGCCTCGCGGGCGGCGGCGACGACGGCGTCGGCGCGGCCCGGGACGCGGGCGGTGAGGGTGTCGAAGAAGGCGCCCTGGGTCAGCTCGACCCCTCCGGCCCGCAGACCGGCGGCGAGGATCGCGGCGTAGCGGTGGGTCCGCCGCGCGATGCCCTTCAGGCCCTCGGGGCCGTGGTAGACGGCGTACATGCCGGCCATGACGGCGAGCAGGACCTGGGCCGTACAGATGTTGCTGGTGGCCTTCTCGCGGCGGATGTGCTGCTCGCGGGTCTGCAGGGCCAGGCGGTAGGCCTTGTTGCCGTCGGCGTCGACGGAGACGCCGACGAGGCGGCCGGGCAGCGAGCGGGCGTGCTTGTCCTGGACGGCCATGTAGCCGGCGTGCGGACCGCCGAAGCCCATCGGGACGCCGAAGCGCTGCGTGGTGCCGACGGCGATGTCCGCGCCGAGCGAGCCGGGCGAGGCCAGCAGCGTCAGGGCGAGCAGGTCGGCGGCGACGGTGACGATCGCACCGAGCTCGTGGGCCTGGTCGATGACCGGCTTGATGTCGCGGATGGCACCGGAGGCGCCCGGGTACTGGATCAGCACGCCGAAGACACCGCGCTCGGCGACCTCGGCCGGGATGCCGGCGGACAGGTCGGCGACGACGACCTCGACACCGGTCGGCTCGGCGCGGGTCTCGATGACGGCGATCGTCTGCGGCAGCGCGTCGGCGTCGACCAGGAAGACGCCGTTCTTGACCTTGCCGACCCGGCGGGACAGCGCCATGGCCTCGGCGGCGGCGGTGCCCTCGTCGAGCAGCGACGCGCCGGAGGTGGGCAGACCGGTGAGGTCGGCGACCACGGTCTGGAAGTTGAGCAGCGCCTCCAGGCGGCCCTGCGAGATCTCCGGCTGGTACGGCGTGTACGCCGTGTACCAGGCCGGGTTCTCCATGACGTTGCGCAGGATGACCGGCGGGGTGAAGGTCCCGTAGTAGCCGAGACCGATCATCGGGGCGAGGACCTGGTTGCGGTCGGCGAGGGAGCGCAGCTCGGCCAGCACCTCGGCCTCGGTGCGGGCACCCGGCAGGGCCAGCGCCTCGGCGTTCTTGATGACGTCCGGCACGGCGGCGGCCGTGAGCTCGTCGAGGGAGCCGTAACCGACCTGGGCGAGCATCTTGGCCCGCGCCTCGGCGTCGGGCCCGATGTGCCGCTGCTCGAAGGGGATTCCCTGCTCGAGCTCGGAGAGCGGAATGCGGTTGGCGGTCATGTACGGGGGCCTCCTGGTCGTCACGACCTGCGAGGGGCACCTCGGCGCGGGTGCCCGGACGGCCTCCCCCTCTGTCATCTCAACCTGAGAGCTTCACCGGCCGTGCCCTGAGGGCAGGCCGGCTTTCACCGTCGGTGAGAGCGGATGCCGTCGACGCCCGCCCTGCTTTCCAGAGTGACCTCGTCCGCGCGGTACGGGTGCCTGAGAGATTCCGGGGAGGATTTGCTCCTTCGGCGCCTCCGAAAGCTTTCTCCGGAGGACTCTCCCGCGCGGGGTCCACAGCCACAGCCAGCCTACCAGCGCCGTTCCTTCTCCCATCGCTCAAGTGGCCGACATCCCAGATGTGCACTTTCGTAGTGCTTGTAGAGCAGTTGCGACCAGTTGGAGGGACCGTGCAGACCGACATCGATCCGCGCAGCCTGATCGGCCGCAAGGCGTTCGACCGGAACGGACACAAGATCGGCACCGTGGACGAGGTGTACCTGGACGACGCGACGGGCGTCCCGGAGTGGGCCGCCGTCCGCACCGGCCTGTTCAGCCGGGACGCGTTCGTCCCCCTGGAGCCGAGCGAGCTGGCGGGCGACGGCCTCCACATCCCGTACGAGCGCGCGCTCATCAAGGACGCCCCCGACTTCGGCGTCGGCCGCCACCTCTCCCCCGAACAGGAACTCCAGCTCTACCGCCACTACAGCCTCGCCCTGCCGCCCCCGCCCCCGGACACCTCGCCCCGCGACTTCGGCCGTCTGGCGGGCCAGGAGGAGTCCTGACGCGCCCTTCCCGCCGCGCCCGTCCCGTCAGGACTACGCCGCCGCGCCCGTCGCGCCGCCCGGGACGAGGGGCAGCGGGTCGGAGGGCTCGAGCTCCGGGTCGTCGACCGAGAAGGTGCGGACGCGGCCGGGCGCCGAGGTCGGCTCCTCGAAGCGGACCGTGACCCGGCCGATGCCGCTGCCCTGCACCCACCCGGGCCCGTGCACGGCGTGCCGGACGTCGAGCCCGGGGGCCCAGCGCCGCTCGACCCGCTCCGTGGCCGTCGGAGGCGCGGCCGCGACGACCGAGGAGGCGACCGCGCCGTCCTCGGTCCGCCGCTCCTCGCCCACGCCGTCGGCGGCACCGGCCTCCGCCTGCGCCTCCGCTTCCGCCCGGGCCTCCGCCTGGGCGAACAGATCCTCCTGCGTGTAGTCCGCGAGGCCGCTCACCCCGACGCCGAGCAGCCGCACGCCACCGGTCGTGTCCACCAGGTCGAGGAGCCGCGCCGCCGCCTCCCGCACCACCACGGGGTCGTCCGTGGGCCCGCGCAGCGTCTCGGAACGGGTCAGCGTCGAGAAGTCGTAACGCCGCACCTTCAGCACGATCGTCCGCCCCGAGTGCCCGGATCCGCGCAGCCGCGCCACGCACCGCTCCGCGAGCCGCTCCACCTCCAGCCGGATCCGCAGCCGGTCGTGCAGGTCCACGTCGAAGGTGTCCTCGACGGACACCGACTTCGCGTCCCGCTCGGCCACCACCGGCCGGTCGTCGTGCCCGAGGGCCATCAGATACAGCGAGGCCCCGTGCGCCTTCCCGAGCAGCCGTACGAGCTCGTCCTCGCCGGCCTCCACCACCTCGGCCACCGTCGTGATCCCGGCCCGCCGCAGGTGCTCACCGGTGGCCGGCCCGACGCCCGGGATGATCCGCACCGAACGCGGCCCGAGCAGCTCCCGCTCCGTGCCCGGCTCGATCAGCACGAGCCCGTCCGGCTTGGCCTCCTCCGAGGCGATCTTCGCGAGCATCTTCGAGCCGGCGAGACCCACCGACCCGGTGAGACCGGTGGTCGTGAGGATGTCCCGGCGGAGCAGCTCTCCCGCGGCCCGCGCGCTCGCGGCGTCGTCCGCGACTCCCCCGGCCTCCAGGTCGACGAAGGCCTCGTCCAGGCTGAGCGGCTCGACGAGCGGCGAGAGCCGCCCGAGCAGTTCCATGACCTGGCCGCTGATCGCCCGGTAGAAGGCGAAGCGGGGAACGAGATAGGCCGCGTTCGGCGCGAGCCGCCGCGCCTGCGCCATCGGCATGGCCGAGTGCACGCCGAAGCGCCGTGCCTCGTACGAAGCGGTCGCGACCACGCCGCGCGGCCCGAGCCCGCCCACGACCACCGGCTTTCCGCGCAGGCTGGGCTTCGACGCCTGCTCGGCGGCGGCGAAGAAGGCATCCATGTCGAGATGCAGGATCGTGGGCGCGGCTCTCACGGTTCCGATGCTGCCCCACACCACTGACAATCGGCTCGTACGCGCGTACGAGCCGGTTCCGCCGGGCGCGGAGCCGCGGGTCAGACGGCCCGGTCGCGGCGGCGCCGCGCCAGCTCGTCGGCCGGGTTGTGCCCGATCAGCGTCTCGCCGGTGTCGACGCGCTCGCCGTGGAGCTGCGACAGTGCCGCCTCCACGTCCCGCCAGACCACACCCACGGCGATGCCGAAGACGCCCTGCCCGCCCTGGAGCAGGTCGACGACCTCGTCCGGCGAGGAGCACTCGTACACGGTCGCGCCGTCGCTCATCAGCGTCATGCGCTCGAGATCGCGAAATCCCCGCGCCCGCAGGTGCTGCACCGCGGCCCGGATGTTCTGCAGCGCGACCCCGGTGTCAAGGAAACGCTTGACGATCTTCAGGACGACGACGTCACGGAAGCTGTAGAGCCGCTGCGTGCCGGAGCCGTACGCGGGCCGCACGCTCGGCTCGACGAGGCCGGTGCGCGCCCAGTAGTCCAGCTGCCGGTAGGTGATGCCGGCCGCCGCACATGCCGTGGGGCCCCGGTAGCCGACGGTCTCCTGGGCCTCGCCCGTGGCCGTCGGGCCCGTGCCCGCGTCCGTACCGAGGTCGCCCACACTGCCGTGAAGCGGATACGGGCCCTTCTCCCCGGGGGCGCGCCCCAGGAAGCCCCCTGCCGTACCGTCGCCGCTGCTCATCACGCCGACCCTCCGTCCTTGACCTGCCCACACGAAGGTAGGCAGTCACTCGGGGTGCGTCAACGATCGCCACACTCGGCACGCCGAGTGATAATCACCCGAAGAGTGGTTTCCCGTGCCCCGTGTCGGGGAAAGGCTACTCGAATGCCTCAGGGCCGCCCTCCGGCCGCGGGCGAGGCCGGCGGACTACTGGTTGCTCGTCCCGAAGTCCTCGGGCGAGATCTGGTCGAGGAACTCGCGGAACTTCTCCACCTCGTCCTCCTGCTCGTCCGGAATCGCGATCCCCGCGTCGTCGAGCACCCCGTCACTGCCGTAGATCGGCGTCCCGGTGCGCAGGGCGAGCGCTATCGCGTCGGACGGCCGGGCGCTCACCTCGACGCCGCTGGCGAAGACCAGCTCGGCGTAGAAGACGCCGTCGCGCAGGTCCGTGATGCGGACCTCGGTGAGCTCCTGCCCCACGGCCTCGAGCACGTCCTTGAAGAGGTCGTGCGTCAGCGGCCTGGCCGGGGCCATGCCCTGCTGGGCGAAGGCGATCGCGGTCGCCTCCCCCGGTCCGATCCAGATGGGGAGGTACCGGTCGCCTCCCACTTCACGCAGGAGCACGATCGGCTGGTTGGAGGGCATTTCCACCCGGACACCCACAACGTCGAGCTCGTTCACACAGCAACCCTAGGACGTGCCCGACCGGTTTGGGTAGTCGGGCCGTCCGAAGGCCGTCCCCGGTTCACTGCAGCCGGAGCCCGAGAGCGGTCTGGACCAGTGCCGCGTGCAGTCGCACGGAGAGTCCCGCCAGCTCCTTCGCGGTGGCCTCCGCATGGGCCCTGGTCTGCGGGTTACGGTGCCGGCGCAGCGGCGCGACGACCTGCTCGACGAGACCGGCCTCCCGGTCGGCGGCGGCCTTCACGGCCCGCAGGTGGCGGGGTTCCAGACCGAATCTCCCCAGATCCGCCACGAGCTTGGCGACGGTGACGGTCTCGGCGTCGTAGCCCCCGCCCTCGGCCTGGGCGATCAGCCCGTACGACTCCCAGTCGGCCAGCTCGGCCTCGGTCACCTCGGCGGCGGCGAGCAGCTCGGCCCGGCCGACCCGGGCCGCGGTGGGACGCTCGCCCTCGCCGTCCCAGGCGCCGTCGAGCAGGTCCCGCGAGGGACCCGCGGGCGAGGGCAGCCTGACCTGCTCACCGCGGGCGAGGGCGTCCAGATGCTCGCGGATGACCTTGAGCGGGAGGTAGTGGTCCCGCTGCATCCGCAGGATCTGGGCGAGCCGCTCCACGTCCTGCGGGCTGAACTTCCGGTAGCCGGAGGCCGTCCGGCGGGGCTCGACGAGCCCCTCGGCCTCCAGGAACCGGATCTTGGAGATGGTCACTTCGGGAAACTCGTCGCGCAGCTGGCTCAGCACCGTGCCGATGCTGACCAGCCGCTCGCCCGCGGAGGCGGTGCCGAGACCGGCACCGCCCGTCGGTGTACGCAGCATGGACCTTCCCTGAAGGTTCTCCGGGGCGTCACACGCCCCGCTGGCTCGCGAAGAACACGAGCCGGTACTTGCCGATCTGCACCTCGTCACCGTTGGAGAGCACGACCGAGTCGATCGGCTCGCGGTTGACGTAGGTGCCGTTGAGGCTGCCGACGTCCGACACCGTGAAGGTGCCGTCGGGCTGGCGCCGGAACTCCACGTGACGGCGCGACACGGTCACGTCGTCCAGGAAGATGTCGCTCTGCGGGTGACGGCCGGCCGTGGTCAGCTCGCCGTCCAGCAGGAAGCGGCTGCCCGAGTTCGGACCGCGGCGCACGATCAGCAGCGCCGAGCCGGCCGGCAGGGCCTCGACCGCCGCCAGCGCCTCGGCCGACAGCGCCGGGAGCGCGGTCTGGCCCGTGACCTCCGAGTCGTAGGCCTCGAGCCCCGAGATGGAGATCGTCGAGGTCGTCTCGGAAGCACGCTCAGGCGCCACTCCGCCCCGCAGCGGCGTGCCGCAGTGGGAGCAGAAACGGCTGTCCGCCGTGTTGCGGTGACCGCACCTCGTACATACCGGCATGGACGCGTCCTCCTGCCGCGGCTGCCCCGCGGAGGTCTGGGTCGCGTACGGATCGGGGACAAACCCTCCACCCGTACTTGAGGTTGATGGTTCTCCGAAACCTATGCGCCCGGCACCGGCAGGGTCAACAGAAGACGCGCCCTGTGTGCCCGGAATGTCGCCACCGTGGCCACCGACCTCGTCGCGGAAGAGCGGGCGCTCGGCGCCCTGTTCCTCGCTCTGGGCGTGACGCGGCGCGCGATGCCTGGCGTTGCCGCCGTCCTCGCGTCCGCTCTTGCCGAACAACTTCGCAAACAACTTCACGGGCGATTCCCCTTGACCGAAACAGACCCGCCCGTGGGGCAGGACGAACCCTGACTGAACACACCTGCCGACCCGGACATCTTCACAACGTCCGTAGCCACTCGACAGTTTCCACCACGCACCACCCATGTGGTGCGGCGACCCCCCGCAAGGTCATGCCCTTGCTGCGCGACCGTCATCGAGCCCCGCCTCACTGCGAGGACGACTGAGCGTAGTCAGGCCGCTTCGCAGGTCGCAAGGCGTCGACGACGATCTTCCCGGAACGCTCCACCCTGGCCGTGGCCTGCTCCTTCTCCAATGTCTGGACGATGCCGCCGGGGATGTTGAGCGCGGGCTCGAGATCCTCCGGCTTGCCGATGACCTTGAAGACGTACGGAGCGGCCACCTGCGTTCCATCGATCCGCATGTCGCGTCCGCTGCCCGAGAAGTAGCTGTCCGCCACCACGCGCACATCGTTGACCTGGATCGCCTCCGCGCCGGCCGCCCGCAGCTCCTGGATCGCGTCGAGCAGCATGTCCGACTCGACGGCCCCGGCCGGGTCCGTGATCGTCAGCGTGATCCCAGGGCCCTCGGCGGCGACCGTACCGGCCAGGATCCCGAGCTGCCGCTCCTTCTCCTGGGTCTGCTTCCGGGCCTCCTCGGCCTGGTCCGAGCTGGACTCCAGCTCGTTGCGCTGGCTCTCCAGACGGGTCTTCTCGTCCTCCAGGCGCTGGGTGCGGTCGTCGAGCTCGTCGAGGATCCGCACCAGGTCCTCCTGGCGGGCGCCGCGCAGCGCGCTGTTGTCGCTCGTCGACCGGACCTGGATGGCAAGCCCCAGGCCGAGGACGAACAGCAGCAGGGCCACGACGAGTTGGGCCCGCGTCACCCGCGGCGGCCACAGACTGGCGGCCAGCCGCTGCCGCCCGCTCGCCGACGGCCCGGACGGAGGCGCGGCGGCGGGAGCCTGTGGGGGCGCGGGCGCCGCGGGAGGCTGGGGCGCGGGCGGGGGTACGGGCCCGGGCAGCGGCGGCCGGGGCCCCGGCTGCGGCGCGCCGGCCTCGCCCGGCTCCCGCGCCGGACCCTTGTCCCGCCCGTCGGCGTTCGCGTTCTCGTTCTCGTTCTCGTTGTCGCTCATCGGCCTCACGCCCGGAACACGTGCCGACGGATGGCGGCGGCGTTCGAGAAGATCCGGATGCCGAGCACGACGACCACACCGGTCGACAACTGCGCGCCGACGCCCAGCTTGTCACCGAGGAAGACGATCAGCGCCGCCACCACCACGTTCGACAGGAACGACACCACGAAGACCTTGTCGACGAAGATCCCGTCGAGCATGGCCCGCAGTCCGCCGAAGACCGCGTCGAGGGCGGCGACCACGGCGATCGGAAGATAGGGCTCGACCACCGCCGGAACCTCGGGCCGGACCAACAGTCCGACCACGACTCCCACGATCAGGCCCAGTACGGCGATCAAGATGTGCCCTTCCCTGTCTCGGCCGTGGCCTGCCCGGTGGCCTTCGCCGCCCCGGCTCCCCTCGGCTCTGCTGTACGTACGATCAGGCTCGGCGCGGCCGGCAGACGCACGTCGCCCTCGGCCGAGATGCTCGTACGGATCCCGAAGTTCTCCTGCAGCGCGTGCAGGTACTGGCCGTCGGCGCTGTCCTGGAACGCCGTGCTCAGCCGCTGTCCGTCGCCGACGGCGAGGATCGTGTACGGCGGCACCAGTGGCTTGTTGTCGACCAGTATGGCGTCGCCCGCCGCCCGGATCGCCGACAGCGCCGTCAGCCGCTGACCGTTGATCGCGACCGCCTCGGCACCCGACTCCCACAGGCCGTTCACGACCCGCTGCATGTCACGGTCGCGCACCCGCCCGGTGTCGGAGAAGCCGCTGCTCTCGCGCGGACCGCCGCCGCCCGTGTCGGTGCCCTTGGCATCGTCCACGACCAGCTTCACGCCCGGCCCGTGCACCGGTGTCGCCCCGGACAGCAGCGCCACCAGCTCGGCCTGGTCACCGCCGTGCTGCTCCAGCGCCCTGCGCTGCCGCTCCCCGACCTCGTCGCGGATCCGCTCGACGTCCGTCTCCAGCTTGTCGGCCGCGGACGTCTCCGACTCGATCCGGTCGATCAGCTCCTGCCGCTCCTTGGCGACCACCGGCGCGGACACCCGCGCCTCGGCCGCCCCCAGCGTCACGACGGCCGCCGCGAGCACCAGGCCCGCCGCGAGCCCGAGCTTGGCCCGAATCGTACGGGGCATACCACCGCCCTCGGCGGCCCGCCGGGCCGAGGCCTCCGCGTAACCGTCGTCCAGCGCATGGTCGATCACGTTGTTCAGCAGCGACATGGACGCGTCCGGACGCGGAGGTGGCGTTCCTGTGCTCCGAACGGGGGGCTGCTGCGACATGCCGCACATCGTCGCACGTCGCACGCCGTACCGCCGAATGGCCCCACCGAGGAGCCGGGAGGTACCCACGGGTACCTCCCGGCTCCGCCGTCTCGTCCGTCCGCTCCCGGCCTAGTGACCTGCGCTGTCGACGACGGCCGACCACTCGTCGAGCAGAGCCTGCGCGGAGCCGTCGTCCGGCCCCTCCGCCCACAGATGGGTGACGGCCTCCGCCGGGTCGGGCAGCACCATCACCCAGCGCCCGTCGGCCTCCACCACCCGCACGCCGTCGGTGGTGTCCACGGACCGGTCACCGGCCGCCTCCACCACCCTGCGCATCACCAGACCCTTCACCGCCCACGGAGTGGCGATGTCCCGCTTCAGCACGTGCGCCCGCGGGATACGGGCGTCGATCTGGCTGAGCGTGAGCTGCGTACGGGCCACCAGACCGATGAGCCGCACGAACGAGGCCGCACCGTCGAAGACGCTGCTGAACTCCGGCACGATGAACCCGCCACGGCCGTCACCGCCGAAGATCGTCGACTCGTCACGGCCGACCCGGGTGAGGTCGTCCGGCGAGGTCGTCGTCCACTCCACCTGCGTGCCGTGGTAAGCGGCGACCTGCTCGGCGATCCTCGTGGTCGTCACCGGCAGCGCGACCCTGCCGGACCGCCGCTCGGCCGCCACCAGGTCCAGCATCACCAGGAGTGCCCGGTCGTCCTCGATGATCCGGCCCCGCTCGTCGACCAGGGAGAGCCGTTCGCCGACGGGATCGAAGCGCACGCCGAACGCGGCACGCGCCGAGGCCACGATCTCCCCGAGCCGCACCAGCCCGGCCCGCCGGGTCTCCGCCGACTCCGTAGGCCGCGACTCGTCGAGACCCGGGTTGATCGTCAGCGAATCCACCTGGAGCCGGCCGAGGAGGCTCGGCAGAACGAGACCCGCACTGCCGTTGGCCGCGTCCACGACCACCTTGAGACCCGCCTCCGCGATGCCGGACGTGTCCACGTTCCGCAGCAGCGAGCCGGTGTACGAGTCGAACACGCTGGCCGGGAAGGACAGGTCGCCGATCTCTCCGGGGAACGCCCGCCGGTACTCCTGGCGCGCGAACACCCGGTCGAGCTTGCGCTGCCCCGCCTGCGACAGGTCCGCGCCCCGCTCGTCGAAGAACATGATGTCCACGGAGTCCGGCGCACCCGGCGAGGTCCGCACCATGATCCCGCCGGCCGAACCCCGCGCCGTCTGCTGCCGCGCCACGGGCAGCGGCACGTTCTCCAGGTCGCGTACGTCGATGGCGGCGGCCTGCAGCGCCGAGATCACCGCCCGTTTCAGCGCCCGCGCGCCACGGGAGTGGTCACGCGCGGTCGTGACGGTCGCGCCCTTCTTCAACGTGGTGGCGTACGCCCCGGCGAGCCGCACGGCCAGCTCGGGCGTGATCTCCACGTTGATGATGCCGGACACGCCCCGGGCCCCGAAGAGATGCGCCTGGCCGCGGGACTCCCAGATGACGGAGGTGTTGACGAAGGCGCCGGCCTCGATCGTCTTGAACGGGTAGACCCGGACATTGCCCTGCACGATCGATTCCTCACCGATCAGGCACTCGTCCCCGATGACGGCCCCGTCCTCGATCCGGGCGGCCCGCATCACGTCGGTGTTCTTGCCTACGACACAGCCGCGCAGATTGCTCTGCTGCCCGATGTAGACGTTGTCGTGGATGACGGCCTTGTGCAGGAAGGCCCCGCTCTTCACCACGACGTTGGACCCGATGACGGTGTGCTCGCGCACCTCCGCACCGGCCTCCACCTTGGCGTAGTCCCCGATGTACAGCGGCCCGCGCAGCACGGCGTCGGGATGGACCTCGGCGCCTTCGGCGACCCAGACGCCGGGCGAGATCTCGAAGCCGTCGATGTCGACCTCGACCTTGCCCTCCAGGACGTCGGCCTGGGCCTTCACATAGCTCTCGTGGGTGCCCACGTCCTCCCAGTAGCCCTCGGCGACATAGCCGTAGATCGGCTTGCCTTCCTTCATCAGCTGCGGGAAGACGTCACCCGACCAGTCGACGGGAACGTCCGCCTCGACGTAGTCGAAGACCTCGGGCTCCATGACGTAGATGCCCGTGTTCACCGTGTCGGAGAAGACCTGTCCCCAGGTCGGCTTCTCCAGGAATCGTTCGACCTTGCCTTCCTCGTCGACGATCGTGATGCCGAATTCCAGCGGATTGGGCACCCGGGTCAGACAGACTGTGACGAGCGCGCCCTTCTCCTTGTGGAACCGGATCAGATCGGTGAGGTCGAAGTCGGTGAGCGCGTCCCCCGAGATGACGAGAAAGGCGTCGTCCTTCAACGCCTCCTCGGCATTCTTCACGCTGCCCGCGGTGCCGAGCGGCTTCTCCTCGTTGGCATAGGTGAGCTCCATTCCGAGCTCTTCGCCGTCCCCGAAGTAATTCCTTACGAGGGAGGCGAGAAACTGCACGGTGACGACGGTCTCGTTGAGACCGTGCCTCTTGAGCAGTCGCAGGACATGCTCCATGATCGGCCGGTTCACGACCGGCAGAAGAGGCTTGGGCATGCTCGATGTCATGGGGCGAAGGCGAGTGCCTTCACCACCGGCCATCACGACGGCCTTCATGTCGGAAGCGTCCTCCTTGAAGAGACGACGGTCCTGCCGACTTCACCTGTCCACTCAATGGCCCTTCGGAGTCTCGATCCGGCCGGCGTCGTTGCCAGGCACAGGACGGACGGGCTCAATCGGCCGTGGTATCCGCCTTCACGAGTCGACGGACCTGGACCACGTAGAGGATCCCTGCCCACCAATACAGAGTTGTACCCCATCCGGCGAAGGCCCACCCGAAAACTTCAGCGAGTGACGCAAGCCATCCGTCTCCGTCACTGAGGAGCAGCAACGGGAACGCGTACATCAAGTTGAAAGTGGCAGCTTTGCCGAGAAAGTTGACCTGCGGCGGCGGATAGCCGTGGCGGCGGAGGATACCCACCATCACCAGGAGCATCAACTCACGGGCCAAAAGCGCGAGGGTCAGCCAGAGCGGCAGGATCTCCCGCCAGGTGAGACCCAGGAGGGTGGAAAGGATGTAGAGCCGGTCCGCGGCCGGATCGAGCAGTCGACCGAGGCTGCTGATCTGGTTCCAGCGCCGCGCGAGCTTCCCGTCGAGATAGTCGCTCACACCGCTGAGCGCCAGGACGAGCAGCGCCCAGCCGTCACTGTTGGGCCCGCCGAACACGGGCCGCAGGATCAACCACAGGAACAGAGGCACGCCGACGAGGCGAGCCATGCTGAGGATGTTGGGGATGGTGAGTACCCGGTCCGTCTGAACGCGGGTCTCCTGGACCTCCACCCGGGGGCCTCCTGTGGGAACGAGCTGATGATGGCCCCATGACCTTACCTTCAGCCCGGACGGCCGGCGGCACAGGGGTCTCCTGAACGCAGAAATGCCTCAACCCCCGGACGGGATCCGGGGGTTGAGGTCAAAATTTGTTCGGCGGTGTCCTACTCTCCCACAGGGTCCCCCCTGCAGTACCATCGGCGCTGAAAGGCTTAGCTTCCGGGTTCGGAATGTAACCGGGCGTTTCCCTAACGCT